>CAVPBN010000024.1:0-194837 GCA_963701815.1 uncultured Alphaproteobacteria bacterium
CTCAGCGGGGTGTCATTTCTATTTTGCGCGCCCGGTGTCATTTCTATGTTGCGCAGACAGCGCGCTGCCTGTGGCAATATCAAATCTTGCATCCTGCGAGCTTGGCCTTTGAAAGGTTACCGCACGAAGGCAGGCGCCCCGACGCAGTTCATCAACAGACCCAATGTTCGATCAGAGCAATTAACGCGGGCAGATCAACGGCGAATAGGTGGTCTGCCAGTGGGACTATTTTGTGTCCTACATCTTTACCTAGCGCAATTGCCGCCGCTATGATGAATGGGTCTTCTCCTTTCTGGAGAACCCGTTTTAGCTCATCATAACATCGATGGACGATTTCTGGCCTAGCAAGCGTCGAGCCTGCTTCGAGTTGCAACGTGGAACTGGCGGCTTTCCCTTCCGCCAACAGCGTCACTATCTCAGCCGGAAGGTCAACGGCGGTTGAGGCGAGCCGTTCAAATGCAGATGCGACAACACCAGCTTGCCGGATTATCGCACTCGCCTCGACTGGAAAAGGGATTGCACTCTCAGAGCGAGCGAAGCTCTCCAACGGCATTGGCCACGAACGTACAATGGTGTGTGTCGCTTCAGGCGTCGCTATTGCTTCTGCGTCCGCGTCTATCATTCTGGCACAGGCCTCCACACGGATCAGCGCGTCTCCTCCGCGCTTCCGATTCTGCCGGAAAGATACGTGCCAAAAGTTGCGGATCGCAAGCGCGCGTCTAAATCCACTATGTTTGTGCGGCGCACACACCATATCTTCCATCGTGACGCGCTGCGCTTTCGCGAATTGGGCGGCGCCAAGCGAGCGCCGCGAGTGAGTGGGGTGGGTTGAGTTGAGTTATCTTCGGCAAACACCAATCTTAATTTGGCTATGTCGCACGAAAATCAGCATTGGATACCGAAGTTCCTGGTGAAGAATTTCACTGACATCGACGGGCGCGTGTACTGTCTGAATAGCCAGACTGATACTGTGACCAAACCGCCGCCGAAATATGCCGCCTCTCGCGCTGGTTTTAATGATTTTCAGGTTAATGGAGAGGTGATTTCGTTTGAAGACAAACTGGAGAAAATAGAGACGCAAGCAGCCCGCGTCCTCAAAAGGATTGTAACGTCCAAATCTCTTTCATGGCTGACCGAAAAACAAAAAGGCCAATTAGGGAACCTCTGCAAAAGTCATCTGCCAACGATATAGTGTGCCGGGGTGGGTCGGTGCACAAAGGGTTGGGGGCGATGCGGCAGCTGAGCTGGCGACGGTGGGGTTTGAGCGCTATGCCAGGACGACGCGGCGGGCGGCGTTTCTGGCCGAGATGGAGCGGGTGGTGCCGTGGCCGGCGCTGTGCGCGTTGATCGAGCCGGTCTATCCGAAGCCGGGCAACGGCCGTCCGCCGGTCGGGGTCGAGCGGATGCTGCGGCTTTATTTCCTCCAGCAATGGTTCAACCTGTCGGACCCGGCGGTCGAGGAGGCGCTCTATGATTTGCAGGCGATGCGCGGCTTTGCCGGGATCGACCTGGGCCGGGAGCCGGTGCCCGACGAGACCACGGTGTGCCGCTTCCGCCATCTGCTCGAGGCGCACGACCTCGGCCGGCGGCTGTTCGACCAGGTGCAGCGCCATCTCGCCGAAAACGGGCTGAAGGTGGCCACCGGCACGATCGTCGATGCCACGATCATCAGCGCGCCGTCCTCGACCAAGAACCGCGAGAAGGCGCGCGATCCCGAGATGCACCAGACCAAGAAGGGCAACCAGTGGTACTTCGGCATGAAGGCGCATCTGGGGGTCGACAGCCGAACCAAGCTGATCCATGCGGCGGTGGCGACGCCGGCCAACGTCGCCGACAGCACGGTGCTGCCCGAACTGCTGCACGGCGAGAGACGCGGGTGTGGGGCGACCAGGCCTATCGCGGCCAGAGCGCGGTGATCAGGCAGCACGCGCCCGAGGCCAGGGACTTCACCAACCGCCGCTATCGCCAGCGCGGCGTCGTGGACCTGATCGAGCGGGGAAAGAACCGCACCAAGTCGAAGATCCGGGCCCGGGTCGAGCATGCGATCGGGATCATCAAGCGAGTCTTCGGCTTCACCAAGGTGCGCTATCGCGGGCTCGACAAAAACGCCCACCGCCTGCTCGTGACCTGCGCGCTCGCCAATCTGTTCATGGCCCGCCGCCATCTGCTGCGCTGCCAGGAGGCGTAGCGCGCCCGCAGCGCGCCCAAAACCCGCACCGACCGCCGGTTCGCACCACAAAACCCCGCCTCCCTCGCATTTTCCCGCCGGTCTACACCGGCCGCGCCAATCTCAATGCATCATCCGACGCGCCCGCCCCTTATTCAGACGTTCCTTAGCCGATTTCATGGCAGCGCAGAGTTTCAGAACGGAGGCCTTCCACAAAGGCATAGAGCTTGGCTCTTCACGGCAGGAATTTGGGCCTCTTTTTGCGGAACTCTGGGAGAGCGCCTTTCTGGTTGCGGGAGAAATTGCGCGTCGGCAATGGGCGCTCATGATTATAGAGCATGATGACGTGTTTTATCTTGGCGACCACCCGCTCGTGTTGCAGCTAACAGAGAAACCTTCCGCTGCGGCGGAGTTGGGTTTTGACGTGGAGGGCGTAGAGGCATTCATGCCCCTTGCCCCGAAGTGCGCGCTTTACATGCCGTGCGTTTCCGTGAGCCAGCAAATCGTATCAGGCTATGAAGCTGCTCAGAGCAACCTTAGTAACCCAAGAAGTGTAGGCTATCGGCTGCGTCTTCTGGAATTATCTCGCCGCGTGTTACGCAATTCACAACCTCTTTATGACGCGCTTACAACGGGAGTGCCATTTTCCGCTACGGTCGAGAACGTGGAAAACCTTAATTACTTACAATGCTATTGGGCACACGCGGAAATCTATTCTAACAAGTGGGATTTTTGCTTTGCAAAGCACGTATTTTCGCGGTCGCCGCAATATCGAAAAACACCCAAGGTCTCCATCAGGCGGGGGGTGATGCTGGTTCCGTGTTAACCCCGTCCCGCCTCTGGCGCACACAAAGGCCGTGCGTAGCCCGGAGACAGCGCCTCGTTGTCTCGAAACTCAAGAATTTCGACAGGTCTCGGTAGGCCCACAATGTCAACGCGTTGTGACCCTTCGAAAAGATATGACCGGAAGCGCCCGGCAGCGACGGCTGGTACCAGCATCGGACGACCATTTCGGGTAGGTGAAAACCGCGGAAGGTGAGAGACTGGATACCGCGCGTTTGGGCGGAGAATGGCGAGCGGGGTGGTCCGATGACGGAGAATTTGCCTGGCCGAGCGCACGTCATAACCGGCGGTTTTCCGCCCGGTTCGATGGGTGGGCACGACCATGATTATGCCCGGCTGCGGCTGTTGGGGCTTCTCGCCGAACGGGAGGTTCCGGCCTCGGTCGCCAACGACTTCGCCGATGTCGAGAAATGGCTGCCGGTCAGCCGTTTGCTGATCACCTATGTCGCCGGCCCCTATCCCGACGCCGCGCAAACCCGCGCCATTCGGGATTGGCTGGAGGCGGGCGGGCATTGGCTGGGCCTGCACGGGACCAGCGGCGGGCGCGCCGAGCGGGTCGAGGGCATGCGCATGCGCCGCTCGGTCAAGACCGAGCACCACGCGCTGCTCGGCGGCCGTTTCCTGACCCATCCGCCGATCCGCGAGATCCGCGTCGAGGTCGCCGCCGCCGATCACCCTTTGACCCGCGGGCTCGGCTCGTCCTTCGTCGTCGAGGACGAGCCGTACTTTGTCGAATTGCAGGACCCGGGCTCGACGCAGATCCTGCTGACCGCGGATTACGGCCCGGGCGCCGCCTCGGCCACCGCCGGACTTTACCCTTCGGACACCTCGCTGCTGCCCGACGGCAGGAGCCGCGCGCTCGGCTATGCCCGCGCGGTCGGCGATGGCGGCGTCGTTTATTTCGCGCTCGGCCATTGTCACAATCCGGCGATCCGCGCGGCCCGCGCCGCCGACGCCCGCCGACGCGACGCCGCCCACCTTTCACGGCCCGTGGGAAACCGAGGCGTTCGTCGGATTGCTGCGCAACGCCGTCGCCTGGGGCGTCGGCGCCTGACCGGGCGATGAACACCGGCGCCGCGGCCGGCGGCGAAAGCTTTGACGTCGCCTATCTGGTGCTGAGCGGCACGACGACGGCGGCGCGCTGTCCCGAGCTGTTGCAGGGGCTGGTCGGGCTCGGCTTCGCCACCGTCATCGCCTTGCCGACCCCGAACGCCGCTCGGGTGATCGCGTCGCGCGAACTCGCCGATGTCGCGGGGGCGCAGGTCGTCCAATCGTATTTCGATCTGGCGATCCGCCCGCGGCCGCCGCGCGGCGTGGTGCTGTTTGCGCCGTGCAGCTTCAACTCGCTGAACAAGCTCGCCCACGGCGTCGCCGACAGCCTGGCGCTGTCGGTCGTCGCCGAGGCGATCGGGCGGGGCACGCCGGTCATCGTCGGCCCGTCCTTGAACGCGCCGCTGTTGAACCATCCCGAGGCGCAGGCCTCGCTGCAGCGGCTCCCGAACTGGGGCGTGACCATCGTCGCGCCGGTGGACGAGGGCGAGGGACCGCGCCTCGCCCCGACCGCAGTGTTGCTCGACGCCGTCCGCCCTTACGTCCGCCGGGGCTGACGCCGCGCACGGCCGGAAAGAGGGGGCGTCCGGGTTTAGATTCCTCTTTGGAAATCATGAATTCGTCTTGCGCGGACTTTGTGCCCCGCGGCTGCGATCGCAACCTTGTCTGGCGCGCGCGAGACCTCCGGTGCCATTGGGGCCGCCATCGCTTGTCATGTCGTAGAGGGGCGAGGTTTCAACCGGCTGTTTTGATGATAAAGATGTGCTCGATGCCGGACAGCGCGGACAATCTTTCGCCGGGCGACGCGACGGTGGCGTCCTCGCTGGCGCCTGCCCCCGCGGCTCCGGTCCCGGCCGCTCCGCTGCCGCGCACCGCGCCGGGCCGGACGGCCCGCGACCCGAAAGCCGTCGCCGCGGCGCGCTATCGCCGGCGCGTCCTGCTGGTGCTGGCCGGACTGGCGCTGGCGTTCGGCCTCTATTGGGGGTCGAGCTACGTCTTTGCCTATACCGACGACGCCTACCTGACCTCGGACCTGGTCGCCGTCGCGCCGCAGATCACCGGCCGCATCGTCGCCGTGCCGGTCGTCGACAACCAGACCGTGGCCAAGGGGACCCTGCTCGCGGCGATCGACCCGCAGCCCTTCGAGCTGGCGCTCGCCGAGCAGACGGCAAAGCGAGTCGAGGCCCAGGCGCAGCTCGCGGTCGACCACGACCTGATCAAATCGGCCAAGGCGGCGCGCGACGCGGCGGCCGCCGGGGAGCAGATGGCGAACGACAATCTGCGCCGGGCGCGGCCGGTCGCCGCCGCCGGCTTCGTCTCGCGCCAGGCCTTGGAGGACGCCGCGACGAAGGCGCAGGCGGCGGCGGCCTCGCTGGCCGACGCCGAGGCGAGCGTCGCCAAGCAGCGGCAGATGCAGACCCTGCACGAAGCCGCGATCAAGACCATCACCGCCCAGATCGCCTATCTGCAATGGCAACTCGACCAGACCAGGGTGCCGGCGCCGGTCGACGGCGCGATCACCCACCTGACGCTGCGGGTCGGCGATCAGGCGGTGGCGAACCGGCCGTTGATCGGGATCGTCGACGCCCACGCCTGGCGGATTCTGGCCAATTACAAGGAAAGCGTGATCCGCCATATGCAGGTCGGCCATCCGGCCTGGGTCTGGCTCGACACCTATCCCTGGCATGTGCATCGGGCGGTGATCCAGGGCATCGCCCGCGGGATCAGCCGCGATCCGGGAGAAATCAAGCTCTTGCCCTATGTCGAGCCGACGACCGATTGGGTCCGGCTGCAGCGGCGCTTTCCGGTGACATTGGTGCTGCGCGACCCCGAACCGGGCGTCGTCCTCCACATGGGGTCGGACGCGCGCACGCTGATCGTTTATTGAGGGCCGGCCGGTGTTGCGCGAGCTCCCCGGCGCGCTCGCCGCCGAACTGCGCGCGCTCGAATGGCGCGGCCCGCGCGGATTGGAGGCGGCGGAAGCCGCGGCGTCGGTGACGTTGGCGGTGCTCGCCGCGCTGGCGTTGCATTCCGGCGAGCCGTGGTGGGCGGGGATCACCGCCTTCATGGTGACGCGCGCGGCGCCCGCGGAGGCGGTCGTGCGCGGGCTGATGCGCATCGCCGGCAGCATCGTCGGCGCCGCAGTGGCGCTCGTCGTCCTGCGGCTGTTCGTCTATCAGTCGCTGCCGTTCTTGCTGAGCCTGTTTCTGCTGTCGTGCATCGGATTGTTCGGCTTTGTCGGCTCGCGCTTCGGCTATGCATGGCTGGTCGGCACGGTGACCGCGTGCCTGATCATGCTGATGTCGTTCAACCAGCCGTACGGCGCGTTTGCCACGGCGGTCAACCGCGTCGCCGAGGTGATGATCGGGACCGCGGCCTCATTGATCGTCTGCGCCGTCATGCCGGCGCCTGCCGATGCCGGCGCCGCGCCGGCGACGGGCCTGATCGAACCGCCGCCGCTGCGGTTCTGGCGGCGCAGCTACGGCGCCCAGCTGCTGCGCTGGCTGCCCGGCAACCGGCCGTTGTTGCTGCATGCCTGCCGCGGCGGGCTGACCGTCATGCTGATGCCGGCGCTGGCGGAGTGGTTGGCGCCGGTGAGCCCGGTCACGATGGGGGTGACCGTCGTCATGGTGATGTCGATCCCGACCACCGCGATCTTCCAGCTCGACAACCGCGTCATCATCGAAAAGGCGGTCCATCGCCTTCTCGGCTGCCTTCTCGGCGCCCTCGCCGGGCTTGCCTGCCTCGCCGTCGTCGGCAGCGATTTCCTGTTGTGGCTGGTGCTGATCCCGCCCGGGATCTGGCTGTGCTCGCAGATCCAGACCGGGACCACGGGCGTCAGCTATATCGGGACGCAGGCGATGTTCGCGTATCTGATGAGCATGGTCCAGGGCCAGGGCCCGCCGCAATCGATCGGTCCCGGCTTCGAGCGCCTGGTCGGGGTCATGGGCGGGCTGTCGGTCCTGTTCGTCGTCACCCTGATTCTGTCGCTGGTCCCGCTGTCGCCGCCCGCGCCGGCGCCGGTCGGCGATTGACAACCCGGGCCGGTGACGGTCTGATCGGCCCGCGAGTTTGCGGGAAAGCGGGAGGGCATATTGGCCAAGTTCAAGATCGCGACGCCGGCGGGGGCGAGCTTTACCGTGGCCGGCGGCGGCTACGATTACGAGATGGAGGCGCTGACCCCGATCGACGCGGAGATCGTCGAGATCCCGCCGGGGTCGGAAGCCGAATTCGTCGCCGCGGCCAGGGATGCCGACGCCGCTCTACGCCAAAGGACGACGCATCACCAAGGCGATGATCGACGGTCTGCAACGCTGCAAGATCATCTCGCTCGGCAGCGTCGGCGTCGACTCGGTCGATGTCGACGCGGCGACGGCCAAGGGCATCCCGGTCACCAACTGCCCCGACACCTTCATCGAGGAAGTCGCCGACCATGCGATGACCTTGATCCTGGCGACCCATCGCCGGCTGATCGAGCAGGACCGGATGGTGCGCGACGGACGGTGGGCCGAGGGCCGGCCGGCATTGCTCAAGATCCCGCGCCTGCGCGGCATGACGCTCGGCCTGATCGCCTTTGGCCACGTCGCCCGCGCCGTCGCCGAGCGGGCCAAGCCCTTCGGCCTCCATATCATCGCCTACGACCCCTACATCGAAGAGATCGTCATGGTCGAGCGCGGCGTCGAGCCGGTCAGCCTCGCCGAATTGCTGGCTCGCGCCGACATCATCTCGATGCACACGCCGGCCACGGAAAGCGCCAACCGGCTGATCCGCGACGAGCATTTCCGGCAGATGAAGAAGACCGCGATCTATGTCAGCACCGGCCGCGGGCCGACGACCGACGAGGCGGCGCTGATCAAGGCGCTCGACGACGGCATGATCGCCGGCGCCGGGCTCGACGTGCTCGAACAGGAGCCGCCCGGCGGCAACAACCCGCTGATGCGGATGGACAAGGTGATCCTGACCGCGCATGTCGCCTCGGCCACGGCGCGGTTCGATCCGGCGCGACGCCGCCGGGTCGGGCTCGAACTGTCGCTGGCGCTGTCCGGCAAATGGCCGATGTCGTGCGTCAACCCCTCGGTACTGGCCGACAGCGGTCTCAAGCGCTGGCAGCCGGTGTCGATGGAGCGCGGGCCGAATTCCTAAGGTGCCGACGCGGTCTCATGGAGCGCGAAAGCGAGCGGTGCTCGCAGAGGCGCTCGCTGATGATCGCCGGGGCCGCCGCGACGGCCGAGCTATGCACGAGGTCCGCCATGTCGTTTGCCGAAAGCGCCGAGCCGGTCCGCTATCCCGATCCGCGGCATCAAGGTGCTCGACCCGCGCTTTCAGCGCCTGGTGCTCGGCAACGCCGCGGTCGAGCGGATCGCCGGCGGCATGCGCTTTACCGAGGGGCCGGTGTGGTTCGGCGACGGCCGCTATCTGCTGTGGAGCGACATCCCGAACGACCGGATCATGAAATGGGAGGAGGAGACCGGCGCGGTCAGCGTCTTCCGCAAGCCGTCGAACTATGCCAACGGCAACACCCGCGACCGCCAGGGCCGGCTCGTCACCTGCGAGATGGACGCGCAGCGCGCTGACCCGCACCGAATATGACGGCACGATCACGGTGCTGGCCGACAGCTTCGACGGCAAGCAGCTGACCGGCCCCAACGATGTCGTCGTCAAATCCGACGGTTCGATCTGGTTCAGCGACAACGGCGCCGGCATCCGCGGCAATTATCTCGGCCATAACGCGCCGCAGGAATTGCCGTTCCGCGTCTACCGGCTCGACCCGGCGACCGGGGAGCTGACGATCGCGGTCGGCGATATGAAGCGGCCGAACGGGCTCGCCTTCTCGCCCGACGAGAAGCTGCTCTACGTCGTCGACACGCCGGGCCCGGGGCAGCGCACGATCCAGGTCTACGATGTCGTCGACAACGGCGACCAAGACCGCCAACCGGCGCCAGTTCTACAGCGCCGAGCCGGGCGGCAGCGACGGCTTCCGCGTCGATGTCCACGGCAATCTGTGGTGCGGCTGGTCGGGCGGCGAGGCCGAGGACGGGGTCGCCGTCTTTGCCCCCGACGGCAAGATGATCGGCCGCATCATGCTGCCCGAGCGCTGCGCCAATGTCTGTTTCGGCGGCGACCAAGCGCAACCGCCTGTTCATGGCGGCGAGCCAGTCGGTCTATTCGCTCTACGTCGAGACCCAGGGCGCGCTCGGCGGCTGACCGCCGGCGGTCGACCGACGCAACTCCGACAAGGCAGTTCCAGTGAGGGGTGGCATGGAGCGCAGCATCGCATCGGTGCACGCGTTGGAAATCCTCGACTCGCGCGGCAATCCGAGCGTGCGTGTCAGGGTGGGTCTCGACGGCGGCGTCGTCGCCTCGGCGTCGGTGCCGTCGGGCGCCTCGACCGGGATCAACGAGGCGGTCGAATTGCGCGACGGCGACAAGGCGCGGTTCGGCGGCAAGGGCGTGCGCCGGGCGGTGGCCTCGGTCAACGACGCCATCGCCCCGCTGCTGAAGGGCCTCGACCCGACGCATCAGGCCGAGATCGATCGGCGCCTGCTGGCGCTCGACGGCACCGCGAACAAGGCGAGGCTCGGCGCCAACGCGATCCTCGGCGTATCGATGGCGGTGGCGCGCGCCGCCGCCGCGGCGGTCGGTCTGCCGCTCTATGCATGGCTCGGCGGGGCCGGCGCCCGGCGCCTGCCGATGCCGATGATGAACGTGTTGAACGGCGGCCGGCATGCCGACAACAATGTCGACTTCCAGGAATTCATGATCGTGCCGGTCGGCGCGCCGAGCTTCAGCGAAGCCCTGCGCTACGGCGCCGAGATCTTTCAGACCCTGAAGGAATTGCTGCACCGGCAAGGCTATTCGACCGCAGTCGGCGACGAGGGCGGCTTTGCGCCGAACCTGAAGAGCAACGAGGAGGCCTGCGCGCTGCTGCTCGAAGCGATCGCGGCAGCCGGGTTCGCACCCGGCAAGGATGTGGCGCTGGCGCTCGACCCGGCAGCGAGCGAATTTCATGCCGACGGCGTCTACGATCTCGAAAAATCCGGGCAGGGGCGCAAAACCAGCGCCGAGATGACCGATCTCTACCAAGGCTGGGTCGACAAGTTCCCGATCGTTTCGATCGAGGACGGGCTGGCCGAGACCGACTGGGCCGGCTTTGCCGACCATACCGCCCGGCTCGGCGGCCGGCTGCAATTGGTCGGCGACGACCTCTACGTGACCAACCCGATCTTCATCCGGCGCGGCATCGCCGAGGGCTCGACCAATGCGGTGCTGATCAAGCTCAACCAGATCGGCACCGTGACCGAGACGATCGCGGCGATCGAGCTGTGCCGCGAGGCCGGCTGGGGCTTTGTCGTCTCGCACCGCTCGGGCGAGACCGAAGATCCGTTCATCGCCGATTTCGCGGTGGCGATGGGCGGCGGCCAGATCAAATGCGGCTCGCTGTGCCGCAGCGAGCGCATCGCCAAATACAACCGGCTGCTCGAGATCGAACACGAGCTGGCCGAGGCGGCGGTCTTCACCAACCCGTTCGCCGCGGCGTAGTGTCCGCCGGGCAGCGCCGATCGGCGAAACCCGGATTTCAGCGCGACCGCGATGCGGGCGACGACGCGCCGGGCAGGTTTAGCGCGATCAGCCCGAAGAAGAGGGCCAGCGCCAGGCAGACCGCGACCACGATATTTGGGGGCAGGGCCGATTGCCGCGGCAATTGGCCGACGATCAAGATGCCGAGGGCCGCCATGATCATCTGCATGAACCCGATCAGCCCCGATGCGGCGCCGGCGATCCGCGGATAGACGCTGAGCCCGGCGGCGATGCAGGGCGGCTGGCTCAGACCGTTGCCGATCGAGCTGATCGCCATCGGCACAAACAACGCCGAGGGCGTCAGCCGGCCGACCAGCGGCCACGACACCAGCATCGCCCCCGAGGCCAGCGACACCGCGAGGCCGATCGCCAACAGTCTGGCGCTGCCGAGCCGAACCGCGAACCGCACTGCCGCACCGCTGCCGAGCATGTAGCCCGCCATCGGCAGCAGGATCATCACCCCATAGGTGCTCGGCGGCCGGTGCAGCAATTCGGACAGCAGGTAGGGCGCGCTCGCGACAAAGATGAACCATGAAGCGCTGGTGAACGCCGAGGCCAGGGCAAAACCGAGAAACGCCGGGGAACCCAACAACGAGGCGAAGGAGGCGGCGGTGCCGGCAAGGTCGAGCGCCGCCGGCCGGGTATGGGTTTCCGGCAATCTCGCCGCAGCCAGCAGCAGAACCGCTGCGCCGAGGATGCCGAGCAGCGCGAAATCTGCGCGCCAGCCGGCCCATTCGGCCAGGTAGGCGCCGATCGCCGGCGCTATCGACGGCGCCACGGTCATCGCCATCGAGATCAGCGCGATGGCGCTGGCCGCCCGGTCGCGGTCGAAGACGTCGCGCACGATCGCCCGGCTCAGCACCATCCCGGCGCAGCCGCCGCAGGCCTGCAATGCCCGCCCGAAGAACAGGACCGGCAGCGACCAGGCGAGGCCGCAGATCGCGGTGCCGGCCAGAAACAGGGCGACCCCGGCGATCATCACCGGGCGGCGGCCGTAGCGGTCGGAAACCGGGCCGTAAATCAGCTGCCCGCCGGCGATGCCGGCGAGAAACACCGTCAGCACCAGTTGAACGGCGCCCGGTGGACTGGGCGAAGGCGCGGGCCAGCAGCGGCAGCGACGGCACCAGCATGTGCAGGGCCGCCGGGGCCAGTGCGGTGAGCAGGACCAGCGAGCGCGAGAAGCGCGCCATTTTTTGTCGCCGCCTCGCCGCGGGAGGCAAGATCGGCGGCGGCCCGGACGATGCGGGGGTTCAGATCGGCACCGTGCCTCTGACGACGGTGCGGTGCAGCACGCGGCGTTCCCTGCCCATATCGAAATTGGCGACGGCGCGATGCAGCAGGCAGCGATTGTCCCACATCACCAAATCGCCCTTGCGCCAAGCGTGGGAATAGACGAAGCGCCGCTCGGTGGTATGCGCAAGGAGCGCGTCGAGAAGGGCCGCTCCTTCGGCCTCGGCCATCCCCAGAATGTGGGAGGAGTGATTGCCGAGATAGAGCGCCTTGTCCCCGGTATCCGGATGGGTGCGCACCAGCGGATGGTCGACCGGCGCGAGACGGTCCGGTCCGCCCGCGGCCGGATCGATGTGCGGCGGCCGCTCGCCGGTCCTGGCAAGTCCCGCGCCCCAGCGAAAGACGACGCGCAAGCCGTCGATTTGCCGTTTTGTCTCGTCCGGCAGTGCGGCATAACCCATCGCAGTGTTGGCAAACTCGGTGTCGCCGCCGCGCCGCGGCAGCTCGACCGCATAGAGCGTCGTCAGCAGCGGCGGCACCGGATGGTAGGCCTTGTCGGTGTGCCAGTTGTAGTTGCTGACGGCCGAAACGCGACGGACCGGGTTGCCGTCGGCGTCGAGATTGGCAATGACATGGGCAACGCCATACCGCTTGCTGCCCGGCTGGCGGCCGACGGATTGCTCGACCTCGCCGAACTGGGCGGTGAAGGCGAATTGTTGTTCACGGCTCAGTTGCTGGCCGGGGAAAACGACGATGTGATGGCGGCGAAAGGCGTCCAATATCAGCGCCTGCACCTCGTACGGCAGCGGCTTGGCGAGATCCGGGCCGGTGATCGCGACGCCACCCGCCCGCGACAGGCGGCGACCGACGATGCAAGGGCGGTCCGACCGCCCGGCAGGCTCGCGGCTCGGAGCAGGTTGCTCGACCGCAAACCGATCGGATGCCGCGCTGCGACCAGGCTCGGATATGGTCATCGGCAGCCGGCTCCCTCCGGCAATCCAGCGCGCGATTTGGCCGCAGATCAAAAATCGGTGCAGCGCCCGTTATGTTCCCAATCGCCGTAGCGGGTGGGCTCGGGGCCCTTGGGGCCGCCGATCTCCCGCGGTCCGGCCGGAGGCGGCGGCGCTTCGTCGGGGATCTTGCGCGCCGGCGGCTCGCCTCTTTGACGATTTTTTTGCAGCATCGCCGCAATATGTGAAGCATTGTACCCCAACGCAACTCCTGTTGCCGAGCGGACCGGAACCGAGCTCGCGCTGCAGCGTTGAACGAGCTATGCTCCGCGTGGAGCCGAGCTCTATATCGCGCGGGTTCTGCCGAATGATCGAAGCTGGACACGGTGCAAGAACGTTGAACACCCAGGAGCCGAGTGCACGTGCTGCCGCGCTCGATCTGATCGGCGCGGTGCTCCGCCGGAAGCGGCCTCTCGATGACGCGATCGAGGACAGCACGGCGATGCAGCAATTATCCGGGCGCGATCGCGCCTTTGCCCGGCTTCTGGTGGCAACCACATTGCGCCGGCTGGGTCAGATAGACGTGCTGATTGCCGCCTGCCTGAATACCCCGCTGCCGCCCCGGGCAGCGCCGGTCCACGATATCCTGCGACTTGGGGTCGCCCAGCTGTTGTTTCTGCGAACCCCGGCGCATGCTGCGGTGGCGACCAGCGTCGACCTGGCGCAGGGACGCGGCTTCATCTCGCATAAGGGGCTGGTCAACGCCCTGCTGCGCCGGCTGGCCGTCGAGGGCGCGCCGCGGGCGGAATCCCAGGATGCGGCGCGGCTCAACACGCCCGATTGGCTGTGGCAGTCGTGGAGCAAATGCTACGGCGAAGCCACGGCTCGGGCAATCGCGGGGGCGCATCTCAAGGAGGCGCCGCTTGATTTGACTTTGCGCGAGGATCGCGAGACTTGGCGCGGCAAACTGGAGGGAACCCTGCTGCCGACCGGAACCTTACGCCGCGCGCCCGGAGGATCGGTCGCGTCGCTGCCCGGTTATGCCGAGGGCATGTGGTGGGTCCAGGATGCTGCTGCGGCCTTGCCGGCGCGGTTGTTCGGCGATCTCGCCGAGCGCGAGGTGGTTGATCTGTGCGCCGCACCGGGCGGCAAGACGGCGCAGCTCGCGGCCGCCGGCGCCCGGGTGACTGCGGTCGATCGTTCGACCCGCCGGCTCAACCGGCTCGTCGGCAATTTCGACCGGCTCGGTCTGCCGATCGAGGCGGTGGCGGCCGATGCGCTGAGCTGGCGGCCGTCCCGCCCGGTCGATGCGGTATTGCTCGATGCCCCATGCACCACGACCGGCGCTATTCGGCGCCACCCGGATGTCGCGCATCTGAAACTGCCCGACGACGTCGCCCGCCTCGCGATGATCCAGGAGAACCTGCTGCGCGCCGCGGTCGACATGGTGCGTCCGGGCGGCATCCTGGTTTATTGCACTTGTTCGCTGGAACCCGAGGAAGGGCCGCAACGAATCGAAGCCTTGCTGCGCGAGGGCGCGCCGGTGGTGCGCCGCCCGATCGAACCCGAGGAGATCGGGGCGGAGCCCGACTGGATCACCGCCGATGGCGATCTGCGGACCCTGCCCTGCCACCTCGCCGAATATGACGGAGTCGACGGCTTCTTCTCGGCCCGGCTGGTCAAACAAGGCGCCCCATCGTAATCGCGCCCTGTTTGGGGCCGGTGCCGGAGCCCGGGGCTGCCGATCGCCGAATTCGCACCGGAACCATAAACCTGAGCCGGGCCGCGCCGAGCCGTCCTCCGGCTGCCCGGGCGGCTTGCGGCGATAGCCTTTCCTTGTTACGAAACGGCATGGGTCCGCCGGTTCGGCGCATCGTTGCCGGGCTGGTACGGCGCAGCCGGTTTATTTCGGCGATCGGGCACCGCTCGGATGAGGACATTTAGACGCCCCGCGCGCGACAGGCAGAACGAGTGGGCCGGGCGCAACGGGCGAGACGGGCAGGTCGACGATGATGCCGGGCTGGCGCGATTGCAGCACCGCGCGTTGCGGCGGCTCGCCGCCAGCAGATTCTATCGCTACAGCTTGATCGGACGGGGCCCGGCCGATCTGAAGATCGGAGTCGGGCAGCGCTGGCCGGGCGATCCCAGGCGCGGCGCCCGGATCGCTGAAGGCGAAATCGAGCTGGCCGGCGAGTTGGTTCGCCACCCGTCCCCGCGCTGGCTGCCGCCCTCGGCGGGGGCGCAGTGGCTGGTCGCCTGGCACGGCTTCGGCTGGATCGCCGATCTGGCCGCGGCCGGCGAACCCGCCATGGCAGCCGGCAGCGAGCTGATCCGCAGCTGGATCGCCGAAAATGGCGCAGGGCATGGACTGGCATGGCGTTCCGACGTGCTGGCGACGCGGGTCTGCGCCTGGCTCGCCTATATCGACGACTTCGCCCGGCATGACCCGGACCATTCGCTGCGCCCTCTGATGCTCACGAGCCTTGCCGCTCAATTGCGCCATCTCGCCCGCACAGCGCCGTGGGAGCGGATCGGAGACCAACGATTGCGGGCGCTCAAGGGCTTGATCGCCGGCTTGGTTGCGTCAGGTGGTCCGCCGGCGCGGCTGGCGCGGGCATTGCGGGCGTTGGAACGCGAGATCGCCGGCCAGATTCTGCCCGATGGCGGGCACCGCTCGCGCAGCCCCTCCTTGCAGCTCCAAATTCTGCAGGATCTGGTCGATACCCGCGCGGTGCTGCGCCTGGCCGGGATCGCGACGCCCGCCGGCCTGCAACAGGCGATCGAGCGGATGGCGCCGATCCTGCGCCTGTTTCGGCACGGCGACCGCCGGCTGGCGCTGTTCAATGATTCGCTTGAAGAGGACGGGGTGCTGATCGACCTTGTCCTGACCCGTTCGGAGGCCAGGGGCCCTGCACCCGAGCGGGCTCCCGATACCGGCTTCGACCGCTTGGACGCTCGCGAGAGCCTGGTATTGGTCGACACCGGCAACCCGCCGATGCCCGGGTTCGACCAGCACGCCCATGCCGGTCCGCTGTCGTTTGAGATGAGCCATGGCCGCGAGCGAATCATCGTCAATTGCGGAGCCTATCGCGGCGCCGACCCGGGCTGGGCGCGAGTTGCCCGCGCCAGCGCGGCGCATTCGTTGCTGGTGGTCGCCGATACCAACTCGGTTGAGATCCGCAACGACGGCCTCGTCGGCCGCAGCCCGGCCGTGATCGCCAGCGAACGGGCAGAACACCAGGGACAGCAATGGATTTCGGCGACCCATGACGGCTATCGCACGCGGTTCGGCCTCGTCTATACCCGGCAGATC
Organism: uncultured Alphaproteobacteria bacterium; assembly: GCA_963701815.1. Lineage (GTDB taxonomy): Bacteria > Pseudomonadota > Alphaproteobacteria > ATCC43930 > CGMCC-115725 > AP-15. The sequence continues at coordinate 16,133 of CAVPBN010000024.1, forward strand.
TTCCTCGCCGCCAATGGCGAGGACATCCGGGGCGAGGAGCAGCTGACCGGCCGGCCCGGATCGGCCTTTGCCGTCCGCTTTCACCTGCATCCTGCGGTGCAGCCCGCACTGGTCAAGCCCGGCCAGGATGTTCGGGACAGCGCCGATGTACAGGATCGCTCCAATGCAGGGGACGAGGCTTCTGCATTATTGCGTTTGCCGAGCGGCATGGTGTGGCGGCTGCGCGCCGTCGGCGCCGACATCAGCCTCGGCGAGAGCGTCTACCTCGGCTCGGGCGAGGTGCGAAAGACGCAGCAGGTGGTGCTGAGCGGCGCCGTCGCCCCCGGCGGCACCGCGGTCAGATGGGCTTTACGCCGCGAGCCTCGGGGGACCGCCGCCGATTAGCCCCTCCGGGCTCAGCCATATAGACGCCGGCGAACTGGCCCGGGTAGCCGTCGCCTGCGCCGCGACGGCCCTCCTCAGCGGCCTCGCCGCGCGCGCGCTGATCCCGATCCTGCGTCGACGCAACCTGCTGGACCAGCCGAACGAGCGATCCCTGCACAGCGTGGCGACGCCGCGCGGCGGCGGTCTCGCGGTCACCGGCGCGGTAATGATCGCCTGGGCCGCAGTATGGCTGACCGGGGAAACGGCCGGACGACCGTGGTCGGCCGTCATCGCCGTCCTGCCCGGAGCCCTGTTGCTGGCGATCGTCTCCTGGATCGACGATCTGCGGGGATTGTCGCCGGCATCGCGTCTGTCGGCTCAAACCCTGGCGGTGGCGGCGGGGCTCGCCGCGCTGCGCCGGACCGGCCTCCCGGTTTTGACCTGGTTGGATTGGTCGGACGTTCCCGGCTGGCTCTCGGTCGGCTCTGTCGTCGCGGCCGGGCTGCTCTGGGTCTGGTGGGTCAATCTGTTCAATTTCATGGACGGGATCGACGGGCTGGCCGGCAGCGAAGCAGCCGCGATCGGCGTCGGTTTGACGCTGTTCGCCGCGGTCGGCAACGGTCTCGATCCCGGGCTGGCGCTGCTGGCCGCGCCAATTGCCGGCGCCGCGCTCGGCTTTCTCGTCTGGAACTGGTCCCCGGCGCGGATTTTTCTCGGCGATGTCGGCAGCACGACGATCGGCTATCTGACCGGTTTCCTGCTGCTCGGCCTCGTCGCCGCCGGCCATTGGAAAATTGCGCTTATCCTGCCGCTCTATTTCCTCGTCGACGCGACGGCCACGCTCGGCCGCCGGCTCTTGCGCGGCGAGCGCGTCTGGGAGGCGCACCGCCAGCATTTCTATCAACGGGCGGTTGCCCATGGTCTCGGCCACGCGGCGGTGGTCAGGCGGGTCATTGCCGCCGATCTGCTGCTGATCGTCTGCGGCTGGATGGCGGAGAACAGCGGCTGGGGCGCGCTGTGGCTCGGCGCCGCGGCGGCGATCGTCGCCACGCTGCTCGGCGCGCTCGCCCGCGGCCGGTGATTCCCGCCGGAACGCTTGTCGGCGCCGCCGGCCGATCCTATACCCCGCAGCATGATCCCGATGCCGCAGATCCGCCGCGCCCTGCTTTCGGTCAGCGACAAGACCGGTCTTGTCGCACTCGCCGGGGAATTGGCGGCGCGCGGGATCGAGTTGCTGTCGACCGGCGGCACCGCCCACGAACTCGCCGACGCCGGCTTGCCGGTCACCGAGGTCGCGGCGGCGACCGGGGTCGCAGAGTTTCTCGACGGCCGGGTCAAGACCCTGCACCCGGCGATCCATGGCGGCCTGCTGGCCCGGCGCGACCGGCCGGATCACCTGGCCGCGATCGCCGCGCGCGGGATCGCGCCGATCGACCTGTTGGTCTGCAACCTCTACCCGTTCGCCGCGACGGTTGCCGCCGCGCGCCGGCCCCGAGCAATGCATCGAGGCGATCGACATCGGCGGCGTCGCTCTGATCCGCGCCGCGGCCAAGAATCACGACGCCGTGACGGTGGTAACCGATCCGGCCGATTACGACCGCGTGCGCGCCGCTATCGCCAGCGGCGACGGCGCGGTCGAGGCCTCGTTGCGGCGCCTATTGGCGCGCAAGGCCTTTGCCCTGACGGCCGCCTACGATGCGGCGATCGGCGACTGGCTGGCGCGCGCCGACGGCGACGCGTTTCCCGAAACTCTGGTCGCTGTCCGGACGGCTGGCGCAAACGCTGCGCTACGGCGAGAACCCGCACCAGGCGGGCGCCTTCTATCGCACCGGCGAGACCCGCCCCGGCGTCGCGACCGCACGCCAATTGCAGGGCGGCGAATTGTCCTACAACAATTACGCCGACGCCGACGCCGCTTTTGAGGCGGTCGCCGAATTCCCCCCGCCGGCCGTCGTCATCGTCAAGCACGCCAACCCGTGCGGCGTGGCCCTCGGCGCCAGCCTGCACGAGGCGTGGCAGAAGGCTCTCGCCTGCGACCCCGTCAGCGCCTTTGGCGGGGTCGTCGCGCTGAACCGGCCGCTCGACATCGACACCGCCGAGGCGATCGGCCGGCTGCTGATCGAGGTCGTGATCGCCCCGCAGATCGAGGGCGCCGCTGCCGCCTTGCTCGCCCGCCGGCCGCGACTGCGGCTCCTCGCCACCGGCGCGATGCCGGACCCGGCGGCGCCCGGACTGAGCCTTGCGCTCGGTGGCGGGCGGCATTCTCGCCCAGCAGCGCGACGCGCTGGCATCTACCGGGGACGGGCTGCGCACGGTCACCCGCCGGGCACCGAGCCCGGTCGAACTCGCCGACCTGCTGTTTGCCGACAAGGTCGGCAAACATGTCAAATCGAACGCGATCGTCTTCGCCCGCGACGGTGCGACGGTCGGCATCGGCGCGGGCCAGCCGAGCCGCGTCGACAGCGTACGCATCGCCGCGCAGAAAGCGGCCGAGATGGGCAAGGCGGCCGGGCTGCCGCACTCGCCGACGCGCGGCTCGGTGCTGGCCTCCGACGCGTTTTTCCCGTTTGCCGACGGGCTCGAAGCGGCAATCGAAGCCGGCGCCACCGCGGTGCTCCAGCCGGGCGGCTCGGTGCGCGACGCCGAGGTGATCGCCGCCGCCGACCAGGCCGGCATCGCCATGGTCTTCACCGGCACCCGCCACTTCCGGCATTGATGCTCGCCGGATCGTGGGGCTGGCGCGATCGACCGCCCGAGTTGACGCGGAAGACCGTCAGCCCGACATCGATCGATATCGGACGATTTCGGCGAGCACCGCATTGAAGCGCTCGGCGGCTTCGTATTGCACCCAATGCCCGGCCCCGGCGACGATCTCAAAGCGGGCATCGGGCTGAACCCGGCGCAACGCGCGGGCGCGCTCGTCGATATGCGGATAGGCGGTGGCGTCGCGTCCGCCCCAGATGCCGTCGAGCCGCGCCTTCACCGACGGCAGAGCCTCGGCAAGCGTGTCCGCTCGCGAAAAACGACGGCTCTTGACCCGGCCGCGAGGCGCGTTCTGCGACTGGATATAGACCGCCAGCTCGTCGATCCCGGCCGGGTCGGCGATCATCAGCGCACCGAGATTGTGGCGATGGATCGCACGCGCCGCCTCGGCGGGCGCGCCGGGCGGCACCCGCTGCAGATCGGTCGGCTGGCGGACCAGCCCGAGCCCGTTCGACCCGACGATCGTGAACGCGCCCACCCGCTCGCCGAGCAGGGCCGCGACATGGCCGCCGAGCACCCCGCCGAACGAGAAGCCGGCGAGATGAAAACCGGCTTGGCCGGGGAGGACGATGTCGAGTCCGTCGATGATGATCTGCGCCAGACCTTGTGCGGTATGCGGCTCGGGCGGCGTCGCCGATGCGCCGAGCCCCGGCAGGTCGGGGGCGACGACCGTGAACTCGCGCGACAACGGCAGCACGTTGCGCACCCAATGCGTCCACGAGCCATAGCCGCCGTGAAGCAGGACGAGCGGCGCCCCGCTGCCCCAGACATGCCAGACCATCCGCCCGTCGCCGCAGGGCGTTTCGATGCGTTCTGCCTCGGCGGCTACGGACTCGACGAAATCTGCCGGGTTTTTGCTGATCGAAGCCACGGATCGTCCTCTTGCGTCGCGACGCGCAGGCTGATAGCCGGTTTCGCGCGCGACGCCTAGCCCCGCGACCGTCCGGTCTCGCCGCCGCAGTTTCCGTGACTATATGACCGGAGCGGCAATAATCCGGTAATTGCCCGGAAGGGCCTCGCCGCTCGGAGTTGATAATGCCGATACGACAGCTCGAGACGTTGATGTGGGCGCAGGCTTGCGAGGCGATGGAGCGGGCTCAGCGTCTCCATCGCCAGTTTTTTCATCGCAGTCATGCAATGCCCTACTGGGAGGCGCCGTGCGACATATTCGAGACCGAAGGGGGGTTGACGATCCTGATCGCCCTACCCGGGGTCGATCCGGACGGGATCGCGGTGACGCTCAATGCCGGGGTCCTGATCGTCAGCGGCGAGCGCCTGCTGCCGCACGAGTTCGATAATGCCAAGATTCACCGCCTCGAAATCCCGCACGGCCATTTCGAGCGGCGGATCGAACTGCCGCCGGCTCGGTTCGAAATGACCGGCCGGCACCTCGCCAATGGCTGCCTGATGGTGCAGCTGCATAAGGCTTGACTGGCGACATCGCCGGTACGCCGCTGATTTTCGAGGAAACTCCCATGCCATCGGAAGACCGAGACCTGCGCCAGTCCGGCAGCTCGGCGCCGCCGTCCAACAGCGCGATCGAGACGGCATTGTCGGGGATGCCGGCACTGGCGCCCGACGCACTGATCCTGCTGCCGATGCGCAGCCTGGTGCTGTTTCCCGGGACGGTATTGCCGGTCACCTTCGGCCGCCAGCGCTCGATTGCGGCAGCTCAGGCGGCGATCCGGCTGAACCGGCCGGTCGGTCTCGTCTTGCAGCGCGATCCGGCGACCGAGGACCCGATCCATGTCGATCTGCATCGCATAGGCACCGAGGCGAATATCCTGCGCTATCTGACCAGCCCCGACGGTCAGCATCATGCGATCTGCCAGGGCGAACGGCGCTTTCGCATCCTCGATTTCCTCGACGGGCTATCCGTTCCTCGCGGCGCGGGTCGAGCGCTTGCCCGAAGTCGAAACGACGACCAAGCACGTCGAGGCGCGCATGCTCAATTTGCGCAACCAGACGATGGAGGTGTTGCAATTGCTGCCGCAGACCCCGGCCGAGCTGGTCAACGCCGTGCAAGGGGTCGCTTCGGCGGCGCAACTCGCCGATCTGATCGCCAGCTTCATGGACATCGCCCCGTCCGAAAAGCAGGAAATCCTCGAAACCGTCGACCTCGAGCGCCGGCTCGACCGTGTATCGGCATTGCTCGACTATCGGCTCGAGGTATTGCGGCTGTCGCGCCAGATCAGCGAGCAGACCAAGGGAAAGTTGGACGACCGCCAGCGCGAATTCCTGCTGCGCGAGCAGCTGAAGACGATCCAGAAGGAGCTCGGCGAGGGCGACGACGCCAAAAGCCAGGAGATCGCCGAACTGTCGAAAAAGATCGACGACGCGAAGATGCCGCCCGAAATCGAGGCCCACGCAAGGCGCGAGCTGGCCCGGCTCGAACGCATGCCGGAGATGGCCGGCGAGTATTCGATGGCGCGGACCTATCTCGAATGGCTGATCGAATTGCCGTGGTCGGTCGAATCGGGCGGCGCGATCGACATCGCCGAGGCCCGCCGAATCCTCGACGCCGATCATTACGGGCTGGCGAAGGTCAAGCGGCGAATCCTCGAATATCTCGCGATCCACAAGCTCAACCCGGGCGGGCGCAGCCCGATCCTGTGCTTTGTCGGCCCGCCCGGCGTCGGCAAGACCTCGCTCGGCCAGAGCATCGCCCGGGCGACCGGCCGCAAATTCGTCCGCGTCAGCCTCGGCGGGGTGCATGACGAGGCCGAGATCCGCGGTCACCGGCGCACCTATATCGGGGCCTTGCCGGGCAACATCATCCAGGGCATCCGCCGGGCCGGCAGCCGCGACTGCGTGATGATGCTGGACGAGGTCGACAAGCTCGGCCGCGGCATCCAGGGCGATCCGTCCTCGGCATTGCTGGAGGTGCTCGACCCCGAGCAGAACGGGACCTTTCAGCGACAATTACCTGGGGGTGCCGTTCGACCTGTCGCAGGTCATGTTCATCACCACGGCGAACATGCTCGACACCGTCCCCGGCCCGTTGCGCGACCGCATGGAAATCATCGACCTGCCCGGCTATGTCGAGGACGAAAAGCTCGAAATCGCCCGCCGCTACCTGGTCGACCGTCAGCTCAAAGCCAACGGGCTGACCGCCGAGCAGGCCGAAATCGGCGAGCGCGGCGTTGCGCGCGATCATCCGCGACTATACCCGCGAAGCCGGCGTGCGCCAGCTCGAGCGCGAGATCGGCGCGGTATTGCGCAACGTCGCCATGCGCATCGCCGAGGGGACCGCGCGGCAGGTTCGGATCGGGCCGGACGACCTGAAGGAGATCCTCGGGCCGCCGCGCTTCGAGAGCGAGGTGGCGATGCGCACCAGCGTGCCGGGCGTCGCCACCGGCCTCGCCTGGACCCCGGTCGGCGGCGACATTTTGTTTATCGAGGCGACCCGCGCGCCGGGCGCCGGCCGGCTGATCCTGACCGGGCAATTGGGCGAGGTCATGCGCGAGAGCGCGCAGGCGGCGCTGAGCCTGGTCAAGGCCAAGGCGGCGGGGCTCGGGCTCGATCCGGCGATGTTCGACAAGAGCGACATCCACATCCACGTCCCGGCCGGCGCCACCCCCAAGGACGGCCCCTCCGCCGGCGTCGCAATGTACACCGCTCTCGTTTCGCTGCTGACCGAGCGGACGGTCAGGAGCGACACCGCGATGACCGGCGAGATCAGCCTGCGCGGCCTCGTTCTGCCGGTCGGCGGGATCAAGGAAAAGGTCGTCGCCGCCGCCCGCGCCGGGCTTTCGACGGTGATCCTGCCGGCGCGCAACCGCCGCGATTACGACGAGATCCCGGAGAGCGCCCGCAACAGCCTGCGCTTTCTGTGGGCCGAGCGGGTCGAGGACGCAACCGAAGCCGCCCTCGAACCGGCGACCGACTCGCCGGCCCGCGCCGCGGAGTGAGGCGGCCGGCTATAGAGTCTGGTTTAGATTCAGAGTTCGACCGGCTGACGGCGGAGAGCAGTCAAAGGACAGGAGAAAAGATCGTCTTTGTCGCAGGCGTCCGAATGAAGCACCGGGCTCGGTTCAGCCTTCCCCTGCGGCCGAACGAGCCGACGCGCCGACATCCGATGCCATCAACAGCTCGCCGTTCCTGGCGCATTCCGGCAGGGCGAGGGCAACAAAGGCGTCGGCGACGCTTTCGGGCGGCGGCAATCGGCTCGGGTCTTCGCCGGGAAAGATCTGGGCGCGCAACCGGGTGCGCACGATGCCGGGGTCGATCAGATTGGCGCGCACCCGGGTCTTGGCGATCTCGCCGGCATAGATCCTGACCAGGGCTTCGAGACCGGATTTCGCGACTGCGTAGGGACCCCAATAGGCGAGCGGGTTGCGCGCGACCGCCGCCGTGACAAAGATCGCGCGGCCGGCCGGGGCGGCCCGCAACAGCGGGTCCATCGCCCGGATCAGCCGCCAGTTGACGGTCAGATTGAGGTCGACGACCTCGGCCCAAATTGCCGGATCGATATGGCCGAGCGGCGAGAATACGCCGAATTCGCCGGCGTTGCCGACCAGGATGTCGAGACGCCCCCAGCGGTCGAGGAGGGCTGCGGCCAACTCGTCGATCTTGATGAAATCGCGCAGATCGACCGGGACAAGGGTGGCGCTGCCGCCCTCGGCGCGGATCGCGTCGTCGACTTCTTCGAGGCCGCCCACCGTGCGCGCCGCCAGAACGACATGCGCTCCCTCGCCGGCGAACCGCCGCGCGACGGCGGCGCCGATGCCGCGCGAGGCGCCGGTGATCAGAGCGATCCGGCCGGCCAGCCTGGTGCCGATCAGCCGCGGCCTCAGGCCGGCTCGACCAGCAGCGACAGCTGGACCGAAACCTTGCCGTCATCGGCATCGATCGGCGGGATCGGGTAGTCGCCGGTAAAACAGGCGTCGCAGAAACGCGGCGCCAGGGCATCGCGCCCGGGTTCCCCCATCGCCCGGTAGAGCCCGTCGATGGACAAAAACGCCAGGCTGTCGACGCCGATCAGTTCGGCCATGCCGGCAACATCGAGGCGCGAGGCGAGCAGCTGATCGCGTTGCGGCGTGGCGATGCCGTAATAGCACGGGTGGCTCGTCGGCGGGCTGGAGATCCGCATATGAACTTCGCGCGCTCCGGCTCGCCGCACCATGTCGACGATCTTGATCGAGGTGGTGCCGCGCACAATCGAATCGTCGACCAGGATGACCCGCTTGCCTTCGAGGTTGGCGCGGCTCGCATTATGCTTCAGCCGCACCCCGAGGTGGCGGATCTGGTCGGTCGGTTCGATGAAGGTCCGCCCGACATAGTGGTTGCGAATGATCCCGAGCTCGAACGGGATCCCCAATTCCTGGGCGAAACCGAGTGCCGCCGGCACCCCGGAATCGGGCACCGGGACGACGATGTCGGCATCGACCCCGCTCTCGCGGGCGAGTTGGCGGCCGATGCGCTTGCGCGCCTCGTAGACGCTGCGGCCTTCGACGACGCTGTCCGGGCGGGCGAAATAGATGTGCTCGAACACGCAAAACCGATTCTCGCGATGGTCGAACGGCATCAGACTCCGGACCCCGCCCGCCCCGATGATGACGATCTCCCCGGCGGCGACGTCGCGCACGAACTCGGCCCCGATGATGTCGAGCGCACAGGTTTCCGAGGCGAGAATCCAGGCGTCGGCGAGCCGGCCGAGCACCAGCGGGCGCACCCCCAGCGGGTCGCGCACCCCGATGATCTCGTCCTGCGAGATCGCGACCAGCGAATAGGCGCCCACGACCTGGCGCAACGCGTCGATCATCCGGTCGACAATCGATTCCCTGAGGCTCGTGGCGATCAGATGGACGATGACCTCGGTGTCGCTGGTGGATTGGAACAGACTGCCGCGATGCACCAGCCGGCGGCGCAGCTGATAGGAATTGGTCAGATTGCCGTTGTGGCAAAGGGCGAGCCCGCCGAATTCGAAATCGGCAAACAGCGGCTGGACGTTGCGCATCGCCACCTCGCCGGTGGTGGCGTAGCGGACATGGCCGATCGCGGCCTGCCCGCGCAGGCGGCCGATCACCTCCTTCGAGCTGAAATTGTCGCTGACCTGGCCCATCCCGCGATGGCTGCTGAACTGCTCGCCGTCATAAGCAACGATGCCGGCAGCCTCCTGCCCGCGATGTTGCAGCGCATGAAGGCCGAGCGCGGTCAGCGCCGCCGCTTCGGGATGGCCGAACACGCCGAACACGCCACACTCCTCATGCAGATGATCGGTTTCCGGATCGTCGAGTTTTGTGGGATCGGTCGGCATCGGCGATTTTACTCTCGACCCTCTCGAAATGGCTATTCGATCGTCAGAATACGAGGGGCGGCAGCCGCTGCCCCCGGCCGCCGGCGCCGACGGATGACCAGCATCCGTCGGCGTCGCGGGATCAGCGGGTATTCCGGATCAGGCGGTCCAGATCGTGCTGTTCGCCGGGCCGGTAAGCCGGCGCCGGCTCCCGGCCAGGCTGCACCGGCGCCGCGGGGGCGGGGTTCGACAGCGCTCCCATGGCGCGGCGTGCCTCGGTCGCGTGATCGAGCGCGTGTTGCGCCTCGTCGACCACGGCCAGGCTCTTCACCTGCAAGGTCTCGGGCAGCAGATTGCGCAGGGCGTCCGCACCCTGGGCGAGATACGGCGCAGTCGCGGCCGTCGTCAGCCAACCCGGCCGGTCGATCGGCGGCAGGCTGATATCGACGACCAAATAGGCAAGGCAAACCAGGACCGCGCCGCGGGCCAATCCAAAGATCAAGCCGAGCGTGCGGTCGATCGGCGACAGCGCGCTCTTTTGCACCAGATGTGCGACCGACCCCGTCATTATCGTCAGGACGATCAGGCTCGACAAAAACAGCCCGGCGCCGGCGGCGAGTTCGGCCAACATCGGGGTGGCGATGAATCGCAGAACGATCCCGTAGGCATAGTTAAAGCCGTAAACCGTGATTAATGAGGCGCCGCCCCAAGCAACGATCGACAACGTTTCACGGGTCAGGCCGCGGGCAAAAGCGAAGACCGCCGACACGGCCACCACGGCCAAGACCGCCAGATCGAGCGCGTTCAAGGGGCTACCGCAATCCGGCCGCGGCGCGGGCGCGCGCCGCGCTGCGCCGCCAGCCGTTCGACCAGCTCGCCGAGGTGGCCGATCGCCATCGTTCTGATCCCCGCCACCGCCATCTCGCGGCTGTTGCCCCGGCGCGCCGGCAGCCACGCCTCGGCAAAGCCGAGTTTTGCCGCCTCTTTGAGGCGCAGCTCGGCATGGCCGACCGGCCGAACCTCTCCCGACAGAGCAATCTCGCCGAACAGCACGGCGTCGACCGGAACCGGCGTCTCGCTCAAGGCCGAGACGAGGGCGGCAGCCACCGCCAGGTCCGCCGCCGGCTCGGCAATGCGCAAACCGCCGGCGATGTTGAGGTAGATGTCGTTGGCGCCGACCGACAGACCGCAGCGCGCGTCGAGCACCGCGGTGATCATCGCCAGCCGCGTCCCGTCCCAGCCGACGACCGCCCGCCGCGGCGTGCCGAGCACGCTCGGAGCGACCAGTGCCTGAACCTCGACCAGCACCGGCCTCGTGCCCTCGATGCCGGCGAAAACCGCCGCGCCGCCCGATTGGGCCGCACTCGCTGCGTCCGCCGATCGGCCGTCGGCACCAGCCGGTTGGCGGCCGCCGAGAAACAGGGCCGACGGATTTGGAACCTCGATCAGGCCACGGTCGCTCATCTCGAAGACGCCGATTTCGTCGGTCGCACCATAGCGGTTCTTGACGGCGCGCAGAATGCGAAACTGATGCCCGCGTTCGCCTTCGAAATAAAGCACGGTGTCGACCATGTGTTCGAGCACCATCGGCCCGGCGATCGCACCCTCTTTGGTCACATGGCCGACCAGGATCAGCACGAAGCCGCGCCGTTTGGCAGCGCGGATCAGTTCTTGCGCGGTACCGCGCACCTGGCTGACGGTACCCGGCGCGCTGTCGAGCGTATCGAGATACATCGTCTGGATCGAATCGACGATGACGAGATCCGGAGCGTCGGCCCGGTCGAGCGAGGCGAGGATATCGCGCACATTGCTCGCGACGGCGAGCAGAACCGGGCTGGCGCCGATGCCGAGCCGTTCGGCGCGCAGGCGAACCTGATCGATCGCCTCCTCGCCGGTGATGTAAGCGGCGCTTGCCGGCTGCTCGCGGCCCTTCCCCGCGGCGGATGCGATCGCCGCCGCCGCCTGCAGCAGCAAGGTCGATTTGCCGATGCCGGGATCGCCGCCGACCAGGATCGCCGAGCCGGGCACGAACCCGCCGCCGCATACGCGATCGAGTTCGGCGATCCCGGTGCTGCGGCGCGGCGCCAGCAGATTGGGGCCGGTCAGACCGACAAAATCCAGCGAACGGCCGCCGTGGCGCCCCCGGGTGACGAGGCTTTTCGGCGGGGCCTCGTGCGGCGATTCCTCGACAAGGGTGTTCCACTCGGCGCAACCCTCGCAGCGGCCGGTCCATTTGGCATGGGCGGCGCCGCATTGCTGACAGACGTAACGAGGCGGCTGGGGCATCGGCTCAATCCGGCCCGGTCCGCGGCATCGGCGGGCGGTTCACAGGGCTCGGACCGCCATTCGGATCGGCCCCGCGGCGCGTCCGTTGATGAACTGGTCGACAAACGGATTGCCGGATCGGTCGATCGCGCCTGCCGAACCATGCCAGACGATGCGTCCCTCGTGCAGCATCGCGATCCGATCGGCAATCTTTCGGGCGCTGACCATGTCGTGGGTGATCGATATCGCGGTGGCGCCGAGCTCGCGCACGCATTTGACGATCAGATCGTTGATCACATCGGCCATGATCGGATCGAGCCCCGTGGTCGGTTCGTCAAAAAAGATGATCTCCGGTTCGGCGGCGATCGCCCGCGCCAGCGCCACCCGCTTTTGCATGCCGCCCGAGAGTTCATGCGGCCGCAACTCGCCGATCTCGGACCCGAGCCCGACCGCCGCCAGCTTCGCGAGCGCAATGTTTCTTGCACCAACCCGCTCCATGCGGCGTCCGTGGACCAGCCCGAACGCCACATTCTCCCACACGCGCAGCGAATCGAACAGGGCGCCGCCTTGAAACAAAACCCCGAACTTTTCGAGCAGGCGCCGGCGGCCGGCGCGCGGCAAGCCGGTGGTTTCGGCCCCGTCGATGCGGATCGAGCCGGCCTCGGGGCGCAGCAGCCCAAGGATGCATTTGACCAGCACCGATTTGCCGGTCCCCGAACCGCCGATGATGACCAGGCTCTCGCCGGCCATGCAGTCGATGTCGATGCCGTCGAGCACACGATTGCGGCCAAAGGACTTTTCCACCCCCCGGACCGTGATCTTCGACGCCGCGGCGCCGCTCATCGCCGCCTGCCCTTCATTGCGTAAAAAAAGCCTGGGTGATCGCATAATCCAAAACGAGGATCAGGATCGAGGCCGACACGACGGCGGCGGTCGTCGCCTCTCCCACCCCGCGCGCACCGCCACGCGAGTAATATCCGTGGTAGCAACCCATCAAGGCAACGGCAAAGCCGAATACGGCGGCCTTGACCAAGCCGGAGACGACGTCGCTCGTCTCCATGTATTGCTCGGTATGGCTCAAGTAAACCTGTGGGTTGAAGCCGAACTTATAGACACCGACGAGATAGCCGCCGAATACTCCGATAATGTCGGCGACGACGACCAGCATCGGCAACGTCACCAAACCGGCGACGAGGCGCGGCAGCACCAGATAGCGCATCGGGTCGGTCGACAATGTCGTCAGCGCGTCGATCTGGTCGGTGACGCGCATCGTGCCGATTTCCGCCGCCATCGCCGCACCGACCCGCCCGGCTACCATGAGCCCGGCGATCACCGGCCCTAGTTCCCGGGTCACCGAAAGCACGACGACCGTCGCCACCGCGCTCTCGGCCGAGAATCGGCTGAACCCCGTGTAGGATTGCAGCGCCAGCACCATGCCGGTGAAGAGTGCGGTAAGGCCGACGACCGGCAGCGAGAAATATCCGATCTCGAGCATCTGTCGCAGGATCGCGCGCGGATAGTAGGGAGGCGAGAGCGCGGTCGCCATCGCCGTGCCGGCGAACCGGAGCAGCCGCCCGGTAGCCGCAAGAAAGCCGAGAAAAGCCGCGCCGATCGCGGCCAGGAAGTTCAACACCAAGCCGGTCCCTTATGATAGACCCGGTGGTGCCGGCGCCCGAGGGCCGTCAGAATTTCGTAGCCGATGGTCCCGGCGTCGGCTGCTGCGGCGTCGACCCCGTAATGCTCGCCGAGCATTTCGATGAAATTACCCGGCCGCGCCAGCGCGGGGTCGATCGCAGACACATCGAAAACAGCCAGATCCATCGAAACTCGGCCGAGCAGGGGAACCCGCACACCGCCGATCCGGCCGCAGCCGCGATGGCTGAGGGAACGCAGCCAACCATCGGCGTAGCCGATCGCCGCAGTTGCCAAGCGCCCCGCCGCGGACATTGCGTGCGCGGCGCCGTAGCCAACCGTCTGCCCCTCGTCGACGTCGCGGATTTGTAGGATTTTGGCGTTGAGGCGGATGACCTGGCGCATCGGGTTGGGGCTGCCCGGAACCGGGTTTACCCCGTAAAGGGCCGCGCCCGGGCGTACGAAATCGAAGTGGAACGCCGGGTCGAGAAAGATCCCGGACGATGCCGCCAGGCTCGCGCGGAGGCCGCCGCATCGGCTCTGGGCCGAAGCGAAGCGGGTCCGCTGGACCTTGTTCAGCGGATGGTTCGGCAGATCGGCACAGGCCAGATGGCTGATCAGCGCCTGCCAGCGGATCGCCCCGCAATTCCATAGATCGTCCGCGAACCGGTCGAACTCGCGCGGGGTCAGCCCGAGGCGCGCCATGCCGGTATCGATGTGCAATATCGCCGGCAACGCCCCGCGCCGGCCGGCAACCTCCCGCCAATCGGCGATCTGTCCCGGATCGTTGAGCACCGGGACGAGCCGATGCTCGGCGAACTCGTCCGCCGAACCCGGCACCGGGCCGTTCAACACGGCGATCGAGATCGCGTCCGGCAGCACCTGCCGCAGCACAATCGCTTCGCCAAGGGTCGCCACAAAAAACTGCCGGCAGCCGGCCGCAGCCAGCGCCGAGGCCACCTGTACTGCTCCGAGGCCATAGCCATCGGCTTTGACCACGGCTGCGCACCCGGCCGAACCGACGCGCCGCGCCAGCAGGCGCCAGTTCGCGGCGATGCCGCCGAGATCGATCTCGAGGACCGCGCCGGTGCGGTCGGCCGGATCAGCCGCCATGGCGTCCCGGAAACCGTTCAGCGGGTGCTCGGCAAATGTTCCGGCAACGCGAAATCATCGAACCTCGTCGTTTCGGCGTCGAAGTGCAGCTTGATCGCCCCGACCGGACCATGCCGCTGCTTTGCCACGATCACTTCGGCAAGACCGTGGATTTTTTCGAGATCCTCGCGCCATTGCTGATAGCGGTCGTTGAATTTTCCGTCGTCTTCGCCGGGGCGCTTCGTCGGCTCGCGCGCATCGTAATATTCCTGACGGTAGATGAACATCACGACGTCGGCATCCTGTTCGATCGAACCCGATTCGCGCAGATCGGAGAGCAACGGACGCTTATCCTCGCGCTGCTCGACGGCGCGAGAAAGTTGCGACAGCGCCAGCACGGGAATGCTCAGCTCCTTTGCCAGAGCCTTCAGGCCGCGGGTGATATCGGAGATTTCCTGCACTCGGTTTTCGAGCGTGCGCACTTGGACCGAAGGCCGCAGCAATTGCAGATAGTCGATGACGATCAGGCCGAGCCCCTGCTGGCGCATCAACCGCCGTGCTCTGGTACGCAGGGTGGATACGCTCAATGCCGGGGTGTCGTCGATGAACAGCGGCAAAGTCTGAAGACGATGGCTCGCCTGGACGAACCGGTCGAACTCGACACGGCCGACATCGCCGCGACGGATACGGTCCGAGGAAATTCCGGATTCTCCTGCGAGAGTCCGGGCGGCCAATTGCTCGGACGACATTTCTAGGGAAAAGAACCCGGCGACCGCACCCTCGGCCGCGACGCGCCGGCCGTCCGGCCCGAGCGCCGGCCGATACGCCGTGGCGGCATTGAAGGCGATGTTGGTGGCGAGCGCCGATTTGCCCATCGACGGCCGGCCGGCGAGAATCACGAGATCGGACGGGTGCAGCCCGCCCAGCATCTTGTCGAGATCGCGGAATCCGGTTCCGACCCCAACGATCTTGCCGTCGCGCTTGTACGCCGCCTCGGCGTCGTTGATCGCGCTTGTCATCGCCGCGCTGAAGGCGCGGAACCCACCCTCGGCCTGGCCGGTATTGGCGAGATCGAACAGTCTCTGCTCGGCCCGTTCGATCTGCTCGGGCGCGCGATCGTCGAGATCCTGGCGGAAGGCCTCGTTGACGATGTCCTCGCCGAGCGCGATCAGCTCGCGTCGCAGGTAGAGGTCATGAATGACCCGGCCGTAATCCGCGGCATTGATGACCGTCACCGCCGATTCGGCGAGACGGGCCAGATACTGCGCCCCGCCGATATCGGCCAAGGCCCCGTCCTGGTCGAACAGGTTCTGCAAGGTCACCCGGTTGGCGATCTGGCCGCGTTCGATGAGCTTGCCGATCGCGCCGAAGATGCGCCCGTGGACGGCGTTGCCGAAATGCGCGGGCTCGAGAAACTCGGACACCCGCCCGTAGGCGGCGTTGCTTATCAGCATTGCTCCCAGCAACGCCTGCTCGGCATCGGTGTTGTAGGGCGGCGTGCGCGCAAGTGCCGGGTCGATCCCAGCGTCGCGCAGCGGCGTGACTCGCGAAGTCGTCATCGTTTCCATCGGCGCTACGCTACCACCGGCCCGCACCCGGCTGCGCCGGGAATACGATCCCCATGCTGTGGAAGGCGGGGATCGTAGCCGCTGGGGCTGAGCTAAGCTGCCCGATCTGCGGCGGAGTTGCGCCGCTGCTCCCAGTCCTGCATGTAGTCTCGCGTCAGCGGCACCGTGTCGACCGCCCGGGCCAGCTGCATCTGAAAGACGAGATGACCGCCGCGCCGGAAGGCGATCTCGGCACCGGCGAGATACATCTCCCACATACGGCAGAATCGCTCGTCGTAGATCGCACGCACTCGGCCGCGATTGTGTTCGAACCGCTGCCGCCATGCTCGCAAGGTCTCGGCATAATGCAGCCGCAAAATCTCGATATCGGTGATCCACAGCCGCAAACGTTCGATCGTCGGCAGGACTTCCGACAGCGCCGGCACATAGCCGCCGGGGAAGATGTATTTGCGGATCCAGGGATTGGTCGTGCCCGGCCCGTCCATGCGGCCGATCGAGTGCAGCAAGGCGATCCCGTCCGGCGCCAGCAGCGAATTCAGCTGGCGAAAAAATGTCGGGTAATGGTCGAGCCCGACATGCTCGAACATGCCGACCGAGACGATCCGATCGTATTGCCCGCGCTCCTCGCGGTAGTCGCGCAAATGAAACCGGACGCGATCGGCAAGCCCGGCGGCGACCGCCCGACGCGACGCCACTTTGTGTTGCTCGACCGACAAGGTCAGGCCGGTGACATCGGCGCCGCATTCGCCGGCGAGATAAAGCGCCAGGCCGCCCCAGCCGCAGCCGATATCGAGCACCCTATGCCCCGGCCGGATCAGCAGCTTGGCTGCGATGTGGCGCTTCTTGTCGAGCTGAGCGGTGTCGAGATCTGCATCCGGATCTCGGAAATAGGCGCAGGAATATTGGCGATCCTGGTCGAGGAACAATTCGTACAGCTGATCCGACAGATCGTAGTGATGGGCCGCGTTTTGACGGGCGCGGGACAGCGGGTTGTATTGATGAACCCGTCGCAACAAGGTGTACGACCCGTTGAGGAGGCGAGCCAGAAGACTTTCGGGCAACGCCATCAGATTGGTCTCGAGCAGGTCGAGCAGATCGTAAAGCGTCCCTTGCTCGACCGTCAGCGTCCCGTCCATGAACGCCTCGGGCAGATAAAGCCGCGGCCGGGCGACGAGCTTCCAGTGCAGCGCCGGGTCGTGCAACCGGATCACCACATCCGGTCCCGGCGCTCCCTTAAAAACGTGGCGTCTGCCGCCGGCATCGATGATGCCGAGTTGGCCGATGGTGGTGATTCGCTTGAACAGGCGCGCCAGCAACATCGCAACAAAACCGAATAGAAACCGACCCAGCAGTATCCACCAAGTTGCAAAGGCCTGACAAGCACAACGATCCTACAGCGCCGCTTCCTCGCCGGCGACGGTCGGTTCGCTGATGCTGCCTTCGTCCGCGTCGCGCTGCTTCAGCGGATCGATGCCCTTGGCCTGCATCGCCGCCTCCTCGGCCGATTGTGCGACGTTGGCGGTGATCGAAACGGCGACTTCCGGATGCAACACGATCCGGAGCGAGTGCACACCGAGGCTCTTGATCGGCCGCTCGAGCACGACCTGGCGTTTTTCCGCGGTGAAACCGGCCGCGGTGACCGCCTCGGCGATATCCCGAGCCGAGACCGAGCCATAGAGCTGCCCGCTTTCGCCGGCCTGTCGAACGATCACGACGCTGAGCCCTTCGAGTTTGTTGCCGACTTCGCTGGCTTCGCTGCGGCGCTCGAGGTTGATCGCTTCGAGCTGGGTCTTCTGGGTCTCGAAATAGGTCAGATTCTCCTTGGTCGCGCGCAAGGCTTTTTTCTGCGGCAGCAGATAGTTGCGGGCAAACCCGGGCTTCACCTTGACGAGCTGGCCCATCTGGCCGAGCTTCTCGACCCGTTCGAGCAGGATCAGTTCAACCATCGATTTTACCTCCGAGAGATTTCGATCCTGCCAAAGCCGTTGCGTGCCTGCGGCGGGTCAAGCAGCGCGATTGCGTACCGCGCAGAAGCGCCGCCGCCGCAAGCAGCGCCCGACGCAGACGCCGATCGTCGCGTGGCCTGATGGAGCGGGCTCAATTCATCATGTAGGGCAGCAGTCCGAGGAAACGCGCCCGTTTTATCGCGCGGGCCAATTCCCGCTGCTTCTTGGTCGACACCGCAGTGATACGGCTCGGGACAATCTTGCCGCGTTCGGACACGAAGCGTTGCAACAGCTTGACGTCCTTGTAGTCGATCTTGGGCGCATTCGGTCCCGAGAACGGGCATGATTTTCGCCGTCGGAAAAACGGGCGGCGTGCCGCCCCGCCTCGCCCCGATCCGCCGGCCGACTGGCTTTCCATGCTGTCACTCCGCTGCTGCGGGAACCGGCCGGTCGGCACGCTCGGCCTCGGCTACCCGTTCGGGTGCGCTCTCGCGCGTTTCGCCAAAGCGATCGCGATCGCCGGAACCGCGCCGCGGGCGGTCTTCGCGCCCGCCGCGGCTCTGCATGATCGCCGAGGGACCCTCCTCGAGGGCATCGACCCGGATCGTCAAAAACCGCAACACATCCTCGTTGATCCCCATTGTGCGCTCGAGTTCGGCGACGGCCGCCGGCGGGGCCGCCAGGTTCAGCAGCACGTAATGCCCCTTGCGGTTCTTCTTCATCCGGTAGGCGAGATTGCGCAGCCCCCAATGCTCACGCTTTTTGACCTCGCCCCCTTGATCGACGATCAGCTGAGTAAATCCGTCGGCGAGAGCATCTACCTGCGCGCCGGATATGTCCTGGCGGGCGATGAACACGGTTTCATAGAGCGACATGGCCAATCCCGTCCCTTGTGGATGATAAAGGCCCGCGGCGCAGACGCCGAACGGACCGAGCCGACACCTGCCGGCAAGGGCTGCCGCACTATATATCGCCGCTGCTGCGGTACAAGGGTTGCGGTCACCTCACCACGAGGCGTTCTTGACACCGGCGGCAACGCGGCTATGAACCGGGCGGTCGGGTGCCGGTCGGCGCTGCGGCGGAGGGGGTGGGGGACGCGTTCTGCATGAACCGCGCATTCGTATTTCCGGGGCAGGGATCGCAGACGGTCGGGATGGGTCGCGATCTCGCCGACGCCTTCCCGGCAGCGCGCCGTCTTTATCAGGAGGTCGACGACGCCTTGGCCCAGCCGCTGTCGCGGTTGATGTTCGACGGGCCGGAGGGCGATTTGACGCTGACCGAAAACGCGCAGCCGGCGCTGATGGCGGCGAGCCTCGCCGTAATGCGGGTGCTCGAGACGGAGCCGCGTTTCGAGTTGAGCCGCTGCGTCGCCTATGTCGCCGGGCATTCTCTCGGCGAATACTCAGCCCTGGCGGCCGCCCGCTCGTTGTCGGTCGGCGCGGCGGCGCGGCTGCTGAGACTGCGCGGCCGAGCGATGCAGCAGGCGGTGCCGCTCGGTCAAGGCGCGATGGCGGCATTGCTCGGCCTCGATGTCGAAACGGCGCAGCGAGTTGCCGCCCAGGCCGGAGCGGAGGCCGCGGGCGCCCGCCAGGTCTGCGTTGTGGCGAATGACAATGCCCCGGGACAAGTCGTGGTCAGCGGCCATCATGACGCCGTCGAGCGGGCGATCGCGCTGGCCCGCGAGCACGGGTCTACGGCGATCGATCGTTCTGCCGGTCAGCGCCCCGTTTCATTCGCCGCTTATGACGCCGGCCGCCGAGGCGATGGCGCGGGCGCTCGACGAGATCGTGCTGCACCCGCCGCTGGTTCCGCTGGTCGCCAACGTGTCGGCGAGCGTGCTGCGAGACCCTGCCCTGATCAAATGCGGGCTCGTCGAGCAGGTGACGGCGATGGTGCGATGGCGCGAGAGCGTGCTGTTTCTTGCCGGCGAGGTCGAGGAGGTCGTCGAGATCGGCGCCGGCCGCGTGCTGAGCGGCCTCGTCAAACGCATTGCCCCGGATCTTCGGGTTCGAACGGTCGGTACGCCCGGCGAGGTCGAAGCGTTTTTGCGCGAGCTCTGAGCGCGCCATGTTCGATCTTGCCGGACAGACGGCCTTGGTGACCGGAGCCGCCGGCGGCATCGGCCAGGCGGTCGCCCGCGCACTGCACGGCCGGGGTGCGGCGGTGATGTTGTCGGGCCGGCGGGTCGAGACGCTGCGCGCGCTGGCGGCGGAACTCGGCGAGCGCAGTCATGTCGGGGAGGCTGATCTTGCCGATCCGGCGGCGCCCGAGCGCTTGCTGGCGCAGGCCGAGGCGGCGATGGGACGGGTCGATATTCTGGTCAACAATGCCGGCCTGGCTCGAGACGCGCTGACGCTCAGAATGAAGGACGAGGATTGGCAGGCGGTCCTCGATGTCGATCTGACGGCCGCATTTCGGCTGATCCGTGCGGCGCTGCGGGGGATGGTAAGGCGACGGCACGGCCGGGTGATCGGCGTGACCTCGGTGGTCGCATTCACCGGCAATGCCGGGCAGGCGAATTACGCAGCGGCCAAGGCGGCGATGGTCGGGATGTCGAAATCGGTCGCGGCCGAAGTCGCCAGCCGTGGCGTCACTGTAAACTGCGTGGCGCCCGGGCTGATCGAAACGGCGATGACCGGCAGGCTTACGCCCGAGTTGCGCGCGCGGCTCGTCGACAAGGTTGCCGCCGGCCGATTTGGCACGCCCGAGGACGTCTCCGCCGCGGTCGTCTATCTGGCCAGCGCCGAAGCCGCCTATGTCACCGGTCAAACCTTGCACGTTAATGGCGGCATGGCCATGATATAGCGCCGTCGTACCCGATCGCGCACGGTCGGGCTGGCGTTGCCGCGGAAAATCGTGTTATCGGATCGGTGTCTTGACCCTGGTCCCTAGCGGGTTGCACCATGACGGTGGCAATGCCCGGAAACCGTATGCCGACGCGACTTTCAACGAAGCCTCTGAGGGGAAGAACGGATGAGTGACGTCGCCGAGCGGGTCAAAAAGATCGTCGTCGAGCATCTGGGCGTCGACGAATTGAAAGTGACCGAAAACGCCAGCTTTATTGACGATTTGGGCGCGGACAGTCTCGACACGGTCGAACTCGTGATGGCTTTCGAGGAGGAGTTCGGCTGCGAGATTCCGGACGACGCGGCCGAGAAGATCGTGACCGTCAAGGACGCGGTCAGCTTTATTGAAACCCACAGTTGAGCGGCTTGACCGGCCGCGGTGATGGCCTCGTCTCGAAATCTCGCGCAGCGAATCCCCGCCTTTTGCAAATCGCCGGCGGGGGCCGCCGGCGCGGGTTGCTCGGCCATCGGTCGCCGACCGTCGATTGCGCCGGATGATTAGCCCGCGGCGCGTTGTCGTAACCGGGGTGGGGCTGGTGACGCCCCTCGGCATCGGTCTCGAACGGAACTGGCGCAGCCTGATCGACGGTATGTCCGGGGTGCGTGCGATCCAGTCCTTCGACGTATCGGACCTGCCGGCCAAGATCGCCGCCCAGGTGCCGCGCGGCGACGCAATCTCAGGCCGGTTCAATGCCGATGATTGGGTCCCGCCCAAGGACCAGCGCAAGATGGACGGCTTTATCGTCTTCGCGTTGGCGGCCGCGGACCAGGCGGTCGAGGATGCGGGCTGGACGCCCCAGGACGAGGCCGAGTGCGAGCGCACCGGGGTGATCATCGGCTCCGGGATCGGCGGCCTGTCGGGGATCACCGAAGGCGGGATGATCTTGAACGAGCGCGGTCCGCGGCGGCTCAGCCCGTTTTTCATCCCGGCCAATCTGATCAATCTCGCCTCGGGGCACGTCTCGATCCGATACGGCTTTACCGGACCCAATCACGCCGTGGTGACGGCATGCTCTACCGGTGCGCACGCGATCGGCGATGCGGCACGGCTGATCATGCTCGACGATGCCGACGTGATGGTGTGCGGCGGCACCGAGGCGGCGGTGTGCCGGCTGGGCGTCGCCGGATTTGCCGCCGCCCGCGCGCTGTCGACGGCGTTCAACGACGATCCGCCTCGCGCCTCGCGCCCGTGGGATCGCGACCGCGACGGCTTCGTGATGGGCGAAGGCGCCGGCATACTGGTCCTCGAAGAGTACGAGCATGCCAAAAAGCGCGCTGCAAAAATCTACGCCGAGGTGATCGGCTATGGCATGTCCGGCGATGCCCACCACCTGACCGCGCCGCCGGAGGACGGCCACGGCGCCTTTCGCTCGATGCGCAACGCGCTCAAGCGCGCCGGCGTCGCGGCGGACAAGATCGACTACATCAACGCCCACGGCACCTCGACGCCGCTTGGCGACGAGGTCGAGTTGGGCGCGGTCAAGCGGCTGTTCGGCGAGCATGCCTACAGGCTGTCGATGTCGTCGACGAAATCGGCGATCGGCCATCTGCTCGGCGCCGCCGGCAGCGTCGAAGCGATCTTTTCGATCCTGGCGATCCGTGACGGGGTGGTCCCGCCAACGCTGAACCTCGAAAACCCGTCGCCATCCTGCGACATCGATCTGGTGCCGAAACAGGCAAAAGAGCGCAAGGTGAGATACGCGCTGTCCAATTCGTTCGGTTTTGGCGGCACCAACGCCTCGCTGGTCTTCACCGGCCCGCCTTGAGCGGGAGAAATCGCACCAAGGTCGGCAGAATCACGGCGGAATGCGGGGCTTTTTCAAGCTGCTTGCCTGGGCGCTGCTCGTGGTGTCGCTGTTTGTCGCGGCAGTCGGCGGGATCGGCTACGCGGTCTATCGCGATGCGACCGGACCGGGGCCCCTGGCGCAATCGCGCCGGGTGGTCGTTCCGCCGCATACCGGTCTCGCCGAGATTGCCGCATTGCTGGCGAAATCCGGTGTGATTCGGCACCCGCTGCCGTTTGAAATTGCAGCCGTCACAGCCGGCCGGGGCGGCGGCCTGTTGGCGGGCCAATACGAGTTTCCGGCGGAGATAAGCCCTCTCGGCGTGATTGATCTGCTGGCGAGCGGCAAGACCGTCAAATATCGGCTG
Organism: uncultured Alphaproteobacteria bacterium; assembly: GCA_963701815.1. Taxonomy (GTDB): domain Bacteria; phylum Pseudomonadota; class Alphaproteobacteria; order ATCC43930; family CGMCC-115725; genus AP-15. The sequence continues at coordinate 38,997 of CAVPBN010000024.1, forward strand.
ACAATCCCGGAGGGGCTGACCAGCGCCGAAGTCACGGCGTTGGTCCGGGCGGCTCCGGCGCTCGATGGCGACCCCGGAACGCCGCCGGCCGACGGGGTGCTGATGCCCGAGACCTATGTCTACAGCTACGGCGATAAGCGCACCGACATGCTCGGCCGCATGCGCCATGCCATGGCGCGCGAGCTGGCCGAGACCTGGGCCGGACGCCGTCCCGGTCTGCCTTTGGCGGACCCGCAGCAGATGTTGATACTTGCGTCGCTGGTCGAGCGTGAAACCGCCCATGCAAGCGAGCGGGCCCGCATTGCTGCGGTCTTCTTGAACCGGCTGCAGCTCGGCATACCCCTGCAATCGGACCCGACGGTGATCTATGCGTTGAGCGACGGCGGGACGAAACCGCTCGACCGCCCGTTGACCCGCGCCGATCTCGCGCTCGCCTCTCCCTACAATACCTATCTCCGGCGGGGGCTGCCGCCGGGGCCGATCGACAACCCGGGGGCGGCCGCTCTGCGTGCCGCGGCGCATCCGGCGCTGAGCGACGATCTGTACTTCGTCGCCGATGGCGCCGGCGGCCACGTCTTTGCCAAGACCCTCAGCGAGCACAACCGCAATGTAGCCGAATATCGCCGCGGTCAGCCGACCGGTCTCGATCCGCCCGATCCCGAACGCGACGGCGCCGTCCGGGCCGAACCGGGCTCGCGGGAAAGCCGACCCGCGCGATAACGCCGAGCGCACCCTCCCCGCCATTGCCGGCATCGCCGACCCCGCCTATAAGGCACCCGGCAACGCAGGATGTTTAGGCTGTGAGCCTGGCCAGCATGACCGGCTTCGCTCGGGCCCAGGGCGAAGATTGCGGCGTTTCCTGGGCGTGGGAATTGAAGAGCGTCAACGGCCGCTCCCTCGACCTGAGGTTGCGGCTCGCTCCTGGTTTCGATGCTCTGGAGCCGGAGTTGCGGGCCGGTTTGGCGCAGCGCTTTCGCCGCGGCAATGTCTCGGCCAATCTCGCAATTGTTCGGACCGCGCCGATCGCGATGCGGGTCAACCGCGAAGCCCTGGCGCAGCTCGTCGCCCTGATCAACGATCTGGCCGGCGAAATCGAAGCGGCGCCGCCGCGGATCGATGGCCTCCTGGCGTTGCGCGGCGTGGTCGAGACCGTCGAGACCGAGCCCGATGAGGTGATCGCGGGACGCAGGGCGGCGGTGCTGGCCGGTTGGGCGCTGGCGCTCGACCAGCTCGCCGCCGCCAGGGGCGAGGAGGGTGCGCGGCTGGCCGAATTGCTGCGCGATCAGCTCGCGGAGATGACGGCGCTGGTTGAAACGGCGGCGGGATGCGCCGCGGTCCAGCCGGAGGCGATCCGCGAGCGGCTGCGAACGGCGCTGGCGGCTCTCGCCGATCTGGTCCCGGGGATGCCCGAGGAGCGGGTCGCGCAGGAAGCGGCGCTGCTGGTGACGCGCGCGGATGTGCGTGAAGAGATCGACCGGCTGCGCGCCCATATTGCCCAGGCGGGCGATTTGTTGACAGAGAGCGAAGCGGTCGGCCGCCGCCTCGATTTCCTGTGCCAGGAGCTGAACCGCGAGGCCAATACCTTGTGCTCGAAATCGACGGATATCGAGCTGACCCGGATCGGGCTCGCGCTGAAGGCAACGGTCGAGCAATTCCGCGAGCAGGTGCAGAACATCGAATGAGCGCGCCCGGGTCCTAAAGCTCGCCGTCCGCGGTTCGCCAAGCCTGGAATGCGGCGCGCACGATCGCGGTTACTGCCGACAAATCATTGTGCTTGGTATTGACGACAATGTCGTAATTCGCCGGATTCGTCACGTCGACGGCGTAAAGCGCAGCATATCTCCGTTGCTCGCTGGCGGATCGGCGATCGATACTCTCGCGCACCTCCTTGACCGACTGCGCAGCCTCGCTGATGCGCCCCTCTTTTTGCAGATGACCGAAGATGCGCTCCGCCGCGGTATCCGGGTCGAGCACGAGAAACACTTTGAACGAATCCGGCATCCATCGCCACGCCATGCGCGAGTCGATGACGAGCCGCTGTTCGGTGCGGTACATTTTCTGCAGCAGGGCGTCTACTCGGAGATCGATATCGCGCTGCGCTTCTGCCGAAATATTCATGGCCTCGATCAATTCGCCGCGCTCGGCCGCCAGTTGCCGGAAGTGATCGCCGGAGGAAAAGTGACGAAATCCAAGTGCGGAGGCGACCGCCTTTGCGGTCGACGACTTGCCCGACCCGGGCGACCCCGCGATGGTAATGATCTCCTTCTTCATTGACCGATACTCCCGGATCGAGAGTTCGAGGGTCTTCGTAACGAGGCACACGAATCGCCAAGGCCTTGCTCTCCTTTAAGGCGTGACGATTGATAGTTCCAAGAAAACCTCGAAGTCGCCCGCGTTGAAGGTATAGATTCTGCCGATGCCGTTTGCCTGCATGGCCGCGATGCGGTCATCGCCTCCGTGGCGGTGCGCGGTCGGGCGACCCGGCGCGGGTTGGTCATGACCGAGTAGAACTCGCAGAGGATTTGCGAGGTGACATAGAGAGTTGTCGTCTCCGCGCGCGCGGCCTCGAGCAAGGTGCGCGCGGCGACGTGTTGGGGAGCAGCCGTATCCAGCGCGTCGACCAGAATGTTCGTGTCGACGATGCCCGGGCTCAGCCGGTATCGTCATAGATGTCGCGCCGATGAAGCGCCCCTGCACCAAGGTTCCATGCCGGTAATTCGGGGTTAGGCCGGGTCGGGGTTGGCCCCGCCTGTCCGTCGACGAGGCGCGACAGCAACGCATCTATGGAAATGCCCAGCCGCCTTGCCTCGGCGGTAAGCCGCGCTTCCGTCTCCTTCGAAATCTCGATGCTCATGAGGATTGCCTTTCTTCGGTCGCCGCGCAGTCTATCATACAACAGCTAAAGGACGCATTTTCTACGTAAAAGGAGGTTGCGGCTTTTACGTGTCCTCCATGTGTCGCGGCTGCTCTGGCGCGCCATCCCCCATGTTCCTATATCTTGTTTTCTGCGAAGCCGGTGTAGCGCAGTCAACTGCCGCATGACACCCATTATGGTATCCCCAGCCTGAAAACTCGCATAATTATCGTCGTTGCTAGGAACGAAGCGACGAAGCAATCTCGGATCCAAGCGTGGTGCAAGCGGTCGATATTGCTTCGCCTTGCTCACAATGACCGCATCTCTTCCGAAATGAACTTCTGATACACCACTGCGAGTCCATAGATTACTTGCCATCCAGCGGACACAAGTTGGGCGTTTCCCTGCGAGCGTTCGTGCAACGCCTCTTTTTGAGGGAAATGAAGATCGCCGCAACCCCTCGCCGGCGAAGTGCAGGGTTCTGCGGCCGCACCGGAAATTAGGTGTAAGATACTGATATTCCTGGATCTCAAAAGCGCGCATCCGATACGTTGCCGGAATAGCCGTCCCGGCGGCGAATTTCTCCAGTAGGCTCCGGGGACGCCGCGCCGATGCCGGCCCGGCGGCGTGCGGCTTGACGGCGGCGCGCAAACGGCGATCCTGCGGCGGGACCAGGATGCGGAGCGACCGATGAGCGATGCCGGCTATCACGAGCTGTTTCCGCTCGGCGCGGACGAGATGCCCTATCGCCGGCTGAGCGGCGACCATGTCGCGACCGGCGATTTCGAGGGCCGGCGGATCGTCAAGATCATGCCCGAGGCGCTGACCCTGCTCGCCGCCCAGGCCTTTGCCGAACTCGGCGCATCTGCTGCGCCCCGGCCACCTCGCCCAGTTGCGCGCGATCCTCGACGATCCCGAGGCCTCGGCCAACGACAAGTTCGTCGCCTTCGACCTGTTGAAAAACGCCAACATCGCCGCCGGCCGGGTATTGCCGATGTGCCAGGACACCGGCACCGCGATCGTCATGGGCAAAAAGGGCCAGCAGGTGTGGACCGAGGGCGACGACGCCGCGGCGATCTCGGCCGGCATCCGGCGCACCTACACCGAGACCAATCTGCGCTACAGCCAGGTGGCGCCATTGTCGATGTACGAGGAGGTCAACACCGGCGACAATCTGCCGGCGCAGATCGAGATCTATGCCGAGCCGGGCGAGGCCTACAAATTCCTGTTCATCGCCAAGGGCGGCGGCTCGGCCAACAAGAGTTTTCTCTATCAGCAGACCAAGGCGGTGCTGAACCCGAAGGCGCTCGTCAAATTTCTCGACGAAAAGATCCGCACCCTGGGCACCGCCGCCTGCCCGCCCTATCATCTGGCGATCGTCATCGGCGGCACCTCGGCCGAGTTGAACCTGAAGACGGTCAAGCTCGCCAGCTGCCGCTATCTCGACAGCCTGCCGGCCGAGGGCAACCGCTGGGGCCAGGCCTATCGCGATCGCGGCTTCGAGGCCGAAGTGCTCGAACTGACCCGCGGCCTCGGCATCGGCGCGCAATTCGGCGGCAAGTATTTCTGCCACGACGTGCGGGTCATCCGGCTGCCGCGGCACGGCGCCAGCCTGCCGATCGGCATCGGCGTCTCGTGCTCGGCCGACCGCCAGGTCCTCGGCAAGATCACCGCCGAAGGAGTTTTTCTCGAAGCGCTCGAAACCAACCCGGCGCAATTTTTGCCCGCGATCGACGGCGACGCACTCGGCGGCGCGGTGGTGCCGATCGACCTCGGCCGCCCGATGCGCGAGATCCGCCGGACCCTATCGCAATACCCGATCAAGACCCGGCTCAGCCTGACCGGACCGCTGATCGTCGCCCGCGACATCGCGCACGCCAAATTGCAGGAGCGGCTCGACCGCGGCGAGGGGCTGCCCGACTACGTCAAGGACCACCCGATCTACTATGCCGGTCCGGCCAAGACCCCGGCCGGCTACGCCTCGGGCTCGTTCGGGCCGACGACGGCCGGGCGGATGGACAGCTATGTCGACGCGTTCATGGCGGCGGGCGGCAGTTTCGTCACCCTCGCCAAGGGCAATCGCGGCGGCGAGGTGCGCGCCGCCTGCAAGAAGCATGGCGGCTTTTACCTGGGCTCGATCGGCGGTCCGGCGGCCCGGCTCGCCCAGGACTGCATCCGCAAGGTCGAGACCGTCGAATACCCCGAACTCGGCATGGAGGCGATTTGGCGCATCGAGGTGGAGGATTTTCCGGCCTTCATCGTTATCGACGACAAGGGCAACGATTTTTTCGATATGCCCGGCTGATCTCGGGCCGGGGCAGGATGCGGGGCGTGCCGATTGGCGCAAGACCGGGCGGTGGATGCGCTCACGCGCGGCGAGAAGGGGGCATGGGAGGCGTTCGTGCGGCGCTATGCCGGGCTCGTCGCCGCTGCCGTGCGCGGCGTGGCGCGCGATCCGGGCGAAGTCGAGGATTTGAGCCAAGAGGTATTTCTGCGCCTGTGCCGGAACGATTTCCGGCTGATGCGCAGCTACGACCCGGCGCGGGCCGGGCTTTCGACCTGGCTGACGATCGTCGCCCGCAGCACCGCGCGCGACGCGATGCGGCGGCATCGGCCGGTCGTGGTCCCGATCGAGGCGGTGCCCGAATCGCGGCTGGCGGTCGACCCGGTCGAGCCGGTGCGCAAACTCAAATTGCCGGAGGCGCTGCTGTCGCCGCGCCAGCGCCAGATCCTGTCCATGCTGTATGATCGCGAGATGGAGGTGGCCGAGATTGCCGCGGCGCTCGGCATCGACCCGCAGACCGTGCGCAGCGCGCACCACAAGGCGATGCTCAAATTGCGCGCCCATTTCAAAGCCGAAGCGCCATGACTCGAACACAAAACCAGAAAGTTGCGGGGATGCCCGAGCCGAGGGCTGCCTAGGATCGGGGATAGCGGTAAGATGATGGAAAAGCGCGAGGACACTGAAATCCGCGAGGATTCGGAAAAGCGGGCAGGTCGGCTGTCGGACCGCGAATTCTGGCGACGCTGCCAGTCGACCGACATGCCCGAGGACCGCGACAACGAACTTCTCGACCTCGCGGCCTTTGCCGATGGGCTGCTCGATCCGGACGAGCACGACCGGGTCGCCGCATCCCTGGCGAGCGATCCGGCCGCGGCCGCCGATGTCGCGGCGGCGCGCTCGCCTGCCGCAGAGTTCGGTGCGGCGCCCCCCGGTCTCGAACGCATCATCGCCCGGGCGATCGCGCTTGGGCCGGGGTCGAACCAAGGACAGGGCGTGGCGCTCCTGCGTCCGCCGCACCGGCCGGTATTCCGCGGCTTCGCCCAATGGGGCAGTCTGGCGGCGGCGATCGTCGTGGCGGCCTGGCTCGGCTTTGCCGCCGGCAGCGATGCCTCGCTCGCCCTCAGCCAGCCCTCGCGCAGCGGCAATGACAACGCCGTGGTCGAGTGGTTCGATCCGGCGATCGGCTTTTTGCACGATCTCGGCGCGGACGTGCAAAGTTGACCATCGCCCAAACGGCGATGCGCGGTCCGACGCGCCGGCAGCTCCTATGGGTGGTACTGGCGCTTTCCCTGGCGCTGAACCTGTTCTTCGCCGCCGGCGCGCTGTGGATCCGGCTGCACCCGCCGGTGTTCCGGCTCACCCCCGAACAGCGGTTGCAGCAGATGGCGACGGAACTGGCGCTCGACCCGCAGCAGCGGGTCGCCTTCGCACAGTTTTCGCAGACCATGCACCAGCGTTTGATCGAGATGCGCGAGGCGGTACGGCCGACGGTGCGCGCCGCCTGGTCCGAGGTCAAGCGGCCGGAGGCCGACGAGGCCAAGGTCATGCAGCTGCTGGACCAGGCGGCGCAAACCCGCCGCGGTTTTTTGCGCCAGATGACCGCGACGACCCTCGCCTTTATGAAGACATTGTCGCCGCAGCAGCGCGGCAAATTCGTCGAACTGGCCCACCAGCGGCCGCCGCCTTGGACCCCGGCGCCGGCCCACAGCCCGGATTGAACCGGGCGGTCGCGCCGTCGACCGGGGATATGCTATTTCGTGCCGAATAATCGGTCGCCGGCATCGCCGAGGCCGGGCCTGATGTAGCCGTGCTCGTCGAGGCCTCGGTCGAGGGCGGCGGCGACGATCGAGACCTCCGGAAATATGTCGAGCACCTTGTCGACTCCCTCGGGGGCGGCGACCAGGCAGACGAATTTGATCGAGCGCGCGTTGAGCTCGACGAGACGAGAGATCGCCGCCACCGCCGAATTGCCGGTGGCGAGCATCGGGTCGACCAGGATGGCGTCGCGCTCGGCCAGATCGACCGGCAGTTTCAGATAGTACTCGACCGCCTGCAAGGTGCGCGGTTCGCGGTAGATGCCGATATGGCCGACCCGCGCCGCCGGCAACAGGTCGAGCATGCCGTCGAGGATGCCGTTGCCGGCTCGAAGAATCGAGACCAGGCACAGCTTTTTGCCGGCGAGCAGCGGGAAGCGGGCGCGTTCGAGCGGCGTCTCGATTTCGATCTCTTCGACCGGCAGGTCGCGGGTCGCCTCATAGGCCAGCAGCAGACTGATCTCGCGCAACAGGCTGCGGAACTTCGCGGTCGAAGTGCCGCGGTCGCGCATCAGCGACAATTTGTGCTGGATCAACGGGTGCAGGACGACCTTGAGACCCGCCCGGTGCTCCGCCATCGCGATCCTCCTGGGGATAAAGCGCCGCTTTAGAACAGAGTGCCGTCGGTGATGACGGTCAGCGGCGCGGACCCATCGGCCCGGCGCTCGAACGCGATCTCTCGCCCCGCCGCCCAGCTGCCGCCTTCGAGGACCTTGGCCAGCGGGAAGTCCGCGGCGGTTCGCCCGAGCCGCTCGCGCACCCGTTCAGCCAGACGATCGAGCAGGATCACGGTCAAGGCGCGCCATTCGACGACCGGCTCGCTCAGCGCCTCGAGCGGGCGGTGCAGCAGGCCCGGGTCATGCGGCTCGATCACGCCGCAATCGAGGAACAGGCCGCCGTTGCGATATTCGGCAAGACCGGTCAGCTCGTCGAATGCGGCAATCTGCATGCCGCCCGCTTCGAGCGGCTCGATCAACGAGTAGGCGAGCCATTGACTGAGCTTGTGAAACGGCACCAGGCCGTCGCCGGGGACCGCGGAATGACGGCCGCAATCGCCGAGCGGAAAGTCGTCGTGGCGGATCCGACAGGGCCAGATCGGGCCGAGAGCCCACAATAGGGTTTCGAGAACCTCGCCGGCGCGGCGCGTATCGCCGCCTCGCCGCCAGAAATCGTAAAGGTTGCCCGGCCTGGCCGGCGTGCCGAACATGGTCGGGTTCGCGGCGCACACCTCGCCCAGTCGCTGGAGCAGCCGGGCGCGGCCGTCGAGGCCGGCCAGCGGGTTGCCGGCGCCGTGCAGAAAGGCGCGGCCGAGCCGCTCCGCGTCGATGCGCGCCAGCGCCTCCGCGTCGGCGCGCCACGGGGTTGCGGCATCGAGCGAAAACAGGCCGGACTGCATCGCCCGCAGGCTCGCGACCGCAAGGCCCTCCGATCGGGCGAGGGTCAGTCCGGTCTCGATCTCGTGAAACCGCCAGTCTCCGCCCGCCCCGGCATCGACCAGGACCGAGACGAATGCGAGGTCGATACATGCCCGTGCGCGCTCGGCGGCATCGGCGTCGGAGGCTACCGCCGCGCTGCGATCGACGCCGCCTGCGGCAAAGTGCCGCCAGCGGCTGTGGGCCGGCACATCGAGGCTCGGGTAGCGGCGCCGGGTGATGTCGACGACGCGGCGGACGGCTTCGTCGAGCCGGTCCGGGGCGAGGCGGAAATGACGGGTCTCGGCGTGCTGGGCGGCAGCGAAGACGATGGCGCAGCGCTCGCGTACCGCCGCGGCGCTCAACAGCGCAGCGGCTGCCGCCGGTTGGTCACTCGCCGAGGGCACGGCCCTTGGCGCGCCGGAGTTGGCCTGCGTCCGGGATGCCCGTCGGGGCAAAATAACCGGCCGCCTTCTTCGCCTCGATTTCGACCGCAGCGTCGGGCGGCACCAACCGGTCCGGGATCGCCACCTGCTCGACCACCTCGATCCCCTGCGCCTGCAACGCGTCGAGTTTGAGGTTCGACATCGACACCCAGCGGTCGATCCGGCGGATGCCGAGCCAATGAAAGACATCCGGCATCAATTCCTGAAACCGCAGATCCTGCACCCCGGCGACGCATTCGGTGCGGCGGAAATAGGTGTCGGCGCGGTCGCCGCCCGGCTGCCGCTTGCGGGCGTTGTAGACGAGGAATTTGGTGACCTCGCCCAGCCCCCGCCCTTCCTTGCGGTTGTAGACGACGATCCCGACGCCGCCCTGCTGCGCGGTCTCGATGCAGACTTCGACGCCGTGCACCAGATAAGGCCGGCAGGTGCAGATATCCGAGCCGAAGACGTCCGAGCCGTTGCATTCGTCGTGGACCCGACAGGCGATCGCGGTGCCCGGCTCGGCGAGCCGCTCGATCGCGCCGAACAGGTAAACCGTCATGCCGCCGATCGGCGGCAGGAAGATCTCGAGATCGGGCCGGGTGACGAGTTCAGGGAACATGCCCCCGGTCTCTTCGAACAGGGTGCGCCGCAGCTCGGCCTCGGCAACGCCAAAGCGTTCGGCGAGACCGGGCAGATGCCAGACCGGATCAATCGCCGCCTTGGTGACCCGGATCTCGCCATTGTCGAGCAGCACCCGCCCATCCGGCTCGATCCCGCCCGCGGCGAGCAGCGGCTGCAATTCCGGCATGACGATACGCGCGGTGGTCACGGCGATCGTCGGGCGGACATCGACCCCGGCGCGGATCTGTTCGGCGAAGACTTCGCCGACCAGATGGCCCCAAGGATCGAGCGAGACGATCTTTGCCGGGTCGGCCCATTGCGGGCGCGGAGCGATGCTCGCCGCCGGAGCGGTGTCGGTCAGATCGGGGCGATGGTCGCGCGCCAAGGCCCGCGTTGCGACGGCGAGCGCGCGGTAGATCGCATACGCGCCGGAGTAGGCGCCTATCGCGTTGCGCCGGCGCGGTTCGGCCGGGCTCGCCACGACCGGCCCACGCTTTAAACCGGTGCTCGCGCCCCAATCAATCGGGATCGCCGTTTCGCCGGCGCCTCCCGGATGGGAGGTCAGCCGGATATGACGCGGTATCGGATGCTCCATGCCGTTTCCAGTATTAAAGGCATTAGATGGAGAAGCTGTTGACGCAATCAACCGGCGGCGATGTCATCGGCGGTCGCAACAACCGCATCGTCAAACGGAGCCCCGCGCAGCCTTTTCGCCATCTTCAGCATCTCGATCGCCATCGTGCGATGCTGTCCGGCTCGGCCATGTTGCGAAGAGACAATCTAGTAATTCGAGATCTCGACCAGGTTTTGGTCGGGGTCGCGGATATAGACCGACTGGATTGTGCCGATGGCGCCGGCGCGCGGGCCGGGGCCGGCGACGATCGGCACGCCGCAGCGTTCGAGATGCGCCGTCGCCTCGGCGAGCGGCACATTGGTGATGAAGCACAGGTCGCCGGAGCCCGGCGTCGGCCGGTCGGCGACGAGGCCGGGGACCCGATCGGCCTGATGCAGGTTGATCTTCTGCTGGCCAAAGCGCAGTGCCGTGCGACCTTCGCCGAAAGTCGTCACTTCCATCCCCAGCACCCGCGTATAGAAGTCACAGGTACGGGCGATGTCGGCGACGGTCAGGACCAGATGATCGAGGCGTTCGATGTTCATCCGACAGATCCTTTTCTCCAGCTGGCGGGCCGGGGCATCATAACCCAAACCGGCGGATCGTCCGAACCGGAGGAAAGGAGAGGGTCAATTCGATCCACCCCGGGGTGATCGAGACCGACATGGGCGACCAGACCTTTGTCAGCCGGGCGCGCAATCTCGGCGGCAACGATGTCGCCGCGGCCCGCGACATGGCGCGCGAGACCCATCCGGTCGGCCGGCTGGAGCGGCCCGCGGATATCGCCGGCGGCATCGTCTTTCTCGCCTCGGACGACGCCGGCTTCATGACCGGCGCCGGGTTGGTGGTCGATGGCGGGCTGACCGCGCGGTAACCGGGACCGCCGCGCTCACAGCGGCTTGGCGTCGGCGACGGCGATGCCGAGGATATGGCCGTCCCCGGCCTGGACGATCGCGGCGACGCGGTCCGCCGGCCAACGGAGCGGCGCCGCGATGGCACTCGCTCTCCCGTCGAACCGCCCGATCTCGGCAAAACCGCGCACCACGTCGACATGGGTCAAGGTGCGCCCGCCATTCTCGCCGGCTCCGACCACGCCGACATGACGGCGGTCGAAGCCGATCAGCAGCACCGCAGCCGATATCGGGTCGGCGGCCCGACCGAGCTCGACCCGCACCTGACCGCGATCGACAGAGAGCGCCACCGGTACTGCGCTCGGATCATGCTCGGCTGCCGCCAGCGCGCGCTCGACAGCGCTGCGATCGGAACCGACCGCCTGCCGCCTGCCGTCGACGACGATCTGCGGCGTGTAGATCTCGCTGCGGCCGAGCAGTGCGGCATAGCGGTTCTGCCGCGCCGTCGCCGCCGCCTCGGAGAACGGGTCCTTCCAACCGAGCCGGTCCCAATAATCGACATGAAACGACAGGGCCAGCACCTCCGGACGCCTTGCCAACTCGGCCAACAGCGCGTCGGCCGGCGGACAGGAGGAGCAGCCCTCCGAGGTGAACAGCTCGACCAGGATCGGCCGCTCGCCGGCGCCGGCCGATGCGATCGACAGGGCCAGACAGGGCGGAAGGATCAAAAAGAGGATCAAAAACAAGAAGACAGGGAGAAAGCTAGTTTTGCGCATCGTCCGAGACTAGCGCAACAACGGATGCGATACCTTCAACACCGCGTGAGCGGCGACGCCCGCATCGGCGCAATACCGACCGCACCGACGGCGAACGGCACCGAAGACCTGAGTTTGCTCGACGCTCGACATGGAACAAACCGCCGGTGCGAGTGTTTGCGGTGCGAGGTGTCCTGGGTTGATGTCGAGCGCAACACGGTCAATGGCGCAGGAAACGGCCCGGGAAAAGGTGGTCCTGGTCGTCGAAGACGAGATCTTGATCCGTAGTTTTGTCGCCGAGTTCCTGCGGCTGGCCGGCTACAAGGTCGTAGAGGCGGCGGACGCAGCCGAAGCCGTGGCGATCTTTGCCTCCGGGACGGCAATCCATCTGGTCTTCAGCGACATCGAGATGCCGGGCGCGATGGATGGGGCAGGTCTCGCCCGCTGGATCCGCGACTGCTACCCCGGCACTCCGGTGATCCTGACTTCCGGTCGCGGCTTTGCCGGCTGTCCCGGCGCGGTCGCCGCGCCGTTTCTGGCCAAGCCGTACCGGCTCGCCGAGGCCACCCGCCGCATCCGCTCGCTGCTCGAAAACCCGTCGCCGGACGATGCCCGATGGCCGGCCGCCGACCCGACCCGACGCCGCCGCTGACCACCGCGGGTTTACCGGATCAGATGCGGTTTTCGCCGCCGGCCGCCTAGCCGAGAAGCCGGCGCGCCTCAGCGGCCTGCTCGCGCATCGATTTCAGCAGCCGCGCTTCCGGGGTCGGGGCGCAGTTGGTGTAGCCGGCGCCGAGTTCCTTGAGCTGCGCCGCATTGCGCGGGAAGGCGGCATGGTTCAATGGCAGGGCGAGGCGGGCGCCGGCGCTGCGCCCGGCCGCCGCGCGCACCCGGTCGATCGCCGCGACCAGCCGCGGATGATCGGGGTGCCCGCTGACCCCGAGCGAGCGCGACAGATCCGACGGGCCCACCGCCAACAGATCGACGCCTTCGACCGCCGCGATCTCGTCGATGCACTCGACCGCCGCCATGTCCTCGATCATGCAGGCGAGCAGAATCTCGCGATTCGACTGCGCCATATGCTCGACCAGCGGGACCCGCCCGTATTCGGCCGCCCGGCTGCCGGCGGCCATGCCGCGCTCGCCCAGCGGCGGATAACGCACCGCCTGCACCGCCGCCCGCGCCGTCGCGGCATCGCCGACATGCGGCACCTGGATGCCCTGCACCCCCATATCGAGAAGGCGCAGGATGAAGGCCGGGTCGAAGCCGGGCGTGCGGACGATCGGCGTGATCCGGGCGCGCTCGGCCGCCATGACCATCGCCTGCACATCGTGCAGATCGAAGCTGGTATGCTCCATGTCGATGAAGGCGGCGTCGAACCCGGCCAGCCCGATGATCTCGACGATCTGCGGATCGGGGATGCCGCCGACATGGGTGCCGAGCGCCAAGCCGCCGTCGCGCAGGATGCGTTTGACCCGATTTTCCTGCATGGTTCTCTCCGTTGCCGAGGCCGTTGCTACGCCGCGTGCGCCGGCCGGGCGCGTCGCACCAGGCCGATGATCATATCGGTGTCCATGACATCGCCGAAGATGTTGTAGAAGGCGCTCAGCGAGGCGTCGTGTTCGTCCGGGGTGTTGGCCGCATTGCCGTCGCTGACCATGATCGTGCGGAAGTTCAGCATGTGGGCGTCGCGCGCCGAGCTTTCGCAGCACACATTGGTGACGGTGCCGGTGATCAGCACGGTGTCGAAGCCGCGGCGGCGCAACCGGTCTGGCAGGTCCGAGGTGCCCGGCATAAAGGCGCTGTAGCGGTATTTGTTGACGATCTCGTCCTCCGGTCGGATTTCGAGTTCGGGCCACAGCTGGTGGCCGAGACCGCCTTCGGAGAGCGCCGCGATGCGTTTCTCGCGCATTCCGGGCAAGGCCATCTGGTGCGCGACCGACCATTCGTCGAGGCAGCGCTGATCGTGGGTCATCCTGATCCAGAAGACCCCTCCGCCGGCCGCGCGCAGGGCTGCGGCGAGGCGGTTGACCGCGGGAACAATGTCGCGCGCCGCGGGCACTACCGCATGCCCGACCGCCTCGTTCATAAAGGCGTGCTGCAGATCGATGACCACCAGCGCCGTGCGCGCCGGGACGAGATCGGCAAAGCAATGCTCGGCGCCGCGCCGGGCGATGACCCGCTCGACGATCGCATCGGGTATCGTTGCACCGTTCAGCTTCATCGCGATGCTCCCTTTGCCGGGTAAAGGAAGTAGGAGGGCTGCGATAGTGATCTTGGTCTTCGGCTCGATCAACGTCGATCTCGTCGTCCCGGTCGCCCGCCTGCCGCTGCCGGGCGAGACCGTGCTCGGCGGCGATTATGCGCTGCTTCCCGGCGGCAAAGGGGCAAACCAGGCATTGGCGGCGCGCCGGGCCGGGGCCGAGGTGGCCTTGATCGGCGCCGTCGGCAACGATCCTTTCGCCGGCGTCGCACTCGACCCGCTGCGCCGGGCCGGCATCGATACCGGGCTGGTTCGGATTGCCGAGCAGCCGACCGGTTGCGCCGCGGTCATCGTGGCGGCCGGCGGCGGCGGGACGGGTGGTGGCGAAAACGCGATCGCGGTGGCGCCCGGCGCCAATATGAGCGTGCGGGCCGACCAGATTCCCGATGTGTTGCTCGGCCCGGGCGCCATCCTCGTCGTGCAGATGGAGATCCCCGCGGTCGAGACCGCGGCAGCGCTCCGCCGGGCGCGGGCGCGCGGCGGGTACAGCCTGCTCAATCTGGCGCCGGCCCTGCCGCTCGACCCTGCGGTGTTGCCGCAGATCGATCTGCTGGTCTCCAATCAGGGGGAAGCGGCGATCCTGGCGTCCGATCCCGCGGCGTTCGCCCGCTCGCTGCGGCAGGGGCTGGTTGTCACCCGGGGTGCTGCCGGAGCGGTGGCTTATCTGGCCGATGGTGGGCAGATCGAGGTACCGGCCCTGCCGATCGAGCCGGTCGACACGACCGGCGCCGGCGACACCTTCGTCGGAGTTCTCGCCGCCGCACTCGATCGCCGCTTGCCGCTGGAGGCCGCCTTGCGGCGGGCGTCCGCCGCTGCCGGTCTCGCTTGCCTCGCCCGCGGCGCGCAGACGGCGATGCCCGACGAGGCGGCGATCGTTCAGGCGACCGCGCGACTGGCCTCGCCGCCGATCTCGAGGTAAGCGACGGTTGGCCTCAGTTGACCATATGTCCGTTGAACAGGGCCATGCCGCGCAGCATGTCGACCGCACGGGTCAGCTGGTAATCCGACGACGTCCCCATGACCAGCGGATCGACCGTGCTGGAACCTTCCGCATCGTCGAGCTGATCGCCGTCGCCAGCCTTTTTCGACCCCGCCGCCGAGGCGAGCTTGGCCTTGCCGTTATCGGGCGGCGGCTCGATCCTGGCGGCCTCGACGATGATGTCGGGCTCGATCCCTTTCGCCTGGATCGACCGCCCCGAAGGGGTGTAGTAGCGCGCCGTGGTCAGCCGCATCGCGCCGTGCCCGGACAAGGGGATGATGGTCTGGACCGAACCCTTGCCAAACGAGCGGGTGCCGAGAAGGACCGCCCGGTGATGATCCTTTAAGGCGCCGGCGACGATCTCGCTCGCCGAAGCCGACCCGCCGTTGATCAACACGGCGAGCGGCAGCCCGCCGGCGATATCGCCCGGATGGGCATTGTAACGCTGGGCGTCGTCGGCGCGCCGGCCGCGGGTCGACACGATTTCGCCGCGGTCGAGAAACGCATCCGAGACCGCGACCGCCTGATCGAGCAGGCCGCCAGGATTATTGCGCAGATCGATGACCAGCCCGCGCAGCTTGTCGCCGGATTCCTGCTTGAGCGCCTTCATCGCCGCGTTGAGGCCGACATCGGTCTGTTCGTTGAAGCTGGTGATCCGGATATAGCCGATGTCGTTGCCGATTAGATGGGAGCGGACCGACTTGATCTTGATCGTCGCCCGGGTCAGCTTGACATCGAACGGGTCGCGGCCGGCGCGCCGGATCGTCAACTTGATATCGCTGTTGATCGGCCCGCGCATCTTTTCGACCGCCTGCGGCAGGGTCAGCCCCTGAACCGGCTGGCCGTCGAGCCCGGTGATCAGGTCGCCCGGCTTCAATCCAGCGCGGGCGGCCGGCGTATCGTCGATCGGCGAGACCACCTTGACGGCGCCGTTTTCCATCGACACTTCGATCCCGAGCCCGCCGAATTCGCCGTGCGTCTGAACCTTCATGTCGTTGAAGTTCTTGTCGTTCAGATAATTCGAATGCGGATCGAGCGCGGTCAGCATACCGTTGATCGCCAATTCGACCAGCGTGTCGCCGGTGACCTCGGTCACATAATCGGACCGGACCACCGCGAAGACTTCGCCAAACAGGTTGAGGTCCTTATAGGTATCCGCCGTATTCGGCGTCGCCGCGCCGACATCCTGGCGCAAACAGAACATCGCTGCGCCGCAGCAGCAGCGACCATCAAGCCCGTGCGGTTCATTTACTCATCCATCGCCCTTGCCGGCGCGGCTGGCAGAGCACCCGTGCCCATTAACGTCAAAGCATCGGCCGTCGCCCGCGGCTGTTGCTCGGACCCGCCAGCGGACTGAACATACGGTCTGCCCCGCCGTCGATCAAGATGCGAGGAGCCGCGCTCAAGCCGCCGGCCGCGCCCCGTCGACCGGCGCGATCAGCGAGCGGCCGGTCATCGCCGCCGGTCGCGGCAGACCAAGGATATCGAGCAAGGTCGGGGCCACATCCGCCAGACGGCCATCGGCGACCCGGCGGATCGTCGATGGCGGGTTGACGATGATCAGCGGCACCGGGTTCAAGGTGTGGGCGGTATGCGGCTCGCCGGTGTCGGGGTCGCGCATCATCTCGGCGTTGCCGTGGTCGGCGGTTATGACGAGGGTTCCGCCGGCCTTCTCGACGGCCTGCGCCAATCTGCCGAGACAGGCGTCGACCGTTTCGACCGCGGCGATCGCCGCACCGACGCGACCGGTATGCCCGACCATGTCGGCGTTGGCGTAATTGAGCACGACCACGTCGAAATGACCGTCACCGATCGCCTCGATCACCTTGTCGGTGACTTCGGGCGCCGACATCTCGGGCTGCAGGTCATAAGTCGCAACCTTGGGCGACGGCACCAGGATACGCTGCTCGCCGGGAAATACCGTCTCGCGCCCGCCGTTGAAAAAGAACGTGACATGCGCGTATTTTTCGGTTTCGGCGATGCGCAGTTGCCGCAGCCCGGCCTTGGCGACCACCTCGCCAAAGGTGTCCGACAGATCCTGCGGCGGAAACAACGTGCCGAGCAGCGGGTTGAGGTCAGCCGAATACTCGACGAGTCCGAGAGCCGCGGCAAAGGCGACGCGCCTCGACCGTGCAAAACCGGAGAAATCCGGATCGAGCAGCGCGGCGGCGATCTCGCGCACCCGATCGGCGCGAAAATTGGCGATCAGCAACCCGTCACGGTCCTGCATCCCCGAAAACCCGGCGATCGCGGTCGGCGATATGAACTCGTCGGTCTCGCCGCGCGCATAGGCGGCCTCGACCGCGGCGATCGGCTCCGCTGCGGTCTCGCCGACCCCGTCGACGAGCAGGCGGTAGGCCTTCTCGACCCGGTCCCATCGCGTGTCGCGGTCCATCGCGTAATACCGCCCGCACAAGGTGGCGATCCCGATCCGGCCAAAGCCGCCGACATCCCGATGAAATCTCTTCAGGTAGGAAAGAGCGGCCTTCGGCGGCGTATCGCGACCGTCGAGAAAGGCGTGGACCGCGACCGGGAGCCCGGCCTTGGCGAGAATGCCGGCAAGGGCGGCGATCTGATGTTGGTGAGAATGCACGCCGCCGGGGGACAACAGCCCGAGCAGATGCGCCGTGCCGCCGCTCTGCTGCAGCGCACGGGCAAAGTCGCGGATGGCCGGCATCGCGGCAAGCTTTCCGCTGGCGATCGCCTCGTCGATCCGCGGCAAATCCTGCAGGACGAGCCTCCCGGCGCCGAGATTGGTATGGCCGACCTCGGAATTCCCCATCTGGCCGTCGGGCAGTCCGACGTAATGCTCGCTCGCCTGCAATCGCGAATGCGGCCAATGCGCGATCAGGCGGTGCCAGTTGGGCGCCCGCGCGGTCTCGATCGCGTTGTCATCGGCCAACGGCCGCTCGCCCCAGCCGTCGAGGATGCATAGGACGAGCGGACCGGGCAGGGAGCGGCGGCGCATTGCGGGCTACCTCGGACAAAGAGAGATCGACTGGTTGAGGCTTGTGTCTGTATACGCGAAATCGCACCACCCGGTCACCCCCGGTGATAGGGGTGGCCGGCAAGGATTTGCTGTGCGCGATAGAGTTGCTCCAGCAGCATGCCGCGCACCAGGCGATGCGGCCAGGTCATCGGCCCGAACGAGAGGATCGCATCGGCCCGGTTGAGGATCGCAGCGTCGAGACCCTCGGCGCCGCCGATGGCAAAGGCGAGTTCCGGCAGGCCATCATCGCGCCAGCGGCCGAGCCGGCCGGCGAGAGCCTGGCTCGACCAGGCCGCGCCGCGCTCGTCGAGGGCGACGAGACGATCGCCGGGCGGAAGCGCTTCGAGGATCAGCTCGGCCTCGCGCGCCTTCAGGGCGGCAGCCGGCAACCGCTGCCGCACCTCGATCTCGACGATCGCTACAGGCGGCGTGATCCGGCCGGCGTAAAGCAGTTGCAGTTCGCGGAACGGGCCGTTCCGCAGTCTGCCGATGGCGAGGAGACGCAGGCGGATCGCGGACGCCCCCGGTTATTGCCGCACCGCCTCGCCGTCGGGCAG
Organism: uncultured Alphaproteobacteria bacterium; assembly: GCA_963701815.1. Taxonomy (GTDB): domain Bacteria; phylum Pseudomonadota; class Alphaproteobacteria; order ATCC43930; family CGMCC-115725; genus AP-15. The sequence continues at coordinate 57,417 of CAVPBN010000024.1, forward strand.
GTCCTCGCGCCACATCTTTTCGAGATTGTAATAAGCGCGGATTTCCGGTCGGAATACGTGCACGATCACATCGCCTGCGTCGATCAGCACCCAATCGCCCTGCGCCTTGCCCTCGATCGAGACACGATGGCGACTGCGGCGCGACAATGCCTGTTCGAGGTGCTCGGTCAGCGCCACCACTTGTCGCGTCGAGCGGCCGCTCGCGATCACCATCTGGTCGGCGATCGTCGTCTTGCCGGCCAGCTCGATGGTCACGATGTCCTCGGCCTTGCCATCCTCGAGCGTCGCCAGAATAACCTCGAGCAGGCGCGAAGGCGCCGCCGGGGCAGGTCGGCCCGGGCGCGTCCGCGGGAACAGCGTGGCGATCGTCGACGACGGCGGACCGTTCCGCTCCGCCAGGGCCGGTCGATCCTGCCGGTCGGCGCGGAGTCGAGTCGCCGAGACCGGGTCCAGCCGGGTGTGAAAAAACGCCCAGGCCGGCGGCGTCATCTCGGCCAGCCGGCGTGCCGAATGCATCGCCACGCGGCGTCGGGCAAAACGTCTGGGCGGCAGTTCGGCGAGCGCCCGCCGCGAATAGGACGGGCGATCGAATACGGCGATCGGGACGGTTTCAAAGATCTCGGTCCAGTTTCGCCATTCTCGCAATTGAAGCAGATTGTCGCCCCCCATCAGCCAGACAAGGCGGACCTGTGGAAAACGACGGCGCAGGGCCCGCAACGTGTCGGCAGTATAATGAGGCCCGTCAAGCCGGCCCTCCAGTTCGGTGACGACAATGCGCGCATGCCCCGCGGCGAATTGCCGGGCCTGCTCGAGCCGGGCCTCGAACGAAGCCATTCCGGTCGCCGGTTTCAACGGGTTCTGCGGCGAAACCAGCCACCACACCTGGTCGAGGTCGAGGCGCTGCAGCGCCGTCAGGCTCAGATGCAGATGGCCGCGATGCGCCGGGTTGAACGAGCCGCCCAACAACCCGATGCGACGATGGCGGCGCACGCCCGGAGCGGTCTCGGCGACGGCGGTCAGGGGCGCACCTGACCGGTGCCGCGCACCAGATATTTGTAGGTCGTCAACTGCTCGACCCCGACCGGCCCGCGCGGCGGCAACCTCTGGGTCGAGATGCCGATCTCCGCGCCCATTCCGAACTCGCCGCCATCGGCGAACTGGGTCGAGGCGTTGACCAGCACGATGGCGCTGTCGACCTCGCGCAAAAAGCGCTCCGCCGCCGCCCGATCCTCGGTCACGATCGCGTCGGTATGATGCGATCCCCAATGGTTGACGTGAGCGATCGCCCCGTCGACCCCGTCGACGATTGCGACCGATAGGATCGCGTCGAGGTATTCGGTCCGCCAATCCGCCTCGGAGGCCGGCAGCACCGCGGGATCGATCGCCCGCACCTCCGGGTCGCCGCGCAATTCGCAGCCGGCGGCGCGCAGATCGGCGAGGATCATCGGTAGTTGTTGCGCCGCGATGCCGCGATCGACCAGCAGAGTCTCGGTGGCGCCGCAGATCGACACCCGCCGCATCTTGGCGTTGACCACGATCTGCCGCGCCTGTTCCGGGTCGGCGGCAGCGTCGACATAGGTGTGGCACAGCCCTTCGAGATGGGCGATCACAGGGATACGGCTGTCGCGCTGTACCCGCTCGATCAGCGACCGGCCGCCGCGCGGCACGATCACGTCGATCTCTTCGCTCATGCCGAGCATTATCCCGACGGCGGCTCGGTCGCGCGTCGGCACCAGCTGGATCGCGGATCGCGGCAATCCGGCGGCGCCGAGCCCCTCGGCGAGGGCCGCGACCAATGCCCGCGACGAGCGGAAGCTCTCCGACCCGCCGCGCAGGATCGCCGCATTTCCGGATTTCAGCGCGAGCCCGCCGGCATCGGCGGTCACGTTCGGCCGGCTTTCGTAAATGATGCCGATGACGCCGAGCGGCACCGCGACCCGCTCGATCGCGAGCCCGTTGGGCCGCGCCCACCGGCCGAGACTGCGGCCGACAGGGTCCGGCAATGCGGCGATCTCGTCGAGCCCGACCGCGATCGCCTCGACCCGCTTGCGATCGAGCGCCAGGCGGTCGCGCAACGCGGCCGAGACGCCGGCGGTTTCTGCTTCGGCCAGATCGCCGGCGTTGGCCGCGAGGATGTCGTCCTGCCGCACCCGCACCGCTCGCGCGGCCTGGCGCAAGGCCGCTTCCCGGGTCTGGGCGGAAGTCAGCGCGAGGATTTTCGCCGCCTCCCGCGCCTGACGCCCGATGACGGCCATTTCGCGGGCCAGATCGCGTCCTGCAGGATCAGGCGCCGGCGGATCAGGCGCCGGCGGATCGGGCATCGGACGGTCGCGCAACAGGGTGTCGGTCGTCATGATCGGGTCTCGGTCATCACCAGATCGTCGCGGTGGATGATTTCGTCGCGCCCACGGTAGCCGAGTATGCCGGCGATTTCACCACTCTTGTGCCCGGCGATCCGGCAGATGTCGGCGCTCGAATAAGCCGAGACGCCGCGCCCTGCTTCGGTCCCGCCGCGATCGCGGATGATAACCGGATCGCCGCGCTCAAAGACGCCTTCGACAGCGACGACGCCGGCCGGCAACAGGCTCCTGCCGCTGCGCAGCGCGGTGATCGCCCCGGCGTCGACGATGACGTTTCCGGACGGGTTGACCGCGCCGGCGATCCAGGATTTGCGCGCCGAGCGCGGTTCGCCGGGCGATAGGAACAACGTCGCCCGGCCGCCCAACTCGATCATCGCCAGCGGGCCCGGCCCGGCGCCGTCGTGCTTTCTCGTTCCGCGGGCGATCAGCATATGGCAGCCGGCGTTCATTGCGATCCGGGCGGCGGCGAGCTTGGTCACCATCCCGCCCGAACTGTAGCCGGGCAACGCAGCGCCGGCCATCGCTTCGATCTCGGCGTTGATCTCGCGCACCGTGGCGAGGTGTCGGGCCGCCTGGTCGCGGCGCGGATCGGCGGTGTAGAGACCGTCGATGTCGGACAGCAGCACCAGCATGTCGGCGCTCGTCATCTGCCCAACGCGGGCGGCCAGCCGATCGTTGTCGCCAAAGCGGATCTCGGCGGTGGCGATCGTGTCGTTTTCATTGACGACCGGGACGGCGCCCAGCGCCAGCAATTGGGTGAAGGTGGCGCGGGCGTTCAGGTGGCGCCGACGCTCCTCGGTATCGTCCGGGGTCAGCAGGATTTGCGCAACGGTGATGCCGTAGCGGGCCAATGCCTCCTGATAGGCATGGGCGAGGCGGATCTGCCCGGTCGCGGCGGCGGCCTGCTTTTCCTCGAGCCGGAGACGCCGCCCGACCAGCCCCAGATGACGCCGGCCGACGGCGATGGCGCCCGACGAGACGATGATGACCTCCTGGCCGCGGGCCCGACAGCGCGCCACGTCTTCGGCCAGCGCATCGAGCCACCCGCGCCGTATCTCGCCGCTGTCGGCGACCAGCAGCGCCGAGCCGATCTTGACGACCAGCCGGCGCGACCGCGCCAACGCTTCGGCGGCGGAGATCATCAGGCCGGCTCGACATAGTTTTCCGGGAACAGCTCGCGCTCGACCAGTTCGATCAGGATGTGAATGATCTTGAGATGAAGCTCCTGGACGCGCTCGGCGAAACGCCCGCCGGGGGTGCAGATCTCGATGTCGGCCATATGTCCAAGCGGACAACCGACCCGCCCGGTCAACCCGATCACGGTCAGCTTTTGGCGTTTGGCCGTCGCCGCAGCGGCCAGCACATTGCGGCTGTTTCCACTGGTGCTGATCGCCAACAGGCAGTCGCCGGCCCGACCGTGCGCCTCGACAAAACGGCTGAACACCTGATCGTAACCGAAATCGTTGGCGACGCAGCTCAAATGCCCGGAATCGGCGATCGCGACGGCAGCCAGCGGCTTGCGGTCGAGGCGATAGCGGCCGGTCAGCTCCTCGGCGAAATGCACGGCGTCGCACAGCGACCCGCCATTGCCGCAGCTGAACACCCGGCCGTCCTGGCGAAAGGTCCCGATCAACGCATGCCCGGCGGCGGCGATTGCGGCAATCGCCGCCGCATCGTCCAGCAACGCATCCAAAGCCGAGCGGGCCTCTTTGAGCGCGTCGAGAATAAAGGATTTCAAGTCGAACTTCTTTGCCCGCATTCGATGGGGGTCTGAAGATAACCCGATCGCCCGAAAAGTCGATCGTCGAGCAGACCGCGCGCCGCCCTCACGGTGTGTGGGCGAGCGCCATATCGCCGGCCTCGCCGACCTCTCCGTGCGCCGTCGCGATCGCCGCGAGCAGCGCCGCCAGCACCTCCGGCACGCCGGCTCCGGTCGCTCCTGCCAGCGGCAGCACCCGAACCCCGCTCGCGACGGCGCCGCACAGAGCGCGGCGTTTGGCGTCTGTCGCAGCGGCGTCGAGCGCGTCGATCTTGTTGAGCCCGACGATCTCCGGTTTTGCCGCGAGCCCATGACCATAACGGCCGAGCTCGTCCCGGATCGAGCGATAGGCCGAGACGACATCGTCGAGCGTTCCGTCGACGAGGTGCAGAATGACGGCACAGCGTTCGACATGGCCGAGAAAGCGGGTGCCGATCCCAGCCCCGCCGCTTGCCCCCTCGATCAAGCCCGGAAGATCGGCCAGCACGAACTCCCGGTCGTGCCGCCGCACGACGCCGAGTTGCGGCTTCAGGGTGGTAAACGGATAAGCCGCGATCTTCGGGCGGGCATGCGAGACCGCGGCGAGGAAGGTTGATTTGCCGGCGTTGGGGAGGCCGACGAGCCCGGCATCGGCGATCAGTTTCAAGCGCAGCCAAACCCAGCTTTCGCGACCGGGCCAGCCGGGATCGGCACGGCGCGGCGCGCGATTGGTCGAGCTTTTGTAATGGACATTGCCGAACCCGCCGTCGCCGCCGCGCAAAAACACCAGGCGCTGACCCGGACGCGTCAGATCGGCGAGCACCTCGCGGTTATCCGAATCCAGGACCTGGGTCCCGATCGGCAGCTCGAGCACAAGATCATCGCCATCGGCGCCGGTCTTTTCGCGCCCGGCGCCGGGCCGCCCGTCGGGCGCCCGAAAATGCTGGCGGTAGCGGAAATCGATCAGGGTGTTCAGATTGTCGGCCGCGGCAAAAACGATGTCGCCGCCCCTGCCGCCGTCGCCGCCGTTCGGGCCGCCGTATTCGATGAATTTTTCGCGGCGAAAGCTCGCCGAACCGCGGCCGCCGTCACCGCTCTTCAGGTAAATCTTGCATTGGTCGAGGAACTGCATCGGAGCGCGGCGCGCTATATCGGATCGGCCGGAACGGCGACCGCCGGCTCACGGCTTCGGCTGATCCGGGAAGCCGCTATTCGGCGGCCTCGGCCTGGACCGTCGGCGTCCGCGGCACCACCGACACATAGGTGCGCCCGCGCTGGCCGGTGCGGAAGGAGACGGCACCAGCCGAGATCGCGAACAAGGTGTGGTCGCGACCGATGCCGACATGGCTGCCGGGATGGAACTTGGTGCCGCGCTGGCGCACGATGATATGACCCGGGATGACGATCTCGCCGCCGAATTTCTTGACGCCGAGCCGCTGACCGCGGCTGTCGCGGCCGTTGCGCGACGAACCGCCCGCCTTTTTATGCGCCATTTGCCGGCTCCTCTGGCGATTGCGACAGGGCGGCGGTGATCCCGGTCACGCGCAGCACGGTCTGATGCTGACGATGCCCCTTTTTGCGCCGATAATTCTGCCGTCGATGCTTTTTGAATACGATGATCTTGGCGCCCCGCCCCTGCTCGACGACGGTGGCGCTGACGGAGGCGCCGGTGACGAGCGGCGTGCCGGTCGTCGTGGCGGCGCCGTCGCCGACCATCAGCACCTCGGCCAACTCGATCTCGGTGCCGGGCTCGCCCGCGAGCTTTTCGACCGCGATGACATCGTCTTTGGCGACTTTGTATTGCTTGCCGCCGGTTCGGATCACTGCAAACATGATTCTCGCCGATTTCACGTTGTCTCGCCGCCCGACCGCCGATAAGAACGCGCAGTTCGGGTCCGGCGAGCCGCCTCGTCGGCGCGGCCGGACTATAGCCCGATGAGCGAGGCTGTCAACGGCGCGGTCGCGGCCCGCGCACCGAGAGCGGCATTGCCCGACGCGCGCTCAGGCCGCGTCGACGAGTACGAGTTCGGCGTCGTCGAGCGCGCGGACCCGCAATATCGCCTCATCGCGGATCGCCGCGCCGTCGCGCGCATTCAAGGTGACGCCGTTGATTTCGACGGTCCCTTTCGCCGGCACGAGATAACCGTGACGCCCCGGCTCGAGCGCATAGTCGGCGGCTTCGCCGGCTCGCAAGCTCGCCCCGAGCACCCGTGCATCGGTGCGGATCGGCAAGGCCTCGCCGTCTTCGGCAAAACCGCTGGCCAGCGGAACGAAACGGCCGGAGCGATCGTGCTTCGGAAACGGTCTGGTGCCCCAACTCGGTTTCCCGCCACGCTGCGTCGGCACGATCCAGATCTGGAACAGAGTGGTAGGGCCTGGTTCGCGATTGTATTCGGCATGGCGGATGCCGGCGCCGGCGCTCATCACCTGCACGTCGCCGGCTTCGGTGCGGCCCTTGTTGCCGAGGCTGTCCTGATGGGTGACCGCCCCCTCGCGCACATAGGTGATGATCTCCATGTCGGCGTGCGGGTGCGGCGGAAAGCCGTTATCGGGCATGATCCTGTCGTCGTTCCACACCCGCAGCCGGCCCCAGTTCATCCGCTCGGGGTCCTGGTAATCGGCAAACGAGAAATGATGCCGGGTGTCGAGCCAGCCATGGTCTGAGCCGCCGAGGCTCGCAAAAGGTCTGCGTACGATCATCGGAGTCTTCCTGGTTGCGAGGCGCCTGGGCCTCGAACGATGTGCTTAAGATCGGGGGCCGCCGGGCAAATTGAAGACCGGCAGACCAGCCCCGCCCGGCGCGCGGCGCTCGACGACGGCGCGCCGACTCGAAGAGCCGCCGGGTGTCGTGACCCGAGCACTGCCGGGCGGTATGATCGAGGTGGGTATCACCCCGAGAAGGCAGCGAGGTTTTCTGCTGTCGATCAGCGAGGCGGCGATGCAGCAGGGCGGCCCGTTTCCGGCAGCTCCGATCCAAGGGGCGGTAAATTCGCGCACCGGTTCGTTCGCGCACGAAAGCATGGCCCGGATCCCGGGCGGCACATTCCTGATGGGCTCGGATCGGCACTATCCCGAGGAAGCCCCGGTCCATCGGGTCGCCGTCGCCTCGTTTCGGATCGATCGGCATCCGGTCACCAACCGAGAATTCCGCGAATTCGTCCGAGCGGCCGGCCACATCACGTTTGCCGAAATCCCGCCTGACCCGAAGGACTATCCCGGCGCGCTGCCGCACATGCTCTATGCCGGGTCGCTGGTCTTTTCCCCGCCTGCGCACTCTGTCGACCTACGCGACTGGAGCCGATGGTGGACTTTTCTCAAGGGCGCCGACTGGCGGCATCCCTACGGTCCAAAGAGCAGCATCAACGGGCTCGACAGCCATCCGGTCGTGCATGTCAGCTTCGCCGACGCGCTCGCTTATGCACATTGGGCCGGCAAGGAGCTGCCGACCGAGGCGGAGTGGGAATTCGCCGCCCGCGGCGGGCTCGACGGCGCCGAATTCGCCTGGGGCGCCGAATTCACCCCGGGCGGCAAACACCTGGCCAATACCTGGCAGGGCGAATTTCCGCACCGGAACCTGTCGCTCGACGGTTTCGCGCGCACCTCGCCGGTGACCGCCTTCCCGCCGAACGGCTATGGACTTTGCGACATGATCGGCAATGTCTGGGAATGGACGAGCGACTGGTATTCGCCGAGGCATACGGCGGATCTGCCCAAAGCCTGCTGCATTCCGGAAAACCCGCGCGGCGGCCCCGAAGCCGACAGCTACGATCCGCGACAGCCCGAGATCAAGATCCCGCGCAAGGTGCTGAAGGGCGGCTCGCATCTGTGCGCGCCGAATTATTGCCGCCGCTACCGCCCGGCCGCGCGGCACGCGGAACCAGTCGATACGTCGACCAGCCATGTCGGTTTCCGCTGCGTTGTCCGAGATTAGAAACGACGGTGTACAATTGTTGTTTCCGCAATAGTTTTAGAAAACCTGCGGACAACAATGCTCTGTCGTTCTCGCAAACGCCCTCCTCTGCACTCTGTCGGATTGGGGCCTGGCTTTTCGGTGGCCCTGCCGCGCCGATAGGGTTAAATTCAGCAAGGGCGGCGCATTGCAGAAGCGTATTGTCGATGATGCGAGGGGGTTCGCGATGCGCGTCGCGCTGACCGGGTGGCGATGTCGATCGGGTCGCGCATACCCGCGGCGGTCGGTTCCCGGCTCGGCGGCCCGCGCCGTGGGCCTGTTCGCGGCGGCGACCTGCCTCGCGGCCTGCCGTGCGGCCGTGCTCGAACCGCAAGGTCCGGTCGGCGTCGCCGATACGACGATCCTGATCAACTCTTTCGCGATTATGCTCGCCATCGTCGGCCCGACGATCCTCGCCATCCTGGGCGTCGCCTGGTGGTTCCGGTCGTCCAACATCAGGGCGCGATATCTTGCCGGACTGGGCCTATTCGGGTCAGCTCGAGATGATCGTCTGGGCCATCCCGGCTCTGACGATCATGCTGTTGGGCGGGGTCGCATGGATCGGTTCGCATGAACTGGACCCGGCGGTGCCGCTGCCGTCAAAACATGCACCGGTTACCATTCAGGTTGTGTCGCTCGACTGGAAATGGCTGTTCATCTATCCCGACCAGCAGGTCGCGAGCGTAAACCGCCTGGTGATCCCGGCGGGGGTGCCAATTCATTTTTACCTGACATCGGCCAGCGTGATGAACGCCTTCTTTGTCCCGCAACTCGGCAGCATGATCTACACGATGAACGGTATGACCAATCAACTTTATCTATCCGCGGATAAGCCCGGCACCTATGACGGCCTTTCGAGCCATTACAGCGGCGATGGCTTCTCGGACATGCACTTCGACGTTCGTGGTATTGCCGGCGGAGGGTTTTTCCGCCTGGGTCGCGGCGGCGCGCAAGGACGGTCCGGAGCTGACCGCGCGGAGCTATAACGATTTGGCCAAACAGAGCGTCAAGGTGGCCCCGTTCACCTATCGCGGGTTCGATCCCGACCTGTTCCAGAAAATCGTCACCCAGGCGCTGCCGCCCGGACCCGGGCCGGTCGAGGAAACCAATCCGGGCGCCGCCAAGCGGGCGAGCAACTAGCATGTGGGGCAAGCTCAGCTGGGGCGCCATCCCGCTCGATCAGCCGATCCCGATGGCCGCGTCGGGCGTGGTCGGACTGGTCATCGTCGGCGTGCTGGCCTTGGTCGCGTTGAAGGGCTGGCTGCCCTATCTGTGGCGCGAATGGATCACCAGCGTCGACCACAAGCGGATCGGCGTGATGTACGTCGTGCTCGCCATGGTGATGCTGCTGCGCGGCTTTACCGACGCGATCATGATGCGCTCGCAGCAGGCATTGGCCTTTCGGGCGCCGGGCTACCTGCCGCCGGAACACTACGACCAGATCTTCTCGGCGCACGGCACGCTGATGATCTTCTTTGTCGCGATGCCCTTTGTGATCGGATTGATGAACTTCGTCGTGCCGCTGCAGCTCGGTGCGCGGGATGTAGCCTTTCCGACGCTGAACTCCGTCAGCTTCTGGCTGACGGCGACAGGTGCGCTGCTGATCAACGTGTCATTGGTGGTGGGCGAGTTCGCGCGCACCGGCTGGCTGCCCTATCCGCCGCTGTCCGAGCTGACTTACTCGCCCGGCGTCGGTGTCGACTACTACCTCTGGTCGCTCCAGATATCCGGCATCGGCACGCTGCTGACCGGCGTCAATTTCGTCACCACGCTGCTGAAGATCCATGCGCCCGGCATGACCTATATGCGCATGCCGATGTTCTGTTGGACCGCGCTCGCGTCCAACCTGCTGATCGTCGCCGCATTCCCGATCCTGACGGCGACCTTGGCCCAGTTGCTGCTCGACCGCTACCTCGGCTTTCACTTCTTCACTAACGAGGCCGGCGGCAACGTGATGATGTTCATGAATTTGATCTGGGCGTGGGGGCATCCCGAAGTCTACATCCTGATCCTGCCGGCATTCGGCGTGTTTTCCGAAGTGGTGTCGACGCTGTCGGGCAAGCCGCTGTTCGGCTACCGGTCGATGGTCCTGGCGACGATGGCCATCTGCATCCTGGCCTTCATGGTATGGCTGCACCACTTTTTCACGATGGGGGCGGGGGCCGACGTCAACGCGGTGTTCGGCATCATGACGATGATCATCGCGGTGCCGACGGGCGTGAAGGTGTTCAGCTGGCTGTTTACGATGTATGGCGGTCGCGTCGTTTACGACACGCCGATGTTGTGGTCGCTCGGCTTCATGGTCACTTTTCTGCTGGGCGGTATGACGGGGGTGCTGCTCGCGGTGCCGCCGGCCGATTTCGTGCTGCACAACAGCCTGTTTCTGGTCGCGCATTTCCATAACGTGATCATCGGCGGCGTGCTGTTCGGCGCGTTCGCCGGATACGCCTTCTGGTTTCCCAAGGCTTTCGGGTTCCGCCTGCACGAGGGCCTGGGCAAGGCGGCGTTCTGGTGTTGGCTCGTCGGCTTCTACCTGGCGTTCATGCCGCTCTACGTCTTGGGCTTTTTGGGGATGACCCGGCGGATGCAGCATTACGACGTGCCGCAATGGCATCCCTGGCTGCTGCTCGCCGCTGCCGGCGCGGCGGTCATACTGGCCGGCATCGTGCTGCAGATAGCCCAACTGGTCGTCAGCATCCGCCGGCGCGAGCAGCTCCGCGACGTGACGGGCGACCTATGGAATGGCCGCTCGCTGGAATGGTCGACGGCGTCGCCGCCGCCGGCCTTCAACTTTGCCGTGCTGCCGCGAGTCGACGCCCAGGATGCCTATTGGGCCGTCAAGCAACGCGCCCGTCGACAGGCAAGGCTCGACGATGAACCGATCTACGAGGCGATCGAGGTGCCGAGGAACAGTGCTACCGGTTTCGTCTGCGCGTTCTTTGCCACATTCGCGGGCTTCGCGATGATCTGGCACATCTGGTGGATGGTCGCCGCGGCTTTGCTGGGCGCTTTTGTTACCTTCGTCGTGTTCGCCTGGCGGGATCGGACGGAATACGCCATCCCGGCCGAGGAGGTCGCCCGCACCGACCGGGCCAACCGCCGCGCGCGCGGCGAAATCCTCGCCCAGGCGCAGCCGGCGCTATGAGCCCGACCGAGGTCAGCGCCGCCTTTGACGACCCCGACCGCGTCTGGCGCAGTGGGGAGCCCTTCGACCGCCAGCATGTGTCGGAGCACGCGGCGCGCGGTCCGGCGTCCAAGCGCATCATCGTCGGCTTTGGCTTCTGGGTATTCCTGCTCAGCGACATCATCATGTTCTCGGCGTTCTTCGCGAGCTACGCCGTGCTGTCCGGCGAAACGGCGGGGGGGCCGAGCGGACGCGACCTGTTCAACCTGCATCATGTCGCGATCGAAACCGGCTGCCTGCTGCTGTCGAGCTTCACCTGCGGCATCGCCAGCATCGGCGTGAAGGCGCATAACGGGCCGCTGTATTACGCCGGCATGGCCGCGACTTTCGTATTCGGGGCCGCCTTCGTCTCGCTCGAGGCCTACGAATTCGCCGGCATGGTCGCCCACGGCGCAGGACCGACGCGGAGCGCGTTCCTGTCGGCTTTCTTTGCCCTGGTCGGCTGCCACGGATTGCACGTAACCCTCGGCCTGCTGTGGCTGCTGACCATGACGGCGCAAGTCTTTGCCAAGGGGTATCGCGCCGACATCCTCCGTCGCGTCCTGTGCTTCGCCCTTTTCTGGCATGCGCTCGACATCATCTGGGTCGCATTGTTCACCGTCGTCTACCTGATGGGGGCTGCCCAATGAACCGCACTGCGCCGCGGGTGCCGCTGCATGCCGCCGACACCGCCCCGGGCGACGAGCGGGCCGACGGCCGCGAGGTTGCGGAGGGACTGGCCGGCTATCTGATCGGTCTCGCCCTCGCAGCTTTGATCACCGGGGTGGCGTTCTTCATCTCCGGGACGTCCCTGGTATGGGGTCCCAGCATTCCGATCGCGTTGGTGGTGCTGGCGATCGCGCAGATGGGTGTGCACCTGGTCTTTTTCCTGCACATCACCTCCGGTCCCGACAACGTCAACAACGTCCTCGCGCTGGCGTTCGGCGTGCTGATCGTCTTTCTGCTGATCGTCGGGTCGCTGTGGATCATGAGCAACCTGAACCACAACATGATGTCGATGGACCGGATCATGCAGATGCAGCGGTGAAGAACCGCCCAGCGACCCGTACCTGATCAGTCCAGAGAACCGCTGCATACCCGGTTACCGGCGGGATCAGCCTGGCCCGGCCGGGGTCACCTCGCCGCGCGGTTTTCCGCAATAGCGGCGACCGCGTAAGGGGGTCGGTGCAGACCGGCCGGCGAGATCGTAAAGATCTCGTAGCCGGTCGCGGTCACCCCGACGGTGTGCTCGAACTGGGCCGAAAGCGAGCGGTCCTTGGTTACCGCCGTCCAGCCGTCGCTCAATACCTTGACCTCCCAACGGCCGGCGTTGATCATCGGCTCGATCGTGAAAAACATGCCCTCGCGTATGACCGGCCCCTCGTCGGGCCGGCCGTAATGCAGGATCGAGGGCACGTCGTGAAAGACGCGGCCGACGCCGTGTCCGCAGAAGTCGCGGACAACCGAAAAGCGGAGGCTCTCGGCGTAGTCCTGGATCGCGGCGCCGATGGCGCCGATGCGGACCCCGGGGCGGACCACCGCGATCCCGCGCATCATCGCCTCATAGGTCGCATCGACGAGGCGGCGCGCCTTGACCGGGATGCGCTCGCCGACCAGAAACATCCGGCTGGTGTCGCCATGCCAGCCATCGACGATCGGGGTCACGTCGATGTTCAGAATGTCGCCCTCGATCAGCCGGCGGTCGCCGGGGATGCCGTGGCAGACGACATGATTGACCGAGGTGCAGATCGACTTGGGAAAGCCGCGATAGTTGAGCGGCGCGGAGATCGCTCCGTGATCGGCGACAAAGTCATGGCACAACCGGTCGAGTTCGCCGGTGGTAACGCCCGGGCGGACATGGGGGGTGATGAAATCGAGCGTGGCCGCGGCCAATTCGCCGGCGCGCCGCATGCCGGCGAACCCTTCTGCGCCGTGGATCTTGATCCGGCCGTCGCGGGTGTCGCCGGCGGCGGGACCACTGATCATCTCCTGCTGCATGACGGGCCTGTCTCGCATCGTCGCGGCCTGGCCGCTCCTCGCGTCCCGCCGGCATCATTGCTGAACGTAGGGCTTCCGATGGTCGAGGACAATCCGATCCTCGCCGCCGGTTGTGCCGGCATCGGCATTTCCCTATGAAGGATCAGGATCGAGCGGCAGCCGAAGGGTCGACAACGCGGATGGACATCGACAATCCCGATCGCGGCACTATGACCGCCGAGCGAAAAATAGTCACCGCCTGCGTGCTGATCATCGGCAACGAGATCCTGTCGGGTCGCACCCAAGACGAGAATCTGGCCTTTCTGGCGCGCGGCCTGAACGAGGTCGGGATCAGGGTGCGCGAGGCGCGGGTGATCGCCGACGATCCTGCCGGCATCATCGCCGCCGTCAACGAGGTGCGGCGGATCTACGATCATGTTTTTACCACCGGCGGCATCGGACCAACTCATGACGACATCACCGCACAATGCATCGCCGACGCCTTCGGGGTCCCGCTGGTTCTGCATCCCGACGCCAAGCGGCTGCTCGAAGCTCATTATCCGGCCGGTCACCTGAACGAGGCGCGGCTGCGCATGGCGATGGCGCCCGAAGGAGCGACGTTGCTGCCGAACCCGATCTCGCAGGCACCGGGGTTCCGGATCGGCAACGTCTATGTGCTGCCGGGGGTGCCGCGGATCATGCAGGGCATCTTCGCCCAGCTGAAGCACCGCCTCGAAGGCGGCGACATGGTGCTGAGCCGCAGCGTCAGCTGCCGCCTCGGCGAAGGTGTTCTGGCGCGGGACCTCGGGGCGCTGCAGGCGCGCTACGCCGATGTCGAAATCGGCTCCTACCCCTATTTCCGGCGCGGCGATTTCGGCGTGACGTTGGTGCTGCGCGGTACCGACCGGACCCGTCTGGGCGCCGCCACCGAAGAACTGAAGGAGCTGATCCGCGCCTTGGGCGGCGAGCCGCAAGACGGCCTCAGCGAAGGGTGAGCGTGGCCTCCTCGGGCGGACGTGGCGAAACGGTAGACGCAGCAGACTTAAAATCTGCTTCCCGCCCGGGAGTGCGGGTTCGAGTCCCGCCGTCCGCACCAAACAAATCAACAGGCTGGAAGAGGTTTCCCGAAGCAGCCAGGGCATATCCGAGACGGATGGCGCGGCGGGCGCAGGCACCAGCGCCCTTTCCGCGTTCGATTGTCGTCTACAACCCAGTCTGTTCCGCGGTCAGGTCAGGGCTTGACCGAGAAGACGATGCCGCAGCCTCCTTCGCCGCATCCGGTTCCGCCGCCGCCGGAGTATGTCGTCCCGTAAAGTCTAGTTCCGAGTTTGAACAGGCCGGCATCAGGAAAATAGCCGTCGAAGCCGCCGGTGAAGGCGTGCAGGACCGTCGTGACGCCCGCGAGCGTGACGCCGAAGACGGTGCCGCAGCCGCCGGTGCACAGCGGTTTGCCGCCGCTGGTCGCAGTCCCGTAGAGCGTACCGTTTAGAAAGATCAGGCCGGCTTGGGGTGAAACACCTTCGTTCTTGTTGAATGCGTGCAATACCGATTCCACCCCCGCTTTGGTCACGGCGAATACGGTGCCGCAGCCGAATTTGCAGCCTCTGCCGTGTCCGCCGGCCTGTGTCGTGCCGTAGAAGGTCCCGCCGACATAGATCAGGTCGCCGCTCGGGAGATAGCCGTCGGCGCCGGCCGAGAAGGAATGCAGTACCGACTCGGAGCCGGAGGTGGTCACGGAAAAGACCGTGCCTTCGTTGAAGGTACCGCCATTTTTGGTGGTGCCGTACAGCGTACCGCCGACCAGGGTCAGCCCGGAAGCGGGACCCAGTCCATCAGCGCCGCCCGTGAATGGGTAGATTACAGCTTCAGATCCGGCGGGAGTCACGCTGAACACCGTTCCCGCGGCGAATTCCCCGCCGGAAAAGGTGGTGCCGTAGAGCGCGCCGCCGACGGGCCGGAGGCCGCCGGCCGGGTGCATGCCGTCATTGCCGCCCGCGAACGAGTAGATGACCTTTTCCACCCCTGCCTGAGTCACCTTGAAGACCGTGCCAAGTCCGGCAGATCCGCCATAGGTTGTGGTGCCGTAGAGCGCACCGCCGACATTGATCAGGCCAGCCTCGGGGTTGGCGCCGTCGGTGCCGCCGGCGAAGGAATAGAGGACCGATTCGACGCCGGCCGGCGAAACCTTGAACACGGTGCCGAAACCGGTGCCGCCGAAGAAGGTGGTGCCGTAGAGCGTGCCGGCGATATTGACAAGTCCGGCTTCCGGATTGCCTCCGTCCGGACCATTGAAGGCATAGACGACCGTGTCGTTCGCGGCGCGCGCCGGCCCGGCAGAGAGGAGGGCCGACAACACGCAGGCCAGCGAGGCTGCCAGCATGGCGGGACCCCCGATCACCTGCGACCACCAACGGTTTTTGGTCATTTTGCGCTTCCTCCCTGGCTTAACGCTCGAGCCGATCGCGTCAATCAACAATAATGGCTGTCGCGGTATCATCCGAGTGTGAGTCTCCTCACACGGATCGTGCACTATTAATCCGACTTTAGCCGACGTTGGAAGGAGCTGCGCAGCGAGGTTTGGTATAATCGGCGCAGCGCGCGTCGGGGGCCGTTTCAGCGAGGAAATGCGGCGTTGATCGGCTTCCTCCGCGGGCGCAGACTGAGCAGTCGATGAGTTTCGGTGGCGTCAGGATGAAGGACTTGGCAGGGCATGGACGAGACTAAACTCGAAAAACTGGCTCGCCTGTCCGGGAAGGCCGCATCGAAAGCCCTCGGGGCGCTCGAGCGGCGCGGCTACGACATCCGCGGGAAACTGTCCGGTCCCATCGGCAGAGTTCCCCGCCGCGGTACTCCAAAGCCGAAATCGGACGAGTGAACACCGGCATTCAGGCGGCGAGGGTTTCATGGCCGACCCGGAAGCGATCTACAACTGGCGGCGGCTCGATGATCGGATAACGACATCCGGTCAGCCGACCGAACGGCAACTGGCCGATATCCACGCTTTGGGCGTCCGCCACATCGTCAATCTGGGGCTTCACACCCACGAGAAAGCCCTGCCCGACGAGGCGGCAAGCGTCAGCAGTCTCGGCATGGCGTATATCCACATCCCGGTTGATTTTCAGAACCCGACCGACGCCGACTTCGACAAATTCTGCGCCGAGATGGCACGGTTGAAAGATGTCCCGGTGCATGTCCATTGCATCGCGAATTACAGAGTTTCAGCCTTTTTCTATCGTTATCGTCGCGATGTGCTTGGTATGGACGAGGCCCAGTTGCGCGCCGATATGGAACAGATTTGGCGCCCCGAGGGCGTGTGGGCGGCGTTTGTCGGTCGCTGAAGCTGATATACCAACCGAAGAAGGAAACGTCGGATGGCCCTCTACGAACTGAGAACCTACACGCTGCGCGTCGGCGCGATGGCAGAGGCGGTGAAGCTCTATCAGGAGATCGGTTTCCCGGCACTCCGCAAGGGCGGTCACGATAAAAAGCTCGTGGGCTATTTCCAGGCCGACACCGGCACGATAAACCAGCTTGTCCATCTGTGGAAATTCGAGGACGACGCCGACCGCCGGACGCATTGGGCCGCGGTGTTCGCAAACAAAGATTTCGTCGAAGGCTTTGCCTCGAAGTTCCGTCCGTTGGTGATGACCCAGGAGGCGAAATTGCTCCAGGCGGCGCCATGGGGGCCGCATCCTTAATCTTCCGGCCGCGACGCCGCGGGGTGGTGCGAACACCGAGAGGTTTGAGGAAGAGTTGAAGCGGACCAGACTGACAAATCCCAGGCCGCTGTTTTCCCGAAAGCCCCGATGGGAAGTTGTAAAATGAAGCTCCCACAGACCGGCGGCTGTCAGTGCGGCATGATCCGCTACGAGATCACCGAAAATCCGCGGTTGGCATACACATGTCACTGTGTCGATTGCCAGCACTTGACTGGCAGCGCGTTTTCGATGGCGATCGTGGTAGCCGACAGGGCCTTCCAACTCATGGGGGTCAAGCCGCGAGCGATTGAGCGTACCGCCGATAGCGGGCGCGCGGTGACCCGCTTGGTCTGCCCGGAGTGCGGCTCTTGGGTTTGCAGCGCGCCGGGGCCGGATGGCCTATTCCGCGTCAGGGCGGGCACCCTCGACGATACGTCATGGCTGCGACCGACGATGCATTTCTGGACTCGCAGCAAACAGCCCTGGATCGCGCTGCCCGAGGGCGACGAGTGGTTCGAGACACAGCCCGCCGCTTGAAGCGACGGGTTTGGCGGCCAAGAGCCCAGAGAACAGCCCGCGTGCTTCCAAGCGGGGCCGCTCCGCATGGACGGGACCGCCGATCTCGGCACGGACTCGTCTCGGCGGTGCCGCCGACGAACTAAAGGAGCTGACCCGCGTCGCGCAGCGAGGCTATCTCAGCGGACGGGGCGGGGCTGCGGCCTCAGCTTCGAACCGGCCCCAGCCACTGGCGGACCGGTCCGCAATCGACATGGACGAAGCCCGAACGCGGGTAATAGCCGACGCCGCCGCAGCCGAGGCTCAACGCCGCATCGCGAACCTGGCTCAGGCTGCGCTGCTCGCTCCGCAGATCGACCGCCATCCCCTTGATGTGATAGCTGTGCTTGGCGACGCCGACCCCCTCCAGGTAGAGCCGGCGATTGGTGGTCGGCGAGCGATAGCCGCACACGACCTGGAACGGGTCCGGCGTTTCGAGCCGCTCGCGCAGCATCCCGAGTACGTCGAGAACGCCGGCGTTCATCGGCCGGATCTCATTCAAATCATGGTCGCGCAAGATCCAGTTGATGTCCCGAACCGCCTCGCGGATGTAGTGGCCATCGGCCCAATAGACCGTGCGCAGCCACTCGCCGGTGTGGACGTTGTAGAGCGATACCGATCGCGGCGCGAACGAGACGGCCGGCGCCGGCCTGACAAAACCCACAGCCGAAGCGGCAACCGCGGCGCCCAGAAGTCGGCGGCGGCTCAATAATGAAGACGCAGTCAATGGCTTCTCCCCCAGATTCCCCCGGGGAAGGCTTAACATCCGAAATAGGCTCAAACAAGCGGGCCGGAGCGAAACCGGCACAAATCAAGGGTATATCAGGCTATTTTTGCAGCATTAGTAGAATTCTTCTACTGGCGTATCACCCTTTACGCTGGGAAAACATGGCGTCCTGCGCCATCGGCGGCTGGTGCGAGCGAATCAGATACTGCCAGATCCGGTCGTCGCGTCGATAGGGATCGGCGCGGAATCCGATCGATCCACCCGGCTCGACAAAGGCGGTCCGATAGACGATGAAAACGGGCAGCGGTTTCGGCAGTAGTTGCCGATGCGTGCGATCGGTGTCGATTGCCTGGTCGATCGCCTGCAGGCTCTCGCCGAGCAGCAGCGCCGCCAATGCCCGCGGGTTCTCGACGCGCACGCAACCATGGCTCATCATGCGGCTGGCGGCCCCAAACCGCCAGCGCTCAGGGGTATCGTGAAGGTAGACGTCATAGCGGTCGGTCATCTCGAATTTGAGGCGCCCAAGCGCGCTGAAGGGCCCCGCCTGCTGCTGCACCGCGCGCGGGCCGCGGTAGCGCATGTGATGCTCTTCGAGATAATGGCGGTCCTGCGCCAGCCTGGGCTCGATCTCCTTGTCGAATATCGAGCGCGGGATGTTCCAGGGTGGATTGAACAGGATGCCGGTGACCTCGGATTGCAGCTCGGGCGTCTGCTTGTCGAGTTCGCCGACGACGATACGGGTGGTGAAGACCGGCTGGTTGCGACGGAACAACTGAAGCATCTCGGCGGCGGTGTCGACGACGAGGCGATCGGCTGGAATCTCGCGGGGCAGCCAACGCTGGCGCTCGAGATTGACCGCGAGCTCGCGCATCCGGCGCTGCGCTGTCGCCGGGCTGTCGCGCGGCCCGCGTCCACGCTCCCGACGGCCAAAACCGCCGTCTCCCTCGGCGATCGCTCGGTACCCGGCGTAAGCTTGGCGCATCGCCTGGTAATCGTCGGAGGACGGCGCCAGCGCCTCGACCGTCTTTGCCGGATCGGGAGCGGTGATCGCGGCGTCGAGTACGGCGACGACATCGACCGGTCCCGGCGTCAGGTCTTGATCATCGGCGCGATCCTCGACCGGCATCGCCCCTCGCGCAAGCGCGTCGGCGTAGGTCAGGACGGCGTCGGTCAGCAGCAGATCGCGCTCGACCGGGGACAACGCGGCAACCCCGCCCGACAATGCGTAGCTGTGATAGAGGCCGGGATCGAGAGCCTGGCTGCGCGCATCGAGGACGGCGTGCGTCAGGGCCGCGGCTGCGTCGGGATACCGCCCCCACACCATGCGATATCCATGACCCGCATAAAACCGGCGCAGCAATTTGCCGTGCATTCGCTCGCCGGCCACCATCAACCGGCCGTTGCCGTAGAGGCGCGCGCCGAGCTCGCCATCGTCGCCGGCGCCTCGAGTGCCGAGCGCCGCGACCCCGCCCGACGGATCCGCCAGACCGCGTGCGGGGCCGAAACCGATGCCGCAGGCAACCAGCGCGAGCGCTGCGGCAATTCGCAGCCGATGCCGCTCGACGGCAGGCCAAGCCGCCCGGAAATTCACCACGTCACCTCGCTCGCGGCACGCCGCGCCGTTGGAGGCGCAGCAGGATCTCCGAAATCGGCTTTGTCGGCAGTACCTTGCCCTCAACCCAGCGGCGCTCCGACAGGATATCACAGGCCAGAGCGCCGCGCATCCGCCACGGCTGCGGCAGAGCGGCGGGGAGGATCGCGTGCCGCGCTCGCGGAGTGACGACAGGGCCGGACCAGAGCGCACGCTGCCGGACGGTTTCGGCGGCGTCGAGCGTACGCCGCTGGGCATCTTGCGCGCGGTCTTTGGGCTGTCCAGCTTCCGCGGCCAGCAGCTTGCCGTCATCGAGCAGGTGATCGGCGGCGGCGATGCGGTCGTCCTGATGCCGACCGGCGGCGGCAAATCGCTGTGCTATCAGCTGCCCGCCTTGCTGCGTCCCGGCCTCGGCGTCGTCGTGTCGCCCCTGATCGCGCTGATGAAGGACCAGGTCGACACGCTGCGTCAGGCCGGGGTGCGCGCCGCAGCGTTGAACTCGCGTCTGTCGGCGGCCGAGGCCGCCGCGGTCGAACGGGAGGTCGGCGCCGGCGCCCTCGATCTGCTTTATGTGGCGCCGGAGCGATTGCTGACGCCGCGCTGCCTCGAATTGCTCGAGCATTCCCGCATCGCGCTGTTCGCGATCGACGAGGCCCACTGCATCTCGCAATGGGGACACGATTTTCGCCCCGAATATCAGCAGCTTTCGGTGCTGAAGCAGCGGTTTCCCGAGGTGCCTTTGATGGCGCTGACGGCAACTGCGGACACGCCGACACGGTGCGACATCATCGCCCAGCTCAGCCTCGGCGAGGCGCCGGTGTTCGCTGCCGGCTACGACCGCCCGAACCTCTTCTACCGGATCGTCCCGAAACGCAATCCGCTGGAACAACTCCGACGGTTTTTAGCGGCGGAGCATCCGGACGACGCCGGCATCGTTTATTGCTTTACCCGCAAAGCGACCGAGGAAACCGCGCGGTGGCTGGCGCAACACGGCCGTGACGCCTTGCCCTATCACGCCGGTCTCGACGGCGCGACCCGGGAGCGCAATCAGGAGCGATTTCTGCGCGAGGAGGGAGTGGTGATCGCCGCGACGGTCGCCTTCGGCATGGGGATCGACAAGCCCAATGTGCGCTTCGTCGCCCATCTCGACGCGCCGAAGAACCTCGAAGCCTATTACCAGGAGACCGGCCGCGCCGGCCGCGACGGATTGCCGGCCGATGCGTGGATGAGCTACGGCATGGCCGATATCATGAACCTGCGCCGCCTGATCGAAACCGGCGAGGCGAGCGAGCGCCAGCGACAGATCGAGCGGCAAAAGACCGACGCGCTGATCGGTTATTGCGAGACGATAGCCTGCCGCCGGCAGGTCCTGCTCGGCTATTTCGGCGAGCATGACCACCCGCCCTGCGGCAATTGCGACAATTGCCGCACACCGGTGCCGAGTTGGGACGGCACGATTGCTGCGCAAAAGGCGCTCTCTGCAATCTATCGCAGCGGGCAGCGCTTTGGCGCTCATCATCTGGTCGACCTCCTGCTCGGGGTCGAGAGCGACCGCATCAAGCAGCTCGGGCATAACCGGCTAAAGACTTTCGGCGTCGGCGCCGAACTCGACCGGCGGGGCTGGCTTTCGGTTTTCCGCCAGTTGGTGGCGCAGGGTTTGGCCGCGGCTGATGTCGCCGGACACGGCGGTCTGGCGCTGACCCCGGCGGCGGCGGCGATCCTGCGCGGCAACGGGACCGTCCGCTTTCGCCTCGATACGCGCGACCAGGGCCGCGGGCAGCCGTCGGCCGCCCGCAGACCGGCCGCGGCGGCCGACGCCCTCGATCCGGCGGCAACGGCGGTGTGGGAGGCACTGCGCGGCTGGCGACTGGCCGAGGCGCGCCGTCAACAGCTGCCGCCCTATGTGATTTTTCACGACGCGACCCTGATCGAGGTCGCGCGTTGCCGGCCGCGAACGCTGGCCGCCCTCGCCGATATCCCCGGCATCGGCCGCAGCAAGCTCGACCGTTACGGCAACGCGATCATTGTCGTCCTGGACGAACAGACGGCTGTAAAGTAGCACGATGGAGGACTACACGATTTCTTATATATTGTTGGGATTCGATCATTTCTCAAAGCGGACAAAACCTGATCTTTAGGTTTTATTAAGATTTTTATCGCAGCCTGCGGGCGATTAAACCTTGGAGGATCCCAATGCGTGCGATTTTTACGAAACTCGTCAACGACCAATCCGGCGTCACCGCGATCGAATATGGAATGATTGCCGCGCTGATCGCGGTCGCGATCATCGGCGCCGTCTCGGCGCTCGGCGGTCAGCTTTCGACGCTCTTCGGCACAATTTCCACCAGCATCTAGCCGCAGAACTCGAAACAGAGCGATCCCTCGGTCGATGCTCGATGATCGTCAAGACGACATCGAGCGCCGACCGTCCGGGCGCGCGCCGTAGCCGCAATAAGAAAGACAGGCCCGGCCCGCGCGACCCGATCGCCGACCGCGGCACGCCCCGGGTGGAGACATTTCGATCGGAAGTTCGGATGCTCCCGCTATTGACATCAGCTTTCAGCGACAGGTCGGGCGTGACGGCCATCGAATACGCCCTGATCGCCGGGTTCGTCGCAATCGCCGCGGTTACCCTGATCCAAGGCATCGGGGCCAGCGTCAGCAGCATGTTCGGCTCGGTCGGCGCGGGCCTCTGAGAGTTTGAGGCAATCTTCACGGCCATGTGACCGGCCTCCGGTCTATGGCCTTGGATCGAGGCCGCCCAGGCCGTGCCGAGATCGGTTTGTCCGCGGCGCCTGATTCAGCGCTTTGCTTGCGAATTCCCCCAGACGAACATGGATGACTATGACGCTCGCGGGATGGTACCCGTCGCATCCCCCGGATCGGCTGCTCGACCGCCGAGTCCATGTCTATTGCGGGATCCTGCTGGCAGTTGAGATCGCCCTGTTCATCTTGGTGACGGCGGGTACCTACGGCCTGTTCGTCCGGCTCGACAAACCGACCACCACCGATTTCGTCAGCTTTTACGCCGCCGGCCGGCTCGCGGATGCCGGGACCCCGCAGCTTGCCTACGACCGGCACGCCCACTACGCCGCCGAGCAGCTGGCGACCGCAGCGGGCATCGACTACAATTTCTTTTATTACCCGCCGCCGTACCTGCTGCTTTGCGCCGGCCTCGCCCGTCTGCCGTATCTGGCGGCTTTCGTGGTGTTCGAGGCGGCGACCCTCGCCTTTTATCTGCTGGTCGCGCGCCGGATTCTGGGCGAGCCCGGCTGGGCCGGTCTGCTGCCGATCCTTGCGTTTCCACCGGTGTTCTGGACCATCGGCCTGGGGCAGAACGCATTTCTGACCGCGGCGCTGTTCGGTGCGGCGACGCTCCTCGTCGATCGTCGGCCGGTGGCCGGCGGTCTGCTGTTCGGAGCGCTTTGCTACAAGCCGCACTTCGCCCTGCTGGTCCCGGCAGCGCTGGTTGCCGGACGACACTGGCGCGCCTTCATTGCCGCCTTTGCCTCGGCGACCGGCGTCGCGCTGTTGTCGCTGCTCGCCTTCGGCCGGCAGACATGGCAGGCTTTCCTGACCGCAGCTGCCGGCGCCGACGCCGTCTACCAATCCGGGCAGGTCGCCTTTGGCGGCTTTGTGACCCCATTCGGCGGCGTGCTGCTGATCGGCGGCAAACCCGCGATCGCCTATTTGGTGCAGGCAATTGCAACCCTGGCGGCGGCAGCGCTGGTGGCGATCGTCTGGCGGCGACGCCTTCCTCTGCCGATCAGAGCCGCGACGCTTGCCGCGGCAACGCTCGTCGGCGTGCCGCTCGCCATCGTCTACGACCTGATGATGGCCGCGATCGCCGGCATGTGGCTGCTGCGCGCCAGAGGCAGATACAGGCTTTCGGATTGGGAAAGGTTCATGCTGGCCGGCCTGTTCGTGCTGACGCTCAATCCGCGCGCCGTGGCCGAGCGATGGCACCTGCCGATCGGACCCTTGGTCGTTCTGGCGCTGGCCGCTCTGGTCGCTGCCGTTGCGCTGCGTCCCGCGAAAGGAGGGCCGTCTTCCGATACCTCTGGGCGAACGGTTTGAAGGTGGCGTGTTAGGCGCTCACGCCAAGCGGGTCTTTGCGTGACGAGGAAGCGAAGGGCGATTGGCCGCCTCGCCGGCGGTGCCGGGTACCGGAGCGACGGCCAGACCCGGCAGCCATGCCCGGGGATCGCTCGCGCGAGGCGGGGTCGTCGGCGGCGGCAAGCTCCAGGACGGGCTCAGTCTTTCGGGGAGCGCACTGCGATCAGTGATTTCGTCAAGCCGCAAACGCGCTCTCGATGGATCGCCGCGTCTGGAAATAGGGCCGAAAACATCGGAACGTCCAGCAAAACGGCGCTCTTGATTGTTCGTATCGCCGTCGCGATGTCGGTGGCCCGATCCCAATGTCCTCTTGAATGACGCATCTGCATCGATACCCGCATCGGCTCAGGCAACCAGTGAAAAAACAGCCTCATACAATGAGGCTCAAACGGAAACCAAAAATATGGCGATTGCACGAAATAACCGGACGCGATCCGCCGGATTTCATTCGCCATCGCCTGCATGTCTTCCCACAAGCCAACATGCTCAATTACCGAGTTCGAGTGTATCAAATCAAAGCGCTCATCCTCCAGCGAGCCAAGATCTCTGGCGTCTCCGACAAGCGAAGCAAGGCGTGCGTCGTCCGTGTGGTACTGAGTAAGATTTAACAATGTTATGTACACAGGGCGGTCACCGAGCATTGCCGAAACGTTTTGCCAATACCATGGCTCTCCGCCGATGTCGAGAATACGGCATTTCCCCCGTCGCAGAAGTACTTTATCTATCAACCTTAGAAACAACTTGAAGCGCCGTCGTCGCAGAGTAGATCCGAGGGCCAAACTCGGCGCCCCGGTCCAAGGCAAACCTGTTAAAAGGCTCATTTTTTTGCGGTCTCCTGAGAATTCTCGCGCTGTCTGCGACGCACACAGCGCAAGCGGTTGATCGGGCGTTGATTGCCTGTTGGACATCAAAATTCTTCTTGTGGCGCCTTGGTGCGGGGAGCAGCTGACGTCGCATCCGCATCCATCGCACCCCATGCTCTTCCGGGAGGGGTGCGACGGACGACGTGCCGATCAACGCCGTGCGCGGGCCATTTAGGGAAAATCCGGCTCATCGCGCCAGCGGGACGGGCCGCTCCGCGCCAGACCGGTCGAAAGCGGTAACCCGGCGCCGGCCCCCCGCAGCAGGCCCAGCGGGACGCGCCTGCTTTCGAGGTTCTGGGCCGCACCGAGCAGGAACCATGCAAGGGCGGCCGTCTTAATCGAAAACACCCCCGGTGACACGGAAAGCGTCAAAGCCAGATAGATCCCGAGCAACGTCCGATATCGCCCGGCATCCAACGTCCGATCGCGGGCAAAGCAGAACGCGGTCCACAGAAAAACCATGCCGACAATCCCAATCGCGTAAATCAGGTACGCAAACCCGGAATCGTCGGTGTCCACCCATCCCTTCTCCGTGCGCTGACCGATGCCAAACCACTGACTGAAATCGAAACCTGCGACCAATTGCCCGGACCAAGCCAATCGCTGGCTAAAAGTTAAGCCGGCCGCGTGTAAGTGTGGGGATTGCGCACCAAGACCAGCGATGCCCGCGAGCACACCAAACGGCAACAGCCACAATATCACGGCGGGTGTCGGAGGCAACATTCGAACGATCACCAGGGCGATGCACATAGTCGCTCCGGCACGACTATCCGAAAATGTAATGAGTACGAAAACCAGGGCCATGTACGTCAGATTTTTCAGCGGTGCGCCCCAAAACCGAACGAGCAACCAAGAAAACGTTATTACCGAGAAATATCCGACCGATGTCGGCTCCAGGAAAATTGAAGACACGCGATGCGGGCCGAGCGCAGGAAACAGGCTTCGACCCTCCGCATTGCTGCGGACACCGTTCAGGGCGACATCGATATTTGAGAATATTTGCGATTTTGTTATAGATCCTCTCGCTATATAGTATTTGATAATGTCGAACGACTTCAGGAACTGGTCGAGCCAGAACCATTCCCAGATCGCAACGGCGAACACGAGCAAGATCAGGAGGTAGACCAGTCGATCCGCTTCACGCGGGCCGGCAGAGGCAGTCCCGCATAAAATGAAAAGGAATGGAATAATAAACAAATCACGTACGACTTTGCTCTCTACGGAGCCGCTTACCAGCCAGATAGCAGCAATATACGCCAGAAAAACGGCGGCAAATACACAGGCGGCAAGCGAGATGGTGCGGAATATCATCAGTGCAGCAACGATGTAAATCACCACTTCACTGGTGATCACGTTAGTTTTGCTGATCTGCAGCCCGTAGGTGTTGAGAAAGCAGAGCCCCATGTTGAACGTGGCGGCGGCGATCACCAAACCGCCGGCGGCCCATGCGCGTCGACTGTTGATTAAGCCGATTTCGTCCATAGTCGCCGCGTCGCAGCCGCCAAATCGCTGGCCACCATAAACGGCAGCCAACACAAGATTGTCAAATAGCGAATGCCCAGGCGGCGGGGCTCGGCGAGCATCCGCCAAAGCCATTCGCAACCGATCCGACGAAATATCGGTGGCGCACGTCGTTGTGAGCCAGCCACGAAATCCAGCGACGCGCCAAGGCAGATGGCCTGGATATTCAGTGTCTTCGCGTACTGTTGCGCCCAGATTTCCTGCTTCGGTACGCCAAGCGCGACCAATACGATGTCTGGCGCCGCTGCTCGAATAACACAGGCGGCGAGCGCACATTCCTCAGCATCCCGTTCGAAACCGAAAGGAGGCGAATAAATGCCGGCGATACGGAGGCCGGGGATCGACGCACTGAGCCTTCTACCGCATTCGGATAATGTTTCAAACGTCGTGCCAAATAAAAATATCGACCGCCCCTCTCGCGCTGCGGCGCGGCACAAGGGCAGCATCAGATCGGAGCCGGTGACGAGCGGCATTTTGATGCCGCGCAACCGCGCCATCCAGAGGATGGGTTGACCATCGGGCACCACCAGCGCCGCCGAGTCCATGAGGGCGAGCCGTAATTGGGCGTCGTTACGACGGCAAAGCACGTGGAGAAGATGCGCCGTTACGACGTAACCTGGCCTGCCCTCCTGTATGCGCCGCAGCAGCGTGTTGATCAGAGTACTTCGATCGATGGGATCAAAGTCTATCCCGAATACATTCGGCCGCATTCTAGTGGTATGAACCAGATCTATGATTCCCTCCGGTGCGTACCTTGACCGAGATTGCTTCGTCGCTGTACTCCTCGCAATGACAAGCACTTACGCTGTCATTGCGAGCGAAGCGAAGCAATCTCGACGCGGACCTGCCCGGGGGCAAGCGTCTGGTTTGCACCACTAGGTCCTGTCGAGACCCGGGGCTCATGGGAACGCGGGGCGGCGGGGGCGAAGCGCTCGACCGAAACAAAGGTCGGGGCGTAACCGGAGGGCCGGGGCGCGGTGAGGACGGGGCCGGGCGGTTTCTGGGCTCATCGCGGGACCGGGTAATAGCGGCGCATGGCGCGGCTGTAGCTGAGCGCATCGGTATCGCTGTAGCGGCCCATGTTTCTGAGGTCGGTACGCGAAAGAATGGCGGCGAGCCCGCGCGCACCCCCCTCGGCCAACCGGCGCAGGGCGACGCCGGCCACCGTGCGGGGGGTGCGCGCCCAGCGCACGAGCAGCAGGGTCTGGTCGACGAGCCGGCTGAGAATCACGGCGTCGTGCCCGGCCATGATTGCCGGTGAATCGACGATCACCAGATCGTAGGACCGGCGCATCGTGGAAAGGAAATCGCGCATTGCGCCCGAAGCGAGGAGCGCCGTCGGATTGTCGGTGGCGCCGCCGCAGGTGATGATGTCCACCGATTGCGCGTCGGTAACGATCGCTTCGGCAAGGCCGGTCTTGCCGGCCAGGAGTTCGGAGAGGCCCACGGCAGGCAGGTGCAGCCGCGCCCGCAATCCCGAGCGCCGCAGGTCGCCGTCGACGACCAGCACCCGCTTTCCATTGATTGCCGCGATGCGGGCGAGCATCAACGCCGCCGTCGTCTTCCCCTCGCGGGGAAGCGCCGACACCGCCAATATGCATCGCATGGCGTCGAGATTCAGGCGCATATAGATGTCGGTCATTGCCGAACCGACGATCGACAGCAGGTCCGGCGTGCGGTTGTCCTCGTTTCGCGTAAATTCCGGCAGGATGCCGAGCACCGGCAGGCCGAGCGCTCTTTCCAATTGCGCCTGGTTACGAAAACTTCTGTCCGATTTCTCGACGGCGAGCGCGGCGAGAAATCCGCTGATCGCGGCGACAATAAAGCCGAGCGACAAGATCACCTTCTTCTTGGGGCTGAACGGGGCCAGCGGCGCGGCCGCATGAGAGATGACCACGGCGTCCGGAAGTTCAAAGTTCGCCTGCTCGGTCTCGTTGGAGCGTTCGAGATACGCGTTGTAAAGGGTACGGGCCGCCTTCTCCTGCTCATCGAGCTGCTTGAGCGTAACCTCGGCGAGCTGAGCGCGGGCAAACTCCTGCTTCAGCTGCCCGAGCTGGTTCTGCAAGGAATTTTCGTGCATTACGGCACTATTGTAATCGCTGTGCAGACTATCGACGATTTTCCGCGTTTCGCTGGCGATGCGCCGCTCGATATTGGCCATCTGGGCATTTTTTGACTGCAAGTGCGGGTTTCTGTCGCCGAGATTATAGTTCAATGCGGTTTCTTCGGTCGCCAGGGTCGATTGCTGCCGCCGAAGCTCCTGAATAATCGGCGACGACAGAACCAGGGTGTTGGAACTTGGCGCGGTCATGTTGCCGAGCTTGGCGGCGAGCGACATGCGCTGGTCCCTGGCGGCCGTCAGCGCGGTATCCACCTCCGAGATCTGCTGTCGGATCAGCGAGGAGTCGCGACCTTCGATCAGGCCGTTCGCCGCCCGATATTCGGCGCCGCGCCGCGCCGCGGCATCGACGTTCTCTCTGAGCTTGGCAAGATCGCCGCTCAGCCAGCCGTTGACCTCCGCCGAGGCTCGGCGCTTCATGTCGAACTGGTTTTTTATATAAAGATCCGCAAGAGTGTTGACGACGACGTTCGGCAACTCGCGATCTTTTGACGAGAAACTGATGTTTATGACGTACGAGCTGGCGCTGGCGTCGAGACGCCCGGTGACCAGAGCGACGACCGCATCGATGCGGGCCTGACCTTGCAGCGGCGGCGAAGCCAGCCAGACCGACAGCGGCTCGGCAATCGTTGACGGCAGCCAGGATTTGACGCCTTGGAACACGCCGTCCATGGCTTGCTTCCAAAGCGGCGGCACATTCGGGTCGAACTCGTCCCTGGCGTCGAGATGAAGCTTCTTGACCAACTGCAGGACGAGGTCGGGGGATTTTATTACATTGAGCTCGCTGGTGACGGTATCCAAGGCGGCGGGCAAACTAGACATAACCGGACTTATTTTGGTAGCCTCGGTCCTTCTCGGCTGGATCATGACCTCGGCGCCCGCTTTATACTGCGGGGTCATCATCAAAAGGGCGCCGATCACGCCGGCAAAGACGACCGCGCCGACCGTTGCGGCCAGCAGCCAGTGGCGGCGCAACGCCCGCAGCAGATCGCGATAGGGGTTTGTCGGGAGGGCAAAGGACGAGAGGGGCGCCTGCCCGCTCATCCCGGGATACGACCCGCCCTGCGACAGGGCGAGAGGACCGCCTTCGGGATGGGTTTTATCCCGCGGCGCTACCCGCCGGCGCAACTGGTCGCCGGCGCGTTCGATCAACCCGCCTACCTCATGCGCCATTCGCAACCCCGCCGATCCGCAAACACCGCAATCAAATCGAGGACCTCGCTCATCAATAGGCGTTCCGCTGAGCCAGAACCACCCCCAAAGTCCTGGCGAGAATCCGCAAATCCAACAGCAGCGACCAGTGTTCTATATAATAGAGGTCATATTCGACCCGCCGCTCCATCTTTTCCAGGGTATCGGTTTCGCCGCGCAAACCATGCACCTGCGCCCAGCCGGTGATGCCGGGCATGACCCGGTGGCGCGCCAGATAGTTGTCGATCAGCACGGCAAACTTCTCATCGTGCCGGCTGGCATGGGGCCGGGGGCCGACCAGCGACATGTCGCCCTTGAGCACGTTGATGAGTTGCGGCAGTTCGTCGAGGCTGGCGCGCCGCAGAAAACGGCCGACCCGGGTTACCCGCGGGTCGTTGCGCCGCGCTTGCGGCACAACGGGGTCGGCACCCGCCTCGCACCGCATGGAGCGGAACTTGTACAGGTCGAAAGGCCGCTTGTTGAGCCCGAACCGCTGCTGTTTGAACAATACCGGCCCCGGACTGTCGAGTTTGACGAGCACCGCGATCAGCCCCATCATCGGCAGCGCGAAGCCAAGCAGCATGACGCTGACGCAGATGTCGAAGATCCGTTTGACGATTGCCGGCACGCCGGCCAGCGGGCGTTGTCCGACCGGGACCACAAGAAACGGCGGATAACCGGCTCCTGTCGATGCGGCGGTGAGATCGAGGCCGACCTTTACGTCGACGACGTGAGGGCCGGCGGCAAACGGCGAGGCCAATTCCACAAGCTCGCTGCACGGCAGCGCCACGACGATCTCGTCGATCCGATGCTGAGCGCGCAATTGCGCGATTTCCCGGAAACCGGTTCGGCTCGGCTCGAAGACGCCGATCACCCTGACATCGCCGTGACTATCCTGATGCAACCGTTTCGCGCATCGCTCGGCCGCCGCTCCGGAGCCGATCACGACAGCCTGCGCGACCAGCCGATCGCGCGACCGCAGCCGTCTTATCGCTTGCCACGCCAGAATTCGCGCCGCCGTCAGCCCGAGCCAGCCGCTCAGCGCCCACAGCAGGATCCACGCCCGGGAATACTCGCTTTCGAGCCGGCCGAGATAGATGATGGCCATCAATGTCAGCATCAGCCCGAGCCACAGGCTCGTCAGGCGGCTCAGATGCCGGCAGCGGTGCGACAAAGCCGCGAACCGATACATCCCGGCAATCTGCATCATCGGGAAGAAGATCGCGCCGCCGATTGCAACCTGCGCCCAATACCGCGCCGGCAGCTGCGGCGTGCCGTGCCAAATCAGATTGCCGACGACGGCGCCGCCGATCAGCGCGGCAATGTCCATGACGAACAAACCAACCAGCAACGCCGCTCGCGTGTCGCCGGCAAACTGCCGGCCAGGCGCACCGCCCAGCCGACGCAAGGTCATCCCCGCCGAGGTCTCCGGCGCAAAGGCGCCGGTCGCTTGATCGGCACCGTCCGTCAGGTTGGTGTGCATCGCGGTGGGCTCGATCTGGCCATTGCTAAGGCGCCCCGGCGGCGGCTCGGCGGTCCGGGCGTCAATCATCCTGCACATCCAATGCCAAGGAGCATCGCCGGCACCCGCCCCAACAGCCGAAACTCCGATCGCTGGTCAACAAACTTGCGGCTCGATATAGAAGGCAAACTTCCGAGCAATGCCGAAAATTCCCACAATCGCGACGTTTTTTGTCAATTTGTATCGTCGGATCAGCCTCCGCGCGGCGAGTGCGGCAAGTGGTCGGCATCCGGACAGTGCGGCCATGCTCAAGATCCTCCAACCGGCAAGCAGACATGTGAGAATTGATCGGATATTTTTAGCGCGAATAAGCGTCCGCTCAATACAACCGTCAATACTGCGATGGGGCTGATCGTCGCGCGCAATATGGCAAACACATGTCGCAATTGTCGAACGCATTGTATGCACTCGCTCCCACAAAACAGAAAATCATGTAAGTCGCGGTTGCGATGGCGGCCGCTGCGTATCGGACATAGTGGAAATCACTGGCCTCACCCCCTTAGTCACAGCGATAATACTGACGACCTCGTTGACAAAAACGTTAAGACAAAAAGTTCAACGAGCATCTGTCCCCCGATAAATGGGGTGCGATTGCGGAGGAGGTTAACCAATATTAACACCGCGCTCCTAATCCGTTACCTCTCAAAAGAGTCGCCTTCGGTTTTTCACGCGACATCGAGTCAATAGCGAGCATTGGAAGGATAATCGCTCTATTTCTTTCAGAAGTCAATGACGATTAGCAGGCGGCCGGCAGGAGTGGCGATCTTAACGCTGACGGCCCCTTGGCTGGAAACGGCAATACGCGAATGCGACGTCCAGGAGACCTAAGATCTTCGAAAGCATCTGGCGAGGGCCGTGGCCGGCTAAAGATCAGACCGCTGCGGCTTGCACTCCGATCAGCACCGCCAGGCTCAATATCGGCGATCCCCGGGCTCGGCTCGCAGACGATATTGCGCCGCATCGCCGACGATCAACGGGTTGGTGGTGCGAATGCCGATCGGACGGGAGCCATCCGTCGGCATCGCACCCGGCTAGGCGCGGCGGATATTGGCGCTTTGCTCGGGGATGCCGGTCTGCTCGTAGCAGACCCGCGCCAGAGCGGCGACGCCGCTTTTGATCTGGTCCTTCGACGGCAATGCGAAGCAAAGCCGCATGTGCGACTTGGTCTCGTCCGGGTTGCACGACCATTCGGGGCCGGGGTTGAAGACCAGCCCCTCCTTGGCGGCCGGCGCCACCAGCTTGGTCACGTCGACCTTGTCGGGCAGTTTCAACCACAGGAATATGCCGCCCTTCGGATACCACATCTTCTCGACCGCCGTGCCGAATTCGCGCTCGACGGCCTCGACCATGGTGTCGAGCTTTTCTTTCAACACGCCGGTCAGTTCGCCGACATGCTCGGCAAAAGCCTGCGAAAAATATTCGGCCACGACCATCTGCTCGAGCGCGCCGGTGCCGCTGTCGGTCTCGCGCTTCAGGCCGACGAGCCGGCCCATGACCTCCCAATCGGCGACGACATAGCCGAGCCGCAAGGCCGGCGACAATGTCTTCGAGAACGAGCCGACATGGATCACCTGAGTGGGATCCATCGAATAGATCGCCGGCGGCGCGCCGTCATCCCAGGTCAGGTCGGCGTAGCATTCGTCTTCGAAAATCGCCACGCCGTGTTTTTTGGCGAGGCCGAGGAGGGCTTGGCGGCGCTCGGCCGGCAGGATCGAGCCGGTCGGGTTCTGGATCGTCGGGATCGTGTAGATGTATTTCGGCACGATGCCCCTGGCCGCGAGATCGTCGAGAATTCGGCCGAGCGCGTCGATCCGCAGCCCGTCATCGTCGAGCGGCGCGCCGACGATTTTGACCCCGCGGCGCTGCAATTTGGTCAGTGCGCCGCCGTAGGTGAATTCTTCGAGGATGACGGTGTCGCCGGGTTCGAGCAGTACCCGGTTGACGAGGTCGAGACCCTGCCCGGAACCGGCGGTGATCAGCACGTCCTCGGCCGAGCATCGGATGCCGCGCGCGGCGACTTTGGCGACGACAAACTCGCGGATCGGGCGAAAGCCCTGCGGTCCGTGCGGGTTGTAGAGCGCCAGATCGGCGCCGTCGCGCCGCAACACCGTCTCGGCGGCGCGGGCGAGCGCCGCCGCCGGGACATGTTCGGGATCGTTGTGGCCGCCGATGAAATTGTACTTGGGAAAGCCGGTCCAGCGCGGCGCAGCCGCCGGCAGGTCCTTGGCGAACCGATGGCTGTAGGCAAAACCGTTGGCGGCCATGGCGTTTTCCTTGTTACCGGGTCGCAGAGCGTCGCCTGCCAGGACCTGAACCGGGCATCCGCGCCTCGGCGCGCCCGATCCGGTCGGCGGCGTGGATGCTGCGCGCAACTCGTCCCTGGGCTGAAGGCCCATGGGACGAGCGCGCAGACGAAAAAGTTGCTGGACGTCAGTCCCTGGTCATTTCGCCGCGGCGTATTTGCCCGAGGCTTGCGGGGTGATGTCGGGATAGGCGCCGGCAGTCTTTTGCGCCGCCTGCTCGTGCATCTGCAGCCGAGTCCGGCGTTCCCACTTGCGCTTCAGCTCGTCCTTGACGTTGAAGGCGAGCTTGCCGACGCCTTCGATCTCGAGCTCGATCCTGTCGCCGTCCATGAACGGGTTGAGACCGCGGTGGTTGGTGCCGGTGGCGACGATGTCGCCGGGTTCGAGCGCGTGGATCGAGGTCAGCCATTCGATGCAGCGCGGGATCTTGTGCGCCATGTCGCTGGTGTTGAAGTTCTGCATCAAGGCGCCGTTGTTGGAGAGCCGGATCTGCAATTTCTGCGGGTCCGAGATCTCGTCCTTGGTCACGATCCACGGCCCGATCGGGGCGAAGGTGTCGCGCGACTTCATCGCGAAAAAGCCGGGGGCCGGCAGACCGCGGGCCGAGCCGTCGATAAAGCAGGTATAGCCGAAGATGTAATCCATCGCGTCGGCGGCTTTGACGTTGCTCGCCTTTTTGCCGATCACGAGGGCCAATTCAGCCTCGCCCTCGAAGATCGTCGCCGGCGCATCGGGCAATACCATCGTGTCGCCCGGTCCGCAAATGGCGTTCGCGGTCTTTTGGAACGCGTTGATCGGCGCCGGCGCGCTGCGGGTGCCGTCTTCCATGTAGTTGACTGCCATGCAGTCGATGTTGTCCGGCTTTGGCAGCGGGGCGCGAAGCTTGACCGACGACAACGGCACGCCCTGCCCGCTGGCCGCGGCGTCTGCGAGCTTGCCCTTGTATTGATCGAAATGGGCGATCAGCCCGTTCATCAAATCGCCGGGACCGGTGTGCGGAACGTCGCGCACGATGGGCGAAACATCGACGACGCGATCGCCCTTGACCACACCCAGCTTGTAGTCGTCGAAGTATACCAGTTTCATTTGACCCTCCGTTATTCGACCGGGACGAAGATGCAGTTGCGGATCTTGCCGTCGAGCGCCTTCGACAAATGCCCCTTGCCGGTCGTGTCCTCGACCAGGATCACCTCGCCAGCCCCGATCCGGCGCGCTTCGCCGTCGCTCGCGGTGATCTGGACGCCGGCATCGAGGTTGATGATGTACTGCCGCCGCGGCGCCGGATGCCAGTCGAGATCATAGTCCGGCTGCACCTCGCGAAAGATGATCCCGTTGGCCGGCAGCCGCTTCGACAGTTTGCCCGAACGGGTCTGCTCGACCCATTCTATCTCGATGTCGCGAAAATGCGACTGGCCGTCGGCATCGGCGTAGAGATTGTGGACCCGCATCGCGTCCTCCCTCGCAATTGGCTGATGCCCCCATACTAGCGGCGGACCCGACCGCGGCGCCAGCACTCTCGAAATTGTTCCGCCCCGGCGCCTGTTCGCTGCGGCCGCGTCACAAGACGCCGGCAATAACGATGCCGCCGACGGCGCTGACGACAACGACCAGCAGCGGCGGCGCGCGCCACGCGGTCAGCATCACGAAGCCGATCAGCGCCAGCCCGAAATCCGCCGAGGATTTGACCGAACTCGTCCAGATCGGGTCGTAAAGCGCGGCGCCGAGCAGGCCGACGACTGCGGCGTTGACGCCGCGCATCGCCGCCTGGGCGCCGCGGCGCCGGCGTAAGCCGTCCCAGAACGGCAGCGTACCGACCAGCACCAAGAGACCGGGCAGAAAAATCGCCGCCAACGCCAGCGCCGCGCCGGCAATGCCGTGCGGCGACGGCCGGATCACGGCCCCGAGATAGGCGGCAAAGGTGAAGAGCGGCCCGGGCACCGCCTGCGCCGCGCCGTAGCCGGCGAGAAAACTGCCGTCGCCGACCCAGCCCGGGGTGACCACCGCCTGGCGCAACAATGGCAGCACCACATGTCCGCCGCCGAAGACAAGCGCCCCCGAGCGGTAGAACGCGTTGAACAGGGCGACGGCTTGCGGCGCGCCCAGATGCTGCGCCAACGGCAGCCCGGCGAGCAGCAAAAGGTAAGCGGCGAGCGCCGCGATCCCGGCCCGGCGGGATATCGGCACCGGCAGACGCCCGCCCGGCATCGGCTCGCCGGCGCGGCAGAGCCACAGCCCTGCAAGGCCGCCCAGTGCAATCGCCGCGAGCTGAACCGCCGACGGTCCGAGCAATACGATCAGCGCCGCCGCCGCGGCGATCGAGGCGCGCTGGCGGTCGGGGCACAGGCTGCGCGCCATGCCCCAGACCGCTTGCGCGACGATCGCGACGGCGACCAGTTTGAGGCCGTGCAGCAGACCGCCGCCGATCGGCCCCGCCAATGCCGCCGCGCCGTAGGCGAACAGCACCAGCGCTGCCGCCGAGGGCAGCGTGAACCCGGTCCAGGCGGCGAGGCCGCCCAGATAACCGGCGCGCAATAAACCCACCGAGAAGCCGACCTGGCTGCTCGCCGGCCCCGGCAGGAACTGGCACAGCGCCACCAGATCGGCGTAGCCCTGCTCGTCGAGCCAATGCCGTCGGGTCACGAACTCCTGGCGAAAATAGCCGATATGCGCGATCGGGCCGCCAAAGCAGCTGACGCCGAGCCTGGCGAAGATGCGCAATACCTCGACCGGCGATCCGGCCGGATGCCGGTTCCCGGCTGCTTCGAACGCCGCGGTCATCGCGATCCGCTCTGCCGGCCTCGAACGCGTGCGCTCGGCGGGGAGATCGCCGCGGTCTGCCCGTTAGACGGCGATCAGCCGGGCGACGCGCTCGCGGTGCCAGGCGGCGTCGCCGAAGGCGACCTCGGAGGCTTTGGCGCGCTTGAAATAAAGCTGCAGATCGTGCTCCCAGGTCATGCCGATGCCGCCATGCAGCTGGATGCCGGTGCCGGCGACCCGGCGCGCCATGTCGGAGGCGGCGGCCTTGGCCATCGCCACCGCGAGCGCCGCCTCGTCGAGTTGCCGATCGACCGCCCAGGCGGCGTAATAGGTCAGCGATTTGGCGTTTTCGATCGCCACCAGCATGTCGGCCGCCTGGTGCTTGACGCCCTGATAGCTGCCGATCGGCTTGCCGAAGGCGACCCGCAATTTGGCGTAGTCGACGGTCATGTCGAGCACCTGCTGGGCGCCGCCGCACATCTCGGCGCAAAGCGCCACGCTCGCCCGGGCGACGACCCGCGACAACGGCGCCCAGCCGTCATGTTTTTCGCCGAGCAGCGCCGCCGCCGGCAGCTTCGCATTGTCGAACCCGACCTCGCACAGTTTGCGTGTCTCGTCGATCGTCGGCAGCAAAGCGATGCTGAGACCCGGGGTGTCTTTCGGCACCAGGAACAGGCTGATGCCGTCCTCCATCGTGCTGCCGTCGCGGGTGCGCGCGGCGACGACCAGCACATCGGCCAGATGGGCGTCGCCGACAAAGAGCTTGCTGCCGGCGAGGGTGAAGCCGCCGCCGGCCTCGCGCGCCGGCAGGGTGATGCCGGCAGCGTCCCAGCGCAAGGCCGGCTCGGTCCAGGCAAGCGCGGCCTTCGCGTCGCCGGCGGCGATCCGCGGCAGCCACTCGCGGCGCTGGGCCGGCGAGCCGGCCTCGGCGATCGCCGCACCGCCGAGCAGCACGGTCGAGAAAAACGGGCCTGGCATGACCCGCCTGCCCATCTCCTCCATCAGCACGACCAGATCGACGAGCCCCAGCCCGCTGCCGCCATCCGTCTCGGAATAGACGATGCCGAGCCAGCCCTGCTCGGCGAGCTTTCGCCAGAACTCGTCGGTGACCGCGGCCGGCTCGGCCATCCGCGCCCGCACAAATCGGCTGTCGCATTCGGCATCGAGGAATTTGCGCGCCGTCTCGCGCAATAATTCCTGCTCTTCGGTAAAGCCGATATCCATTGATCAGCCCTTCGGCAACCCCAGCACCCGTTCGCCGATGATGTTGCGCTGGATCTCGCTGGTGCCGCCGGCGATCGTGTATTGCCGGGCGCCGAGCACGCGGTGGTGCCAGCGCGCCGCGTCCGGCACCGCCTCGGTCGGCGCGTCGACGGTCGCGTAGGGGCCGAGCAGCGTCGAGGAGAAATCGGCGATGCGCAACGCCAGCTCGGAGCCGAACAATTTGAGGATCGATCCCTCCGGCCCCGGCGGCTCGCCGCGCAGCCGCCGGGTCAGGCCGCGCAGCCGGGTCACCTGCAACGCCTTGACGTCGATCGCCAGCTGGGCCAGCTGCTGGCGGATGTGGCTCTCGCTCCAGGCCGGCTCCTGGCGGCTCGGGAACTGTTTGGCCAGTTCGACGAGGCGGGCGATCTGGGCCGCATGGTCGCGCCCGCCGGCGCCGCTGCGCTCGAACATCAGCGTCGTGATCGCGACCTTCCAGCCGTGATTGAGCGGGCCGACCAGGTTCTCCTTCGGCACCGCGACATCATCGAAGAAGACCTCGTTGAAGTGGCGGTGGCCGTTCAGCAACACCAGCGGGCGCACGGTGACGCCCGGCGTCTTCATATCGACAAGGAGATAGCTGATGCCGTGATGTTTGGGCGCCGCGGGGTCGGTGCGGACCAGCAGAAAGCACCAATCGGCGAAATGCGCGCCCGAGGTCCACACCTTCTGGCCGTTGACCAGAAAATCGTCGCCCCGGTCGTCGGCGCGGGTTCGCAGGCTCGCCAGATCGCCGCCGGCGCCGGGTTCGGAATAGCCCTGGCACCACAATTCGTCGGCGCTCAGAATGCGCGGCAGGTGCTGCTGTCTTCTGTGCTTCGCTCCCCCAATGGATCAGGGTCGGGCCGAGCAGGTTCAAGGCGTTCGCGGTCGGCAATACCGGCGCGCGGGCGCGGAAATATTCCTCGTCGAAGATCACCTGCTGCATGAACTCGGCGCCGCGGCCGCCGTATTCGTGGGGCCAGGAGATGCCGACCCAGCCGGACGCATGCATCTTTTTCTGCCAGGCGACGCGCTTTTCGAGGATCTCGCGGTCGGGGGCGACCCGCTGGTCGGCGGCGTCGTCGACCTTGATGTCGTCCGGGAGATTGGCTTCGAGCCAGCGGCGAAACTCGGCGCGAAAGGCCGCATGTTCCGGACTGTCGGCAAAATCCATGACGCGCTCTCCGATCCCCTGTCTGTGCCCGGCGCGGCGCTGCGGCGTGCGAGGCTATGCGTAAACCCCGTTTGAGGGCAAGCCCGTGCCGGAAATCCCGGTGGCGCGTGCGGGCTCGGGCCGGAAGCTCGTGCATCAGCCGTGCAGATTGTTTTGATGATCTAATCGGTCTAAAATTGGTCGGAAACCAGCTGGTGATCGCAGACTTTACCGGCAGTACCGGCAAGGACGGCAATGTAGCGGTCGCCCGGATTATCTACACGTTTGCGAAATGAACGGGTACGGTACCGGTACGTTTTGCGGCCTGTCACCGTGCCGGTGACGAAACAACGTCGTGGGACAGCACGATTAAGGATCGGGCACCGACGTCTCGGCCGTCCGGTACGCGATTATCGGCTCTTTATTTGCCGAAGATGTCGAGCGGCAGAAAGGCGCTGACGATCATGTTCGGCACGTCGACGAGTTCGCTGAGCTTGAGGTCGACGGCGACGCTGCAGATCGCATAGGCCTGTTGCCGGCTCCAGCCGCGCTCGACCAACAGGTCGATCATCGATAAGAGGGCGTTGCGCGCGCTCAATGTCGTGTCCTCGCTCTCGTTGGTGCCGTCGGCGCGGATCGACATGCCGGTGGTGGCGAGAAACCGCTTGGGCGCCGCCAGTTCGGGCGGGAAATAGTAATCGTCGCGGGCGAACCGCGGAAAGCGGATGCCGCGCCGCGCCGCCTCGCCCTTGAGCAGCGAAAAGCGCACCAGGATCGAGCCCGATATCTCGATCGCAGTGCCGCAAGCTTCGCCGTCGCCCTGCGCGAAATGCGCGTCGCCGACCGAGAACAGGGCGCCGTCGACCAGCACCGGCAATAAGAGGCGCGCCCCTTTGCTGAGCTGCTTGATATCCATGTTGCCGCCGTTTTCACGCGGCGGGATCGTGCGCAATGCCTCGGACGCGATCGGTTCCGCGCCCGGCACCGCCCCCTGCGGCTCGGGCGGCAACGCCATGCCGCCGCGGCCGGCGAGATCGGCCTCGCGCCGCCGGACGGTCTCGCGCAATTCCTTCGACGGCGCGACGCCGATGACGCCGACAAACGAGCCGTCGGGGATGCGCACGCCCGGCAGCTCGGCCGACTCGGCGAACCCGTCCTTGATCGTCCATTTGGCGATATAGGGGTCGGGGAAGGCGTCGCGCAAAAAGCCGAAGCCCGGCACCTGGACGGTATAGGCGAAAGCCGCCGGTTTCATGTCGCGGATCTCGACTTCGAGCAGGTCGCCCGGTTGGGCGCCGGCGACAAAGACCGGGCCGGTCAGCGGATGGACCAGGTTGAGGTCGCACTGCCGCAAATCCTCGGCATTCGTCGACGGCGTGATCTGACCGTCGAAGGCGTCGCGGGTCGCGATCTCGACCTCTTCGCCGGGCGCGGCCTCGATCACCGGGGGGATCGCTTCATGCCAGCGGTTGTGGCCCTTCTCGGGCTCTTCGGCGAGACGCTTGCGGTAATCGACCGTGATGCTTTTCACCCCGCCCTCCTGCAACCCGCCGACTGGTCGAGGCTATGCAGAAGAGGGCGTCGTGGCAAGGAGCGGGGGCGGAGCCGCCTCAGCCGCAGCGGTATTCGGCTGCTGCCGGCCGAAGCAGGAGCGCTGCACGGGCCTTGGGATCGGCGATCGGGGCCCTTGTTAGATGACTCCGAGTTCCTTCAGTTCGGCCATTTCGGCAGCCGGCAGGCCGAGCCAGCCGCCGTAGATTTCCTCATTGTGCTGGCCGATGGTCGGGCTCGGGCGGGTTTCGACCTTGGCGGCGCCGTGCAGCCGCAACGGCGTCGTCGGTACGACGATCGGCCCCAATTCGGGGTGGTCGACCCGTTCGAGCATGCCGCGTTCGTGCATGTGCGGATCGTTCATGACTTCGGGCGCGGTGCGCACCGGTGCGCACGGGATGCGGTATTCCTTGGTGAGGGCGAACACCTCCATCCGGCCGAGCGTGCGCGTCCAATCGGCGACCAGAGCGTCGGTCTCTTCGAGATGGGCGACGCGGCCGGCATTGGTCGCGAAACGCGGGTCGTCGGCGAGATCCTCACGGCCCATCGCCTTCAGCAGATTTTGGAAATGCGCCTCGGTGACGATGTGGATCGCGACATGCCCGTCCTTG
The DNA here is from genome assembly GCA_963701815.1 of uncultured Alphaproteobacteria bacterium. Lineage (GTDB taxonomy): Bacteria > Pseudomonadota > Alphaproteobacteria > ATCC43930 > CGMCC-115725 > AP-15. Next base: position 98,127 of record CAVPBN010000024.1, read on the forward strand.
GTCGGGAACACATTGTAGGGGGCGCTGTTCAGCCCCGATTGGCGATTGCCGGTGCGCGGCGGGGTCTCGCCGGTGCGGTGGTAGTATTCGAGGCTGCTGGCGAGGCTCGAATATACCGTCTCCTGCATCGCGACCTCGACGAGGCGGCCGATGCCGCTGCGGTCGCGGTCGTAGAGCGCGGTGACGACGCCGGCGTACAGATGAATGCCGCCCATGAAATCGACCAGCGTCGGGCCGGCCTTGACCGGCGGCCCGTCCGGGAAACCGGTGACGCTCATGATCCCCGAGGCCGCCTGGATCGTCATGTCCATCGCCAGATTGTCGCGATCGGGGCCGCTGAGCCCGAACCCGGTGCCCGAGGCATAGATCAGCCGCGGGTTGATCTCGCGCAGCCGATGATAGCCGACGCCGAGCCCGTCCATCGTGCCGGGCGAGAAGTTTTCAAGCAGCACGTCGGCGCGCCGGGCCATGCGGAACAGCAATTCGCGACCGCGCGGCTCTTTCAGGTTGAGCGTCACGGCGTGCTTGTTCTGGTTCAGCATGGCAAAGGGCAAGGTGGCGCTCTTGCCCGGTGCGGCGCGGCGGCGACCGGGCTCGCCGCGCGGCGGCTCGATCTTGATCACGAAGGCGCCGGCCTTGGCCATCAACAGGGTCGCGTAGGGGCCCTGAAAAATCTGGCCGAAATCGATCACCGTCACATCCGCCAGAGGTCTGTTCGCCCGTACTTGTTCCATTTGCTCGATCCGTCCGTTGCGCCGGAAATTTCAACTCGCAAGCCGGCTTGCATCGAGTCATGCTGACGCTCGGCCCGCATCGAGGACAGAAAGATGAAATACGACGTGATCTCGGCCGATTGCCATATCGATCTGATCTGGCTGCCGCCCGATCTGTTTACCGGCAACGCTCCGGCGGCATTGAAAGACCGCATGCCCTATGTGACCGACGGGCCGCGCGGCAAGGAGTGGGTAACCAAGAAGGGCGCTTCGTTCGGGTTGATGAACGGCATGGGTTCGGCCGGCCGCCTCTACGAGCCGGGCAAGATCCACCGCTCGGACCGGATGGCGTCGGAGGGGGTCTATGACGACGGCAGAAAGGGCGTCCGCCGGATGACGACCCCCGATCTGCGGCTCAAGGACCAGGACCGCGACGGCATCCAGGCCGAGGTATTGTACGGTATTCTCGGCGCCACCAGCCGGATCAACGACGACGAGGCCGCCGGCGAGATGCTGCGCATCTACAACGAGTGGCTCGCCGGTTTCTGCAATGCCTATCCCGACCGTTTTGCCGGGCTCGCCTGCATCCCGAACCACGACATCGATGCCGCGGTCGGCGAGATCGAGCGCGTCGCCCGGCGCGGCGGGGTGCGCGGTCTCGAAATCTCGCGTCGCGGCGACATGACGCCGTTATGGGACCCGTGGTGGAACCCGATGTGGAACGCCGTCGCGGCGAGCGGATTGCCGGTGCATTTTCACACGATCGGCAGCGGCGTGCGGCGCGACTTTACCAAGCTCGCGCCGAAGGTGGCGCTCGCCGCCCGCGCCTCCGGCATCACCAGCTTCCAGATGTACATGTCGGACGTGCTGATGTCGGTGATCTTCTCGGGCGTGCTCGAACACCATCCCGGCATCAAGCTCGTGATCGGCGAGGCCGGCACCGGCTGGATCCCCTACATCCTGCAACGCATGGACGCCGAGTGGGAGGACCAGTTCAAAGAACTCGATCTGAAGATGCCTCCCAGCGAATACTGGCGGCGCCAGTGCTACGCCACCTATCAGAGCGACCCGATAGGCGTGAAGCTGCTGGAGGAGCTCGGCGAGGACAACATCATGTGGGGCTCGGACTTCCCGCACCCCGACGGCATCTGGCCGGATTCGCAGGAATACATCGAGCGCGAACTCGGCCAACTTCCCGCCGCGACCCGCAAGAAGATCGTCTGCGACAACGCCGCCAAACTCTACCGCTTCGTCAACTGATCGCCGCACGTCGATGCAACTACCAGGATGCCCCGCGGGGCATCCTGCCTGGGTTTGCAGCCAGGCCACGCGGTCGCGGCGACCGCGCGGCCAAGCGCTTCCGTGGCGCGCTGGATTCGGCACTGTGCCGCTCGCATCCTACCCGATCAGCCCGATTGTTCCGAGTCCCATAGACATTTCCTTTTCAGATTTGACTCTTCTGAAAACAAAAGCGTAAGGTCGTTGCCGCCTGAGTTGCGGGCGCCCTTCGATGGTCCTCCCTATTGCATTCCGCGGCGGCGGTGGAGCCGTCTCGGCGATGCTCGGACGATGAGCATGGCTAGCGCTGTTACGAAGATTCTGGATGATCTGAGAGATCGGGGCGGGCTGAAGGGCACCAACGTCGCAAATATAACTTCAGTGTCGCCGGCCACCGTATCCCGCTGGACCGCCGGAAAGGCATTTCCTCACCCCAAGACTCAGCTGATCATCTCGGATCTACGTTATGTCGTCGATCGGCTGGCCGAGTTTTACTCTCCCTATGAAGCGCGTATATGGCTATATTCAAAGCACTTGTTGCTGAACGGCGAACGAGCCGTCGATCTGATCCACACCGGTCGAACCGATGAAGTGTTGGCGGTTATAGAGAGTCTCGACCAGGGCACCTATACTTGAATATGAGCGGCCGGTGGCCCGTTCACGACAGAAGCATTCTCGACGCACTGGAATCGATCGACCCTGAAGCTTTTGCCGGCGAAGTCTGGCGGGTCACGCGAAACGGCAGGGACGCATTGCACGGTTCGACCGCAGACGGGCGTTGGAGCCCGAGCGGCGGCGAGTTCGAGGTCCTCTACACAAGCCTCGAACGTGATGGCGCACTCGCCGAGCTCGGTTACCGGCTCTCATTGGAACCGATCTGGCCAAGCCGCGTCCAACACCGGATGCACCTGATCGAAGTTGCGACGGAGCGGACGCTCAGGTTAGCCAGCCTCGAGAGCCTCGCACCCCTCGGAGTGGCGATCTCGCGCTATCACACTTTTGAATATCAGGCGACCCAGGCGATCGCCGCAGCAGCCTATTTTCTTGAGTTCGATAGCCTGATCGTACCCAGCGCCCGTTTTCCTTGCGCAAATCTTGTCATCTTTACGGAGCGCGTCGCTGGTTTGGCGCTGCGGTCCTCGCAGGCGGTCGACTGGGACGATTGGCGGCGGCAGAATGCGCGTCGGTAATCTATCTTTGTAAACTGATCGCGGCTCACACGTTGTCGAGTTTGGCGCCGCCGGGGGCGCCGAACATCGTCAATACCTCGCGCCGGCTCGACGGGTCGTCGCGAAAGGCGCCGAGCATGCGGCTCGTCACCATCGTCACTCCGGGCTTGTGCACGCCGCGCGTCGTCATGCATTGATGCGCCGCCTCGATAACGACGGCGACCCCCTTGGGCTGCAACACCTCGTCGAGCGTGTTGGCGATCTGCGAGGTCATCTTTTCCTGGATCTGCAGCCGCTTGGCGAAAACGTCGACGAGCCGCGCCAGCTTGGAAATGCCGACGACCCGATTGTTCGGCAGGTAGGCGACATGCACCTTGCCGATGATCGCCGCGATGTGGTGCTCGCAATGCAACTCGAACCGGATGTCCTTCAGCACGACGATTTCATCGTAGCCGTCGGTCTCCTCGAAGGTGCGCTGCAATAACGCCACCGGGTCTTCATCGTAGCCGCTGAAGAATTCCTGGTACGAGCGGACGATGCGGTCCGGGGTGCCGAGCAGCCCCTCGCGCCCCGGATCGTCGCCGGCCCAGCGGATCAGCGTGCGGACCGCTTCCTCGGCCTCGGCGCGGCTCGGTCGCGGCGGGGTCGCCCGCTGCCGGGAGTTCGTATTGGTTGCCGACACCAGCGGGGCGTGAGGCTGAGCAAGGACAGGCGACATCAGGGCTCTCTTTTTGGTTGGAAAAGGGTACCGGACCGCCGGGCGGCCCGGCGTCGAGACCGGTTCGGGGCGGGGCCGGTTCGGATAGAGGTCGGTTCGGCTGGCGGGTCGGAATCGAAATCAGTTCAGGCGGACGGCCTGATGCGGGCTGTCCAGCGAGAAGGCCGGGATGCGGACCGAAAAGCTCTCGCCGCCGCGCGTTTCCATCTCATAGCTGCCGACCATGATGCCCGACGGCGTCGGCAATGGCGTGCCGCTGGTATATTCGAAGCTTTCGCCGGGGCCGAGGACCGGCTGCTCGCCGACCACCCCGGGCCCGCGCACCTCCTGCATCTGGCCGCGGCCGTCGGTAATCTTCCAATGGCGGCGGCGCAGTTGGACGGTCTCGCCGCCGCCATTCTCGATGCGCACCTGGTAGGCCCAGACATAATGGTTTTCGGCCGGCGAGGACTGGTCCTCGAGGTAGATCGGCTTGACCGTGACCTTGATCGACCGGGTGGTTTCTGAGTACATCGCCGGGTGCCCTATCCAATCCATCCGCTGTCCGAGCCGGGGCCGATCGGGCGATCGGCCGGAGACAATGTCGGATGCATGCCGGAAGGCGTCAAGATCGTCCGGCCGGGACCGACCCCGGGGCCAGCAATTCCAGAACCCGCTCATTGCCGGCCCGGCGCGACCCGTCGACGCCGACGGCCTGGATGCAGACATGATCGGCGCCGGCGTCCCAATGCTGCCGGATGCGGGCGCGGATCGCGGCCTCGTCGCCCCAGGCGACCATGGCGTCGAGAAAACGGTTGGTGCCGCCGCCGGCCAGTTGGTCGTCGCCAAAGCCCTGCAAGCGCCAGGCGTTGACATAGTTTTCGAGCTGCAGATAGCGGGAGAGCGCCTCGCGCGCTGCCCGTCGCGCCGTTGCCGGGTCGGTTTCGAGCAATACCCAGACCTCCGGGCATAACAGCTTGCCCGGGCCGAGGACCGCTCGCGCCTGCGCGGTGTGCTCCGGGGTGGTGTTGTAGGGGTGGGCGCCGTCCGCCATCGCCGCCGACAACGCCATCATCCGCGGCCCGAGCGCCGCCACGATCGTCAGCGGCGGTTCCGGCGGCGGCGGCGCCGGATAGGGGGCGTCGCGCATCGCCTGCAGATAGGCGCGCATCGTCGCGACCGGTTTGCCGTAGGTGTGGCCGCGCAGCCCCTCGACGGCCGGCCGGTGCGAGACGCCGACGCCGAGCAGAAATCGTCCGTTCGATTGTTCGGCCAGCCCGCGCTGGCCGTTCGCCATCGCCATCGGATCGCGCGCATAGATGTTCGCGATCCCGGTGGCGACGATCAGCTTTTGCGTATTGGCCAGCAGCCAGGCCGAATGCGCCAGCGCATTCCGGCCGCGGCTCTCGGGCAGCCACAATGCGGCATAGCCCCAATCCTCGACGCGTTTGGCGAAGGCGGCGGCTGCCGCCGCGGTCATGCCGTCCATCCCGGCCCAGACGCCGAGCCTGCCCAGTTCCATCGGAGGTCCCTCGTAACGATCGTGGCGGGTATCGGCGGTCCCGCCGGCGCTATTCTATGACCTGCGGGACCACCAGAAACAGATCGGTGTCGCCGGTCTCCCGACCCGCGGCGGTCAGCATCGCATGCGCCTGGCCGCGGTGATGCGTCTGGTGATTGAAGAAATGCGTGACCAGCAGTCCCTTCGGGGCATGCATCTCGCGGTTCGCCGCACCGCTGAACCAGAGGAGGTCCTCGCCGAGCCAGGCGTCGTCGACCTTGTCGGCCCACCGGCCGATATCGGCGTCGGCCTGTTCGCGCGCCGCGGCGAGCTCCGAAAAATCCTCGATCATCCCGGCGCTCTGTTTGATCGCGGTCGCCGGCTTCGGCCAATCGTCGAAACGCGACATCCACTGCCGGTCGCCCCACAGGATGTGGCAGAGAGTGCCTTGGATCGATCCCCAGAAGGCGCCGTGCGAGGCCCGCCGCGCGGCATCCGACAAGCCGGCGGCGGCGCCGTAGAGGCGGCGGTTCATCTCGGCGTTGTAGGCGGTCATGGTTCGCACATAGGCGGGTGTGATCATCGTCGGCTCCCTCGCGTTTCGGCGATCGGCATCAGCGTCCCTTGAACGGGCCGGGTTTGCGTTTTTCGGCAAAGGCGCGGGCCGCCTCATGAAAGTCTTCGCTCAAATAGAGTTTTAGAGGGGCGGTCTGCATCGCGACCTCGCGGCCGAGCTGGTCCATGTACCAGCGGCGGGTGCGCACCGTCGCCCTTACCGACAATGGCGGGTTCTTCGCGACCTCGGCGGCGAGCGCCCGCGCCATCTCCAGATGCCCGCCTTCGGGCGCCACCCGGTTGATGATCCCGGCCGCCAGGGCTTCCTCGGCGGTGAAAAAGCGCCCGGTCAGCGCCACCTCGTTGGCGAAGGCGGCCCCGCCGCGGAAATTTAAGAGGGCCCAGTATTTCGAGCCGCCGAGACCGCGCGAGGTCTCGGTCACCTGGAACTTGGTGCCGGCCTCGGCGACGATCAGGTCGCATTCGAGCACGATGCCGAGCGCCAAACCCATCGCATAGCCGTGCGGCGCGGCGATGACCGGCTTCCAATTGACCGACCGGGTCAACAGGTCGGCCGAATTGGCGCCCCAGCCCTGCGGCCCGCCATGCTGCAGAAACTCGTCGCGCCGGCGCAACTGGCGCTGGTGCACGTCGGCCCCGCTCGAAAAGGCGCGGCCATGACCGCAGAGGATTGCGACATCGGCCTCGGGGTCGAGGTCGAAGCGGCGCAAGGCGTCGGCCAGATGCCTTACCAGATCGTCGCTGAAGGCGTTCAGCCGGTCGGGCCGGTTCAGGGTCAGCGTCGCGATCCGGTCATGGCACACGTATTCGACCAGGCTCTTATCGCTCGTCTCGGTCATCTCGGTTCGCCTCGCACGTCACGCCGTTTAGGGCAGCATAGCGCAGACCGGCCGCGGCGTGCCAATCGGCGTCAGGTCAACGGCTGCAATTCGCCGAGGATCGTCGGCAGCAATTCGGCGACGGTCGGGTGGATGTGCATCGCCCGGCGCAGGACCGGGTAGGGCGCCTTGGCGTAGATCAGGTCGAGTACGGCGTGGATCGCCTCGTCGCCGCCGGGGCCGAGAATGGCGGCGCCGAGGATCTCCTGCGAGTCGCCGTCGACCAATATCCGCATCAGCCCGCGGGTCTCGCCCTTTTCGATCGCGCGGGCGACGCGGGTCATCGGCCGCTGGCCGACTAATACTCGCCTCCCGCTATGGCGCGCCTCGGCCAAATTCATGCCGGCCCGGCCGAGCGGCGGGTCGATATAGAGGGCGTAAGCCGTGACCCGGTCGCCGAGGCGGCGCGGGTCGTTGTCGAGCAAATTCGCGGCGACGATCTCAAAGTCGTTGTAGGCGGTGTGGGTGAAGCCGCCCTTGCCGTTGCAATCGCCGAGCGCCCAGATGCCGGAGACGTTGGTCCGCAGCTGATCGTCGACCTCGATATAGCCGCGCGCGTTGCACAGGACCCCGGCCCGGTCGAGACCGAGATCGTCGGTGTTCGGGCGGCGGCCGACCGCGAGCAGCAAATGCGACCCGATGATCTCGGGCGCCCCCTCGGTGCAGTCGACGCGCGCGGCGATTTCGGCGCCGCGCTGGTCGAGGCTGACGCATTCGGCGCTGAGCCGAACCCCGATGCCCTCGGCCTCGACGATCTCCTTGATTGCCGCCGAAATGTCCTCGTCTTCCTGCGGCACGAGCCGCGGCATCATCTCGATAATCGTGACCTTGCTGCCGAAGCGGCGGTACATCTGGGCGAATTCGAGGCCGATATAGCTGCCGCCGACAACGATCAGATGCCGCGGCAGAAAATCGACGTTCATCATCGAGGTGTTGGTCAGATACGGCGCCCGGTCGAGCCCCGGCAATGCCGGCGCCCGCGCCCGTCCGCCGACATTGACGAAGATCTTGTCGGCATGCAGCCGGTCGCCGCCGATCTCGACCTCGTGCGGCGCGGTAAATCGGGCATGGCCGCGATAGAGGGTCAGATGGGCCGCATTTTCGAGGGCGGCGGTCAGCCCGTCGCGAAACTCGGCGACGACCGTGTCCTTACGCGCCTTGACCCGCTGCATATCGACGCCGACCTCGCCGGCAAGGACGACGCCGTAATCGGCCGCATGGCGCGCCAGATGCGCGGCATAGGCGCTCGCCACCAGGGTCTTGGTCGGGGTGCAGCCGGTATTGACGCAGGTGCCGCCGACGAGGCGGCGCTCGGCCACCGCCACCTTCATGCCGGCCCTGGCCAGCCGAAACGCCAAGGCCGGCCCGGCCTGCCCGGCGCCGATCACGATCGCATCAAAATCCGGCATCAATGCCTCTGATTATGATTATGACGCACCCGCGCCGCCCACCATGTCCATGATCGAACCGCCTCTCGAAATGGTCGACGAACCCGGCACCGACTGACTTTGAACGATCCGACAAAGCGACCACCGGTTTTGCCCGCGGCGCATAAATGGGTCCACGTCCGGGGGCCCTGCCGCGCTGGCACAGCGCGATCTGAACCTGATGGTGATATGTCCACCCAACAAAAGATGTCACCGTTGCTGCCATTTAGACAATGTCACTGCTGTCGCGCGGACGGCGGGCGGGCGCGGCCCCAGAGAGGTGACATCGGTATCGGGCACCTATAAAAATTTGCCGCATAAGAGGGTTACGGAAAATCACTGTTGGCGTTTGATGCCGTCCTTTGTGAATTTCCAAGACCAGCCTTGTTCGCGCTCCGGCACATCGGCAACGCGGTAAATCAGCCGCCGCTCCTCGCCGTGCTTGCGACAATATCCTCGCCGGGATTAGTTGCTCAACATGAATGGCGGCCTAAAGATCGGCAATTGAATCGTCGTTGCCGCGCCGACTGTGGTAGGGCCGCCTATGCTGATCGAGCTGCATGGGGTGTGCACACCGCTGACAGACAAGTTGTTTTCGGAGCGGATGGAGCCGCGCGGTAAATTGCGCGCCGGGCGGCCCGCGTAGATGAGCGTTGCTGCACCAACAATAAAATTATCACCTGAGCCGTCAATTTGACCCGTCAGATATCCTGGCGATATCAGCGTCTCGCCAAGCGTTTCGGGAAGGGCAAGGACACTGCTGTAGGAGATATAAGGCGTCCCCGTGCAATTTTCGCTTTTATACAATAAAGGGACACTCACCGCCGCCAGTCCATCCACAAATCCCGCTCCTTGCATCGCTACCCAAACGCCCGATGCGATCTGTCGCACATAGTTACTGCCGCTCAGAACGACCCCCTTCGAATCGATAATCCTGCTGTATGTCGGCGGCGGTGCCGCAGGATTGATGACTTGCGCCAAAACCGGCGACACCGCAAGCATCAATGCCAAAGTGGAACCCATGATAAATATTTTCATGTTCAACTCCTTCCGCTTCCACCATACGCGGGAATCGCGGTGAAGACGATCAGGCCATGTAACAGCGATGAGCGGGCCATGTGCAAAGCTTTGCCAGTGCTGGGCGGCGCTGTCAAAAAACGGCAGCTATCGGTGGAGTAATTTCGAGTGCATAATTGATTGCAGAAGAACGGACATTCTCTCGATCACTAAAGACAATAAAAACAGACGACAATTTTTTGAGCATACCTTCTGGCGTACTACAGTCCGTGACAATCGGATGTTGTGCTGACACCAAAACTCGAAGGATAATACAAATATTGACGAAAGAGCATGCGTCTAATGTTGCCATGCGGCAAGCTACGTTAGCAAGAGGTAGGTGAAACATGATCTATATTGTGTGGAAACGTCGCTCCGCAACGTATTGCCCCGGTTGGCAATCTCGTGTCGCCGCGAACCTGCCGGCAGATACCAGTCGTCGAACGGAGAAATTTTCCGCCGAGCGTTCCTGATATTTACGAGCCAAGGAACAAGTGAAGGCGGTGAGGTGGTGGGTTTGACCACCACCCGCCCGCGCAGGTCTAGCTAGCTGCTGGCTGATCGGCGATCGGCTTTGCCGACGGTGTAGGCGACCCCTTCCGGTCCCACTTGCGTGGTGTGTTGGCAATCCGCCGGGATCTCGCAATGATCGCCGGATCGGAATGTTTCCGACCCGCCGTTTCGGCACACCGTGATCTCGCCGCCCAGAACCATGATCCGCACGTCGAAATCGTGCGCATGCAGATCCTCGGCAAAGCCGGCCGCCTGGCCGCCATGAACGACCTCAAAGCCCTCGCGGCGCAAATCGCTCTCAAACGCCTGGCGGGTAAGCGGGCCACCGTTGCGGCGGCGACCGGACACGTAGGCGACACCCTCAGGGCCGACATGCTCGGCATGCATGCAGTTGGCGGGGACCTCGCAGCACTGTCCGGCACGGAAGGTTTCCGGCTTGTTGTCACGGGTAATGGTGATTTCGCCGCCGAGGACAAAGAGCTTGGCGTCGAAATCATGGCAGTGATTGGCTGCCCTCAGGTTCGGTGTCAGGCTGGCGTTGACGACGCTGTAGCCTTCGCGCCGGAGTTCCGCTTCAAATTCAAGACGATCCACTGAGGCTCTCCCGTGTGCGGTGTGAGAGATTTCTCCCTGTGCCCGGCGACACTGGCGCCGGGGCGGCGGCATGTCGCCCCAGCGCCGCGACCGTGTCAACCGTTGAAGGGCGAAGCTCGCTCATTGGCCCCAGGCGAGGAACAGGCCGATGTCGCCCGGTTTGCCGTCGGGGAAGTCGAGTACGCGTGCGGTCAGGCGAAAGCCGCGCGGCTTCAGCTCGTGTTCCCACTGCAGATAGATCTCGGCGGCCTCGCCGCGCAGCGTCTTCGGCCAGTCCTGCTGCGGCGCGTTGATCGCCCGCCCGTGATCGGTGCACAAATCGGCGGGGAACCGCAGCACCATGAATTCCTGCTCGCCGTGCTCGGCCGCCGCGCGGGCCTGGTGCAAGCAGCGCATTCCAGTTGCCGGCGGCGATATGCCGGTCGATCAGCTCCTTGACCTGTTGTTGGCGCCCCTCTGCCGACGCGCGCCGCGCCGCGTCGTGATGCTCCGCCTGCTGTCGCTCGAAATCGGCGATCAGCCCGCGGAAATCGCCGGCCGACACGGTGTTTTCGGCCGGCCCATCGGAAGCCGGGCTGGCAGCTTCGGCGTCGGCGTGGGTTCGGTCCCGATGCCGAAGGAAATGTTCGTCGATCGTGGAGAGTGCGTCGGCCAGCAGGTTGCGCGCGCGGGAAATGTGCTCCGGCGGCTGCTCCGCCCCGCGATCGGCGAAAGCCCGCAGCAGGTCGGCGCGGCTGACGATGCCGATCAGGCGGCCGTCCCGCACGACCGGCACCCGCTTGATGCGGTGCGTCTCCAACAGCCGCGCGATTTCCGTGTCTTCGGTGTTTTCGGTGATCCGAACCACCGGGCCGGACATGACATCGCGCGCGGTCAGTTCCGGCCGGCGCAGGGTCGCCAGAAAATCGGGATGCAGCGCTTCGCCCTCGGCGATCAGCGACAGCCACCAGTCGCGCCGGTCCTCCCGGTCGGCGTCGTTGCGTCCGATCAAATCCCCTTCGCTGACCATGCCGATCACCATTCCCGAACTATCGGTAACCGGCGCCGCGCTGATCTTATGTTCGAGAAGCCGTTGCGCTATTTGGGAGGTGGGGGTCTCGGGCGAGACCGTTACCACGTCCTTGGTCATGATCTGCCGTGCCTGCATGCCCGCACCTGCCTGCGCGTCTCGGGAGTACGATTTTGCCTAGGCTACACCGGTTTGTCATAGGCTCGTCAGTTGGCAAAGGAGACGGCGATGCGCGTGAAATGTTTGGTCTTCGGCATCTTGGCGTGGTCGGCGGCGGTCATGGCCGCGGTGCCGGCTTCAGCCGAGTTGCTGGCCACCGCCACATGGGCGAATACCTTGGGCGGTTCGATCATGACATTGTTTCCGCTGCCGCTGACCAGGAACGGCGGCACCACCGTGGTCTTCACGACGACGGTGCGGCGCGAAAAGGTCCGGATCACCTATACCGCGCAATGCGGCATCACCGGAAACAACCTGGTCCACTTCAACGCCCTGATAACGGTCGACGGGAACCTCGCCGATCCGGCAACCACGGATTTCGCGCTGTGCACGGGGGTCGTGGCCGATTACATCAACACCGGTGCGGTCCGCCAGGTGATCTATGTGGCGCCGACAGTCGGCACGCATCGGGTGCAGGTTCTCGGCGCCATGGTTGGGACCAGCAACGGTGCGGGCTATTCGATCGGCAACAGCTCGCTGGTCGTCGATCATTGAGGCTTGGGCCGGGCACATAGACCGGGCACACGCCCGCGGGCCGAGGGTTGAACGCTATGGAACAGGATGCGCTGTTCGAGCGCCTATGGAACGGCGAAGCCGCGATGGAAGAGTGGACCGCGCAGGTTTCGGGCGGCTCCGCCAAACCGATCGCAGACGACGTCATCGCCATCCATACGGGCTATTTTTTCGGCAACACGACCGCGATCCGCACCGGCGACGGCCTGGTCCTCGTCGACACGGGCAGCCGGGAAACCGCGGGCCAGACGCTCGCCGCGCTGCGTCGATGGGATGATCGCCCGGTTCATACCGTCATTTATACCCACGGCCACCCCGACCACAGCTGGGGGGCAAGGCTCCTCGATCAGGAGGCCGACGCCGGAGGGATTGCGCGCCCGCGCGTCATCGCCCACCGCAACGTCCTGCGGCGTTTTCGGCGGTACGACGCGACCCGCGGGCTGAACAGCCTGGTGATGGGTCGCCAGTTCAATCAGCCCGGCTACACGTTTCCCGACGATCATCGGCGACCCGACCAGGTTTACGACGACGCTCTCAGCCTGACGGTCGGCGGCGTAAGGTTCGAGCTGGTCCATGGCCGCGGCGAAACGGACGACGCCACGTTCGTTTGGCTGCCGGAAAGGCGCATCCTGGCAAGCGGCGACTTTGCGATCTGGGTGTTCCCCAATGCCGGCAACCCGCGAAAGGTCCAACGGTACGCGCCCGACTGGGCTGCCGCGTTGCGCCATATGCAGGGCCTTTCTCCGGCGGTGCTGATCCCCGGTCACGGTCCGGTGGTATTCGGCCGGGAACGCGCAGGGCATATGCTCAACGACGGGGCGGAAGTGCTGGAGAGCCTGGTCGAGCAGACGACTGACCTGATGAATGCGGGGGCCTCGCTCGACGACATCCTCCGCGCTGTCTCTGCGCCGCAAAATCTCCTCGCCAAACCCTATTTGCGGCCGACCTATGACGACCCGGAGTTTGTCGTCCGAAATATCTGGCACCTCTATGCGGGGTGGTTCGACGGCAATCCGGCCCATCTCAAACCCGCTGCCGCCACCGAACTGGCGGAAGAAATCGCCGCCCTCGCCGGAGGGGCGGATAGGCTGGCCGAACGCGCCGCGGCGCTTGCCGAAGCCGGAGAGACGCGGTTGGCGGCGCATTTGATCGAGCTGGCCGGCTCCGCTTCGCCAAAATCTGCGGAGATTCAGACCGCCCGGGCAAAGGTCTACGCGCGATGCGCGGAGCGCGAAACGTCTTTGATCGGCAAAGCGATCTTTGCGGTATATCAGCGGGACGCGGAGGGACGGTCGTCCACATAAGACCGCCGGCTCGGCATGTACGGGCCGGTCCGAAAGCCGTTGCCGCCGGTCACCACCACGCCTTTGACGGGCGCCGCGTTATGCCGGGGCGAACAAATCCGGCGCGGCGGCGGGCTGCGGCACGGCCGGGGCGGATGGCGTCGCAAAGGCGGCGTCCTCTCGCAGGACCGACAGGCAGCGACTGGCGAACAGGCGCATGTTCTTGTCGGCGTCGTGGTGCGGGATGCCGCCGAACGAGAATTCGGCGACCACGTGGTCGGTTCCGGTCAGCCTTTGCAGCTCGGCGATCTGCTCGATGCAGTCCTGTGGCGTGCCGACGATCTGGATCTTGACGTAGAATTCGGTGGCGCGGACCCGCTCCGCATCGTCCTGCAATCGCGCATAGGTCTTGGCCATGTTGCCGTAGGTCTCGTAGCCTTTGACCGTGGCGAGATGGCCGTCTGAAAAATGATAGTGGTTGTCGATCGACTCCCATTTCTTGCCGAGCCATTGCATCGCCCGCTCCTGCGCCTCGCCGCGGCTCTCGGCGCAGGAGACATTGGTCAGGATGATCGGCGGCCGCGGCTGGTGGCCGACCGAGAGTGCGATATTGCGATAGTTGACGATATTCTCCGCCGCTTTCGGCCATTCGTTCTGCATGACTACCAGGATGCCGAAGCCGAGCTTGGCCATGATCTCGGCCGATTCCGGACTGATCGAGGAGGCGAAAAATCGTTCCTCCGGGTGCGAGATCGGGCGCGGCCGGATCGACGTGCGCGGGACCTGGTAGAATTCGCCCTGCCATTCGAATTCGGGCTCGCGCAACGCCTTGCGGATCAATTGGGCGCTTTCGGCAAAGCGCGGCCGGGCCTCGCCCATCGGGATGCGGAACCCGGCATATTCGACGCTCGCCGCCCCGCGGCCAAAGCCGAACAGGCAGCGCCCGCCGCACAATATGTCGAGGAGCGCAATCTCCTCGGCGACCCGGATCGGGTCGTGCCACGGCAAGACGATGACCGAGGTGCCGAAGGTGATCCGCCTGGTGCGGCCGGCGAAATAGGCCAGCAGCTGCAACGGCGCCGGCGACATCGCATAGCCGGTGAAATGATGCTCGAGCGCGAACAGCGAGTCGAAGCCGAGCGGCTCGGCGAGGTCGCCCATCGCCAGATGGTCGGAGACGACCGCGACATCGGTGCGGCCGGGCTCGGACAGCATGTTGAGTGCGATACCGACTTTCACGTGATCCTCCCCTCGGGCGCGACAAGCGGCAATTCCGATCCGCGATCGCCGCGCTGTCAAGGCCAAGCCGGGGGCGGTCGGCCGCGCGGGCCGCCGAGGCGCGCCGCAACGGCATGCTGCTTTGATATTGCGGGGATTGACCGGGGACGCCGAACGGTATCCCATCCGCGCGCATTCTGACATCAGCCTCGGGGAGGATGGGCCGGCGATGAGCATCAAGGGAAAGGCGTATATCGCCGGGATTTTCGAACATCCGACGCGCAAGGCCGACGACAAGTCGCTGTTTCAACTGCATGCCGAATGCGCTCAGGGCGCGCTCGCCGATGCCGGGCTCGGCAAAGGCGACATCGACGGCTATTTCTGCGCCGCCGGCGACACCCCCGGCCTCGGCGCCTTGTCGATGGTCGACTATCTCGGTCTCAAGCTGCGCCACTGGGATTCGACCGACACCGGCGGCTCGTCCTACCTGTTGCAGGTCGGCCATGCGGCCGAGGCGATAGCAGCCGGCAAATGCTCGATCGCGCTGATCACGCTCGCCGGAAGGCCGCGCACCGAGGGGGTGGCGACCGGCACCGCGCCCCGCGCCGTGACGGTGCAGTCGGCCGAGACCTCCTTCGAAAACCCCTACGCGCCGGCCACCGCCAACATGTACGCGATGTGCGCGATGCGGCACATGTACCAATACGGCACGACCAGCGAACAGCTCGCCTGGGTCAAGGTCGCGGCCTCGCATCATGCGCAGCACAACCCCCATGCGATGCTGCGCGACGTCGTCACGGTCGAAGACGTGGTCAATTCGCCGATGATCGCCGACCCGTTGCACCGGCTCGATTGCTGCGTGATCAGCGACGGCGGCGGCGCGATTATCGTCACCAGCCCCGAAATCGCCAAAAGCCTGAAGCGGCCGTTGGTCAGGGTCATCGGCGCCGGCGAGGCGCCGAAGCACCAGATGGGCGGTCAGGTCGACCTGACGTATTCGGGGGCTGTTTGGTCGGGCCCGGCGGCCTTTGCCGAGGCCGGGGTCACGCCTGCCGACATCAAATACGCCTCGATCTACGACAGCTTTACGATCACCGTCGTGATGCAGATCGAGGATCTCGGCTTTTGCGAGAAGGGGCAGGGCGGGAAGTTCGTCTCCGACGGCAACCTGATCTCCGGGACCGGCAAATTGCCGTTCAACACCGATGGCGGGGGGCTGTGCAACAACCACCCGTCGAACCGCGGCGGGCTGACCAAGGTCCTCGAAGCGGTCAGGCAGCTGCGCGGCGAGGCGCACCCCAAGGTGCAGGTGCCGAACTGCGATCTCGCTTTGGCGCACGGCACCGGCGGCTCGCTCGGCACCCGCCACGGGGCGGCGACCGTGATCCTGGAAAGGGAGTGAGAGCGATGCAGAGCCAGGAACGCAAGATCCAGGCCCCGGTGCCCAATCTCGAAACCCAGGCCTTCTGGGACGCCGCGGCGCAAGGCAAATTGATGGTCGGCAAATGCAACGCCTGCGGCAAGACGCATTACTATCCGCGCACCCATTGCCCGTTCTGCTTCAGCGACAAGACCGAACTGCAACAGGTCTCGGGGAACGGCACGATCTACACCTACAGCGTCATGCGCCGCGCCCCGATCCCCTATGCGATCGGCTACGTCACCCTCGCCGAGGGGCCGACGATGATGACCAACATCGTCGATTGCGACCTCGACAAGATCCGCATCGGCCAAGCCGTGAAGCTGGTCTTCAAGCCCAGCGAAGGCGGCCCGCCGGTGCCGATGTTCACCCCGGCATAACTGGTTTTGTTTCGGCGGCACGACGAGGGAGAACATTCAATGATCTCCGCCGATCTCGTCTCGCGCAGGATCAGGAATTTCTGGGGCTACGGCAATCTCGCAGCAGCCGTCTGGTCTGTCGGTATGGAGGAAGGCTTAGGTCCCGAGACGGAACTCGAAGCCCGCTTTCAGGCGGCGGACGGCAAAGCGACGATCGACATGCGGCGGGATATGGCTGCGGTGCCGCAACATATGCAATGGTTCCGGCCGCCTGCTCCGCCGATACAACCGAATTGGAAATACCCGATCGCGCTCTATCTTTACCTGATGAACGACGGGCCTCCGTCGACCGAGGAAGTTCGCGGTTACCAGCGCGACGTGCTGGGTGATATTGATCGCAAGGATTCTTGCGTCATCGTCATGATCGCTTGTACGAATTCGGCGGGCGCGCTCAGGCCCAGGTGCGTATTCGATGAATTGGCGCGATAGAATCAGCATCGATCCTACGATCCATCACGGTAAACCGTGCATCAAGGGCACGAGAGTGCCAGTGAGCGTAATTGTGGGGAGCATCGCCGATGGCGATACGACCGAGCAGATCATACAATCCTGGCCGCAATTGACGCCCGCGGACATCACTGCGGCCTTGAAATTTGCCGCGAAAGCGGCGGGCCGCGCTGACGTTGCCGCGCTGCAAAGCGATGCCGAATAGTGGCCGTCCGGTTGAAGGTGGACGAAAATCTACCTGGCCAAATTGCCGAGCTGCTGCACGGACATGGATACGATGCCGTGACAGTAGGTGATCAAGGCTGGCAAGGGTTGGTGGATGATGTGCTGTGGGGCCGCGTACAGGGTGAGGGCCGCTGGCTCGTTACCGCGGACAAGGAATTTGCCGATCTGCGTCGTTACCCGCCGGGGAGCCATTCCGGGCTGATTTTGCTGAGATCTGCTGAAGAGAGCCGTGCGGAGTATTTACGGCTCGCCAGCATGGCGCTCCAGCGCGTCAAGTTGGGCGAGATCGGAGGTGCGGTTGTCGTCGTAACCCGACGCGGCGTTCGCGTTCGTCGAGATTCTTGAACTGAGGAGCCCCATCATGGACACGCTTGAAGCAAACATTTCGCACCGGCCGGCGCACATCGGCGCGGAGGAATGGGCGGTGCGGGTCGATCTTGCCGCCTGCTACCGGCTGATCGCGCATTTCGGCTGGGACGATCTGGTGCTGACGCATAATTCGGCGCGGGTGCCCGGCACCACCGACCAGATGCTGATCAACCCCTCGGGGTTGATGTTCGACGAGATCACCGCCTCGAACCTCTTAAAGGTCGACATGGACGGCAATCTGATCGAGCCGTCGGAATACGAGCCGATCAATGCCGGCGTCGTGATCCACGGTGCGATCTATCTCGGCCGGCCCGACGTGCAGTGCGTCGTCCACACCCATACCGAGGCCGACATCGCGGTCGGCGCGCTCGAGGAGGGTTTGCTGCCGCTCAGCCAATGGGCGATGCGGTTCTACAACCGGCTCGGCTACCATGATTACGAGGGCGTCTCGCTCGACATGGACGAGCGCGAGCGGCTGCAGCATGACATCGGCCAGCATCCGGTCCTGGTATTGCGCAACCACGGCCTGTTGGCCACCGGCCGCAACGTCGCCGAGGCGTTTTCGTCGACCTATCATTTCGAACGGTCGGCCGAGGCGCAATTGAAGATCATGGCGGCGGTCGCGGCCGGGGCCAAGATGGTGGTCCCGTCGCCCGACACCTGCGAGCGCCAGGCCGCCCAGTTCACCGGCAACATGCCGCGCCTCCAAGGCCAGCGCGAATGGCCGGCATTGCTGCGGCTCGCCGACCGGCTCGATCCGAATTTCAAGAACTGACCGGGTCGCCGGCCCCGCAGCTAATCCACAGCTAATCCTCAATCTGGCGCCTCCCGCGGAGGGCTACGCCGTACGGGGCCCGCCGTCGCGCATTGTCTGCGAACGCCGCGGATGCGTGGTTGCGGGCTCGGCTCTCTTGTGTCATCATGTGTGTGGAGTACCACACATGGCGACAAATCTGTCGATCGATCCGGACTTGCTCGACTGCGCTCTGGCGGTGAGCGGCGAACGCACTAAAAGGGCGGCTGTCACCAAGGCGCTTCAGGAATTCATCGCGCGGCGGCAGCAGCGGCGCTTGCTCGAGCTGATGGGCGCGCTCGAATGGGATGAAGGGTTCGACTACAAGGCCGAGCGGTCGCGCCGTTGAGCCACTTTGTCGATACCAGCGTCTGGTCTCTGGCTTTTCGGCGTGACGCCCCCGCTGCCGCGAACGAATGTCGCGAGTTGGTTCGCGCCATAGAAGCCGGGGAAGAGCTCGTAACCACCGGCCTCGTTCTTCAGGAGCTTCTGCAAGGCTTCTCCGGACCGAGGGACCGAACGCAAATCCTCGATCGGTTCGCCGCGCTGCCGCTGCTGGTGCCCGACCGGCGCGACCATGTCGAGGCGGCCGAGCTGAGAAACAAATGCTGCCGCGGCGGCATTCAAATCGGCACGATCGACGCGTTGCTCGCGCAGCTGTGTCTGCGCTACGACCTGATGATGCTGACGACCGATCGAGACTTCCGCGAGATCGCTGGGCACTGCGCGCTGAACCTCTGGACCGCGCCCGCGTAGCACCGCCCGCGAACACGCTTCCCTTGCGAGGCGAGCGGTGCAACTCTCCCGTCCCGCTCCGTCGAACCTCATGAGGGCCCGCCCGATGAAAGTCACCGGCATCCGCGCCAACATCGTGGCTCTTCCGGCCGACGAGCCGCTCGCCGGCGCCGCCGAAAACCCGAACGGGACGCGCCCGATCGTCACCGTCGAAGTCGAAACCGATGACGGCGCGGTCGGCGTCGGCGCCACCTATTTCGGCGGCGCGCTGACCGGCACACTCAAAACCGCGGTCGAGGAATTGGGTGCGCTCTGCGTCGGCGAGGACCCGGTGCGGGTCGAGATGGTCGCGGCGAAACTGCGCGCCGCGGCGGGCTCGGCCGGGCCCGGCGGCATCTTCAACCTGGCTCACTCCGCGCTCGACACCGCGCTGTGGGACCTGCGCGCCAAATCGATGGACCTGCCGTTGTGGAAGTTGCTGGGCGGGGCGCGCGACCGGGTCCCGACCTATGCCAGCGGCGCCTTGATGCGCGGGCTGTCGCTCGACCGGGTGGTTCAGGCGGCGGCCACGCTCAAGGACAAGGGCTGGCGCGAGATGAAGACGCAGCTGGCGCTGCCCGGCGAGACCACCCCGGCCAAGGAGGTCGAGCGCATGCGCCGGGTGCGCGAGGCGATCGGCCCCGACATCAAGCTGATGTGCGACATCAACCAGCGCTGGCGGCCGGAGCAGGCGATCGACATCGGCCGCCGGGTCGAGGATGCCGGCGTCGGGCTGTTCTGGCTCGAAGACGTGACGACCGCCGACGATTTTCCCGGCCTCGCCCGCGTCACCGCGGCGTTGTCGACCCCGGTCGCCGGCGGCGAGTATGTCTGGGGCATCGCGCCGTTCCGCCACATGATCGAAGCCCGCTCGGTCGATGTCGTGATGATCGATCTGGTCCGGGTCGGCGGCATCACCCAATGGTTGAAGGTCGCCGGCATGGCCGAGGCGTTCAACCTGCCGGTGGTCAGCCATCTGATCCCCGAGGTGCATGTCCACCTGATCGGCGCCGTCCCGAACGGGCTGACCGTCGAATACATGCCGTGGCTGATGCCGCTGTTCGAGGAAGTCCCGCAGCAGCAGAACGGCGAGCTGGCGATGCCGACGGCACCCGGGCTCGGGCTCAAATTCGACCAGGACGCGATCCGCCGCTACCGCGTCGCGTAAAGCCGCCGCGAGGCGGCGCGACGAGCGCCATAGGGTGACATCATGAAGATCACGCGGGTCGAGACCGGCATCGTCCTCCTGCCGAACGACGAGCCGCTCGCCGGTTTTTCGGAGAACCCCAACGCCAAGAACCCGATCGTCTGGCTGCGGCTCGGCACCGATGACGGCGTCGAGGGGCTCGGCGTCACCTATTTCGGCGGCGCCCTGACCCGGACCCTGCGGCATGCGGTCGACGAACTCGGCGCGCTGGCGCTCGGCGAGGACCCGATGCGGGTCGAGGCGGTCGCCGCCAAACTGCGCGATGCCGCGGTCGGCGCCGGCCCGGCCGGGATCTTTCTGATGGCGCTGTCGGCGATCGATGTCGCCCTGTGGGACATCAAGGGCAAGGCCTTGGGCCTGCCGTTGTGGAAATTGCTCGGCGGCGGGCGCGACCATGTCGCGACTTATGCCAGCGGCGCCTTGCGGCGCGGGCTCAAGCTCGACGAAGCGGTCACCGCCGGCCAGCGGCTGCGCGAAAAAGGCCATCGCCAGACCAAGATGCAGCTCGGTCTGCCCGGGGTCACCTCGCCGGCGCGCGAGGTCGAGCAGGCGCGGCTGATCCGCCAGGCGGTCGGCCCCGACATGGATCTGATGTGCGACATCAACCAGCGCTGGCGGGTCGAGCAGGCGATCGACATCGGCCGCCGCGTCGAGGATGCCGGGGTCGGCCTCTACTGGCTCGAAGACGTGACCGCGCATGACGATTACCCGGGGCTGGCGCGGGTCGCCGCCGCGCTTGTCGACGCCGGTCGCCGGCGGCGAATACCTCTGGGGCATCGTCCCGTTCCGCCACATGCTCGAAGCCCGCTCGGTCGACATCGTGATGATCGACCAGGTGCGCTGCGGCGGCATCACGCCGTGGCGCAAGATCGCCGGCATGGCCGAGGCCTTCAATCTGCCGGTGGTCAGCCACGGCGTCCCGGAGATCCATGTGCATCTGGTCGGCGCCGCGCCGAACGGGCTGACCGTCGAATACATGCCGCGCCTGTTCCATCTGTGGGAAGAGGTGCCCGGTGCCCCGCGACGGGTTGCTGGCGATGCCGGCCGCCCCGGGGCTCGGCCTCAAATTCAGCGCCGACGCGATCAGGCGGTTCGGCGCCGGGTGACGAGCAGGGCCACCTGGCAGACGGGCCGGGCGTCTCGGATCAGCCGTCCGCCGTCGGCTCGTAGTAGCGTGCAGGGAAGCCGGCGGCGGTGCGCGCGGCGTGGTTGAAGGGCGGCTTCAGCTCACCCTTGAAACAGCGCCGGACGCGATCGCGAAAGACCTCCTCGGCAGCGAGCCCGCGCGTCCGGCAGAGCCGCTCGAACCAGGCAATGCCGACCGCGACATGGCCGATCTCGTCATCGTAAATCCGGCGCAGCAGCGCAGCGCTTTGCCGGTCGCCGGCGTGTTCGAGCCGGACCGCCATCTGCGGCGTCACGTCGAGGCCGCGGGCTTCGAGGACCAGCGGGACGACAGCGAGCCGGGCGAGCAGATCGCCGGCGGTCGCGGTCGCCGCATCCCACAGCCCGTCATGCGCCGGCAAATCGCCGTAGCGCATTCCAAAATCGGCGAGGCGCCGGGTCAACGACGCGAAATGCCCGGCCTCCTCGGCGGCGACCTCGGTCCAGTCGTCGAAAAAGGCGCGCGGCAGCCCCTCGGCACAAAAGCGGGCGACGATGTCCCAAGCCAGATCGATCGCGTTGAGCTCGATATGGGCGAGGGCATGGAGCAGGGCTGTCCGCCCGGCAAGCGAGCCGAAGGCGCGACGCTTCGGCATCTCCTTCGGCGGGCGCAGCAACGGTCGCGCCGGCCGGGCAGGTCGCGCCGGCGGGCGGTCGTCGCCGACGGCAAGCGTACCGCGCCGCCAAACCTGGCGAAGCAAAAGGCTGAGTTCGACCTTTTCCGCCGGTTCGGGGGCGCCAAGGATCGCGACTGCTCCGGCGGTCAGGCTCGTCGGGGTCCGGCTCGTCTGGCTCAGAGGGCGCTGGCCGCCTTCAGCACTTCGGCGACATGGCCCGGCACCCGCACCTTGCGCCAGATGCCGCGCACGATGCCGTCCCGGTCGATCAGGAAGGTGCTGCGGTCGATGCCCATGTATTTGCGGCCATACATGCTCTTCTCGACCCAGGTCCCATAGGCCTCGCACACCCCGGCCTGCGCGTCGGAAGCGAGAATGAACGGCAAGTCGTGTTTTTTCTTGAATTTGTCGTGAGAAGCGATCGAATCCTTCGAGACGCCGATCACCACTGCTCCGGCCCCGCCATAATCGGGGAACGAGTCTCGAAACCCGCAGGCCTCGGCGGTGCAGCCGGAGGTATCGTCCTTCGGATAGAAATAGAGGACGATTTTTTGGCCCTCGAGTTGCGACAGCGCGACCGTGCCGCCGCTATCGGTCGGCATCGTGAAATCAGGTGCTTTGCCGCCGAGTTCGACGCTCATCTCGGGCTGTCTCCTGTCTTTTCCGCCACCGATTGCGCCGCCTGCCGGGCCGGCTCCTCGACCAGCCGTTCATACCAGCCGAGAACGCGGGCGGCAGCCCCAGTGATATCCGTGTCGAGCGTGGCGAAGTCAACACCGCCGGCGCAATGGGCCAACGTCGCCGCGTCAGGCTCGGGCAGATCGGCCGCGTCGACGACACGATCGCCGAGCAGAGTCAAGCAGGCCTGAACCTGGCGCAGCAGGCTCCGGGCCGGGCCCAGCTCGCGCACCGCCGGCGGCGGCAGCACCCCGGCCTCGCCGAGCGCCCGCAATGCGTCGGCGGTGCTGCGCCGCAAGATCTCCGGCGACGATGGGGCCTCGCGCAATATCAGGTACTGGACGATGAATTCGAGATCGATCAGGCCGCCGCGCCGGTTCTTCAGATCCCAGGGCGAAGGCCGCGGGTTCTCGTCGGCGATGCGGCGGCGCATGTCGGCGACATCGATCAGCAGACGATCCGGGTCGCGCTGCAGGCGCAGCACCGTCTCGATCGCCGCGGCAATCCGCCGCCGCAGCGACCCGTCGCCGGCCACCGGGCGGGCCCGGGTGAGCGCCATATGCTCCCAGCTCCACGCCGATTCGCGCTGGTAGCGCGCGAAGCCGGCGAGGCTCGATGCGATCGGCCCGGACGCGCCGGAAGGCCGCAGCCGCATATCGACCTCGTAGAGCCGGCCCTCGGCGGTTGGCGCGGTGATCGCGCCGATCAGTCGCTGGCTCAATCGGGCATAGTAGGCGGCGGCCGGCAACGGCATTTCGCCGTCGGACATCCCGCTGTCGGCCGGGGTGTCGTAGATCAGGATCAGATCGAGATCGGAAGCGAGCGTCATCTCGCGGCTGCCGAGACGCCCCATCCCGATGACGGCAAAGGCGCCCCCCGGCACTACCCCATGCCGGCGCGCAAACTCCGCCTCCACCGCCGGCACCAATGCCGCGAGCACGGTTTCGGCGATATCGGCCAGCGCCTCCCCGGCCGCATCGCCGTCGATGCTGCACCGGAGCAGCTGGACCCCGACCTGAAAGCGCTTTTCGCCGGCCCAGCGCCGCAGCGCATCGAGCGTGTCCTCGAAATCGCCGGCGCCGGCGAGGATCGGAGCGAGTTCGGCGGCGAGTTCGGCGCCGCCCGGCAGCGCAGCGAAGAACCCCTCGGCCAGTACGGCATCGAGCAGCGCCGGCCGCAGCGCCAGATCCTCGGCCAGGCCCGGGGCGCCGGCCATGATGTCGGCGACCAGCGCCAATAGTCCCGGATTGGCATGGAACAGCGAGAACAATTGCACGCCGGCCGGCAGGTGCGACAGGAATTCATCAAACCGCCGCAACGCCGCATCGGGGTGCGGCGTCGCCCCGAATATGCGCAATAATTCAGGTACGAGTTCGGTCAGGATCTCGCGCGCCCGCTGGCTGCGGGTGGCGCGCGGCCGCCCGTGATGCCAGTGTCGAACCAGCTCCGCCACGGCTGGCGGATCGGCAAAGCCCAGTTGCGACAGCGTGGCCGTGGTTTCGGGATCGTTCTCGGCGCCGGTAAACACGAGGTTGCCGGGACCGGCTAGGCTGGGCGCCCGCTCGAACAGCTCGGCGTAATGCCGTTCGACCGAAGACAGATGGGCGAGCAGATCGGCGACGAAATCGTCCGTCCGAGGATAACCGAGAAAGACCGCGATGCGGGCGATCCCATCCCGATCGGCAGGCAGCCGATGAGTTTGCGCGTCGTCGACCATCTGCAGGCGATGTTCGAGATGCCGCAGAAACCGGTAATCGTCGGTCAGCTCCATTGCCGTCTGCCGATCGATGCGGCCGGCGGCGGCGAGGCGATGCAATGCCTCGCAGGTCGGCCCGACGCGCAGCTCGCGCATCCTGCCGCCCCAAATTAGTTGCTGCGTCTGGGCGAAGAACTCGATTTCGCGAATACCGCCGCGCCCGATCTTGATGTCGTGGCCTTCGACGGCGATATGCGCGCCGCCATGGTAAGCGTTGATCTGGCGCTTGATCGAGTGGATGTCCTGGATCGCCGCGAAATCGAGGTTCCTGCGCCAGATGAAGGGCTGCAATTCGCGCAGAAAGCGGGCGGCGGCAATCCTGTCGCCGGCCACCGGGCGCGCCTTGATCAATGCCGCCCGCTCCCAGTTCTGGCCGACGCTTTCGTAATAGGCCAGCGCCGCTCCCACCGATATCGCCAGCGGCGTCGAAGCCGGGTCCGGCCGCAGCCGCAGATCGGTACGGAAGACGTAGCCGTCCTCCGTGCGCTCGTCGAGAATGCGCACGAGATTGCGCGCCAGCCGAACAAAAAACCGCTGGGGGCCGTCACGGGCGGCGATGTTCGCCCGCCCCGGGTCGTAAAGCAGGATCAGATCGATATCGCTCGAATAATTGAGCTCGCCGCCGCCGAGCTTGCCCAGGCCGAGAACGATCAGGCCGCTCTGCTGCACCGGGTCGTCATCGGCCAGCGCGATCAGGCCTTCCTTGGCCGCCTGATGCAGCAGGCAGCGCAGCCCCGCCTCGATCGCCGCCTCGGCGAACCGGCTGAGGGCGGATGTCTGTTGTTCGAGCGCCCAGCTTCCGCCGAGGTCGCATACCGCGGCCAACAGCGCGACGCGGCGCTTGGCGACACGCAGCCGCCGCATCAGCGCCGCGATATCCTCGTCCGGGTCGCCCGCGGCGTCGACGGCGGCGAGGCTCTCGGCGAGCAACGGCTCGGCGCCGGCTTCGACGAGGCGGGTCAGAAACGCCCATTCCTTGACGGCAAGGCCGCTCAGATACGGGCTGTTGCCAAAGATCGCGGCGAGCAGGCTCCGCCCTGACGGCGTGGCGCCCCACTCGGCGGCGCGTTGCGCCGCCGGATCGCCGCCGGCAGCACCGAGGGCGTCGCGCCAAGCCTCGAAACCGATCGCCAGACGGCGGGTGTCGGCCGCTTGCGGCGGGACGCGGCGACCGCCATTCTCGGCGAGAGGGGACGGGGATGTCATCCCCGGGGCTCGGATCGCGGCATCTCTACTTGCCGGACTATGCCCGCCGGGCCGTCGATCCTGACCAACGATGCAGAATTTGGCACGGCTCCGTCAGATATGGACGCTGTTTTGACCTTCAAGTCGAGAAAAGCGGGCACAATCGGTTGTCATGTCGACCTGATCTCCGGCAAAGCGCCACGGCGCCGGATTGGTATGATTATTGCGCCCTACGACCGGTCCGGTCCACTTCGATTTGCCGACCCGCAGCAATGATCGGTTCTGTCAAACCGGACGGACCAGGGCGTGGCGCTTGCGGCCGGCGCTGAGCTTCAGCATTCCTTGCGGATCCAGATCGGCGAGCGACACGACGCGGCGTTCGTCGCTGATGACGGCGTCGTTGAGCCGGGCGCCGCCGCCGCGAATGAGCCGCCTCGCCTCGCCGTTGGAGGCGGCGAGCCCGGCGCGGCTGAACAGCTCGGCGACGGCGACCCCGCGTTCGAGCAGGTCCCGCGGCAATCCGGTCTGCGGCAATTCGCTGCCGCTGCCGCCCTCCTCAAAGACCCGGCGCGCGGTCTCGGCCGCCGCCAGTGCGGCGGTCCGGCCATGGCACAGCGCGGTCGCCTCGGAGGCCAGGATCTTTTTGGCGTCGTTGATCTCGCCATCTTCGAGCCGGGCAATGTCGTCGAGCGGCAGCTCGGTGAACAGGCGCAGGAAGCGGCCGACATCGGCATCCTCGGTGTTGCGCCAGAACTGCCAATATTCGTAGGGCGACAAGCGCTCCGCATTGAGCCACACCGCACCGCCGACGCTTTTGCCCATCTTGGCGCCGGCGGCGGTCGTGATCAGCGGCGTCGTCAACCCGAACAGGCTGCGCCCGTCGGCCCGCCGCGCCAGTTCGACGCCGCCGACGATGTTGCCCCACTGATCCGAGCCGCCGATCTGCAGGGCGCAGTCGAACCGCCGCGCCAATTCGACGAAATCATAGGCCTGCAGGATCATGTAGTTGAATTCGAGAAAGCTCAGCGGCTGGTCGCGTTCGAGCCGCAGCCGCACGCTGTCCTGGGTCAGCATCCGGTTGACCGAGAAATGCCGCCCGATGTCGCGCAGCATCGCGACGTAACGCAGATCGTCGAGCCAGTCGGCGTTGTTGACCATCATTGCCGGGTTTGGGACGGCATCGCCGGGGCCGTCGCCGAAATCGAGAAACCGGCCGAAGATCCGGCCGATGCCGGCGAGATTCCGGCCGATTTCGGCGTCGTCGAGCAATGGGCGCCCGGTATCCTTGCCCGACGGATCGCCGATCCGGGTGGTGCCGCCGCCCATCAGCACGATCGGCCGGTGCCCGCATCTTTGCAGCAGGCGCAACAGCATGATCGACAGCAGGCTGCCGACATGCAAACTGTCGGCAGTGCAGTCATAGCCGACATAGGCGGTGACCGCACCGGCGTCGAGGCGCGCGTCGAGCGCATCGAGGTCGGTGCACTGATGCACAAAGCCGCGTTCGACGGCGGTCGACAGAAAGGCGGAGCGAGGAGGCGACATGGCGGCCTCATCTAGCACAAATCTGCGCTCGGCGCTGGGTCTGATGAGCGGGACCTCGCTCGACGGCATCGACGCGGCGGTGATCGAGACCGACGGCGGCGAGCGGGTCGTTCCCGGCCCGGCCCTGACGGTCCCTTATCCCGGCGATTTCCGCGATCGGCTGCGGGCGGTGCTGGGCGGCGTCGGCCCGGTCGCCGATGTCGAAGCCGAGCTGACCCGGCTTCACGCCGGGGCCGTCGAGGCTTTTCGCGCGCAATATCCGGAAATCGCGTTCGATCTGATCGGCTTTCACGGCCATACGATCCTGCATCGCCCGGCCGAGCGCCGCACCTGGCAATTGGGCGACGGCGCGGATCTGGCGCACCGGGTCGGGGTCGATGTGGTCGGCGATTTCCGCGGCGCCGATGTCGCCGCCGGCGGCGAGGGCGCGCCGCTCGCCCCGCTCTATCACGCCGCGCTCGCCTCGCCGCTGGCCAAGCCGGTGGCGATCCTGAACCTCGGCGGCGTCGCCAATGTCACCTGGATCGGTCCGGACGGAGACATCCTCGCTTTCGACACCGGGCCGGGCAATGCGCCGATCGACGATTGGGCGCGCCGCCATACCGGCGCCGACGCGGATATCGACGGCGCGCTGGCGCTGGCCGGACAGCCGTCGGCCGCCCATATCGCGCGTTTTCTGAAAGCGCCCTATTTCGCGCGGCGACCGCCGAAATCGCTCGACCGCGACGATTTCCGCGAGTTGGCTGCCGAGGACCTGTCGCCCGCCGATGGGGCGGCCAGCTTGACCGAGATGACGGCGGCGGCCGTCGCCGTCGGCCGCGATCATTTCCCGGCCCCGGTATGCCAATGGCTCGTCTGCGGCGGCGGGCGGCACAACCCCGCGCTGATGGCGGCATTGGCGCGCTTGCTCGACGCACCGGTGCGGCCGGTCGAGGCGGTCGGCTGGAGCGGCGACGCGCTGGAAGCCCAGGCCTTCGCCTATCTGGCGGTCCGCTCGGTCCGGGGGCTGCCGCTCAGCCTGCCGTCGACGACCGGGGCGCCGCGGCCGACCCGCGGCGGTAGGCTATATCGCTCGACCGTCAGTGGGTGACGAGGCGGCGCTCGATGGCGGCGGCCTTGATCGCCTTTTGCAATTTCTCGAAGGCGCGCACTTCGATCTGACGCACCCGTTCGCGCGAGATGCCGTATTGCTGCGACAGATCCTCGAGCGTGGTCGGGTTGTCGCGCAGCCGCCGCTCGGTCAGGATGTGGCGCTCGCGGTCGTTGAGATGCGTCATCGCCTTTTCGAGAAGGTCGCGGCGCAGACCGAGCTCCTGGCGCTCGCCGAGCCGCACCTCCTGGCTCTCGCTCTCGTCGACCAGCCAATCCTGCCATTCGCCCTCGCTGTCGACTGCGCAGCGGCGCGTTCAGCGAATGGTCGGGGCTCGCGAGCCGCCGGTTCATGCTGACCACATCGGCCTCGGGGACATCGAGTTCGGTGGCGATCTTTTTGAGATTTTCGGGCGAAAGGTCGCCCTCTTCCATCGCCTGCAGCTGGCCCTTGAGTTTGCGCAGATTGAAGAACAGCTTTTTCTGCGCCGCCGTGGTGCCCATCTTGACCAGCGACCACGAGTGCAGGATGTACTCCTGGATCGCGGCGCGGATCCACCACATCGCGTAGGTCGCCAAGCGGAAGCCGCGATCGGGATCGAAGCGCTTGACCGCCTGCATCATCCCGACATTGCCCTCGGAGATCAGCTCCGACAGCGGCAGCCCGTAGCCGCGATAGCCCATCGCGATCTTGGCGACGAGGCGCAAATGGCTGGTCACCAGCCGGTGCGCGGCCTGCGGGTCCTCATGCTCCTTCCAGCTTTTGGCGAGCATGTATTCCTCGCCCGGCTCCAGCATCGGAAATTTGCGGATCTCCTGCAGATACCGGGTCAAATTCCCTTCGGAAGAGACGGAAGGCAGCGAGAGGGTGGCCATCGACGATCGTTGCTCCAAGGTGGCTCGAATATGGGTAAACGCCGGCCGGAGATTCCGGATCCCGTTTCGCCATATCAAAACCCTACTAACATAGTCGGGTTTTGTCCAGTTTAAAGTCGCTCTAAATCAGTAAACAGTCCGTGAAGGTCGGCCGGCAGCGCGCTGTCGAATTCGAGATGTCCGCCGCCGGCGGGGTGGGCGAAGCCGAGCCGGCGGGCATGCAATGCCTGCCGCGGGAAATCGGCGATCCGGGCCCCCAGCGGACCCGATCGGGCGACGGCACGGCCGGCGCGGGCGCCGTAAAGCGGATCGCCGATCAGCGGGTGACCGCGCTCGGCGAGATGAACCCGGATCTGATGGGTCCGGCCGGTGGCGAGGCGGCATTCGAGCAGCGCCGCCTCGGCCGCAAAGCTGCGCGCGACCCGATAACGGGTCAGCGCAGGCTTTCCTTTCCCTTCCCCGACGACGGCCATCTTTTTGCGGTTCGCCGGGCTGCGGCCGATGTTGCCGGCGATCTCGCCGGCGCCGAGGGAGGGCACTCCCCACACGAAGGCGGCATAGACGCGATCGATGTGGCGCAGCGCGAAATCGCGCGACAATGCGCGGTGCGCCATCTCGGATTTGGCGACGACCATCAGCCCGCTGGTGCCCTTGTCGAGACGATGCACGATGCCCGGCCGGCGCACGCCGCCGATCCCGGACAAGCCCGTGCCGCAATGCGCGATCAGCGCGTTGACCAGGGTGCCGTCGGGATTTCCCGGGGCCGGGTGAACGACCAGGCCGGCGGGCTTGTCGATGACGATCAGATGTGCATCCTCAAAGCGGATATCGAGCGCGAGCGGCTGGGCTGCCGGCGCCGCATCTTCGGTATCGGGGAAGATTACGACAAAACTTTGCCCGGAACGCACGCGCAGCGAAGGATCCCGAAGCGGAATGTCGCGGTGCAGTACATGGCCCCCCTCGATCAGCCGCTTGAGCCGGGTCCGCGAGAATGCCGGCAGGCGAAGCGCCAGCATCCGGTCGAGGCGCTGCCCGACATCGGTTTCATCCGCTCGAACCTCGACCATCCGGATCTCGGCCGCTCCGGGCTCAGCCGGCACAGCGGTGCCCCGGCGCCGTGCGTCGATCCACGGCCGGCCGCGGAATTAGGCTGATGGGGGCGCTGCGAATCTTGGTCGCGGTCATGGGCATCGTGATCATCGTCGGATTCGGGGTCGTCATCGCCGTCATTGCGGGCCGCCTTTCGCGCGGCGGCGGCGCGACGCCGGCGCACTCCTTTGGCGCTGCCGACATCGACATCCCGCGCGGCTCCCGCATCGAGGCGATGACCACCGCACCGGATCGGGTGATCCTTGAACTCGTCCTGCCCGATGGCGGGCGGCAGCTCGTCGTGATCGACCTGAACACCGGCATCC
This sequence comes from uncultured Alphaproteobacteria bacterium, assembly GCA_963701815.1. Lineage (GTDB taxonomy): Bacteria > Pseudomonadota > Alphaproteobacteria > ATCC43930 > CGMCC-115725 > AP-15. Next base: position 128,750 of record CAVPBN010000024.1, read on the forward strand.
GCCTCGGCACGATCGGGCTGAACCCGGCGCCTTGACCCGGACGGCGTCGCCGACGACCCGCAGCGTCGCTGTGCTCGACGCCGCGTTTCTGCCGCGGATCGCAAGGCGTGCCATCTCCCGAGCTTATCGCAAATACTCCGAATTTCCCGACGCCGCGGCCACTCGGAATGCATTGCCGCGCGGCCGTTTGCAGGGATGCGATTTTTTCGCGGTTTTTTGCTTGCGTTTCGGGCAGATAAGCCTATTTATCCGCCACTCGACGCAGTCGCACGTGCCTATGGCCCATGGTGGTTATGCAACGACGTAACGCGTCCTTTTTGGTTGCCCGGCTGCGAGGCCGGTCCCGAGAGGGAGGTCGGTATGGTTGCTTTCCGGCTGGGGGACGTGATGCCCTGTCCCGACGCCAATTTACGCGGAACTCGTCTGCGCGGGCGGGGTAATCGGGTCATCGATCCGAGCAGTTCAAGCTAAGCCGCACTGAATTGCCGGTCCGGGCCGGGTCCGGACTTGGTTTTTGGGTCGCGTTCGGTCGGACGCTGGCCTGCGCGTGCGAAAGAGCCTCCGCACGCCGCAGTGCCCCGGTCCCCCGACACCGACCCAGTGTCGCCTAGCCGTCTGCGTGAAGGATGACCTGATTGATGAATGAGAGGATTGCGCGTTTCCTCGCCGAAAATACCCCCGAAACCCCGTGCCTCGTCGTCGATCTCGACGCGATCGGCGGGGCCTACGACGCGCTGCGCCGGCACCTGCCGCTGGCCCGGATCTTTTATGCGGTGAAGGCGAACCCGGCGGCGGAGATCGTCGCCATGCTCGAAGCAAAGGGCGCCAATTTCGACGTGGCGAGCCGCGGCGAGATCGAGCTGTGCCTGGGAAACCGCATCGCCGCCGACCGGCTGTCCTTCGGCAATACGATCAAAAAGGAAAAGGACATCGCCTTTGCCTATCAGGCCGGGCTGCGACTTTTCGCTTTCGACAGCGAGCACGAGCTCGACAAGTTGACGCGCGCCGCTCCCGGAGCGCGCGTCTTCTGCCGCATCCTGGTAACTTGCGAGGGTGCCGAGTGGCCGCTCTCGCGCAAGTTCGGCTGCGCCCCGGAAATGGCGGTCGGATTGTTGCGCAAGGCCCGCGAGCGCGGTCTCGACCCCTATGGCGTATCGTTTCATGTCGGTTCGCAGCAGACCGATCCCGGACAATGGGACCGCGCGGTCGGCACCGCGGCGCATATGTTCTCGGCTCTTGGCCGAATTGGATATCGATCTGCGCATGGTCAATATCGGCGGCGGATTTCCGGCGCATTACCGCGGCGAGGTGCCGGAGGCAGGGCTTTACGCGCAGGCGGTGATGGCGACGATCACCCGGCATTTCGGCAACCGCCTGCCGGAGATCATCATCGAGCCGGGGCGCTCGCTGGTCGGCGATGCCGGGATCATCCAGAGCGAGGTCGTGCTGATCTCGCAAAAGGGCGGCGGCGACGACAAGCGGTGGGTCTATCTCGATGTCGGCAAGTTCAACGGGCTCGCAGAGACGATGGACGAGAGCATCAAATATCGGATTCGGACGCCGGGACGCGACGGCGCTGCCGGCCCGGTCATTCTCGCCGGGCCGACCTGCGACAGCGCCGACATCCTCTACGAAAAGACCGAATACAAGCTGCCGCTCGGCCTCGCGGTCGGCGACAAGGTCGAGATCCTGTCGACCGGCGCCTACACCGCGAGCTACGCCTCGGTCGGTTTCAACGGCTTCACCCCGATCCGCACCTACTGCATCTGAGCGTCTTCCCCCTCGCCCTCGCGCGGGCGAGGCTGTGGGCGAGGGCGGGGCTGTGCCGCCGCTGCGGATCGGGGTGCGATGTCGTCGGAGCCGGCGACCTCCTGCACGAGTTTTCGCAGCATCGCCTCGGCGAAGCTGGCGAAATCCTGCGCCGCGATGACAAAGGCCGCGGGGCCGCCGATCACATTGCGGCGATAATAGGCTTCGAGCCACGGCTCCTCGGTCAGGATCGCCAGCCCGTTGATCGTGATCCCTGCCGCGGCGATGCGGTCGCGCACAGGCGCCGGCGCCGCGCCGAAATCGGCCATTCCGTCGCCCGAAATGTCGATCACCCGCCGCGCCGCCGGCATCGGCAGATGGTCGAATTGCGCCGCCGCGGCGGCGAGCGCCGGGCCGATCGCGGTCAGGCCGCGCGAACTTCGCCCGGTGGCGCGCACGGCCGCGGCAAACGCGCGCGGCGCTGCGCTGGTCGGTAACCGCGGTCCAGTCGACCGTGACTTTGATCTTGTCGGGGTCCGACCATTCGAGCACCAGAACCTCGATCCCGCCCGCGGCGCCGCCGATCGCCTGCAACAGCCGCGGATCGGCGAACGCGCGGGCAATCCCTTCATGCTGCAGGATGTAGGAATCGGGCGTCACGCTGGCCGAAACATCCACCGCCAGGACGACGGCGAGGGCGGCGCCATGCGCCGGGGTCGCGGCGAGCCAGAACGTCATGGCGATCACCAGCAGTCTGCACATCGGAATGCCGTTGTCGAACCTGGGTGAGACCGCGATATTCGATTGCGAAGGGGAGGGGCGAAGCCTATTGCCGGCGGGTTTGCAGGGCTATAAGGCGACATCGCGGCAATTCCGGGAGGGAGAGGGATGAATCGGACGATTTCGGCCTGCGCCGCGATCACGCTCGGCATGATGGCGTTCGGCGCTTTCGCGGCGACCAAACACCCGGCGGCGAAGGGGCCGCCGCCCTGCGGCGCGATCGCGTTTCGCGCGGCAGCTTCCGGCGCGGGCGACGGCGATCGGCAGGCCGGGTATTATCGATCGCGCTACGGCACGCTGGCGCTGCATGCCGATGTCAAGCAGGGCCAGGCGGTGGACTATTTCGTGCTCGCCGACGGCAAGCGGCTCGCCGCGGCGCCGGCCGCCTTGCCCGATTGGGCCGCAAATTGCGCGGTCGCCAAGAAATTGCCAAAGCCGGCCGCAGCCGGAACCTCGCCCTGTACCGGCGAGCGCTTCAAGGTCGCGCTGGCCCATGCCGGCAGCGAGAGGCTGGCGTTGCTCTACGGGTTCGACGGCTCGGCTTGGCATTATTGCGGTGCCGGCGGTTATTGATACGCGATAGCTCCGTCAAATTCGCGGATACCGAAGTAGTAGGACATTGCCAGGATGCAAGCAGTGCCTGTAAGCTCGCGGTCATCGATGGCTGCGGCTGACGAAGCTCAGGCGAGCTGTGAATGCTGTCGCCCAAGAAATTGAAGGAAGCGGCGAACCCGTTCCGAGATGCTTTAGCCGCCCGGTTAGGGAGTGAACGTGAATGCTTGAGTTGCTGGAGCACCAGAAAAAGCTGACGGCAAATCAGTGGAAGATCGCCGGCGCCGCGACGCTCGGCGACATGCTCGATTTCTTCGATTTCTTCCTGATCGGCTTTGTTTTGGCCTTCGTCGTCAAAGGGTGGCATCTGACCTACGGGCAGTCGGCGGCGATCCTGCTCGCTTCGGGGATTACGGCGCCGTTCGGTTCGCTGCTGTATGGCTGGATGGCCGACAAAGTCGGCCGCCGTACCGCGCTGATCACCGCTGTACTCAACGTCTCGCTGGCGACCGGGGCGATGGCGCTGACGCCCGAAGGAGGCTGGATCTATCTGGTGGTTTGCCGCTTTTTTGTCGGGTTCGCGGTTACCGGGCTGTACTCGGTCGATATCACCTTGATGCAGGAGTTCTCGCCGGCCAGCAAGCGCGGGTGGTTTACCGGGATCACCACCACCATGCTGCCGGCCGGACAATTGCTTGCCGCCCTTCTCGGCGCTTATGCCGCACCCTATATCGGCTGGCGCGGAATGGTCGCCATCGGGTTGCTGCCTGCGTTCCTGTGCCTCTACATCCGCGCTTTCGTTCCCGAATCGCCGCATTGGCTGCTCCGCCAGGGCAGGGTCGAAGAAGCGCGACGAGCGCTCGCCTGGGCCTTGAAGATGGACCCGGCGCAAATCCCATTGCCGGCCGTGCCCCCCGTGGTCGAGCAGACCCGCTGGCTCGAAATCTTCAAATACCCGCGTAGCGTCATCGCCGGCTGCCTGACCGGGCTCACGCAAACCGGCGGCGTGGGGCTGGGCCTCTGGCTCGTGACCTTGCTCGTCATGGTGCTCAAGGTGAGCCCGCCCGAGGCTTCGAAACTCGTCATCTGGGTCAGCGTCCTGGCGATTTTGGGGCGGTTTTTCGCGTCATGGATATCGGACGCCTGGGGGCGCCGCGCTTCCGGCATTTTCACCTGCCTGATCGCGGGCATCCTGATGTCGCTCGCCGGTTACCTGCATGACGTCTTCATCGGCGGGGTGTCGCTGTTTTTCGTGATGGTCCTACTTCAGAGCTTTTTCGGCAGCGGCAATTACTCGATCGTCGGGCCTTATATGGGAGAGTTGTGGCCGGCGCGGCTGCGCGGCAGCGGCATGGGCTTTGTCTATGGCGTCGGCAATCTCGGCAAGTTCATCGGCCCGGCCGGGCTGGCGCTGATCGCCGGCTCGTCAAACTTTGTCAGTCCTAAGGCCACCCTCGATGCGCTGATCCCAGGGTTCAACTATTTCGCCTTCTGGTATTTTTTAGGTGCGGTCGCCTTCTGGTTCATCGGTATGGAAACCCGCGGCAAAACCATCGACCAGATCGAGCGCGATCTCGCGGGGTCTCCGACCGTCGCGGCGGGAGCAGCGGACCAAGCCGCCGGCGACTGATCCGAGGCTGCCTGGCGGTTTCTCGGCGGGTCAGCGGTTGCGGGCCCAGTCGAGCATCACCGTCGCCTTGTCGCCAACCGCCGCCTTGATCGCCGGCAGGGCGTCGAGCGAAGCTGGCGGCCTGGTCCAGCTGCCGTCCGCCATGGTTCGATACGACGATCCCGTCGATGCGCGTGGATCGCGTCGGCCGGGTTCAAGATCCCCCTTGACGACGAGCGGGCGCGGAAACAGCCGCCGATAGCGTTCGAGATCGCGCCAAGTCTGTGCCGCGCCGGGGTTTGGCTGCGGCCGAAAGCGATAATCTCGGCCTTGCCGCGGCCGTTCCCCACATGCGGCGCCCAGTTTTCGCGCTGGGCGGACATTCCGTCAGGGGGTCTCGACCGCCATTCCAAGCGCGCGGGCGGCGGCGGCCATGGCGCGATCGAAGGTGACGAGTACTGCATCGAGGCGCCGGGCGATTGCGATGTGCAGCGCATCGGGAGCAAGAAGGGTGAGGTCGAGCCGCCGCAGATAGGCCGTAGCGACCGCGACATCCCCGGCATCGAGGTCTGTCCGCTCAGTCGAACGCGCCGCCCAAGCCTCGAAGTCGCCGATGTCCCGCCTTGCATCCTCGACTGTCGTTTCTCGGGTGCGGACCCGCCGTGCGATTGCCGAAACAAATTCGGCCGCAGCGAAATCGCTGACGATCAAGGGCTCGCGGGCCGTTCGCGCAAAATCGATCGCGTGCTGGCTCAGCGGCTCGGGCGTCAACAGCGCGACGAGAATGTTGGCATCCAGGTAAAGGCTCACTTCTCGCCCTCATCACGCATCTGGCGGATGAGGGTGCCGGCATCGATCTTGGCGGGAGTGCGGCCGACCAGCCTGGTGCGCAGCCATTCGATGTCGGCTTCGGTGATCGGGCGCGGCGCCGGCCGGACCGGCTTCAGCTCGACGACCGGCTCGCCGCGTCGGGTGATCACGATGCCTTCGCCCTTCAGCGCCCGATCGATCAGCTTCGACAGCTGGTTTTTCGCTTCCGCGACGCTGTGCGTGCTCATGGGCGCAAGATAGCCATCCGATAGCTATCTGTCGAGCGGCTGGTGGAGGGCGATCGCCATGCCCCACGCCGAGCGCCGTGGATTCCGCCCGGCTGGTGTCATTATCGTGATCTCAATTTGAACCCCTTTTTTGCGGGAGCGGCTGTCGGTGCGGGCTCGACCGTTATGGACCCATCTTCGATCAGCCCTGTAGCAAAGGGCGGCGATGCCGAGCCGCCCGGACATGGCCCACGGCTGCGGTTCGATCGCTACGTGCTGGATCGCACGCGCGGCTGCCTTACCCGCGATGACGCTGAAATTCCGCTTCGGCCGAAGACCTTCGCGGTGCTCGACCACCTTGTCGAAAATTGTGGGCGGCTCGTATCGAAGGACGAGCTTTTTGCGGCCGTCTGGCCGGGTTTGGCGGTTACCGACGACACGCTGGTGCAGAGTGTCGGCGAGCTGCGCCGGGCGTTCGGAGAAGACGGCCCGCGCCTGATCCGGACGGTTCCGCGCCGCGGCTATCGGCTGGACGCCGACGTGTCGGCGCTTGCCGCGCCAGCGGTGAACGACGCGCCGGATTCGACCGGAAATCCGGAGGAGAACGAAGCGCCGAAAGGGGCTCGCGAGCCCTCTGCGATGCGGCGTCGGGGCGCAGCTAAGCCCGCGGCCGCCGCGGTCTTGGCCTTGCTGGTCGCCGGCCTCGGGTGGATCGGTTTTGCCGACGGCTGGCGGGCGCTCATGCTCCCCGGGTCGGCCGCCCGTTCCGGAGTTGAGCTTGTCGCGTCGGCCGAGAAGCCGACGATCGCCGTGCTGCCCTTTGCCGATCTGAGCGACGACAGCACCCGCGACTATTTGGTGGACGGCCTGACGGAAGACCTGATCAACGCGCTCGGCCGCTTTTCCGAGCTGACGGTGATGTCGTGGAACGCCGTCTTGCCTTACCGCGGAAAGCCCGCAAATCCCGGCGCCGTCTCCCGCGCGCTTGCCGTTCGGTATCAGGTGGAAGGGAGCGTCCGTCGCAGCGGCGACAAGGTGCGGGTCGATGCCCGGCTCATCGATGCATCCGGACAGGTACTGTGGTCCGCCCGCTTAGACCGGCCAGCCGCCGACGCTGTTTTCCTTGCAGGACAAGATCGCCGCCGAAATCGCCGGGAGCTTTGCGATCCGGGTGACCCGGGCCGAGCAGCGGCGGGCCTTTGCCAAGCCACCGAAAAATCTCGCAGCCTACGATCTGGTGTTGCGCGCCCGGCCGGCCTTGCAACACCCCGAACGCGGCAGCATCGCGGCGGCGCGGACGCTGTTGCGGCGCGCGGTCGAACTCGATCCGAACCTAGCCGCCGCTTATACCGGGCTCGCGGAAAGCTGGTACATCGCCGTGTCGATGGGCTGGGCGGAAGCGCCGGAGCAATTCCTCGGCCGCGCCGCGAAGGCTGCGACCAAGGCCCTCGAGATCGACGATTCCGATGTGCGCGCGCATGTCGTCCTCGGGCGGATCGCCATCTTTTATCATCGCTACGCCGAGGCGCTGTCCGAGATGGACCGCGTGATCGCGATCAACCCGAACGACGCCCATGCCCTTGCCGGCCGCGGCAACGCCTTGATGTGGATGGGGCAGACCGACAACGCGATCGCGGCGTTGGAGGCCGCCCAGCATCTCGATCCGGAGCTCGGCCCGCTCGACCGCTTCGCCCTCGGCCTCGCCTATTACCTGAAGGGGCGTTACACCGCCGCCATCGAAGAGGCTCGGCTCAACCTGCGCAAGACGGCCGGCGCGAACTTCAGCCGCATTGTTTTGGCGGCCGCGTATGCCGAGGCTGACCGGGCCGAAGATGCTGCCCCGGTCGTGGCCGAGATCCACCGGCTCGATCCGACCTTCGATCCGCAGCAATTCGGCAGCAAGTTCCTGAGCCCAGCCGATCTCGAAAACCTGCGCGACGGGCTGCGCAAGGCCGGCCTTTTGTCGAGTCCCGGCCAAGTGATGGACACGCGGTCTCCTATTCGAATTTCGCCGGCGAAGAGAACGGCCGGGTGGCGTCCACGACAAACATGACCAGCGCATCCAGGGCGTTCGGGCCACTGCTGAAAGCCTCCATCGGCGTGCCGAGTGCCTGTCCCGGCATCGCCTGGCCGGCCTCGACCTGCATTGCGCCGCGCGGCGTCTTTTCCCCCAGCCGGCCGCTCAACACGTAAAAGGTTTCCGAGCCCGGATGGGTGTGCACCGCGCGTCTTGGCGCCCGGTGATCCGGTGGCGCTGTTGATGCGCAGCAGGTAGAGGGGGGCCGCGATCCTCGGGATCGGCCCGATCTCGGCGACCTCATGCCCGCCGGCGGTCGCGCCGCCCTTGGCGCCGAGCGTGAACAGCCACGCCTTGCCGTCCGCCTCGGCGGCCAACGAGGCGGGGCCGGCGGCGGCTCGCGCCTGCGCGAGCGTCGCGAAATTCTCGATCCGCCAATAGAGCAGCCCGGCCGGCAGCTGCTCGAGCTTCTTCTCGGCCAGCGCTTTGACGACAAATTGTTCCTGCGCCGTTGTTGCCGACGCCGTCAGCTCGGCCAACCCGAAGCGCCAGCAGCAATGCGATGGCCTGCCATGGCGCGGATGATCGCGTGTTCATGGTTCTCTCCGCACCTATTTACTGCTTGGGAAGGATCGGCCGGTTGCGGGTGGCCTTATCGATGTTCTCGGCGAGGTTCTTTTGGAACAAGGCCGGGCCGGCCGGGGCCGGCTTGCCGAATACGTAGAGCTTGCCGTCGGAGATCAGCCAATTCTCCGGGTCCGCCACGACGATTTGGCCGAGGGACAGCGCCATCGCGCAATAATTGCCGAATTGCGGCGCGTAGCGCACCGGATCGGCCTTGAACATGTCGCGATGCGCGGCGTTCGCAAACTGCCAGCGGTAATCGTCCCATTGATATTCGAACTCGGGCAGTCCGCGCACCGGTTTGCCGTCGGTGAAGTAGGCGACCGGGTCATAGCCCTTGATCGCCAAGGTGGCCTCCGCCCCGGCTGCGTGCCGCCCGGTCGCGCCCAGGGCCGGGCCGGCGAGCAAAAGACCAAGCCCCCGCAGCGCCCGCCGCCGCGACAGAACGGCCGTTGGCCGCGCACCCGACAAGACCGTTTCTCTCCGCATCGCTCGCTCCTCTCCTCGATCGTCCAGCCGCGCCGGCGCGGCCGGTCACTCGGCGAGCTGAGCAGGAAGGGCGCTCAGGGTAACGAGGAAAGCCGGAGGAAAAGCCGAAATTTCACAGAGTTTTCCCGAAGCTCGATTTTCGAGGGCGCTGATCCAACTTCGGCAACCGATGAATGCGTCGGCCGGGTTCAGGAGCCTTTGGCGACAGCGACCGTCCGTTTGCGCGGCGCCGTCTTGCGATGCGAAGCAGTCAAACCGGCGGAATTCATCGGTTGCCGCCAGTCGTCGCGCCACAGAAAATCGGGGCCGAGCTGGTCCAGGCTCGGGCAGCCGATCTGGGCCATGACGAGGTCGATCTCGCCTTTGAAGATATCGACCGCCTTTTTGACCCCCGGGACGCCGCCGGCGACGGCACCATAGAGGGTGGGCCGCCCGAAAAAGCAGAATTGCGCGCCGAGGCAGAGTGCGATCAGGATGTCCGCACCGCGGCGCACGCCGCTGTCGAGCATCACGGTCAGCTTGTCGCCGACCGCCGCCTTGATCGCCGGCAAGGCGTCGAGCGAAGCCGGCGCCTGGTCGAGCTGACGGCCGCCATGGTTCGAGACGATGATGCCGTCGCAGCCGATCTCGGCTGCGCGGATCGCGTCGGCCGGGTTCAATATGCCTTTGACGACAAGCGGGCGCGGGAACAGCCGCCGGTAGCGTTCGAGGTCGCGCCAGGTCTGCGCCGCGGCCGGCGTCTGGCTGCGGCCGAGCGCAATCGAATCCGCCTTGCCCGCCCCCGTGCCGGCATGCGGCAGCCCAATTCCCCAAGCCAGGCGCGCCGCCGTGCCTGACATAGTCGATGACCCAAGCGGGATGGGTCATCGCCTCGAGCAGGATCGATGGCTTCAGCTTCAACGCCTCCATGACAGCGCCATTGCGGACGGTCGCGAAACCGTTCCGGTAGTTTCGTTCCCGCTTGGGATGCACCGGCACGTCGACGGTCAGCACCAGAGCGCCGACGCCCGCATCGCGCGCGCGCCCGATCAGCGCATCCGAGAGGTTGCCGTCCTTGGCCGCATAGAGCTGGAACCAGACATTGTTCGGAGCGACCCGCGCCGCCTCTTCCATGGAGGCGTTGCTGCCGCCCGACATGATGTAGGGGATATTCTCCGCCGCCGCCGCTTCGGCCAGCATCACCTCTCCCTCGCGCCGGTAGAGGCCGACACCGCCGGTCGGCGAGATCCCGAAAGGGCTCGAATAGGTACGGCCGAACACGGTCGCGGACTGGTCGCGCTTGGAAACGTCGACCAGATAGCGCGGCAGCAGCCGATGCTGATGAAACGCCGCTTGGTTGCGCGCGAGACCGCGCTCATCCTCGACCCCGCCCTCGATGTAGTCGAAGATGATCTTCGGCAATTTGCGCTTGGCCATCCGGTGCAGGTCTTCGATGTTGATCGCGTTGATCAAGTTTCATGGCCCTGATGGACCTCAAATCCGACAGATGGAGACAATTCTACTTGTCGCCTGCAACCGACGACCCGCGGTCATTTGATCGCGCTGCCGATCGCGCGGCGGCCACAGGCCATCCGGACGAACGTGACCAGCTCGCATCGAGACGCCGGGCGATGGCCCATGACAGATCGACTCGTGGAGAGGATCGAAACCGCCTAAATGTTGACCCCCGGGATGCCGCCGGCCGCACGCCCGTAGGCGTCGGCCGGCCCATAAAGACGAACTCGCTCCGAGGGCAGAGCGCGATCAGGATGTCGGGCGCGCGCCGGACGCCGCGGTCGAGCATGACGACGAGCTTGTCGCCGACCGCCAAATCCTATGACCGCAGGCAGGACGTCGAGCGAGCCCGGCGCCTGATCGAGTCTGCAAACAGGGCGCCATGGCATTCGCGTCGAGATGCCGTCTCATTTTCGCCTTCGTCCCGCATCTCGCTCACAAGCTGACCGCATCGGCCTTGGGTTCATCTTGCGGCCGACGAGGTTGCGCGGGAAGCCAATCGGCGATACGGTTCGTAATCGGTCGCGGCCCGGTCGAACCGGCCTCAATTCGACGACGGCTCGCAGCGGCGCGCGATGAGACCGCCTCGGCGTCGGAGCCGTTCGGCGCATAGGGCCGCCGGTTCTGGAGCATCGGCGTGCCGCCGCCATGGCGCAGATATCCGATGATCCAGCCCGGATGGGTCGTTTAAAGCCTCGGCCAGGATCGAGGGCTTCAGGCTCAACGCCTGGGTCAGACCGCCGCGGATATTGGCAAAACCGTTCCTGATGTTGCGTCGATGCTTGGATCACCGACGGCATGTTACGGACGGGACGACAGCCCCAGGTAGGCGCCACGCCCGGCATCGAAGGGGTGAACCCCGGCAGATCATGTCTACAGCGACGGCTCGCTGGATGAGGAGGCTGGGGTAAAGTGCGTTACCGGCGCCAAGGACATCAGGCCGCATGGGGGACCCTTGCAGCCGACCCGTATCAGGCGAGCGAGGCGGTGGATACCGGCTATCCGACATGATGTAGGGGATGTTCATCTTGGCCGCAGCCTCGGCCAGCATCAGATCGGCGCCGCGGCGGAACAAGCCGGCGCCGCCGGTCGGCGAGATGCCGAACGGGCTTGCATAACTGTGGCCGAACAGAGTTCGCGACTGGTTGCGCACCGATACGTCGACCAGATAGCGCGGCAGCAATTGGTGCTTGTGGAAGGCCGAAGTATTGGTTTCAAGGCCGCGTTCGTCTTCGAGGCCGCCTTCGATAAAATCGAACGCGATCTTCGGCAGGCGCCGCTTTGCCATCTTGTGCAGGTCTTCGATGTTGATCGCGTCGTTCAGTCTCATCCCGCTTTGCTCCCGGCCGCGCAACGCACTGGCTGATCCTAAGGATGGCGCATTTTCTTGCCTCGCGACAACGCAGAATTGCCGCGCGCGCAGCAGGTTCGCGTTGCGTGCAGCCCACCGTCACCCGCGCGTTGTCGGGGAACGTCGGGCGCGCCTGCCCAACTCGGAGAGGAACCAAATTTAGACGATTGGCGAACGGTACCGGCGCATGTTAGGTCGGGCTCGGAGGGATTGATGTCACGGCCTCGAGCAGCAGACGATTTCGAGACGATCCGCAGCCGCCTGGAAGAGTTGCGGCGGGAGCGGCCGCCCGAGCGATCGGCGCCGACGACCGACGCCCCCGTCGCGGGTCATCGCGGCCCCTGCGCCTGTGGCAGGAGCCTGTTCCCCGACGAATGCGACGGATCGTGCAAGCTGGGGTGAAGGGCGCCGGTGGCGATTTCAGGTGCGATCGGATCAGCGCGGCGAAGTCCGAGTAATGAGGCGGCGCTGCACCATCAACCGCGTTGTTCGCGTCGCGACCCGGAGCAGCGGCAGGTCAATTCGGCTAAATCGGCATTCCGACTTCGGATTGGGCGATCCTGCCGTCGGGCATGACGTGGCGACAGCGGTCGAGGTTTATCGTCATCCGTTTCATCAGCCGCCGCGCGCCCGGGTCGAACGGCGTGCGCCGGTGCATCGTGAAGCCGTTGTCCCAAAGAACCAGATCGCCGACCTGCCATTGGTGGGCGTAAACAAACTCGTCGCGGGTGGCGCTTTCGTAGACCTCATCCAGCAGGAACAGACCAGAGGCCGTGTCCATATAATCGATGCCCACGGTCGTCGTCGAATCGAGGTAAAGCGAGCGGTCGCCGGTTTCGGGGTGGGCGCGGACCAACGCATGCGTTACCGGCGGGGTCAGGCGCCTCGCCTCTTCCGAAATTTGCTGATCCGCCTTGCGGCCATACCCCGCCAGCCGCTTCGTGTAATCGAAAATGCCGCGCTTCCCGGTGATCCGCGCCCGCAGCAGGCGCGGCAATCCGGCATAGGCAGCGCGCAAATCGACCCAGAAGGTTTCGCCGCCCTCGGTCGGCAGTTCGAGCGCATAGAGCGCCGCACCGGTGGCCGGGTTCAGCATATAGGACTGGTCGGAATGCCATTGCAGCTCGCCGTCGCCGAGCCCGCCGATCGGCCGCCCGAGCCCATCCTTCAGATTGGAGAGGACTGTCACCTCGGGTGTCGCGGGCGAGGCCCAATCGCTCCGCACGGTGCGTTCCAGCGGTCCGAAAAGAGCACAGAACGCCGCGAGTTCCGCCTCGCTCAACGCCTGGCGACGAAACACCAGGACGCCGTATTGCGCGTAAAGGCTGCGCAGCTCCGCGGCGGTTGCGTCGTCCAACCGCTCCCATAATTTGAGGCCGACGACTTCGCGAGCCAGGGTCGGATGGAGCTGTCGCGTGTCGAGCATGAGTTGCGTCCCCGGTAGTCGGAAAGGTGGAGCCGGAACCCGCGGCAAATCGTGTCAGGCTGCCCGGTCCCAGCCCCACCAGGCGCACAGCGCCTCGCCCATCACCAGTTCGAGGTCGCGGCCCTCGAGCCACGGCAATTCCTCAGTGAACATGGTCGCGCACTGGCGCCAGGAGCACGGCATCTTGCTGATGTCGGTGCCCCAGAACATGCGGTGCGGTCCAAACGCGTCGTAGACTTGCCGCAGATAGGGGTGCAATGCCGGAAACGGATAGGCCTCGCTCGAATAGTGCGGCACCCCGGTCGCCTTGACCGCTACGTTGGGCAACTTCGCCAATGCCAGCAGTTCCGGCATGTGGGTCATCGCCGCGGCATCCTTCAGCGTCGAGGTGCCGCCTCGGCCACCCAAATGATCGATCGTCAGGCGAAGTCCGGGGTGGCGCTCGGCGATCCGGCCCAGCTGCGTCAGCGAGTCCGTCGCCAATGCGGCGATCGGGACGCCGGCCTTTTCGGCTTCCGTCCACAGCCATTCGAGATCGCCGTCGTACAGCCATCGCCGCATCGGATCGTTCAAGAACCCATAACGCAGGCCGAGCATGCCCGGTTGCTCGCGCCAGCCGGCGATGCGGGCGCGCGATTCCGGGCGGTCGAGCGGCGCCGCGCCCATGATCGCGAACCGGCCGGGGTAGTTCCGCACCGCCGCAAACGCCATCTCGGTCGAGTTCGGGTCCCAGCCCGGCGGGTGGATGACTGCCGCGTCGACACCGCCCTCGTCCATCAGCGCAATCGCCTCCGCCGGGGTAAAGTGCCGTCACCTGGCGATGCGACAGGTTGCTCGGCAGATCCGCTGCCCCAGGTGTGGATCTGGGCGTCGACGATCTGCATCGCCTGTTCTCCTCTGATTTCCGGCCGATCGACCCGATCAGACCGGCGAGGCCGCTGCTGCCGCGTCACCCGCCAGGGTGGTTCGGCGCACGTCGCGAACTTCGTTGCGGTCGAAGCGGCGCGCGCGGTGCATCGTCGAGCGGTTGTCCCACATCACCAGATCGTGCGGTTGCCATTCATGCGAATAGACGAACGCAGGTTGCGTCGCGTGTTCGGTCAGGTCGCGCAGAAACATCCGCGCCTCGGGAATGGTCCAGCCGAGGATCGCGCCGGCATGGGAGGCCAGAAACAGCGATTTGCGCCCGCTCGTCGGATGGACCCGGACCAGCGGCTGGTGCACCGGACGAAATGCCTCGATCTCCTCGGCGGTCAGATCGGTGAAGCCGATCGCCTCGCGCGAATAGATCAGCGAATGTTCGCAGACCAACCCGCCGATTTCCCGCCGGGTGCGTTCGTCGAGCGCGTCATAGGCGGCGCGCATGTCGGCAAACTCGGTGTTCGCGCCCCAGGAGGGGATCACCCGTCCGGACAGCAGCGAATACTTCGCGGGTCTGGGCCGGAACGAGCTGTCCGAGTGCCAGAGCCGATCGCCGAGCTTGAAAAACCATACGCGATCTTCGGCCGAGATGATGTTGCCGTCCTTGTCGAGATTGGAAAAATCGGCAATGCCCCGGCCGAGCCGCTGGTCTGCCGCCTTCCGGATATGGCCGGCCGTCGGGTAGTTCTCCAGTTCGCCGAAATGCCGGGTAAAGGCGATCTGCTGCGCATCGGTGAGGTCCTGGTCGCGGAAGACGAGGACCGCGAATTCGTCCATGCCCGCCTCGATCGCGGCGACCTGATCGCGACCGAGCGGCTCGCGGCAGTCGAGCCCGGAAACCTCGCCGACGAAAACCGGGTGGAGCGGATCGATGGTCGCGGACATGCTGCTTTGTCTCACTTCCCGCCGCGTTTGTCGCCGTCACGCCGCTTCGGCGGGCCGCTTTGCCTGCAGCACTTCGCGGATCGCGGCGATGATCCGCTTGCGGTCCGGAAAGACGTGGCTTTCGAGGATCGGGCTGTAGGGTATCGGCACCTGCAAGGCGCAGACCCGTTTTATCGGGGCCTTGAGGCGCGCAAAGGTCGCCATGTCCTCGGTGGCGATGGCGGCGATTTCTGCGGAGAAGCCGGCGGTCGGCCCAGCCTCGTCGGCGATGACCAGGCGGCCGGTTTTGCGCACCGAGCCGCGGATCGTTGCGGCGTCCAATGGCACCAATGTGCGCGGATCGACGATTTCGACCGAGACCCCCTCCTTGTCGAGCTCCTCGGCCGCGGCCAATGCCTCGTGCACGAGCCAGGCAAGGGCGACGACGGTTACGTCTTTGCCCTCGCGTTTGATGTCGGCCTTGCCCAACGGGATCGTGTAATCCTCTTCGGGCACCGGTCCCTTGCGCGCCATCAACCGGCCCGACTCGAATGAGATGACCGGGTTGTTGTCGCGGATCGCCGTCTTGAGCAGGCCTTTCATGTCGTAGGGCGTCGACGGCAGGAACATCTTCAGGCCGGCCACGTTCATGAACATCGAATAGGGCGATTGCGAGTGCTGCGCCGCGACCTGGCCGCCGCCGCCGACGGATGCCCGGAAACAGGATCGGAAAGTTCACCTGGCCGCCGAACATGTAGTGGATCTTGGCGGCCTGATTGACGATCTGGTCCATCGCGACAAAGCAGAACGTCACCTGCCGCCAGTCGACGATCGGGCGGAAGCCGGAGCCGGCGGCGCCGATCGCCATGCCGGTCAATGCCGCCTCGGTGATCGGCGTCGCCCGGACCCGCTGCGCGCCAAACTCGTTGAGCAATGGCGGCAGCGCGTCGGTCGACATGTAGAAGACTTTCGGATCGCGCCGCATCTCCTCGGCGACGGCCTCGACCGCAGCCTCGTTGTAAGTCAGCTCTCGCATCCTCCGCTCCTCCTTCAGGCCCGGCTGTCCGGTTGCCTTTTGTAAAAGCTCCGTCAGTCGCTTGCGTCAAATAAGCCCCCTCGGCCGGGCTTGACCCGGCCGTCCGTGTCGTGAAACCCTGGCGCGCAAAGGCGTGGGTGCAAACGGAAAGGCCGTGGGTAGGCCGGGTCAAGCCCGGCCACGGGGTATCGTTCATTGAGGCGGAGTACCATCTCGCAACCAAGGAGTCCATCTCGCAACCAAATGCCGAGCTACATGGCTCTTCAGGCGGCAAACACGTCGTCGGCCGCCTGTTCGGGCAGCGGGAACGGGCTCGCCTCGGCAAAAGCGACGGCGGCCTCGATCGCGGCCGCAATGTCGCGCTCGATGGTTCTGCAATTCGGCGTCGCCGAGATCGCCCTGCTCGCGGAGCTGGCGTTCGAGCCGGGCGATCGGGTCTTTGCTCCTCCACGCTTCGACCTCGGCCGGGTCTCGAACGTCGGCCTGGCCCCGGCGTTCGGTGTGGCCGCGCCAGCGGTAGGTCTTGCATTCGATCAGGGTCGGCCCGCCGCCCGAGCGCGCCCGCTCGACCGCGCGGTTCGCCGCCTGATAGACCGCAAAGATGTCGTTGCCGTCGACGACGACGCCCGGGATGCCGTAGCCGGCCGCGCGCGCCGCCACGTCGCTCAGCGCGTGGGTCTGGGCGGCCGCGGTGTTCGCGGCATACATGTTGTTCTCGCACACATAGAGCATCGGCAATTTCCAGGTCGCCGCGATATTGAGGCATTCGTGGAACGGTCCGGCATTCGAGGCGCCGTCGCCGAAAAACGACACCGCGACGCCGCCCTTGCCCTCCATCTGTGCGGCAAGGCCGGCGCCGGTGACGATTGCGATCCCGCCGGCGACGATGCCGTTGGCCCCGAGCATGCCGATGCCGAAATCGGCGATGTGCATCGACCCGCCCTTGCCTTTGCAGTAGCCGGTCTGCCGCCCGTAGAGCTCGGCCATCATGCGGTTGAGGTCGGCGCCCTTGGCGATGCAATGGCCGTGGCCGCGATGCGTCGAGATGATCCGGTCGCCCTGGCCGAGCGCCGAACAGACGCCGACCGCGACCGCCTCCTCGCCGATATAGCAATGCACGACGCCGTAGATCTTGCCGGCCAGGTAATCGGCCGAGGCGCGCTCCTCGAAATGGCGGATCGTCAGCATCCGGCGCAGCATCTCGCGCTGCTCCTCGGGCGGCAGGTTCGGCGAGGGGCTTTGGGTTGAGAGGCTCATGGGCGCGATCCTCCAGGTCGATCGTTTCGGCGATGATGGGCCAGCATCGGCAGGCTGGCAACCGGAACCTCGCCTTCGTTCAGCCAGACCCGGTAGCGGTCTCTGGCAGCGCCCGGAGACTTAGGGACGCAGCCTTACGCCACCTTTACGCTTTACGCCCGCAGCCAGCCTGAAGAGGTCTGGCATATTTATCCGTCCATCGGCAGTCGGTTCCACAATAGCCAGATGTTCGAGAGTCTCCAGCAAGGCGCTGTGGGTTCCAGGATCATCCGCCCCGCTTCCCAGCCGTGGAGGTGGCAAGTACCTCCCCGTTGCGTCGTTTCGTATTTCCCCTTGAATAGCCGCAATAACCTTTTCCTGGCGCCATCGGCCGAGGATATCGCGCCGATCGGTCGGGACAATCATGTCCCTGAAGGGTCGAAAAACTGCGTCGATCCAGCGGTAATCCTCCTTTAGTTCCTGCATCCGGATCCGAGACGCCTGGCGAACGCCCTCCTGAATACTGGGAACATCGAGCGCCGTATCTCTGCTACGCGCCTGTTCCGCGGCCACGCTAAGTGCAAACAGGAAACTCCGAGGAGCGGCGTGGCCTCGGGCATTCGCTAAGTGATTCGGAACCCAGGTATAAGTTCGACCTTTTGTTGGGCTTCTGCCCATGAAATCTCCTGCAATTTTCCTAATAGCGCCTGCTGGGCGATCTCGCTGGTAATGAATTCTGAAGGTACCTCGCACCTTTCCAATCCACGGGTGATGGCTTGATTAGCTATGTCCACACAATACTCGTTCATAATCTCGCGCGTTTCGTCATGATTGGCAAGATATTGGATTAAAAGGGCGTACAAATCGGTTCGTGTCCACGTCAACATCACCTCATCGTGCCTCAGTTTGGAAGAATCTCCAACTGCCCACAATTCCGGATCGTCCGCCATATCTGGTCGCAGAAAAAGTTTGATCTTAATATTACGTGACGACCGCAGGAACAACCCCAATACCAAGAGACCTCGCACAAGCTTTCCGATATCTGACCATCGCGAGGACAGCGTATCCAAAGCATCAAACGTTATGAGGTAGCGTTCATTCTTGGCCTGTAAGGTCGTTTCGATCTCCTGGAATGCTCGTCGCTGATGCGCCGGATCTCTAGCCACCCACTCAACTTTGTCTTTCCACAATCCACTTGGCATTGCACTTGGACGCAGCGACGCCGGCGCAAGCGATAGAGCTGCGGTTCGCCAAATAACTTCCGGATCGAAGCCAGCTGTTAAAAGGCTATTCAGCTCGGATTGGCTTGGGTGTTCGCTCGAAAACTCGCCCCCGCCAAATCCAAGCGAGACATGGAGGCGATCGAGACTGAGCCGCGGATAAACGCTGGCCAGTCGCTTCCGTTGGCCTGCATCTTGTAATGCGCCGGTCCAAAAGCTTTTGCCGGTGCCGCGGTCCCCTATAACGATGGGTCGGGTGGGATCCAGGGCACCCTCATGCTGCCTAATCGTTAGAATACGGTCCCAGGTAGGTGGCTCCGATCCGATCTCTGCGGTTGCGCTCTTGAGGCCACGCAGAGCAGACCTGATAGGCTCAATAGCCGCATGAGCTGTAACGGTTGAAGTCATAGCGCCTTGATCCACATTCGAAGGCCCGCCAGAAATTCCCCGAAAACGGCACCATAATATCGCTCGGTGAGGTGTTCCGGTAGATGTTGCGGATCAAACAGAGTATAAACCTCGCTGTTGACGACGGCTAACGGGCAATGCGGTCCGTCCTCGTCGTCGAGGTCAAAGGTAAATTGAGTCGGATCCGCTAGACTCTCCTGCTTCATCGTAGAGATGATCAAGCCATAATCCCCAACATTTAGTGCGATACCGCGCACGATCTGTATCGTTAAGGGTCTTGGCCTGTACCATCTTGAAGCGGTCACGCAGGTCGACGCCTTTCGAAGATGACTCGAGTAGCTGCCGGATTGCCGAGAAGAGGATGTTATAATCGTCTACTGTCTGCGCTGAATTAACCCCGAAAAGGAAAACCTGAGCTCCCAGGCCGAGAAGGGAGGAGGCCGCTGTCTCATGTAGGCCCGCGCGCACATCGATCAACACAATGTCGTACGATCGATTGCCTATCAGGTCGGTGAGTAATAATTCGACCTTATCGGTAAAGGACTTTTGCACCAAACGTCCGGCTGCCGCTCCAGGCGTGTAAGCCCGCGCTAGCTTAGATAAATAGCTCGCTGAGCGAACCGACGCGCGTCGACCGACCGCGGGCACCACGTCAACGATGCCGCTCCCGGTCGTGAACGGGCTTCCTCCGATCATGTCCTGAACAACTGCCGTTGTATCTATGCCGATCGCTCCCCATGAGAACCAATCGACTACGCCATAATCTGGGAGACGATCGGTGTCCAAGAGGAGGCTGCCTTGGCCGGGAGCCTCTAGATCAAGATCCAAAACTAAAACGTTGGAACCCCGATGTGCGAGATCTGCGGCCGCCACAGCTACCGCAGTAGATCTCCCCACCCCGCCTTTGAGGCCGTAGAACGCGAATCCTCGGAACATTCGGGACAGCAGATGAGGGAGGGCGGAGCCAGTCGTCTCCGGCCAGCCGGCGATCTAAGAGATGAAGAGAATAGTCAGTCCCCTCAACACGGACAATCAGGCCTGTTTCGTCCAAAGTCTCAAGCCCTAACGGTGTTCGCGCAACCAATAAGGGCTCTCTTGGTGATAAATACGATCGCAATTCAGAGGAAAGCGCTACCTCAATGCGCATTACGTCCTCGTCCGAAATATAGGGCTCCTGACCGATGAAACTAAGTCGACCAAACACATCTCGAATAAAACGTCCGTGCAAAGCACGCCCGCCTATCACCGAATAAACCGCATGGGCAAATGTCTGCAGCGCTTCATCATAATCTAGCATGGTATCACATTACAAAGCCGCAAGATCGGAGCAACATTTCTGCATCCGCTTGCCATGCCGCACAACGAATGACATCAATCGACCCAGCCGCAGCATACCGCGTATCTGCAGTATACCCGTCTAGGAAAGATCCGACGCTCAAGATACCTAAAAGGAAGGTCATGTGCCTCGTGCGACCGGACCTCAGAATGGCCTGACCGAGTTGAGGGAAGTGCGTCTTCAGCCCGCTAGGACGATCGATCGTTATCCCGGAGTTCTCAAGTGCAGATTTCGCTGCACACTCTGCCGAGATACCAAAGAGATGGCCCGCTGTGGCTGGATCTCCATGCCTCTGAAGAGCCACCGCGTCGCGATAAAGTCTTCCAGCGGAATCGGAATATGACTCCGTCAACGTCCAGGCCATTGTTTAGTTGTCAACTTCCCAGGGTAACCATGCTCGAACCTACACCGTTGTAGATCAGAGCATGCCCTGGTCCAAAACCTTCACGCCACCCGGTCGCCCTGGCGGATCTCGACGGTGCGGTTGTCGACGGCGGGGAGCATGCGGGCGGGGTCGCGGGTGACGATCACGTCGACCACGGTCGGGCGGGTGCGCTCGGCGAGGCCGGCGGCGAGCGCGGCGGGCAGTTGCTCCGGGTCCTCGACGCGGATGCCGTTGCACCCCATCGCGCGGGCGATCGCCGCGTAATCCATCTCGACCAGGTCGGAGGATTGGTAGCGGCCGCGGAACATCGCGTATTGCAACGCCTTCACATAACCCGAGGCGGCGTTGTTGACGACGACGACGGTCAGCCCGATCCCGGCGCGGCGCGCGGTTTCGAGTTCGCCCAGGGTCATGTTGAAGCCGCCGTCGCCGCCGATCGCGACGACCGGGGTGCCGGGTGCGGCGAGCGCCGCCCCGATCCCGCCCGGCAGCCCATAGCCGATCGAGGCCAGCCCGCGGTCGGGGATGAAACGCCGCCCGGCGGTCTTGGTGTCGTAGAGGAGCCCGGTCCAATGCCCGGCAAACCCGCCATCGGCGACGAGGATGCTGTCGGCCGGCAAGGCCTGGTTCAGCTCGCGGCAGAGCCGCGCCATGTGGATCGGCCGCTCTGCCGAATCGAGCCGGGCCGCCGCCTCGTCGCGCCACGCCGCCATGCGCTTCGGGATCTCGGCGACATAGTCGGCGCGGGCGGCGCGGGCCTGCCGCCCGTCATCGGCGAGCGCCTGCGTCAGGTCGTCGAGCCCGGCGCGGGCGTCGCCCCACAGCGCCACCGCCGCCGGCAGGCAGCGGCCGATCTCTTCGGCGACGATCTCCAGATGATCAGCGGGATCGAGCGCGACGGCAGGGCGTAGCGTTTGGTGGCGATCTCGCCGAGCTTGCAGCCGACGACGACGAGACAATCCGACGCCTCGATCAGTTCGTTGGCGATCCGCGAATAGCGGCCGAAGAGGCCGGCCGACAGCGGATGGGTGCAGGCGATGCCGCCCTTGCCGCTCATCGTGTGCGCGACCGGGATCGACTGCGCCTCGGCCAGCGCCAGCAATGCCTGATACCCTTGCGACTGGTGAATGCCGCCGCCGGCCAGGATCAATGGCCGCCTGGCGCGGGCGATCAACGCCGCGGCGCGGGCGATGTCGGCATGGTCGGGGCGGATGCGCCGCGCCGGCGCCTGCAACGTCGCCGGGTCGATCGCGAAATCCTCGGCGGCGAAATCATGCTCGCCGTGGCAGACATCCTCCGGCACGTCGAGCAATACCGGCCCCGGCCGGCCCGAGGTCGCCACCGCGAAGGCGCGGGCCAACAGTTCGGGAACGCGTGCGGTTTGCTCGACCCGGATCAATTCCTTGACCGCCGGCCGCAGGATTTCGACCTGACGGCATTCCTGGGTCATGTTTTTCCAGGAATGGCCGCGGTTGGTGTCGCCGGCAAAGGCGACGACCGGGGTGCCGGCGTTCAACGCCTCGATCAGCCCGGTGACGAGATTGGTGGCGCCGGGCCCGAGGGTGCCGTCGCAGACCCCCGGCCGGTTGGTGACCCGCGCATAAGCCTCGGCGGCAAACGCGCCGCAGCGTTCGTCGTTGATCAGGAAATGCCGCATGCCGAGCTGCGCCAGCGCATCGTAGAACGGCAACAGTTGAAAGCCGCCCATGCCGAACATCGGCCCGACCTCGGCCAGCCGCAGCATCTCGGCCATCGCGCGGCCGCCGTTCATGCGGCCGGAGGGGCGGTTGCTGGCCCGATTGGCTTCGCTGAGACTGGCGCTCTCGCTCATCCGTGTTCCTCCCGATCGTGGGTCTTTAGCTCGCGGGTTTGACCCGCGGTGCGGCGGCGCGGACAATGGCGACAAACTCGCGCGCGGTGTTGCCTGGCGCCAAGCCGAGCGCGGCGGCGCGGGCATTGACGCGGGACAGGATACCGTCCTCGTAGGTCGAGCGGGCGTCGCCGATGCGCGCACTCGCCGCTGCGACCGTGGCGGCGGCGACGCCGCGCCTGTCGAGCGCGGCGAGCCGGGTCACGCCGGCTTCGTCGACGCCGATCCCGGCATCGTTGAAGAGGGCGGCCAGCGCATCGTATTTGAGCGCGGTCTCCGGCTTTCCGCCCAACAGCCCGCCATGCGATCCGGTGACGACGATCGCGCCGACATGCTCGGGGCCGACCGCCGAGGCCGAGTCGAATGCCCACACCGCCGGCGGCTCGGCGATCAGCAGAAACGCCGATTCCAGCGCGGGCGGCGGCTCTCGCCTGTCCACGGATGCCTGCGCCAGAAGGCCGGCGGCGGCGGCGCAGGCAATGCCGGCGCGACATCCGAGCGCGGTCAGCCAGCGGATTGGCATGGGTGACGACGCCGCGGGCCATCATGTCGGCGCCGTCGCCGATGCGCGCGGTCAGGTGCCCGACCGCGGCAGCCGGTATGCCGAGTTCCGCAAGGTAGTCGAGCCCGGCGACGCCGGCATGGTCGCGCCCGATGCCGGCATCGTTGAAGACCGCCGCGGCGACGCCGAGCTTCGCCGCCAGATACGCGGCATAGACGCCGCCATGCGAGCCGTTGACGACGACGGCGCCTTGGGCCTCGGCGCCGATGCGGGTGATGCTGTCGGCAGTTACGATCGGCGCCGGCGCGGCGGGCATGGGATCACTGCGCGCCGGGGCCGGTGACGGCGGCGTAGACGAGCTGGCGCGACAGGCAGCGGTAGTAGAGCCGGCGGTCGGGGGCCTGGGACAGGAACACGGCGACCAGGTCTTCGGCCGGGTCGATCCAGAAATAGGTGCCGGTGACCCCGCCCCAGAAGAATTCGCCGACCGAGCCCGGCACCGGCGACATGCCGGGCTGGGTGCGCACCGCAAAACCGAGCCCGAAGCCGTAGCCCATCTCCGGCACCGGGGCGAGCGCCCCGAACCGGGAGCGAGCGGTCTCGCCGTAACCGCACCCGGGCGGCAGATGGTCCGAGGCCATGTGCCGGACCGTCTTCGGCGCCAGCAGCCGGGCGCCGTCGAGTTCGCCGCCGTTCAGCAGCATCTGGCAAAAGCGCAGGTAATCGGCCGCGGTCGAGACCAGCCCGCCGCCGCCCGAGGCCCAGCGATGCGGGCGGCCGACGTTGCGCATCGGCGGCCGGGCGCCGGTGGCGGCGTCGGTCTGCGGCTCGGCGAGGCGTTCGGCGCGCGCGCCGGTCGCCTCGAATGCGGTATCGGCCATGCCGAGCGGACCGGTGATCCGCGCGGCGAAAAACTCGGCGAGACCTTGGCCCGAAACCACTTCTACGACGCGCCCCAGCACATCGGTCGACATGCTGTATTCCCAGGTCGTCCCCGGCTCGAACATCAGCGGCAATGCCGCGAGCTTCGATGCCAGTTCGGCGTTGGTCTGGTCCTCGTTCATCAGCCCGGCATCGCGCCAGATCATCTGCACCGGCGAGTCGCCGAACGCGGCATAAGTCAGCCCGGAGGTATGGCGCATCAAATCCTGCACGGTCATCACCCGCTCGGCGCGGATGCGCTCGACACCGACCGTGCGTTCCTTGAATTCCGGCAGATACTCGCCGACCGGCGCCGAAATCTGCAGGCTTCCCTCCTCGGCCAGCATCATCGCCGCGACCGAGGTCAAGGGCTTGGTCATCGAGGCGACGCGAAAGATCGCATCCATGGTCATCGGCGCCTGCGCCTCGCGGTCGCGAAAGCCGACGGCTTCGGCATAGCCGACCTGCCCGGCGCGCGCGATCACCATGACCGCGCCGGGGATCAGCCGCCGCCCGACATCGGCGCGCAAGGTCCGGGTGATCCGCTCAAGCCGCTGCGGCGACAGGCCGAGATCCTGCGCCCGGTCGGCGCGCGGCAACCCCAATGCGGTCATCTCCTGTCTCCCGATTGGCGCTTCAGCCGCGGTTCAGCCGGAACGCCGGCATGACTTCTTCGGCGACCCATTGGAATTGTTCGAGCATCGTCGATTTGGGCGTGCCGATCGGGCTCGACAGGCTGATGTGCTCCATCCCCGGATAGCGCTCCTCGAAGCCCTTCAAGAGGTCGACGAGCTGATCCGGGGTGCCGGCGAACCAGGCGCCCAGACTCATATAGTGCTCGACCGTCGGCACCCCCGCTTTGTCCCAGCCGCCGCGCTTGGCGACTGCATCGGCCTGTGCCGGAGTCAACCCCGGCACAAAGCCCAGCGGCGCAAACATCTTCACATGCTCTTCATAGATCGGCTTGATCTCGCGGATCGCCTGCTCGCGGCTCCGGGCGAGGTGGAAATGGAGGCCGAGCTGCAAATTCTCGCCGAGCTTGAGTTCGCGCCCGGCGCGCGCCGCGGCGTCGCGATAAGCGGTGATCGGTCCGGCCTGCATCGTCGCAGCCCCGCCGCCGACCGCGCCCTTGATGCCGTGCTTGACCATGAAATCGAGGCCGCGCGGGCTGGCGCTGACGATCGGCTGCCAGCATTCGACCGGGCGGCGGATCGGCCGCGGCACCAGGGTCAGTTCGCGCAGATCATAGCCGCGGTAGGGGACCTGCGGCGGCAGCGCGTAGTGCTTGCCCCGGTGCGAAAAGGTCTCGTTGTCAAAGGACTTGAAGATGATGTCGACGGCTTCCTCGAACACTTCGCGGTTGGCTTCCTGGTCCAGCATCGGGCCGCCCAGGCTCTCGACCTCGCGAGTGTGGTAGCCGCGCCCGACGCCGAATACGGTCCGCCCGCCGGTCAGAATGTCGGCGACGGCGAAGTCCTCGGCCAGACGCAGCGGGTGCCACATCGGCGCGATGTTGAAGCCGCAGCCGATTTTGAGCTGCTTGGTCACATGCGCCAGATGCACCGCGACCATCAGGATGTTCGGGAGGCATTCGTAGCCCTCATGCTGGAAATGATGCTCGGCCAGCCACAAGGTGTCGTAGCCGAGCCCGTCCATCTTTTTGGCGATCGCCTCGGTCTTTTCGAAAACGCTGGCCAGGTGCTCGTTCGAATAACGCCGCTCGTTGGCCGGAGTGGCGTCCTGACCGCGATCGGGAAGATCGACGTGGCCGGCATAAACGGTGGTGAATTTGGTGATCATGTCGGGTCCCTCCGGATCGGCTGCCGCGGCGCCACGGCGAGCTGCGTCGTTTGGATAGTGTTACCCAATTCCGCACGGTTTGCCATCCGCTCGACGCGGGGCGCCCCGGTACCGGGATGACCGGCTGTTCTTGACACCTCCTCACCGAGATCGGCAATTTGCCGGTCTTCGCGCGGTATCGGAAACCGCCCGTCCAGAAGGAGGAGATGCTGATGAGATCGTCGCGCAGAAGGCTGCTCGCCGGCACTGCTGCTGCTTTGGCTGCGCCCGCCATCATGCACTGGCCGGCAAATGCCGCCGAGTTCGTCTTTAAATGCGGCGGCTCGCTGCCCGACGGCCACCCGATGGCGATCCGCGCCCGCGAGGCGATGAAGGAGATCAAAGAACGAAAGCGGCGGCCGGCTCGACATCACGCTCTACACCAACAGCCTTCTCGGCGGCGACACTGCGATGATCTCGCAGACGATCGCCGGCGCGCTCGAAATGTACGTCCTGCCGTTCGATCTGCTGGCGGCGAAGAATCCGGCCTGCGGCATCTTCGGCGTCGGCTATGCTTTCCTCGGCTACGACAACATTTGGAAGGCGATGGACGGCGAACTCGGCGATCAATTGCGCGGCATTGCCGAGGGGATCGGCTTTCACACCGTACATAATTGTTACGACCACGGCTTTCGCGAGATCACCACCCGGACCAAGCCGATCCAATCGCCGGCGGATCTGAAGGGGTTTAAGATCCGCCTGCCGGTGGCGCCCTATTATATTTCGCTGTTCCGACATCTCGGCGCATCGCCGACTCCGATCAATTTTTCCGAGGTGTACAGCGCCCTGCAAACCGGCGTGGTCGACGGCCAGGAAAATCCGCTGATCCTGATCGACACGGCCAAGCTCTACGAAGTGCAGAAATATTGCAGTTTGACCAATCACATCTGGGCCGGGCTCAATATCTCTTTCAGCAACATTGCGTGGCGGCGGCTTCCCCCGGACTTGCAGGAGCTGTCGGAGAAAAAATTCAATGCCAAGGCGCTCGAAGAACGCGCAGATTGGCAGGTGATGACCAGGAAGGAAGTCGAAAATCTGAAGAGTAAGGGGATGGTGTTCAATTCGCCCGACCCCAAGCCGTTTCAGGACGCGCTGCGCCGGACCGATTTTTACCCCGAGATGAAGAAAAAATCGGGCGACAAGGCCTGGGCGTTGCTCGAAAAATATGTCGGCGCACTGACCTGAAGATCGACGTTGCCCTTTGGCGGCGGCGGCATCGCCGATTGTTGCTCGCGGCGAAGATCTCGAAGATATAAATGAGGAAAATGAAATGAAAGCGTCGCGCAGAACGTTGCTTTCCGGGGCCGCGGCCGCGGCTACCGGCGTGGCCGCACCCGCCATCATCCACTGGCCGGCGAACGCCGCGGAATTCACCTATAAATGCGGCACTGCATTGCCGGACGGGCATCCGATGTGCATTCGCGGTCGCGAAGCG
Organism: uncultured Alphaproteobacteria bacterium; assembly: GCA_963701815.1. Lineage (GTDB taxonomy): Bacteria > Pseudomonadota > Alphaproteobacteria > ATCC43930 > CGMCC-115725 > AP-15. The sequence continues at coordinate 155,851 of CAVPBN010000024.1, forward strand.
ATGAAGGCCATCAAGGAACAGAGCAACGGCCGCCTCGACATCACGCTCTATACCAACAGCGTGCTCGGCCAGGACACGGCGATGATCTCCCAGACCATCGCCGGCGCGCTCGAAATGTATTTCCTGCCGATCGATCTGTTGGCGCCGAAAAACGCGGCCTGCGGCATCTTTGGCGTCGGCTACGCCTTCCTGAACTATGACAATATCTGGAAGGCGATGGATGGCGATCTCGGCAATTATCTGCGCGGTCTCTCCCGACAGATCGGCTTCCAGGTCGTCCACAATTGCTGCGATCACGGTTTTCGCGAGATCACCACCCGAACCAAGCCGATCCACAGCCCGGCCGATCTGAAGGGGTTCAAGATCCGGCTGCCGGTTGCGCCGTATCTGATCGCGCTGTTCCAGCATCTCGGGGCCTCGCCGACCCCGATCAATTTCGGCGAAGTCTACAGCGCCTTGCAGACGGGCGTGGTCGACGGCCAGGAGAACCCGCTGGTCCTGATCGAAACCGCCAAGCTCTACGAAGTGCAGAAATATTGCAGCATGACGAGCCATGTCTGGGCGGGCATCCATGTATTCCTTCGGCAATGCGGCCTGGCAGCGTCTGCCGCCCGATCTGCAGCAGCTCGCCGACAAGGAGTTCAACGCCAAGGCATTGCTGGAACGCGCCGATTGGCAGGTCATGACTAAGAATGAAACCAAGACCCTCGAAGCGCAACGGCATGGTATTCAACACCCCCGACACCAAACCTTTCCAGGACGAGTTGAAGAAATCGGGCTTTTACCGCGACATGAAGCATAAATCGGGCGACAAGACGTGGGCCTTGCTCGAAAAATACGTGGGGCCGCTGGCATGAGCACCGAGGCGCCGCGGCTGCCGCAGGCCGATCGTCGGCGCCCAGGATTTGGCGTGGGCCGGCACCCGGCGCCTCGCCCTCGGGATCGACGCCGTGATCGGCACCCTTGCCGAAGGCGATCGGCGCGGTGCTGGTGCTGGCCGAAACCTGCATCCTCTTTGCCGGCGTCGTCTCGCGCTATGTCTTCAACAGCCCGCTGATGTGGACCGACGAACTCGCCAATTTTCTGTTTCTGTGGCTGGCGATGCTCGGCGCCGTCGTCGCTTTTCGCCGCGACGCGCATATGCGGCTGACGACCTTCGTCAACTCGCTGAGCCCGCAACGAGGCCGTTGGCTCGAGACTGTCGGCGCGCTCGTCGTCATTGTTTTCGTCCTCGAGATCCTGGTGCCCGCTGCCCAATATCTTCAGGTGCAGCGCTCGACCGAGTTGATCACGTTGCCGTTCTCGGACGGGTACCGCGTCGTTGCCCTGCTCGTCGGCCCCACGCTGTTGGCGATTATTGCTCTGCTGCGCCTGCTCGAGACGACGACGGCGCGCGGCTTGGCCCTCGCCATTGCCGTGGTCGGAGCGATCGCCGGCACGCTGTGGCTGGCGCAGCCGTTGCTGATCGCCATGGGCAATGGCAGCCTGGTCCTGTTCTTCGTCGTGCTGGTCGCTGCCTGCGTGATGATCGGCGTGCCGATCGCTTTCACCTTCGGGATCGCAACCTTTTCCTATCTCTCGCTGACGACGAACCTGCCGCTGTCGATCGTCGTCAACCGCATCGACGACGGCATCTCGAACCTGCTGCTGCTGGCGGTCCCGATGTTCGTCTTTCTCGGCCTGTTGATGGAGATGACCGGGATCGCGCGGGTCATGGTCAACTTTCTCGCGGCGCTGATCGGGCATGTCAAAGGCGGCCTCAGCTACGTACTGCTCGGCGCGATGTACCTGGTCTCGGGCATATCCGGATCGAAGGCCGCCGACATGGCGGCGGTGGCGCCGATCCTATTCCCGGAGATGCAGCGCCGCGGTGCCCATCCGGGCGAACTCGCCTCCCTGCTCGCGACCTCGAGTGCGATGTCCGAGACGATCCCGCCGAGCCTCGTGCTGATCACGATCGGCTCGGTGACCAACATCTCGATCGCGGCGCTCTTTACCGGAGGTCTGTTGCCGGCCGCGGTGGCGGCGTTGGCGCTCGTCGTCGTGGCGTGGTTCCGCGCCCGCAGCGCCGATACCGGGGGCGGCGCGCGGGCCCCGGCTGTGCAAATGGCTCGCACTTTTGTGATCGCGGTGCCGGGCCTGACCTTGCCTTTCGTGATCCGCGCCGCCGTCATCGGCGGGATCGCGACGGCGACCGAGGTCTCGACCGTGGGTGTTGTCTACACTGCGCTGTTGGGACTTCTCGTTTACCGCCAATTCGATTGGCGCCGGATCTACCCGATCCTCGTCGATACCTTATCCCTGACCGGTGCGGTGATGATGATCATCGGCACCGCGACGGCGATGGCGTGGGCCTTGACCCAGTCCGGCTTTTCGCAATGGCTCGTCAGCGTGATGGCCGGGGTGCCGGGCGGCACCGCCGGGTTTCTCGCGATCACGATCGTCGCCTTTATCATCCTCGGCAGCGTGCTCGAAGGGCTGCCGGCGATCGTGTTGTTCGGCCCGTTGCTGTTTCCGGTCGCCAAGGCGATGGGCGTCCACGAGGTGCATTATGCGATGATTGTCATCCTGGCGATGGGCATAGGCCTGTTCGCGCCGCCCTTCGGGGTCGGGTTCTACGGCGCCTGCGCGATCGGCCGGATTTCGCCCGACGACGCGCTGTGGCGGATCTGGCCTTATATCGGCGCGCTGGTCATCGCGTTGATCATCGTTGCCGCCTTCCCCTGGCTGTCGATCGGATTTTTGCGTTAAGCTGGAACCCATGCGTTTCGATCTATCGCCGATCCGGTCCGAGCCGCGCTTCGACGCGAAGCTGCGGCAAGCCGCACTCGGCTGAGCGCGCCGTAATGGATTACACGACGCTTGGACGCACCGGGCTCGAGGTCAGCGTCGCCGGGCTCGGCTGCGGCGGGTTCAGCCGCCTCGGGCTCGGTACCGGGAAAAGCGAGACAGAGGCCATCGCCCTCGTCCATCAGGCGTTGGATCTGGGCGTCAATTTGTTCGATACCGCCGCCGTCTACGGTACCGAAGCGGTCCTCGGCCGCGCGTTGAGATCGGTGCCGCGCGACCGGGTGGTGATCGCCACCAAGGCGTGGATCCCGCGCAGCGGGGGGCGGTCCGCCGCCGAGCGCGCCGTGGCGAGCCTCGACAACTCGCTCAGGGAGCTCGGCACCGATTACGTCGACGTCTTCCAGCTGCACGGCGTTTCGCCGGCGGCGTACGATCGCATGGTCGACACCGTTTTGCCGGCGCTGGCGAAGGAACGCGGCAAGGGTAAATTGCGGCATCTCGGCGTCACCGAGACCGGGTCTAGCGATGGCGGGCATGCGATGCTGCAGCGGGCTGCGGCGGATGGGATATGGGACGTCGTCATGGTCGCGTTCCATATGATGCACCAGAACGCGCGCAGCGCCGTCTTTCCGCTGACCCTCGCCAACCGTGTCGGTACGCTGCTGATGTTCGCGGTGCGCAACATCTTTTCGCAAACGCCGCGGCTCAAAGCAGAGCTGCGGCAGTTGGCGGCCGAGCGCAAGATCGCGCGCTGGCTCGCCGACGCGCCCAATCCGCTGGGCTTTTTGCTGCACCCGGAGGATGGCGGGGCGGCGACCATCACCGAAGCCGCCTACCGCTTTGTGCGGCACGAACCGGGGGTCGATGTCGTGCTGTTCGGCACCGGCGACCCCGAACATCTGCGGACGAATATCGCCGCGATCCTGAAGCCGCCCCTGCCCGAAACCGACCGCCGCATCCTCGCAAAACATTTCGGCCATCTGGTCGGGATCGGCCTCGACCCGCCCACCTACATGCCCGGCCTGACTCTGCACTGACCCACGCAGGCGCAAAAGCGGCGAGATACGTTCGATTGGAGCCGACCGTGCACGGGCGGCCTGCCGATAGGAGCGGGCGGGGAGGCATGGGCCCCGCCTCCCCCGCCGACCCCCTGGGTGGACCGCTAGGGTGACCCGGGATCCCGCGGCTCATCCCCAAGTCGGTAGCGCGGCCAGTATACCCGGTTTATCGACGATGATCACCGGCGGAATCAGCTGCCGCCGATGTCGGATTCGCACAGCAGCACAGAGACCGGGAAATCGGCAAAAAGGTCTGCCGCCGACACCCGGTCCCGATTGTACAGCCGACGCGCGGTGAACACGTCGCGCCAGTTCGCCTTGGGCAACGCGAGTTCGGTCCCGCGCCAATCCGCACACGCACCGCCGCGGTATAGTCGATGAACCAGCCGCGGTACGGCAACGACCACGGTCTCCCCGCCGTGGCGCCGGGCGAAGGCGCAGAGATGATCGGCGCTTTCGCCCTCGCCCTCGAGCGGCTGATAGTCGCCATCGGAAAAAATCAATGGGTGATCGCGGCGCAGCGCCAACAAGCGATGTGTCACAAACAGCTTTTCACGCCCGTCTCGCCAATGCTCGGCCAGATCGCCGGCCCGGGCGGTAACCACTTGTTCGAGCAGCGCTCGCCGGGTTCGCCAATCGACCGGCCGTCGATTGTCGGGGTCGACCAGGCTGAAATCCCACAACTCGCCGCCCTGGTAGGTGTCGGGCATCCCGGGCACGGTGAGCTTCAGCACCAGTTGCGATAGGGAATTGATCGCGCCCGGCCGCTCCAGGGACCTGACGAACGCGTGGAACTCTGCAAGAAAGGGGTTTGCCCGCGTGGCATCGACCGCGCCGCGGACAAAGCGCGACAGGGCCGCCTCATAGTCGGCGTTGGGGTTGCTCCAACTGGTGTCTTGCTTGGCCTCGCGAACAGCTTTGACCATGAAGGCATCGAGGCGTTCGCTGAGGCTCTTCATGCCGACCGCATCGTCCGGGCACAGTTCCGGGGGCCAGGCCCCAAGCAGCGCCTGATAGAAGAGATACTCGACATTGCGGCTCGGCACGATGTCGCCGTCGATTTCGGAGCGGCGGGAGCGATTGAGGCGGACCCATTGGCCGAGCCGCCGACCCCATTCGCGCGGCATCTCGGACAACAGCGCGAGCCGGACGCGCGCGTCCTCGCCGCGCTTGGTGTCGTGCGTCGCCGTCGTCACCATTGCCCACGGCCACGAGCGCGCCCGCTGTTGCGCCAGATGGTGGAACGCTGCGATCGACATGCCGAAACGCCGCGGATCGCCGCCGACTTCGTTGAGCGCCAAAAGCCGGACATAACGGTAGAAGGCGGTGTCCTCGGCAGCCTTGGCCATGACCGGCCCGGTGACCTGCTGAAAATGCATCGCCGCATGCAACGCACCGCCGGGGGCAGGGTCGTGCTCCGCGTCCGCCATCCGCCCGGTCAGGACGTCGCGGAGAAAATCGAAGATGCTGGTCTCGGCGCCGCGCCATCGTTTTTTTGCCTGTGCCAGCGCCCAATCGATATAGCGGCGGTCGTCTGCGCCGGCGCCGCGCGCCGTGACATAGGTGCGGTAAACCGGAAACGCCGCGATCGCCTCCTCGATCGCCGCCAGCATGCCGTTGAGGGTGAAATCCCGGGTGCGCCGTTCGCCGACCGCCAGCAGGTGAAACTCGCGCGCCAGCACGTTCATCTCGCTGGCGAGATTGACCCGCATGATGCGCATTTTCGCGGCGTAAAGGACGTCGTCGAATGTCTCATCGCGACCGGCAAACCGGCGATAGAGCCTGGTCATCGCCCGCTCCCCGGCGGGGTCGACAAAGAGTTCCAGCACCTGATTGGCAAACTCGTAGCCGGTGGTGCCGGCGATCGGCCACTCGGGCAGCGCCTCGTAGCGCGCCAGGATCTTTTCGACGAGGACATAAAGCGGCGGATCAAAGCGCTGCCGCAGTCTCTCGCAATAGCCTTGCGGGTCGAAGAGCCCGTCGATGTGGTCGATGCGCAGCCCCTGCACCGCGCCGCATTCCACCAGCTCGAATATCAAGCGATGGCTCTCTTCGAACAGCTCGGGCAGTTCCATCCGCAGGCCGGCCAAGTCGTTGATGTTGAAAAATCGGCGGTAGTTGATCTCCTCCCTGGCGACCCGCCAATCAGCGATGCGGTAGGATTGGGCTTCCAGAAGCCGATGCAGGGCCGCGAAGCTGTCCGGCTCGCCCGGGGATCCGGCGAATTGCCCCAACGCCGTTTCGATCGCGCCGGCGGCAGCGGTGTCGCCGCTCTGCGCCGCAAGGACCCGCTTCAGCTCGGCGGCCTGCGCGCGCGCCATCGGGACCGGCAAGTTGCCGATCGCCCGGAACTCGCGAGCCAATGCGGCAAGCCGTTCGCCGCCGCCGCCCAGGATTGCTTCGTAGGAACGTGGCGAAATCGGAAAACGATGACCGAAATACCAGGCGCTGAAGCTGCCCGACGCAGCGTCGAAGCGAAGCGCGATTTCGCCTTTTTCCAGAATCACGCCGTATTGGCCGCCCAGCACCGGCAGCAATACTCGGTCTGCGAGGTCGGCGCGCGCCGCATGCCAGTTGATATCGAAATAGCGCGCGAACGGCGATTCCTGTCCCCATTCGAGGACATCGAGCCACCACGAATTATCGGCTCCGATCCCCATATGGTTGGGGACGAAATCGACGATCAGCCCCATCCCGTGCGCATGCAGTGCTGCGGTCAGTGCCCGGAAGTCGGCCCCGCTGCCGATCTCGGGGTTCAGCCGATTGTGGTTGACGATGTCGTAGCCATGCGTGGACCCAGGCCGAGCCTCGGTGATCGGCGACGCGTAGCAATGGCTGACGCCGAGCGCCGCCAGATAGGGCACCAGCGCCGCCGCGTCGCGAAAGGTGAAGCCGCGGTGAAATTGCAAGCGATAGGTGGCGCGGATCGTCCCGCCGGAATCACGGCGCGGGATCATTCGCCGCTGCGTACTGGCGCGCTTCCCGAACCAATGCGGCAAGCCGGTGAAATTCGGTCCCGCCGGCAATTTCCTCGAGGGTCTGTCCGAGTCGGCGGCGCCAATTCGGGTGCGAATCAATCGTGCCGGGCAAATTCGCCTGCTCGACCTCGCCGACGACATCTTCGATCTGGACCAGCATCAGCCGTGCGCGCGAGCGGGCCAGATAGCGCAAGATCGCTTCGCCCAGCTCGGGCAAATAGACCGCCTCGCCGGTTTCCGACCAAAACCTGCCGAAATCTTGCGGCGCCAACAATCCCTCGCCGGCGAGAGCGCGGAGCAGCAGATGGCGTTCGCGGCGGCGCTCGGTTGCGTCGGTCTTTGCCGCCTGAGCATCCGGATAGAGGCCAAGCCGCTGACGCCAGTCAATATCGCGGCCCAGCCAAAACCCTGCCAGAGTGGCGAGGTCGTGGGTCGCCGCCGATGCCGCCGCAAGCGGCGGGTATTTGGTCGGCGATGCCAAACTGCCGTCTTCGCTCCGTTCGAACATCATGATCCGATAGGACAGCACGTTTGCCAAGCGCATCGTCTCGCGAAATCCTTCAGGCACCGTCCCCAAATCTTCGCCGATTACGGCGCAGCTCCGACGGCAGCTCTCCAGTGCGACCAGACGCAGCAGATCGTCGAACGGGTAATGGACATAGCTGCCGGCGGTCGCATCCATGCCGCCCGGGATCCAGTACAGACGATTGAGCGACATGACGTGATCGATCCGCAATATCCCGGCGTGGCGCATATTGGCCCGCAGGCTCGCGATGAACGGCGCGAAACGTTGCCGGCGCAACACCAACGGATTGATCGGCGCCAAACCCCAATTCTGCCCGGCGCGACTCAGCGCATCCGGCGGCGCCCCGATCGATGCCCGTGGCGCAACCAGTTCCTGATCGGCCCAGGCCTCGGCGCCGTTCGGGTCGGCCCCGACCGCGAGGTCGCGATAGAGACCGATCGACAGCCCGGCGGCACGCCCGGCTGCCGCGGCAGCAGCGAGCTGGCGATCGGCTTCCCACTGCAGGAACTCGAAGAACTCGACCCTGTCGTAATGGGCCGCGGCGAAGTCGGCGACGGCAGAGGATCGCGGGTCGCGCATCGGCGCCGGCCAATCGCGCCAGGAAAAGCCGCGCCGCTCGGCGCAGTAATGCTCGTGCAATGTCTCGAACACCGCAAAATCGATCAGCGACCGCCCGCCGCGCTGCTGAAATCGACGAAACGCACCGCCGAGAGCGCTGCGCGCAGTTCCGTTCTCGCCGAGATCAATCGCCTGGAAGCGGCGATGGAGCGCCTCCAGGACCGGCCGCTTGCAGGCGGCGACGGCGCCGTAATCGATCAAATAGGCCGACCGGGCAGCCCACCGCGTAGCGCCAAACCACTCGCCCTGAATGAGCGCCTGGGTGGTTTCGTCCTCTGCAAATCCAGGCACAGCGGTCGGATCGATATAGAGATAATCGAGCCGCGTGCGGCTCGAAGGCGAATAGGGGCTGCAGTGCAGGGGTTCGCTTGCAAATCGCGCATGCAGTGGATTGATGCCGAGCACGGCAGCGCCGCACGACGCGGCGGTGCGGGCGATGTCGGCAAGGTCGGTCAGGTCGCCGATCCCCCAGTTATGCGCGCTGCGCAGCCCGTGGAGCTGGCAGGTCACCCCCCAATTGCGATGGTGCGGTTCGAGTTGCGGCGCGAGGTGACAACGGGGCGGCGCCACAATCAGATCCGTCTGTGCGGTCAAACCGCCTGCGTCCAGCGCCAATCGGTGATAACCCAACGGCAGCCCGGCCGGCAGCGGTACGGCGAAGCGACCCTTGTCAATTCGACGGCGCACCGCGATGTCGCCGTCGCGGTGCTCGCCATTTTCGAGATCGCAGGTCCAAGCGACGCTCCGCGTCCCGGCGGGAGGGCGGACCATCAGGACCGGGTGGCTGTCTTCTGCGTGGCAGATGTGCACCGGCCCGAGCCCCAGCGGGCTCGGCCGCTCCCACTCCTCCAGCTCGGCCGCCGCCTGCCGCGGGTCGGCCGGCAGGCCGAGCGCCTCGACCAGCGCCAGCAAAGTTTCGTCCGACGCCTCGCGGATCTGGCCGAGCGCGTCGGTATATCGCACGTCGATACCGGTCAGTCCGGCGAGACGAACCAGTGCGCGGCGGTCGATCATGTCATTGCGGGTCGGGCGGCAACAGAGCGAAGCTGGCGCTGTGGGGCGCTCCGGGCGCGGCGGAGGAGTAGAGCATTTTCCCGACCCCCACCGCGGTCGGCGACGAGACCGCGTGATCGGAGAAATTCGCCACCATCAGCAGCCGCGAGCGGTCTCCGAGCCGCCATTCTACGGTAACCGCCCGCGCCCCCAGCGCGTCATAGCGACCGGCAAACGCCGGCATCCCGGCGATCCGAGGTACGATCTCGCGTGTGCGAATATCGAGCAGCATCCGATAGCGGGCGAGCCAGCGCGCATGATCCCCCTGCGCCGGCTCGTTCCAATCGAGCCGCGACATTTCAAAAGTCGCCGCAACCGTCGGATCGGGAATGCGCTCGCGCGCCGCCTCGTCCTGGAACTCGGCGAAGTGCGAGAATTCGCGGCGCCGTCCTTCGCGCACTTTGTCGCCGAGACCCGGCTCGAAGTCGCAGAAGAAAGCAAAAGATCGCCGGCTCGCCCACTCCTCGCCCATGAACAGCAACGGTATCTGCGGCGACAAAAGCACGATGGCGACGCCGGCATGCAAATCTGCCGGCGTCGCAATTGCCGCGAGCCTCGTCCCCAACGGATGGTTGCCGATCTGATCGTGATTTTGCAAAAACGCGACAAACGCGGTCGCCGGCAATTCGGCCGATGGTTCGCCGCGCGGCGTTGCGCCGCGAAACGGCGACGGCTCGCCCTGATAGGCGAAGCCCTCGGCCAGTGCACGCCCCAGGCGCCGGGCCGGCGCATCCGCGTAATCCCCGTAAAAGCCGGGTTTTTCCCCGGTGATCAGCACGTGCAGCGCATGATGCAGATCGTCGTTCCATTGCGCGTTGAAACGTTCGATCCGGGTCCCGTGACGCGCCAGGCGGCGGGCTTCGTTGCGGTCGTTTTCCAGAACCAGATGAATATCTCGATCGGTGAAACGTCGTCGGACGGCCGCGGCGATCTCGTCGACGATGTCCGGGCGGCTGTCGTCGAAGATGGCGTGCACGGCGTCGAAACGTAGTCCGTCGAAATGAAACTCCTCTAGCCAATACAAAGCGTTATTGACAAAAAAATCGCGCACAAAGCGGCTCTTCGGGCCGTCGAAATCGATTGCGGCGCCCCACGGCGTCCGGTGCCGCTCGGTAAAAAAATCCGGTGCGATCGTCGAGAGATAATTCCCCTCGGGACCAAAATGATTGTAGACGACGTCGAGCAGGATGGCGAGGCCGCGCTGATGGCAAGCTTCGACCAGGCGCTTCAACTGTTCCGGCCGGCCATAGCTCGACGAGGGGGCGTAAGCGAAAACCCCGTCGTAACCCCAATTGCGACCGCCCGGAAATTCGGCGATCGGCATCAGTTCGACCGCGGTCGCGCCAAGCCGGCAAAGGTGATCGAGATGGCGCGCGGCGCCGTCGAAATCGCCGGTTTCGGAGAAGGTCCCGAGGTGCAGCTCGTAAAGGACGATCTCTTCCCACGCTCGGCCGCGCCAGGAGGCGTCGTGCCAGAGGTAAGCTTCCGGGTCGACGACTTCGCTCGGCCCGTGCACCCCCGCGGGTTGGCAACGCGAGGCCGGATCGGGGAGGCCTCTGCCCGCGATCTGATAGCGATAGCGCGTCCCCGGTCCCGCGAGCTTGGTCGTCAGAGCGAACCAGCCATCGGCCTCGCGGGCCATCGCCATCCTCGATCGGCCGGCCCCTTCGAGTTCCAGCAACACGGTTTCGGCGCTGGGCGCCCACAGGCGAAAGCGGACGCCATCGGCCAGCAGCTCGGCCCCAAAGGGAAGCTCATGGCGCCGACGCATCGCCATCTCCCAACTCGGCTTCACCGTCGTCCGCTTCGTAGTTGAATCCCAGCTGCTCCTCGCCACCCGGTACCGGCTCGAAAATCATCGAGTGTTGAGCCAAAGGCCGCAGGAGTTCGGGGCGCGGTGCGCGGTTGATGAAGAGTGCAAAGGTGTGGGGCGCCAAGCGATAGACCTCACCCGGCGCATACCGTCTGCTGACGACGACGCGCCCGGTCGTCCGGGACGTATCGACCAAGGGCGCCCACGACATTGGTGCAGCCAGATCCGGTATGCGGAAATCGAGATCGCCGTTATCGGCGTTCATCATTACCAAAAAGCTTTCGTCGATGTCCCGTTGACCGCCCAGCGTAAAGAATTCGCCGGCGGCGCCGCTCAGTACGTAACCGAGCGACACCGCCGCCGGGTTGCCCCAATCCTCGTCGGTCGCCTCGCGTCCAGACGGGGTGACCCAGGTGATATCCTTTACGCCCGCCTCGGACAGCATCTCGCCGCGCAAAAAGCGCGGTCGGGAAAACACCCGATGACTCCGGCGCAGATCGATCAGATAGCTGACAAATCGGCCAATTTCGTTGTCTTCGGGCCGGATGTTTTGCCAGTCGGTCCAGGATATCTCATTGTCCTGACAATAGGCGTTGTTGTTGCCCTTTTGGGAGCGCCCGATTTCATCACCGGACAGCAGCATCGGCACGCCCAACGAAAACAACAGGGTCGCGAGCATGCTGCGCTTCTGGCGATCGCGAAGCGCTTGGATTTCAGGGTCGTCGGACTCCCCTTCGACACCGCAATTCCAGCTGAGATTGGCATCGCTGCCGTCGCGATTGTCCTCGCCATTATTTTCGTTGTGCTTATTGTTGTAGCTTACCAAATCCTGCAAGGTAAATCCGTCGTGTGCGGTGATGAAATTGATGCTGGCCCAGGGCCGGCGGCCGCGATAGCCGAAGATGTCGGACGAGCCCGCGAGGCGCGAGGCAAGGTCGGCGACCACGCCCTGATCGCCCTTCCAGAACCGTCTTACGGTATCGCGGTATTGCGCATTCCATTCAGCCCAGCCCGGCGGGAAATTACCGAGCTGATAACCATACGGCCCGAGATCCCACGGCTCGGCAATCAGCTTGATCCCCGCCATGACCGGATCCTGGCGGACAGTGTCAAAAAACGCGCTGCCTTGCCCGTATTCGCCGTTCTCGCGCCCGAGCGTCGTGCACAAATCGAAGCGGAAACCGTCGACGTGCATTTCCGTCGTCCAATAGCGCAGCGAGTCCATCACCATCCCTAACACTCGAGGATGGTCGAGGTTCAATGTGTTGCCGGTGCCGGTGAAGTCCTGATAAAAGCGGCGGTTCGTATCCAATCGATAGTAGGACGCGTTGTCGATACCGCGGAACGAGAGGGTTGGACCCAGATGGTTTCCTTCGCCGCTGTGGTTGTAGACGACATCGAGAATGATCTCGATGCCGGCATCGTGCAGCCGTTTGACCATGGTTTTGAAACCGGCGATCGCCGCGGTCGACAATAGGCGCGGATCCGGCGCAAAAAACCCGATGGTATTATAACCCCAATAATTGGTGAGCCCGCTATCGGTCAGGTGGCGATCAACCAGAGCAGCATGGATCGGCAACAGTTCGACCGCGGTAATGCCGAGCCCGACGAGATAGTCGATCATCGCCGGCGAGGAGAGGCCCGCGAAGGTGCCGCGGTGTTCGGGATCGACGCCGGGATGGAGTTTGGTGATCCCGCGGACGTGGAGTTCGAGAATTACGGACTCTTCCCAAGGTGTGTTTGGTCGACGTTCCTCGCCCCAGGTAAAAGCGGGTTCGATGACCCGGCATTTGGGGATGTACCGGGAATTGTCGCGCCGGTCGATCGCCAGATCCTCGCGTGGACCGCCGAAACGATAGCTGAAAGCGGCGTCCGCCAACCGCAGGCTGCCGTGGAGCGATCTGGCATAGGGATCGATCAACAGCTTGTTCGGGTTGAAACGATGTCCATTGGCGGGATCGTACGGCCCGTGGACCCGGTAGCCGTAGAGCAGGTCGGGCCTGGCGTCCGGCAGATAGACGTGCCAGACTTCGTCGGTATATTCGGGCATCGCGATCCGGCTCTCCTCGCGCAAGCCGGCGCGATCGAACAGACAGAGTTCGACTTTTTCGGCATGAGCCGAAAACAGCGCAAAATTCACCCCCTTGCCGTCCCACGTCGCCCCGAGCGGATAGGGGCGGCCGGGCCAGACTTTTGTCGGCGACGCCATCGGCGGTTCAACCGTTCGGCCGGGCAGCCGACAAGACGTTGTCGCCGGCAACGGCCGACCGATCGCGCAAATTCGCCATCGTTCGCTTCGCTAATCTGTGGTGAAGATCAGAACGCCGAGCGGCGGCAGGTTCAGTCTGATCGAATGGTGGTGGCCGTGCATCGGGTGCGGCTCGGCATGGACCTCGCCGGCGTTTCCGATCCCGCTCCCGCCATATTCCGTCCCATCGGTGTTGATGCGTTCCCGATACCGGCCGGCCTGCGGAACGCCGATCCGATAATTCTGCCGCGGGACCGGGGTGAAGTTGCAGACGACGACGGCGAACCGGTGCAGATCGCGACCTCGCCGCAAATAGGCCAGCACGCTTTCCGCAGCGTTCGTTGCGTCGATCCAGGAGAAGCCGTCGGGATCGCAGTCCAGCTGATGCAGGGCCGGCGTATCGCGATAGAGACTGTTGAGATCCCGGATCAGCCGCCGCACGCCCTCATGCAGCGGGTCACCGAGGAGCTGCCAATCGAGGCCGATATCGTGGTTCCATTCGCGCTGATGCGCGAACTCGCCGCCCATGAACAACAACTTCTTGCCCGGATGGGTCCACATGAAACCGTAATAAGCCCGCAAATTGGCGAAACGCTGCCAGCGATCACCCGACATCTTATTGATCAGCGAACCCTTGCCGTGCACCATCTCATCATGGCTGAGCGGCAAAATGAAATTTTCATGGAAGGCGTAAAGCAAACCGAAGGTCAAATCATTGTGATGATATTTCCGGTGAATCGGATCTTCTGACATGTAGTGTAACGTGTCATGCATCCAGCCCATATTCCATTTGAAACCGAAGCCGAGCCCGCCGACGTAGACCGGGCGAGATACCATCGGCCAGGCCGTGGATTCTTCGGCCGCCGAAGTGGCCCCGCTCTCTTCGCCGAAAATCAACTCGTTCAGCCGTCGTAGGAGTGCGATCGCCTCGAGATTTTCTCGTCCGCCGAAAGCATTCGGAATCCATTCGCCGGCTTGACGGCTGTAATCGAGATACAGCATCGAGGCGACGGCATCGACCCGGATCCCGTCGATATGAAATTCGCGCAGCCAATAAAGTGCGCTCGACAGCAGAAAATTGGCGACCTCGCGGCGGCCGTAATTATAAATTAGCGTATTCCAATCGCGGTGAAATCCTTGACGCGGATCGGCGTGTTCATAGAGCGCGGTCCCGTCGAAGCGTCCGAGACCGTGCGGGTCGGTCGGGAAATGGCCGGGCACCCAATCGAGCCACAGGCCGAGCCCGGCGAGGTGGCAGGCATCGACGAAAGCTCGGAAATCGTCGGGCGTGCCATATCGGCTGGTCGGCGCAAACAGGGATATCGGCTGGTAGCCCCAGGAACCGTCAAACGGGTATTCGGTGACCGGCATGACCTCGATATGGGTAAATCCCATGTCGCGAACATACGGAACGAGCTGGTCGGCGAGTTCGCGATAGGTCAGATAACGGCCGTGATCGACCAAGTCGCGACGCCACGAGCCGAGATGCACCTCATAAACCGCGATCGGCGAGCCGCGATCGTGGCTCCGCCAGCGCTGCCCCATCCAGCGACCGTCCCGCCAGACGTGCCGCGACGGCTCGGCGACGATCGACGCAGTGCCCGGCGGCGGTTCGGATTGCTCGGCCTGCGGGTCGGCCTTCAGCGGCAGCAACACCCCGTCCGGCGCCGACAATCTCGTATTTGTACAGGCGACCCGGCCGCAATCCGGGCACGAAGAGTTCCCAAAAACCGATCCCCTGCCGGCGCCGCATCGGCATCCGGCGGCCGTCCCAGGCATTGAAATCGCCGACGACGCTGAGCCGGCGCGCATTCGGCGCCCACACCGCAAAGGCCACCCCTTCGACGCCCTCGATGGACGAGCGGATGAGCGCCGAGTTTGCGATAACTGGCGAGGTGGTTTCCCTCGGCCAGCAGATGCAGATCGAGTTCGCCGAGTACCGGAGGAAAACGATAGATGTCGTCGAACTCGTGTTGCACGCCGCCGTGCCGCGTGCGCAGTCGATACCGGAACGGCTCCCGCCGATCGGGGATGGTCGCGACGAAGAAACCATCGGCATGAATTCGCTCGGCCGCTGCGACGACCTCGCCCGAAGCCGCATCGACGACTGCCAGCTCTTCGGCGGCCGGCAGCATCGCTCGAACCACGATCCCGGCGTCGGTGCGATGCATGCCGAGGATCGAGAACGGGTCTCCATGGCGCGCCTCGACGACCGCGGCAATTTCGGGATCAGATCGACAGGGCACCCGCCCTCGCTTTCATTTTGGTCAAGATGTCAAGGATCCCTTTGACTGGAATGGCGACCCAGCCCGGTCGGTTGGCGAGTTCGTAACCCACTTCGTAAACAGCCTTTTCCAGCATGAAGAACGCCGTCATCTCTGCGGGCCTGCCTTTTGCTCGAGCGGATAGGACGGACAGCCGCGCATGGTCCGGTGATAGGCCGCGCGAAAGCCGTTGACCGCCCGCCGCCGCCAGGCTTCGGCGAGTTGCACCACCCTCGCTTCGGCTGCCGGCCGCGTGTCGATCAGATGCCGCACCGCGGCGTCGGCGGCATAATCGAACGAGCGGATCATCCCGGCGACATCGCGCAGCGGCGAGTGCTTGGCGCCGCCGCTGCGGCGAGCGGCCGCGCCGGCTCGCCCTCGAAATCGATGATGAAGAAGTCGTTCTGTACGACCAGAACCTGGCCAAGGTGGAAATCTCCGTGGCAGCGGGTCTTTTGCCCGCCGACGTCATCCGGGATCAAAGCTGCCGATCATCTCGAACAGGTCGTCGCGCGCGGCCAATAGGCGCCCGACAAGATCGCCGGCCGTCTCCGGCAATTTCGAGCGATGGCGGTCCAATCGCGACAGCATGTCGCCGGCGGCGTCGCCGAGCTCGCCGCGCCAACGGGCGAGGTCGTCTCGGGCTGATCGGCTCGGGGGCGAAGTCGGGGTCGTCGCCGCCGCATTCGGCCAAGGCCCGGTGCATTTCCGCCGTGCGGATCCCGAGCTGGCGTGCCAGCAGCAGGAAAAAGACATCGGGATCGGCCAAGTCGGTTTCCCGGACCCCGGTCGACATCAACGCGTCGTCGAGATATCGGGTCAGATAATTCAGCGCCTGGGTCCAACCATCCCCCTGATTGCGGACAAAGCCGAACAGGACACCAAGCGCAGTCGTCTGCGGCGCCTCATCGGCAAGCGCGAGCTCGATGGTCGCCAATGGCAGCGGCAGTATTGGCGAACCCGGCGCGCTCGACCAGAAACCGCGACATCTCGATTTCGGGATGCGGACCGGGCTGGAGCCGCCGATAGATCTTGAGCATCCCATATTCTTCGAAGAGCACCGAGCTGTTCGACTGCTCGACACCGGTCCGGCGCGGGATCAGTCGATCCGGCGGGGTCATCCGCTCGAAGCTCGCGGTTTTGCGAAAGCGGATCTCGCCGCCGCCGAGCGGTATCGTCGCCTCCCGCCCGATCGCGTCCATGACGGACAGCAAAAACCCGTCCTGCGACAGCGCGTCGACCAGCACCCCTTCCCTGCGAAGTTGGCGCAGTTCGGCAAGGGTTACCGGCAGCAGACCCTGTCGAACTTCGCTCTCGGCGGCAGACCAGATCGCAGCCAGCGGCAGGAAGTAGCGCTGTCGGCTGTCCCGCGCCAACTCCGCCTCGACCACCGCGCCATAGAATGTTTCCGCCGTCGAGCTATCGGCCGCGGCCTGACCGGCCATTTCGCCGGACGCCGCGATGGACACCGCCTTGAGGCGCTGGTCCTTCGCCCCAAACCAGCGCTGACGGGGCAGAAACGCCGGGAGGGCGTCGCTGTCCAGCTGCTGCAGATTGCGCGGCTGAAAGAGATCCGACCAACCATGCGGCAAGACCAGGGTCACGAATTCGGGCGGGCCCGCCTGTAGGCTTGCCGCCTCTTCGGCGGTCAAGAGCAGATCGAACCAGAAAAAGCTGTGGGGCTGCAAGGTCAGCAGGTAGGGCAGCTCGCCGACCTTCGGAAAGACGCTGCGGGCCAGCAGTTCGACCGGTTGGCGACCGCGAAACTCCGACAGGTCCAGTTCGACCGCCTGCGGCGAGCGCGACAGATTGGCGACGCAGAGGATTACCTCGTCGCCAAAACTGCGCAGATAGGCGATGACCTTTCGGTTCGACGGGATACAGAAAACGCAGATTGCCCCGACCAAAGGCTTGGCGGAGACGGCGCGCCGCAACCAGCCGCTTCATCCAATTCAGCAGCGACGAGGGGGATCGGCTCTGCGCCTCGACATTGACCGCCTCGAACCCGTAAACCGAGTCCATGATCGGCGGCAGGTACAAGCGTGCCGGATCGGCCCTCGAAAACCCGCCATTCCGGTCGAACGACCATTGCATCGGCGTGCGCACGCCATCGCGATCCCGCAGAAAGACATTGTCTCCCATGCCGATTTCGTCGCCGTAATAGAGGACCGGCGTACCCGGCATCGACAGCAGCAGCGCGTTCAACAACTCGATCTTTCGCCGGTCGTTCTCCATCAACGGCGCCAGCCGGCGGCGGATGCCGAGATTGAGCCGCGCCCGCCGATCGGCGGCGTAGTGATTCCACAAATAATCGCGCTCGCGGTCGGTGACCATTTCGAGAGTCAGCTCGTCGTGGTTGCGCAGGAACACCGCCCATTGGCACGTGTCCGGGAATGTCGGGCGTCTGGCGCATGATGTCGGTAATCGGGTGGCGATCCTCGGTCGATACCGCCATGTAGATGCGCGGCATCAGCGGAAAATGAAACGCCATATGGCATTCGTCGCCGGCGCCGAAATATTGCAGCACGTCTTCGGGCCATTGATTGGCCTCGGCGAGCAGCATGCGGTTTTGGTAGCGCATGTCGAGTTCGCGACGCAGGCGCTTGAGGATATCGTGGGTTTCGGGCAGGTTCTCGTTGCTGGTGCCTTCGCGCTCGATCAGATAGGGAACGGCGTCGAGCCTCAGCGCGTCGACCCCGAGATCGAGCCAGAACCGCATGACCCTGACGATCGCCTTGAATACCTGCGGATTATCGAAATTCAAATCCGGCTGATGCGCATAAAAGCGGTGCCAGTAATAGGCCTGCGCCACCGCGTCCCAGCTCCAGTTCGATCTCTCGGTGTCGGTAAAGATGATGCGCGTTTCCGGAAATTTCTGGTCGGTGTCGCTCCACACGTAATAATCGCGAAAGGTCGATCCGGGTTTGGCGCGGCGGGCGCGCTCGAACCATGGATGCTGGTCCGAGGTGTGATTGATCACCAGTTCGGTAATGACGCGCAGATTGCGGCGATGCGCTTCCCGAATGAAGATTTTGAAATCCGCCATTCGGCCGTAAGCGGGATTGATGTTCTTGTACTCGGCAATGTCATACCCGTCGTCGCGCAACGGCGACGGGTAAAATGGCAGCAACCACAGCGCGGTGATGCCGAGATCCTGCAGATAGTCCAGTTTGCGGCACAACCCCTGGAAGTCGCCGATGCCGTCGTCATCGGCATCGAAAAACGCCTTAACATGCAGCTGATAAATAATCGCGTCCTTGTACCACAGCGGGTCCAAGGGCTCCGGACGCGGCAGCGTGCCGCCGCCGGAGAGCGGTGAAGCAACGTCGTCGGGTGGCGTCATGCGACTGGGGCCGGTAGTAGGCGATAGACAGATGCGGGGTTGCTCTGCGGATCGAGGCGGACGCGCAGGCGCATCCCCCGGCAGGCCACGACGCGGCGCGTGAACGCCTCGTCGAGAGCAAATTCGGCGTCCGCGTTCATGCCGAAATCGTCGAGCGGCAGCTCGACGACGCCTTCATGAACGGCATGCGGATCGAGATTGACGGCGACGACGACAATGTTGGTCCGATCCGCCGTCATCTTCGCGTAGGACAAAATGTCCGCGCTGTCGCAGGCCAGAAAACGCAGATTGAGAAACTGCTGCAGCGCCGGATTCTCGCGCCGGAAGCGGTTGAGCACCCGGATGTCCTCTTTTATGTGGCCGGCCCGATCCCAGTCCCATACCTTATACTCATACTTTTCCGAGTTAAGATATTCCTCACGCTCGGGGATCGGCTTGTTTTCGCACAGTTCGAAACCATTGTAGATCCCGTAAACCCCGGCCAACGTCGCGGCCAGCACCAAGCGGATGCGAAACGCCGGCCGGCCGCCCTCCTGCAGAAACGTCGGCAGGATGTCCGGTGTATTGGTGAAAAAGTTAGGACGGAAATATTCCTTGCTCGGTCCCTGCGTCAGCTCGGTCAGGTATTCGATCAGCTCGGTTTTGGTATTGCGCCAAGTGAAGTAGGTATAGGATTGGCTGAACCCTGCCTTGGCCAACGCCCGCATCATTTTCGGCCGGGTGAAGGCTTCGGCCAAAAAGATCGCATCGGGACAGCGCGCCTTGACCTCGCGAATCAGCCATTCCCAGAACGGCAGCGGCTTGGTGTGCGGATTGTCGACGCGAAAAATGCGCACCCCGGCATCGATCCAGAACAAGACCGTGTCGCGCAATTCCTTCCATAACGCATCGCGATCGGGATTCTGAAAGTCGACGTTGACAATGTCCTCATATTTTTTTGGCGGGTTCTCGGCGTATTTGATCGTCCCGTCGGGACGGAAGCGAAACCACTGCGGATGCTCGCGGACCCACGGGTGATCGGGGGCGCATTGGACTGCAAAGTCGAGCGCCGCCTCGATCCCGGACGCTGCCGCAGCTTGAACAAAGCGCCGGAAATCCGCCAGCGTACCCAGCTCCGGGTTGACCGCCCGATGCCCGCCATCGGTCGAACCGATCGCATAGGGGCTGCCCGGATCGCCGGGCTGCGCAACCGGGCTGTTGTCCTTGCCCTTCCGGTTCACCCGGCCGATCGGATGGATCGGGACGAGGTAAACGACGTCGAAACCAAGTTCTGCGATCTCGGGAAGCCGGGCGATGCAATCATCGAAGGTGGCGCTGCGGCCGGGCTGCCTGCCCTGGCTTCGCGGGAACATCTCGTACCACGCTGCATAGCGGGCCACCCGGCGGTCGACGATGATTTCGAGCTCACGCGGATAGCGCACCGCATCGCTGCGCAGCGGAGATCGCGACATCGCATCGCGCAGTTCCGCCGACAGCATCAGCTCGCTGCGCCGCGCCCCATCGCCGGCATCAAAAGCGCGCAGCACTCCCTTAATCCGCTCCGCGTCGCCGGCGGCAGCCTGGGGCAGGATCGCCTCGACGATCGCCCGTCCTTCGACGAGCTCGAGCGCCCCCTCCAGCCCGGCTTCCCGCTTCTTGACGAATTCGTCGCGCCAGCTTTCGAACCGATCGATCCAGGCTTCGATCGTGTAACGCCACAGACCCACCCGATCGAGGGCGAAGCGACCCACCCATCTATCGTTGTCGAAGAAGGCGAGGGGCGTCTCGCGCCACTCTCCGTCGGCAGCGGCGTATCGGACGACGGCGCGGAGCTTGTCGTGCCCGTCGCAGAACAGATCCGCCCACACCTCGAACAGGTCGCCTTCGATCCGCTTTACCGGATAGCGACCGCCATCCAACTCGGGATACACGTCTTCGATCTGAATCCGCGCGTCGCGGCGCCACAGCGGCGGCATCTCGACGACCGGGTCGGCACCGGCCGATGCTACGCCGATAACCTTCACCCCGAGCGGCTCGACGACGAGTTGGCCGGCAACGGCTTCGCAGGTATTCGGAAACAGCTCCGTCAGCCTGAACGGCGCGCCGCCGGGCGGCAAACCGAGCAAGGTATCCAGCATGGCCGGTCGCGACTCGCGCCGATCGCGGTTGACGAGGATCAGAGCGCGGTCCTTGCCGCTTTGGCTCTGTCGCATCAGGGCTACCAACTGATCATGCGCCTTGCTCGCCAAATGCTGCGGCCCCTCTTCGTTCAAGGCCGGGGCGGCCTGTTTCATCGCATTGATCTCGGCGATGAAGTCGCTGAGATCGAAGCGATCGGCCTCGCGCGCAGTTTTGCCGCCGGCGACGACCTCCAGGCGCCGCGACCATCCGTATTCGAACCCCATCGGCATCATAACGCCTGCCGAATACGTCGCCGCGAAGGCGTAAGCTTGGCGATAACGCGGCGCAATCTCGGATTGCGGCGTTCCTGCCGCCAACAGGTCGTTCACCAGCCGATCGGTGTCGTGACTCTCCGGAAAGCCGATCGACGGCGCGATGCGGCGAAATATTTCATATTGGTCGAGCAACCATGCGCTCTCGAAATCCCACCATTTGACGCTGTTGAACAGGTAGTCGAACCCGGCATCGCCCAGAGCCGAAACGGCCTCCTGCGGCGCGCCCAGATTCTCGGCGCAAAACACCGCCGCCGGCGACGCCGCCTTGACCGCGCCGATCAGACCGCGCCAGACCTGGGCCGGAACCTTGTAGGCGGCATCGCAGCGAAAGCCGGCGAAACCGAGGCCGATATAATGCTGCGCCAGCCGCTTGAAATAAGCGAGGATATCGCCCTGTTGCGGCGACCCGTAATCGAATTCGGCCAGATCGCCCCACACGGTCCTTTGCGACGGATCGGCAGGGTCGGTGGCAAACGGAGAAACGACATCGCCGGCAGCGTCGCGGGCAAACCAGTCCGGATGTTCAGCGACGAGAACGCTGTCTCGCGATGTGTGATTGACGACCAGGTCCATGATGACCCGAAGCCCGTGAGCACGCGCGGCTTCGGTGAAACCGCGCAGCAGCGAATCGTCGTCGCCGGTCTCGCCCTCTCGGAACCGCGGATTGAGACGATAATAATCCTTGACGGCGTAGAGGCTGCCCGAGAACCCCGGGTAGTGGAACGGATTGAGATAGACGGTATTGAACCGCATTGCCGCAATCCGCGGCAGATGCTCCGCCCATTGCGAAATCGTGCCGGCGAGCGGCGGGAACAGATTGTAGATGCGCAGGCCCTGGCGCACCGCACCAGACCCGGATGACGGGCGGCTCAAACCCGCCCTCCACAGCCATCGGCGATTATTGACCGCGTACCGAGCCGCAGCATCGTCATCCGGCTTGCCCGACCGGAGAGGCAAAGAATTGACGCAGCCCGCTCAAGATGCTCGGGCGTTGCCGCCTTTCTCCGAGCGCCGAGAGAAACCGCTCGGCCCAGTCATCGATGTCGTTGGCCAGGAGGTGCGAAAACATCCGAGCATGGCGATCCCGGCGTTCGGCCAACGGCATTGCCAACGCCGTTTCGATCGCCGCGGCCATCGCCTCCGGCTCGTGCGGGTTGACGATCAGCGCGGCGTCCAATTCCGCCGCGGCCCCCGCGAATTGCGACAGCACCAGAACCCCCGGATCTTCGGGATCCTGTGCGGCGACATATTCCTTGGCGACAAGATTCATGCCGTCGCGCAGCGGCGTCACCAAACCGACCTGGGCCGAACGGTAGAAGGCCGCCAATGTGGCGCGAGAATAGGATCGGTTGACATAACGGATCGGTGTCCAGGACGGCTCGCCGTGACGGCCATTGATCCTGACCGACGAGGGTGCTGATTTCACGATCTATCTCGGCGTATTCCGGAACCTCGATTCGGCTTTTCGGCGTCATCTGGAGAAACGTCACTTGGCTGCGCGATGCCGGGTTGGCGTTGAGAAAGTGATCGAAAGCCTGCAGCCGTTGGGCGATGCCCTTTGAATAGTCGAGGCGATCGACCCCGATGATAAGACGCCGGCCGCCGAGGCTCGTCCGCAACTCTTCGGCCGCCGCCGAGCGCGCCGCCTTCCGCGCGGCCCGGGCGAAGATCCGGGTTCGGATCGCGACCGGAAAGGCGCCGATCTGAACCCGCCTTCCCGCCCATTCGAAATTGGCGCGGCTTCGCCCGGCGACGCCGCCCTGGAGCTCGAAATAGCGGCCGAGATTCTCGGCATCATGCTCGGTCTGCAATCCGACGAGATCGTAATCGCTCAGCGTCCCGAGGGTTTCGGCGTGCTGCGGCAACGCCAGCAGGATATCCGGCGGCGGACACGGGATGTGCAGGAAGAAGCCGATCGCGTTGCCGTGGCCGCGGGCCCGCAATTCCTTGGCCAAGGACAGCAGATGGTAATCGTGCACCCAAATCACATCGTCCGGGCGGATCAGGCGCGACAATGCGTCGGCGAACAGCGCGTTCACCCGCAGATACCCGCCGAGTTCGATCGCGGTGAATTCGGCGAGATCGACGCGATAGTGGAGGATCGGCCACAGCACGCGATTGGCGAAGCCGTTATAGTATTCCTGAAAGTCGAGGGTCGAGAGATCGAGAGTAATGACCGTGCGGCCCCGCCGCTCGACTACCCTCGGCTCGGCCGTCGCCGCATCGTCGCTGACCTTTCCGCTCCAGCCGAACCAGATCCCCTCGCGCCGTTTCAATGCCGCATCGACGGCGACGGCGAGCCCGCCAGCCTGGCGCGGTCCCTCGGGATCGGGGATCGATACCCGGTTTGAAACGACGATCAGCCGTGACACCGGGCTTTCCTCCGTTTGGCCGGCAGCTGCACGTCCCTGGTAGCGTAAATCGGCGGTGCAGTCATCGGCCGAGGCGTTTCAGCCAGCAGCGTACGTCACGAGGCCCCAAAAAACAGCCGGTAAGACCGGGCAGCGCCGCCCCGACCGAATAGGCCAGGCCGCCGCACGCCAATACGGCGTCAAAGCCGGCGCGATCCATTGCGTCGTCGGCGATAAACACCGGCTGTCGATCGATAAACGAGGCTTCGGCCATGAACCGCTCGATCGCCTGTCCCTTGTCGAAGCCGGGAAGTCTGATCTCGAACACCCGATCGCCGGCAACCAGCTCCGGCGCTAATCCCGGAAATCGATCGATAAGTCGGGTAAGCGCCGAGGCCAGGGTCTTCGCCTCCAGATGGGCGCCACGGTAGTGCACGGCAAAGCTTACACGTTTGTCCTCGGCGAACGTCCCTGGAAAGCCGTCGAGCAGCCCGACCAGTTCCGACCAGAATGCCAAGGGCAATCTGTCTCGAGTGACCGGGCATACGGCTCCGCCG
Organism: uncultured Alphaproteobacteria bacterium; assembly: GCA_963701815.1. Lineage (GTDB taxonomy): Bacteria > Pseudomonadota > Alphaproteobacteria > ATCC43930 > CGMCC-115725 > AP-15. Next base: position 179,885 of record CAVPBN010000024.1, read on the forward strand.
ACCCGGTTGCGGATCTCGGCGCCGTGGATTCCGCCGGCGCATAGTCGCAGGGGCGCGAATAATCGATCCAGATCGCGGATCGGCCGGCCGCTGATCAGCGCGAGCGCCCCGTCGAGGCGGTGCTCCGCTGCGGCGAGCGCGCTGATCAAGGCTGCGGGAACACTGACCGCGTCAGGGTGAGGCGCCAGGTCGAGGAGCGTGCCGTCCACGTCGAGAAACAGCGCGATGTCCTGTGCTCTCAGATCCGCCGGCTTCAATTTGCTTCCCCCGAACCAACGGAATTCTAACGGGTTCGGTGCGGCGATGGTTCCAACCTGCCGGCGGCGCAGGGCCTCGGAGAATCCGCCGCATGCGTTCAGCCGCACCGCGCGGCGGTCGGGGGTTTGCAACGAGACACAGGCCGACGGAGTCGCTGCATCGAAAGCCGGTCAGCCTTCACAGCACGACCTCGACAAGGTAGGGACCGGGTGCGGCGATGCCTTCTGCCAGATGGCGGTTGACATCCGCCATCGTCGTCGCCTGCGCTCCCGGCACGCCCATCGCCCGTGCCAGCCCGACCCAATCGAGGTCCGGGTGGCTGAGATCGAGCATGTCCAGCGCCTTGCGGCCGGGATTGCCGGCGCCGACATTGGCGAGCTCGCCGCGCAGGATCGCGTAGCTTCGGTTGGAAAACAGCAGTGTCGTGACGTCGAGACCCTCGCGCGCCTGCGTCCACAACGCCTGCAAGGTGTACATTCCGCTGCCGTCGCCTTCGAGCGCGATGACCTTGCGGTCCGGGCAGGCCACTGCCGCGCCGGTTGCAACCGGCATGCCCATGCCGATCGAGCCGCCCATGTTCGAGAGCCAGTCATGCGGCCGGGCCGAGCGGGTCGATGCGAAGAAGGCGCGCCCGGTGGTCACCGCCTCGTCCACGACAATCGCGTTCTCGGGCAGCAGTGCGCCGAGCGAGGCGCCCAGAGCCTCGGGCGTGACCTTCCCTTCCGCCGGGGCCGGAGGCGGATCGTTGACGACCGGCGGCGGGGTCGATAGCGGCGCCGACCTCGTCGGCCAGCGCCGCGAGCGCGCCGATCAGGTCCTCGTCAGGCCGAGCCAGTACATGACCGACCGCGTCGGGCGGCGCCAGCAGGCTGGGCTTGTCGGGATAGGCGAAGAACGCGACCGGCATCTTCGAGCCGACGAGGATGATGTGCTTGAGACCGGAGAGTACCCTGAGCGCCTGATCGACGACGTAGGGCACCCGCTCGACGAAGACCCGTCCCCGCCCGCGCTGCGTCCGCGCGTTCGAGCCCTGCGCGATCAGCCTTGCTCCGGTCTTTGCGGCAATGCGGCCGGCGAGGTCGAGCCCGTCCTGACGCAGAGCGCGCCCGGTGACGAGGAGCAGACAGGGCTCGCCCGAGCGCAACGCCCGCGCCGCCTCGGCCACCGCATCGGGCGACACCGGCTTCGGAGGTTCGGGCGGCGGCACCGGAGCCGGGCCGGAACCTTCGTTCCACGCGGTGTCGGCCGGCAGGATCAGGGTGGCGATCCGGCCCGGCGGCATGCGGGCGGCGGCGATCGCCGCCGCCCCGTCGGCAGCGATCGCATGTGCGTCGGGCGAGGTCCTGACCCAATGCGAAAACGGTTTTGCCGCCGTTTCGATGTCGGTGGTCAACGGTGCGTCGTAGCGGCGGTGGTAGGTTGCGTGGTCGCCGACGATATTGACCATCGGCGTCGATGCCTTGTTGGCGTTGTGGATGTTGGCGAGCCCGTTGGCCATTCCGGGGCCGAGATGCAACAGCGTCGCCGCCGGCCGTCCGGTCATCCGCGCATAGCCGTCGGCAGCGCCGGTGACGACGCCCTCGAACAGGCCAAGCACGCAGCGCATCCCGTCGACCCGATCGAGTGCCGCAACGAAGTGCATCTCCGAGGTCCCGGGATTGGCAAAGCACACTTCGACGCCGCCGCCGACCAGAGTGCGCACCAGGCTTTCCGCGCCATTCATCAGGCCTCTCCGTAGATTGAGCGTCGCCAGAGGCGCACAGCATGCCCGCTGCGGTCGGTCGCTTCAAGGCGCCGACGCCCGAAAGCGGCGGACCCGATCCAAGACCGGGGCGCCGTCGGCGTAGGACTTCAGAACCGCAAAGCTGAGGCCAAAGCGCGCGGGCCTTCGGACGTCCCCCGGACAATGGTGCCCCGGGTCGGATTTGAACCAACGGCCTACCGCTTACGAAGCGGTTGCTCTACCGCTGAGCTACCGGGGCGCCAGCCATTCTTACCGTGTTCCGCCGGCGCGGCCAAGCCGGTCGCCGGAAGAAAACCTCGTGCGAACCGCAGTCATCCCGCCGCCGTGTCCACGGCCGGCGGCTTGGCAGGGAATATCGCGAGCGGCACGGTCGCCGGCGGCAAGACGGCAGCCGAAACCGCCCGCACCGGGACACGCCGGTGAAGCGCATCGAAGCTGCCGCAATGCGGGCAGAGCGAGCGCCATTCCAGATTTTCGCCTCGGCAATTCGAGCATACATAGCGGGGGTCGGGGGCGGCCGAAGCGGCGCGGTCGAGCCATTCGCGCACACGGGTGAAATCCTGATGCTCGGCCTCTTCCAGCCGGGCCATCAACAGGCACGCCCGCGAGGTCGGCTCGGGTCCGGCCGAAGCGGCATTCTGAATCGGGACGGCCAATGTCTGTTCGAGATGGCGCCGGGCCTCGCCCCAAAGCTGCGCCGCCAGCGCCGCCTCGGCCAGTGCCGCATGGCTCTCGCAGGCATCGGGGTTCTGCGACGCGAGCCGCTCAAAGCGCTTGACCCGGGCGAGCGGCGCCTCGTCGCCGCCGATCTCCGCATAGAGTCGCGCCAGCGCCGGATCGGGTGCGGTGTGCCAGGCGCGTTCGATCGCTTTGGCCGCCGCCCCGGTCCTGCCCTCCGCGAGCAGCAGCCTGGCATGATGCCCTGCCGGTGCGGCGAGATCGGGCGTCAATCCCTGGGCCTCCGCCGCCAGCGCGATACCGTGGCGACGGTCGCCGGCGGCAATTGCGGCGCGGCTCAACTCGTATAGGATCACGCCGCGCTGATGGCGGCCGCGCTCGGCCGGGATCGAACCGCGCTTGGCCGCCCGCGCCAGGGTGTCGCGCGCAGCCTCCCATTTGCCGTCGCGCACCTCGAGATCGAGCAGGCTGCGCGCCACCCAGCCGGCGTTCGGGCGCAAAACTCTGGCGCGCTCGGCCAGCCGCATGGCCGTCGCCCGCTCACCCTCGTGCATGGCCTGGTTGAACAGCCCGCGAAGCCCGAGAAACTCGGTCTCCGGTCGCTCCAGCATCGCCGTGAAATAATTCTTTGCCGCGCTTTCGTCGCCCGCGAGCTGCGCCGCCTGGGCGGACAGCAGCAGGGTCAGCGGGGGCTCGGCAAGAAGCGCGTCGGCACGGCGGGCGTGGCGCTTCGCCTCTTGCGGATCGCCGGCGGCAACCGCGACCATACCCCGGCTCAAGGCTCGGTAACCGGCTCGGCGCCGCCGCTCGCGACGGCGGCGCAGCAGCGCGCGCGGGCTGCCGAGTATCAGCCGCAACATCCGCAACAGCAACACGACGGCGAATGCTGCGAGCGCGGTGGCCGCGGTCAGTACGGCGACCGAGGTTTCCACCCGCCAACCCTGCCAAACGATCGCGACCCGGCCCGGATGGTCGGCAAACCAGACGGCGGCGGCGATCAGCGCCGCCGTGGCGAGCAATGCGCCGATCATGCGCATCAGGATGGCGTTTCGGTCTTGGCCGGCGCCTCGGACTTGCTCGGCGCCTCCGCCGGAGGGTCAGCCGGCACAGCCCGCGGCGCGCCGGCAATCCCTGCCGCCAGCAGCTGTTGCAGCCGAGCGAGCGCTGCTTCGGCCGCCGCCCGTTGCCGCGCCGAACGCAGCCACGGCGTCGCCGCCTGGGCATCGCCGCCGCGCAACGCGCCGAGTGCCGCGATCGCCTTCGGCAGCTCGCCATGTTCGAGGGCGTCCTGCGCGACGCCGATCGCGGCCTCCGGGCCGGTTTGCCCGGCATTGTCGATCCGGCGGATCGTCACCAGCGAGCGCAGCCGGACCAGGGTCTGCGTCCACCAATCCGCGGCCGGGGGCGACGCCGGGCGGGCGACCGGGTCGGCCAGTTCGGCCAGCCGGAGCTTCAGCATTGCATCGCCGGCGACGCCGCTGCGGGCGGTCGCGGCAAGCGGCCCGGCGGCGGCGACCAGCTCCGGACGGTCACGCGCAAGCGCTGCAAACGTATCGTATTCGGCGGCGAAGGGCTGCGTCGTCTCGACCGCCTGCCGCAGCTGCATCAGCGCCAGCAGCAGGGACAGATTGGTCCTGTCGGCGCGGCCTTGCGCCTGCGCCCGATTTTCGAACGCGGCCAGCCGGACCGCGAGATCGGCGGAAATCTTGTCGAGGCGGATCAATTCCTGCTGCATCTTTTGCGCGTCCGCGGCGGCGCTTGCCGCCTGCGCATCGGTGGCGGCGAGCCGCTGGCCGAGATGTTGCAGCATCGTCTGCATCGCGGTGACGGCAGCCGCGGCGTCGCCGCTATTGCCGGCGGCTTCGAGCCGCTCGACCCGTCGCGCCAACGCCGCTTCGGCCGATTTGATCGCCTCGACATCGCCATTTGGCAGGACCGGCCGCTTCTCGACAGCGCCGATCCGAGCGGAGAGCGCCTCGTATTCGGCGGGCTGGACCGAGGATGTCCCGCGCCATGGCAGCAGCGGCGCCATCGCCGGCGCCCAGAACGGCGATAGGGCGACCGTGGCGACCACCAAGACCAGGACCCCGGCAAGCCAGATCGCCCAGGGTGCGAAACGCGGCGCGACGGGGTTCGGTTGCGCTCTGCCTTCGGCAGATGGAGCCGACTCCGGCGCGGCGGCCTGACCTGGATATTCTTCGCCCGGCGCCGCGGTCATAGCCCGGCCTTCCGGTCTGCCCATCGACCCGCCGGACACATGGCGACGCTGTGACGGCGTGCCGCCAAGACGTGATCGAGCGCCGCCAATAACGCCGGCTGGTTCGGGCGTTCGGCGATGTGCCGATCGCGCCACGGCAGATCGCCCAGGGCCGCGTCGGCCGCCGCGCTGATCGACAGCGCGATGACCGTCCGGCAATCCGCCGCAACTCCGGCCATCCCGGCGAGCCGGGCAAACACCGCCGCGGTGCGCGGCGAGAAAAACAGCGCGAAATCGACCGCTTCCATCCGCAGCATCCACACCGTTGGCGGGCTGAGCGCGGCGGCCGTCCGGGCCTCGTAGCCGATTTCGCGATCTATCGCGAAGCCCTCTGCCCGCAGCATCGCGGTAAGGTCGCCGGCGGCGACGGACCCGGCGAGATGCAGCAGGCGGCCGTCCCGCGGGCGCAGCTCGCGTGCCGCCAGACGGGCGAGGTCGGCAGCATCGCCGCCGGCACTGCGCACGGTCAGAAAGCCTTCGTCGCGGGCCCTGGCCGCGGTCGCCTCGCCGACGGCATAAACCGGCAATGCGCGCTCTCCGGTCGCCCGCGCCAGCGCCCGCACGCCATTGGCGCTGGTGCACAGCAATGCCTGCACGCCGCCGAGGTCGAGCGGTGCTGGATCGCGAAACCGGATCTCCATCAGCGGCTCCAGGATCGGCTCGATGCGGCGCGCCAATAATGCCGTCGCCAGCGCCGCCAATTCATCCCGCGGGCGGGTGACGAGCGCCCTCATTCGCGGCGGCGACGCGATCCCAACCATCGCCCAGTCATCGCCCAGATGGCGGCCGGCCGCAAGTCCGGCGGCGCTCTCGCCAGGTTGATGATTGATCCAAATCCTGCGCTATCGCAAATCCCTTGCCCTGCCGTAAGCTGCATCTTGACATGACGAGTGCGGCCGGCTCGATCGGCCGTCGGCGCTACGACCGGGAGGGTAGAGGTGCGCAGCTGCGTTGTCGGTTTGCCGATCGTCGTCGCGATCGCCGCAGCCCTCGCGCCGGCGAGCGGCGGCGCCGCCTTGGTGGAGCCTGCGGGCAACGCGGCGGTGGAAGCACATGCGCGGCAACCGGCGGTATTGCACCTGACCCAGACCGTCGAGCGCAAGGTCACCCCCGATTTGTTGCGGATCGAATTGCGGGTCGAGGAAACCGGCGCCGACGCGGTCGCGGTGCAGGCGGCAATCAACCGGAAGATGACGAGGGCGCTCGATCGGGCGCGGCATGTGCTGGGCGTCCAGGCTCGCTACCGGTTCCTATGGCGTCGGCGAGGAGCAGCCGGAGCATGGCCCTCGCATTGGCGCGGCAGCCAGTCGCTGAGTCTGACCGGCAAAGCGCCGGATGCGATGCTGAAGCTCGCCGGCGCCTTGCAGGCGGACGGCCTGCTGATGTCGTCGATCGGCTACCAGGTGTCGCCGGAGATATTGCGGGGGACCCAGGAGGATTTGACCGCCGAGGCGTTGGCCGGTCTCGCGGCGCGCGCGGCGTCGATCGCCGAGCGGATGCACCTCGCCGTTCTCGGCTATCGCGATCTGCGCGTCGGCAATGCCGAAAGCGGCGACGGGCTGCGGCCGATGTTGCGCATGGCGGCGCCTGCGGCGATGCCGGCGCCGGTCGCCGCCCCGGGCGAAACCACGATCCGGCTGTCGGTCGAGGCCGAATTGCTGCTCGGCCCGCTCCATCCGTGAGCGACCCGTCCGTGAATTCCCTGTCGGCCGGGAGACGCTGGACGACGCGGTTGCCGAGCCCGCCGCTGCTCGTGATCTCCGACCGCAGCCAGGCGCGCTACCCGCTCGAAGAAATCGCTGCGGCGGCGTTCGCCGCCGGTTGCCGCTGGTTCAGCCTGCGCGAAAAGGATCTGCGGACGGCGGAGCGTCGGGCATTGCTCGGCCGCCTGGTCGGGCTCGGCCGCGGCTGCGACGCGGTGGTGACCGCGCACGACGACATCGAGGCGGTCATCGCGGCCGGCGCCGGCGGGGTGCATCTGCCCGACAATGCCGATGGTGTGCATCTGCCGGGGGGCGCCGATCCGGCGGCGGCGCGCGTCCGGCTGCCCGATGGGCTGATCGGCGCGTCGGCGCATTCGGCGGAGTCGGCCTCGTCATTGCTGCGGCAGGGCGCCGACTACGTCACGATCAGCCCGGTCTTCCCGACCGCGAGCAAGCCCGGCTACGGCCCGGCATTCGGCCTCGACCGGCTCGCCGAGATCGCCGCCGCCAATCCTGGCCGGGTCGTCGCCCTGGCCGGCGTCACCCCCGAAAACGCCGCCTCCTGCCGTGCCGCCGGCGCCGCGGGCATCGCGGTCATGGGCGAAATCATGCGCGCCGCCGACCCGGCTGCGACGGTGCGCAAACTGTTGAGGGCATGGGCATCGGTAACGTGACCGGCGGCACCCCCCGGAGCGGCATGCCGCAGCCGACGATGGGCGCCGGCCGCAACACTACCCTCGATAATTCTTGCTGCGGGACTCTTTGATTTTCAATCCGATAAACAGATGCTTCTACTCTGCGGTGCGGGGCGAGGGGCCGGCGCCTCCAACGGTCTGTCCGCTCAATAAAGTACCGACGGCAGATAGGCGCCGGCGGGCTCGTTGTAGAGACCGATCGTCATCAGGGTCAACTGGTGGACCAGCCGCAGCCGATTTTCCAGGCACCAGCGGAACAGCTCGCCATTGCGGGTCGGCAACAGAAACCCGCCGCCGGGAAAGTCAGGGGCCGCGCCGATCAATGCTTTCAGACCCTGGTTGCTCTCGGCGACCGCGTGGCCGAAAAACGCGACCGCGGTGGCGTAGGCGGTAATCCGGCCGAGATGCTCGACGACCCGCGCCGTCCCCGCCGCGATCGCATCGTCGAGTTCGCCGCCGCGGTCGTGACCGTGCACCCGCCGGCAAATCGCGTTGCAGACCGCCCGGTCGGCTGCTCGGGCCGGCCGCACCTCGTAGCCGGGGAATTCGAGGGCCAAAGGCGCCCCGCTGATTTTCGATATCGTTTCGCGGGTCTCGAAACCGAGCTTTGTGTAGAGACACAACGACCGATTGTGAAAGGCGGATTGCAGCAGCCTGACCCCGGCGGCCCGGTGCTCGCCGGCGCGGTCGAGCACGGCGCCCATCAACCGACGACCGATCGTCTGGTTTTGCGCGGCCGGGTCGACCGTGATCGGCCCGACGCCGGCGACCGGACCCCGTTCGTCGAGAAAATTGCTGCCGACGACGCGGCCGTCCTTCTCGGCCACCACCGCGTAGAAGCCGGGGTTTGACAACATCATCGTCAAGACATCGGTGGCGATTTCGGCCGACGGAAAATCCCACGGGAAATTGTGCTCGTCGTCGATCGTCTTGAACGCCTCGAAGCAGATCGGGCCGCAGACGGCGGCATCCGCCTGCGTGCCCGGTCGCAGCACTATGCTCATCCATCCCCCCGCGCAAATTTTGCCGCCTTATACCAGCCAAACCGCCGCCGTCGCCACGCATCTCCAGCGCCCCTGCGGCGATGGAGAGGAGTTCGGACAGAGGCGCTGAATGTTGATTGCAACAACGGGTTCCACCCGGTAGGTTTACCACCAAGTAAGTTTCTTATGCCCGAGTCGGGAAGATCCGCCACCCATACATCGCGTTTTATCTTACCGCATCTTCAAGCGTCGAACAAACTTGAGGGCTCACATAACTCACGCTGACGGAGGGTGCCGCTTCGTTGTTCGGATGGCGCGCTACGCGGCACTGGATACGCACCTGCACTGAGGCAAGGCGTTTGCCCTGCCTCTGCAGATGGTTCCACCAATCGTGATTATTTTTGCCAAGCGAAATCATATCGACAGCCGCTGGCACGCTGGTGCACGACGGCCATACCGCGCGCGTCTATACTGCCGGTGGCGTCCATCTCGAGCGGCCGGGAGCCGCCGGTCGAGACCGGAGTCAGTCGCAACGACAACTCGCCTCCCGGCCCGACCGTTCCGTGAAGTTCAAAGCCGCTCTCGGTGGTGTATCGCGCTTGACCTTGCGCGATCGTCAGCGGCCCGGGCGTCCGGTCCGGACAAGGGGCCATGTCCCCTTTGTTCGACGTGTACATTGGAGTGACTTTCGTCGAAGAGACAAAGTGGTATGTGCCGTCAAACGGTGATGGCGCTTGTGCATTGGCAGCAACAAGCAGACCGAAAAATCCGATGATCGACATGGGTACAATTTGTCTTCGCATAGGTCTGTCCTCCTCACTGTGATAGGTAGCTGCTTGTGCAGCCGGGATTTGTACAGGCGGTCTCCGCGTCGGTCGTAACGCCATTCCACACTCCCGCCACGCCGGTCCATATCGGAGGTCTGGGCCTCAGTGTCTGTGGCCACCCCCGCGAGCTCTGATGCCGGAGCCGATCCGAGACGCGAAATCATCCTTCGACGCAAGATTTCCCGTTCGATTTTTTTGCGATCATGTCGAGCTTTCCTCCCCCTTCAATCGGCGCAATTTTTGGATTCGGCATTTGCCGGCGTCATTGGTAACGGTAAATCAGGCTACAGGAAGGGGTCTGGCTTGCCAAGTGCAGCTCGCAAAAAATTGTGCTGATCGCCTTTCAATAGCGTGAACGGATAATTCATCGGAGGGAGTCTTGCCTGACAACCACCCTACGCAAGCGGGTGAATACGGCACGGCCTGACGATTGGCCGGCCCGCCGAGCCTGCGGGGTTGCGGCCGGTCGATCGAGCGCCTTCGCCGGCGGGCCTGACCGATCTGCTTGTTCGCATCGGGGCTGGTGAGAGCAGCGTGGTGGGCTCCACCACATTCCGCGGGAGCGGATACTGCTCTCCAGGGATTGGAAACACCGGACGAGCCGCCGAGTTCCTGCTGCGTCGCTGACCTTCGACAAGCAGACCTGCGACATCGCAATGCCGGCGGAAAATCTTCAGAATGGAGCGGCCCCTATGGCCCGGTCTACGTTCACCAGCAGGCCTTCGATTCGTGCGTCAACATCGGCGACAACAACCCCGAGACCCGCGTCGTCGGCATGCAGTTGGTGGACCTGGAGAACACCGACATTCATTATGTGAACCTGGTTCAGAGCTGAGGCGACGAGACCTGCCTCTGCGGGCGGGTCTGCCATCCGTCAGCGACATGGTGTTCGGTCCGGATCAGGAAACAATAACGCAACAAGGGCGGAAATAGAAACGTTGGTTTACAGTTGCCTTTCTCCGGCGAATGGTTCCCTCACAGAGTAGCGACGACACGGAGGAAAATATCAGCGGAGGCAGATCGAGACAACGCCGGCTTTTCGGAATGCGTTATCCAGCAAACGCCCCGGCCGCGTCGGTCTTGACGCGTTGCTGACGCCCGACGAGGCTAGCTGCTCAGGAAAATTCCCATCGAGCGGGAGCAGCAAGATGATCGGTTCGTGCTCAAGCATGCATTTCCGGGTGACAGCGGCTCGTGCGGCGTCCCGCAGCTTCTTCGCCAAAGCGATGCTCGGCGTCGGCGTCATCCTCCTCGCCGCCGTGCCGGTCGGGCGGCCGGCGATGGCCCAGAGCGGCCATCAATTCGCCTATTGCAGCGGTTATTTCGCGCTGTGCGCGGCCTCGACCTGCCAGCCGACCGGACGGAAGATCAAGGTCAAGGTCACCGGCGGCGGCACCGCCCTTTTCCCGGAGGCGAATTGCACTTGTCCAATTTTCTCCGGTCAGGGGGTCGCTGACCTCGCCGGCGGCAACATGAAGGGCTCCTGCGAGCCGCCGAAGGCGCCGGACGGGACGGTCGGGATCTGGTCCTATTACGCCGCGCACTCGCATATCGCGCAGGAGATCACCGGCTGGGTCGCGACCGGTCCCAAGGCTCTGGCGCCGCCGCAATTCTGCCCCAAGAACCTCAATCTCGGCGCGACCAGCGCCAACTGCTTCAGCTTCGCCTGCGATAAGCAGACCTATATCAACGGTGTGCCGGTGGCGACCTGCCATTGCCCGATCGGCAAATCATTCGACGGCACACCGGTTGCGCCGCACACGACGTTCTACACCCAGGCCGGTCAGAGCGATCCGGCCATCTGCCCGATGCATCCCGTTTCGGGAACGATTACGACGCCGCTCCCTTGAACCCGGGCGGTGCGATGCCGATGGACGGTCCCGGTCCGTCGGCCGCAGCGCACCGCCGACCCGAATAACCCGGCGCCGAATGTCGGTCCTCTCGGCAAACCTCGGAGCTTGACGCCCGCGAGGCATCATGGCCACGCTTGCCGACCCGGCGGAGCGCAGGAGGGGACGATGGAATTCGGCATTTTCAACCTGATGGGGTCGCGCGACCCGGCAAAGCCGACAGCGGAGGTTTTTGCCGAGGTGGCGGAGCAGACCCGGCTTGCCGACGAACTCGGCTACACGATCGCCTGGTTCGCCGAGCACCATTTCTCGAATTACTGCCTGTGCGCGTCGCCGTTGATGCTGGTCGCGCATTGCGCCTCGATCACCAAAAAGATCCGGCTCGGCACCGCGGTCGTAGTATTGCCGCTCTACAACCCGGCACGGCTCGCGGCCGAGATCGCCACCGCCGACGCATTGTCGAACGGGCGGCTGATGCTCGGCGTCGGCGCCGGCTACCAGCCCTACGAATTCGAGCGGTTCGGCGTCGACATCAACAGCAATCTGGAGATGACCGAGGAATTCTGCGACATCCTCGACCGCGCCTTTTCCCAGGATTTTTTCAGCTACGACGGCAAGCACTACCGCATCCCGCAGACCCACATCCCGGCCCGGCCGGTGCAGCAGCCCTTGCCGATCTACGTCGCCGGCCATACCGAGGCGATGTTCCGCGCCGCGGCGCGGCATGGCTATCGGGTGCTGTCGTCCGGCCGAGTCGGAGGTGCGGCGTTGCTGGCTGAGCAATACCAGGTCATCAAACAGGCATACGCGGCCGAGGGCGTGCCACTGGCGAACGCCCAGATCACCGTCAACCGCTTCTGCCACATCACCGACAGCAAGGAGGAGGGCTTGCGCTTCGCCGAGAACGCGCGCTACCAGTCGCGGCTGGCCTCGAGCCTGCGGCGGCGGCAGGAGGTCATGCAGGGCACGGTGCTGGTCGACGTGCCGTTCCCCGACGAGCCCTCGCTCGAACAGATCCGCGACGATCTCCTGATCGGCGACGTCGAGACCGTGGCCGAGAAACTGGCCGCGGAGATCCGCGCCACCGACCCGGCCCATATGTGCTTTTCGTTCAAGGTCGGCTCGACCCCGCACCAAGCGGCGATGCGCTCGATGGAACTGATGATCGGGGAGGTCAGGCCGCGGGTCGAGCGGGCATTCGGCCGGCCGAGCCGCCACGCCGCGGAATAACCGTCAGCCCGCGTATTCTGCGAGGTCGGATACATGGAAATCGGCGCTGCGATCTTCTTCACCGACTATTCGATCGCGCCGACCGAATTGGCGCCGGCGCTCGAAGAACGCGGTTTCAACTCGCTGTGGGTGGCCGAGCATTCGCACATCCCGGTCACCCGCCGCTTCAGCCTGCCCGGCGGCATGGAATTGTCGAAGCAGTATTACGACGTGATGGACCCGTTCGTCACGTTGAGCGCGGCGGCGGCGGTCACCAGGCGGCTCAAGCTCGGCACCGCCGTCTGCCTGGTGATCCAGCGCGACACCATTCAGACGGCGAAATCGGTCGCCTCGCTCGACCGGGTGTCGAACGGCCGCTTCCTGTTCGGCATCGGCTGCGGCTGGAACGCCGAGGAGATGGAGGACCACGGCACCGTCTACGAAACCCGCACGCTGAAGATGCGCGAGCAGATCGAGGCGATGAAAGAGATCTGGACCAAGGACAAGCCCGAATACCACGGCAAAATCGTCGACTTTCCCCCGATGACGACTTGGCCCAAGCCGGTACAGAAACCGCATCCGCCAGTCATCGTCGGCGGCGCCTTCCGCCTCGCTGCGCGGCGTGCGATCCGCTATGGCGACGGTCTGTTGCCGCAGGCGCCGAATGCCGGCTCGGGCAGTCCGCAGGAGTTCATGCCGCAATTGCGCCGGATGGCCGAGCAGGCCGGCCGCGATCCGCAATCCCTGTCGGTGACATTGGGCGGCGCTGCCGAAGACATCGATTTATTGAAGCGCAACCGCGACCTCGGCGTCACCCGCATGAACATCCGCCTGCCGCCGGCCGGGAGAGACGAGATTCTGCCATTGCTCGACCGCTGGGCAAAGCTGGTCCGCCAACTCGCCGCCTGATATACAGGGCAGGGCCGCGTCGCGATGCCCACCCGATCGCCGCGCCGCCGGTCGCCGTCGGCGCTCGCCCTTGCGCGGCCGGGTGGAGCTGCCGTCAATCCAAAATCGGCAGAAAATGGCCGGGCCCCGACCGGCCGACTGCCGAGGACCGTGCCCGGGCTACCAAGCGTGCTCGGGCTACCAAGTGAGAAAGAAGCCGATATCGCCCGGCATTCCCCCCGGAAATTCGAGGATTTCAGCCTTCAGCCCGAACCCGAGCGCCCTCAGGTGATCCCGCCAGAATTCGTAACCGAGCTTCGGGTCGACCCTCCAAAGTGTTTTCCCATTCCGGAAGCGAGTTGTTGATCCTTCGGCCGCCGTCGCTGCACATGGAATTTGGAAAGCGATAGATCTGAACCTGGCTCTCCCCGCGCTCGGCGGCCCGGCTGACGAGCTGCATAATCAGTTCCATCAGCTGCTCCGGCGTCCTCGCCGGAGGCTTGCGAAATTCCTCCATCACCGCCTTTTGTTTATCTTCCTGCTCCTTCATACGGCGCATTTCCTCGGCGGCCTTCGCAGCCTCGCGCTCAGCCATGCGGCGCCGAAGCTCAGCGGCGGAAAGATTGCCGCTCGTCGTGCTGCGATTTTCGGACATGGCTCCCTCGCTTTCCAACCCTTCAGCTTCCGACCAGTGCGCGGGCGTGGCGGGCGATCATCAGGTTCTCGTCGGTCTTGATCACATATGCCGCGACGCGGCTGCCCGGCGTGCTTATGCGCACCTTATGTTCCCGGTTGGCCGCTTCGTCCAGGTCCACCCCCAGCCACGCGCACGCGCGGCAGATGGCGCCGCGCACCGGCGCCGCATTCTCGCCGATCCCGGCCGTGAACACAATTCCGTCGAGGCCCCCGAGCGCGGCCGCCAGCGAGGCGATGTGGCCGGCAACGCGATAGCAGAACACCTCGATCGCAAACCGCGCACGAGGATTGTCGCTGGCCAGGAGCTCGCGAAAATCGGACGAGATGCCCGACAGCCCCAGCACGCCGGAGCGCTTGTACAGGAGGTCGACCAGCTCATCAGCCGACATCCCTTTCTGCTGAATGAGATGCAGCACGACGCCGGCGTCGAGTTCGCCGCAACGGGTGCCCATCGGCAACCCGTCGAGAGCCGTGAACCCCATCGTCGTAGCGAGCGACACTCGGTCCCGCAGCGCGCAGGCCGAGCAGCCATTGCCGAGATGCGCTACGACAACGCGGCCATTGGCGATTTCGGGCGCCCGCTCCGGCAGGATCGAGGCAATGTATTCGTAGGAGAGCCCATGAAAGCCGTAGCGCCGGATACCTTCCTCATAGAACGAATAGGGCAGGGCGAAGGCCTGCTCGACCTCCGGCGCCGTGCGGTGAAAGGCGGTATCGAAGCATGTCACTTGCGGCAATTCGGGATTGAGGCGAAGCGCCATCTTGATGGGCGCGAGGTTGTGCGGCTCGTGCAATGGCGCCAACGGCACCAGCGCCTCCAACTCGGCGATCAATTCGGGCGTGACGCGGGCCGGTCGCGAGTAATGGAGGCCGCCATGGACGACGCGATGGCCGAGCGCCGCCAGCCGCCGGTCGCCCAGCCGTTCCCTGGCCCACGGCAATATCGCAGGGAGCACCTCGCTGGGCACGCTCGGCGGTTTCCGACCCAAATCCGGCGTGGCGAGCTTTTCGCCATCGGGCCCGACGGCGCTCGCCGAAGGACGCGCGCCGATGCCATCGACTTGCCCGCTCAGAATTCTCCGCTCGCCTTCGTAAAAGCTGAATTTGAGCGAGGAGGAGCCGGCATTGATCACGCCGATCAGCGGCCCTGCGGCTGTTGTGTTCA
>CAVPBN010000025.1:0-30064 GCA_963701815.1 uncultured Alphaproteobacteria bacterium
CTTGTGCCACGGCTGTCCGGTTGAGTTTTGCTGGACAAGGGGCACGGCATTGATTCCACTCGGTTCGGGACGTTTGGCGACGATCCGGACACGAGACGGGGGGTCAATGCCATGCGGCATCAGAATAGCGTTTTTCATGGGCTTCTGAAGCATCTGCCGTGGGATGAATTTGACCGGCTGGTGGCGGCGCACCGGGCCGATTCGCGGGTTCGCCGGCTGACCACCAAGAGCCAGCTCATGGCGCTGCTCTACGGCCAGCTGGCCGGGGCGGCGAGCCTGCGCGAGATCGTCGCTGGGCTGGAGAGCCATGCGGCGCGGCTTTACCATCGGGGGCGCGGCTGCCGCGCGCGCTCGACCTTGGCGGATGCCAACGCGCAGCGACCGAGCGCGGTGTTCAGCGAGCTGCTCGCGCTGATGATTGCGCGGGCGCATCGCGGTCTGCGCCGGGCCCTGGCCGAGACCACCTATCTGATCGATGCGACCGGTCTGCGGCTCGACGCGCGCAGCCTCGACTGGGCGCGCTTTTCCGAGGGCGTGTGCGGCGCCAAGCTGCACGTGATCTACGATGCCGACGCCGACCGGCCGATCGTACTGCCTGGGCCGGCCTCAGCCGGACCGTGGCGCGATCACCCGCCGGGTCAACGACATCACCGCCGCCCAGGCGATGCCGATCGAGCCCGGCGCTACCTATGTCTTTGATCTGGGCTATTACGACTATGCCTGGTGGGCCAAGCTCGATGCCGCGCAATGCCGCATCGTCACCCGGCTCAAATCCAACACCCCGCTGCGCGTGGTCGAAGAGCTGCCGGTGCCGGCCAGGCGGCGCCATCCTGTCCGACCGCATCGGCCATCTGCCGGCGCGCCAGGCCAACAGCCGGCAGCAACCCTTTCCAGGACCCGGTGCGCGAGGTGCGCGTCAGGCTCGACACCGGCAAGGTGCTGCGCATCCTGTCCAACGACCTCGACGCCCCGGCCGAGGAGATCGCCGATCTCTACAAGCGCCGCTGGGCGATCGAGCTGTTCTTCCGCTGGGTCAAGCAGACCCTCAAAATCCGCCGCTTTCTCGGCACCTCCGAAAATGCCGTGCGCATCCAGATCGCCGTCGCGCTGATCGCCTTTCTGCTGCTGCGCCTGGCGCAGGCCGCGCAGAAAGCCATCGCCAGCCCGCTCGCCTTCGCCCGCCTCGTGCGCGTCAATCTGATGCAGCGCCGACGCCTCGACCGCCTGCTCGAAACCGAGCCGCCGCACCCTCTCAATCCCGCTCAACTGGCGCTCCAATGGAACCACAGCTAAACCGGACAGCCGTGGACCTCAGCGGGGTGTCATTTCTATTTTGCGCGCCCGGTGTCATTTCTATGTTGCGCAGACAAATGCTGTATGCGCCGGATCAAAATGTCACCCCTTTGGTCTCCGCGCCCGCCCACCGCCCGTGTGACAACAGTGGCATTGTCTAAATGGCCACAGCGGTGACATCTTTATTGGGTGGACATTTCTCCATCAGGCTCCGATCACGCCGTGCCAGCGCGGCAGGCTCCCCGGATGTGGACCCGATTTGTGCGCCGCGGGTAAGACCGGGGTCGCTTTGTTGGATCGTTCAAAGGGTCGGTCGGGTTTGTCGATCATTTCGAGAAGGCGATGCTGGGGTTGTAGGCGCGCCAGCGGAATAATCATTACCAGAGGCATCCATGCCGGATTTTGATGCGATCGTGATCGGCGCCGGGCAGGCCGGGCCGGCCTTGGCGTTTCGGCTGGCCGGGGCCGGGATGAAGGTCGCGGTGGCCGAGCGCAACCTTGTCGGCGGCACCTGCGTCAATACCGGCTGCACCCCGACCAAGACCCTGGTGGCGAGCGCCTACGCCGCGCATCTGGCGCGCCATGCGGCCGATTACGGCGTCGTGCTGGCCGGCGAGGTCGGCGTCGACATGCAGCGGGTCAAGGCGCGCAAGGATGCGGTCGTCGCCGAGTTTCGCGACGGGCTGACCGCCGCCCTCGAAAATGCGGCCAATCTGACCCTCTATCGCGGCCATGCCCGGTTCGTGGCGCCGCACGAGGTCGAGATCGGCGGCGAGCGGCTGCACGCCGACAAGATCTTCGTCAATGTCGGCGGACGGGCGCGTGCTCCGGCATTGCCGGGGCTCGACCGGGCGCCGTATCTGACCAACACCTCGATGATGAACGTCGATTTTCTGCCGCGGCATCTGATCGTTGTCGGCGGCAGCTATATCGGCCTCGAATTCGCCCAGATGTACCGCCGCTTCGGCAGCAAGGTCACGATTATCGAGATGATGCCGCGGCTCGTGCCGCAGGAAGACGAGGACATTTCGGCGGCGATCAAGGAGATCGTCGAGGCCGAGGGCATCGAGGTCCGGCTCAACGCCGAATGCGTCAGCCTCGACAAGCGCGGCGACGACATCGCCGCGCGGGTCGACTGCACCGAAGGCGCCCCCGAGATCGTCGGCTCGCATCTGCTGCTGGCGGTCGGCCGCCGCCCGAACACCGACGATCTCGGCCTCGACCGGGCCGGGGTGCTGTGCGACGAGCGCGGCTACATCAATGTCGACGACCAATTGCGCACCAACGTCGCCGGGATCTGGGCGCTCGGCGATTGCAACGGCAAGGGCGGCTTCACCCACACCGCCTACAACGATTTTGAGATCGTCGCCGCGAATTTGCTCGACAACGACCCGCGCCGGCTCGGCGACCGGGTCACGGCTTATGCGCTCTATATCGACCCGCCGCTCGGCCGGGCCGGCATGAATTTGGCCGAGGCGCGCCATAGCGGAAGGCGGGTATTGGTCGGCCAGCGGCCGATGACCCGCGTCGCCCGCGCCATCGAAAAGGGCGAGACCCGCGGGCTGATGCGGATATTGGTCGACGGCAACTCGCAGGAGATCCTCGGCGCCGCCATTCTCGGCCCCGGCGGCGACGAGGCGATCCACGCCGTGCTCGACTTGATCTACGCCAAGGCGCCCTACACGGTCCTGCGGCGGGCGATGCACATCCACCCGACCGTCGCCGAATTGCTGCCGACGATCCTCGGCGAATTGCAGCCGCTGACCTGACGCCGATTGGCGCGCCGCGGCCGGTCTGCGCTATGCTGCACCGCGAAACGGCGGCGCGAGGCGAACCGAGATGACCGAGACGAGCGATAAGAGCCTGGTCGAATACGCGTGCCATGACCGGATCGCGACGCTGACCCTGAACCGGCCCGACCGGCTGAACGCCTTCAGCGACGATCTGGTAAGGCATCTGGCCGACGCCTTGCGCCGCTTCGACCTCGACCCCGAGGCCGATGTCGCAATCCTCTGCGGTCATGGCCGCGCCTTTTCCAGCGGGGCCGACGTGCACCAGCGCCAGTTGCGCCGGCGCGACGAGTTTCTGCAGCATGGCGGGCCGCAGGGCTGGGGCGCCAATTCGGCCGACCTGTTGACCCGGTCGGTCAATTGGAAGCCGGTCATCGCCGCGCCGCACGGCTATGCGATGGGTTTGGCGCTCGGCATCGTGCTCGAATGCGACCTGATCGTCGCCGAGGCCGGCACCAAATTCCAGGTGACCGAGACCTCGCGCGGTCTCGGCGGCTCGAAATACTGGGCCCTGCTGAATTTCCGCGGCGGGGCCGCCTTCGCCAACGAGGTCGCGCTGACCGGGCGCTTCTTCACCGCCGAGGAAGCCCTGGCGGCCGGGATCATCAACCGGGTGGCGCCCGAAGGCGGGCATCTCGAGATGGCGCGGGCGCTCGCCGCCGAGGTCGCGAAGAACCCGCCATTGTCGGTAAGGGCGACGGTGCGCACCCGCCGCTGGTACATGGACCAGCTCGGCCGCGAGGTCGCGATGCAGACCGCCCCTCTGAAACTCTATCTGAGCGAAGACTTTCACGAGGCGGCCCGCGCTTTTGCCGAAAAACGCAAGCCCGGCCCGTTCAAGGGACGCTGATGCCGATCGCCGAAACGCGAGGGAGCCGACGATGATCACACCCGCCTATGTGCGAACCATGACCGCCTACAACGCCGAGATGAACCGCCGCCTCTACGGCGCCGCCGCCGGCTTGTCGGATGCCGCGCGGCGGGCCTCGCACGGCGCCTTCTGGGGGTCGATCCACGGCACTCTCTGCCACATCCTATGGGGCGACCGGCAGTGGATGTCGCGTTTCGACGATTGGCCGAAGCCGGCGACCGCGATCAAACAGAGCGCCGGGATGATCGAGGATTTTTCGGAGCTCGCCGCGGCGCGCGAACAGGCCGACGCCGATATCGGCCGGTGGGCCGGCAAGGTCGACGACGCCTGGCTCGGCGAGGATCTGGTCTGGTTCAGCGGTGCGGCGAACCGCGAGATGCATGCCCCGAAGGGACTGCTGGTCACGCATTTCTTCAATCACCAGACCCATCACCGCGGCCAGGCGCATGCGATGCTGACCGCGGCGGGTCGGGAGACCGGCGACACCGATCTGTTTCTGCTGGTCCCGCAGGTCATAGAATAGCGCCGGCGGGACCGCCGATACCCGCCACGATCGTTACGAGGGACCTCCGATGGAACTGGGCAGGCTCGGCGTCTGGGCCGGGATGGACGGCATGACCGCGGCGGCAGCCGCCGCGTTCGCCAAACGCGTCGAGGATTGGGGCTATGCCGCATTGTGGCTGCCCGAGAGCCGCGGCCGGAATGCGCTGGCGCATTCGGCCTGGCTGCTGGCCAATACGCAAAAGCTGATCGTCGCCACCGGGATCGCGAACATCTATGCGCGCGATCCGATGGCGATGGCGAACGGCCAGCGCGGGCTGGCCGAACAATCGAACGGACGATTTCTGCTCGGCGTCGGCGTCTCGCACCGGCCGGCCGTCGAGGGGTTGCGCGGCCACACCTACGGCAAACCGGTCGCGACGATGCGCGCCTATCTGCAGGCGATGCGCGACGCCCCCTATCCGGCGCCGCCGCCGCCGGAACCGCCGCTGACGATCGTGGCGGCGCTCGGGCCGCGGATGATGGCGTTGTCGGCGGCGATGGCGGACGGCGCCCACCCCTACAACACCACTCCGGAGCACACCGCGCAGGCGCGAGCGGTCCTCGGTCCGGGCAAGCTGTTATGCCCGGAGGTCTGGGTACTGCTCGAAACCGACCCGGCAACGGCGCGGCGGGCGGCGCGCGAGGCGCTCTCCCGCTATCTGCAGCTCGAAAACTATGTCAACGCCTGGCGCTTGCAGGGCTTTGGCGACGACGAACTGGCCGGCGGCGGCACCAACCGTTTTCTCGACGCTATGGTCGCCTGGGGCGACGAGGCCGCAATCCATGCCCGCATCCGGCAGCATTGGGACGCCGGCGCCGATCATGTCTGCATCCAGGCCATCGGCGTCGACGGGTCGCGCCGGGCCGGCAACGAGCGGGTTCTGGAATTGCTGGCCCCGGGGTCGGTCCCGGCCGGACGATCTTGACGCCTTCCGGCATGCATCCGACATTGTCTCCGGCCGATCGCCCGATCGGCCCCGGCTCGGACAGCGGATGGATTGGATAGGGCACCCGGCGATGTACTCAGAAACCACCCGGTCGATCAAGGTCACGGTCAAGCCGATCTACCTCGAGGACCAGTCCTCGCCGGCCGAAAACCATTATGTCTGGGCCTACCAGGTGCGCATCGAGAATGGCGGCGGCGAGACCGTCCAACTGCGCCGCCGCCACTGGAAGATCACCGACGGCCGCGGCCAGATGCAGGAGGTGCGCGGGCCCGGGGTGGTCGGCGAGCAGCCGGTCCTCGGCCCCGGCGAAAGCTTCGAATATACCAGCGGCACGCCATTGCCGACGCCGTCGGGCATCATGGTCGGCAGCTATGAGATGGAAACGCGCGGCGGCGAGAGCTTTTCGGTCCGCATCCCGGCCTTCTCGCTGGACAGCCCCCATCAGGCCGTCCGCCTGAACTGATTTCGATCCGACCCGCCAGCCGAACCGACCTCTATCCGAACCGGTCCCGCCCTGAACCGGTCTCGACGCCGGGCCGCCCGGCGGTACGGTATCTTTTCCAACCAAAAAGAGAGCCCTGATGTCGCCTGTCCTTGCTCAGCCTCACGCCCCGCTGGTGTCGGCAACCAATACGAACTCCCGGCAGCGGGCGACCCCGCCGCGACCGAGCCGCGCCGAGGCCGAGGAAGCGGTCCGCACGCTGATCCGCTGGGCCGGCGACGATCCGGGGCGCGAGGGGCTGCTCGGCACCCCGGACCGCATCGTCCGCTCGTATCAGGAATTCTTCAGCGGCTACGATGAAGACCCGGTGGCCTTATTGCAGCGCACCTTCGAGGAGACCGACGGCTACGATGAAATCGTCGTGCTGAAGGACATCCGGTTCGAGTCGCATTGCGAGCACCACATCGCGGCGATCATCGGCAAGGTGCATGTCGCCTACCTGCCGAACAATCGGGTCGTCGGCATCTCCAAGCTGGCGCGGCTCGTCGACGTTTTCGCCAAGCGGCTGCAGATCCAGGAAAAGATGACCTCGCAGATCGCCAACACGCTCGACGAGGTGTTGCAGCCCAAGGGGGTCGCCGTCGTCATCGAGGCGGCGCATCAGTGCATGACGACCCGCGGCGTTCACAAGCCGGGAGTGACGATGGTGACGAGCCGCATGCTCGGCGCCTTTCGCGACGACCCGTCGAGCCGGCGCGAGGTATTGACGATGTTCGGCGCCCCCGGCGGCGCCAAGCTCGACAACGTCTGAGCCGCGATCAATTCGCAACTGATAAATTACCGACGCGCATTCTGCCGCCGCCAACCGTCCCAGTCGACCGCCTGCGAGGACCGCAGCGCCAAACCCGCGACGCGCTCCGTAAAGATGACAAGATTTGCGCAAGGAAAACGGGCGCTGGGTACGATCAGGCTATCGAACTCGAGAAAATAGGCTGCTGCGGCGATCGCCTGGGTCGCCTGATATTCAAAAGTGTGATAGCGCGCGATCGCCACTCCGAGGGGTGCGAGGCTCTCGAGGCTGGCTAACCTGAGCGTCCGCTCCGTCGCAACTTCGATCAGGTGCATCCGGTGTTGGACGCGGCTTGGCCAGATCGGTTCCAATGAGAGCCGGTAACCGAGCTCGGCGAGTGCGCCATCACGTTCGAGGCTCGTGTAGAGGACCTCGAACTCGCCGCCGCTCGGGCTCCAACGCCCGTCTGCGGTCGAACCGTGCAATGCGTCCCTGCCGTTTCGCGTGACCCGCCAGACTTCGCCGGCAAAAGCTTCAGGGTCGATCGATTCCAGCGCGTCGAGAATACTTCTGTCGTGAACGGGCCACCGGCCGCTCATATTCAAGTATAGGTGCCCTGGTCGAGACTCTCTATGACCGCCAACACTTCATCGGTTCGACCGGTGTGGATCAGATCGATGGCTCGTTCGCCGTTCAGCAACGAATGTTTTGAATATAGCCATATACGCGCTTCATAGGGAGAATAAAACTCGGCCAGCCGATCGACGACATAACGTAGATCCGAGATGATCAGCTGAGTCTTGGGGTGAGGAAATGCCTTTCCGGCGGTCCAGCGGGATACGGTGGCCGGCGACACTGAAGTTATATTTGCAACGTCGGTGCCCTTCAGCCCGCCCCGATCTCTCAGATCATCCAAAATCTTCGTAACAACGCTAGCCATGCTCATCGTCCGAGCATCGCCGAGACGGCTCCACCGCCGCCGCGGAATGCAATAGGGAGGGACCATCGAAGGGCACCCTCAACTCAGGCGGCAACGACCTTACGCTTTGGTTTTCAGATAAGTCAAATCTGAAAGGGAAATGTCTATGGGACTCGGAACAATCGGGCTGATCGGGTAGGATGCGAGCGGCACAGTGCCGAATCCAGCGCGCCACGGAAGCGCTTGGCCGCGCGGTCGCCGCGACCGCGCGGCCTGGCTGCAAACCCAGGCAGGATGCCCCGCGGGGCATCCTGGTAGTTGCATCGACGTGCGGCGATCAGTTCACGAAGCGGTAGAGTTTGGCGGCGTTGTCGCAGACGATCTTCTTGCGGGTCGCGGCGGGCAGTTGGCCGAGTTCGCGCTCGATGTATTCCTGCGAATCCGGCCAGATGCCGTCGGGGTGCGGGAAGTCCGAGCCCCACATGATGTTGTCCTCGCCGAGCTCCTCCAGCAACTTCACGCCGATCGGGTCGCTCTGGTAGGTGGCGTAGCACTGGCGCCGCCAGTATTCGCTGGGGGGCATCTTCAGATCGAGTTCCTTGAACTGGTCCTCCCACTCGGCGTCCATGCGTTGCAGGATGTAGGGGATCCAGCCGGTGCCGGCCTCGCCGATCACGAGCTTGATGCCGGGATGGTGTTCGAGCACGCCCGAGAAGATCACCGACATCAGCACGTCCGACATGTACATCTGGAAGCTGGTGATGCCGGAGGCGCGGGCGGCGAGCGCCACCTTCGGCGCGAGCTTGGTAAAGTCGCGCCGCACGCCGCTGCCGATCGTGTGGAAATGCACCGGCAATCCGCTCGCCGCGACGGCATCCCACATCGGGTTCCACCACGGGTCCCATAACGGCGTCATGTCGCCGCGACGCGAGATTTCGAGACCGCGCACCCCGCCGCGCCGGGCGACGCGCTCGATCTCGCCGACCGCGGCATCGATGTCGTGGTTCGGGATGCAGGCGAGCCCGGCAAAACGGTCGGGATAGGCATTGCAGAATTGGGCGAGCCACTCGTTGTAGATGCGCAGCATCTCGCCGGCGGCCTCGTCGTCGTTGATCCGGCTGGTGGCGCCGAGAATACCGTACAATACCTCGGCCTGGATGCCGTCGCGGTCCTGGTCCTTGAGCCGCAGATCGGGGGTCGTCATCCGGCGGACGCCCTTTCTGCCGTCGTCATAGACCCCCTCCGACGCCATCCGGTCCGAGCGGTGGATCTTGCCCGGCTCGTAGAGGCGGCCGGCCGAACCCATGCCGTTCATCAACCCGAACGAAGCGCCCTTCTTGGTTACCCACTCCTTGCCGCGCGGCCCGTCGGTCACATAGGGCATGCGGTCTTTCAATGCCGCCGGAGCGTTGCCGGTGAACAGATCGGGCGGCAGCCAGATCAGATCGATATGGCAATCGGCCGAGATCACGTCGTATTTCATCTTTCTGTCCTCGATGCGGGCCGAGCGTCAGCATGACTCGACATGAGCCGGTATGCGACCGAAATTTCACACGATGTGTGCTGTCTTCGGAACGGGCGCGATCAGCTCAAACCGCAATCTTGCCCACGGCTCTTTGCTTGCGCTTTTGGACCCTCAATATCATATCGGCCCGCAAGGACCGGGCCGGGTGATCGGGCGGATCATCCCGTGGATCGACTTTCACCTACAAAATCCTCAATAGGTACCATCAAATGGTCCACTCAAGGAGATCGAGACGAGAGGCGTTTGAGGCGTTGCGAAGGTTCCTCGACAGCAGCCAGATAAGTCCCGATGACAGCTTACCAGAACTCTTTGCGTTCGAGGTCACCGAAGATCGCAGATTTGCTGACCGAGCGGCTGCTCTGATAGTGGTAGCATTGCTGGAGGATGCGCTTAAGACGGCAATCACCACGCACTTCGCTCCGGTAGAGGACAACGCAATTGACCAACTCTTCGGCGGTGGGTTGGAGGACGTGCCCCTTGGGAGCTTTTCAGCCCGAATCCGCCTCGGATATGTGCTCGGTATTTACGGACCCGACATGAGGGCTGATCTTGAGACTATCCGCTTGGTTCGCAACGTCTTTGCTCACAGCCGGCATCTGTTGGATTTTACTTCTTCCGAAGTACGAGAGGTGTGCAAGCAGTTCATATTTCCGACTAAATTTCCTTGGAATGATTTAATCCCGATGCCGGAAGCGGAAAAGGATATGTTTATCCAAATCACTAAATGGTTCCTTATATATCTCGTAAGCTCCTCAAGCGATAAGCCTCTTCTCTATAGAGGAACTCCGGGCTGGGAGGACTTGGCCTCATAGCCCCGAGCATGGCGGACCAGATACGGTAGATTGCCCCGTCTATTTCCTCAAATCTATTGTCATATTTGAGCAGTTCGGCGACACCAGCATCGATCATTTGAGTAGTAATCTCAACGATTTCGTGACCATCGGATATTTGATCTCCCGCCATGTTCTGTTCCCGTTTTTGGAGATAGATGGGTGCGCCAATGTAGAGGAAGGGAACCGATCTATCGGTGGCGTTTGGGGGTTTGTATCCTGTTTGTTCTAATTTGTCAAGGGTCATCGGTCGCAGTGCGGCATCGGCGCGGCAGGCGCCGCGGTCTTGCCTACGCCGATGCCTGCTGCCAACAATGGCCCCGAGTTTGCCGGCAGAGGTGCGGAAGAGAGCAATGCACGAAACGCGCGCGAACAGGCCCTTGGCCGATGTGACGGTGATCGATTTCGGCCAGATCTTTCAGGGCCCCTACGCGACCCTGTTGATGGCCAAGGCCGGCGCCTTCGTGATCAAGATCGAGCCGCCGCGCGGCGAGCCCGGACGCCGCCGCGCCGCACCGGGCAAGAGCGCCACGTTGCCCTTTGCCATGCTGAACCAGAACAAGCACGCCGTGACGCTCAATCTGAAAGAGCCGCGCGGTCGTGAATTGCTGTTCCGCATGGCCCGGCGCGCCGACGTGCTGCTCGAAAACTTCTCGCCCGGCACGATGGACGGGCTCGGCGTCGGCTATCATCGGCTGCGCGAGATCAACCCGCGGCTGATCTATGCCTCGGGCACCGGGTTCGGGCTCAGCGGCCGCGATCGCGACAATCTGGCGATGGACATGACGATCCAGGCGGCCTCGGGGATCATGAGCGTCACCGGTTTTCCCGACGGCCCGCCGGTCAAGGCCGGACCGACGCTGGTCGATTTCATGGGGGGCATTCATCTGTACGCCGGCGTCGTCACCGCGCTCTACGACCGCGACCGCAGCGGCATCGGCCGCCTCGTCGAGGTCGCGATGCAGGAGACGGTCTATTCGAGCCTCGCCAGCAGTCTCGAATACTACCACCGCACCGGCGAGACCCCGCCGCGCACCGGCAACCGCCAATCGGGGCTGAACAGCGCCCCCTACAATGTGTTCCCGACCAAGGACGGGCATGTCGCGATCCACATCGTCACCGAGGCGCATTTCCAAAATCTGCTGAAGGCGATGGGCCGTGAGGATCTCGCCGACGACCCGCGTTTCGCGACCAATGCCGGCCGCGTCGCCCATCTCGAAGAGACCGATGCGCTGGTCGCCGACTGGACCCGGAGGCTGGGCCGGATGGAGGTGTTCGCCCTGACCAAGGAGTACCGCATCCCGTGCGCGCCGGTGCGCACCGCGCCCGAAGTCATGAACGATCCGCACATGCACGAACGCGGCATGCTCGAACGGGTCGACCACCCCGAATTGGGGCCGATCGTCGTACCGACGACGCCGTTGCGCCTGCACGGCACCGCCAAGGTCGAAACCCGCCCGAGCCCGACCATCGGCCAGCACAATGAGGAAATCTACGGCGGCTGGCTCGGCCTGTCGGCTGCCGAAATGGCCGAACTGAAGGAACTCGGGGTCATCTAACAGGGGCCCCGATCGCCGATCCCAAGGCCCGCACGGCGCTCCTGCTCCGGCCGGCAGCAGCCGAATACCGCTGCGGCTGAGACACTCCGCCCCCGCTCCTTGCCACGACGCCCGCTTCTGCATAGCCTCGACCCGCTGGCGGGGTGCAGGAGGGCGGGGTGAAAAGCATCACGGTCGATTACGGCAAGCGTCTCGCCGAGGAGCCGGAAAAAGGCCACAACCGCTGGCACGAGGCGATCGCCCCGGTGATCGAGGCGATGCCCGGCGAAGAGGTCGAGATCGAGACCCGCGACGCCTTCGATGGTCAGATCACGCCGTCGACGAATGCCGAGGATTTGCGGCAGTGCGATTTGAATTTGGTCCACCCGCTGACCGGCCCCGTCTTTATCGCCGGCGCCCAACCCGGCGACCTGCTCGAAGTCGAGATCCGCGACATGAAACCGGCGGCTTTCGCCTATACCGTCCAGGTGCCGGGCTTCGGCTTTTTGCGCGACGCCTTCCCCGACCCCTATATCGCCAAATGGACGATCAAGGACGGGTTTGCCGAGTCGGCCGACCTGCCGGGCGTGCGGATCCCCGACGGCTCGTTTGTCGGCGTCATCGGCGTCGCCCCGTCGAAGGAATTGCGCGAGACCGTCCGGCGCCGCGAGGCCGACCTCGCCGGCCGCGGCGGCATGGCGTTGCCGCCCGAGCCGCAGGGGGCGGTGCCGGGCGCGGAGCCGATCGCGTCCGAGGCGCTGCGCACGATCCCGCCGCGCGAAAACGGCGGCAACATGGACATCAAGCAGCTCAGCGAAAGGTGCGCGCCTGTTGTTGCCGGTGTTTGTCGACGGCGCCCTGTTCTCGGTCGGCGACGCGCATTTCGCGCAGGGCGACGGCGAAGCCTGCGGCACCGCGATCGAGATGGCGGGCTCGATCCTGGTCCGCTTTTCGCTGCTCAAGGGCGAGGCGGCGCGGCGCGGCATCCGCTTTCCGCGGTTCGCGCGCGACGATTACTATTTTCCGCCCGAGCTGGCGGCGCCGAAGCGGTTTCTGGCGACGACCGGCATGTCGATCCATCCCGACGGCACCAACGAGAGCGAGGACACGACGCTGAGCGCGCGCAACGCCCTGTTATCGATGATCGACCTTCTGGTCGAGCGCGGCTGGAGCCGGCAGCAGGCCTATGCGATCTGCTCGGTCGCCGTCGACCTCAAGCTCAGCGAACTGGTCGACGTGCCGAACATGATCGTCAGCGCCTTTCTGCCGCTCGACATCTTCGGCAAGTGAGTGATCGCCCGAGAGTAATTTGTCGAGCAGAAGCTCTTATCGGCGCCCCCGCGGATGCGCCGGGCCACGGGCCGCGGGTCGGAACGCTCGCCATGAATTACCGCTTTCGAGCTCGGGAGAAAATTGGCGGGGGCGGGAAAACCTGCGGCTGCATCGGCGCCGCGCGTGCTTCGAGATGCGCGTGCTGCGCGCGCCTCCTCAGCATGAGGTATCTCTGATGGCATTAAACGAGGGCCTCATCGAAGGGCCTCACTCTGAGGAGGCGCGCAGCGCCGTCTCGAAGGACCGGCAACGCCAATCCAGCCACTCGCCGATTATGTCGCTTTCGCGGAAATGAGCCGGGGATAGGGAGATAGTGCCATGAGAGGACGGCGACTGGCGGTAGGGCAGTCCTGCGACCCGCTTCTGGCGATCGGTCAGATGTCCTTGGTGCGGGGTCGGACAGCTTTCGCCGCCCAATTCGAGCGTCAGTGCCTGCGCCATCGGCTTGTTGCGCGGCATTTCGCCGTGCCGCGATCTTGCCGGAAACAGGATCTTGTAGCCCGGCTGCGGTGCGGCGTCCATCCGCCGCTGCTTTCGCAACTGCCGGCTTGCGTCACCGAAACGGAATAGCCGCCATCCGGCAATCGGCCGATCAGCGCCTCGCACCGGTCAGCCGGGTCGGCGGCGTTCATCTTCTTCCTGAACCGCCACCCGCCCGCATCGGGTTGGGCTAATCCGTAGACGCCGAAATAATTCCCCCGTCCGGTCCAGAGCGACATCCCGAACTCCAGGCTGCCGTCCGCACCGGGCCGGGTCAGCAGCATGGTCGAGCCGTTATCGATGCAGTATTTGCCGGAGCCGGAACCCCCGGCGGCCGCGATGCCGCCGGAGCACAAAGCAAGGCAAGGACATCAAGAGGATCGGTGCCCAGACGCAGCGTCCCGAAGCAGCACTGTTCCTGAGTGATGTGGGCAAATAGCAGACGGTCAGCTAAGAGAGTTGATGGGTGCCAGCTCAGTGCTAAAACGTGTAGATAATCTGAGTCACCGGCACGTTATGGTCGCCGAGCTATCGGTGAAGGCCGCCACCACTAGCTGGTTATTGACCAGGCGCAGGCCGATCAGACCGTTGGTTGCCCACGTAGCCGCTGGTCGTACCGATGACGCCATAATTGTACTGCGTCGAAGTCAGCCTGGCTTTGGTCAGGCGGGCTTCGAGCGGGCTCTTCGCCAGCGAGCCGGTGTAGAAAACCGCGGGGTTGGGAGGAGAACTGACCGGCACTTTTACCGGGCGCGACGGTGATCGCCCATTCGGCCTCGCCGCCATTGCCGATCGATGTCGGTCCGGTTATCTGGATCCCCGCGCTTGAATTGGTCAGGCTTGGTAGATTCCGGCGCGAATATTCGAAACCTCCAGCGGCGGGCACGTCGCGACCACCGGCTTGGCGGTCGCCCAGGCGAGATTGCCCGTGGCGCCGACCGTCAGCGTGATCGTCACATTCTTGAAGATGAACTTGCCGCCGGCGGTTTGGATCGGCAGGCAAATCGCAGTGATCGTGTCGCCGATGCCGATCACGCTCGACTGATCGAAATAGATCGCCGGGTCGGCGGCCGAAGCAGCCGTACATACCCCGAAACTGAGACTTCCTGCTGACAATATCGCCGTCTGGCGCGGCAACGACATGGCATGACGAAAAAAACTTTCGGCCCGCCTGTGACAAGTCATGTGCTATTCTCCCTTAAGGCGTGTTGACAATTGCGTATTATCTGAAAATTAACGAAATCTGTCAATTACATTAAAACTACGTGAAAACCGCGGTCAACCCACGATACCCGGTTCGGCTTGCCACGATCCGATGTTTGTGCCTAGCCTCGGTTCGCCGGCGCACGCATCGCTCGGGCTATCCGGCGCCGGCACGACGGATCGGCAGGAGATGTCGTCATGGATTTTGCCGACAGTCCGGAGCATGCGGCCTTCCGCGCCGAGTTCCGCCGCTGGCTCGAAGCCAATCTGCCGGACGACATCAAGGTCGACGACGCCGCCGACCAGCGGGTCGCCCCCGACCGCGAGATCCTCGAAAAGCGCGTCGCCTGGCAGAAAAAGATGCATGCGGCCGGCTGGGTCGGCATCTCCTGGCCCCAGCGAATACGGCGGCCGCGGCGCCGATTTCATGCAGCAGGTGATCTTCGACGAGGAATATTTCCGCGCCCGCGCGCCGGTATTGCCGACCGCGAACGCCTTGAACCTGCTCGGCCCGACCCTGATCCATTGGGGCAGCGAGGAGCAGAAAAAGCGGCACCTGCCGCGCATCCTCAGCGCCGACGAATTGTGGTGCCAGGGCTATTCCGAGCCCGGCGCCGGCGGCGATCTGGCGAGCCTGCGGACCCGCGCCGTCGACCAGGGCGACCATTTCCTCGTCAACGGCCAGAAGGTGTGGACCTCGGGCGCGCATTTCGCCGATTGGTGCTTCCTGCTGGTGCGCACCGACCCCGAGGCGCCCAAGCATCACGGCATCAGCTATCTGCTGGTCGACATGAAGACGCCGGGCGTCACCGTGCGCCCGCTGGTGCTGCTGAACGGCCACCGCCATTTCAACGAGGTCTTCTTCGAGGATGTCGCGGTGCCGAAGGAGAACCTGGTCGGCCCGCTCAACCAGGGCTGGAAGGTCGCGATGACGACGCTGATGTTCGAGCGCAGCGGCGCCGGCGGGCGCGACCATGCCGCCCAGATCGCCCGCCTCGTCGAGCTGGCCAAGCAGTTCCCGAACCGCCAGGAGCCGGCCTGGAGCGAGAGCCACATCCGCCAGCAGCTGGCCCAGCTGGCGATCGACGTCAAGGCGTTGCAGGTGACGCGGCTGCGCGGCCTGACCCGGCGACTGCGCGGCGAGCCGCCGGGGCCCGAGGGCTCGATCCTCAAATTGTTCGGCTCCGAGCTGGCGTTGCGGATCGCCGATTTCTCCTCGACGCTGCTCGGCCCCTACGCGACCGTCGACGCGCCGACCGAGGCGGTGCCCGACGCCGCGCGCTGGCACCACCGCGTGCTCGGCGCCCGCCAATACACGATCGCCGGCGGCACCAGCGAGATCCAGCGCAACATCATCGGCGAGCGGGTGCTGGGGTTGCCGAAGGGGTGATCCGCCCTGTCGACGGGAATGGATGAACCCAACAAGCGCCGCCATATCTTCGGCAACCCGGATCACAAGCTCGATGTCCTCGTCGGCGAATACGGAGCGAAGACGCAGCTGGCGAGATCTTGGAGGCGGTCAACGAAGCGTATCATTCCGGCACCCTTGTCCTGGACGCGCGGAGCCGATACAGGCAGGTATTCCAGGTTGGCGGCTACCAGGTGACGGTGGGCGGGAGAATCGTGAACGGGGTGGTGCGTATCGGCTCGGCGTGGATTTGCTCACTCGGGAACGAGCAATGAAAATGCCCAGGCTTTCCCTGCCGGAACTGCGGATAATTCGTTCCATGCTTACCCGAGAATTCGGGCCGGCGATGCCGCTGCTGGACAAATCGGGCCCTCGAGCGTGACCAGCGCCAGATGACAGGCACCGGCTACTACGCCCATTTTTCGAATGCCGAGCAATTTCCGCGCCTGGACCGGCTTAATACCGAATTGTCAGAGGACTTGAAGACGTCTCTGGAACCGCCGGCCGACCTAGTTGCCTTCACGCTGTTCATACGAGACGGCTACCTGAGTTCCTTTGAGGGTTATACGTTTGGCGACGTCCGATGGCCGATCGGCCCGATGGAGGACTGGCTGTTGTTCGGGGACGACACGGAGCGGTCTGCCGGGGAGCCTGCGCATATCGCCAGCGCAGGGTTTAAACCGACCGCGCCAAACATGACCGACGCAGAACGTCGAAAGGTTGAGGGTCAGCTGCGGGAGCAGCTTCGCCAAGATTGCGATGAAGCGCGCAAGATCGGATATAACCCTTCTCTGTTCCTTGTCAGGTTAAGTAAACATGGCCCCGTGGAGGCTTGCCGGGAGGTCATCATGGCGTCCAAGATCCCTGACGGCTTTATGTGCCTGCTCGAATTGAAGCGCCTGGAACTGACGGCAGAGGCGACTGTGCTGCGCGGTCCGTGGCGCCTTCTGTTTAGCGACGCCGTTTTGGAACAGGCGCGCGAGCGACTGATTGCTTTCGGCCGGGGCGACCTCACGACCTGCTAAACAGCGCGTTCGCCCGAAACCGAGGTGCGCAAGGCGGGCATCGCCTCGCGACAGATGAGCCGGCGGGAGAAGACGCGATGGATATCGGCTTTACCGAGGAGCAGGAATTGCTGCGCGAGACCGCGCGCAAATTCCTCGACGCCGAATGCGACAGCCGGTTCGTGCGGGCGCGGATGGCCGAGCCGGCCGCGGTCACCGACGAGTTCTGGCACAAGCTCGCCGAACAGGGCTGGCTCGGCATCGTCTATCCCGAGGCGGATGGCGGCAGCGGCCTCGGGCTCGTCGATCTGGTCGTGCTGATGGAGGAGATGGGAAGGCGGGTCATGCCGGGCCCGTTTCTTTCGACGGTCCTGCTCGGCGGTGCGGCGATCGCCGAGGCCGGCTCGCCGGCCCAGCGCCGCGAGTGGCTGCCGCGGATCGCCGCCGGGGATGCAAAAGCGGCGCTCGCCTGGACCGAGCCGGCCTTGCGCTGGGATGCCGCCGGGGTTGCCCTGCCGGCGCGCGAGACCGGCGGCGGTTTCACCCTCGCCGGCACCAAACTGTTCGTCGGCGACGCGCATCTTGCCGATATTCTGGTCGTCGCCGCGCGCACCCGAGACGGCAGCTCGATGGCCGACGGCATCAGCCTGTTCCTGGTGCCGAGGGACACCCCCGGGACTCAGCATCGCCTTATTGCCGACGATCGACGAGACCCGCAAATTGTGCGAGGTCGGGTTCGACAACGTGATGGTGCCGGCGGCGTCGGTACTCGGCGACATGCATGACGGCTGGCCGCCATTGTCGCGGGTCGTCGCCCGGGCGAGCGTGGGGCTCTGCGCCGAAATGTGCGGCGGCGCCCGGCAGGTGCTGGACATGACCGTCGACTACGCCAAACTGCGGGTCGCCTTCGGCAAGCCGATCGGCAGCTATCAAGGCGTCAAGCACCAGGCGGCCGACATGCTGGTGGCGATCGAAAACGCCAAGTCGCTGACCTATTACGCCGCCTGGGCGGTCGACCAGCAGCTCGGCGAGGCGGCGCTCGCGGTGGCGATGGCCAAGGCCGCCGCCTCCGATATGGCACGCCGGGTCGCCGGTACCGGCATCCAGCTGCATGGCGGCATCGGCATGACCTGGGAGCATGATCTGCAGCTTTATTTCAAGCGCGCCAAGGCCTGCGAGGTTGCCTTCGGCGACGCCGCCTGGCACCGCGAGCGCGTCGCCCGGCTGATCCGAGGTTGACGCTCGAGGGGAGGGCATTATGGAACATTTCTGGAGAGCAGCGCTCGCGGTTTGCGGCCTAAGTGCTATCGCAGCTTTTGTCTTCTGGAGCCTCTATAGCAGCCTGATCTCGCGCAACGGAATACTCTCTCAGGTGGTGTCCCAGGTAAGCCCGACCCAAACGTTCATATTAATGCTCGTCTTCTTAGGGTTAACATTCTTAAGTTTGATATCAATGCTCGCGGTGTACCTCCTTCAAGGAGAGAACTCCAGGGTACGTTTAACAGGAAGAAAGCAAAATGAATATGAACCAGATGGCAAATTTGACGCATATCTATATTTTGTCCTTGGCAATTCGACCGTAGGCCCGGTTAAAACGGGCGTTTACGCGCACCAAAAGCCCTCATTATTGGAAATGCGGACGACCGATGACGCCTTCCAGCTGCCGGAAACGATGAGGTCCCCAGCTAAAAGAAGAGTGTATTGGAGGGAGGGTCATAAGTTCCTTAATGATGATATTGACTTCAGGAAACAAGGAATACATGCCGGTCATACTCTTCTTGTAACTGACATGACCGATCCGATGCTCCTAGCTCCGATCAGTGATGTCCTGGGCGGGCAGGTTTCCCGCTCGGACGTTAAGAGGGCCGAAGCCTGATGCCAATGAGAGTAAAATTCTTGCTTGGACAGACATAATAATTTCGATGCGCTGCGGGTGCTGACTGCGGTGTCGGTCATTTTCTCCCACTCGTTTCTGATCACCGAGGGCACCCCCGGACTGAGCATCGCCTTGTTGCCGACGATCGATGAGAGCCGCAAGCTGTGCGAGGTCAGGTTCGACAATGTGGCGCTGCCGGCTGTTTCGGTGCTGGGCAAAAAGCATGACGGCTGGGCGCCTAGCCGGCTGGTCGCGGCCGGTCGCGCGCTGCCGAGGCGCGCGTCTTTGGGACGACAGAGGGGATCGCAATGACCGCGGCCATTGGAGTTGCCGAGAAACAACGTCCAGGCGGCTCGCCGGCTGAAGTGTTGCGCATCTTTGCCAGGCTCGGCGTCAGCTGCTTTGGCGGCCCGATCGCGCATATCGGCTATTTTCGACAGGAGTTCGTGACCCGGCGGCACTGGCTCGACGAGCAGGCTTATGCCGATCTGGTGGCGTTGTGCCAATTCCTGCCGGGGCCGGCGAGCAGCCAGGTCGGCTTCTCGCTGGGTCTGATGCGCGCCGGTTATCTCGGCGGGCTCGCGGCCTGGATCGGGTTCACGCTGCCTTCGGCGGTAGCACTGGTGCTGTTTGCCTATGGCGCCGCCGTGCTGTCGGGGCCGATCGGCGGCGGGCTGCTGCACGGCTTGAAACTGGTCGCCGTCGCGATCGTGGCGCAAGCGGTCTGGGGCATGGCGCGCAGCCTGTGCCCGGATCGCGAGCGCGCCTCGATCGCCGCCGCGACGGCCCTGATCATCCTGTTCGGCGCCTCCGCGGCGGCGCAGGTCGCGGCGATTGCGCTCGGCGGCCTCGCCGGGCTGTGGCTGTGCCGTGCCGGCGAGCCACAGCCGGGCGGGCATCTGCCGGTACCGGTATCGCGCCGGGCCGGGCTGGCGGCGCTCACCCTATATTTTCTGCTGCTCGCCGGGCTGCCATTGGCGCAGCACCTGGGCGCGCCGCAAGGCGTCGCCTGGTTCGCTGCGTTCTATCGTTCGGGCGCGCTGGTCTTCGGCGGCGGGCATGTGGTGCTGCCATTGTTGCGCCAGGCGGTCGTCGCCCCGGGCTGGGTCGGCGACAGCAGTTTTCTCGCCGGCTATGGGGCGGCGCAGGCCGTGCCCGGACCGCTTTTCACCTTTGCCGCCTATCTCGGAGCGGTGATGCGGCTTCCGCCGAACGGCGCGGCGGGAGCGGCACTCGCTCTGGCGGCGATCTTCCTGCCCGGCATGCTGGTGCTGGTCGGCGTGCTGCCGTTCTGGCAAAGCTTCCGCAGCCGCGGCGGCGCCCAGGCAGCGATGCGCGGCGTCAACGCCGCGGTCGTCGGCCTGCTCGGCGCCGCACTCTACGACCCGATCTGGACCAGTTCGGTCGGGACGCCGCGCGATTTCGGGCTGGCACTCCTCGGCTTTGTGCTGCTGACCGCGTGGCGCGCGCCGCCGCTCCTGGTTGTCACCGTGAGCGCGATCGGCGGCATCGTTCTTTCCGCTGCCTTCTGACACGGCCAAAGCGAACAGGGCAGAGATGCCGAGGCGGAACAATTTCGATGCGCTGCGGCTGCTGGCGGCGGTCTCGGTCATGTTCTCGCATTCGTTTCTGATCGCCGAGGGTACCCAGAGGCACGAGCCGTTGATTGTGTTGACCGGGCATCAGGCGATCCTCGGTCTTGCCGGGGTGTTTGTGTTTTTCGCGATCAGCGGCTTTCTGGTGACGCAGAGTTTCGAAGAGACCGGCGACCCGTTGCGCTTTCTGGCCAAGCGGGCGTTGCGGATCTTTCCCGGTCTGTTCGTGGCCACCCTGCTGTCGGCCCTGGTGCTGGCGCCGCTGGTGACCACCCTGGCGCCCGGCGCCTATTTCGGCCAGACCGCCCCTTATCGCTATGTCATCGGCAACACATTGCTCGATCCGAGCGTGCACGAGCTGCCGGGGGTCGCATTCGTCAACAATCCGGTCGGGCTCGAAATCAACGGGTCGATGTGGACCCTGCGCTTCGAATTCATGATGTACGTGATGGTGCTTGTGCTCGGGGCGCTGCGGCTGCTGAGCCTGCCGGTGCTGCTGCCGCTGCTGGCGCTGGGCCTGGCCTGCCTCCATTTCAAGGCGCTCGACCTGCTTGGCGGATGGGGCTGGCTGCTCGGCTTTTTCGCCGCCGGCATGATCCTCTACAGATTGCGCAATACCCGCATCTTCGACTTCCGGATCGCGCTCCTGGCACTGGCGGGCCTGATCCTCAGCATACCATTGCGGCAATTCATCCTGCTGTTCCCGCTGTTCGGGTGCTATCTGGCGCTGTGGCTGGCGCTGAACCCGCGGCTGCCGCCGATCCCGGCGGCCCGTTTCGGCGATCTGTCCTACGGTCTTTACATCTACGGCTGGCCGGTCGAGGCCACGATGGTCCGGCTGCTCGGCGGCCATGCCTGCTGGTGGCAGGTGTTCGGGCTGGGATTGCCGGTGACGGCGATGATCGCCTTTCTGTCCTGGCACCTGATCGAACAGCCGGCATTGCGGTTGAAGCCGGGCTCCCGTCATCGGCCGGGACCGATCTCCTCGGCGGCTCGCCTGCCGGCAAGACGCCCCTTTGTCGAGAGGCTGGCGCCACGGTCAGGTCCGCCGCTAGTATAGGGTCATCAGCCAGTTGCGAGGGAGGACGCGATGCGGGTCCACAATCTCTATGCCGATGCGAACGGCCAGTCGCATTTCCGCGACATCGAGATCGAATGGGTCGAGCAGACCCGCTCGCGGCAAGCTGTCGAAGCGGCTGCCGGCGACCGGCATCATCTTTCGCGAGGTGCCAGCCGGACTACGATCTCGACTGGCACCCGGCGCCGCGGCGGCAATACATCATCAACCTCGACGCCGGCGTCCAGATCACCGCGAGCGACGGCGAAGCGCGCAGGATCGGCGCCGGCGAGGTGATCCTGGTCGAGGACACGACCGGCAAGGGGCATCTGTCGAAGGCGCTCGACGGCAAGATCCGCAACTGCATCTTCGTACCCATCGAATAACGGAGGCTGAAATGAAGCTGGTATACTTCGACGACTACAAGCTGGGCGTGGTCAAGGGCGACCGCGTCGTCGACGTGTCGTCGGTCGTGCGCGACATCCCGCATACCGGTCCCGGCGATCTGATCAACGGGCTGATCGCCCATTTCGACCAATACAAGGGCAAGCTCGAAGACGCCGCGGCGAGCGGCCAGGGCGTGCCGTTGTCGTCGGTCAGGCTGCGCGCCGCCGCTGCCAAAGCCGGACAATATCGACTGCATGGCGGTCAACTACATGGAAGACGGCACCCGCAGCGCGCCGGCGCCGATCAACGCGTTCCAAAAGACCGCGAACGCCATCTGCGGACCGGGCGACACGATGGTATTGCCCGATGCGCCGGCGACGATCTTCGAGGGCGAGGCCGAATTGGCGCTCGTCATCGGCAAAAAGGCGAGCAACGTCAAAGCCGCCGACGCGATGGATTACATCTTCGGCTATACCTGCTTTATCGACGGCTCGGCGCGCGGCCTGCCGGCCCCCGGCTTTTTCGCGATGAAGTCGCGCGACACCTTCGCGCCGATCGGGCCGTGGATCGTGACCAAGGACGAGATCGCGGACCCGCAGAAATTGCAGATCCGGCTCTCCAACAACGGCATCTTGATGCAGAACTTCAACACCAGCGACATGGCGCACAAGATCCCGCGCTGCATCGAGTGGCTGACCTCGATCCACGCGCTCGAGCCGGGCGACATCGTCGCCACCGGCACCAACCACCGCGGTCTCAACCCGTTCATGGACGGCGACAAGATCGAGCTCGAGATCGAGGGCGTCGGCAAGCTCGCCTTCAACGTCAAGGACGAGCTGAAGCGCAACTGGGAGCGGCGGACGCGGCTGCAGATGCACGAGCAGGCGGCGCAGAAGACCGCCGGCGCCTATCCCGACATCACGCCGCAGGTCTCGCGGCAAATACGCGCCGGCGCGCTGACCGAGCTGACGCCCCTCACGCCGCGCTCGTCCCCGGCCTCGCCGGGACAGGGCCGGATCCACGCGCAGCGGGACGGGTCGAGCGAGGCCGGTGACGTCGATCGGGACCTCGCCGGTAACAAGGAAAACGACCATGGCCGCCACCGGTTTTGCCTACAGCCATCTGTTCGCCAAGGATCTGCCGGCGGCGGCGCCGCGCTGGACCGGGTTTCCGAAATACAATTTCATCGGCGGCCACAACGATCCGGAGCATGTCCCGGCCGCGGCACTGGCCGCGGCGGCGGCGAGCGGTGTTGCGGCGCGACGGCGCCGATCTGGCGCTCTACAACCCGCACGGCCCGCAGGGTTTCCGCGGCGATCCGCGAATTCGTCGTCGACAAGGTCGCCAGCGGCGCGGCATCGACTGCACGCCCGACGACGTGCTGATCACCTCCGGGTCCGGGCCAGGGCCTCGACCTCGTCAACCGGGTGCTGCTCGAACCGCGGCGACACGGTGATCCTCGAGGAGTTCACCTATGGCGGCGCGCTGACCAAATTGCAGCGCCTCGGGGTCAAAGTCGTCGGCGCGCCGCTCGACGATGACGGGCTGCGGATCGACGCGCTCGGCCAGCATCCTCGACGATCTCGGGCGCAAGGGGATCGTGCCGAAATACATCTACACGATCCCGACGGTGCAGAACCCGACCGGCTCGATCCTGCCGCTCGAGCGCCGCCAGGCGCTGCTCGGCCTCGCCAAAAAGCACGGCGTGCCGATCTTCGAGGACGAGTGCTACGCCGACCTGACCTGGGAGCGACGGCGCGCCGGCCGGCGATCTATTCGATGGACCCGACCCAGGTCATCCATATCGGCTCGTTTTCGAAGACCTTGTCGCCGGCCTTGCGCCTCGGCTACGTCGTCGCCGACTGGGCGGTCATGAGCCGGCTCGTCGGCCTGCAAGCGCGAGACCGACAGCGGCACCGGCGCGCTCGAACAGATGGTCGTCGCCGAATATTTCTCGCAGAATTTCGACCGAGCATGTCGGCGAGCTGACCGAGCATCCTGAAGGACAAGCTCGACACGATGGTCGAGGCGGTCGAGCGCGAATTCGGCACCGCGGTCGAAAAGATGTGGCGGCCGAAGGGCGGCATCTTTCTGTGGATCAAGCTGCCCGACCAGGTCGACGTGACCAAGCTGGTGGCGCCCGCCGCCAAGGAGGGGCTGGTCTTCAACCCCGGCCCCGAATGGTCGTGCAACCCGGCCGAGACCAAATCGCATATGCGGCTCTGCTTCGCGCTGCCGTCGAAAGACGAGATCCGCGAGCGGCGTCGCGGCCTTGGCGCGGGTCTGCTACGAGCAGACCGGCATCCCCGAGCAAAGCGCCAACATCCGCCGCGGCTAGCCGGGTCAGGCTTTGGCGCATCGCGGCCGATGCGCCCGGCGCCGGGGGGGCGCCTAGTCGAGCGCCGAGGCCCCACCACGAGGATAACGACATGCAGCTGCGCATCCGCTCGATCACCTATCTCGCCGAGGACATCAACGGCTACGAGCTGGTCGACCCGAACGGGCGCGACCTGCCGCGCTTCGAGCGCCGGGCGCGCATATCGGGGTGCGGCTCGGCGCGACGGGCGTGGCGCGACTATTCGCTTGTGGAACGACCCGGCCGAGCGGCGCCGCTATTGCATCGCCGTGCTGCGCGAAAAGCTCGGCGAGGGCTCGCGCCAGCTGCACGACGACGGTGCGGGTCGGCGACATCGTCGAGGTGTCGCTGCCGCGCAACCATTTTCCGCTCGCCGAGGACGCCGAGCGCCACCTGCTGATCGCCGGCGGCATCGGCATCACCCCGATCATGGCGATGATCGCCGAACTGAAGCGCCGCCGCGCCGATTTCCGCCTCCATTACTGCACCCGGTCGCCGGAGACGGACCGCGTTCCGCGACGAGCTCGACCTGCTCGCGGCGCAGGGGCAGGTGTCGTTTCCACTACGATGGCGGCGACCCGCGCGAAGGGGCTCGACATCGCCGCGCTGCTGCGCGAGCCGCAGCCCGGCACGCATCTTTATTATTGCGGCCCGCGCCGGGATGATGGCGGCGGCGGCGCGCGGCCTCGGCGCATTGGCCGGCGGGCACGCGTGCATTGCGAATATTTCACCGGCCCCGGCGCGGCGCCGCCCGCCCGTTCGACGACGACCGGCCGTTTCGCGTGCGGCTCGCCAAGAGCGGCGGCGAATACGAGGTCGCCGGCCGGCGAGACGATCATCGGCGTGCTGCGCCGCCACGGCGTCGCGATCCGCACCTCGTGCGAGCTGGGCTATTGCGGCGCCTGCCTGACCGCCTATCTGGCCGGCGAGCCCGACCACCGCGACCAGATCCTCGGCGGCAAAGACCGCGAGCGCTACATGCTGATCTGCTGCTCCCGCGCCAAAAGCGCGGTCCTCGAATTGGATCTGTAGCGCTTGCTGGCTCTCCGAATATCGAGTTGCGACGCAAAATTCAGATGAGCAAGAGCGGGCTCTGCTATCCGGCGCCGAAACTTCACGCTTCCGCGGTAAAGCTGCGACCTTGCCCTCGCGCTGATCAATCGCAGCGGATCATCGGCCAATTGCGCGCCCAAACCCAGGTTGCCGGGGGGCGCGGCAGATCAGATCCTGCGCTTTTGGTCCGAGGAATTGGCCAAACCACGCTATGCTGACCCCAAGTGCCTGGTGCCTTACGGCTTCAAGGTCTACTCGCAGGCCGACGAAGACGGGATCATTCAGGAAATCTTCGATCGGATCGGCGAAACCGACCGCGTATTTGTCGAGTTCGGCGTGGAAACGGGAACCGAGTGCAATACCGCCAAGCTTTTGGTCGGCGGCTGGCATGGGCTGTGGATTGAAGGGTTGGCGGCATCGGTCGAGGCGATCCGGCGCGATTTTGCGTCGTTTATCGACGATCGCCGCCTGATGTTGCAGCACCGTACGGTGACGGCCGAAAACATCAACGCCGCGATTTCCGAAGCCGGGCTCGGCGGCGCTATCGATCTGCTCTCGATCGACATCGACGGCAACGATTACTGGATATGGAACGCGATCGAAGTTATCGAGCCGCGCGTCGTCGTTATCGAATACAATGCGACGCTGCGGCCGCCGCTGTCGCTGGTGATGCCGTACGATCCGGCCGGGCGCTGGGACGGCAGCAACTATTTCGGCGCGAGCCTGGAAGCGTTGGTGCGATTGGGCGGAAAAAAGGGATACCGCATCGTCGGCTGCAGTTTCAGCGGCGTGAACGCCTTTTTTGTGCGCGACGATTTGTGCGGCGACAAATTTCTGGCCGGCGACCGCGGAACGGCATTACGAACCGCCGCGCTATTTCTTCAGCCCGTCGGCCGGGCACCGGGCGCGGCCGGGTCCCTATCTGAGGGTCTGACGCGGATCGCGGGTCGACCTCGGAGCGGCGTGATGGACCGATGGTGGCAAAGCGTCGCGGATTTTCTCGAAGCCCGAGGGCTCGCAGGAAGAGGCACGGTCGCGCCGATCGAGTTCAGCCCGGCTATCCCGGTCGACATCGGATATCCAAACGCCCACCCGTCCGAGGCCAAGCAAATCAGGGCCCTGGTCCTGCACAAGGGCCGATATCAGGAGCTGAACCGCGATTTCCTAAAGCAGGTCATGCAACGGCTGCATCCGATTTACGCGAACGAGGTGTTCATTGTTTTAGCGGGCGATGGCCAGCGGCTGCCGGTCGACCACCGCACACCGGATATCTGAGCGAGATCCGCGTGTGGGCGGAGAGCGGGGACGATACCCCCGAGCTGCCGAAGCGGCGCATGACCGCAACCTATATGGGTAATGATACCGTGCTGGCGGAGACGATCCATGGCCATCTGATGTTCCTGCCGGCCGGCGATCGGGCGATCACGCCGCACATGATCCGCGACGGCTATTTCGATCTTGGCTTGACCCGATTTCTGGAGCGTTTTCTGCGTCCCGGCATGACCTATGTCGATGTCGGCGCGAATATCGGCGTGTATGCGCTGCTGGCCGCAAAATCGGTCGGCGCCCTAGGACGGGTCATCGCGATCGAAGCGCTGCCTAGACTACAGACCGTTCTAGTCGACAATTTCTCGATGAACGGCTTTCTCGATCGGGTGCACATCCTACCGTTCGCGGCCGCCGACAAAGCCGGCGAGCTCACGTTATACGATTTTGCCCGCAATGATGGAGCCAGTACGGCGGTCGTCCGGGTCGCGCTGCTCCAGCAGCAGCGGCTGCTCGACGCGCCCCGGCAGGTCCTTGTCCAATCCCGGACGCTGTCGACCCTCATGGGTGAGGCCAAGATCAGC
Source organism: uncultured Alphaproteobacteria bacterium (assembly GCA_963701815.1). Taxonomy (GTDB): domain Bacteria; phylum Pseudomonadota; class Alphaproteobacteria; order ATCC43930; family CGMCC-115725; genus AP-15. The sequence goes on from CAVPBN010000025.1 coordinate 27,090, forward strand.
CCGCGCCGATCTGATCAAGATCGATGTCGAGGGCTTCGAGTGGGAGGTGTTGCAGGGCGCGCGCGACTTCCTGAAGGCGCAGCGCGAGGTCAACCTGCTGATCGAATGGCATCCCGAGTTTATGCCCGCCGAGCGGCCGGAGCTACTCTACGCGATGCTTGTCGAAGAACTAGGTTGCGCGATCGAGTTCGTCGAAGCGGACGGGTCGACGACGCCGGCGGGCTTCGACGCCCTCCGGCTGATGCGTCACGCCGACATTCTCGCGCATCGCAGCGCAGGCGGCCCGCCGTAGAGGTCATCCGCGCCACAGCCGGTGCGAGGCGATTTCGGCGCCTTGGGCCATGGCGGCGAGCTTTTTGAACGAGATGTCGGGATCGAGCTTGCCGTAGCCGGCGAAGGTGCCGAAGCCGCAATCGCTGCCGGCGATGACCCGCTCGCGCCCGACGATTTCGGCAAAGCGGCAGATGCGCTCGGCGACGAGTTCGGGATGCTCGACATAATTGGTCGAGGTGTCGAGCACCCCCGGGATCAGGATCTTGTCGTCGGGTAATTTCGCCTCCCGCCACACGGCCCATTCATGCGCATGGCGCGGGTTCGCCGCTTCGACGACCAAGGCCTGCGGTTTGGCCTTGACCAGGATCGGCGCGACCTTGGCGAACGGAATGTCGTGATCGTGCGGGCCCTCGTAATTGCCCCAGCAGATATGGATGCGCGCCCGGTCGGCCGGCACATTGCGCAAGGCGTGGTTCAGCACCTCGACGTGAAAGGCGGCGCGCTTGAGAAAATCCGCCTCGCTCAGCTCCTGAAAGCTGGTGTGGTGCGCCATGGCGAGGTCCGGGCAGTCGAGCTGCAAGACGAACCCGGCGCCGACGATCGCCTCGTATTCCTCCTGCATCGCCGCGGCGATCGCCTCGACATAGGCTTCGTGCGTCGGATAGTGCGAATTGGTCTGAAACACCGGCACCAGACCCGGCGAGGCGGCGGTCATGAACCCCTCGGTCGCCGAAACCTGACCCAACGCCGCGCCGAGGTTGGCGAGGTCCTGCAGCAACGGTTCGCGGTCGCGCCAGGCGATCGGGCCGACGCAGACCGCGCGCCTCGCCACATTCGCGCCGGTCATCCGTTCGAGTGCGGCGAGAAAGTTCGGATGGTCGCGCGTGTCGAGCCGCGGCAGTGCCGGCTGGTGCCCGGCGAAGCCCGAGAGGCGGTCGGCGATGTAGGTCGAATAGCCCGGTTTCGACATTTCGCCGTCATTGACGATGTCGACTCCGACCTCGGTTTGCCGGCGGACGATGTCGACAACCGCCTGGGCTACCAGACGAGCGAGCTGGTCCGAATCGTAGGGCTCGCCCTGGTCCTTGCGCACCAGGACCTGGCGCAATTCGGGCGGGCGCGGCAGGCTGCCGACATGCGTGGTCAGGATGCGGTCTCGGCTCGTCTTCATCGAATCCCCCAGTCGCCGTAATCCAGCCGCGCAGCATGCGCCGCTTCGCCGGAAACGGCAAGAAACCCCATCGGCGCCGGCAAATTGCGGTTGACTGAGGCGGCCCGCGCTCTCAAATTAAGTCCTTGTTAAGGAAAGCATGTTCCGCGGCCGCGTCGGCGCTGTGCTTTCACGCGAAGCCCGGGGCGATCAGGGGAGGAACGATCATGCAGAGCCCATCATCATCGGCGTCGGGGACGGCCGTGCCGACAACCAGCCGAGGGCTTCAGCTGATCGTCGGCATCGTCTGCATGGTGATGACCGCCAATCTGCAATATGGCTGGACCTTGTTCGTCCACCCGATGAACGTTGCGCATGGCTGGTCGGTTGCCGACATCCAGATCGCCTTCAGCATATTCGTCGCACTGGAAACCTGGCTGACCCCGCTCCAAGGCTGGATCGTCGACCAGGTCGGCCCAAAAAACGGGCCAAGAATGATGGTCGCGTTCGGCGGGGCGATGATCGCGATCGGCTGGATCGTCAATTCGACGGCCGCAATCCTGCCGATGCTGTATCTCGGCGCGGTCCTGTCCGGAACGGGCGCCGGAGCGATCTACGCGACCTGCATCGGCAACGCGGTCAAGTGGTTTCCCGACCACCGCGGGCTCGCCGTCGGTCTGACCGCCGCCGGGTTCGGCGCCGGAGCGGCGCTGACCGTCGTACCGATCCGCGCGGTCATCGCCGCCTATGGCTATGGTGCAGCTTTTTTCTGGTTTGGGCTGGTCCAGGGCGCTGTCGTCTTCGCCCTTTCCTGGCTGATGCGAGCGCCGTTGCCGGGTGAAACGCCGGCAACCGGTCCGTCGAAGGTGATCCAGACCAGCGAGAGCTATTCGCCGCGGGCGATGCTGGCGACGCCGGTGTTCTGGGTGCTCTATCTCATGTTCGTGCTCGTCTCGGCGAGCGGGCTGATGGCGACTGCCCAGATCGCGCTGATCGCCCGCGATTTCAACGTCGCCAACGTCGCAGTGCTGGCCGGCGTCTCGACCTTGACCTTGGCCCTGCTGGTGGACAGCGTGGCGAACGGCGCGGCCCGGCCGCTGTTCGGCTGGATCTCCGATCACATCGGCCGCGAGTATACGATGGCGATCGCCTTCGGCCTCGGCGGCATCAGCTATTGGCTGCTCGGCGCATATGGCACGACGCCGTGGGCGTTCGTCACCTTCGCCGGGCTGATCTTTCTGACCTGGGGGGAGATTTTCAGCCTGTTTCCGTCGACCTGCACCGACAGCTTCGGTCCGAGATACGCGACCGCCAATCTGAGCTTCCTGTACACGGCGAAGGGTCTGTCCGCCTTTCTCGTCCCGGTGGCGAATTTGATCAAGTCGGCGACCGGAAGCTGGCATATGGTATTCGTGGTGACAGCCATCATGAACTTTGCGGTGGTGGCAATGGCTCTGTTCATACTGCGGCCGCTGCGCTCGCGGCGGATCGCGCAGACCGCACCGGGGCTCGTCGGCGCTCGGTAAAGGTCTGAGCCAAAAGGGGCCTCGCC
>CAVPBN010000026.1:0-25614 GCA_963701815.1 uncultured Alphaproteobacteria bacterium
CCCGGCCGAGGGGGAGTATGTGCTTCAAAGCATTTGAAGATCATCGTAAATCCGAACCGAGTTGACATCGATTCGGGGCGCCCCCTTAAGATCTGTGCTGGCGCGTCAGCGTCGGGGGCCGAGTATCTGCGCCGGTGCTCGATCGCGAGCGGCAGCGCGGCGACAGAGGTCGAGCGGTCTTGTGCAACAGAGACGGTTGATATAGATATCCAAGTCGATATCAAGTTGGAACTTAGCGTGGCGACAACTCAATTGCTGATCCGTCTTCCCGACGCGCTGGTCACGCGATTTAAGCGCAATGTGCCGGTGCGGCAGCGCAGCAAATTCATCCAGAGCCTGCTGGAGCAGGCGCTGCCGCCTGGCGATGCCGGGGACGACGACCCGCTGTACCAAGCAGCACTGGCGGCGGAGAACATGCACGGCTTGTCGGCTGAAATGGCGGAGTGGGAAGTTGCCGCCATCGATGACGGCCTCGGCGATGCCCGATCCCGGGCCAGAGGCCAGTGAGGCGCGGGTGTGGCTGAGCCCGCCGGCACGATTGCGGTTCGACGCGGCGATATTTGGTGGGTGAATCTCGATCCAACTCAAGGCAGCGAAATCCCCAAGACCCGACCCGCCGTCGTGATCACCGCTGACGCGCTCAATCGGGCGCGGCGCACGATCGTCGTCGTACCCCTTTCTACCGGCGCATCTCCAACCCCGCCCATCGTCGTCGCGACGCCTTCGGCGGGGCTGAATTCGGTAGCGGTGTGCGACCAACTGAGGGCGATAGACAAACGCCGGCTGACGCGTAATTCGGGACGACTGTCGCCGGTCGACCTGCGGACTGTCGAGGAGGGAATTCGAAGGGTTCTGGAACTCTGAGTTCCTCGCCGGTATGCCGCTGCCGTATCGGGCGCCACTGTCGATCTACCGCTCAGCGCATGTTGCCGGTGTGGCCGAGCGAATAGCGGCCCGGCTGCGGCCAGACCGTCAGGCCGTGCGGTTCGAGGCCGACCGGAATTTTGGTCACCGCGCCGGTCGTCGTATCGATGTCGTAGACGACGTTGTCGTAACGCCCGGACAGCCACAGCTGTTTGCCGTCGGCGCTGACATTGCCCATGTCGGGGCTGCCGCCGCCCGGGATCGGCCAGGTCTTTTCGACGGTGCGGGTGGCGAAATCGATGACGCTGACGCTGCCCGGCCCGTGCGGCGGCCCGTGGATTTTGTGCGAACCGCGGTTTGAGACGTAGAGTTTGGCGCCGCCGCGGCTGGGGTAGAGCCCGTGCGTGCCGACGCCGGTGGCGATGAAGCCGATCTTGGTAAAGCTGTCGCCGTCGACGACAAAGACGCCGTCGGCATGCATGTCGGCGACGAAGAACGCCCGGCCGTCGGGCGATATCCGGATGTCCTGCAGCATCCCGTGCAGCGAGAGCTTCAGATAGCCGACGACCTGCCGGTTGACCACGTCGATTTTTACGAGGCCGCCGCCGCGGAACTCGCAGGTGAAAATGGCGTAGCGGCCGTCGATCGAGAAATCGGCGTGGTTGACGCCGGAACAGCCCGGGGTCGGCAGGGTCTGCCGCAGCGCCATCGTGTGCGCATCGCGAAAATCGAGACGCTTCAGGCGCTCGGCGACGACGATCGCCGACTTTCCGTCCGGCGTGAAATACATGTTGTACGGGTCGATAACCGGGACGCTCGGGCCGGGCCGGCCGGTTTTCGGGTCGATCGGCGTCAGGCTGCCGTCGTTGCGGCGGCGGCCGTTATTGGCGACCCAAAGGGTTTGCAGGTCCCAGGACGGGACGACATGCTGCGGGACGATGCCGACCGGGAAGGTGTCGATCACTGTGCGGGTCGCCGGATCGATCACATAGACGTTGTTCGAGCGCAGGTTCGGCACATAGACGCGCCGCAATGCCCCGGCCACCGCCGGGCTCAGCATGTTCGCGCCGGCGGCGCTGTAGAGATTGGCCGGGTTCAGGACCGGCATCATCCCCGGCAGCGTGTCGATCCTGACGGCCGGCGCCGTCCGCGGCCCGGCCGGGGGTGTCGTCGCCGGCGCGGCGACGGACTGGGCGATCCGCGGCGCCGCCGCCGGCGCGGCGAGGGATTGGGCGACCCGCACCAATGCCGCGGCCGACGAGCAGAGTGCGGCAAAGCCGTCCGCGCCGGCGGCGGCGGGCCAGATCGGCAGCCACGCCAGCCACATTCCGAGGCCGAGCAGCGGAGCGATCCAAAGGGAATTGCGGACCCGGCGTCGGATCTGCTGGTGCACGACTACCTCCAACAACAAGGTGCGGCCAAGACGTGTTCGGATCGCCCCGGTCTCGGCGGATTTCAGCGGTGGGAAACCGCCTCTCGGATGGCGGCGACGCTGCGCGCGACGATCAGATCGACGCCGAGCCGGCCGAGCGCGGCGCTCGAACGGCGCGGGTCGCCGTGCACGCCGTCGGCGGGCTTGGCGGCGCCCAACAATTCGGTGCGGACCAGGCCCGGATCGGTCCCCATCATCAGCGAGGTGTCGAGCAATCCGGCATGGGAGCCGATCTCTGCCTCGCCATAGCCCTTGCTCTTCAGCAATTGGCCGAATTCGACCTCGCTCGCGCGGTAATATTCGGTCAGGGCGTAGACCCGCGCCGGCGTCGCCGCCCATTCGCGGTCGAGCCGGTCCGCCACCGCCTGGTCGGCCTTCTGGTAGCCGCCGTGGTCACCCAAAAAGACGATGTTGCGAAAGCCGGCGAGCTTGAAGCTCTTTGCCGCATATTCGAGGGTCTGCTCGAAGGCGCCGACCGGGATGGTGATCGTGCCGGGAAATTTCAGATGTCCCGCCGGGTGCTCGACATCGCCCTCCGGCACATAGGCGATGACCGGTGCGACCAGTGCGTCGCCGAGCGCCCGGGCGATCTTTCCCGATAATAAATGCACCCGCACATTGTGCTTGCCGAGCGCCATTTGCGGGCCGTTTTGCTCGGTCCCGCCGATCGGGACCAGGACCGTCGTCTTGCCCGCGCGAATCTGGTCGCGCAGTTCGGGCCAGCTCAGCTCTTCGAGATAGACGCTCGACGGCGGCCCGGCGCGCACAACCAACGGTGCGGCCGGCAGAAAACCCAGCAAAAGGCACGCAAACAGCCATCCCCTCGCCATTGCCGCAGACCCCCCGGTATCGGCAAATTGCGCAGCCCTCGGTTACCCGATAACGGCGGCGACCGCAATCACCAGCGGCAATGACGGCAGGAAGATGGCGGCGCGAGCGACCCCGTGCCGGCGCGCCCGACCGCGGCGCCGCGATCCGGTTTCAGGTCTTGGGGGCGGCGGCGCTGCGCGGGTTCAGGCTCTGGATGTGCCCGCTCTCGGTGCCGGCGGTCGGGTCGATGACGGCGTTGATCAGCGCCGGCTTGCCCGAGGCGAGCGCTTCGGTCAGCGCCTTGGTCAGGCTCGGCGTGTCGGTGACGTGCCAGCCGGCCCCGCCGAACGCCTCGATGATCTTCTCGTAGCGCGCGCCGCGCAACAGGCCGGTCGGCGAATAGGGATTGCCCGGCATGTCGCCGCGATAGACGCCGTTGTTGTTGAAGACGATCGTCGTTATCGGCAATTCGTACCGGCAGATCGTCTCGATCTCCATGCCGCTGAAGCCGAAGGCGCTGTCGCCCTCGATCGCGACGACGGGCCTGCCGGTCACCGCGGCGGCGCCGATGGCATAGCCCATGCCGATCCCCATCACACCCCAGGTGCCGCTGTCGAGCCGGTGGCGCGGCTTGTCCATGTCGATGATGTTGCGGCCGAAATCGAGCGTGTTGGCGCCTTCGTTGACGATGTAGACATCGGGCTGCGTGGCGAGCGCGTTGCGCACCGCCCGCAAGGCGCTCGAAAAATTCATCGGGCTCGGATCGGCGTTGAGGCGCGCCGCCATGCGCTCGACGTTCTGTTGCTTGCGCTTGCCGATCTCGTCGGCCCAGGCCATCTGCCGCCTGATTTGTCCCGGCTTCAGCGCAGCGTTGAACGCCGCGAAAACCGACTTGATGTCGCCGACGACCGGTGCGGCGATCGCCCGGTTGCTGTCGATCTCGGTCGGCGAGATGTCGACCTGCACAAACCGCGTGCCCTCGGACCACAAGGGCGGCCGGCCGTGCGACAACAGCCAGTTGAGGCGCGCCCCGGCCAGCAACACGACATCGGCGTTGCCGATCGCATAGGAGCGGGCGGCGGCGGCCGATTGCGGATGGTCGTCGGGTAAGAGGCCCTTGGCCATCGACATCGGCAGGAACGGCATCCCGGTCGTTTCGATGAACGAGCGGATTTCGGCGTCCGCCCGCGCATAGGCGGCGCCCTTGCCGAGGACCGCCAGCGGCCGCTCGGCGTTTGCCAGCAGCTCGATGGCGCGCATGACCGATCCCGGCGCAGGCGGCGAAGGCGGCGCCGGGTCGACGACCTTTATGAGCGACTTCTTCGCCGCCGCCGCGTCGAGTGCGGCGCCCAGCACCTCGGCGGTCAGGTCGAGATAGACGCCGCCCGGGCGGCCCGAGGCGGCGGCGCGGATCGCCCGCGCGATGCCGATGCCGATGTCCTGCGGCCGGTTGACCCGGTACGCCGCCTTGCAATGCGGCCGGGCGATTGCAAGCTGGTCCATCTCCTCGTAATCGCCCTGCTCGAGATCGACGATCGCCCGGTCGCTCGACCCGCTGATCAGGATCATCGGGAAGCAATTGGTCGTCGCGTTGGCCAAGGCGACGAGCCCGTTCAGAAAGCCGGGCGCGGATACCGTCATGCAGATGCCCGGCTTTTGGGTCAGATAGCCGGCGATCGCCGCCGCGTTCCCGGCCGACTGCTCGTGGCGAAAGCCGAGGTAGCGGATCCCCTCATTCTGCGCCAAGCGCAGCAGATCGGTGATCGGGATGCCGGCCACCCCAAAGATCGTGTCGACCCCGTTCAGCTTCAGCGCCTCCACCACCAGGTGAAAGCCGTCGGTCATATCGTTCCGGGATATCCGCTTCGCTCATATTCGCCTACCGGTCTCCGAATTGTAGGGCGGAAAAGCAAAGCGCCTTCCGCCGATAGTCCGCACCAGCTTGGTGGAATGCGCTGCGCTTTTCCACCCTGCATTCTGGCCGCTCCCGTTTACCGCCGCTCGCCGTATCTAAGCCGCGGTAAAATTCTGTAAGCAATTCGTGGCACGGCGCGGTGCATCCGCGCCCGCCGCCGCCGAGCCGGCAAATAGGGCGGTGTTAATTACCCGCTTCGAATCGCCACGGAGACGGCAGATGAAGGTGTTGATCAAGAGCGCATGGGGATCGGACGAGTTGACCAAGGCGGCCTTCGCCTTTCTCCATGGAAACGCCTTCGCGGAAGCGGGGCACGAGGTGCGGATATTCCTCCTCGGCGAGGCGGTAAACCTGATGCGCAAAGAGACGATGAACGCAGTGACCCCGGTGGGATGGCCGCCATTGGCGGAGATCATGGCGAAAACCATCGCGCATAACATTCCGCTCAACATCTGAACCGCGTGTTCACGGGCCCGTGCGGTTCGCGACACCGATCTTGAAGGCAAGAATGCCCGGCTCGTCACGCCCCCGGATCTGGTGGCGTTGGTGGAATGGGCCGATAAGGTATTAAGCGAGTAAAAAATACCCAACGGACAGACTACTCCATCGGTTCCGCGTACGGTGCTTGGCTTATCGGCGCTGGGTCATTTCGGCTGCCCGTAGAGCCCGGTCACCTGTCCCTTGGCCAGCGTGTTGAAGTGCAGGTTGAACCCGACTCTCGCGCCCGACGAATTCGGCGTCGACGGGCAATTTGGCGGCCTTCACCGCGAAAACGGTGATCTGATAATGGTGCGGCTGGTCCCCGGCCGGAGGGCACGGGCCCGAGTAATGCGCGACCCCGGCATCGTTGCGTCCCTGGCCGGCGCCCTCGGGAAGCAGCTTCGAGCCGACGTCGCCGGCGCCGGCGGGCAGGGTGTGCACGCTCGCCGGAATGTTGAACACGGTCCAATGCCAGAAGCCGCTGCCGGTCGGCGCATCGGGGTCGTACATCGTTATCGCGAAGCTCTTGGTACCGGCCGGCTCGCCCGACCAGGAGAGCGACGGCGAGTGGTTGCCGCCGTGATAGCGGTCGCAGACCTGCGCCATCGGGACCGTGCCGGCATCGTTGAAATCGGGCGTGGTCACACTCAGTCCGTCGGCGAAAGCCGGTGCGGCAAACGCCGTCAGCGCGGCCGCCAATATCGGTGCACGCATGATCTTTTCCCCCGCGCTTTGGTCGATTATCCGACGATCAGACCACGGGGCGACGGCAGCAACAAGCGGGGCGCCCGGCGTTGCACTTCACAAATGGGAGAGCGGTGACGAGGCTGCGCGGATCATCGCTTTGATATGGCCGGCTCCCGTGTCGGCGGAATGCCCCGGCTGCGCCGGGGTTTCCCACCCTGTGCGGTCCTACGGGCTGCTATTGCGCCGCTGCCCTCAGCGGTTGATGCGCGTGCAGGAAGGTGCGCACCCGGTTGATCGTCCGGGCGAGCAGTTCGGGCGGCTCGCGCCAAGGGAAAACCGTGACCTCGGCGTTCGGCGCCAGCGAGGCGACGTCGATCGAGGTCTGGAGCGGGTGCGCCGGGGTGTCGTCCGGCATGACCAGTATCGGCGTCCGGCAGTTGCGGATGAAATCGCGCGACACGCTGTACAGGAAATCGGGGTTCGCCCGGTAAAGGTCGTGCAGGTATTGCTCGATCTGCGCCATGGTCAGGTCGGGCCGCCGCGCCAGCAATTCCGGCGCCCAGACATCCTTGCCGGAGCGGTGCATGACGTCCGGGTCGTCCGGCCGGTGCCCGACGCTCTGGCAAAAGACGGCGGCGACGACGCGCGCGGGCGCCCGCTGGAGGAGCTTGCCGGCAAAGCAGCCGCCGATGCAGTAGCCCATGTAGAAGAATTCGCGGATGCCGAGATGGTCCATCAGCCCGAGCTGGTCGTCGGCGAAGGCATCCCACGGGTCGCCGATTGGGATCGGGCCGGTCGAACTCGCCGCCATTGGCGTTGCGCTGGTCCATCGTGATGCAGCGGAAATCGTTTTTGAAGGCCTCCATCGCGTTGATCACGGCGGTCGGCCAGTTGCTGACGCGCGAGTTCAAGCCCCCGCCCGGGGTGACCAGCAGCGGGAAGCCGGAGCCGGCCTCCTCGTAGCGGATGCGGACGTCGCCCTTTTGATAAAACGGCATGGCATTTCTCCTCGGCGGTATTTAATCAGGTCATGATCGGAGAGCGCGTTGCGCACCGCCTTCCACCATGACGGTTCGCGTGGCGTCTACGGGGTACCCGGCTTTCGCCGGGGTTTTTCGCCCTATGAGCTGCTGGCTCCGTCATTCCCGCGAAAGCGGGAATACAGACCCATCGCTTCGCCGCTTGCCATGGACCCCGCCTTCGAGCATGTGAAAGAATGGATTCGCAACGAAAACCGGGCGTGGCACAGCCGTCGTACGTGGTTCGAGACGCGCCTTCGGCGCTCCTCACCATGAGGTATCTTATTGATGGCATTTAGAAATTACCTCATCCTGAGGAAGCCGTAAAGCAGCTGTCTCGAAGGACGCACAGCACCACTCCAGCCACTTTTCAATTCCTTCACACGCTCTTTCGCGGGGGTGACGAGGATCGGTCGCGCCCCACGGAACAAAGTTTTTACTGCGCGGCGGCTCGCATCGGTTGATGCTCGCGCAGGAAGCTGCGCACCCGGTTGGTTGTCCTGGCGTGCAGTTCCGGCGGGTCGCGCCACGGGAAGACCGTGATCTCGGCGTTCGGCGCCAGCGAAGCGACATCGATCGAGGTCTGCAGCGGATGCGACGGCGTGTCGTCCGGCAAGACGAGGATCGGCGTCCGGCAGTTTTTGATGAAGTCGCGCGATACGCTGTGGAGAAAATCGGGCTGCGCCCGCCACAGGCTGTGGAAGTACTTGTCGATCGTGTCCTGAGACACCTCGGGCCGGCGAGCGCGGAAATCGGGCAGCCAATTGTCCGTGCTGTGCCGGACCATGACGTCCGGGTCTTCCGGCCGGTGCCCGACGCTCTGGCAAAAGACGGCGGCGACGACGCGCTCGGGCGCCCGCTGGAGGAGCTTGCCGGCAAAGCAGCCGCCGATGCAGTAGCCCATGTAGAAGAACTCGCGAATGCCGAGATGGTCCATCAGCCCGAGCTGGTCGTCGGCGAAGGCGTCCCAGGCGTTTCCGGTCGGCACCGGCCCCGATGACTCGCCGCCATTGGCGTTGCGCTGGTCCATCGTGATGCAGCGGAAATCGTTTTTGAAGGCCTCCATCGCGTTGATCACGGCGGTCGGCCAATTGCTGACGCGCGAGTTCAAGCCTCCGCCCGGGGTGACCAAGAGCGGGAAGCCGGAGCCGGCCTCCTCGTAGCGGATGCGAACATCGCCCTTCTGATAAAACGGCATGGCACTCTCTCCCTTGCACTGTGTAATGTCCCGCATGCGTCTCGACCGGACGCGCGCACCGAGCGGTTCTGGGCCCAAACCCCTGGAACCCAGCGGACCTCGATCCGAGAGTTGATCCCAATTTTTGGATCTGCTCAACCCCGTTGCGGCGCCGGCTGGGCAGCGTGCATCGCGATATCCGCACCGGCGATCCTCCGGACATATTTCTGTTCGATGACCTCGCTGCCGCATATGTTCCTCGCCCGGTCGTTGTCCTGGAAGGTGGGCGAGTTGAAATGGGAACCCGTGCGATGACCGAGCCGATCGAGGCCGCGCTGTTTCCCGCCCCCGAGCCCGCCGATGCCGATCGCTCGACCGGACTGCTGCCGTCGCAGATGTTGCGCGAGGCGGTGGCGCTCGGGCGCGAGATCGCCTCCATGCAGCCGATCGGCGACGCGCAGATCCAACCGGCGAGCCTCGATCTGAGGCTCGGCGAGATCGCCTATCGGGTCAGGGCGAGCTTTCTGCCCGGAGCGCGGGCGAGCGTGCGCGACAAGCTCGATCTCTTGTCGATGCACCGCATCGACCTGACCCGCGGTGCGGTGCTCGAAAAGGACTGCGTCTATATCGTGCCGTTGTTCGAGCAGGTGGCGCTGCGCAAACGCACTTCGGCATTGGCCAACCCGAAAAGCTCGATCGGCCGGCTCGATGTCTTTGCCCGCGTCATTACCGATCACGGCACCGAATTCGACCGGGTGCGCGAGGGGTACAAGGGGCCGCTCTACGCCGAGATCTCGCCGCGCTCGTTCAGCATTCTGGTGCGCAGCGGGTCGAGCCTCGTGCAATTGCGCATCCGGCGCGGCTCGCCGGCGTTCGGCGACACCGCGCTGCGCCGGCTGCATGACGAGGTCGGGCTCTACGAATTGCCGCCGGGCGAGGCCGCAGCGCGCGAGCCGATCCGCGACGGGCTCGCCTTCACCGTCGATGTCGCCGGCGGCGATGCGCAGGGGATCGTCGCCTACAAGGCGCGCCGCCACACCGATCTGATCGATGTCGACCGGGTGCAATACTACAACCCCCGCGACTTCTGGGAGCCGGTCTACGCCGATCGTTCGCCGGGTGCGGCGGGCGGGATCGTGCTCGACCCGCATGATTTCTACATCCTGGCGTCGCGCGAGGCCGTCGTGGTGCCGCCCGACCATGCCGCCGAAATGCTGGCCTATCACACCTTTGTCGGCGAGTTCCGGGTGCATTTCGCCGGCTTTTTCGATCCGGGGTTCGGCACCGCGCAGAGCGGCGGCGCCGGCAGCCGCGCCGTACTCGAAGTGCGCTCGCACGAGGTGCCGTTCCTGATCGAGGACGGGCAGGTGCTCGGCCGCCTGATCTACGAGCGGCTGATCGCGCGTCCCGACAAGCTCTACGGCAGCGCGATCGGTTCGTCCTACCAGCGCCAGGGGCTGGCGCTGTCCAAACATTTCAAAGCGGTTGCGGATTGAGGCCGATCGGCAGCGGTCGCTGCGGGCCGCGCTGCGCTACAGGTAGTCCCGCATCCGTTCGATCTCGTCGAGCGCGCCGACCGGGGACACCAGCAGGACTTCGTCAAAGCCGAGCTGCTCGATCCGCATCAGCCGCCGGCGGGCTTCGTCGGGCGGGCCGATCAGCGAAACCTGGGCGACCTCGCCGAGATTGCCGGTTTCGGGCCGGCCGACCAGATCGATCGCGACGTTGGCCAGGATCGCGTTGGTGCCGCCGGCTTTGCGATAGATCTCCATGCCGCGTTCGAGATCGGCCCAGCTGCTGTAGCGGCCCGATGCGGTCCAGCCCTGGCACACTTGCGCCGCATAGGTGATCCAGCGCCGATTGCGCCACGCCCCGAGCACAATCGGCGGACCGCCCTCGAAACCCGGCCACGGCGACAAGGTGCCGCCGTTGACTTCTTCGCCCCGCCAGGCGCGGCGCATCACCGCCAGCGAATTCATCAGCGTGGCAAAGCGCCGGTCGTAATCGCCGCCGAGCAGATCGAAATCGGCTCTTGTCGAGCCGCTGCCGACGCCGAGGCGCAGACGGCCGCCCGACAACGCCTGCACCGTCTGCACGCAGCGGGCGAGTTCGACCGGATGGCGCAGCGGCACCTGCAATACCGCGGTGCCGAGTTCGATGCGTTTGGTTACGGTCGAAAGGGCGGCCAGAACGCCCATCGGATCGAGGGTGGGGCGGCCGCGGCCGAGCGAATCGGTGACCCACAACCCGGGAAACCCGCTCCTCTCGATCCGGCGCGCGTAATCGACGAGCCCGTCCAGCAGGCGGCGGCCGGGTCCGCCCCCCGCACTCAGCGTGGTCAATACGCTGACCCTCATGGTCGCCTGCCCGTCGCCGGCATTGTCCTCACCGCACCCTCCTCCGCGCCTGGCCGTCTCGGGGTCATAATGCGGCAGTTCGGCGGGGCCGGCCAAACATCGAATACTCAACCCGGCTGTGCGCGAAACAGCCCCAATCGCGTGTCAAAAAGCACCGATCAAGCACAAAACAAGATCGTGCCGCCGATCGCCGCCGGCAACGGCACTGCCAACCCGCCGGCAATCGGCCGGCCGGCGAGATCGGCGCTGTCGAGAACGACGCGCAGCCGGTCGAGGTCCGCAACCTCGACCTCGCAGCCGGCGAGATAGGGGAGGGGCGGTCCGGGGGCGATGCCGAAGCGACGGTCGAGAAATTCCGGGGTTGCGACATGCACCGCGCCGCGTTCGAGCACGACGCTCGCGACCTCGCCTTCCCGGCGCGCCGGCCGGTCGGCGAAGCGTGCAAAGCGTTGCGCCGGCTCGGCAGGATCCGCCGCGGCGATCCACACCGCGCGCAGGGCCAGCGACCCGTTCGGATGGTCGAGACAGGGTTCGGGCCAGACCAGATGCGGGGTGTGGTGAGTCAAGAACTGGATGCGCCCCTCCGGCATCGTGCCCGGCATTATCCGGGCGATCGTGAACCGCGCCTCCTCGTCGCCGGTCTCGGTCTCGACCGGACGGCGCATGTCGACCAGCGGCAGCACCGGGAACCCGGCCAGCTTCAGGCGGTCGTGCTCGCCCGCGGCATCGGCGCTGCCGAAGGCGGCCAGGTGCAACCCGGTATGATGCGTGAGCCGGTCGGCCAGCTGCCGGGCGAGCGGCGTGTCTTCGCCGCTGGCGGCGAGGATCTCGACATAGCCACGGCGAAACATCGCGCAGCGATTGCCGGTGCCTGCCGGCACCGCCCGGCCATCGGCCCGATTGGTCTGGGCGGTGAACGGCGTCAGCCGAAAGCCGCAGCGAGCGAGGGCCTGCGCCGCCGGCGCCATCGCCGGCACAAAATGCGCAACATGGTCGAGAAAGACCTCTCCGGCTTCGGGCAATTGGCCAGGCATCGCGCCTCCGGTCATGGCGAGTACAAGCTCGCATCAAATCCCGGTTTTTCGGATTTTGCCAAGTCAGCCGGGGCGGTCTTGGACACAGTACTTGTTCTTTGTGCATATGGTGCTCAGATAGAGCGTTGCCTGCTGTGAGGGCATGATCGCTTGCGGCTGAAACCGTTCGCCCGACCGATTGCGATGGCGCCGTCATGGACTTAACCCATGTCGGGCTGTCGATTTCCACCCGCAGGAAGCTGGCCTCGATCGTGCTGGTGGTCATCATTTTTGCGGTGCTCACCGGACTGCTCGCTCTGTTGCACGGTCGTCAGGTCGTCTTTGGCGTTCTCGACGGCGTATTCGTCGGCGTAGGCGTGGGCCTGTTCGAGCAGTTTTATGTACAGAGCGCCCGCGGCCGCTGGTTTCGCAACATCCACCCGCTGCGATCGATCACCATTTACACAATTGTTGTAGCGATTTTGTTGATTACCGCTTCCAACATGGCTCATCTGCTGCTGCGCGGGGTGTACAACTCGCCGGTTCCGTACGGCCGCCTGGTCCTGGCGCTGCCGCAGGTGATCGCCATTGCCGTCTTCGGCATCGTGGTGATGCGGGCCGTTCACTTCATCGGCATCGACACCTTGTTTCACTTGATGATCGGCACCTATCACCGCCCGGTGATCGAAAAAAAGGTGATCGTTTTTCTCGATATCAACGATTCGACCGGCTTGGCCGAACGGCTCGGGGATATGCAGATAAAGGCGCTCGTCGGCAAGTTCCTGTTCGACATCTCCAAGCCGATCACCGACCACGGCGGCGAGATTTATCTCTATAAAGGCGACGGGTTGATCGCGCTGTGGAACTGGCAGGAGGCGGTTCGAGGAAGTACGATCCTACGGGCGATCGATGCGATATTCGCGAATGTCAGGCGCGAACAGGAGCGCTACCAACGACAATTCGGCGTCGCCCCGACGTTCCGCATCGGGGTTCACGGCGGCGATGTCGTCGTCAGCGAGCAGGGCGACACCAAGCGGTCGATCGGCATCTACGGGATCACGATCAACATCGCCTCGCGAATGGAGGAAGCGGCAAAGGCGCACCACGTTCTCTGCGCGATCTCCGGCGATGTCGCCCAGGCGCTCTCCCAATCGGAAAATCGGTTGCATCTGATCGGCTCGGAAAAGATCAAGGGAATTTCCACGGAGATTCCGATTTTCGAATATCGTATTGCCGCCGAGTTGATCGCGATGCCACCCGAAAGAAGCTTGAAATTACGCTTGGGGTGAGAATTCGGTCTGGGCTTCCGCAAATTCCCGAGGCGCGGCGTCTCTTGATCCCGCGCCGCGGCGCGCCGGTGCCGTCCGGTCAAAACGCTTTGCGCAATGTCAGATTGAACCGGCTACTGCCGGTCAGCGGATGGTTTGAATCGGCGAGCGGCGCCACGCCGTGATAGGCGAGGCGGGCCGGCCCGCCCCAGACGACGACATCGCCGCTCTCGAGCCTGATCCGCCGCGGCCGATCGCTGCGACGATCGCCGCCCCACAGGAACACGGCCGGCACGCCGAGCGAAACCGAGACGATCGGTGCGCCATAGTCGCGCTCGTCCTCGTCGCGGTGCAACGACAGCCGTGCGCCGGGCTCGTAGCGGTTGATCAGACACGCATCGGGCATGAAGCCGGCGAACCCGGCCGCCGCTGCCGCCCGCTCCGCCAGCGACCGAAACGATCGCGGCATCGCCGGCCAATCCCGTCCGGTCATCGGGTCGATCGGCTGGTAGCGATAACCGGTGCGATCGGTCACCCAGCCGGCCCGGCCGCAATTGGTCATCGCCACCGACATCTGCCGGCCGCCGGGCGTGACCATATGGCGAAACGGCGCCGCGGCGGCGATTTCGTCGACCGCCGCGACCAGCACCGCCGCCTCGCCGCGGGCGAACCCGCGCAACGCCGCGCCTTCGGCGAGCCGCTCGACCGACCGCCGATCGGCGGGTCGGCAACAGATCGCCGAGGGCGGCGCTCGCCTCAGCCGCAGGCGACGGCGTAGACGTCGCGGACGCCCTCGGGCAGCCGGTTCTCGCTCCAGCTCTTGCCGCCGTCCTGGGTGCCGAACACCTGGCCGAAGCGCGAGACGCCGTAGACCTGGTTCGGGTCGCGCGGATGCACGACGACGCCCATCATCGTCGCCTCGGCCTTGATGCCGTGGTCGAAGCGCTTCCAGGTCTGGCCGACATCGTCGCTGCGGTAGATCGAGCCGTCGGTGCTGCGCGCCGCCGGGCTGAGGCGGCATACATCACCTTCGGGTCGTGCGGCGAGATGCGGATGTCGCGGCCATAGGTCAGCGGCGAGAACCGGCCGATCTCCATGTCCTCCCAGGTCTCGCCGCGGTCGTCGCTGCGGAAGAGGCCCATGCGGTTGGCGAGGAACACGGTGCCGGGCGCCGCCGCGCTGCACGCCAGCGCATGGCCGTCGAGCATGCCCTCGATCTCGGTCTGGCTGCCGATGCGGCTGCGGTATTTCGGCTGCTCGCAAAAGCGGATCAGATCGGCGGTGCAGTCTTCCCAGCTCTCGCCGCCGTTGCGGCTGCGCATCGCGCCGTTGGCCTCGAGCGTCGCGTAGACGTCGTCGGGCGAATTGGGGTCGACATCGAGCCGCATGACCCGGCAGGCAAACGCCATGATCACGCGGTCGGGCAGGCCCGGATCGGCCAGCTTGCGCCAGTGGTCGCCGCCGTCGTCGCTGCGATAGACCCCGGGCGGCGTCGCGCCGGCATAGACGATGCGCGGGTTCTTCGGGTGGATCCAGATCGACCAGATGTCGGCGTCCCGCCGGGCAGCGCTCAGATGCTCGCAGCTTGCCGCCGCGATTGGTGCTGCGATAGATGCCCTTGGTGCTGCCGACAAAGACCGTGTCGTGGTCGTTCGGATGCACCGTGATCGCGTGCACCTCGGCGCCCTCCGGCAAGCCCGTTGGTCAGATGCTCCCATCCGCTGTCGCCGGCTGCCTGGCGGAAGATGCCGCCGAGCGGTCCCGCCCATCGACCGCGCCGCGCCGGCGTAAACATGCGTACTCGCCATCGTTTCCTCCCTCGGCTGGATTGCGGCGGCGATCATACGCTTCTATTGGAGCGTTGTCACAAAGCTTTAGCGGGTCGGAGCAGAATCGATGAGCGGCATGGCGGTCACGGAGCGGCGCAGGATCGGCAAGGACGGGCCGGAGGTCTCGGCGATCGGGCTCGGCTGCATGTCGTTGTCGGGGGTCTACGGCACGAGCGACGACGCGGCGGGGATCGCGCTTATCCACCAGGCGATCGATCTCGGCGTCGACTTTCTCGACAGCTCGGACATGTACGGCTGGGGCCAGAACGAGGAATTGCTCGGCCGGGCGCTGAAGGGCCGGCGCGACAAGGGTCGTGCTCGCCACGCAAATTCGGCCAGACCCAGCGGCCCGGCGGCGCCAACGGCGTCGACGGCAGCCCGGCCTACATCGCCCAGGCCTGCGAGGCGAGCCTCAAGCGGCTCGGGGTCGACGTCATCGACCTCTATTACCAGCACCGGGTCGATCCGGCGGTGCCGGTCGAGGAGACGGTCGGCGCGATGGCGCGGCTCGTCGAGCAGGGCAAGGTGCGCTTTCTCGGCCTGTGCGAGGCGCGGCCCGAGCGCATCCGCCGCGCCCACGCGATCCACCCGATCGCCGCGGTGCAGAGCGAATTTTCGCTGCTCTACCGCGAGGAGGCGACCGAGACCCGCGAGCTGACCCGCGACCTCGGCATCTCCTTTGTCGCCTACGCGCCGCTCGGCCGCAGCCTGCTTGGCCGGCGTCGTCCCCGATTTCGCCAATCTGGCCGCGGGCGACACCCGCGGCCGCCATCCGCGCTTCAAGGGCGAGAATTTCGCCAAGAACCGCGCGCTGGTCGAGCGTGTCGAGGCGATCGCCGACCGAGAAAGCGCTGCACCGCGGCGCAGCTCTGCCTCGCCTGGCTGCTGGCGCAGGGCGCCGGACGTGATCCCGATCCCCGGCACCAAGCAGATCGACCGGCTCGAGGAAAATCTCGGCGCGCTCGACGTCCGGCTGACCCCGGAGGAAGCCGACCGGATCTCGACCGTCGATCCCGGTCGGCGCCGCCGCCGGCACCCGCTACCCCGCAGGCGGCATGCGCGGCGTGTATATTTGAGGCATGCCGCCGGGCGCGGCCGGCCGATCTCCGACCCGACCCGCGGCTGAGAAACCCCGCTCGACACCGCCCCAAACGACTGATGTCCTGGTCCCAAAGTTCGTTGCATGAACTCACCGCTGTCATTGCGGGCGCAGCAAAGCAATCTCGGGTCAGAAGGAGACGCAATCGGTACGAGATTGCTTCGTTGACCTGCGGTCGCCTGGCAATGACAGATTTCTTGTAGTATCCGAACTTCAGAACCGGGACACTGGGACGAAACCGTAGTGAAGCGGGAGGAGGGACAGCAAATGAGATTTCGGGCTTTGGCGCTCGGCGCGGCGGTCGCCGCAATCGCGGCGCAGGGGGCGCCGGCGGCAGTTACCCAATCGCAATTTCCGCCGCACACGGTCGGCGATCTGATCGCAATCTGCACACCGGCCGAAGACGATCCGCAGAGGGCGGTTGCGATGGGCTTCTGCCATGGTTTTGCCGAGGGTGCGGTCGTCGTCGAAGAGGCGCACGGGTCGCAGCGTCGTGCCCGCAAATTGTTTTGCCTGCCCTCGCAGCGACCGTCCCGAAGCGACGAGCTGAAAAGCTTTGTCGCCTGGGCCAACGAACAGCCGGCGCGGCTGCAAATGCCGGCCATCGACGGCGTATTCGTCTATCTGGCCGGCAAATATCCGTGTCCGGCAGCACCGGCGGAGAAACGGAGGGCGCGATGAAAAAGCTGATACTGGCAGCCGTCGTGGCGTCGCTGCCCCTGGCCGGCTGTTCCGACATGACCCCCGGCCAGCAGCGCGCGGTCACCGGCACCGCGATCGGCGCCGGCGGCGGCGCCTTGATCGGCGCGTTGGCCGGAAATGCCGCTCTCGGGGCCGGGATCGGCGCCGCTGCGGGTCTCGCCGGGGGTCTGATCGTCAACCAGTCCCGAGGCGGCCAATAGGCGCCGACGCCGACTGACCTTCGGTCCGGCCCAAACCGGGATCTGGGCCGCGCTGTCGGCCGTTCGCGTCGCGGTGGATCGCGCGCCAGACGCGCTCGGAGGTTGCCGGCATTTCGATGTGGGTCACGCCGAATTCGGCGAGCGCGTCGACGATCGCGTTGACGACGACGCCGAGCGCCGGCGTCGTGCCGCCTTCGCCGCCGGGCCGGATGCCGAGCGGGTGGGTCGGCGACGGCACCTCGCACAGTTCGGTCGTGAAGAACGGCAGCCGGTCGGCGCGCGGCATCGCATAATCCATGAACGAGCCGGCCAGCAGCTGCCCGCTGTCGGGGTCGTAACAGGCATATTCCTCGATCGCCTGGCCGACCCCCTGGACGATGCCGCCATGCACCTGGCCGTGCACGATCATCGGGTTGACCGCGCGCCCGACATCGTCGACCGCGCTGTAGCGCACGATGTCGAGCGCCCCGGTCTCGGGGTCGATCTCGACCTCGCAGACATGGCAGCCATAGGGGAAGGCGGCGAGGTTGACGGTCTCGTCGCTTTCGGCGCCCAGCGGGCCGCGCAGCTCCTCGGGCAGGTCGTCGCGCCGCTCCGCCGCGGCCGCGACCTCGAATATGCCGATCCGCCGGTCGGTGCCCTTGACCCGGAAATCGCCGCCGGCGAATTCGAGATCGGCGGTAGTCGCCTCCAGCAGGTGGCTGGCGATCCGCATCCCCTTTTCGATGATCGCGTTCGAGGCGTTCAGCATGACGATGCTGCCGAGCCGCAACGCCCGGCCCGAATGGGCGCCGCCGCCGACCGAGACGCGGTCGGTGTCGCCGGTGACGAGGCGGACGCTGTCGAGCGGCACGCCGAGCCATTCGGTGACCAGCTGGGCGAAGCTCGTCTCGTGCCCCTGGCCCTGCGACACGGTGCCGATCGCGACCTCGACGACGCCGTCCGGCTTGACCACGTCATCTCGGCCCTTTCGCGCGGCGCGCCGGTCGCGGTGTCGACATAATTGGCGACGCCGATGCCGCGGCATTTGCCGCGCGCCTGCGCCTCGGCCCGGCGCGCCGGGAAACCCGGCCCAGTCGCCGAGCGCCAGCACCCGCTCCATGCACTCGTGGTAGTCGCCGCTGTCGTAGACCATGCCGAACGGGTTGGTGTACGGCATCGCGCTTCTCGGCACGAGGTTGCGGCGGCGCAATTCGATGCGGTCGATGCCGGTCTGGCGCGCCGCCAGGTCGATCAGCCGCTCCATGACGAACATGACTTCGGGCCGGCCCGAGCTGCGATAGGGCCGGGTCGGCAGGGTGTTGGTCAACGCCGCGCGGGCGCGGAAATGCACGGCCGGCACGTGGTAGATGCTCGACATGATCTCGACGCCCTTGTTCAGCGAGCCGAAGGCGATCGCATAGGCGCCCTGGTTGACGAGGTTCGAGCCGCGCATCGCCAGAAAATTGCCGTCGCGGTCGAGCGCCAGTTCGGCGCTGCAGGCGAGGTCGCGCGCCTGGTAGTCGCAGACGAACGATTCCTGCCGCTCGCAGGTCCATTTGACCGGCCGGCCGAGCCGCTTCGCCGCCCAGACCACCAGCGCGAATTCGACGTTGAACGAGCCGCGCGTGCCGAAATTGCCGCCGACATCGTGCATCACCATGCGCGCCTGCTCGGGCGGCACGCCGAGCACCATCGCCAGGTCGCGGCGCGGGCTGACCGCGCCGCCGGCGCCGGCGTGCAAGGTGTGCAGCCCGGTCGCCGGATCGTACTCGCCGACCGCGGCGCGCGGCTCCATCGGCACGCCGGCGACGCGCTGCACCCAGGTGTCGAATTTGACGACATGCGCGGCGCCGGCGAAGGCCGCCGTCGGTCGCCGCCGCGTCGCCGACCTCGCCGTCGAGGATGATGTTCGTCGCTGTCGAGCCGGGCGCGCGGGGCGTCGTGCGCTGCGGCGGCGAGGGCGTGCGCGACCGCCGGCAGCGGCTCCTAGTCGATCGCGACCAGCTCGGCGGCATCCTTGGCCGTATCCACCGAGTCGGCGACGACCATCGCGACGATCTCGCCGACATGGCAGACCTCGGGCCAGATGATCGGCTGCTGTCGGGGGCGCCGGACCGGCGAGCCGTCCTTGTTCTGGATGGCGATGTCGGCCGGGTGGCTGTTGCCGATATGCGGCAGCGGGTTCAGTCCGTCCCGCTGCACCTCCTCGGCGGTCAGCACCGCCAGAACGCCGGGCTGGCGCGCGCGGCGGCGGCGTCGAGCGCGCGGATCAGGGCGTGGGCGTGCGGCGAGCGGACAATGACCGCATAGGCCTGGCCGGGCAGGTTGAGATCGTCGCTGTAGCGGCCGGCGCCGGTCAGCAGCCGGCGATCTTCCCGCCGCCTGACCGGCTGCCCGATCCCGGTGCCGTTCGCGCGCGCCTGCATCTGCCCCTCACCAAAAAGTCATGCCCCCGCCAAAAAGGTCATGCATCATAGCAACGCCCGCGGCTTGCGCGGAAATTGTTCGATCACATATGGTCAATCACAAATGACCATGGACGTCGATTTATGGACAGCGAATTGCGCCATATCGCGGCGGCGAGTTTCAAAGCCGACTGCCTGCGCCTGATGGACGAGGTGGCCCAACAACGCCGCCCGATCGTCATCACCAAACGGGGCAAGCCGGTCGCCAAGCTCGTGCCGATCGACGAGGAACCGATCGACATCTTCGGCCGCATGGCCGGGACGGTAAAGATTTGCGGCGACATCATCGGTCCGATCGACGACCTCGAATGGACCGGCGATGCCGAAAACATCTGAACCGCGGCTGCTTTTGCTCGATACGCATGTCTGGCTCTGGGTCGTCGCCGGCGGACCGCAGCTCTCGCTGGAGGCGCGCGGCAAAATCGGCGCGGCCCTCGGGCAGGGTGTTCTTCGAATCTCGGCGATCTCGCTCTGGGAGATTGCGTTGCTGGCGTCGCGGGGACGGATCGTCTTCGGCACACCTGCGAGCTTATGGCTCGATCAGGCCCTGACCGACCCCGGCCCTGCCATCGAGCCGCTCAGCCCGCGGATCGCGGTCGAAAGCTGCGAACTGCCGGACCGGTTTCATGCCGACCCAGCCGACCGGATCATCGTCGCCACCGCGCGCGCAACCGGTGCCGTGCTGATGACCCGCGACCGCCTGATCCTCGATTATGCGGCACGCGGGCATTTGACCGCGATCGCGGCTTGATTTGCCGATGATCGATCGCCGTCGGCGTGGCGCGGGTGCGTGGGCGCCCTCGATCCGCCGATGCGCGACCGCACCGCGATCGTGATCGCCCACTTTTGTCGACGCTGCGCACATGCCTACCGGATCGCCGTGCTCGACCGCAGCCGCCTGGTGTTGTGTATCAGAAGTTCATTTTGGAAAAGATGCGGTCATCGCGAGCGAAGCGAAGCAATCTCGCCACGCTTGGATCGAGATTGCTTCGTCGTCGCTTCGCTTCTCGCAATGACGATAATAATTGTGATCTGGCTGGGGACACCAGTCTCGTTTGTACTGTCTTGCCGGGCTGCATGGGGCGCAAGCTTTGATCTTCGAGCGCAGCGGCCTTGTCATCAAGCGACATCGCGGCGTGCAGCGGGAACTGGGACGGCTGACAAAGGACGAGCCGCGTTTCGACCTCGAATTGCGCACCTTCCTCGGCCGTACCTATGACCTCAAGGCTATGGCTGACTATGAGACCACCCCCGGTTCAGAAGTGACGGTCGAGCTGGCGCAACAGGCAATTGCGACCGCCGAGCGCTTCATTGCGTGCGTCGAGGCAGTTCTGGCGTAGCGGCTCGACAAGGCATTCGGCGGCGGCGCGGAAAGTGGCTGCGGCTCCAAATGGCCTACGACCTCGCGCAGGCCCGCGAGCACGAAGGTGACATGAACGTTACGCCCCGTGACGCGGCGCAAACTGCACGAACCACGCCCTGAAGAAATAGCGGCGATGTTTACTTGGCCGGAACGCAATGCCTCAATATTTGTACCGCGCCGTCGTGCTGGGCTTTCGCAGCTCACGGTGGAGGCGCGCGGGAAATTCGGCACGGCCGGATGGCGGAGATTTGGCGGCGAATGGGGATCAGGTTACCAATCTCGTTTGAGATTTCGTTCCAGGTTCGTAAATCTGGATGCGGGCGCTCGCCCGGTGTGGTTTAGGAAAAACTCAAAAGGGCAGGAAGGGAGACTGAGTGGCCGCCGCGAACCACTGCTTCAGAGATTTTTCATAGCCGATGGCAGGGTCAGCCCGCACTTGACTTATAAACCATCCGGTAAGGCCATCCCAATCCCTCCATTCGGCCCGGATCGCGTAGTGACCAGCCGAGCTCGTCGAGAGTGAAATTCGCTTTCGCCGAGTTACGTAGCTGCGATGTGGTAACCCAGTTGCTCTCGTCATCGGCGCCAGCGCGCGACACTGGAACGACGTGATCTATCGTCGGATACAGTTCCCAGAATCCCAGGTGGCAGGCATCCATTTTCCAATTGGTTTGGTACGGGAATTCGGGTAGCCATTTCGAGATCAGTAACAACGTGCCGGGGAATACGAGCCGAGTGCCGCTGTACCGATCTATGAATCCATCTCGGACGAAGAGTCGATGCTTTGCCGACAGAGAGATACGACGACCCGAGTTTACCAAGGGAGCAAATGGGTAACGTTCAGTGAGGATGGCCCCTGCCACAGCACGCTGATTACCGGCAAGCGCGGCGCAAACATCGGCGATAACGGCGGCTTTGTCTTCCATTACCGAGGCATTCAATATCCGATTTGATGCGGGCGAGCATCGCACGGAAGGCGTTCCGTGAAAACGCCGGCTTGTGGAACGCGCGCGGCCTAGGCGACGGCCGTGCCTGGTCCGAAAAACTGCGGGTCGAAATTAAAAAACGCTGAGCGTGAGCACTTTGCCATCACTGGCAAGGCAACCCGTACCGGTCGATATGGCGATGACTGTGGAAGCGGTCTTTGTGAAACCCGACCGCGCTGCGCAGTTGTTCTTCGTCGGCAGCGTGAAGGCTGGAGCTATGTAACTCGCGCCGCCACTACCGAAGCCGCCATTCGCCGCGGCGTAGAAGGTTGCCGCGTGGGCGCACATGCGGGCGATCAGCCAGAGCGCTACACTGCTGTCCGGTTCAGGTTTACCTTGATCTTCAAATACTTAAAGCACATCTCCCCTAGGCCGGGCTCGACCCGGCCGTCCACGTCTTGCAATGGAGGGGTCTTGCAACGAAAAGACGTGGGTGCCCACGGAACAAAGTCCGTGGGCTGACGGCCCACGGGTCAAGCCCGGCCATGGGGTACTGGTGCTTCACTACAACCGCCAAATTAACCAATATCCGAACCAGACACCAGTGAGAGCGCCAGGACAATGAAGGGTGTCTTGAAGCGGAAAATAAGTTGGTTTCCCTTTCGCTCGGCTATGACCGCCGGCCCGGACGCCCAATCGCATATTCAGCTTAAATTAAGCTCCACGCACGCATAGCGACGAGTTGCCCCTCGGAAATGGCGAGCACCTGACGCGCAGGTGCTATGGCCGATGCGAAAGCGGCGGGTGACGCCTTTTGTGTATAATCGCGCTCCACGAATCCGGAGGAGGGGCTTGTGAAATCGCGATTTGGTATAGCCGCCGCATTGCTGGCCAGCATGGCGATTGGCGCCGCTGCCGTGGAAGAGCTTCACGCGCAAGCGAAACCGCCCGTTTACTTCATTGGAGAGATCGAAGTAACGAACCCGGAGGGATACGCTAAGGAGTATCTGCCGAAGGCTCGAGAAATCATCAAAGAACATGGCGGGCAGTTGGTCGCTGCGGGCGGTGCGGCTGGAAGCGGAAATCCGGTCATTGCCGTCGATGGTCAGCCGCCAAGACGGGTTGTCATCTATCGCTATCCAAGCATAGATGCCGTTCATGCATGGCGAGACGATCCCGCCTACGAGAAGGTAAGAAAAATTGGCGAGAAATATGCCAAATACCACACTTTCGCTGTGGTTGGTGTCTCGCAGTGACCTCCGCTCGGGTAGTTGAGCGGTCGTGAGCAGCGCACCTGATTCGCCCACACGGCAGCTCTGTGCAAAGCTCGAAGATCCTTGAAAGATGAACGGTTGATCCCGACGCCCCCTGATCGAACGACGCGGTGACTGCATCGCGGTGGCGGCAAGTTCGAGTGTTTGGGCGGCGCCGGGCTCAGCGCGGCAAGAGGCTCGTTCCCATCAGGAATTCGTCGATCGCGCGGGCGCATTGGCGGCCTTCGCGGATCGCCCAGACGACCAGCGACTGGCCGCGGCGCATGTCGCCGGCGGCAAAGAGCTTGGCGACCGAGGTGCGGTAGTCGACCGTGTCGGCGCGGACATTGCCGCGCGGGTCGAGCGCGGCGCCCGACTGCTCGACCATGCCGGTTTTGACCGGGCCGAGAAACCCCATCGCCAGCAAGACCAGATCGGCCTTCAACGGAAAGGCGCTGTCGGCGATTTCGGTCATCGCCCAGCGGCCGTCCGGGCCCTTGGTCCATTCGACGCGGACGCAGTCGAGCGCCGTGATCCCGGCGCCGTTGCCGACCGCCCGCTTGGTCAGCACCGACCAGTCGCGCTCGCAGCCCTCCTCCTGCGACGAGGAGGTGCGCAATTTCAGCGGCCAGTCGGGCCAGGTCAGCGCCTTGTTTTCGCGATCGGGCGGGCGCGGCAGGATTTCGAGCTGGGTGATCGACGCCGCGCCCTGGCGCATCGAGGTGCCGATGCAGTCCGACCCGGTGTCGCCGCCGCCGATCACGACGACATGCTTGCCGGCGGCGGTGATCGTGCCGCGGGGTGCGGCCCGCTCCTCGCTGTCGCCGGCGTTGCGCTTGTTCTGCTGCGGCAGGAAGTCCATCGCGAAATGGATGCCGTCGAGGTCGCGGCCCGGCACTTCGAGGTCGCGCGGCGACTCGGCGCCGCCGGTCATCGCCACCGCGTCGAATTCCGCGAGCAGCGAGGTCATCGCGACATCGACGCCGATCTCGATCCCGGTGCGGAAGTCGACGCCCTCGGCCTCCATCTGCGCCACCCGGCGGTCGATCAGGCGCTTTTCCATCTTGAAATCGGGGATGCCGTAGCGCAGCAATCCGCCGACGCGATCGGCCTTTTCGAACAGGGTCACCGCGTGCCCGGCGCGCGCCAATTGCTGCGCGCAGGCGAGCCCGGCCGGACCCGAGCCGACCACGGCGACTTTCTTGCCGGTCCGCCGCGCCGGCGCCGCCGGCTCGATCCAGCCTTCCTGCCAGCCGCGATCGACGATCGCGCATTCGATGGTTTTGATCGTCACCGGGTTGTCGTCGATGTTCAGCGTGCAGGCTGCCTCGCACGGCGCCGGGCAGATGCGGCCGGTGAATTCCGGGAAATTATTGGTCGAATGCAGGACTTTCAGCGCCGCCCGCCACTGGTCGCGATAGACCAGATTGTTCCAGTCCGGGATCAGATTGTTGACCGGGCAGCCGTCATGACAGAACGGGATGCCGCAATCCATGCAGCGCGCCGCCTGCTTGCGGGTCTCCGGCTCGGGCAACGGCTTGACGAACTCGTTCCAGCCGCGCCGACGGATATCCGGCTTTTCGTAGCGGCGGTCGTGGCGCTCGATTTCGAGAAACCCGGTCGGCTTGCCCATCCCACTACCCTGCTGCTGCACACCGCGCGAAACCGGTCATGATTACTGACTTATATCGATGATGCCCTTGCCCGGTGCCGAACATCAACAGCGACGGGAGGTCGGCCGCCGGCAGCGGCTCACTCGATGAGCTCGTCGGCCTGGGCTAGCAAGAGCGGCGGGACGGCCAGGCCGAGCGCTTTGGCGGTTTTCAGGTTGATGACCAGCTCGAATCGGGTCGGCGGCTGGACCGGAAGTACGGCCGGGTTCTCGCCTTTGAGGATGCGGTCGACATAGGGCGCGGCGCGGCGCAATAGGTCGACGGTGTCGACGCCATAGGCCATCAGACCGCCTTCGACCACATGGTAATGGTAGGGGTAGATTACCGGGACCCGGCGGGCGGCCGCCTCCGCGATGATCTGCTTGCGATGGACGGTGTTGAAGGCGTCCGGCATGACGATCACGCTGCCGCCGGGCTCATGGCTAATCGAAGCAAAGGCGGCAGCGATGCCCGCGGCATCGGTAACGCGCGCCGTGATCGCTTCGACGCCGAGCGAGCGGGCGAGCAACTCGAACGGCCCGAGAAAGAAGGCACCGCCGCCCGGCGCCGTCTGCGGGTTGAACAGAACTGCGACACGCACGACCCTGGGCGCGATCTCTTTAAGCATTTCGAGCCACTTTCCCATCAGGGACGCTCGAAATTGGTGAACCCGGTGGTGTTGCCGCCGGGCCGCGCAATACTGGCGGCGAAGCCGCTGCCCAGCGGATCCGACACGCCGACAAAAACGATCGGAATGGTGCGCGTCTCGGTCAGCAGCGCTGCCGTTGCCGGCGTCGAATTGCCGACGAGCACATCGGGCCGCAACGCGACCAGCTCTTTCGCGAAGCCGCGGGCTTGCTCGGGGCTGGCGGCCGAAAAGCGGTAATCGATGCGGATGTTGCCGCCCTCGGTCCAGCCGAGTGCCCGGAGGCTCTGCCGGAAGGCGGCGAGCCGCGCCTGCGTTTCCGGGTCCTTCTCGGCATAGCCGATCAGCATGCCGATACGCCGCACCCGGTCGGGCGTCTGCGCGGCGCCGATGAGCGGCCGCAGGAAGGCCGCGCCGGCGGCGATGACGATCAGCTCCCGCCGCCTCATTCTGCTGCTTCCGTGCGGACGGTCTC
>CAVPBN010000027.1:0-30600 GCA_963701815.1 uncultured Alphaproteobacteria bacterium
TCCACGGACCCAGCTTCGGCGGCAGAAGACGTGGATACCCGTGACGAGCACGGGCATGACGAGCGAGGGTTGATGTCGGACGACCCGGACAACCGCGTTTCGTGAACCGGACAGCCGTGGGTCGAGCCCGGCCGAGGGGGAGCATGTGCTTCGAAGCATTTGAAGATCATCAAAAATCCGAACCGGACAGCAGTGGAACGGGTCCGGCCATGAAGATCTTTGGTGGTGCCGGCGATACGCCTGTATCGGATGCGCGGATCAAGTCCGCGCGCGGCGGGTTCACCCTACTAATGGGACCCTTCGCGAATAAACTCAGAGCAGCCGGCCTTGCGCGCCGGTGCTTTCGCGGGCGGCGGTCCTGAAGGTGGCCGCGCTGTCGATGCGCGGAATGCGCGGGCGGCTGCCCTGGAACAATTCGGCGAGGGTGATGATCTGGATCTTCGGCACCGTCTCGAACGGCGTCTCGAAGAGGCCGGCGGCCGCCGCCTCGCGCTCCATCGCGCGGGTCGGCAATGCCAGCGAGATCAGCACGCCGACCGCCGCCTTCTCGCGCTCGACGACGGCGATCAGGTCGCGCACCATGCCGACGCCGACATTCTCGCCGCCCTTGACCGAGACCAGCGCCTTTTCGGTCTTGTCCTTGTCGCTGCGGAAAAACAGGATGCCGTCGATGCCGCCGTCGGCGCCCTTCTTCTTGCCGCCGTAGGGCCGGGCATCGACCAGCGACACCGCCCACCACTGGAACTGATATTTGTCGCGCCGGGCGAGGTCGATGCGCGCTGTCGAGATCCTTCGGCGTGCCGTGGACTTCGAATGCGACGCCGGGAAACGCATCCTTGAGCCGCCGCTCGATCAGCGAAATCGCCAGATGCGTGATGTCGATGCCGATCCACGCCCGGCCGAGCTTCTGCGCGGCATGGACCGTCGTGCCGCAGCCGCAAAACGGATCGAGCACGAGATCGCCCTCGTTGCGAGGATGCCTGGATGATCCGTTCCAGCAGCGCGAGCGGTTTTTGCGTGGGATAGCCGAGACGCTCCTGGCGCGAGATTATGCATGGGTGCGATATCGTCCAGATCACATCTTGGACGGGCATGCCCGTCTGCTCGTCCGAGATAGCGCTTGAGCATCGGCATCCCGCCTGCTTTTAGGCCAATGAATGCGACCGCTCTCGTCATCGATCTGCTTCCAGTAGCTTGGACGGTAGGCCCAATGCCGCCCCTTGCCGTGAGGATCTAAATCGGCATCGCCAAGGCTCGACCTGTTTCGCCGTGCCGGATCCTGCACCGGTCAGGTCGCGTCCGATTCCAGCGTCGTACCGGTTCGTCTGATCAAGCATCGATCGTATTCGTCAAGGTATTCGCCGACGTAAGCGGACATACTGTAATTCCAAACGTATTGATCGCGATTTTGCGTAGAACAGAATTATGTCATGCACCGGCCCGAAGCGCTTCGCACTGCTATGGGCGCTCGTTCGCTTCCATATGATTTCGTTCAGGAAATTCTGTCGGGCCGAAGATCGCGTCCAACAAATCTTGAGGTAATGGCTGGCGGTCGGGTCGCAGTGCAGGTAGAGCGAGCCGGTCGGCTTCAGCACGCGGTGCAGTTCGATCAGCCGGACCGCCATCATCGCGAGATAGGCCATCATGTCGTTCTCGCCGAGAAACGAGCGCATCGCGCGCAGCAGTTCGGCGGCCTGCGTCGCGCGGCGAGGCGAGCACTTCGGCAAAGGCGCGCTCGGCCTGCTCGCCCCAATGCCAGGTGTCCTCGAAGGCCTCGATCTGCGCGTCGGCGGCCTTGCCGGCCGGGCTCTTGAACAGGACGTTGTAGTTGGCCTGGCTGTTGAACGGCGGGTCGAGATAGACGAGATCGACGCTGTCGTCGGCGATCTCGTGGCGCAGGACGTCGAGATTGTCGCCGTAGTAAAGTGCGTTCGCCATGCCGCCCCTGATCCGATCGCGCTCGGCGCCGCCGAAGCGCACGACGGGATGCCAATTCGGCCGAACGGTTCAAGTGCGCCGGCGAGATTGTACATTACCCGGATTATTCCAAATGCGAACGAGTTGACACCGAATCGGGGTGGGCCCGGAAGATCTGCGGTCGGCATGACTCTCTCGCCGCGCGGCAGCTTGGGATCGAGCGTCAATGGGCTGGGTTGGCGAGGCGCAGCCGAAGCTGTCATTGCGAGGCGGCCGCAAGGCCAACGAAGCAACCTCGTCCCGACTGAGGCTCGTTCCGTCCGAGATTGCTTCGCAGCCTGTCCTCGGGCCGGCCTGCGGCCGGACCCGTGCGCTCGCAATGACGGCGACTGAAATTATCTAAAACGAACTTCGAAAACAGGGGCCTCCTGGCGTGGCGATGAGCCCGACTGCTGATCTGTCTTCCCGCCGAGCTTGTCAGGCGGTTCAAACGCAATGTGTCGGTGCGGCAGCGCAGCAAATTCATCCGGACGCTGCTGGAACAGGCCCTGCCATTTGACGACGGCGGCGATGACGACCCGCTGTACCAAGCAGCACTGGCGGTCGAGAACATGCACGACTTGTCGGCTGACATGGCGGAGTGGGAAGTTGCCGCGAACACCGCTCGAGGTGAGGATGGCCGACCGGATGGAAATTAACCGCAGCTGCGGCGTCGGGAGCAGCCGGTCAGCGCATGTTGCCGGTGTGGCCGAGCGAGTAGCGGCCCGGCTGCGGCCAGACCGTCAGGCCGTGCGGCTCGAGGCCGACCGGAATTTTGGTCACCGCGCCGGTCGTCGTGTCGATGTCGTAGACGACGTTGTCGTAGCGCCCGGACAGCCACAGCTGCTTGCCGTCGGCGCTGACATTGCCCATGTCGGGGCTGCCGCCGCCCGGGATCGGCCAGGTCTTTTCGACGGTGCGGGTGGCGAAATCGATGACGCTGACGCTGCCCGGCCCGTGCGGCGGCCCGTGGATTTTGTGCGAACCGCGGTTTGAGACGTAGAGTTTGGCGCCGTCGCGGCTGGGGTAGAGCCCGTGCGTGCCGATGCCGGTGGCGATGAAGCCGATCTTGGTAAAGCTGTCGCCGTCGACGACAAAGACGCCGTCGGCATGCATGTCGGCGACGAAGAACACCCGGCCGTCGGGCGATATCCGGATGTCCTGCAGCATCCCGTGCAGCGAGAGCTTCAGATAGCCGACGACCTGCCGGTTGACCATGTCGATTTTTACGAGCCCGCCGCCGCGGAACTCGCAGGTGAAGATCGCGTAGCGGCCGTCGATCGAGAAATCGGCGTGGTTGACGCCGGAACAGCCCGGGGTCGGCAGGGACTGCCGCAGCGCCATCGTGTGCGCATCGCGAAAATCGAGCCGCTTCAGGCGCTCGGCGACGACGATCGCCGACTTTCCGTCCGGCGTGAAATACATGTTGTACGGGTCGATAACCGGGATGCTCGGGCCGGGCCGGCCGGTTTTCGGGTCGATCGGGGTCAGGCTGCCGTCGTTGCGGCGGCGGCCGTTATTGGCGACCCAAAGGGTTTGCAGGTCCCAGGACGGGACGACATGCTGCGGGACGATGCCGACCGGGAAGGTGTCGATCACTGTGCGGGTCGCCGGATCGATCACATAGACGTTGTTCGAGCGCAGGTTCGGCACATAGACGCGCCGCAATGCCCCGGCCACCGCCGGGCTCAGCATGTTCGCGCCGGCGGCGCTGTAGAGGTTGGCCGGGTTCAGGACCGGCATCATCCCCGGGAGCGTGTCGATCCTGACGGCCGGCGCCGTCCGGCGGCGGCCGCGGCCGGGCGGTGATCCGCGCGCCGCGGCGCGGCGACGGACTGGGCGATCCGCGGCGCCGCCGCCGGCGCGGCGACGGACTGCGCGACCCGCACCAATGCCGCGGCCGACGAGCAGAGTGCGGCAAAGCCGTCCGCGCCGGCGGCGGCGGGCCAGATCGGCAGCCCGCCAGCCACATTCCGAGGCCGAGCAGCGGAGCGATCCAAAGGGAATTGCGGAACCAGCGTCGGATCTGCTGGTGCACGACTACCTCCAACAACAAGGTGCGGCCAAGACGTGTTCGGATCGCCCGGTCTCGGCGGATCTCAGCGGTGGGAAACCGCGTCTCGGATGGCGGCGACGCTGCGCGCGACGATCAGATCGACGCCGAGCCGGCCGAGCGCGGCGCTCGAACGGCGCGGATCGCCGTGCACGCCGTCGGCGGGCTTGGCGGCGCCAACAATTCGGTGCGGACCAGGCCCGGATCGGTCGCCATCATCAGCGAGGTGTCGAGCAATCCGGCATGGGAGCCGATCTCTGCCTCGCCATAGCCCTTGCTCTTCAGCAATTGGCCGAATTCGACCTCGCTCGCGCGGTAATATTCGGTCAGGGCGTAAACCCGCGCCGGCGTCGCCGCCCATTCGCGGTCGAGCCGGTCCGCCACCGCCTGGTCGGCCTTCTGGTAGCCGCCGTGGTCACCCAAAAAGACGATGTTGCGAAAGCCGGCGAGCTTGAAGCTCTTTGCCGCATATTCGAGGGTCTGCTCGAAGGCGCCGACCGGGATGGTGATCGTGCCGGGAAATTTCAGATGTCCCGCCGGGTGCTCGACATCGCCCTCCGGCACATAGGCGATGACCGGTGCGACCAGCGCGTCGCCGAGCGCTCGGGCAATCTTTCCCGCTAATAAATGCACCCGCACATTGTGCTTGCCGAGCGCCATTTGCGGGCCGTTCTGCTCGGTCCCGCCGATCGGGACCAGGACCGTCGTCTTGCCCGCGCGAATCTGGTCGCGCAGTTCGGGCCAGGTCAGCTCTTCGAGATAGACGCTCGACGACGGCCCGGCGCGCGCAACCAATGGTGCGGCCGGCAGAAAACCCAGCAAAAGGCACGCAAACAGCCATCCCCTCGCCATTGCCGCAGACCCCCCGGTATCGGCAAATTGCGCAGCCCTCGGTTACCCGATAACGGCGGCGACCGCAATCACCAGCGGCAATGACGGCAGGAAGATGGCGGCGCGAGCGACCCCCTGCCGGCGCGACCGACCGCGGCGCCGCGATCCGATTTTCAGGTCCGCGGGGCGGCGGCGCTGCGCGGGTTGAGGCTCTGGATGTGCCCGCTCTCGGTGCCGGCGGTCGGGTCGATGACGGCGTTGATCAGCGCCGGCTTGCCCGAGGCGAGCGCTTCGGTCAGCGCCTTGGTCAGGCTCGGCGTGTCGGTGACGTGCCAGCCGGCCCCGCCGAACGCCTCGATGATCTTCTCGTAGCGCGCGCCGCGCAACAGGCCGGTCGGCGAATAGGCGGTGCCGGGCATGTCGCCGCGATAGACGCCGTTGTTGTTGAAGACGATCGTCGTTATCGGCAATTCGTACCGGCAGATCGTCTCGATCTCCATGCCGCTGAAGCCGAAGGCGCTGTCGCCCTCGATCGCGACGACGGGCCTGCCGGTCACCGCGGCGGCGCCGATCGCATAGCCCATGCCGATCCCCATCACACCCCAGGTGCCGCTGTCGAGCCGGTGGCGCGGCTTGTCCATGTCGATGATGTTGCGGCCGAAATCGAGCGTGTTGGCGCCTTCGTTGACGATGTAGACATCGGGCTGCGTGGCGAGCGCGTTGCGCACCGCCCGCAAGGCGCTCGAAAAATTCATCGGGCTCGGATCGGCGTTGAGGCGCGCCGCCATGCGTTCGACATTCTGTTGCTTGCGCTTGCCGATCTCGTCGGCCCAGACCGTCTGCCGCCTGATTTGTCCCGGCTTCAGCGCAGCGTTGAACGCCGCGAAAACCGATTTGATGTCGCCGACCACCGGTGCGGCGATCGCCCGGTTGCTGTCGATCTCGGTCGCCTGGATGTCGACCTGCACAAACCGCGTGCGCTCGGACCACAAGGGCGGCCGGCCGTGCGACAACAGCCAGTTGAGGCGCGCCCCGGCCAGCAGCACGACATCGGCGTTGCCGATCGCATAGGAGCGGGCGGCGGCGGCCGATTGCGGATGGTCGTCGGGCAAGAGGCCCTTGGCCATCGACATCGGCAGAAACGGCATCCCGGTCGTTTCGACGAACGAGCGGATTTCGGCGTCGGCCCGCGCATAGGCGGCGCCCTTGCCGAGGACCGCCAGCGGCCGCTCGGCGTTTGCCAGCAGCTCGATGGCGCGCATGACCGATCCCGGCGCAGGCGGCGCAGGC
Organism: uncultured Alphaproteobacteria bacterium; assembly: GCA_963701815.1. GTDB lineage: Bacteria > Pseudomonadota > Alphaproteobacteria > ATCC43930 > CGMCC-115725 > AP-15. The sequence goes on from CAVPBN010000027.1 coordinate 6,131, forward strand.
GGCGCCGGGTCGACGACCTTTATCAGCGACTTCTTCGCCGTCGCCGCGTCGAGTGCGGCGCCCAGCACCTCGGCGGTCAGGTCGAGATAGACGCCGCCCGGGCGGCCCGAGGCGGCGGCGCGGATCGCCCGCGCGATGCCGATGCCGATGTCCTGCGGCCGGTTGACCCGATACGCCGCCTTGCAATGCGGCCGGGCGATCGCGAGCTGGTCCATCTCCTCGTAATCGCCCCGCTCGAGATCGACGATCGCGCGATCGCTCGACCCGCTGATCAGGATCATCGGGAAGCAGTTGGTGGTGGCGTTGGCGAGCGCCACCAGCCCGTTCAGAAAGCCGGGCGCCGAGACGGTCATGCAGATGCCCGGCTTTTGGGTCAGATAGCCGGCGATCGCGGCCGCGTTCCCGGCCGACTGCTCGTGCCGGAAGCCGAGGTAGCGGATCCCTTCATTCTGCGCCAAGCGCAGCAAATCGGTGATCGGGATGCCGGCCACCCCAAAGATCGTGTCGACCCCGTTCAGCTTCAGCGCCTCCACCACCAGGTGAAAGCCGTCGGTCATGTCGTTCGAGATTTCCGCTTCGCTCATATTCGCCTACCGGTCTCCAAATCGTAGGGCGGAAGAGCAAAGCGCCTTCCGCCGATTGTCTGCACCAGCTTGGTGGAATGCGCTGCGCTTTTCCACCCTGCATTCTGGCCGCTCCCGTTTTGCCGCCGCTCGCCGGTATCTTCACCGCGTTGAAATGCGTGTAATCCGAAGGCGACGCCAACGGCGCGCCGCATCCGCCGCCCGCCCCGCCTATGCCGGCAAATACACCGGTGTTAGGATTGCACCGCTTCGGAACCCGCCACGGAGACGGCAGATGAAGGTGTTGATCAAGAGCGCATGGGGATCGGACGAGTCGACCAAGGCTGCCTTCGCCTTTCTCCACGCAAACGCCTTTGCGGAAGCGGGGCACGAGGTGCGGATATTCCTCCTCGGCGAGGCGGTAAACCTGATGCGCAACGAGACGATGAACGCGGTGACGCCGGTGGGATGGCCGCCATTGGCGGAGATCATGGCGAAAACCATCGCGCATGACATTCCGCTCAACATCTGAACCGCGTGTTCACGGGCCCGTGCGGTTCGCGACACCGATCTTGAAGGCAAGAATGCCCGGCTCGTCACGCCGCCGGATCTGGTGGCGCTGGTGGAATGGGCCGATAAGGTATTAAGCGAGTAAAAACACCCGACGGACAGACTACTCCGTCGGTCCCGCGTCCGGCGGCGGACTTATCGGCGCTGGCGTCATTTCGGCTGCCCGTAGAGCCCGGTCACCTGTCCCTTGGCCAGCGTGTTGAAGTGCAGGTTGAACCCGACTCTCGCGCCCGACGATTCGGCGTCGACGGGCAATTTGGCGGCCTTCACCGCGAAAACGGTAATCTGATAATGGTGCGGCTGGTCCCCGGCCGGAGGGCACGGGCCGGAGTAATGCGCGACCCCGGCATCGTTGCGTCCCTGGCCGGCGCCCGCGGGAAGCAGCTTCGAGCCAGCGTCGCCGGCGCCGGCGGGCAGGGTGTGCACGCTCGCCGGAATGTTGAACACGGTCCAATGCCAGAAGCCGCTGCCGGTCGGCGCATCGGGGTCGTACATCGTTATCGCGAAGCTCTTCGTGCCGGCCGGCTCGCCCGACCAGGAGAGCGACGGCGAGTGGTTGCCGCCGTGATAGCGATCGCAGACCTGGGCCATCGGGACCGTGCCGGCATCGCTGAAATCGGGCGTGGTCACACTCAGTCCATCGGCGAAAGCCGGCGCGGCAAACGCCGCCAGCGCCGCCGCCAATATCGGTGCACGCATGATCTTTTCCCCCGCGCTCTGATCGATTATCCGACGATCAGACCACGGAGCGGCGGCGGCAACAAGCGGGGCGCCCGACGTTAGGCTTCACAAATGGGAGAGCGGTGGCGAGGCCGCGCGGATCATCGCATTGATATCGCATTGATATGGCCGGCTCCGGGGTCGGCGGAATGCCCCGGCTTCGCCGCGATTTCCCACCCGGTGCGGTCCTACGGGCCGCTATTGCGCCGCCGCCCGCAGCGGTTCATGCGCGTGCAAAAAGGTGCGCACCCGGTTGATCGTGCGGGCGAGCAGTTCGGGCGGCGCGCGCCACGGAAAGACCGTGACCTCGGCGTTCGGCGCCAGCGAGGCGACGTCGATCGAAGTCTGGAGCGGGTGCGCCGGCGTGTCGTCCGGCAGGACGAGGATCGGCGTCCGGCAGTTTTTGATGAAGTCGCGCGACACGCTGTAGAGGAAGTCGGGTCGGACGCGGTAGAGGTTGTGCAGGTACTGCTCGACCTGCGCCATGGTCAAATCGGGCCGGCGCGGCAGCAGTTCGGGGGCCCAGACATCCTTGCCGGAATGGTACATGTAGTCCGCGAGCTCCGGCCGGTGCCCGACGGTCTGGCAGAACACGGCGGCGGCGACGCGCCCGGGCGCGCGTTGCAGGAGCTTGCCGGCAAAGCAGCCGCCGATGCAGTAGCCCATGTAGAAGAACTCGCGGACGCCGAGATGGTCCATCAGCCCGAGCTGGTCGTCGGCAAAGGCCTCCCACGGGTCGCCGGTCGGGATCGGGCCGCTCGATTCGCCGCCATTGGCGTTGCGCTGGTCCATCGTGATCACGCGGAAGTCGTTCTTGAACGCCTCCGGCGCGTTGAACACTGCGGTGGCCCAGTTGCTCACTCGCGAGTTCAACCCCCCGCCGGGGGTGACCAAGAGCGGGAAGCCGGAGCCGGCCTCCTCGTAGCGGATGCGAACATCGCCCTTCTGATAAAACGGCATGGCATTTCTCCTCGGTCCACAGCCCGGATGGGCGCAGCGTAATCCGCCGATGCAGTGCGGTCCATCTGTGGAATGCGCTTCACTATTCCGCCTTATGATCGCTCACCTTTACCTTCAACGCCGCTGCGCTACATTGTACCTCAGAGGAGTTCAACATGACCGCAAATGCTATTGTTCGCGCTCGCATCGACGAACAGACAAAGACCGAAGCCGCGGCCGTATTGAAGGCGATCGGCCTCACGGTGTCCGACGCGTTTCGCCTGATGATGGTGCGGATCGCGAAGGAGAAGGCGTTGCCGTTCGAGCCGTTGGTGCCGAACGCGGAGACGATCGAGGCGATGAAGGCGGCGCGGCGTGGCGAGTTGGTAACGGTCGGCCCACCGGGCGAGCTGCTCGCCAGCCTGAATGCGGACTGTTAAGCACACCAGCGGCTTTCGGCGAGATTACAAGAGGGAGAAATCGGGCCGGCACGCCAATCGCCTCGATGCCGCACTGCTCGAAACCGTCACTCTGCTGGCAAACGATGTACCGTTGCCCCGGCGCTATTTCGATCACCGCCTCGGCGGTGAGTGGAGTGACCACCGTGACTGCCACATCCGCCCTGATCTGGTGCTGATCTACCGCAAGCCGGACGATGCCGCCCTCGAGCTTGTCCCGCTGGGCTCGCACAGCGAACTTGGATTGTGATCGCCCGACGGCCGTCCCCCCGGAAGAGAGGTCGGGATTGGGAGCGGATTTCAGCGCGTCGCCGACACCCGCCTCGCCTCCCAATCCGTCATCCCTGGGCTCTTCCCAGGGATCCACAGGGACGGCGGAGACAAGCCCGCTCCCGAGCCCCTTGGGCGCTCCTCAGCGTGAAGTTGTCCTTGATGGCATTGAGAAAAATCCTCACCCTGAGGAAGCCGCGCAGCGGCTATCTCGAAGGGCCTGCCCCGGCGCAGGCCGGGGACGTACGGCCCCGATCCAGCCCAGACCAATTCCTTCACACGCTCCGAGGAGCGAAAGTACTAAAGCCCAGGAATCTCCTGACACGCGAACACGCGCTGCACGCAGGCTACCCCAGGCCAAGCGAGCCGATCTGATCCCAGCCCCTTCGGTGCAAAGGGCGGGAAAGAGTAGGGCGGAACAGCACGGCGTTCCGCCCTACGGGCTGCTATTGCGCGGCGGCTCGCATCGGTTGATGTTCGCGCAGGAAGCTGCGCACCCGGCTGGTTGTCCTGGCGTGCAGTTCCGGCGGGTCGCGCCACGGGAAGACCGTGGTCGCGGCGTTCGGCGCCAGCGACGCGACATCGATCGAGGTCTGCAGCGGATGCGACGGCGTGTCGTCCGGCAGGACGAGGATCGGCGTCCGGCAGTTTTTGATGAAGTCGCGCGACACGCTGTAGAGAAAATCGGGTTGCGCCCGCCACAGGCTGTGGAAGTACTTGTCGATCGTGTCCTGAGACACCTCGGGCCGGCGAGCGCGGAACTCGGGGAGCCAGTTGTCCGTGCTGTGCCGGACCATCACCTCCGGGTCTTCGGGCCGGTGCCCGACGCTCTGGCAAAACACGGCGGCGACGACACGCTCGGGCGCCCGCTGGAGGAGCTTGCCGGCAAAGCAGCCGCCGATGCAGTAGCCCATGTAGAAGAACTCGCGAATGCCGAGATGGTCCATCAGCCCGAGCTGATCGTCGGCGAAGGCGTCCCAGGCGTTCCCGGTCGGCACCGGCCCCGCTGACTCGCCGCCATTGGCGTTGCGCTGGTCCATCGTGATGCAGCGGAAATCGTTTTTGAAGGCGTCCATCGCGTTGATCACGGCAGTCGGCCAATTGCTGACGCGCGAGTTCAAGCCCCCGCCTGGGGTAACCAAGAGCGGGAAGCCGGAGCCGGCCTCCTCGTAGCGGATGCGAACATCGCCCTTCTGATAAAACGGCATGGCACTCTCTCCCTTGCACTGTGTAATGTCCCGCATGCGTCTCGACCGGACGCGCGCACCGAGCGGTTCTGGACCCAAATCCGCAGAACCCAGCGAACCTCGATCCGAGAGTTGATCCCAATTTTTGGATCTGCTCAACCCCGTTGCGGCGCCGGCTGGGCAGCAAGCATCGCGATATCCGCACCGGCGATCCTCCGGACATATTTCTGTTGCATGACCTCACTGCCCCATATGTTCCTCGCCCGGTCGTTGTCCTGGGAGGTGGGCGAGTTGAAATGGAAACCCGTGCGATGACCGAGCCGATCGAGGCTGCGCTGTTTCCCGCCCCCGAGCCCGCCGACGCCGATCGCTCGACCGGGCTGCTGCCGTCGCAGATGTTGCGCGAGGCGGTGGCGCTCGGGCGCGAGATCGCCTCCATGCAGCCGATCGGCGACGCGCAGATCCAGCCGGCGAGCCTCGATCTGAGGCTCGGCGAGATCGCCTATCGGGTCAGGGCGAGCTTTCTGCCCGGAGCGCGGGCGAGCGTGCGCGACAAGCTCGATCTCTTGTCGATGCACCGCATCGACCTGACCCGGGGCGCGGTGCTCGAAAAGGACTGCGTCTATATCGTGCCGTTGTTCGAGCAGGTGGCGCTGCGCAAGCGCACCTCGGCATTGGCCAACCCGAAAAGCTCGATCGGCCGGCTCGATGTCTTTGCCCGCGTCATCACCGATCACGGCACCGAATTCGACCGGGTGCGCGAGGGGTACAAGGGGCCGCTCTACGCCGAGATCTCGCCGCGCTCGTTCAGCATTCTGGTGCGCAGCGGGTCGAGCCTCGTGCAATTGCGCATCCGGCGCGGCTCGCCGGCATTCGGCGACACCGCGCTGCGCCGGCTGCATGACGAGGTCGGGCTCTACGAATTGCCGCCGGGCGAGGCCGCAGCGCGCGAGCCGATCCGCGACGGGCTCGCCTTCACCGTCGATGTCGCCGGCGGCGATGCGCAGGGGATCGTCGCCTACAAGGCGCGCCGCCACACCGATCTGATCGATGTCGACCAGATACAATACTACAACCCCCGCGACTTCTGGGAGCCGGTCTACGCCGATCGCTCGCCGGGTGCGGCGGGCGGGATCGTGCTCGACCCGCATGATTTCTACATCCTGGCGTCGCGCGAGGCCGTCGTGGTGCCGCCCGACCATGCCGCCGAAATGCTGCCCTATCACACCTTTGTCGGCGAGTTCCGGGTGCATTTCGCCGGTTTTTTCGATCCGGGGTTCGGCACCGCGCAGAGCGGCGGGGCCGGCAGCCGCGCCGTACTCGAAGTGCGCTCGCACGAGGTGCCGTTCCTGATCGAGGACGGGCAGGTGCTCGGCCGCCTGATGTACGAGCGGCTGATCGCGCGGCCCGACAAGCTCTACGGCAGTGCGATCGGCTCGTCCTACCAGCGCCAGGGGCTGGCATTGTCCAAACATTTCAAAGCGGTTGCGGATTGAGGCCGATCGGCAGCAGTCGCTGCGGGCCGCGCTGCGCTACAGGTAGTCCCGCATCCGTTCGATCTCGTCGAGCGCGCCGACCGGGGACACCAGCAGCACTTCGTCAAAGCCGAGCTGCTCGATCCGCATCAGCCGGCGGCGGGCTTCGTCGGGCGGGCCGATCAGCGAAACCTGGGCGACCTCGCCGAGATTGCCGGTTTCGGGCCGGCCGACCAGATCGATCGCGACGTTGGCCAGGATCGCGTTGGTGCCGCCGGCTTTGCGATAGATCTCCATGCCGCGCTCGAGATCGGCCCAGCTGCTGTAGCGGCCCGATGCGGTCCAGCCCTGGCACACCTGCGCCGCATAGGTGATCCAGCGCCGATTGCGCCACGCCCCGAGCACAATCGGCGGACCGCCCTCGAAACCCGGCCACGGCGACAAGGTGCCGCCGTTGACTTCTTCGCCCCGCCAGGCGCGGCGCATGACCGCCAGCGAATTCATCAGCGTGGCAAAGCGCCGGTCGTAATCGCCGCCGAGCAGATCGAAATCGGCTTTTGTCGAGCCGCTGCCGACGCCGAGGCGCAGACGACCGCCCGACAACGCCTGCACCGTCTGCACGCAGCGGGCGAGTTCGACCGGATGGCGCAACGGCACCTGCAATACCGCGGTGCCGAGTTCGATGCGTTTGGTTACGGTCGAAAGGGCGGCCAGAACGCCCATCGGATCGAGGGTGGCGCGGCCGCGGCCGAGCGAATTGGTGACCCACAACCCGGGAAAACCGCTCCTCTCGATCCGGCGCGCGTAATCGACGAGCCCGTCCAGCAGGCGGCGGCCGGGTCCGCCCCCGGCACTCAGCGTGGTCAATACGCTGACCCTCATGGCTGCCCGCCCGTCGCCGGCATTGTCCTCACCGCACCCTCCTCTGCGCCTGGCCGTCTCGCGGTCATAATGCGGCAGTTCGGCGGGGCCGGCCAATCATCGAATGCTCAACCCGGCTGTGCGCGAAACAGCCCAATCGCGTGTCAAAAAGCCCCGTTCAAGCGCAAAACAAGATCGTGCCGCCGATCGCCGCCGGCAACGGCACCGCCAACCCGCCGGCAATCGGCCGGCCGGCGAGATCGGCGCTGTCGAGAACGACGCGCAGCCGGTCGAGGTCGGCAACCTCGACCTCGCAGCCGGCGAGATAGGGGAGGGGCGGTCCGGGGGCGATGCCGAAGCGACGGTCGAGAAATTCCGGGGTTGCGACATGCACCGCGCCGCGTTCGAGCACGACGCTCGCGACCTCGCCCTCCCGGCGCGCCGGCCGGCCGGCGAAGCGTGCAAAGCGCTGCGCCGGCTCGGCAGGATCCGCCGCGGCGATCCACACCGCGCGCAGGGCCAGCGCCCCGTTCGGATGGTCGAGACAGGGTTCGGGCCAGACCAGATGCGGGGTATGGTGAGTCAGGAACTGGATGCGCCCCTCCGGCATCGTGCCCGGCATTATCCGGGCGATCGCGAACCGCGCCTCCTCGTCGCCGAACTCGGTCTCGACCGGACGGCGCATGTCGACCAGCGGCAGCACCGGGAACCCGGCCAGCTTCAGGCGGTCGTGCTCGCCCGCGGCATCGGCGCTGCCGAAGGCGGCCAGGTGCAGCCCGGTATGGCGCCGCAGCCGGTCGGCCAGCTGGCGGGCGAGCGGCGTGTCTTCGCCGCTGGCGGCGAGAATCTCGACATAGCCACGGCGAAACATCGCACAGCGATTGCCGGTGCCTGCCGGCACCGCCCGGCCGTCGGCCCGATTGGTCTGGGCGGCGAACGGCGTCAGGCGAAAGCCGCAGCGTGCCAAGGCCTGCGCCGCCGGCGCCATCTCCGGCACAAAATGCGCAACATGGTCGAGAAAGACCTCTCCGGCTTCGGGCAATTGGCCAGGCATCGCGCCTCCAGTCACGGCGAATTCAAGCTCGCATCAAATCCCGGTTTTTCGGCTTTTGCCAAGTCAGCCGGGGCGGTCTTGGACACAGTACTTGTTCTTTGTGCGTATGGTGCTCAGATAGAGCGTTTGCCTGCTGTGAGGGCATGATCGCTTGCGGCTGAAACCGTTCGCCCGACCGATTGCGATGGCGCCGTCATGGGCTTGACCCATGTCGGGCTGTCGATTTCCACCCGCAGGAAGCTGGCCTCGATCGTGCTGGTGGTCATCATTTTTGCGGTGCTCACCGGACTGCTCGCTCTGTTGCACGGTCGTCAGGTCGTCTTTGGCGTTCTCGACGGCGTATTCGTCGGCGTCGGCGTGGGCCTGTTCGAACAGTTTTATGTACAGAGCGCCCGCGGCCGCTGGTTTCGCAACATCCACCCGCTACGATCGATTACTATTTACACAATCGTTGTAGCATGTTTGTTCATTGCCGCTTCCAACATGGCCCATCTGCTGCTGCGCGGGGTGTATAACTCGCCGGTCCCGTACGGCCGTCTGGTCCTGGCGCTGCCGCAGGTGATCGCCATTGCCGTCTTCGGCATCGTGGTGATGCGGGCCGTTCACTTCATCGGCATCGACACCTTGTTTCACTTGATGATCGGCACCTATCATCGCCCGGTGATCGAAAAAAAGGTGATCGTTTTTCTCGATATCAACGATTTCGACCGGCTTGGCCGAGCGGCTCGGCGATATGCAGATAAAGGCGCTGGTCGGCAAGTTCCTGTTCGACATCTCCAGGCCGATCACCGACCACGGCGGCGAGATTTATCTCTATAAAGGCGACGGGTTGATCGCGCTGTGGAACTGGCAGGAGGCGGTTCGAGGAAGTACGATCCTACGGGCGATCGACGCGATATTCGCGAATGTCAGGCGCGAACAGGAGCGCTACCAACGACAATTCGGCGTCGCCCCGACGTTCCGCATTGGGGTTCACGGCGGCGATGTCGTCGTCAGCGAGCAGGGCGATACCAAACGGTCGATCGGCATCTACGGGATCACGATCAACATCGCCTCGCGAATGGAGGAAGCGGCAAAGGCGCACCACGTTCCTTGCGCGATCTCCGGCGATGTCGCCCAGGCGCTCGCCCAATCCGAAGACCGGCTGCACCTGATCGGCTCCGAAAAGATCAAGGGGATTTCGGCCGAGATCCCGATATTCGAATATCGGGTTGCCGCCGAGCCGGTCGCGGCGCCGGCCCGAAGAGGCCTCAAATTGCGCGTCGGGTAAGAATTCGGTCTGTGCTTCCGCAAATTCCCGAGGCGCGCCGACTCTTGAGCGCCGCGGCGCGCCGATGCCGCCCGGTCAAAACGCTTTGCGCAATGTCAGATTGAACCGGCTACGGCCGGTCAGCGGATGGTTTGAATCGACGAGCGGCGCCACGCCGTGATAGGCGAGGCGGGCCGGGCCGCCCCAGACGACGACATCGCCGCTCTCGAGGCTGATCCGCCGCGGCCGATCGCTGCGACGATCGCCGCCCCACAGGAACACGGCCGGCACGCCGAGCGAAACCGAAACGATCGGTGCGCCATAGTCGCGCTCATCCTCGTCGCGGTGCAATGACAGCCGCGCACCTGGCTCGTAGCGATTGATCAGACATGCATCGGGCATGAAGCCGGCGAACCCGGCCGCCGCTGCTGCCCGCTCCGCCAGCGACCGAAACAATCGGGGCATCGCCGGCCAATCGCGGCCGGTCATGGGGTCGATCGACTGGTAGCGATAACCGGTGCGATCGGTCACCCAGCCGGCCCTGCCGCAATTGGTCATCGCCACCGACATCTGCCGGCCGCCGGGCGTGACCATCCGGCGGAACGGCGCCTCGGCGGCGATCTCATCGACTGCCGCGGCCAGCGCCGCCGCTTCGCCGCGGGCGAAGCCGCGCAATGTCCAGGCGCCTTCGCCGAGCCGCTCGACCGACCCGCCGATCGGCGGGTCGGCGAACAGATCGCCGAGGGCGGCGCTCACTTCATCCGCAGGCGACGGCGTAGACGTCGCGCACCCCCTCGGGGAGCCGATGCTCGTGCCAGCTTTTGCCGCCGTCCTGGGTGCCGAAGACCTGGCCGAACCGCGACACGCCATAGACCTGGTTCGGGTCGTGCGGGTGCACGCCGACGCCCATCATCGTCGCCTCGGCCTTGATGCCGTGATCGAACCGCTTCCAGGTCCGGCCGACATCGTCGGAACGGTAGATCGAGCCGTCGGTGCTGCGCGCCGCCGGGCTGAGGCAGGCATAGAGCACCTTGGGGTCATGCGGCGAGACCCGGATGTCCCGGCCATAGGTCAGCGGCGAGAACCGGTCGATCTCGATGTCCTGCCAGGTCTCGCCGCGATTGTCGCTGCGGAAGAGGCCCATGCGGTTGGCGAGAAACACGGTGCCGGGCGCGGCGGCGCTGCAGGCCAGCGCATGGCCGTCGAGCATGCCCTCGATCTCGGTCTGGCTGCCGATCCGGCTCCGATATTTCGGTTGCTCGCAAAAGCGGATCAGATCGGCGGTGCAGTCTTCCCAGCTCTCGCCGCCGTTGCGGCTGCGCATCGCCCCGTTGGCCTCGAGCGTCGCATAGACGTTGTCGGGCGAATTGGGGTCGATATCGAGCCGCATGACCCGGCACGCGAACGCCATGATGACCCGGTCGGGCAGGCCCGGATCGGCCATCTTGCGCCAGGTGTCGCCGCCGTCGTCGCTGCGGTAAACCCCGGGCGGGGTGGCGCCGGCATAAACGATGCGCGGGTTTTTCGGATGGATGCAGACCGACCAGATGTCGGCCTCCGGATCGGGCAGGCTGAGCCGCTGCCAGCGGGAGCCCCGGTTGGTGCTGCGATAGGTGCCCTTGGTGGTGCCGATATAGACGGTATCCGGGTGTTCCGGATGCACCGTGATCGCATGCACCTCGGTCCCTTCCGGCAGCCCGCCGGTCAGATGCTCCCATCCGCTGTCGCCGACGGTCTGGCGGAAGACGCCGCCGAGGGTCCCGCCCATCGACCGCGCCGCGCCGGCGTATACATGCGTATCTGTCATCAAATCCTCCCTCGGCTGGATTGCGGCGGCGATCATACGCTTGTATTGGAGCGCGTCACCAAGCTTTAGCAGGTCGGAGCAATTGATGAGCGGCATGGCGGTCACAGAGCGGCGCAAACTCGGCAGGGTCGGACCGGAGGTCTCGGCGATCGGCCTCGGCTGCATGTCGCTGTCGGGCGTCTACGGCAAAAGCGACGACGCCGGCGGGGTTGCGCTGGTCCATCGGGCGATCGAACTCGGCATCGACCACCTCGACAGCTCGGACATGTACGGCTGGGCCAAAACGAGGAATTGCTCGGCCGGGCGTTGCGCGGCCGGCGCGACAAGGTGCTGATCGCCTCGAAATTCGGCCAGACCCGGCGGCCGGCGGCGCCAACGGCGTCGACGGCAGCCCGGCCTATATCGCCCAGGCCTGCGAGGCGAGCCTCAAGCGGCTCGGGGTCGAGGTCATCGACCTCTATTACCAGCACCGGGTCGATCCGGCGGTGCCGGTCGAGGAGACGGTGGGCGCCATGGCGCGGCTGGTCGAGCAGGGCAAGGTCCGCTGGCTCGGGCTGTGCGAAGCGCGACCGGAGCGGATTCGCCGCGCCCACGCGACCCACCCGATCGCCGCGGTGCAAAGCGAATTTTCGTTGTTGTACCGCGAAGAGGCGACCGAGACCCGCGAGCTGACCCGCGACCTCGGCATCGCCTTTGTCGCCTATGCCCCGCTCGGCCGCAGCCTGCTTGCGGGCGTCGTCCCGGATTTCGACAATCTGGCCGAGGGCGACACCCGCGGCCGTCATCCGCGCTTTATGGGCGACAACTTTGCCAAGAACCGCGCTCTGGTCGCCGATATCGAGGCGATCGCGACAGAGAAAGACTGCACCCCAGCACAACTCTGCCTCGCCTGGCTGTCGGCGCAGGGGCCGGACGTGATCCCGATCCCCGGCACCAAACAGATCGGCCGGCTCGAAGAAAATCTCGGCGCGCTTCAAGTCCGCCTTACCCCGGCCGAGCTGGACCGGATCTCGACCGTCATCCCGATCGGCGCCGCCGCCGGCACCCGCTACCCCGAAGGCGGCATGCGCGGCGTCTATATTTGAGGCATGCCGCCGGGCGCGGCCGGCCGATCTCCGACCCGACCCGCGGCTGAGAAATCCCGCCCGACACCGCCCCAAACGGCTGATGTCCCGGTCCCAAAGTTTGTTGCATGAACTCGCCGCTGTCATTGCGGGCGCGGCGAAGCAATATCGGGCAGAAGGAGACGCAATCGGTACCAGATTGCTTCGTTGACCTGCGGTCGCCAGGCAATGACGGCTTTTTGTAGTATATGAACTTCAGAACTGGGACACTGGGACGAAACCGTAGGGAAGCGCGAGGAGGGACAGCAAATGAGATTTCGGGCTTTGGCGCTCGGCGCGGCGGTCGCCGCAATCGCGGTGCAGGGGGCGCCGGCGGCGGTTACCCAGGCGCAATTTCCGCCGCACACGGTCGGCGACCTGATCGCAATCTGCACACCGGCCGAAGACGATCCGCAGAGGGCGGTTGCGATGGGCTTCTGCCATGGTTTTGCCGAGGGTGCGGTCGTCGTCGAAGAGGCGCACGAGTCGCAGCGGCGGGCCCGCAAATTGTTTTGCCTGCCCTCGCAGCGACCGCCCCGTATCGACGAGCTGAAAAGCTTTGTCGCCTGGGCCAACGAACAGCCCGCACGGCTGCAAATGCCGGCCATCGACGGCGTATTCGTCTATCTGGCCGGCAAATATCCGTGTCCGGCAGCACCGGCGGGGAAACGGAGGGCGCGATGAAAAAGCTGATATTGGCGGCCGTCGCGGCGTCGCTGCCGCTGGCCGGCTGTTCCGACATGACCCCCGGTCAGCAGCGTGCGGTCACCGGCACGGCGATCGGCGCCGGCGGCGGCGCCATCATCGGTGCGCTGGCCGGAAACGCCGCTCTCGGGGCCGGGATCGGCGCCGCTGCGGGTCTCGCCGGGGGCTGATCGTCAACCAGTCCCGAGGCGGCCAATAGGCGCCGACGCCGACCGACCTTCGGTCCGGCCCAAACCGGGATCTGGGCGGCGCTGTCGGCCGTTCGCGTCGCGGTGGATCGCGCGCCAGACGCGCTCGGACGTTACCGGCATCTCGATGTGCGTCACGCCGAATTCGGCCAGTGCATCGACGACCGCGTTGACGACGACGCCGAGCGCCGGCGTCGTGCCGCCTTCGCCGCCGGGCCGGATGCCGAGCGGGTGGGTCGGCGACGGCACTTCGCTCAATTCGGTCGTGAAAAACGGCAGGCGGTCGGCCCGCGGCATCGCATAATCCATAAACGAGCCGGCCACCGGCTGCCCGCTGTCGGGGTCGTAACAGGCATATTCCTGGATCGCCTGGCCGACCCCCTGGACGATGCCGCCATGCACCTGGCCGTGCACGATCATCGGGTTGACCGCGCGCCCGACATCATCGACCGCGGCGTAGCGGACGATGTCGAGCGCCCCGGTCTCGGGGTCGATCTCGACCTCGCAGACATGGCAGCCGTAGGGGAAGGCGGCAAGGTTGACGGTCTCGTCGCTTTCGGCGCCGAGCGGGCCGCGCAACTCGTCGGGCAGGTCGTCGCGCCGCTCCGCTGCGGCCGCGACCTCGAATACGCCGATCCGCCGGTCGGTGCCTTTGACCCGGAACTCGCCGCCGGCGAATTCGAGATCGGCGGTATTCGCCTCCAGCAGGTGGCCCGCGATCTGCATCCCCTTTTCGATGATCGCCTTCGAGGCGTTGAGCATGACGATGCTGCCGAGCCGCAATGCCCGGCCCGAATGGGCGCCGCCGCCGACCGAGACCCGCGCGGTGTCGCCGGTGACGAGACGGACGCTGTCGAGCGGCACCCCCAGCCATTCGGTGACGAGCTGCGCAAAGCTGGTCTCGTGCCCCTGGCCCTGTGAAACGGTGCCGATCGCAATCTCGACGACGCCGTCCGGCTTGACCACGATCTCGGCCCTTTCGCGCGGCGCGCCGGTCGCGGTGTCGACATAATTGGCGACGCCGATGCCGCGGCATCTGCCGCGCGCCCTGGCCTCGGCCCGGCGCGCCGGAAACCCGGCCCAGTCGCCGAGCGCCAGCACCCGCTCCATGCAGGCGTGGTACTCGCCGCTGTCATAGACCATGCCGAACGGGTTCGTGTACGGCATCGCGCTGCTCGGCACCAGGTTGCGGCGGCGCAACGCGATGCGGTCGAGCCCGGATTGGTGCGCCGCGAGGTCGATCAGCCGCTCCATGACGAACATGACTTCGGGCCGGCCCGAGCTGCGATAGGGCCGGGTCGGCAGGGTGTTGGTCAATGCCGCCCGCGCGCGGAAATGCACGGCCGGCACGTGATAGATGCTCGACATGATCTCGACGCCCTTGTTCAGCGACCCGAAGGCGATCGCATAGGCGCCCTGGTTGACGAGGTTCGAGCCGCGCATCGCCAGAAAATTGCCGTCACGGTCGAGCGCCAATTCTGCGCTGCAGGCGAGGTCGCGCGCCTGGTAGTCGCAGACGAACGCCTCCTGCCGCTCGCAGGTCCATTTGACCGGGCGGCCGAGCCGCTTCGCCGCCCACACCACCAGGGCGAATTCGACGTTGAACGAGCCGCGCGTACCGAAATTGCCGCCGACATCGTGCATGACCATGCGCGCCTGCTCGGGCGGCACGCCGAGCACGATCGCCAGATCGCGGCGCGGGCTGACCGCACCGCCGGCGCCGGCATGCAAGGTGTGCAGCCCGCTCGCCGGATCGTACTCGCCGACCGCGGCGCGCGGCTCCATCGGCACGCCGCAGACGCGCTGCACCCAGGTGTCGAGTTTGACGACATGCGCGGCGCCGGCGAACGCCGTCGCCGTCATGGCCGCGTCGCCGACCTCGCCGTCGAGAATGATGTTCTCGCTGTCGAGCCGGGCGCGCGGGGCGTGATCCGCTGCGGCGGCGAGGGCGTGCGCGACGGCGGGCAGCGGCTCCCAGTCGATCGCGACCAGCTCGGCGGCATCCTTGGCCGTATCCACCGAACCGGCGACGACCATCGCGACGATCTCGCCGACATGGCAGGTCTCGGGCCAGACGATCGGCTGCTGCCGGGGCCGACGGACCGGCGAGCCGTCGCGGTTCTGGATGACGATGTCGGCCGGGTGGCTGTTGCTGATATGCGGCAGCGGGTTCAGTCCGTCCCGCTGCGCCTCCTCGGCGGTCAGCACCGCCAAAACGCCGGGCATGGCGCGCGCGGCGGCGGCGTCGAGCGCGCGGATCCGGGCGTGGGCATAGGGCGAGCGGACAAAGACGGCATAAGCCTGACCGGGAAGGTTGAGATCGTCGCTGTACCGGCCGGCGCCGGTCAGCAGCCGGCGGTCTTCCCGCCTCCTGACCGGCTGCCCGATCCCGGTGCCGTTCGCGCGCGCCTGCATCTATCCCTCGCCAAATAAGGTCATGCCCTCGCCAAAAGGCCATGCATCATAGCAACGCCCGCGGCTTGCGCGGAAACTGTTCGATCACATATGGTCAATCACAAATGACCATGGACGTCGAATTATGGACAGCGAATTGCGCCATATCGCGGCGGCGAGTTTCAAGGCCGACTGCCTGCGGCTGATGGACGAGGTGGCGCAACAACGCCGCCCGATCGTCATCACCAAACGGGGCAAGCCGGTCGCCAAGCTGGTGCCGATAGAGAGCGGACCGATAGATCTCTTCGGGTATATGGCCGGAACGGCCAAGATTTGCGGCGACATCATCGAGCCGATAGATGATTTAGAGTGGAGCGGCGATGCCGACAACGTCTGAAACACATTTGCTGTTGTTGGATACGCATATATGGGTCTGGTTCATGCTGGCAAACGCCGAGTTGGCAATTAGCGACCAAACCGCGATCAACCGTGCGGCAGCCTCTGGTCAGCTTAGAATTTCGGCGATTTCGGTTTGGGAAGCTGCGCTCCTGGCGTCGCGTGGCCGCATCGAATTGGGCCAGCCCTTGGCTCAATGGATGGAGGGCGCTGTGTCAGCCGTTGGGTTGTCGATCGAGCCGCTGGTGCCGAGGATCGCGGTTGAAGCGTGCTGCCTGCCCGAGACATTTCATCGCGACCCGGCCGATCGGCTGATCGTCGCCACGGCGCGAGTGAGCAATGCCGCGCTGATGACCCGCGACCGACGCATTCTCGACTACGCAGCGCGCGGGCATCTGACCGCGGTCGCGGCTTCATTCGCCGATGATCGATCGCCCTCAGCGAGGCGCGGCTGCGTGGGCGCCTTCGATCCGCTAATGCGCGACCGTACCACGATCCTGATCGCCCACTTTTTGTCGACGCTGCCCACATGCCGACGGATCGCGTTGCTCGACCGCAGCCTCTAAGGTACTGATTTTTGGGTGAAAAAGCGTGTGCCGACAAACTGCCTGAAACGAAAAATGATAGACAAGTGACAATTGTCACTATATAATCTGGTGATCATCCGGCACTTTCGACATCGCGGCCTCAGACGACTTTACGAAGACGGCGACCGGCGCGAGGTGAACCCGGAACACGCGGACAAAATCGCCCGCATGCTGGCGCGGCTCGACGTGGCGACACGGCCCGAACAACTCGACGTGCCGGGTTTCCGGCTGCACCCGCTGAAAGGCGACCTCGCCGGTTACTGGAACATCACCGTACGTGCCAACTGGCGGATCATTTTCTGCTTCGAGCATGGCGACGCAACCGATGTTGATTTGGTCGATTACCACTAGCCGACAGGAGGCACATCATGATCATGAAGAACCCGCCGCATCCCGGCCTTTCCGTGCGGCACGACTGCATTGAACCGCTCGACCTTACGATCACCGAGACCGCCGAGATTTTGGGCGTCACGCGCAACTCTCAACAATCTGGTCAACGGCAAGAGCGGCATTTCGGCGGATATGGCGCTGCGACTCGACAAGGCATTCGGCGGCGGCGCGGAAACGTGGCTGCGGCTCCAAATGGCCTACGACCTCGCGCAGGCCCGCGCGCACGAAGGCGACATAAACGTCACGCCCGTGACACGCCGCAAGCTGCGCGAACCACGGCTCTGATGAATAGCGGCGATGTTTACTTGGCCGGAACGCAACGCGCGGCGCAAACATCGGCGACAACAGCGGCTTTTCTTCCATTACCGGGTCATCCTATATCCGATTTGATGCGGGCGAGCATCGCACGGAAGGCGTTCCGTGAAAACACCGGCTTGTGGACGCGCCGCCACTACCAAAGCCGCCATTCACCGCAACGCAGAAGTTTGCCGCATGGGCGCACATGGGGGCGATCAGCCAGAGCGCCACATTGCTCTCCGGTTCAGATTTACGATGATCTTCAAATGCTTAGGATCACATCCCCCCTCGGCCGGGCTCGACCCGGCCGTCCACGTCTTGCAATGGAGGGGTCTTGCAAGAAAAAGACGTGGGTGCCCACGGAACAAAGTCCGTGGGCTGACGGCCCACGGGTCGAGCCCGCCACGGGGTACCGGTGCTTCACTACAATCGCCAAATTAAACAATATCCGAACCGGACAGCATTGAGAGCGCCAGCGCCATGAAGAGTGTCTTGAAGCGGAACATAAGTTGGTTTCCCTTTCGCTCGGCTATGACCGCCGGCCCGGACGCCCAATCACATATTATTCAGCTCAAATTAAGCTCCGCGCACGCATAGCGACGAGTTGCCCCTCGGAAATGGCGAGCACCTGACGCGCGGGTGCTATGGCCGATGCGAAAAGCGGCGGGTGACGCCTTTTGTGTATAATCGCGCTCCACGAATCCGGAGGAGGGGCTTATGAAATCGCGATTTGGTATAGCCGCCGCATTGCTGGCCAGCATGGCGATTGGCGCCGCTGCCGTGGAAGAGCTTCACGCGCAGGCGAAACCGCCCGTTTATTTCATTGGGGAGATCGAAGTAACGAACCCGGAGGGATACGCTAAGGAGTATCTCCCGAAGGCCCGAGAAATCATCAAAGAACATGGCGGGCAGTTGGTCGCGGCGGGCGGTGCGGCCGGAAGCGGAAATCCGATCGTTGCCGTCGATGGTCAGCCGCCAAGACGGGTCGTCATCTATCGTTATCCAAGCATAGATGCCGTTCATGCATGGCGAGATGATCCAGCCTACGAGCAAGTAAGAAAAATTGGCGAGAAATATGCCAAATACCGCACTTTCGCTGTGGTTGGCGTCTCGCAGTAACCTCCGCTCGGGTAGTTGAGCGGTCGTGAGCAGCGCACCAGCTTCGCCCGGACGTTAGCCCTGTGCAAAACTCGAAGGTCCTTGCAAAGAGCTTGGCGATTGAGGTGCGGTAGTCGGTCGTGCCGGCGTGCACATTGCCGCGCGGGTCGAGTGCCGCACCACGATCGTCATCGCCCACCGTCGACGGTGCGCAACGCCGACCGAACCGCCATCCTCGAACGCGACCCGCTTTTCTCCTTTGTACTATAATGGCGCGCATGCAGATTTCCGACGATCCGGTCCTGAAGCGCTTCCGCGCCGCGCTCGATCAGATGTACGGCAAGCGGCTCGAGCGGGTGGTGCTGTTCGGGTCCCGCATACGCGGCGATGCGCACGAGCATTCGGACTATGACGTGGCGGTGTTCCTGCACGACATGCCCGACCGGTTTGCGGAAATGAACCGGCTGGCCGATCTCAGCACAAAAATCATCGTCGAAGAGGATGGCCCCTTCATCCACGCCATGCCGTATCGCGCGGGTTCCTATAACAGCGAGCGCACGCCGCTGATGCACGAGATTCGCTCCAGCGGCGTGGAGTTATGAAAGCGGAGAGCGCGGCGTTTCTGCGGAAGGCACGTGAGTTTCTCACCAAGGCGCGAAACCAGCTTGATGTGCTGCGCTATAGCGACGAGGCGGGCCGCGCAGCCTATCTTGCCGGGCTGCATGCGGCGCAGGCTTTGATCTTCGAGCGCAGCGGCCTTGTCATCAAGCGGCATCGCGGCGTGCAGCGGGAACTGGGACGGCTGACGAAGGACGAGCCGCGTTTCGACCTCGAATTGCGCGCCTTCCTCGGCCGTACCTACGACCTCAAGGCTATGGCTGACTATGGGATCGACCCCGGTTCGGAGGTGACCGTCGAGCAGGCGCAACAGGCAATTGCGACCGCCGAGCGGTTCATTGCGTGTATCGAGGCAATGCTGGCGTAGCGTGCCGGCGATCGACATCTTGTGGCAGCCGAGCAGTATCCAAGTTGCGCCATAGGGCAGTACTAGACCCAGAGAAGCCCGCGTTAAAGCCACGTTAAACCGCCGGATTTGCGGCCGAACTTTTCGGCATGACCGTATACAATAACCTCTGTTCAGGGCGTTGAACGAGTGCAATCCGGGCTTCGACCCGGCGCGCACGTTTACTACGATTTTCCATAAGCCCATTATGCGGCTTTACCGGGGCGATAAGGGGCGCGCGCTCGACGAGCGCCGAACCTGCATCGCGGTGGCGGCAAGTTCGAGTGTTTGGGCGGCGCCGGGCTCAGCGCGGCAAGAGGCTCGTTCCCATCAGGAATTCGTCGATCGCGCGGGCGCATTGGCGGCCTTCGCGGATCGCCCAGACGACCAGCGACTGGCCGCGGCGCATGTCGCCGGCGGCAAAGAGCTTGGCGACCGAGGTCCGGTAGTCGACCGTGTCGGCGCGGACATTGCCGCGCGGGTCGAGTGCGGCGCCCGACTGCTCGACCATGCCGGTTTTGAGCGGGCCGAGAAACCCCATCGCCAGCAATACCAGATCGGCCTTCAACGGAAAGGCGCTGCCGGCGATTTCGGTCATCGCCCAGCGGCCGTCCGGGCCCTTGGTCCATTCGACGCGGACGCAGTCGAGCGCCGTGATCCCGGCGCCATCGCCGACCGCGCGCTTGGTCAGCACCGACCAGTCGCGCTCGCAGCCCTCCTCCTGCGACGACGAGGTGCGCAATTTCAGCGGCCAGTCGGGCCAGGTCAGCGCCTTGTTTTCGTGATCGGGCGGCCGCGGCAGGATTTCGAGCTGGGTGATCGACGCCGCCCCCTGGCGCATCGAGGTGCCGATGCAGTCGGACCCGGTGTCGCCGCCGCCGATCACGACGACATGCTTGCCGGCGGCGGTGATCGTGCCGCGGGGTGCGGCCCGCTCCTCGCTGTCGCCGGCGTTGCGCTTGTTCTGCTGCGGCAGGAAGTCCATCGCGAAATGGATGCCGTCGAGGTCGCGGCCCGGCACTTCGAGGTCGCGCGGCAGTTCGGCGCCGCCGGTCATCGCCACCGCGTCGAACTCCGCGAGCAGCGAGGCCATCGCGACATCGACGCCGATCTCGACCCCGGTGCGGAAGGCGACGCCCTCGGCCTCCATCTGCGCCACCCGGCGGTCGATCAGCCGCTTTTCCATCTTGAAATCGGGGATGCCGTAGCGCAGCAATCCGCCGGTGCGATCGGCCTTTTCGAACAGCGTCACCCGGTGGCCGGCGCGCGCCAATTGCTGCGAGCAGGCGAGCCCGGCCGGACCCGAGCCGACCACGGCGACATGCTTGCCGGTCCGCCGCACCGGCGCGGCCGGCTCGATCCAGCCCTCCTGCCAGCCGCGATCGACGATCGCGCATTCGATGGTTTTGATCGTCACCGGGTTGTCGTCGATGTTCAGCGTGCAGGCCGCCTCGCACGGCGCCGGGCAGACGCGGCCGGTGAATTCCGGAAAGTTGTTGGTCGAATGCAGGACTTTGAGCGCCGCCTGCCACTGGTCGCGATAGACCAGATTGTTCCAGTCTGGGATCAGATTGTTGACCGGGCAGCCGTCATGACAGAACGGGATGCCGCAATCCATGCAGCGCGCCGCCTGCTTGCGCGTCTCCGGGCCGGGCAGGGGCTTGACGAACTCGCTCCAGCTGCGCCGGCGGATATCCGGCTTTTCATAGGGCCGGTCGCGGCGCTCGATTTCGAGAAAACCGGTCGGTCTACCCATATTTCGGTCCCTGGCGTTTGTCCGAATCACCCCGGTCAATGTTGCTGACTTATATTGATGTTGCCCGATTTCGCGGTCGGCATCAATGCCGGTAAGCCGGCGCCTCATTCGCTGGTTTCACCAACCCGGAGCAAAAACGATTGCGGCGGGCCTGGTTGATAAGCTCCTCAAGGGCGCCAAACCCAGCGGTCCGGTCAAGCGGCCGACCCGGTTCCAGTTGGTCGTTAATCTCAAAACCGCGAAGGCGCTCCACCTCGACCTGCCGCATAGCCGAGATCGCGCATGTTCCGCCGGGGCAGATCCACGCCGGCCTCCGCTTGGGCTCCGGGCGACAGCGCTCCGAGAACCCGGGTTTTCACCAGCTGGGCCAGGTTCCTCGTTTTCGGCTGCTGCACCGTCGCAATCGCTAAGGTCGGCGTCTCATTCGACGATCTCGTCGGCGCGGGCGAGGAGCGACGGCGGGACCGCGAGGCCGAGCGCGCTCGCGGTTTTCAGGTTGATCGCCAGCTCGAATTTAGCCGGCTCGATGACCGGCAGGTCGGCCGGCTTCACGCCCTCGATCACCTTTGCGGTATAGAGGCCGAGCTGGCGATATATCGCAACAAAGCTCGCGCCATAGCTGGTCAGCCCGCCGGCCCGCACCGCCGCTTGCTTTCGTAGCTCGCCGGAATGCCATAGCGCGCCGCCAGGGCGATGAACTGCTCGCGCCGGCTGTTGAAAAAGGCGTCGTTGCCGATCAGGAGCCCAGCGACATGCTGTGCCGCCAGCGCCGCGAGCGTGCTGCCGCTCGTCACGATCACATCGACATGGCGTCGGGCCAGATCTTGTGCCATCGCCGGCAAGCGGTCGAAGGCGCCCTCCGCCCAGCGGTATTCGATTGCAACGTTCCGCCCTTCGACACAGCCGGCCTGGCCGAGCGCTTCGCGAAGTAGAGACAAACGGTGCCTAAAACACCGCGGAGGTGCCGCTCAGAAAGCCGATCACCGGCATCGTCTTCTGCTGCGCCCGCGCCGCGAGCAGCGGGAACATGCCTGCCGGCAAAAATGTGCTGAGAAACCATCGGCCGATTACCTGACCTCAGCCTGAAAATAATCCGCCATTCTCCCTACGCGCCGCCAAAACCCCTACGAAGTAATGCTCCTTTCGGACCTTCATCTCTGCTAATGATGGATATCGAGGTTCGGGCATCCACCTGGAGCTGCTGATACTGCTGGCCGTCGAACCGCGCCTCGCACGGCGCGTAGATGCGGCGATAACCGTGATCGCGGCGGTGCAGCACAGTGAAGCTCTTGTCGCCCATGCCGTCGTAAAGCAGGCGGCAAGCTCCATCGCGCCCCCTTTCTGCGATCAGCAGCTTGCATCCTGCCGTGCCACACCACTCGGTTCCGTCTTCTAGCACATAGACGTAATCTGGTCGTCCCTTCTTATTCAGGATAGTAGAAGCAGCCGATGCCACCTTGACCATCTCCGCAAGGAGATTGGGATAACTCTGCCAACTGCTTCCGCGTAGTGCTTGCTGCAGACAATATACTTGATCCGCGCTCTTCCTTTTTGAGAAGCTGAGCATCTTCGCATTAGCGAGCGAGAGGGTGCAGGCTGAGAGCATTGCCCCGATCAACAACCGGTTGACCCCGTGACCGAAAAAATCACTCATAGCGCGCAGCCGAGAAGGTACGCAGACGGGTTTCGACCGGACGGTCCGCGGGTTTCAGGTGAAGTCGTTCGCTGGTGAAGCGTTGGCTTTAACACGATTGAGATAATCGACAGTCGCACCGGCTCCCTCCCGATGCGCGGCGGCGAGGATGCCGGCGTGCGTCACCGGGAAGCGCGCACTCAAGCCGTCGATGGTCTCTCCGATATCAGCGAAGGCGCCGTTGGCGCGTAGCTGCCGTTCGAGATCGTGGAGGTAGTCGGAGAGCGCCTGTTCTTGCGCTTCGGGATCAGCCAGGAAGGCCGCGCGAGAATGGACGCCGTATTTTCCGGTCCATCCCCCAGCACGATCCATCATGCCCGCCGCCCTGAGAGCAACCGGCGTCAGCTGATAGCGGCCCAGCGCGATTAGATTGGGATTGTTGCTGTTGTTTACTTCGTCGTAGCCGAAATTCTGGTGCTTCGCCGATCCTTCGGCGATCGCGAGGCGGTTGCGGAAATCGGCGTTAGGGTAGTGCTCCCAGGCGCGCGGGACGGCTGGGCCTGCCGCCGCGGCGGCGGGGGCTGCCGGCGCTGCCCTCCTCGCCCGGATCGTCGAGGATGAAATCGCCCGCGACGTCGTCGGTCCAGCGGCCGCGGTCGTCGCGCGGTTCGTCCGGGTTGAAATTGGCCTTGAGCAGAAAATCGGCCCGGGCGAGCCGCTCGATCCGATCCTCGGCGATCTCGCCGAGCCGCAACCGCACCGCCGCGATCATCGCCAACGGCAGATTGCCTTCGGCGAGGTAGGCCGCCACCCGGTGCAATCCGCCAATGCACCCTGCCGCCTCGGGCGGCTCGGCATAGGCGGCTCCAAGCAGCGCCTCGATCTGGTCGCCGGAGCGAACCCGGTAGCCGCCAGCTCCGCTCCGCTCGATCAGCGGCGCCGGGCCGAGCCAAACCCCGTCCTCCCCGCAAAAGACGCCCTCGGTCGCGGCGTGCCGCTCCGCCAGTTTGAACATTGAGCCTCCCCATTTGGAACACACCATAAATCTGGGAGGCGGTTCCGATGCGGTCAAGCCCCCATGCCGGCAGGTCCGGCGGTACATGTCGGCCTCCGCGGTCGAATAGGCCATCAGGCCACTCCTCCTCGGCGAACTCGCGAAGGCAGCGGAAACGGCCGGGATACGGTGGTTCAGCGCCAGTTCGGCGGTCTGTTTGATCGCAAGACTGGGCTGGACGATGACGGCGTCGGGGCCGGCTTGTCATAGCCGCGGCCGGCGCACTCCACCCTCCATGAACCCGGCCGGCTTGCCATGCGGGCTCCCTTGATCCTTGGCCGGCCGAAGCCGGTCAAGATTGCTTTTCTTATCTCGATTGTGCCCTCACCGAAGCGCCCGGCGGCGACGAGAGGGCAACGCGGCGCAACGGGCAGCCGTTTTTTGGGCGCCCTACTCGATCACTTTGTCGGCCTGCGCCAGCAGCAGTTGGTGGCACGGTAAAGGCCGAGCGCCTGGGCAGTCTTCAGGTCGATGGACAGCGGCTCTCGACCATGATTTTATCGTCGCCGTAGCCGAGAGCGCCGAGCCGCCTGACGGAAGGTCTCGATCAGCGCTCCCTGGAGGCCGTTGACCCGAGCGACAGAGTCGCGATCAGCCGCCGCTTGGCGGGCCGCTGCGCTATCGCGGCGGAGCAACATCACCGCCGCGCCGGCGCCAGGAGGTCGCGCCGCCTCACATCATTCGGCTGCCGCCATCCGCGCGGCCTCGGCCTC
>CAVPBN010000028.1:0-90277 GCA_963701815.1 uncultured Alphaproteobacteria bacterium
TTCGGATTGTTCGGCAGCGCACAAGCGAGACGAGCCGGTCCGGATACCGACAGCAGCCAGGGTTTTCGCGATTTTATCGACAACAATGTCGAAGCCGAGGCGCTGGGCTACTACAGCACCTTCCTGGTCGAGCATCATTTCACCGGCTTCGGCCAGGTATCGGCGAGCCTCAATCTGCTGACCTGGCTCGGCGCCCGCACCCGGCATCTGCGCCTCGGCACCGCCGTTCTGGTGTTGCCGTGGCACAACCCGGTATTGCTCGCCGAGCAGGCCGCGACCCTCGACCTGCTGTCCGGCGGGCGCCTCGATTTCGGCATCGGCAAGGGCTATCGCTGGAACGAGTTCGCCGGTTTCTGCGTGCCGATGGAGGAGGCCGACGAGCGCTTTGAGGAAGTGCTCGACGTGGTCACCAAGGCCTTTGTCTCGGAAACACCGTTCTCGCATCGCGGCAAATATTGGCGATTTGACGAGATCGTCGTTGAGCCGCCGGCCGCGCAAAAGCCGCATCCGCCGTTCTGGATGGGGGCGGGCAGCGCCAATTCGGTGCGACAGGTCGCCGAGCGCGGCTACAACATGCTCTTGGGCCAGCACTCGCTTGCCGAGGAAATCCTCGAACAGGTCGCGCAGTTCAGAGAAGAGGTCGAGGCGCGGGGCCGCCGCTTCAACCCGCTGGAGGTCGCGGTCGCCCGCGCGGTGCATTTCGCCAAAGACGCCGCCGACAAGGAGGCCGCTGTCGAACGCCGATATCAAGGCCATATGCGCGTCAATGCGCTGGCCCGCCGCCCGGGCAACGAAACGCGCGACCGCTACCGGTTGGATGACGAAAAAACAGCGCGCTACGAGAGTGCCGAAAGCGCGCTGTTCGGCACGCCCGACGAGATCATGCGCAAGCTCGAAAGGCTGCGTGCGGGCGGCGTCGAATACGTGATCATCAATTTCGGCGGCTCGCGCGAGAATATTCGACGCTTTGCCCGCGAGATCATGCCGGCGTTCAGCGACGAACCCGCGTTCGCCCTTGCCGGCAAGTGATGGTGTGAGAGGAGCAGCGACAATGTCATTCGAATTCGGCGTATTTCACGAGTTCCAGCGGCGCCCGGGGCAGAGCGAGGCCGAGGCCTTTTCCACGGCGTTCGAGCAGGTCGACGCTGCCGAGCGTTGGGGGCTTGACGCGATCTGGCTCGCCGAGATCCATATGGCGCCCGAGCGGTCGGTCTGCTCGGTGCCGATGACCATCGCCAGCGCGATCGCCGCCCGTACCAAGAACATCAAGATCGGCACCGGGGTTCAGGTACTGCCGCTGTGCCAGCCATTGCGGCTCGCCGAAGACGCCGCAACCGTCGACCACATCAGCCGCGGACGCCTGGTGTTCGGAGTCGGTCGCAGCGGCTTTCCGCGCGCCTACGAGGCCTACGGCATACCTTACGGGGAGAGCCCGGAGCGTTTTGCCGAGGTGCTCGAAATCGTCAAACGCGCCTGGACGGACGAGACGTTCTCGTTCGCCGGAAAATTCTACAATTACGAAAATGTGTGCATCGTTCCAAAGCCGTACCACAAGCCGCATCCGCCGATCCGGATCGCTGCCAATCGTGCAGACACGTTCATTTCCGCCGGCCGGCAGGGTTACGCGATCTTTGTCGGCGCGCGGCAAGGCACATTCGACGAAGTCCTGCCCAATGTCGGGATCTATCGCGAGGCCTGGAAGGCGGCCGGGCATCCCGGAAACGGCGAAGTCTATCTGCGCGCACCGGTCTATGTCGGCGACACCCTTGAAAAGGCGCTGACCGATCCGCAAGAGACCCTGATGAATTTCTATCGATATTTAGGGGCGCGACTTGAAAAGTCGGCCACCCGTCCCGGAATCTTCGACGCCACCCGGCGGATCGCGGGCGCCCAAAGGCTGCAAACGATGACTTGGGACGAGGCGCGGCGCGGGCGCGCCATTGTCGGCACCCCGGAAATGGTGGCCGACAATCTCGCGAGTATAAGAGACCAGCTCGGCCTCGCCGGCATTCTCGCCGAACTCAACACCGGCGGGCTGATCCCGCATGAGCGGGTGATGCGCTCGATGCAGCTGTTGTGCGAAAAGGTGCAGCCGCGGCTGCGCTGAGGCAGGAGCAGAGAATGAGCCGATACCGCGAGCTCAAAGAGAGCGAGCTGGACGAGGCGCAGCGGCGGGTCTGGACCGAAATCGTCGCCGGGCCGCGCGGTTCGGTGCCGCCGCCGGCGCATGTCTGGCTCAACAGCCCCGGCCTCGCCGACCATGCCCATAAGCTCGGCGCCCATGTCCGTTTCGCCACCGGGTTTTCGCCGCGGCTGACCGAGATTGCGATCCTGGTCACGGCGCGCTACTGGACCGCGCAATTCGAATGGTCCGCACATGCCCGGCTTGCGCGCCAGGCGGGCATCGGGCAGGACATCATCGACGCCATCGCCGAGCGGCGCGAACCGGCGCTGTCCGATCCCGACGACCGGCTCGTCTACGATTTCTGCAACAGCTTCTACCGCGACCACCGTGTCGACGACGCGATCGTCGACCGGGTCAAGGCGCGCTTTGGCGAACGCGGCCTCGTCGATCTGACCGGGCTGATCGGCTATTATTCGTTCGTGTCGGTGACGCTCAACGTGTTTGAGGTGCCGGTCCCGCCGGGTGCGGCGTCACTGCCCGAATAGCCGCAACAGGTCGGTGCATCAACTCGGTCGTATCCGATGCGCTTAAATGACGTGCTGCCGCATCACGGCGAACGGGCACAGTTGTGGAACCGGAAGGTTTCGGGGCCGAGCAGGTAACCGAAGAAGACCGCGGCTATCGCGGGTCGCGGTTCTCGGAAGTCCGCGACGCCATCTTTGCCGACCCATACCAGAAAGTCTGGGGCGGGGCGGGCGAGCCGGCGTTGCCGGTCTACGCGGTGACGCTCGCGGGCGTTCTCCGGGGCGCGCTGCGACCCGGTCGGCCGTTTTTCTTTCGCCAGGCTGTCGCCCGGGCCGTCAACTCCCGCGCCGATTTGCGCTGGGGCGATGATCGCCGGGGCTTCCGCCGGATCATTCATCCCAATGGCGTGTGCCTGATCGGGGTTTGGGACATCGTCGCCGATCCGCCATACACCGGCTATTTCCGCAAAGACAGCCGCGCGCTGGTCGTCGCCCGGTATTCGACCTGCTGCACCGAGACGCGGCGCGGGCATGGCCGCTCGTTGTCGATGGTCGGCAAATTGTTTCCGACGACCGACCCCGACCATGCCGAGCCATTGCCGACGGCGAGCTTTATCACCCAGCAGGATCTGGGCGGCGACCATACCGCCTTCATCAACGACGCCGAACTGCGCAACGCGCCCAATACCAGCCTGTGGCGCCGCGGGCTCGGCGCGCCGATCCTCGGCGTCGAGGCCCTGTTGTTCAATCAGACCGACAAGGAGCCGACCGCGCGCCAGCTTTACCAGATCGCCGAACTCGGCAAACCCGCCGGCGAGCCGACGCGCGCGCCGGCGTTCATGCGCCTGGTCGTCGATCCGGCCCAGCCGAGGATACCGGGCGAAGCATTGGATTTCCGCGACGAGATCATGGCGCAGATCTACGACCCCGGCGACCCGATGCCAAAGCGCACGATCAAATTTCACATCGACGTCACCGATACCGGGTCGACCCGCGGACCGAATTTCTTTCAGCGACGGACTTTTCGCGACTGGATGCGGATCGGCACGCTGACCATCGATCGCGCGGTTGTCTCGTACAACGGCGATTTCGTGCTCCACTTCAATCACCCGACCTGGCGCGACGACCGCAACGACCCGTCGACCGCCACCCGCATCGGCGAGCACAAGCGGCGCTGATCTTCAGGTAAAGACCCAATCGGCTCGAACTTCTCGCCCCTGCCCGCTTGGGGAAATCGAAAATGGCCATGACGGTTTGACGAAGGTTTTGTGACAAACCAGGGAAACAATAAGTCTTCGAGGGGAAGTCATTGCTCGGGGTCCTTTACGCTGCTGCCGGCGCGTTCACCTTTGCGCTGAATAACGTGACGATGCGCAGGGGAGTGGTGACCGGCAGCGTGCTGCAAGGCATGGCGCTGACCGTGCCGATCGGCGGACTTTCTTTCCTGGTCATGACCACCGCCTTCGGCGAGCTGCACCAGCTCGTGGTGTTCCCGATGGCGGCGCTCGCCTGGTTGGCATGCCAGGGCGTCGTTCATTTCGTCATTGGCCGATACTGCAACTATAAATCCAACCAGCTGATGGGCGTGAACCTGACCGCACCGGTCGTCCAGCTGCAGGTGCCGTTCGCGATGCTGCTGGCGGTGGCGATATTGCACGAGAAATTCACTGTGCTGCAGGCAATCGGCGCGGCTTTGATGCTCGGCGGCTCCTTCATCACCCAGGGCAATGCCGGCAAGGGAAAGAAAAAGGCACCGGCGCCGCCGGGGGCGGGGACGCCGATCCCGACCGTGACCTCGCAGGAGGAGCCGGCGGCCCCGGTACCAAAGTCGACCTTCCGGCCGCGCGTGTTCTCCGGCTACATCTTCGCTCTGGGCGCGGCGATGTGCTATGGCAGCTCGCCCTTGATGGCCCGCCAGGCCTTCCTGCACGCGCCGGACATCGGCACGGCGGCCGGCGGCTGCCTCGCCTATGCGGCGGCGACATTGTTCTTCTTGCTGATCCTGCTCAAGCCCGGCTCCTGGGCCGACATCGCGTCGATGAAGCGCGAAAACCTGCCGTGGTTCCTCTCCTCGGCCGTACTGGTCGCCATCTCCCAGGCCTTCGTCTACGCCTCGCTCGCCGCAGCGCCGCTGATGGTGGTGACGCCGATCCTCCAGCTCTCCCTGGTCTTCCGGCTGTTCCTGTCGCAATTGATCAACCGCGATTACGAGGTGATGAACGCCGCCGTCTTGATCGGCGCCTTGACCGCGGTGCTGGGTTCGATCCTGGTCTCGCTCGACACCGAAGCGCTCACGACGTTGCTGGACTTGCCGCCCTCGCTCGCCGGATTCCTGCACTACCGCCTCGCCGGTCGCTGAGCAGCGGAGGGCGGAAGCGCGCATAGAGAGGTGGCCGGATCTAAGCTTGCCGGGGCATAATTCTTCCGACCAAACTCGCGTCGCACAGAGGAGCTTCCGCGATGACGATCATCGATTCCCAGGTCCACGTATATGAGGCGAACACGCCGAGGCGGCCCTGGCACAGCGTGCCGAACTGGCCCGATCACGTCACCGGCGACGAGATGGCGGCGGCGATGGACAGGGTCGGCGTCGACGGCGCGATCTTCATCTCCGCCTTTTCGATGTACCAGTACGACGCCAGCTATGCGGTCGAGGTGCAGCGCGCTCATCCCGGCCGGTTCGCGCTCGTCAAGCCGGTAAACCCGGACGACCCGGCGGTGGCCGATGTCATCGCCGAGTGGAAGAAGACCCCGGGCACGGTCGGCATCCGCATCATGCTGACGAAGGAGGCGAACCGCGCGCCGGACGACCCGGGTCTCGACCGGATCGCGCGCGCGGCGGCGCGCCACGATTTTCCGGTCAACGTCCTGTTCTGGGACAATGTGGACGCGGGCACCGCGTTGATCGACCGCCATCCCCAAACGCGGTTCATCATCGACCATCTCGGCATCCTGCAGCCGCGCGTTCCGCCCGCCCCGCCGCAGCCCTGGGCCGACCTCCCGAAGGTCCTGGAACTCGCCAAGCGCCCGAACGCGGTGATCAAGGTCAGCGGCGCCTGCACATTGTCGCGGGAGCCGTATCCGTTCCCGGACATCTGGGACCCGCTGGCCCGCGTGTTCGATGCCTGGGGTTTCGATCGCTGCTTGTGGGGCACGGACTGGACGCGCGCCTTCGCTGTCGTCAACTACGAGCAGGCCGTCGAGCCCTTCCGGAAGACCGACCGCCTGAGCGAGACCGAGCGGGCAACGCTGATGGGCGGCGCCACCGCCAAGGCTTACGGCTGGTCGCCGAAGAACGGGTAGCACGGAATTCGATAGCCGTCGCATCCCCTCGGCCGGGCTTGACCCGGCCGTCATGTCCTGCAACGGATCCGAATGTGGACCGAAAAGACGTGGGTGGCCGGATCAAGTCCGGCCACGGGGTATTGCTGTGAATGTTGATCGGACCCAGCGCCCTTTGTGGGTCGTTTCGGAGAAGGGAGGCAGCGTATGGCAGCGGATTACAGCATATGTCTTGGAACGGCTGGCTGGGGGGTGTGGCACAGCCCGGACGCCGGAAGGTCGTGGACGCGGCATCGCGCCCCGTTTCCGCTCAACAGCCGCATACAGGCGTTGGTCGCCCATCCCAAAGAGGCGCATACCGTTTTCGCCGGCGGCGATACCGGCTTGTTCGTGAGCCATGATGGGGGGCGCGCATTGGGAGCGCATCGGCGCCGATGGGGCCCTGCCGACGATCTGGTCGCTGACCATCGACCCGGTCGATCCCGATATTCTCTTTGCCGGCACGCGCCCGGCCGCGGTTTATCGCTCGCGGGACGGGGGAAGGCGGTGGGAGAAACTGGCCGTAGACCTCGCCCGCGAGTGCTCGATCGGCACGCCCTTCGTGACCAGCGTCGTCGTGGACCCCGACGATCATCGCATTGTCTGGGCCGGGGTGGAAATCGACGGCGTCTTCCGCAGCCGCGACGGCGGAGACAGTTGGACGCAGCTCGATGGGGGTTTGTACGACCCGGACATTCACGCCGTGACGATCGCGACGACGCAGCCCAAGCGCCTCTACGCCAGCACCGCGCGCGAAGTGTTTGCCAGCAACGATCTCGGCGAGACCTGGCAGCCCTTGGGCATCAAGGAGAAATGGCCGCTCCCCTATGCCCGCGGCATGGTGGTCAAACCCGATGATCCCGGCGTGCTGTTCGCCGGGTGCGGCGAGACCACGACCGGTGAAAAGGGGCACGTGCTGCGCACCGCAAACTTCGGCGAGACCTGGGAAATCCTGCCGCTCCCGACCCGGCCCAACGCGACTGTGTGGGGCCTTGCCGCGCATCCCGCCGACGCCGAGCGCATCGTCGCGTTCAGCCTGTTCGGCGAGGTCTACGTCACCGAGGATGCCGGCGCCTCCTGGCGTAAGATCGCGCGGGAATTCGGCGAGATCAGGGCCGCAGCCTGGGTCCCGAACTAGCCCAGGGCCAGACCGTCATCGGCCGGCTCAGATGACGCCATCCTGTTCGAGCGCGGCAATCTCGGCGGCCGACAATCCGAGCCAGCCGCCGTAGATCTCGCGGTTGTGCTGGCCCAGCTTGGGGCTGGGCACGGTCTCGACCGGGTCGGCGCCGTGGATGCGCAACGGCGTCGTCGGCACGACGACATGGCCGATCTCGTCGTGCTCGATCCATTCGAGCATGCCGCGCTCGTGCATGTGGCGGTCGCGCATGACCTCGTCGACGTCGCGCACCGGCGCCAGCGGGATATGGTGCCGTTTGGCGAGCGCGAACGCCTCCATCTTGCCGAGCGTGCCCGTCCAGGCCGCGACCAGCGCGTCGACCGCCTCGCGGTTGGCGACGCGCGCCGCGTTATCGGTAAAGCGCGGATCGTCGCGCAGCTCCTCGCGTCCCATCGCCTTGAGCAGATTGTGCCAGTGCTCCTCGACGGCGATGTTCATCGCGACATAGCCGTCATTAGTCGGATAGACGTTCAACGGCACGCGGCCGTGGCTGGCGTTACCGGTCCGCGGCGGCGGTTTGCCGGTCTCGAAATAGGCGTGCAATTGCGAGGTCAGCGTCGCGTAGGCGGCCTCCTGCATCGCCACCTCGACAAGGCGGCCGCGGCCGGTGCGTTCGCGCTCGAACAGCGCGGTCAGCGCGGCGGCGTAGAGATGGATCCCGGAAATGAAATCGACGACCGCCGGGCCGGCCTTGACCGGCGGCCCGTCCGCAAAGCCCGTCGCCGCGATCAGTCCGGAGACCGCCTGGATCGTCAGATCCATCGCCAGATTGTCGCGATCCGGCCCGGTCAGGCCGTAACCCGAGCCCGAGGCGTAGACGAGGCGCGGGTTGATCGGGTGCAATACCTCCCAGCCGACGCCGAGCCGGTCCATGACCCCGGGCGCGAAATTCTCCAGCAACACGTCGCCGCGCTCGACCATCCGGAACAACAGCGCGCGGCCGCGCTCGTGCTTCAGGTTCAAGGTGATCGCGCGTTTGTTGGAGTTCAGCATCGCGATCGGAAAGGTCGTGCTCTTGCCGGGCGGCGCCCGGCGGCGCAACGGCTCGCCCTGCGGCGGCTCGATCTTGATCACGTCAGCCCCGGCCTTGGCCATCAACAGGGTCGCGTATGGCCCCTGGTAGACCTGGCCCAAATCGAGCACGGTGATGCCGGCGAGCGGCCGGTTGGCGCCGGCCGGCATCAGCGGATGTTCTGTGCTTGCGGCATAGGGGGCAGCTTGCGGGCGCCGCGGCTCGGGTGTCAACGACGCTCCACGCGATAACATCGCGACCCCGCGCGGAGGATTGGATGAACGAACCGATGGATTTCGACCTGGTGGCGATCGGCGGCGGCTTCGCCGGGCTGTGCGCGGCGGTGCGCGGCGCCGAATTGGGGCTGCGCACGGCCGTGCTCGAAGCCGGCGCCGACGAGGAGTATCTGTGCAGCTCGCGCTGGGCCGGCGGGATTTTTCACGTCTCCTACCACGATGTGAAGCTGGGCCCGGACGACCTCCTCGCCGCAATCAACCACCAGACCGGCGGCGAGACGGATCAGGAATTGGCGGCGGCGATCGCCGCCGACGCCGGCCGCACGGTCGACTGGCTGGCGAGCCGGGGCGCCGCCTTCACCCAGGCCAGCCCGATCGGCTGGCACCGCTTCACGTTGGCGCCGCCGCGCCTGCCGGTGGCCGGGCAGGATTGGCGGGGGCGCGGCCCGGACCGGCTGCTCGGCGAATTGGGCCGACGGCTCCACGAGCGACAGGGCCGGCTCCTCTTTGGCGCCAGAGCGGCATCGCTGCGCCTGGAGCGCGGCCGGGTCGTCGGCGTCACGGCACACAGGGAGGGCGCGGAGCTGAATATCGGGGCCGCTGCGGTCGTCATCGCCGATGGCGGGTTTCCCGGCAATGCCGAACTGTTCCGCAAGTATATCGGGCCGCGCCCCGACCGGGTGCTGATGCGCCATGCCGGCACCGCGATCGGCGACGGGCTGACGATGGCCGCCGAAGCGGGCGCGGCGCTGGTCGGGCTCGACCGCTTTTACGGCCATCTGCTGAGCCGCGACGCGATGGAGAACATGGGTTTGTGGCCCTATCCGCAGATCGATGCGGTCGCCACCGCCGCTATCGTGGTGGATCGGCAGGGCTCCCGAATCCTCGACGAGGGGCTGGGCGGCATCTCGATCGCCAATGACCTCGCCCGGCTCGACGACCCGCTATGCGCCACGGTGATCTGCGATGCGCCGATCTGGGAGACCGCCGGCAAGGCCGCGCAGATCCCGCCCAATCCGCAACTGCTTGCCGGCGGCGGCACATTGCACCGGGCCGATACGATCGAGGCATTGGCCGAGATGGCGGGGCTGCCATCGGAAAACCTGGCCGCGGCCGTCGCCGAGTACAACGACGCGGTTCGCTTCAACCGGCTGATGACCCTATTGCCCGAGCGCTCGATCCGCAGCGGCATGCCGCGGCGGATCGAAACCCCGCCCTTCTTTGCGATCCCGATCTGCGCCGGCATCACCAACACGATGGGCGGCATCGCCATCGACGGGCACGGCAGGGTAAAGCGGCCCGACGGCTCGGCGATCGCCGGGCTTTACGCCGCCGGCGGCGCCACCGGCGGGCTGGAGGGCGGCGGCGCGCTCGGCTATATCGGCGGCCTGATCAAGGCCTGCGTCTTTGGCCTGCGCGTTGCCGAACATGCCGCGCGCCGTCTCGGCTGACGGCGCGAGGGGGCGGGGCTGCGGCCGCGGTCGGACCAGCATTCGCGCCTCGGGAAGAGTGCGCCTTGCGTTGCCAAATCGACCGATAGTGCTGCAAGCGGCTGGGAGGCGGCACAAAAGGACGTTATCCTGGCCCGGTCGGTCCGGCAGGTGTGCGTCTGGGTGCAGGGTGGGACGCGGGCCTCGGTGACAGTTGGGCGTCATGCCGGCGGAGGATTGGGGCGGGATGCGTATCCGCTACTGCTACCGCGGGAACGAGAAGATTTTCGACCAATCGGCCGAGGCTGTTGTTCTGGGTCGGCCGCGGCATGGTCTGCACATAGACATCGATTTGACCCCCGATCTGCGAGTTTCGCGGCCGCATGCGCGGATTTCGCTGGCGGATGGCGAACACTGGATCGAGGATCTCGGCAGCGCCAACGGAACCGAAGTCGATGGGCGGGCCGTCAAGGGGATGGGCAAGGTCCGCTTCGAGCCCGGTCAGACGATCCGCATCAGCGACACCACGATCGAGGTCGAGAGCTCCGCACCGTCAGCCGATCTTGGTCGGAGCTGGGCCTCGGCGGACACGACGCTGATCGATACCCACGACACTCGTCTCGACATCTCGGAAATGCTCGACGCCGCTGCGCCCGTTTTCGAACCGGGACGGCCGGTCGATCCCAATCGCGCCCAGGCATTGGCGCTGCTTTACGAGTTGCCGCTGCAGTTTGGGGCGCAAGCCGAGCTCGACATTCTGTTCCAGACGATAATCGAACGGCTCATCGAGATCATCCCGGCGGCGACCCGCGGCGCGCTGTTGCTCGAGGATCCGACAAGCGGCGAGCTTCTGCTCAAGGCGCATGTGCCGGCGGGGCAGCCTTCGGTCAGCATGACGCTCGCCTCCCGGACGATGGCGCGGCGCCAGGGGTTCATCTGGCGCGAGGGTCTGGACCCGAGCCGAAGCCAATTCCTCAACCGGATCAAAGCCGGCATGTATGTGCCGTTGATCTGGAAGGAGCGGGTGCTGGGCGTCGCGTGCGTCGACAACAGCGACGGCGGGACGATCTTCGCCGCCGATGATTTGCGGCTGATGCTCGCGGTCGGGCACTACGCGGCGATGGCCGCGATGCAGAACCAGCTGCAGGGCGAACTGCATCGCAAATCGGTGCTGCTCAGCCGGCTTTTGACCAATTTCTCGCCGAAACTCCGCGAGACATTGTTGACGCGAGCCGCCCACGGGCGGCTGCGCCTCGGCGGCGAAAGATCGGAAGTGGTCATTCTCGGATCGGATATCCGCGGTTTTACCCAATTGACCTCGGGTATGGATACCGACGACGTGATGGACCTGCTCAACGACTATTTCTCGGCATTGGTCGACGCCATCTTCGAGCACGACGGCACGGTCGACAAGATCACCGGCGACGCGATCCTCGCCGTCTTCGGCAGTCCCGAGCCCGACCCCTTGCGGCACGAAAAAGCCGTCCGCGCCGCCCTGGCGATGCAATCGGTGATGACGCAGGTCAGCGAGACGCGCAGGCGCCGCGGTCAGGTGGTCTGCGCGATCGGCATCGGCGTTCATTGCGGCGAGGTACTGCATGGGTTCATCGGCTCTAACGAGCGTATGGAGCTGACCGTCATCGGCGAAGCAGCCAATTGGACATCCCGTTACTGTGCCGGCGCCGAAGGCGGCGAGATCCTGATCAGCCCGGCCGTGCATCAACGGCTCTGGCGGCACATCGACACCGAGCTGATCACGATCGAGACCAAGCACGAGGGCAATCTCAGCGCCTACCGCCTCAAAGGGATCAAGAGCGCTTTGGGGGCCTGATGCGCGAAGTCGTCACGCTGTATACTCGACGACCACCGCGCTGACATTGTCTCGCGCCCCCGCCGCGAGAGCTCGTTCGATCAGCAGGTCGGCTGCGGCCGCCACCGGAAATTCGCGCAATATGGCGGCGATATCGGCATCGGCGACGACCTGTGTCAGGCCGTCCGAGCACAGCAGCAGTATATCGCCGGGTTCGAGGCGGTCCTGCCGCTCTTCCAAAAAAAACTCGGCGGAGGCCCCGACGGCATTGGTAATGACGTTCGCCAGCGGGTGGGCCGTGATGGCCTCGGTTTCGATCCCGCCGCTGTCGACGAGCCGCTGGCCGTAATTCTGGTCGCGGCTCATTTGCCGAAATTCGCCGGCGCGCAGCAAATAAAAGCGGCTGTCGCCGGCCCACAGACAGCGACAATCTCCCCCGAATATCAACAGGACCACTACGGTGCTGCCTATTACAGCTCGTTCGCCGATCTCGGCGGCCGTCGCGAGCAGGTGACTGTTGATCTCGGCGAGGCAGGTCCTGACGCTCCGGGCCAGGGTCAGCGCCGACTGCGCCGGCGGCATTTCGCCGAGAGCGGTGACGATGCAGCTGCTCGCATAGTCGCCGCGCTGGTGTCCGCCCATCCCGTCGGCGACCGCCCACAGCCCGATCTCGGGCCGTTCGAGCACCGCGTCTTCGTTTCGCAGGCGCACCGTACCGACATGAGAGCGCGCGGCCGAACGATAGGGCATTTTGCTTTGAACTGCGGTCACGGTTCCTCGTTCCGGTGTTCTATTTGCTGCCGGAGGCCTGCTCGACCTTTAACCGGCAGGTGAAGTAAGCCAAAACTCGAGCCTGCCGCTGGACCTCGGTAAGGGCGGACCCGCCGATGTTTTCCGCAAGCTGACGGGCTTCGGTGAGGCGGTCCTTCAGGCTGGCTACCGCGCGTATCGTCGACCCCTCGAAGCCGTCTTGCAGAAATTTGTCTGGAGTGTACTGGGTCCCGCCAATGCGGAAGTCCGCCGGATCATAGGAACAAGAGGCGAAACGATTGGGCGGGGGCAATGGCTGGGGCGTGACCACGGCGACGGCCGGCTTCGGCGTCGCGGGGGCCGGCGCCGCGGGAGCCGGAGCGACCTCCGGCTTCGCATTTCCGAGAATGGCTCGTGCCGCTTCACTGCGAATTCGGGTCAGCAGCTGCGCCGATACTTTTCCCTCATTCACCAATTCCGCC
Organism: uncultured Alphaproteobacteria bacterium; assembly: GCA_963701815.1. Lineage (GTDB taxonomy): Bacteria > Pseudomonadota > Alphaproteobacteria > ATCC43930 > CGMCC-115725 > AP-15. Next base: position 12,871 of record CAVPBN010000028.1, read on the forward strand.
GCCGGCAGGCCGTATCGCTGCTGAAATCGGTGGACTGCGTTCGCGGTCAGCGGGCCGACGATCCCATCGATCGAACCGGGGTCCATTCCCAGGCGCAGCAGCATGAACTGGATTTCGCGGACCAGCGAGGGGGTGGCCTCGACGTCTGCCGCGGAATTCTCCGCTTCGGCCGCAAAACAGCCGGTGGTGCTCGCCGCCGTCACTGCCGAAATTGCCATCCAGCCGATCAGCCCGGCAACAATAACCTGCCCCTTCATCGTCGCACTTCTCCCGCCGGGCTTTGCTGTTCAATTTGCGCTGCGCGCTTCGAGGAAAGCCCGGCGATCGCGTTCGTCCGGAATATGTGCCGCCAGTGCAAGATAAAACTTATCCATGGTCTCGAACTTGTCGAGCTCCCTCTTGATCAGGATCTTCGCGATGGGACCCATATAGCGGATCAAACGCAACTCGATGGCACTCAGATTGGCCGCGTCCGGCTGCGCCGGGGCGCTGACCGGCCATTGTTCGGATGCCGGGGGTGACGGCGGCGGATGAGCCGGGCGCGACGACCCGAGCGCCGCCGCCGCCCGCTGCCGTCCGGCGGCCAGGAGCGTCGTCCGGTCTCTCGGGTTTTCCACCCGCGTCGCCAACAAATCATAAAGCGCAGACAGGTCCGTCGTCTCCCTTAGAGCCCGCTTTACTGCAATCGACGCGACCGGACCGATAAACGTCGCGAGATCGCGCTCGATCCCGCGGATCAAGTCGGGATCCAACGTCGCCGGCCCCGATGATGTTTGCTCCGCCCGGGTGACCGGCGGTGCGCCGCTTTCCAACTCGAAACCCGGCGAAGCGGCGGTCGCCAATGCAAGAGACGGGTTTGGGAGCAGCATGGCCGAGGCGACCGCGCGCGAAAACTCGGCGGCGTCGCCGTAACGCGCCATCGGATCAAAAGCCAGGGACTTGATGATGACGCGCTTCAATGCGTCGGGTACGTGCGGGTTTAGCGCCCGGATATCCTCGGGCCCCCGCTTTTCCATGAACGATATGATTTCCGTGAGGCTTTTGCCGCGGAACGGCTTCACGCTCGTCAACATTTCAAAAAAAATCACCCCGACGGCGAACAAATCGCTGCGCTTATCGACCGTCGATCCCGACAATTGTTCGGGCGACATATAGGCCGGCGTGCCCAGCAGATCGCCGACAATGGTGAATTCCGAGGTATCGATACGGGCGATGCCGAAATCGGCAACCTTAACATTGCCGTCGTTCAGCACCATGATATTGGAAGGTTTGACATCGCGATGAACGATGCCGTTCTCGTGGGCAAATCCAAGCGCGCTTAATATTTGGGTAATAATGGAGACGCTGGCTCCTGGTTCGAGCGGGCCCGAATTCTTAAGAACCGTATCGAGGCTGCGCCCCTCGACATATTCCATGGCGAAAAAGGGCACCCCGTCATCTTCGCCAAAATCGAGGATTGCGATAATATTGGGGTGGAACCGCCGCCCGGCCGCGCGCGCTTCGCGCCGAAAGCGTTGCAGCCACTGCTCGGAGGTGGCGCCCGAGATCAGCTCGGGCCGCACGATCTTGATCGCAACCGCGCGCTCGATGACCGGGTCGTAGGCACGATAGACTTCGCCCATCGCACCGCTGCCGAGCAGCGCATCGAGGCGATAGCGGCCGACCGTCCGCGGGCGGTTCATATCGTCGCCACCCCGCTGTTCACCTGATGTTGGCCGTCACGACGAGGCTCTCAGCTCTCCTCCAGCATTTTCATCGCATTTTGCAGGCTTCGCCGCATTCGATTGAACGACGTTGCCAAGGACCCGATTTCGTCGTTGCTGTCGCGGACAAATTCCGGCGTGTCGAATTTCCCCATGCTGACGGCGTCGGCCATCTCGGAGATCGCAGCGACGGGCTTGACGACGAGCTTGCGCAACAACAGGTCGACGACGACAATTATGACGATAAAGGTGCCTGCCAACGCCGCCATGAACCACAGCAGCGCTTGATAGGCCCGGCTGAGCGGCACCGCCATCGGTATCGAGACGACTTGCGCGCCGATGACATCGCCGAGTTTCCAGCCAAATCCGTTCTGCGCGCCGTAGAGCGCGACCATCGTCGCCGGGGCGTTCTCTGCGGTGCTGTGGCAGGAAAGACATGCCTGGCTCCCGACCTTCAGCGGGCGGGCGAGGGTCAGATACTTTCCTCCCGGGGTCTCGCGAACGATCACGGTCTCGCGCTTCGCGGGCTCGCTGCGGAAGTCGTTGATAATATCCGCTTCCCAATCCGTTGCTCGATCGTTCAGGTTGGTCGGGTTCAATGTTGGTTCTCGATAGGTATATTCGGGCAGCTTCTGCCGAACCATTTTAAAATTGCTTTGTGCCGCAAAGGACGGTATCGAGTACGGCAGGAACTGGACCTTCATCTGCTGTTCGAGTAAGGGCTTTATGCTCTCCGCGGTATAGGTGCGAACGGCTGACGCGCCTTCGATCATGATGCGCGCATTTTGAATGCTGTCCTCGACGGCGTTTTCGCTGAGAATGGTATAAGCGCCAACTCCTGCCAAACCGAGCCCGATCACGAACGCGCCGGACATTGCCAAATCGATTTTCCACCGGATCTTCATGACTTCGATCTTCTGCTATGATCTGTACTCTGCGGGTGATTTTTGTTATGGCGCGAAGATGACGTGAGCGGCAACCGATGCTGCCGGCGATCGCCCGGCATCCTCGACCAATGTTACGCCAGGCAGCAGCCCTGCGCCATATATCGCTGTCCGGCCGCCGCCGATCTTGGTCGCTCTTCGTCACCTGTGTCGCGGTCGACCGGTTCGTGCTTTCGCTCCGGATCGCATCAGCGCCGCGTGCGCAAGATCTGTTCGGCGGCGTCGGCGAAGACCCGGGCGCCGAGGACGATGTCGGCCTCGCTGCTGTCCTCGGCCCAGTGATGGCTGATGCCGCCGAGGCTCGGGATGAACATCATCCCGGCCGGCATCCGCTGCGACAATACCGCCGCGTCATGGCCGGCCGCACTCGGCAATCGCAGATGCTTGCCGGGGGCATGCCGTTCGGCCGCCGTCTCGATCTGGGTTTGAAACCCGGCGTCCATCAGGCTCGGCTCGGTGCGGGCGATCGTCTCGATCTCGACCCGGCACGGCCCCGCCAGGTCGGCTTGTGCGACCAACTCGCGCAGGCTCTTGTTCGAGCGGCGGCAAACAGACCGGATCGGCATCGCGGAACTGGACCTGCATCTCGGCCCGGCCGGGGATCACCGACGGCGCGTTCGGCTCCAGCGACATGCGGCCGATCGTCCACACCGTGCGCGGGCCGGCGATTTCGGGAAACCGATCGTGAATCCGCGTCGCCAGCCGCACCATCGCGACGCCGGCATCCCTGCGCCGGATCATTCGGGTGGTGCCGGCGTGGTTCTGCTCGCCGATCAGCGAGATCCGGAAGTTGCGGATGCCGACGATCGCCTCGACGACGCCGATGCGCAAGCCGGCATTGTCGAGCGTGTCGCCCTGTTCGATATGCGCTTCGAGGTAGCCGACATAGCGGGTGGGATCTACCTGCTCGCGCGGACGATCGGCAAAGCCGGCCCGCAGCAGCGCGGTGCGCAGCGGGGTGCCGTCGTCGCGCCCCGTGGTTTCGTCGATCTCGGCCTCGCCGAGGGCGCCGATGAACGACCGGCTGCCGAGATAGCTGCCGTAATGGCCCTCCTCGTCGGCCCAGGCGGCGACCTCGATGCCGAGCCCGGCGCAATCCGGGTCGGCGGCAAAGGCGCGGGCGAGTTCGAGCCCGTAGATCACGCCCAGCGCGCCGTCGAGCCAGCCGCCATAGGGCTGGGTTTCGAGGTGCGAGCCGACCAGCAGCCGCCGCTGCGCCCGGGCGGCGCGGCCGATGACGTTGCCGATGCCGTCGATGACCGGTTCGAGCCCCGCCTCGCGCAGCTGCTGGGCCAGCCAATGCCGCAATTCGACGTCTACCGGCGAATAGGTCGGACGATGGACGCCGGTCTTGTACCGGCCGAATTCGGCGAGCCGCCGAAGGTCGGCGACGACGCGCTGTCCGTTGATCGTCGGCATCGGGTCTCTCCAACGTCCGGTCGTGGCAATCGGCGGCCGAGTGCGGCAAGATTAGCGCAAGTTCGCGACCGACGGAAACCAGCCGCAGGTGCCCGGCATGCCCGAACCCTCCACGCCTCGCACGCCGCCGCCGCGCGTGGCGCTCCTCGGCTTTTCGATCGAGTGCAACAAATTCGCACCGGTCGCCACCAAGGCGCATTTTCTCGCCCGCACCTATCTCGAAGGCGACGCGATCGTCGCCGAAGCCCGTTCGGCGACGCCGGGCATGCTGCCGGAGACGCCCGGCTTCGTCGCGGCGATGGATGCGTCCGGGGCGTGGACGCCGGTCGGCATCGCCTTGGCGATGACCGAGCCGAACGGGCCGGTCGAGCATGCCTTTTTCGCCGAACTGCTCGACACGATCGAGCGCCGGCTGAAAGCGGCATTGCCGGTCGACGCCGTCTATATCTGCGCGCACGGCGCCGGACTGACGACCGAGGAGGACGATCCGGACGGGGTCTTGTTTGCGCTGGTGCGGGAGATCGTCGGCCCCGACGTGCCGATCGCAGCGACGCTCGATCTGCATGCCAACGTCTCCGAGCGCATGGTGCAGTCGATCGACGCCTTCATCGGCTATCGCACCAACCCGCATCTCGATATGCGCGAGCGCGGCGCCGAGGCGGCGGCGGCGATCCGCGAGATGCTGCCGAAGGGCGGCAGGCCCGGCGCCAGGACCGAGCGCGCGTGGGTCCGGCTGCCGATCGTGCCGCCGACGGTGACGCTCCTGACCGCCGCCGGTCCCTACGCCGACATGATCGATCTCGGCCAGACATTGATCGGGCCGGACATCATGAACGTCTCGGTGATGGCCGGGTTCGCGTTTGCCGACACCGCGAAGAACGGGTTGTGCGTCGTCGTCACCGGCCGGCGCAATCGGCGCAACAGCCATGCCGCCGAGATGGCGGCACGGCAGATCGCCCAATTCGGCTGGGACAACCGGGCGCGGTTCTATCCGCGGCTGACCGCGCTCGACGAGGCTGTCGCCAGGGCGCTCGCCGCCTCGCGCGACCCGGCATTGCCGGCGCTGGCCTTGGCCGATGTCGCCGACAACCCCGGAGGCGGAGGGCGCGGCAACACGGTCTTTCTGCTGCGCGCGCTCCACGAGGCCGGCGTCGGCGGTGTATTGCTCGGCATCTTCTACGACCCCGATCTCGCCGCCGAAGCGCATGCTCTGGGGGTCGGCGCCAGCTTCGAGGCGCGTTTCAACCGTGCCGAGACGACTAAATTCTCCGAGCCCTGGGCGGCGCCGGCGCGGGTCGCCGCACTGACCGACGGCGATTGCATCGGCCGGCGCGGCATCTACGCCGGGATGCGTCTCGCGCTCGGTCCCTGCGCCGCATTGCAGATCGGCGGCGTTACGGTCGTTGTCGTATCGCATCGCACGCAATGCGCCGACCCGGTCTTCTTCGAGATGATGGGGCTCGACATCGGCCGGGCGCGCATCGTCGTCGTCAAGTCGCGCGGCCATTTCCGCGGCGGCTTCGACGAGTTCTTCGGCCCCGACCAGATCGTCGAGGTCGACCTGCCCGGCCTGACCTCGCCGATGCTGAACCGTTTCGAGTGGACCCGCCTGCCGCGCCCGGTCATCCCGCTCGACGACGGCGTCGAGTGGCGGCTACCTTAGCTCATCAAGAAAAGGCGCCCGGAGAGTGCCTCTGAGAGAGGGGGAGCGGACGACATGCCGGCAGAACTCAGCGAGATCAAGGTCGGCGACGTCGCCGTCAAACTGCACCGCGCCGGGCATGGCGCCCCGGTGCTGTTCCTGCACGGCGCCGGCGGCGTGCCGCAATGGCTGCCGTTCTTCGATGCGCTGGCCGAGCGGTACGAGGTGCTGGTGCCCGAGCACCCCGGTTTCGGCGGCTCCGACGATCCGGCGTGGATCCGCTCGATGCCGGACCTGGCGATGTTCTATCTCGACCTGGTCGAGGCGGCGGGGCTCGACCGGGTCCATCTGATCGGCAACTCGCTCGGCGGCTGGCTCGCCGCCGAGATCCTGATCCGCGACCGCTCGCGCTTCCGCAGCCTCGTCCAGCTCGCGCCGGCCGGCATCCGCGTCAAGGGCGTGCCGTGCGGCGACAATTTCATCTGGGGCCCCGAGGAGGCGGTGCGCAACCTCTATCACGACCAGTCCTTCGCCGACCGCATCCTGGCCCTGACGCCCGACGAGGCGCAGATGGATGCGATGCTGAAAAACCGTTTCACCGCGGCCAAGCTCGGTTGGCAGCCGCGCTGGTTCAACCCCGATCTCGAAAAATGGCTGCACCGGATCAAATTGCCGGCGCTCGTCGTTTGGGGCGACGACGACAAGATCATGCCGCCGGCCTATGCGGCATTGTGGCGTGGAGCGTCTGCCGGATGCGCGGCTCGTCATGGTCGAGGCGTGCGGACATCTGCCGCATGTCGAGCAGGCCCCGACCGTGGCGCGCCATGTCCGCGAGTTCCTGGAAGGAGCGGCGCCATGAAGCTCGTCTCCTTCCACCTGATGCCGTACCGGCCGCTCGACCTCGCCGAGGCGGCGAAGCACCGCTCGCCCTGGGTGGTGTTGCCGAACCGGCTCTACGACCCGGTCAAGGGCGCCGAAGAATACGCGCGCCACATCGACGCGCTGGTCTATGCCGAGGAGCTCGGCTTCGACGCGATCGGCGTCAACGAACATCACCAGACCGCCTACGGCCTGATGCCGGCGCCCAACCTGATCGCCAGCGCGCTGATCCAGCGCACCAAAAAGGTGCAGATCGCGATCCTTGGCCGGGCATTGCCGTTGGTCGACAACCCGATCTACATCGCCGAAGAATTCGCGATGCTCGACAATCTGTCGAAGGGCCGCATCATCGCCGGCTTTGTGCGCGGCATCGGCTCGGAATACCATTCCTCGGGAACCAACCCGTATTTCTCGCACGAGCGCTTTCACGAGGCGCACGATCTGATCATCCGGGCGTGGACCGAGCCCGGTCCGTTCGCCTTCGACGGCGACCATTTCAGCCTGCAATACGTCAATCTCTGGCCGCGGCCCTACCAGAGCCCGCACCCGCCGGTGTGGGTCCCGTCGCAGGGGTCGAGCGAGACCGTCGCCTGGGCCGCCGACCCGAAACGCAGATATCCGTTCCTGGTGACCTTCTCGTCGGCCGACCTGGTCGCGCGCTACCACACGACCTATCGCGACCAGGCGCGGCAATACGGCTACGAGGCGGCGGCCGACCAGCTCGGCTGGGCCTGCCCGATCTACGTCGCCGAGACCGATGCGCGGGCGCGCGCCGAGGCGGGGCGGGCGGTCGAGACCTTGTTCAACGATTTCCTGCGGCAGAGCTTCGAGATGCTGATGCCGCCCGGCTACACCTCGATCGGCTCGATGAAGAACTTCATCAGCATGCGCCGAGGCCTGGGCGGCGGCAAGGCGACCGCCGAAGGCCTGATCGAAAGCGGCACCGCGCTGATCGGCAGCCCCCGGACGGTGCTGGAGGGCATCGAGCGGATGCGCGAACGCACCGGCTTCGGCATCCTCGTGGCGCTGTTGCAGTTCGGCATCCTGTCGGACGATCTGACGCGGCGCAACATGGACCTCTTCGCCGCCGAGGTGATGCCGCGCCTGAGGCGTTGAGGCAGCTTATCCGCCCACCTGAAACGCTATCTTGCGGAATTTGATTTCAGGTACAATCAACGCATAGCGTTGGAGATCAATGATCCGATGCGTATGGAGACGGCGCTAATGGGCATCCTGGGGAAGCGCCTGACCTATCGGGACTCACCGCCGGCCGCCGCCGAGCGTGGGTAGCGATAAGGCTGGTGCCTATGGAGGGCGGGCAGGAATTCCGGTTTCGGATCAACGCTTATACGCCCGAGACAATGCCGCTCGGCCGTTTGGCCGAGTACCTCGCGGAATTTGCACGCGTTCTCGGCGAGGACCACGCCATTCATCTTGTCGAGATTGAGCCTGGCAGTACGGTCCTCGTGCACAAGATCGACGCAGAGGCCGTACCGAAAATACGCGAGCGAGCGGAGGCGGTGCGGCGCGGAGACGCGCCAGCGATCGCCATGCGTAGTTACCAAAACGTTAATAGACTGCTGCGCGATGATGACGCGAGCGCGAGCCTTCTTGAAGACGGCGCCGAGATCCTCGAATTCCCAGGCAAGAAGATCAAGCTTCTGCATTTCCCCAGCGTTTCTGAGCGCGGCGAAATCGATGGTGAAGTTGTCCGGGTCGGCGGTATGGGTGACCCGGTACCGATTATGTTGGCAACCGATGCCGGGTTCGCGCTAAGCGGCTGCTACGCTAGGCGTGTGATTGCCAAACAGCTCGGACAGAAACTTTTTGAACCCGTGCGCCTGTTTGGTGAGGGCCGATGGTCCCGCACCGCCGAAGGCCGGTGGGTGTTGAATTCGTTCCGCGTGGATAGCTTCCAGGAACTCGAGAGTGAGGGGCTTGCCGACGCGTTGACTAAGTTGCGAGGAATTCCAGGCCTCGAATGGGATGACGACATCGTTGATGACCTTTTGAAACTGCGACACGGGGAGGATGGGGCGAATGGTGGTGTTTAACACCACCATACTTTCCTTGCTTCTGCGGCAAAGCGCTCGGCCGCCCCTTGATCCTGCGACGAGTGCGCCGGTCGTCTATGCCCGTGAGCGATTGGAGGGGCTGGTCGATGCACTGCAAAAATCTCGCACGGCCGTCATCATTCCGGCGCCGGTGTTGAGCGAAATTCTGATCCGAGCGGGCGCTGCCGGGCCCGGCATCATTGAAACGATCCAGCGTTCGGCGACGTTCCGTGTTGCGGCGTTCGATACCCGTGCAGCAATCGAACTTGCCCAATTAACAAACGCCTCGCTGACGACCGCGCGTGATAAGCGCGACGCCATTGCCGCGCCTTGGGCGAAGATCAAGTTCGATCGGCAGATCGTCGCGATAGCCAAGGTCCACGGGGCGACAGCGATCTATTCCGATGATGAGCAGCTGATCGCTTTTGCGACATCAAACTCAATCCCATGCATCCGCGTGGCTGACCTCCCCATTCCCAAATCGGTTCGGCAGCCGCAATTACCGTTAGCCCCACCCTCCGATGAAACGCAAGCCTGATACGATAAAGCCGACTAGCGAGCAACCTCGCCGCGTTCTCGGAACCGGCCGCGAACTCGAATGCTATGAGGACCAGGGCGGTCTGAAGCGAAGCTGAAGCAGATCGCAAAGAGCGTCGTCATCAAAATGACAGACGCTGTTTTTGTCGACCCGATTGCTCGCCAGGCCTGGCTTCGGCTCTTACAGGCGCGAGCAAAAAGCCGAGCGCGGAAGGCCAAAATGGATTTCGCGCTTCGGCCCGGCTTCGCTGCTCAGCTATTCTATCAACAGCGGGGACGCTGTGCAGTTTCCGGGATCGCCTTCACTTTAGAACGTTTCCATGATGCGCTCGTCAAGCACCCCTTCGCACCTAGTATCGACCGAAGGCTATCGAGTGGCGGTTATACCGAAGACAACGTGCGGCTCGTCTGTGTCGCGGTGAACTTTGGCATGGGCCAATGGGGAGAAGAAGTTTTTATGACCCTCGCTCGCGGAGCGGTAGAGCGAGAAGGCGAGGTGACAAACTCGGCATCGGTTCCTGATACCGCTGCGCAATGGGAGGCAGAACTAAAGGACCGCATAGATGCAGCGGAAAAAATATTGCCTTTGCTGCCGCTCGCAGGACAGGAATGGCAGAGACATCATATCGCGGGCTTGAAGTCGGCGCTGAGCAAGGGATTGAAACGCGCCACCCAGGCCGGGGTAAATGCCGCGATAACTCGGAAGCAGAGGCGTCCCCCTCGAACTTCCACCCAATGCGACATCCCGTAGCTGTTGGGTTTGTGACTATAATATGCGCCTTTAAAATGTAATACACTTGGTAACATTGGTTCTTAATCTGATGGTGAATTTTGCTGGTTTTGGCCGACACCGAGAAAGGAGATCTCGATGCCCACCCCGCCCTCGCCGACTCGCGAACAGGTCCGCCCGATCGCGCCCAAACTGATCGACCTGGCCGAAAAGGTCGTTCGTCTACGGCGATGTCTGGGAACGCCCCGGCCTGTCGAAGCGCGACCGCAGCCTGATCACGGTCGCGGCCTTGGTGGCGCTCGGCCGCGACAAGCAATTGGTCGGTCATCTCGGGCGCGCGCTCGACAACGGTCTCAGCAAGGCCGAACTCGGCGAGCTGATCACCCATCTCGCCTTCTACGCCGGCTGGCCGGCGGCGATGACGGCGGCTTTGGTGGCGAAGGACGTGTTCGACGGGCGGTGATCTTTACGCCGCGTCGTGAAAGATGATGCCGAGGGTGTAACGTTGGCCGCTATGGACGCGGCTGACGCCGTGGCGCACCGTCACGCGATAGGCGCCGCGGCTGCCGTCGACCGGTCGGTGGTGCACCGGGAAGATCACCGCGTCGCCCTGGGCCAGCCGCACGACTTCGCCCTTCGACTGCACCCGCGGGCGCTGCTCGACCAGCAGGAACTCGCCGCCGGTAAAGTCGTTCTGCGGCTCGCTCAACAGGATCGTCAGCTGCAGCGGGAAGACCAGCGGGCCATAAACATCCTGGTGCAGCCGGTTATAGTCGCCCGCCCCGTATTTGAGCATCAGCGGCGTCGGCCGGAGCTGCCCGGCGGCGTGACACTCGGAGAGATAGCCGCCGAGTTCGGGCGGAAACCGGCCCGCTTCGCGCAGCCGTTCGCGCCAGCGATTGGCGATCGGCGCGAGCCGCGGGTAGATCGCCTGGCGCAGCGTTTCGACCGGTTCCGGCAGCGGATAGCGAAAATACCGGTATTCGCCGCTGCCATAGGCATGCTGCTGCATGACGATGCGGCGGCGGAACGGCTCGTCATTCGCGTAGAGCGCCGCGAGCCGGCGGCATTCCGCGGCGGTCAGCAATGCCGGCGTCGTGCCGTAGCCGCATGCATCGAGCGCGGCGGCGACCGCCGCCCAATCGACCGCCGCCGCCCGGTCTCCAGCCATCCCGGTGCCCTCGATCAGTCGGCGGCGGCGGCGCCCGCCGCCGCGCGTTCGCCGGCGAGCAGCGCCCGCTTGCGCTCCAACCCCCAGCGATAACCGCCCAATTCCCCGTCGGTGCGGATCACCCGATGGCACGGCACGAGCAACGCCAGTCCGTTGGCCGCGCAGGCCTGAGCGACCGCACGGACCGCCTTCGGCTGGCCGATCGCCGCAGCGATCTCGCGGTAGCTCGCGGTGGTGCCCGGCGGGATCTTTTGCAGGGCGCGCCAGACCCGCGCCTGAAACGCGGTGCCCTGGATGTCGAGCGGCAGATCGGGCACCCGCCCGGGAGCGGCGATGAACCGCACGATCCGCTCGGCCCAGTCGGCGAGCCCGGCATCCTCCGCGATGATCGTCGCCGCGGCAAAGCGCTGGCGCACCATCGCGGCCAGGCGGTCGCGGTCGTCGCCGAGCGCGGTCATGCAGATGCCGCGGGCGCTGGCGGCGACCAATGCCCAGCCGAGCGATGTCGCGACCGTGACATAGCGGATCGTCTGCCCGCGACCGGCGCGCCGGCGCGCCGCCGGGGTCATGCCGAGCCCGCTCGGGGCCGCCTCATAGGCCCGCGAACTCGAGCCGAAGCCGGCGGCGTAGATCGCGGTCGCTATCGGCTCGCCGGCGTCGAGCTTGTCGCCGAGCCGGCCGAGGCGATGGGTGCGCGCGTAGTCGCGCGGGGTCGCGCCGGTGATCTGTTTGAAGACGCGGTGAAAGTGGAACCGGCTGATCGCGGCGGCGTCGGCAAGCTCGGCCAATGTCGGCATCGTCGCGCCGGCGCGGATCAGCGCGCACGCCCTCTCGACCGCCGCGACATGCCGGGAAGCGGCCGAGCCGTCGGTCGGCCGGCAACGCTTGCACGGCCGCAGCCCGGCCATTTCCGCGTCCGCCGCAGCCTCGAAAAAGACCGTGTTCTTGCGCAACGGCAAGCGTGACGCACAGCCCGGCCGGCAATAGACGCCGGTGGTCCGCACCCCGTACAAGAACTTGCCGTCCGCGGCCGGGTCGCGTCGTTCGATCGCCGCCCAGCACTCGTCGAAGTCCAGCATCGTCATCTCCTCCGCCTGATCGCTGAGCTTCAAGATGGCTCTGCGGAGGTCTCGGCTCTATCCGGCGATTGCTGTCTAATTCGATGCGCTGCCGGGGGCGACCTCATAAATTGCTCGACCCCCGGCGCCGGGATATCAGCGCCAGCGCCAACCCCAGCCGGGGACCCAGACCCAGCGCGCCCCAGCCGGGCGCCCAACCAGCGCGCCAGCCCCAGCCGGAACCCCAGCCCCAGCCGGGCGCCCAGCCCGCGCGCCAGCCCCAGCCCGGATGGCCCCAGCCCCAGCCGCCGCGCCAGCCCCAGCCGCCGTGCCACGCGCTGCCATGCCATGCGCTGCCATGCCAACCGCCGCCGCCATGCCAGCCGCCGCCATGCCATGCGGCGCCGTTCGCCCAGGCGCTGCCATTACCCAGACTGAGCGAAGCGGCAAAAGTGCCGAGCACAAAAGTGGTGGCGATCAACAGTTTGCGGACCATCGGATCCTCCTTTCGCCGGCCGCGCCCGACGGAACGGTCGAACGCGGCCAATCAATGCCTGTAAGGAGATAGGCACCCGCACGGCGGCGCGTCCCCGCTCCGGCAACCCGAAGGGGAGGACCGCCTCGTTTCGACGATGTCTCCGATCCTCGGGCTTTCGCCGCAGCGTCGGAGGGAAGGGGCGCGATGTCCGGTCGGCAGCCCGGCGTTATTTCGCCGCGACGGGCATCTCTTCGGCGTACATTTCCGGCAAAACCGTCTCGCGCCAGGTGGTCTGTCGCGGAAAGATCTTCTCGATCGCGCGGGCGGAATAATAGCTGGCGTCGGCGCCGGGCGGGTTGCCGCCCGCCTCGACGGTCTTGACCGCATCGAGCAGCAGGCGGCGCGTCGCAATGATCGCCCTATCGGCCGGTCCCAGATGCTCCTTGGAGCGGTCGACGATCGGCCCCATCCCCTCCTGCACCGCCCGATCCTGCGTGTTGATGCCGTCGATGCCGGTGAAGGTCTCGTGCTTCTGGACCTGGCGGTCGATCATCCAATCGTTGCGCTTGTTGCGGAACGAGCGGAACTCGCCCGACTGCTCGACATAATCGGGGCCGTTGCCGTTGCCGCGCTCCATGCGATCGTCGTCGTCGAGACCCTGTTCGCCAAAGCTGTACATCCAGTTCCAGACCATGCAGTTGTAATCGTCGATCGGCACCCAAATATGGCCCGCGATGTTGGTGCGATCGCCGCCGCCCATCGCGCGGCCCAGTTGCTGCGGCCGGATCTGCGTAAACGGCATCACAAAGTGATAGGAACGCACATAGGTCTTGTCGTCGTCGAGCGGCCGGATCCCGACATAGCGATAGCCGTAATCGGTCACATCGACTTCGAGCAAAGGTGCGCGGCCGCGCACGAACGGACCGTTCACCGGAATGCCGGGGCGGCTGGTGTTCGCGGTGATCGTGCGATGCAGGATCGGGGCATGCGAGGTGTCGATGCCGCCTTCGAGAGCCTGCAGCCAGTTGCACTCCTCCCACACCTTCGAGACGTGGCGGTGGGTTTCCGGCGCCTGCGTCCATTCAAAGGCCGGGGGTGCGGGCATCTTGTCGCGCGGCCCCATATAGGCCCAGATCACGCCGCCCATCTCGACCGTCGGATAAGCGGTCAGCCGGACCTTGCTGCAGAATGGCTCGGGCTCGTTCATCTGCTCGACACAGTTGCCGTCGACGTCGAATTTCCAGCCGTGATAGACGCAGCGCAGTCCCGATTCTTCGTTGCGGCCGAACCACAGCGAGGCGCGGCGATGCGGGCAGAACTCGTCGACGAGACCAACTCGGCCTCGACTGTCGCGAAAGCCGACGAGCTTTTCACCGAGAAGCTGCACGCGAACCGGCGGACAATCGGCCTCGGGCAGTTCGCGGGTCATGATCGCCGGGATCCAATACCGGCGCAGCACCTCGCCCATCGGGGTTCCCGCTCCAGTCCGCGTCACCAGTTCATTGTCTTCGCGTGGCAGCATCGAGCCCTCCCATCGAGCAATGCCGCCGCAGCGGCAGGTCTGCGTCAATCATCGGTCGATCGGCCTTCGGGAGCAAGCGCCGAGGGTTGATCGACCAGGCACGGCAGGCGGCCGACGACAACAGATCGCTCGCTGACGCCGCGGCCCCGGCATCTTTGTTGAAGCGGCGCCGGCCCGGCGGGTTCGGCCGCCGATCAATCGCGGCGGTACGGGTAGCACCGCCCCCGGTCGAGAGTGATGCCGAAATGCTGGCCGAGGGACTTGATCGCGTCGGCATGCTCGACATAGGGGTCGGCATTCGCCATGCCGACGATGATCGGCCGGAAGTTGCGATCGTCGTTCCCGCCGGGGGGCAGCATGGCGGTGGCCAGCGGGTTGCCCTCATCGTCGCGCAAGGTCAGGAACAACGGCATTTCCCGCTGAATATGCGCCTTGAGCCCGATCTCCTGCTCAAACGACACCTTGGAGATGGGCTGGTAAGTCTGCGTCGCCTTTTCCTGCTCCTTGCGAAAGAACTTCTCGACCGCGTGGCGCATCAGGTCCAATTCGCTGACCGCTTCGGCTTCCGTCTCGATCCGAAACCAGGTCTGCCCGGCTGAAGCATCGCAAACGTATTTCATGCATCCTCCAGTTTCATGCGGTGGACGGGATCGATGGCCGACCCGATCAGATGCTGCAACTGCGGCGGACATCGTCACGGCAGGGCCAATCCGCATTCGGCAAAGCGGATTATAACAGCATTTTCGTCGGGAACGGCCAGTCCTAAAGCGTTGGTCGGCAGCGGCGGCAACGGTCGGCGGGCAGAGGCCGTGCGGGGCGGACGCGTTACCGGCCGGACCGGCGCGGCGGGCTGCGGCGCGAGGCGCCGACCGACGGCCGCGCCGGTGTTGCGGCCCCCTGCGTCCAGTCCCGCCACAGCGACATCAGCGCGGCCATCGTCATCGGGCCGAGAAAAAGCCCAAGGAGCCCAAAAGTCTCCAATCCGCCGAGGATGCCCAGCAATACCCACAGAAACGGCAAACGGGCAGCACCGCCGATCAAATACGGGCGGGCCACGTGGTCGGCGAGGAAGACGACGACGAGCCCAAACCCGAAGATTCCGGCCGCCGCGGCCGTCGCCCCTTCGGCCGCCAGGTACAAGGAGGCCGCGCCGAAAGCGAGCGGCGCCCCGAACGGGATCACCGCCAGCACCCCGGTCACCGCCGCGACCGATACCGGGTGCGGCAAGCCGGCAACAACATAGGCGATCCCGAGCAACACCCCTTCGGCCAATCCGACCAGCACCAACCCGTTGACCGTCCCGTGCACCGCCGCGATCATGTGACGACTGACCCTGTCCCCGCCCGGGCCGAGCAGGCGTTCGCCGAGCCCGACAAGCTGACGGCCGAGGAATGTGCCGTCGCGGAACAAAAAGAACACGGTCAGCAGCGTGAAGCCGAACAGCACCACGCGATGGATGACCTCGCCGCCGAACTGCCGCGCGGTTTCGGCCGGGATGCGGGCATAATGCCCGATCAGCTCCTGCGCGGCTTGCGGGTCCGAGAGATTGTCCCGCCACCATCCGGCGAGAAAGCCGCCGACGCCCGGCAGCCGCGGGAGCCATTCCGGCAACGGGATGCCGCCGCGCCGCAGCGAGCCGATATACTCGACGATGCCGCCGGTCTCGCGCACCACCTGGAGCGCGACCCAGACCAGCGGCAAAACGAAGACGAGCCCGATCAACAGGGTGGCTGTCGGCGGCGCGAGCGCCGCGAGGCCCGGTCCCGCCAGGGCGCGCAGCAGACGCTGGTACAGCGGCCAGGTCGCGATCGCAAAGATCCCAGCCCAGGCGAGCGCCGGCAGGAACGAATGAACGATCCACAACCCGAGCAGCGTCAGTCCGACCGTCAGCACGACCCGGGCGATGCGCTGCGGAAACTCCGCCCGGTCCCATCCGATATCTTGCGGCCGTGCCGGCCGATCCGGCTCGCGGTCCATCGGGTCTCGCTCTAAAGCCCACTCGGCCGACGGTCTCGGCTCCACCGCCGAGTAGACGGCTGTGCGGCGGGCGTCAAGCGCGCGGCAGCCGCTTTTCGGAGAGGCCCGTTTCGACGATGTCCGCGCACAGCAGGATCGCAGCCCTCCGGTCTCGACCCGCGATCGCTGTCGTCAAACGAAAGGGGCGGCACGGGCGCCCCGATAGGCGCCCGCTTTAGCGACAGGTCTGCTAATGTTCGGGTGGGGGAGGCGGCGATGCACCGCCTTCGACGATCTCGACGCGCCGGTTCTGCGGCTCGCGCACGCCCGGAGCGGTCGGGACGCGCGGATCGTTCATGCCTCGTCCACTGACCAGAAGAGCGGTCTGCGGCACCCCCGACTGCACCAGCACGGAGGCGGCCGCGTTCGCCCGCCGTTCCGAGAGCCGCTGGTTGTGCTCGGCCGTACCGGACAGATCGGTATAGCCGGTTACCTGGATTTGCGCGGTCCCGCCCGCCTTGAAGTGCGCCGCCGCGGCTTCGAGGATCTGGTGGCTCTCCGGCGTGATGTTGTACCTATCCCAGTCGAAGAAGACGAGATACACCTGCGGCGGTGGAGCCGGGGGCGGCGGGGGCGGTGTGGTGGCGACCGGTGGCGGCGACGCGCAGGCGGCCATGGCCAGCAGTACGCAGAGCACGAAAAGGCGCTTCATCTGTTCCTCCCCTAGTTGACGCGACGGCGCAGCTTATGAGAAACGTATTGCGTTTACTAGGGGTAAACATCGTTCTCTCGGGACGGCGCGATGGTTCGGCCGGGCGCCTCCGTTCGGCCTGCCGGTGTCGAGCGCGCGCCCGCGGTCGGTCACCGAACCGAACGCTCAGCCGCCCGCAGCGCCCTCGGTATTGACATAAATCGAATAGAGCGACTGGCTGGCCGCCATGAACAGCCGGTTGCGCTTGCGCCCGCCGAAGCACAGATTGGCGCAGCGTTCCGGCAGGGCGATACGGCCGATCATCGTCCCGTCGGGAGCAAAGACGACCACTCCGTTGAGCGCCGGGCTCATGCCCCAGCCGCACCACAGATTGCCGTCGACATCGCAGCGAAAGCCGTCCGGCGTGCCGTCGCCGATTTCTCCGAAAGCCCGGCCGTTGGCGAGCCTCACGCCGTCGATGACGTCGAAGACCCGGATCCGCCGCGGCGCCGCGCGCAACTCGACGATGTAGAGCCGAGTTTCATCGGGCGAGAAACAGAGCCCGTTCGGCCCTTGTATGTCGCCGGCGACGACCGTGGCGGCCCCGGTGTTGCCGTCGACCCGATAGACGTTGGTCGGCAGTTCCGGCGTCGCCCGCTCGCCTTCGTAGTTTCCGAGAATGCCGAAAGGCGGATCGGTGAACCAGATCGAATTCATCCGATTTGACCACTACGTCGTTCGGCGAATTCAGCCGCTTGCCGTCGAATCGGTCGAGGATGACGCTCACGCTGCCGTCGTATTCGGTGCGGGTTACCCGGCGACCCTCATGCTCGCAGGTGACCAGCCGTCCCCGCCGGTCCCGCGTGTTGCCGTTGGCGTGGTTCGACGGCCGGCGGTACACGCTGACCGCGCCGGTTTCCTCGTCCCACCGCATCATGCGGTTGTTCGGGATGTCGCTCCACAGCAGACACCGCCCGTCGCCGAACCAGACCGGTCCTTCGGACCAGCGGAACCCGGTGGCCAGCCGCTCGACGGCGGCGCTGAACGGCGGCTTGATCCGCTCGAACCGCGGGTCGAGGGTTTGGACCGCCGGGTCGGGGTAGCTCTGCGCCGGCTCCCATCGCGGAGCCGCTGCCGCGATCGCGGCGCTGCCGATGTGCAGCTGAGATTCCATGGCGGTGTCCCTCCCCAATCGACCAAAACAAAGCGATCCGGCCCCCGTCGTCGGGGAGCCGGATCGGCTGTCCGCCTCGAAATGCCGAGCCGGGACTTTCCCGGCCCGGCCCCTTCGGTCACGCTTGCAGGGCGCCTCGCTCAGATCGCCTTTTCTTCGCGCAGCGCCGCCAACTCGTCTTTGCCGAGGCCGAGCAATTCGCCGTAGACCTCGTCGGTGTCCGCGCCGAGCAGCGGGGAGGCGGTGATCGGCACTTTCGACCCGCTCATCTTGACCGGCCAGCCCGGCATCTTGAAATCGCCGCGCACCGGGTGCTTGACGGTAACGAAGATTTCGCGGCGATTGAGGTCGGGGTCGTTCGACAATTCCATCGTGTCCATGACCGCACCGGCAGGAATACCCTGCTCGCCGAGCCGCTTCATGACCTCGATCTTGTCGTATTGTTTGGTCCATTCAGAGAGCATTTCGTCGACCACATGGCGGTTTTTGAACCGCTCCTCCGGGCTGTCGAAACGCGGATCGCCGATCAGCTCTTCGCGCCCCATCATCTTTACGATGCGTTCCCAATGCGCTTGGTTGGCGCGCGACGTATAGATATAGCAATAGTCGTTTGGCCCGCCGCCCTTGCACGGATAGGCCTCGCTCGGCGAATTGGTGCCCATGATGCTCTGATTGCCCATGCGCGGCGCGGCATGGCCCCACAGATACTGGGCGGCGTAGGAAATGCGGCCGTAATTGATCACGCAGTCCTGCATCGCACAGCGGATCAGTTGGCCCTCGCCGGTGAACTGGCGCTGATAAAGCGCACCAAGAACGCCGATCGCAGCATGGAGGCCGGTGCCGGTATCGCCGATCGTCGGACCCGGCTTGATCGGGCGGCCATCGGGCTCGCCGGTGATCGACATCGCACCGCCGGTCGCCTGGGCGATCATGTCAAAGGCGAGATAATTCTTGTAGGGGCTGTCGTCGCCGAAACCCTTGACAGAGACGTAGATGATGCGGGGGTTGATTTCGCGGACCACGTCATAGCCGAAACCGAGCCGTTCGATGACGCCAGGGGCGAAATTCTCGGCAAAGACATCGGCCTTTTCGATCAGCCCGCGCAGGATCGCGCGCCCCTTGTCGGTCTTCAGATTGGCGGTGACGCTGCGCTTGTTGGCGTTGAGCAGCATGAAGTATTGGGAATCGACGCCCTTTTTGTCGGTCGAGGCGCCGCGTCCCTGCTCGCCCCTGGTCGGCTCCTCGACCTTGATCACCTCGGCGCCGAGCCAAGCCAAGGTCAGGGTGCAGGATGTCCCGGCCTCGAATTGGGTCAGGTCCACCACCCGCACGCCGTGCAGGGCGCCGCGCATGGCGGTCGCGGTCTGATCGGTGGCGGCGGCGAGGTCGTCGGGCATCTTGTTTCCTCCTGGTCGTGATCGAATGGCGCTGGGCAGGTCGGGTCCCCCGGTCTATCGTCGCCGAGTTCGACTTGGTCCGCACCGGCAATACAGCGATCGGCTGTCGCTCTGCTGAACTGTCGGCCTTCTTCGGGGCGGCGTCAACGCCTTCGCAGGTTGCCGCGAGGCGGGGCGACCGGACCGCGGTTGCATGCCACCGTTGCGTCGGCAACAGCAGGATCGGGAGCACGCGGATGGATTTCGGCGCAGCGATGTTTTTCACCGACTATTCGATGACGCCGGGCGAGCTCGGCCAAGCGCTCGAAGCGCGCGGATTCGAGTCGCTGTGGGCGCCCGAACACTCGCACATCCCTTCGTCGCGGCTGTCGCCGCCGGCATCGGGCGGCGAACTCGGCAGGCAGTATTACGACGTGATGGATCCGTTCGTAACGCTGACCGCGGCGGCGATGGCGACCAAGACCCTGAAGCTCGCGACCGGGGTCTGCCTGGTGATCCAGCGCGACACGATCCAGACGGCAAAGCTCGTCGCGACGATCGACCAGGTCTCGAAAGGGCGGTTTCTGTTCGGCGTCGGCGGCGGCTGGAACCAGGAGGAGATGGCCGATCACGGCACCGTGTTCAAAACCCGTTTCAAACGGATGCGCGAGCAGGTCGAGGCGATGAAGGCGATCTGGACCGAGGACGAGCCCGAATATCACGGCGATATCGTCGACTTCCCAAAGATGCGGAGCTGGCCGAAACCGGTCCAGAAGCCGCATCCGCCGGTCATCGTCGGCGGCGCCTTTCCGCACAGCGCGCGCCGCGCCCTGCGTTACGGCGATGGCTGGGTCCCGAATGCGAGCCGGCCGAGCTACGCCGACGTGACCGAGTTCCTGCCGCGCTTTGCGCAGATGGCGGCAGAGACCGGGCGCGACCCGAAATCGGTGCCCGTCACGATATTCGGCGCCGCCGCGGATGCCGATCGGCTGCAACGCTACCGCGACCAGGGCATTGCCCGGGTCGTCGTCATGTTGCCCGCGGAAAAAGCCGGGACGGTATTGCCGACGCTCGACCGATGGGCCGAGCTGATCCGCCGGACCGGGCCTTGAGGGCGCGACGCCGACGCCCGCGCCGTAGGATCGGCCGCGACCATCCCGCCCAGCGGTCGATTACGCCGGATAAATCCGCCGGTAGACGCCGGGCGAGCCTTCGTCATGGCGCAGGTTGGGCTGCATCCGCCGGGTCCACGGGTTGCTCGCCCGCGCCCGGGTCCAGGCCTCGGTTTCCGGCACGCCGGCATGCTCGAACTCATAAAGGGTCAGATATTTCGGCTGGCCTTCGACGGCGACGTAGCGGCGAGCGCCGTGACAGCCCGGCACCGCCAGATAGCCCGGGATGTACACCGTGTTGTACCAGGCGTTGAATTCCTCCTCGACGGCGCTCGACACGTCGATCCGCCCCATCTGCAACACCGGCGCCATGCCGCCCGTCTGTTCGATCGGATGGGTGTGCACGGGATAGATCTGGCGGTAGGCGTTGCGCAGGAAATTGCGGCCGATGCGGCTCGTCCCGGTCTTCTGCCGCTGCGCCGAAGGCTGGTATTTGAGCGTGTCGAGATAGGCCGCACTGCGCAGGACGTTGTGGTCCTCGAGCTCGTAGATCGCCAGGTATTTCGGCCCGCCCTTCAGCGCCGAATAACGGCCGGCGCTGAGGAACCCGGGAATCTGCAATAACCGGGGCAAGTGCTCGTGATCGTACCAGCGGTTGAACTCGGCCTCGAATTCGGCGTCGATGTCGCTCCATACCATCAGTAACCCGGTGCCGCGCGTCTTGGCCATCGCCGCTCCCTCCAGGTGGCTTCTCGCGCGACCCTAACATGCGGCGGAGTTCGTTCAAGACGGATCGGACCCAGGCGCCGAAGCGATGGCGGGAGCATCCGAGCTGCGCTACAGTCGCCGCCGCTGCGTTTGCCGGCCGGAAGGAGAGACGAATGACCCGCGCCTACAACGTCATCGACGCCGACGGCCACGTGCTCGAACCCGTCACGCTGTGGGACGACTACATCGACCCGGCGTTCCGCGACCGGGCGCCGCGCTTGATCGTCGACAATGACGGCAAGGAAAAGCTGTTGATCGAGGAAAAGATCCTCGGCAGCCAGCAGGGCATGGGCGGGATCGGCGGCGTCGGCGCGCGCCAAGGCACGGTCCAGGCCTCGACGATGGCCTACACCGAAGGCCGGCCGGGCGGCTTCGACCCGCACAAGCGCATCCCCGACATGGACCTCGACGGCATCGATGCGGTGTTCCTCTACCCGAGCATGGGGCTCTTCGCCGGCTCGGTGCAGGACCCCGCGCTCGCCGCCGCGATGTGCCGCGGCTACAATCGCTGGCTCGCCGATTACTGCCGGCCTTATCCCGACCGCCTGTTCGGCATCGCGATGCTGCCGATGCAGTCGGTCGAGCGGGCCATCGCCGAGATGCGCTTCGCCAAACAGGAACTCGGCTTCCGCGGCGGGTTCATCAGGCCCAACCCCTACAACAACAAGATGATCCACGATCCGGTCTACGAGCCGTTCTGGGCAGGCGGCCGAGGATCTCGATTTCTCGATCGGTTTTCACGAAGGCGGCAACAGCGGCATGCCGACGGTCGGCGTCGACCGCTTCGAAGGCCGCGCCGCCCAGCACATCATCAGCCACACGATGGAGATGATGCTGGCGGCGATGAGCGTGATCTGGGGCGGCGTATGCGAGCGTCACCCGAAAATCCGCATCGGGTTTCTCGAATCCGGCGGCGGCTGGATCGCGCCGTGGCTCGACCGCATGGATCGGCATTTCGACGATCAGGGCTTCAACAATTCCGGTCTGACGACGCGGCCGAGCGAACTCTTCCAGCGCAATTGCTGGATCTCGTTCGAGCCGGTCGAGGGCAGCCTCAAGGTGCTGGCCGACTATATCGGGCCGCATAAGATCCTGTGGGCGACCGATTACCCGCACCGCGACGGCTTCTTCCCCGGCGCGCCGAAGATGATGCTGGACCGCCTCGCCGAGGCCTCGCCCGAGACGAGGCACCAGGTCATGGCCGGGGGCGCCATGGGGTTCTACGGCCTCAACTGACGGACCGGCGGCGTTCCCGGCAGCGTTTCGCGGCTTTGCCGTTTCCCGAGCCGTTGCCGCCGGCGGCGCGTCGCCGGCTCGACCCGCGGCCGATGGCGAGGCCCAGCAGCACTCCGATCACTATCGGCCGAGCGTCGAGCTACCTGGCGGGCTGAACGCAGCGTGGGGTTGGCGGTAGAATGGACGTTCTTCCGCATTCAAATATGGTCAGGGAGGTATGTCTATGGGTAAGCTCGAGGGGAAAGTCGCGCTGATCACCGGGTCCGGGCGCAACATCGGCCGGGCCACGGCATTGATGCTCGCCGGGGAGGGCGCCCACATCGTCGTCAACGCCCGCACCAACCAGGCCGAGGCCGAGGCTGTCGCGCGCGAGGTCCGGGATCTCGGGGTCAAGGCGATCGCCGTCATCGCCGATGTCGCGCATAAGGACCAAACCGACAAGCTGGCGGCGCGGGCCTTGGCCGAGTTCGGCCATGTCGACATCCTGATCAACAACGCCGCGATCCGGCCGCACAAACCCTTCACCGAGGTGACGGTGCAGGATTGGGAACATGTCAGGGGCGTCGTTCTCGACGGCGCCTTCTACCTGACCCAGGCCGTCATCCCGTCGATGGTCGAGAACAACTACGGCCGGATCCTGTTCTTCACCGGCGACGGCGCCTTCACCGGCGGCAGCGGCCGGGCGCACGTCTCGGCGGCCAAGATGGGGCTGGTCGGGATGGCGCGCGCGCTGGCCTCGGAATTCGCCGCGCACAACATCCGGGCCAACGTCGTCTCGCCCGGCAGCATCGATACCCGAAGGGACAACCCCGAATGGTATCAGGGGCGGGTGCCGGGCGCCGCCGGCATTCCGCTCGGCCGCCAGGGCAAGGTCGACGAGATCGCCGCCGCCTGCCTGTTCCTGGTCAGCGACGACGGCGGTTTCGTCACCGGCCAGACCATCCACGTCAACGGCGGCGCCCATTATTACTGACGACCGCGCCGCCTCCTTAGCCCGATAGGATCTGCTTGTCTGATATTACAGCGGCTCGCCGCGCGCCAGGCGCGGCAGGTCGCCGACGAGCCCCATCGCGTCGCGCATCAGGAAGCGCTTCAACGGCGGCAGCCGGTTGACTGCGGCGAGGCCGAGATCGCGGGCGAGCCGCAATGGCGCGATGTCGTTCGAGAACAAGCGGTTGAGGCCGTCGGTCACCGCCGCCAGCGCCAATGTGTCGAGGCGGCGCCAGCGCTCGTAGCGGCGCAGCAGGGACGGCTCGCCGATGTCGAGCCCGAGCCGGCGCGCGTCGATCGCGAGTTCGGCCAATGCCGCGATGTCGCGGATGCCGAGATTGAGCCCCTGGCCGGCGATCGGGTGGATCAGGTGCGCCGCCTCGCCGATCAACGCCAGCCGCGGCGCTGCATAGCGTTCGGCCAAGCATCAGCGCCAGCGGATAGGACCAGCGCGGCCCGACCGGCTCGATCGGTCCGAGAAAATCGCCGAACCGCGCCGCCAGCTCGGCGGCGAAGCCGTCCTCGGGCAAGGCCATCAGCCGCGGCGCCAGGGCGGCCCGCTCGGTCCACACGATCGAAGACCGGTTGCCGGTCATCGGCAGGATCGCGAACGGCCCGGCCGGCAGGAAATGCTCGACCGCGATGCCGGCATGCGGCCGTTGGTGGCTGACCGTGGCGACGATGCCGGTCTGGCGATAGCGCCATTCGAGCGTGCGGATGCCGGCCGAACGGCGCAGCGGCGAATGCGCCCCGTCCGCCGCCGCGACCAGGCGTGCGCGCAGCTTGCGGCCATCGGAGAGGAGGGCGACGGCGGCGGCGGGCATAGCGTCGACCGCCTCGACGGCGAGCGGCGCGATCAGCGTCAGGCTCGGCAACCGGCGGGCGTGCTCGAACAGAACGCGGCGCAATACCCGGTTTTCGACGATGTAGCCGAGCGGCGTCTTTTCGCCGAGGTCGCGATGGTCGTAATGCAGGAACAATGGCGAATTGTCGTCGACGACCCGGATCTCGAGGATCGGCTCGGCCTCGGCGGCGATCTCCGCCCACAAGCCCAGCGCCTCCAACACCCGGCGCGAACCGGCGGCGATCGCCGAGCTGCGGCCGTCGAAGGCCGGCGTCGAGCATCGCCGCCGGGTCCTGGCGGTCGACGACGGCCACCGCCAGCCCGGCCCCGGCGCAGGCGACGCCGAGCAGCAGCCCGGTCAACCCGCCGCCGGCGATCAGCAATTCGACATCGTCGGCCATGCTGCTGACATAGAGCCGGGCCGACGGCATGTCCAGTCACCGCTGACCAAATCCTGAACGCCAAGTACCCAAGGGATTGACCAATATCGGGTCAAGATCCTCACGGAAAAACTGACTCACCCCCAAGGAGGCTGCCTTGACACATTGCGGGGCGACTACTAGCCTCAAAGAAATACTGCAAAAGAAGATCTCGTCGCCAAGGCGGCAGAACCGAGGGGGGAACCGATGAACACGCCGGCATCATTGCGTTCGGTGGCAAAGCCGCCAGCCGATGCCCGATGACGGGGCGGCTCTCGGCGCGGTTCAGCCGTTCGCTCCGGCAAAGCAGACCGCCGACGGCGGCATGCCGCTCATCCGACGGACAGTGTTGGTACGGCGCTGCTGCCCCGCATCGTCGAGCGGTGCCGGCGCTGCGCCGCCGCCAGGGCATGGCGGCGGGAAGCCGTAGCGCGCAGCACTCATCTTTTCAAGGAGGCGGAAAATGGTCACACTCCAGGTCAACGGACGGAACTACAACTACGATGGCGACCCGTCGGTGCCGTTATTGTGGGTGTTGCGCGATGAACTGGGCCTGACCGGGACCAAGTTCGGCTGCGGCGCAGGGTTGTGCGGCGCCTGCACCGTGCATCTGGCGGGCGCCGCGGTACGCTCCTGCCAGGTTGCGGCTGCGGAGGCTGCCGGCAAGCCGATCGTGACGATCGAAGGGCTCGATCCCACAGGCGACCACATCGTCCAGCGCGCCTGGCGGCAGACGAGCGTCCCGCAATGCGGCTATTGCCATGCCGGGCAGATCATGCAGGCCGTAGCGTTGCTGGCGGCCAACCCTAAACCGACGAAGGCGGACATACTCGACGCCATGTCGGGGAACATCTGCCGCTGCGGCTGCTACCAGCGGATCGCGCAAGCGATCAACCTCGCCGCAACGGGAGCGTGAGCCATGGCCAGGATGTTCGATCTGGCGGCCACGCCTGCCGCCGCCGGCACCTTGACCAATGTCAGCCGGCGCTTGGTGCTCAAGGGAGCGGTCGCGTCGGGCGGGTTCGCGGTCGGCGTCAGCCTGCTGCCGCAGCGCGCGCTCGCCGGCTGGCTGACCGGCGCCGGCGAGATGCCGCACGGCACGGTCAATGATCCGCACGTCTTCGTCGCCATCGATCCTTCGGGCACGGTGACGATCATTGCCAGCCGCTCGGAGATGGGCACCGGCGTGCGGACCAGCCTGCCGATGGTGGTGGCCGACGAGATGGAGGCGGATTGGAGCCGCGTGCGGGTGGCCCAGGCGCCGGGCGACGAAAAGAAATACGGCAACCAGGACACCGACGGCTCGCGCAGCACCCGCCATTTCGTCCAGCCGATGCGGCAATGCGGCGCGGCGATGCGCATGATGCTCGAACAGGCGGCGGCCAAACGCTGGGGCGTCGACCCGGCGCAGGTGCGGGCCGAGAACCATGCGGTCGTCCACCTCGCTTCCGGGCGCAGGATCGGTTACGGCGAACTGGCGGCGGCGGCGAGCGCGCTGCCGATGCCGGCCCTTGCCGACATCCGGCTCAAGGACCCGAAGGATTTCCGCTACATCGGGACCGGCAAGATCCCGATCGTCGATTTGCACGACATCACCACCGGTCATGCCGGATACGGTATCGACGCCAAGCTTCCCGGCATGAAATTCGCGGTGATGGCGCGGCCGCCGGTGGTCGGCGGCAAGCTCGTCTCGTTCGACGCGAGCGAGGCGATGCAGGTGCCCGGCGTCGAGCGGGTGGTCGAAATCCGAGGCTGGCCCTGGCCGCACAAATTCCACCCGCTGGGCGGCGTCGCGGTGATCGCGCGCAACACCGGTTCGGCGATCAAGGGCCGCGACAAGCTGAAGCTGCACTGGGACGACGGCGCCAACGCGACCTACGACTCGGCCGTCTACCGCAAGGCGCTGGAGGATACCGCGGGCCAGCCCGGCCTGGTCGTGCGCAGTGACGGCGATGCCGAGGCGGCGCTCAAATCGGCCGCCAAAGTCGTCACCGCCCAGTACTACCTGCCGCATCTCGCGCATGCGACGATGGAGCCGCCTTCGGCGACGGTGCTGGTGGCCGACGGCAAATGCGTCGCCTATGCGGCGACGCAAAGCCCGGGCGGCTGCCGCGACGATCTCGCCGAGATGCTGGGCATGCCGGCCGATAACGTCACCGTCAACGTGCCGCTGCTGGGCGGCGGGTTCGGCCGAAAATCGAAATGGGACTATGTGCTGGAGGCGGCGCTGGTGTCGAAGGCGATCGGCGCGCCGGTCAAGCTCACCTGGACCCGCGAGGATGACCTGCACCACGATTTCTACCACACCGTCTCGGTCGAGCGGATCGACGCCGGCATCGGCGCCGACGGCAAGGTCAGCGCCTGGCGGCACCGCAGCGTCGCGCCGACCATCTTATCCACCTTCAAAAAGGGCGCCGACCGCGAGTTCAAGATCGAATTGGGCATGGGGCTGGTCGACAACCCGTTCCACATCGCCAATCTGCGCTGCGAGACCGGAAAGGCCGACGCGCATACCAGGATCGGCTGGTTCCGCTCGGTTTCGAACATTCCGCACGGTTTCGCGGTGCAGTCGATGGTGGCCGAGATTGCCGCCGCGCTCGGGCGCGACCCCAAGGACATGCTGATCGAGCTGATCGGCCCCGATCGCATCGTCGATCCGCGCAAATCGGCGGAGGTCAAGGACTACTGGAACTACGGCGACCCGTTCGAGACCTATCCGATCGACACCGGCCGATTGCGCCGAGTGGCCGAAGCCGCCGCGGCGGCTTCCGGCTGGGGCAAGAGCCTGCCGAAAGGCGAGGGGCTCGGCATCGCCGCGCATCGCAGCTTTCTGACTTATGTCGCGACGGTGGTGCACGCCGCCGTGGACGCGCACGGCACACTCAGCGTGCCGAAGGTCTATACGGCGATCGACTGCGGCTTCCACGTCAACCCGGAGCGCATCCGCTCGCAGATCGAGGGCGCGGCGGTGATGGGGCTGGCGCTCGCCCGGCATGGCGAGATCACCTTCAAGAACGGCCGGGTGCAGCAGAACAACTTCGACGGGTTTGTAGTGACGCGGATCGACGAGGCGCCGCTCGACGTGCATGTCGATATCGTTCCGGCGGACTGGAGCGTGCCGTCGAGCGGGGTCGGCGAGCCGCCGCTGCCGCCCTTCGCGCCGGCGCTGTGCAACGCGATCTTTGCCGCGACCGGCAAACGCATCCGCAGCCTGCCGATCGGCGACCAGCTGGCGATTTAGACCATCGCAGAGCCCGAGGACGGGGCGGCGATCGTTCTCAGCGCCGGGTCAGGCGGAACAGAGGCGGGTGGTCGGGCTGGGTGGTGACGATGCCGCGCGGGGTCACCGGCTCGTCGCCGGTGCGCTCGACGGCGAAGGCCTGGATCAATGCCGCCAATACCAGGGTCGCTTCGGTCAGCGCGAACTGGGCGCCGATGCAGACGCGCGGGCCGATGCCGAACGGCAGATAGGCGAAGCGGGCGGGCGGGCGCGCATCGGGCAGAAAGCGCGCCGGATCGAACCGCTCGGGCATGTCCCACAGCCGGCGATGCCGGTGCAATACCCAGGGCGCTATCAGCACTACCGCGCGGGCCGGGACCGCGATGCCGCCGGCGACATCGGCGGCGCGCGCCTGCCGGGCGATCGTGAACGCCGGCGGATAGAGGCGCAGGGCCTCGTGGATCACGGCGCGCGTATAATCGAGCCGGGGCAACAATTCGGCCGCATGCGCGGGGCCGAGATCGAGCCCGGCGACTTCCGCGGCGAGACGCTGCTGCACGGCCGGCGCCGAGGCCAGCAGAAACAGCGACCAGAACAGCGCCACCGCCGTCGTCTCGTGACCGGCGACGATCAGCGTCGCGACCTCGTCGGCGAGCTGATCGGCCGAGAAGCCGCCGCCGCCCTCGCTGTCCCGCGCCTCGGACATCAGATCGAACAGGTCGCGCGGCGCCGGTCCCGAGGGCTGGGCACGCCGTGCGGCGATGATGCGGCGGATCAGGTCGATCCAGCGGCGGCGAAACCGCCGGCGGGCAAAGTCGCGCGGGCTCGGGATCGCCGGCGGCAGCAGCATGTCGAGCAGGCTCGGCCGCCCGAGATGGACGGCATAGCCCGCGATCAGCGCGCGCAATTCCACCCCGAACCGCTCCATTTCGAGCGAAAACATCGATTTGCCGGCGATTTCCAGGGCCAGAAACTGCATCGCCGCCAGCAGATTGACCGGCTGCGCCGTCTTCGTCGCCAGTTCGGCGACGGTGACGGCGGCGGCAGCGGCCACGTGACGGGCCAGCATCGGCATCGTGCGCGGCGCGAAGGCCGGGGCCAGGGTCCGGCGCTGGCGTTTCCACTCCTCGCCGCGGGCCAGCAGCAGCCCGTTGCCGAGCAACGGCCGCAGGATGCGGATGCCGGCCGCGGTGCGGCGGTAGTTCTCCGGGTTGTCGATCAGGATGTGCTGGATCGCCTCGGGCCGGCTCAGAATGATCTGCCGGCGCCGGTAGAAGCTGCGAAAAACCACCTCCTCGTCAAAGGCCTGCGGCGGAAACAGCCCGAGCGCGTTGTCCTGCACCGAGCGAGCCGCGCCGCGCCAGGACGGCGCCGCGGCAGCGCCGCCCGAGGCTGCGGCGCCGGCAGTCGATGCGAGAATCTGTTGGTCGCCCACCTTCCGGTCCGCCTGTCCCGTAAACGATGTCCGGCAAATCGGGATCGACGAGGCCGGTTCCAAGCCCGGACGCGACGCCGCTCAACGGCGGCGCAGCAGCGCCAGGGTCAGCAACGAGGCCAGGCTGAGCCCGCCGATCAGGATCCAGGCGTCGTTGAACGAAGCGACGAGCCCGGCGCGCTCGACCAGCGGGGCGACGAGGTCGCGCGTCGCCGCGTCGACCGGGCCCAGCGGCGCGCCGGTGAAACGCTCGGTCGGCAGGCCGACGAACCGCGCCGCCGCGGCGTCGCCCGCCTGCAGACGGGCGACGATCGCCGCGACATGGCTCGGCGTGCGCTGTTCGAGCACAGTGTCGATCAGCGCCAGACCTATCGCGCCCCCGAGATTGCGCATCAGGTTGAAGAGACCGCTGGCATTGGCGATTTCGGCCGGGGCAAAGCCGCCCAAGGCCAATGCCGTCGTCGGCAGCAGGCAGAGCAGAAACGCGGCGCCGCGCACGCTCTGCTGCCAGAACAGCCCCCAGAAATCCGTGTCGAAATTCATCATGCCGTTGCCGACGCAGCCGAGCGCCAGCAGACCGTAGCCGGCGGCGATCAGCACCCGGCCGTCGAAGCGCCGTTCGAGCGCGGTGGCGATCGGCGCCATCGCCAGTTGTGCGGCGCCGGTCACGATCATGATCTCGCCGATCGCCAATGCCGGGCGACCGCGCACCAGGCCGAGAAACAGCGGCAGCAGATAGCTGGCGCCGTAGAGCCCGACGCCGAGGACAAAGCTGAACCAGCAGCCGACGGCGAAATTCCGATGCCGGAACGCGGCGAGGTCGATCAGCGGCGCCGGGTGGCGCAGGCAGCGCCGGCCCAGCCCGATGCCGCAGGCCAGGCACAGCCCGGCCAGCGCCAGCATCGGCGCGCTGGCCCAGCCGCGCTCCGGCGCCTGCTTGAGCAACAGCTGCAGGCTGGCGAGAAAAACCGCCAGCAACGGCAATGCCGCAAGATCGACCGTGCCGAGATGGCGCCAATCGGGGCGGTCGACCCGAACCGTCCGGGCCGCCAGCAGCGCCGTCGCGATACCCGGCGGCAGGTTGATCAGGAACAGCCAGTGCCAGGACCAATGGTCGGTGACAAAGCCGCCGACGCTCGGCCCGAGGGTCGGCGCCAGCATCGCCAGCATGCCGGCGACGAGCGTCGCCCGGTTGCGCGCCTTGCCGTCGAACATCAGGAACACCGCCGAAAACACCAGCGGGATCAATGCACCGCCGCAAAAGCCCTGGACCGCCCGGGCCGGGATCAGCGACCAGAAGCCGGTTGAAAGGGCGCAGCCCAAGCTGGCGACGGTGAACCCTGAAACGCAGCCGCAAAACGCGCCGCGCGTCGACAAGGTCCGGGTCAGCCAGCCGGTCAGCGGGATCGCCACGATCTCGGCCATCAGATAGGCGGTCTGCACCCAGCTCAGCCGGTCGAAGGAGAGGCCCAGCCCGGCCTCGATGTCGGGCAGCGAGCTGGCGACGATCTGGATGTCGAGGATCGCCATGAACATGCCCACCGCCATCGCGACAAAGCCGATCCAGGTCCGCGCATCGGCCGCCGTCTCCGGTGCGGCCGATCCGGGGACGGCGCTCACAGCAGGCGGCGCGGCGCCAGCGCCCGCTCCTCGATGCGGATGCGCCTGGCGATCAGCATCAGGTTCGGCGCCGACCAGATCGCGGCCAGCGCCGTCGCGCCGAAGGCGATCGGCAGCACCGCGATCTCCGCGGCGACCAGCGCGTAGTTCGGATGCCTGAGCCAGCGGTACGGGCCGGTCCGCACCAGCGGCCTGCCCGGCAGGGTCAGAACCCGCGTCGTCCAATAATGGCCGAGGCTGACGATGACCCACAGCCGGCCGAGCTGGAGCAGCGCAAAGAGGCCGAGCAGCGGCCAGCGCGGCATCGCGGCCGACGGCACGCACAGCGCCAGGCTCGCCAGCCAGCCGAGGTGAAGCAGGATGAACGGCGGATAGCCGGCGGCGTCGATCTCGATCGCGCCGAGCCGGCGCAGCCGCGCGGCGTTGCGGCCGGCCCAGGCCAATTCGACGAGGCGCTGGAATAGGATCAGCAGCAGAGTCGCGCGCAGCACGCTCACCGGTTGTCGAGCACCAGAAAGCCGGCCGAAAAGCCCGGGCCGAGCGCCGTCATCAGCGCCAACTCCCAATTCGTCTTACCGGCATCTGCCGACGCCAACAGCTGCTCGAGCACGAACAGGACGGTTGCCGCAGACATGTTGCCGCAGTCGCGCAGCACTCCGCGGGCCACGGTCAGCGCGCCCTCGCCGAGGCCGAAAGCGCATTCGAGCGCGGTCAGCACTTTGGCGCCGCCCGGATGGCAGACGAAACGGTCGATATCGTCGAAGCTCATGCCGTGCCGCGCGAGAAAACCCGCCGCGGCGTCGCGCAACCGCATCTCGACCAGTTTGGGCACGTCGCGGGAAAACACCGCGCGCAGCCCGTCATCGGCGGTCTCCCAGCCCATCACGTCGAGGGTGGCCGGCCAGGTATGCTCGCCGGCGGCGGCGAGCGCCGGCCCCTTGCCCCCGGTCGATACCAGTGCGGCTGCGGCGCCGTCGCCAAACAACGCGGTGGCGACGATGTTGCTCTTCGACCAGTCGTCGCGGCGGAACGACAGCGCGCATAATTCGACGACGAGGAACAGCACCGTCTCGCCCGGCCGCATCGCCGCTTCGGTGGCGGCGCGAGCGAGGCCGATCACGCCGCCGGCGCAGCCCAGCCCGAAGATCGGCAGCCGGCGCACCGTAGGGTTCAGTCCCATCCGGTCGATCAGCAATGCATCGAGGCTCGGCGTCGCGATCCCGGTCGACGACACGACGACGATCGCATCGATCGCCGCGACGCCATACCCGGCGCGATCGAGCGCCTGCCGGGCGGCGCGCTCGGTCAGATCCAATGCCGAGTCCAGATAAATGCGGTTGCGCTCGGCCCAGCCATGAGCATGGTCGTACCATTCGATCGGCACGCAGGAGTATCTCGTCCGAATGCCGGTGTTGGTGAAAACCGGCAACAGGCGGTCGAGGTCCGGCGACAGCCCGAACAGGCGTTTGACCCGCTCGATCACATCGTCCTGATCGAGCCGGAACGGCGGGACCGCGGTGGCGAGGGCGAGGAGTTCTGGGGGGCTGGCGCATCGGAGGCCGGGATCTGCCGCGAGGGTTGCCGATACTCGATATACAGCATGGCGCAGACGATATTCCGCCGCCGACGCCCATCTCGCGGTGACGATTTCGTGAGATCGTCCGCTATCCCGCCGCGGCAGCCGCGATGCGCCGCCTTGCTGCGGCAGCCGGCTGGCGGGCATGGTAGGCCGGGGCCGAAGCGTCGGAGAGGTTGTCCGGCTGACGCCGCAGACTTGGGACCTATTCGCATGACCAAGATCCTCCTCGTCCGGCACGGCCACGTTGCCGGGATCTCGCCCGAGCGCTTTCGCGGACGAGCCGATCTGCCGTTGACGCCCGAAGGTCGCAGCCAGGCGGAGGCGACGGCGCGCCATATCGCGGCCAATTGGCATCCTGTCGCGATCTATGCCAGCCCGCTGTCCCGGTGCCGCGAGACCGCGGCCGCGATCGGCCGGCCGTTCGGCCTGACCCCGATCCCGGTCGCCGGGTTCGCCGACATCGATTACGGCAAATGGCAGGGACTGAGCCCCGACGAGGTCGGGGCGCGCTGGCCGGAACTTCTCGATCGCTGGTACCGGATGCCCGATCAGACGGCGATCCCCGATGGGGAAACCCTGGATGAGGTCCGCCGCCGGGCCGGCTCGGCGCTGGCGGCGGTCATCCTCGATCATGGCGAGGCCACCGTCGTCGTCGTCGCGCACGACAGCGTCAACCGGGTGCTTCTGCTGCACGCGCTGGAGGTTCCGCTGTCGCGCTATTGGCGCATTCGGCAAAGCCCCTGTGCGATCAACCAGATCGACGCCGAGGCCGGCAGTTTCGTCATCGCCGCGATGAACCAGACCGATCATCTGCGAGAGCGATGACCGCCCGCACCCGACCGCCCGCACCCGACCGGCCGGAATTGGCCGGCGGACTTGCTCGGGCAGTCGCTGGCGGTTGACAATGGTTGCGGATATTCGCATTGTGGTCGGGTCGCCCGGCGGGCGATGCCGAAGGCGATGGAGTTCGCCTTGTAACCGCCCTCGGGGCTGATGACTCCTCCAAACGCCGAGTGATGCGAGGGAGGGGCCGTGTCTCGTCTGATCTCATATCCGCAAATTGCTCGGTTGCCGGCGCAGCGCCGCAGCAACGAAGCTCGCGGCCGCGCGTTGATCATGCGCGACATCCTGCTGCAGATCGCCCAGGTGGCGACCGTGCTCTCCCTGGCGCCATTGCTGCAGGGCATCATCGCTCAATTCGAGGAGCGCGTGCAGCGCGCGCAAGGACCCGGGATCTTCCAGCCCTACCGCGATCTGTGGAAGCTGTTCCACAAGCAGGTGGCGGTGCCGCAGACGGCGTCATGGCTCTTTTGGGCGGCCCCCGTCGTCGCCTTCACCTGCATGCTGACCGTGCCGATCCTGATCCCCGTGTTGACCAATTTTCCGCTGCCGCTCTCCGACATGGGCGACATTCTCGGCGGCGGCCTGATCCTGACGCTCGGTTCGTTCATGGTCGTCCTCGCCGGGCTCGATACCGCGAGCGCTTACGGCGGCATCGGGTCGAGCCGTGCGGTGATGGTCGTGATCCTGGCCGAACCAACCTTGATCCTGGTGTTCGTCGGCATCACCCTGCTCGCCAAATCGATGCTGCCGTTCGTCGTCAACCATCTGCTGGTCGCCAGCTGGGCGGCCTATTGGAGCGCAGCGCATCTGTTCCTGGTGGCGGCCTTCTTTATTCTGCTGCTGGTCGAGACCGATCGAATGCCGATCCACTCGTCGACCCATATCGAAGTTTATATGATCGAAGAGGGCCGCATCCTCGAATATTCCGGTCCGTTGCTCGCCCTCCTCAAATGGGCGTCGGCGATGAAACAGTTCATCCTTTATGCGCTCTTCTGCAATGTGCTGATATTGCCGTGGGGGTTGTCGATTGAGGGCACCGCGATCGGCGCCGTGGCCGCCGCCGCCGGCCTGTTGCTGAAGTTTACCTTTGTCGCTTGCGCCGTGGTCTTTGTCGAAACCGCGCAATCGCGGTTGCGCTTCTACCGCTATCAGGAACCGCTGGCGGCGTCTTTTCTGCTCGCGGTTTTGTCGATCGTCGGGACCCAGCTGACTTAGTTCGATGCTGGTCGCGCATTTGAGCCCGCTGGCCTCCTCGCTGTTCAGCCTGTTGGCCATCGTCAGCCTGCTGCTGGCCTTTGTCATGCTCGGATCGCGCTGGCTGAAGAACTACCTCTACGCCTTCGCCGCCGAGAGCTGGGCGATAGCGGCCCTTTCTGCGGCGGTCGGATTTTACGGAAACTATCCCGAACTTTATCTGATCGCGATCTTTACCTTGTTGTTTCGCGGTCTGTTGTTGCCCTATCTCGTCTGGCGGGTCATTCGCCGTCTTGCGGTCGATCGCGAGATCCAGCTGATCTTGCAGCCGAGCACGAGTCTCGTAATCGGCGCCTTTTTCGTCATGTTCTCGCTGTCGGTCGCTTATCGAGTTGCTGCGGTCTTTGACTTGGAATTGACTATTGCAGTGCTGGCGCTGACCGTGATGCTGTCGATCAAGCTGATCGGCTTTCTGATGCTGGCGGTGCGTCACGAGGCGATCAGCCAGGTCCTCGGGCTCCTGGTTTTGGAAAACGGCATCTTTCTCGGCTCGCAGATCCTGGTGCCGGGGATGCCGCTGCTGTTCGAACTGGTCATTCTGTTCGATCTGTTGATCATCGTCGCCTGCTTCGGCGTGCTGGTCGGCTATCTGCTGACGCATGTCGGCTCGACCAGCAGCCTCGACCTCAGGCGGCTGGTCGGATGACGATCGCCGCCCTCCTGCTGGTCCTGTCGATCGCGCCGGCGGCCGCGGCCGTCCTTTGCCTGGCGATCCGGGCGCCGCGTATTTGCGAAGGGGTAAATCTGCTTGCCGGCGTTGCGGTGCTGGCGGGCGCTCTGCCGCTGCCGTTTCTGGTCGGCGACGGCGCGCGGCACTTCTGGAATGATTACGTGATCGTCGACCGCGCCGGCGCCTGGGTCGTCCTGTGCACGGCGACGGTATATTTTCTCGCTTCGATCTATGCGATCGGCTACATGCGGCTCCTGGGCGAGGACGCCCGTCTCCACCGGTTCTACGCGCTGTTCGCCGGCTTTGGCCTGACGACCTTGATCGGGCCGCTGATGAACAACATCGGCATTTACTGGATCGCGATCGAGCTGACCACCTTGGTCAGCACCTTTCTCGTCGCTTTCGAGCACGCGGCCGAAAGCATGGAGGCGGCGTGGAAATACATCATGGTCGTATCGGCCGGCATCAGTCTCGCTTTGCTCGGCACGATTTTGTTCTACTGGGGCGGCAGCTTTGTCCTCGGCCCCAGCTACCAGATGACCTGGTCGGTCCTCGCCGGCGCTGCGCCGCGAATGAACCCGGTGCTGATGATCCTGGCTTTCCTGCTCGTGTTGGTCGGTTACGGCACCAAGGCCGGGCTGGCGCCGATGCACACCTGGCTGCCCGACGCACACAGCGAGGCGCCGGCGCCGGTATCGGCGATGCTGTCCGGGGCATTGCTGAACACTGCGATGATCGGGATCCTGCGCTTTCTCGACATTACCCGGATGGCCGGTCTCGGCGATCTGCCGCGGCTGGCATTGGTGCTGTTCGGGACCTCGTCGCTGTTGATCGGCGCCTTGTTCATCGTCCGTCAGCAAGGCATCAAACGGCTGATGGCCTATTCGAGCGTCGAGCACATGGGCGTCGTCGCCCTCGGTTTCGGCTTTGGCGGGCCGTTCGGCATCGCCGGTGCGCTCTACCACATGCTCAACCACTCGCTGAACAAATCGCTGATGTTCTTCGGCGCCGGCAACGTGATGCGCGCCTACGGCACCAAGGAGATCGGGCTGATCCGCGCCGTCGGCCGGCGCTTTCCGAATGAGGGAGCATTGTGGCTGGCGGGCGCCGTCGCGATCACCGGAGCGCCTCCGTTCGGCCTGTTTCTGAGCGAGTTCACGATCATGCGGGCCGGCCTGACGCCGTCGTTTTCCTGGGCGGTGTATGTCATGGCGGTGTTGCTGATCGTCATCTTCATCGGCTTCATGAACCACTTCCGAGAGATGTACTACGTCAGCGATCCGGACGGGACGCCGGCGCCTGGGCGGTCGAGCGCCTGGTGCGCGGTGCCGATGTGGCTCGCTCTGGCGCCCCTTCTGATCCTCGGCCTGTGGTGGCCGGCCGGCATCTGGAACTATCTGACTTCGGTCGCCACGAGCCTTTCGCCGGGGGTGCGGTGACCGGCGGCGAGATCGCGACGAGCGCCCCGGCTTCGGCGTCGCAAATCGCCGAGCCGGTCACCGTGGCGCCGGAGCAGCTGCCGGCGGTGGTTGCCGAACTGGTCGCCGCAGGCGGCCGGATGCAGATGCTCTATGGCTGGTACCCGGAGCCCGGCGAATTCGAACTGCGCTATCTGGCGAGCCGCGACCCTGGCCAACCGTTCCTGATCTGGCGCTGCGTCCCCGGCGGACCGATGCCCAGCGTCGCGACGATCAGCCCGCTGTTGAGTTGGTACGAGCGCGAAACCACCGATCTCTACGGTCAGGAATTCGTCGGGCAGCCGCAACCCGACCCGCTGATCCTGCCGCGCGGCGCAAAGGCGATCGCCCCTCCGCTCGACCCCGCCTATCCGGCCGACACCCGGATCACGCTCGCGCCTGCCGCGGCAGGTCTGGTCGAGGTAGAGAGCCCCGATGTGCAGCGGCTGCCGTTCGGGCCGGTGCGCGCGGATGTCGTCGAATCGGTCCAGCTCGTCTTTTTCTATGTCGGCGAGCATATCCTGCATCTGCACCCGGAACTGTTCTTCAAGCATCGCGGCATGGAGAAGCGCTTCGAGCGGGCCCCGTTGACGAAAGGCGTGGTGCTGGCGGAACGAGTGTCCGGCATCGGCAGCTTTGCCCACGGGCTCGCCTTCTGCCAAGCCGTCGAAAGGGCGGCCGGATGCGTTGTCCCGCCGCGCGCGCTGATGCTGCGCTCGCTGCTCGCCGAGCTCGAGCGGCTCTACAATCACCTCCACTATCTCGGCCATCTGAGCGACACCACGACCCTCAAGGTCGGCAATGCCGAGGGAAAGTTGCTCGAGGAACGGGCCAAGCAGATCAACGGGCGACTGACGGGCAGCCGGTTGCTGCGCTCGCTGGTCGCGCCGGGAGGGCTGCGCCGGGATCTCGAACCGACGCCGTGGCTCGCCGAAGCGCTCGAACGCCTGCGCCGCGACGTCGCCGACTACACCGCGATGCTGGAAAATACCAACAGCTATCTCGACCGTTTGATCACCACCGGGGTATTGAGCCGGCAGGTTGCCTTCGATCAAGGGGCGACCGGTCCGATCCAGCGTGCTTCGGGGTTCGACCGGGATCTGCGTCGAGATCACCCATACGCCGCCTATGGCGATCTGCCGCCGATGGTGCCGGTCAGGACCAGCGGCGATGCCCATGCTCGGGCGCAGGTGCGTATCGCCGAACTCGATGCGAGCATAACGCTGATGCAGCGCCTGCTGCCGCTGCTGCCCGGCGGGCCGGTCCGCGGCGAGTGCGTTCCGCCGCCGGGTTCGGAGGGGCTCGGCTGGAGCGAGTCGCCGCGCGGATCGCTGTTTTACAGCGTCCATTTCGATCGTGACGGGGTGTTGTCGCGGGTCAAGATCAAGTCCCCGTCCTTCTCCAACTGGCGGGTGTTTCCGTTCACCGTCCACGACAGCAACATGATGGACTACGCAATCAACGAGGCGAGCTTCGGCCTCACCGTCGCCGGTTGCGACCGTTAGGAGCAGAGATGCCGCTGTGGACTCTGTTCGGGCTCTACAAGGGAAAGGCGACCACCGCCTGGCCGCGGCGCGGTGAGGCGAACGGGCAGGAGGGGGTGCTCGGCATGCCGCGCTTCGAGCCGGACAAATGCCTGCCGGGCTGTGACGAATGCGCGGCGATCTGCCCGAGTGCGGCGATCGCGATACGGGCGGATGCGGCCGGCAAA
The DNA here is from genome assembly GCA_963701815.1 of uncultured Alphaproteobacteria bacterium. Classification (GTDB taxonomy): domain Bacteria; phylum Pseudomonadota; class Alphaproteobacteria; order ATCC43930; family CGMCC-115725; genus AP-15. The sequence continues at coordinate 51,363 of CAVPBN010000028.1, forward strand.
GACCGCCTCGAGGTCGATTACGGGCGCTGCGTCGTCTGTCAGCTGTGCGTCGAGGTCTGTCCGAACGACGCTGCGACCGCGTCCTTCGATTGGGCCTTCGGCACCCGCGAGCGCGGCGACCTGGTGTTGTCCGCCGGCTCCGCGCCGGCCGCGACGCCGATGCGGGAAATTGAGGACCGGCGCGGATTTCGCCGCAGCCTGCACATTCGCCACGTCGATGCCGGTTCGTGCAACGGCTGCGAATCCGAGCTGCAGGCGCTCAACAACCCGTTCTACAATCTTCACCGGCTGGGGATCTTCTTTACCGCTTCGCCGCGCTTCGCCGATCTGCTGTTGGTAACGGGACCCGTCACCTACGCGATGCGCGAGCCGCTGCGCCGCGCCTACGAGGCGATGCCGCCGCCGCGCTGGGTGATGGCGGTCGGCGCCTGCGCAGTTTCCGGCGGGGTTGCCGGCGGCGGATACGCCTGCGGCAACGGTCTCGATGAGGTCCTGCCGGTCGACCTCTATCTGCCGGGGTGTCCGCCGAACCCGGCCGCGCTGATCGATGCCCTGCTGATGTTCCTCGATAGGGCGCCGCAGCGCGCGAAGGGAGGCCGGCTTGGCGAATGAGCTGGTGTTGGCCGGGCTCGCCGCCTGGCTCGCGGCTGGCGTCATCGCGCTGTGCGGGCGTGCGCCGGGGTGGGCACGCCTGGTTCTCGGCCTCGGGGGCGCGGCATTGATTGCGGCGGTCGCGACCACCCTGCCGTTCGGGTTGCCGCCGGTCGCGACGCCGCTCGGGCTCGGCGCTGCCGGATCGCTGTTTGCCCTCTCGCCGGATGCGCTGTGGCTGATCGGGTTCGGTCTGCCCGGCGCCGTTCTCGCCGCCTGGCTCGGAACGCCGGCGCCGCGGCAGTCGAGCTGGATTTTCGGCGCCGCCGTCACCCTGATCGGGGCGCTAGGCGTCTTCGGCATGCAGGACGCCGTCACGTTTTTGATCGCCTGGGAGATCATGAGCCTGGGCGGCGCGGTGATGATCCTCGGCGACGGCCTGGCGGCGGATAGCGGCCGGCCGGTCCTGTTCATGCTGGCCCTGCTGGAGGCCGGTTCGGTCGCATTGTTGCTGGCCTTCGTCATCCTAGCCGCCCGTGCCGGAAATATCGCTTTCGCCGATTTTGCCGAGGCGGCGCGGACGATGCCGGAAGGGGAGCGGCTGTTCGTCGGGTTGTTGCTGCTGATCGGCTTCGGCGCCAAGCTCGGGCTTCTGCCGTTCTACGAATGGTTTCCCGGCGCCTACGGGGCCGGCAGCGGAGCGTCGGGCGCGCTTCTTTCCGGCATCGTGCTGAACGCCGCCTTTTTCGGTCTGAGCCGCGGCTTTCTGCAGTGGCTGCCGATCGACGCCGGATTGCCGGTCTCGGTGGCCGGCATCGTCATCGTCACGATCGCGGTGTTCAGCGCCATCCTGACCGCGCTCTATGCGTTTCAACAGGAATCGTGGCGCGAGCTTCTGGGCCTGTCCTCGGCGGAAAACGGATCGATCGCGGTGTGTCTGCTCGGGGCCGCGCTGATGTTCCGCCGGGACGGGCTGCCGGCGCTCGGCGGGTTGGCCTGGATCGTCGCGCTGATCCATCTTGCCGGTCACGCTCTGGCAAAGGGGGCGATGTTTCTTTCCGCCGATGGGGTCTACCGCGCAACCGGCGACTATCGGCTGGTCCAGCGCGGCATCCTCGGGCGCAGCAACTGGGTCTTTGGCGTCGGCGCCTTGTTCGCGACGATGAGCCTCGCGGCGATGCCGCCGCAGGCCGGGTTTGTCAGCGAGTGGTATTTGTTCCAGACCTTTTTCCAAGGTTTTCGTCTCGCCGGTCTGGGCAGCCGCCTGACCGCCGCGCTCGCCGGCGCCGGGCTGGCGCTGACCGCGGCGATCGCCCTCGCGGTCTTTGTCAAAGTATTTGGCATCGGCCTGTTGGGACGCGCCGAACAGGATACCGGACAAGATGCCGGGCGGGTCCCGCGCGGCACCTCGGCCGCGGTCGGCGTATTGGGATTTTTGGTGCTGGTCCTTGCCGTCGGCATGCCGATTTGGCTGACCGGTCTCGACAGGGCAACTCCCGCCGTGTTCGGTGCGAGCGCAGCGGCGCAAATGCGCGACGGCTGGCTGCTGGTGCCGCTATCGGCAAAGTTCGCCTTCATCTCGCCGAGCAAGCTGATCATCGCGATGCCGCTCTTGGCCTTGTTGCCGATCGCCCTGCTGGCCTGGTCGATGCGCCGGCCCGCGTCCCGCGTACCGGTCTGGTACGGCGGTCAGGACGACGCCCCGGCGAGGGCGGCGACGACCGCGCTGACCTTCTCGAACGCGCTGCGGACCTTCTACAGTTTCATCTACCGACCGACCGTCGTCACCGCCCGCGAGCAGGCGCCGGAAGCAAACGGGCAGCCGTATTTCATCCGCCGGCTGGTGTTCGCGCACGATGTCGCGCCGATCTTCGGTCCCCATCTGTTCGTGCCGCTGGAACGGTTGGTGGTGGCTGCCGCGGGTCGCCTGCGGCCAATCCAATCCGGACATCTGAATATTTATCTGTCGCTGATCGGCGCGCTGCTCCTGATCATCCTCCTCGTCACGCTGTTTTGAGCATGACCGGATGCATCTCGCATGCGGGCGTCTTGGCGCTTGTCGTCGAAGGCGCGTCGAGGCTGCCGGGCCAGCCGGCGCCAATCGGGAACGGTCAGTAGCCCGGCGGCTGATCGTCCTGCGACGGGATCGGCAGCGAGGGCTGCATCGGCGCGTCCCCGGTCCGGGAGCCTTCTCCGTCGATCTCGCCGAGGTCGAGATCGGCCGGGGTCGTCGGCCGCGGCATGCCTTGCTGGTTGCCGTCGCCGTTCGCGTTCATGACGCGAAAATAATGCTCCGCATGCTGGTACAGGTTTTCCGCAGCGATCCGATCGCCGCTCGATGCCGCCTCACGCGCCAACGCGACGTAGCGCTCGAAGACCTGGTAGGCATTTCCGCGGATTTTGACGCTCGGCCCGTTGCTGTCAAAGGTCTGAATTCGGGCGGGCAGCCGCGGGCGGTTTTGGTGCGGATTGTTGCCGTTGTTGTTGCGACCGCGCGATCGTTTGTTTGGACCTGGTCTCATGACACCTGTTCTGATCTCGGTGGACATCTGCCCAACCTGGCCGGGCAGGACTGCCTCGTCGCCCTCGGGCGATGATGGGCAGGTTTGCGCCGCATCCCGCTGCGGCCCGAACTCTCCAACGCACGTCACCCTAGTCGGGACGACGGCGCATTCCAAGAATTTTTTGATGAACGATGTTCGTCGACCGCGGGAAGATTATTTCCCCGGATCAACGCAGCGCCGGCGGGGCAACCCCATAGCGGGCAATGACGCAGCGGTCGATACCGGCGAGATCGGGCTGCACAGACTCGATCCGCATCCCCCGGCTTCGCAGGATCGTGCCGACCGCCGCCGCCTGCCCGCTGCCGATCTCCGCCGCAAAGATCCCGCCGAGCGTCAGCAGCGACGGCAGATCGGCGGCCAGGGAACGGTATGCCGCGAGCCCGTCCCCGCCGCCGTCGAGGGCGCGAAGCGGATCGTGATCGGCGACTTCGTGCGGCAGCGCCGCCAACGCGGCACGGACGATATAGGGCGGGTTGGCGACGATGACGGCAAAGCGCGCCGACAATGAGGTCCCCCAATCGCCCACGGCAAAACCGGCGCGCCCGGCGAGGCCGAGAGCGGCGGCGTTGCGGCGAGCGGTCGTCACCGCGCCTGGTGCGATGTCGATGCCGATCCCGATGGCTCCCGGCAATTCGGAAAGCAGGGCAAGCAGCAGACAGCCGCTGCCCGTTCCCAGATCGAGCAGGCGCAGCGGAACCCCGCGATTTGGGATCCGCTGCAGCACCGCCTCGACGACCGTCTCGCTCTCGGGCCGAGGATCGAGCGTATCCGCCGACAGCGCAAAATCGAGCCCCCAGAATTCGCGGCGGCCAAGAATCCGGCTCAGCGGCTCGCGCGCCAGCATGCGGGCGAGCAGGCAGCGGACATGCCCGGCATCGCCGCGCCCGATCGAGCGCCCCGAATCGGCCAGCAGCTCGGTCGGCGGAATCTCGAGCGCGGCGGTCAGCAATCGACGGGCGGCCCGACGGGGCTCGTCGAAACCGGCCTCGTACAAAGTTGCGGCGGCCTCCGTCAGCATCGATCCGAGCGTATCGGCCATCGCTCACTCCGCCACCGCAGCCAGTCGCGCGGCCTGATCCTCGGCCAGGATGGCGCCGATGATTTCATCGAGCGCCTCGCCGCTCATCACCTTGTCGATCTTGTAGAGCGTCAAGTTGATGCGGTGGTCGGTCACCCGGCCCTGCGGGAAATTATAGGTGCGGATCCGTTCCGACCGGTCGCCGCTGCCGACCTGGCTCTTGCGGTCGGCGGCGCGGGCATTGTCGCGCGCCTGCCGCTGCATCTCGTAGAGCCGGGAGCGCAGCACCTTCAGCGCCTTCGCCTTGTTCTTGTGCTGCGACTTTTCGTCCTGCTGGATCACCACCAGCCCGGTCGGCAGATGGGTGATGCGCACGGCGCTGTCGGTCGTGTTGACCGACTGGCCGCCCGGTCCGCTGGCGCGAAATACGTCGATGCGCAATTCCTTGTCGTCGATCCGGACATCGACCTCCTCGGCCTCGGGGAGCACGGCGACGGTGGCCGCCGAGGTATGGATCCGGCCCGCCGCTTCGGTCTCCGGGACGCGCTGCACCCGATGCACGCCCGATTCGAATTTGAGCCGGGCGAAAACATCCCGCCCGCTGATCAGCGCGCTTGCCTCCTTGAAGCCGCCGAGGCCGGTTTCGGACAGGTCGAGGATTTCAAACCGCCAGCCCTTGAGCGCGGCGTAGCGCTGATACATGCGAAACAGCGCCGCAGCGAACAGAGCGGCTTCCTCGCCGCCGGTCCCGGCGCGTACTTCGAGGATCGAATTGCGCTCGTCGTCTGCGTCCTTCGGCAACAGCGCGAGCCTGATATGCTGTTCCAGGGCGGGGAGACGCGCGCGCAATGTCGCCAGCTCCTCCTCGGCCAGCGCCGTCAGTTCGGCATCCTCGCCCGATTGGGCGAGCTCGGTCAGCGCCGCCAGCTCGCTGCGGGCATGGCCGAGCGCCTCGATCCGGTCGACGACCGGGGCAATCTCGCTGAGTTCCTTCGAGAACCGGGTCAGCTGCGACGCCGCGAGCCCGGTGGCGGTCAATGCATCGCGCAGTTCGGCATGCCGCCGAAGGAGCTGCTGCAGGCGGCGTTCGAGCCCGGCTTCCATGGCCATCCGTCAGGGGTAGAACGCCCGCAGCCGCGCCCGTACTTCGCTCAACGAATCGTCGAGCGGCACCTCGCTTTGCTCGCCGCTGTCGAGATCGCGCAAGGTGACGACGTTGCGGGCGGCTTCGTCCTCGCCGATCAGGACCGCCGCACGGGCATTGATCCGGTTCGCCCGTCGCATTCGGCGCTGCAGATTGCCCGAATAGCCGAGATCCACCGCGCACCCGTGACGCCGCAGGGTTTCGGCGAGCACCAGCGCCACGCCCTCCGCCGCTTCGCCGACCGGCACGACGGCGACCGGCCGCGGCGGCGGCGGCGGCTCGGCGATCAACATAGCCAACCGCTCGATCCCGGCCGCCCAGCCGACGCCGGCCATCGCCGGCCCGCCCATCAGCTCGACCAGCCCGTCATAGCGCCCGCCGGCCAGCACCGTGCCCTGCGCGCCGAGATCGGTCGTGACGAACTCGAATACCGAGTGCGTGTAATAATCGAGCCCGCGCACCAGACGCGGGTTGAGCCGATAGGCGATGCCGATCCGCTCGAGCCCGTCGCGGACGCGGGCGAAGAACTCATGCGACCCCGGGCTCAAATAGCGGTCGAACGAGGGCGCATCGGCGCTGATCCGGATATCGTCCGGATCTTTCGAATCGAGAATGCGCAACGGGTTGGTGTCGAGCCGGCGCCGGCTGTCCTCGGACAATTCGGTCCGACGGGCCGAGAAATAACCGACCAATGCCTGGCGATAGAGTGCGCGGCTGTCCGGATCGCCGAGCGTGTTCAATTCGAGCGCGACCCGGTCGCCGAGCCCGAGTTCCTTCAGGATGCGATGGCCGAGCGCGATGACCTCGATGTCGGCCTGCGGCTGCGCCACGCCGAGCAATTCGACGCCGATCTGGTGGAACTGGCGAAACCGGCCCTTCTGCGGCCGCTCATAGCGGAACATCGGCCCGCTGTAGAAGAACTTGAGCGGGGTGGACTGGGTCAGCCCGTTCGAGAGCACCGCGCGCACCACGCCGGCGGTGTTTTCGGGGCGCAGCGTGACCTCTTCGCCGCCGCGGTCGGCGAAGGTGTACATCTCCTTGGCGACGATGTCGGTGTGCTCGCCGATCGGGCGGGAAAACACCTCGGTAAATTCGAAGATCGGCGTCGCCATCTCGGCAAAACCGTAAAGCTCGGCAAGCGAGCGCGCCGTCTCGGCGACGCGCCGGTGGCGGCGTGCCGTCTCCGGCAATAGATCCTGGGTGCCGCGGACCGGCTGCAACGAACGCATGCGCCACCTCTTACCACATTTGTCGCCGCGCGCAGAGGATCGCCGCGAGCAGGTCGGCGCACGGCGTGGGTGCGGCGCAAATCGGCGGCCCTCCGGCCCACACGTCACTCTCCCTGGCGTAGTTATGCTACCAAAGAATCAGCGCAGAGCGGCGCGCACCGGTACCGGCGGCGCGGGCCGGCGGTCGCAGACCAGATTCCAGTAAGCCCAAGAGCGGGCATCGAAAATGCCGGGCGGCGCATGCTCCAGAACTTCGCGGTAATCGTCCTTGCCGACAACGCCGCGCAGCGCCGTGAGGTCTTCGATGGTGCCGAAGACCATGACATGCGCAAGAAATTGCACCGGATCGGCGAGCGCGCGCTCGGGCGGCTCGAACCACATGACGCGGCGTGCGACGTTGAGCAGCTCGGGTGTCGCCGGCAGGGGCTTCATGGCGCGCTTCCGTTGTCACGCCGCAAATGCGGCGTCAGCACCGGCAGGCGGGTCGCATCGACCGCCTCGACCACCGTGCGCAAGCGCTCGCGCACATCGCCGGGCAAGCTCGGCACGTCGTCGAAATAGCTGAGGGCCTTGAGCGTAATCAGCGGGTTGAAGCTGCGACCATAAACAACGCTCCCGGCCGCCAAAATCCGCGGCAGCTCGATCCCGTGGCGGATCAGCGCATCGATGTCGAGATAATCGCGTGGCTGCGCGCGCTGCTGCACGGTCAGCGCCTTGGTGCCGGCAATGTCGAGCAACGAGGCGACGTGCAACTTCGAGCCGGTCGCGTTTTCGCGCGGGGCGGCTTCGCCGAGATTGAGATTGCCGAAGAACGACATCAGCACCGGCCCGCCGCGATCCACCCGGCAGGTCAGGGTGCGGCTCTCGAGCTGCACCGTCTCGGCTCCGGCGAGGTAGGGAATTTCACGAGCGAGGGCCACCGGGTCAAACGCGGTGCGCGAGAAGAAATCGAAATCGACCGATTGCCGATGTCCGATCCGCAAGGCAAGCGCGGTGCCGCCGTAGAGTGTGAAGTGATCCGGGGTCGCGTCCAGTTCCGGCCATAATGCCCGCTGCGGCGGCGGCAAGATGTCTAACCTTGGATAAAACATGGCGTAGTTTATAGGAATCCCGGTCGTAACGCGAGGCAGGGACGGGCCGTGGGTGCGACGGCTCGGCCGCTCTGACACTGCGCCGTGGCGCTCGCCTGATGGCTCGGCAGCAGGATGTCGATTAGCCTTGCTGCGCGGCCAAGCTCCGCCACGGCCTCGCGTCGTCTCTGGAGGCGCGAGCGCTCCTCCTCGAGCGTACCGTATCGGATCCTCGGCGGATGAACGTCGCGCCCGCCGCGCTATTGCGCGGGTTCGAGAACCGGCTCGGCGGCTTTGCGCTGGGCTTCGATTTCGGCGGCTTTCTTTTCGACCAGCTCGACCAGATGGTCGACGATGTCGGCGTCCTTGAGGCGGTGGTCGGTCAGGCCGCTGATATAGACCTGATGGGTGCCGTTGCCGCCGCCGGTAAAACCGATATCGGTCTCGCGCGCCTCGCCCGGGCCGTTGACGACGCAGCCGATCACCGACAGGGTCAACGGCGTGGTGATGTGGGCGAGGCGTTCTTCGAGGCGCTCGACGGTCTTGATCACCTGGAATTGCTGGCGCGCGCAGGACGGGCACGAGATCACGGTGACCCCGCGGCGGCGCAAATTCAGCGATTTCAGCATCTCGAAGCCGGCCTTGACCTCTTCGACCGGATCGGCCGACAGCGACACCCGGATCGTGTCGCCGATCCCGGACCACAGCAGCATGCCGAGCCCGATCGAGGATTTGACGGTGCCGCTGCGCAGCCCGCCGGCTTCGGTGATCCCGAGATGCAGCGGGTAGTCGCAGGCCTCGGCCAGCTGCTGGTAGGCGGCGACGGCGAGAAACACGTCGGAGGCCTTGCACGAAATCTTGAACTCGAAGAAATCGTTGTCTTCCAGGATCTTGGCATGGTTGAGCGCGCTCTCGACCATGGCCTCCGGGCACGGCTCGCCGTAGCGCTCCAGCAAGTCGCGCTCGAGCGAGCCGGCGTTGACGCCGATCCGCATCGAGCAGCCGTGATCCTTTGCCGCCTTGATCACCTCGCGAACCCGCGCGGCCGAGCCGATGTTGCCGGGGTTGATGCGCAGGCACGCAGCGCCGCTTTCCGCCGCCTCGATCGCGCGTTTGTAGTGAAAATGAATGTCGGCAACGATCGGCACCGTCGCCTGGCGGGTGATGTCTTTCAAAGCCAGGGCCGATTCCTGGTCGGGGCAGGAGACGCGCACGATATCGGCGCCGGCGCGCTCGAGCGCCTGGATCTGCTCGACCGTCGCCTTGACGTCGCTGGTGACGGTGTTGGTCATCGATTGCACGGTAATCGGAGCGTCGCCGCCGACCGGCACCTTGCCGACCCAAATCTTCCGGCAGCTCCGGCGATTGATGTCCCGGTACGGCCTGACGCTCATCGGCGACCTCGCTCAGAGGATGATTCGGTCGGCATGTATAGCCTCTCCCGGCAATCGGCAACAGGCCCCGACCACAGGACCGTAGCCCGGTCGTGACCGTAGCCCGGTCGTCAATCCCCGGATCGGATGCGGCGGAGCCGTGCTTCGTAGGCCTGGAGGTGGATGAAGGCAAGGCGCAACAGCGACGAGTCCTGCGGCAATGAGCCGGTCCGTTGGCCGCGCTCGATCAGGTCGCCGATGATGTGATCGGCTTCGATCGGGCTGTTGTTCTCGATGTCGCGCAGCATCGAGGCGGTCAGCGACGAGCCGGCGGCGGTCAGCATGCCGCGCGAGCGCTCCAGAAACTCCTCGCGCGGCGGGAACCCGCTTGCCTCGGCGATCGCCCGGCATTCGTCGAGCAGGCCGAGCACGATTTCGGTCCCCCCGGTCGTCGCGGCAAGGTCTCCGACCGCGGCCCGCATAAGGCAGGTGCTGGCGGCAAAGGCCGCGAGAAACACCCATTTTTCCCACATCTCCTGCAGGATGTGCGCGCTCGCCCGGGCATCGAAGAGGGCGCCTTGCAATTGGTCGGCGATCGCGCGGACCCGCTCGCCGGGCCTGCCGCCGCGCTCGCCGAACGTCAATTCGTGGTTCTGGTTCAGATGAACGACCCGGTGCTCGGCATCGAGCGTCGCGGCAATCAGGCACTGCCCGCCGAGCACATTCGCGCGGCCGAACCGCTCGTCGAGAATGTCGAGATGCCGCATTCCGTTGAGCAGCGGCAGGATCGCCGTCTCGGGTCCGACCGCCGGCGCCATTGCGGCGACCGCCTCGCCGAGCGAATAGGCCTTGCAGCTCAACAGGATCAGGTCGAACGCGGCATCGAGGTCGCCGGCCAGCACTGTTGGCGGGGCCACCCGAGCGACATCGCCGGCGGCACTCTTGATCGATAGGCCGCCGGCCGCCAGCTCAGCGGCGCGGCGCGGCCGCACCAGAAACGTCACATCGCGGCCGGCTTGCAGCAGCCTGCCGCCGAAATAGCCGCCGATCGCGCCGGCGCCGACAACGAGAATCCGCATGCTTGCAACTCCGCTGATGGGAGGGGATCGCCTCAATGCGCCTCGACCGGCGGGGACGCCGCAGGCGTCACCTTGCGCAACAACGGCGCAAGCACGGCGGCGACGACGAAAGCGAACATGATTGCACGGAACGCGTCGGCATAGGCGAGCGTCGAGGCCTCGCGATAGGCGAGATGCCAAAGCTTCGAGAGTGCCGCCAGATGGCCGGCGACCGGCCCGCCGAGCGCGGCGGAATAGCGCCCGGTCATGGCGTGCAGGTATCGCTCCATCGCGCCGTTGGCCGGTGTGAGGCGGCTCGCGATATCGAGGAAATGGCGGTTGGTGCGATCGTTGAGGATCGCCCCGCAGACGGCGATGCCGACCGCGCCGCCGAGATTGCGCATCATGTTGAACAGGCCGCTGGCATATTTGAGCCGTTCCGGCGACAGGCTGCCGAGACCGAGCGTGACCGCCGGCGCCACCGCGAACACTTGCGGGAAGCCGCGCAACAGCTGCGGGACCAGCAGCTCGGCCCCGCCCCATTCAGCCGCCGACCGGTCCCCGCGGCAGCTTCGCCTCCGGAATCAGTGGCGATGCAGGCGTAACCGCCTGTCGGGATTGAATTGGCGGCGGCCCGGTGGTTGGGCACGACGGACGGTCGTCGATCGCCGGCATCGGTCGGCGATGATCGCGGCCGCGATGACCGCCGTCTTGGGCACCCGGCTCAGCCCGCGGCGCGGATCTCTTTGCCCGGCGGAGTGCTCGGCGGTCTCGGGCTCCTGCGGCAGTCAGCCGTCGCGGTGGATCGGATCGACCCAGCGCACCTGTTGCGGCGTCTCGACCGGTTCGATGTCGAGATTGACGACGACGGCCTCGTTGTCGCTGCGCACCAGCACGCATTCGAGGGTTTCCTCGGCGGAAGCGTTGATCTCCTGATGCGGCACATAAGGCGGCACAAAGATGAAATCGCCGGGCCCGGCCTCGGCGACATATTCGAGATGTTCGCCCCAGCGCATCCGCGCCCGGCCCTTCAACACATAGATCACGCTCTCCAAGGCGCCGTGGTGGTGCGCGCCGGTCTTGGCGTCGGCGTGGATCTTGACCGTGCCGGCCCAGATCCTCTGCGCGCCGACCCGGGCGAAGTTGATCGCCGCCGCCCGATCCATACCCGGCGTCTGCGCCGTGTTCGGGTCGAGCTGGTCTCCCGGGATGATCTTTACCCCGTTGGTCTTCCAATCGACGTGCCGGTGGCTGTCGCCCATATCCCTCATCCCTGTGACCGATGCTTCCCGGGCTCAGCTTGCCCCGGCAGGCCGCCGTTTCAAAGAGATCTTGACAAGATCGTATCTAGATATATCTTAGAATTCGTTATGTCGAAACGCTCTGACCAAAGGAAGCGAATGAGCAACCAAATCACCCAGACCACTCGAATCTACGGCTATCACGCGCATGTCTATTACGATTCGGCGACGCGACCGGTTGCGGAGAAGCTAGCCGAAGCCATCGGCGGCCGGTTCCCGGTAGAGTTCGGCGGCTTCGGCGACGGGCCGGTCGGCCCGCACCCGATCGCCAATCTGCAGATCATCTTCGGCGCCGCCGAGTTCCCCAACGTCGTGCCGTGGCTGATGCTGAACCGCCGGGGTCTCGACGTGCTGATCCATCCGCTGACCGAGGACCCGGTCGACGATCACAGCCGCTACGCGGTGTGGCTCGGCGCCCCGGTCCGATTGAAGCTCGACGCCCTGCGCCGCTCGTACCGGGCGGGATTGTTGCCGGAGGGCAAATGATCGACCGCGAAAAGGATCACGGCCATCGCCATCCGCGCGGCGAAAAACGCCACGCACGCAACACGTTCGGTTTTGACGCCGGCCGGTTCGGCGGTCATCACCACGGGGGCGGTCGCCGGCACGGCCAAGTCTTCGACCACGGCGACCTGCGCTATGTGCTGCTGCAATTGATCGCAGAAAAACCGCGCTATGGCTATGAGTTGATCAAGACGATCGAAGAAGGCTTTTCCGGCAGCTACAGTCCCAGTCCCGGCGTCGTTTATCCGACCCTGACGTTGCTCGAAGAGCTGGGCTATCTGCGCCCGGAAAGCACCGGCAGCAGCAAGAAGCTGTATTCACTGACCGACGAAGGCGCCGCTTTCCTGACCGCCAACCGGGCCCTTGTCGACGCGATCTTCGCCCGCATGGCGCAAACTGCGCAGGCCTTGGGCAGCGGCCCGGCGCCCGAAATCCGGCGCGCCATGCGCAATCTCGAAATGGCGTTGTCGATCCGGCTCGGCCGCGGTCAGCTTGCAGCTGGCGGGGTGCGCACGATCGTCGAGGCATTGGACCGGGTCGCCGGCGAGATCGAACGCAGCTGAACCGATCCTTCGACGGCCGGCGGCCGCCTCGGCGGCTGCCGGCCGCCGTCTTTGCCGGCGCCCCGCGGGTCGCCGGGCGGCGACCTGCCGATCATGGCTCATTCCCGGTCGGGTTCGGAGGGTGAGGGTCGATCCTGCCGTTGCGACAGCCGTCGGTAATAGCCGAGGATGCCCGGCTCTCGACCGGCCTGCTTGAGCCAGTCGAGCGCCTGCGCGGTCGAATCGACCTGGTCGTCGTGGCGGCCATGCGGAAAGGACGCGAGTTCCTGCAGGTAGGCGGCGAGCCACGACGCTGCGTCCGGCAGATGAACAAACCCGTTCTCGATGACCGCAGTCTGCGCGTGCATCCGCATGATCTTGTCGGTTTGCGGCTGATAGCGGGTGATCGCGTAGAGCCCTTCCTCGATCAGTTCCTGGATCAGCTGGATGCCTGAGGCCTTGTCTTCGATCAGCACGACGTCGGGCTTAAACCGAAGAAATTGGGCGTGCACGCGCCGCTTCAACTCGGGGTATTCGAGGCGCTCGCGCAACACTTCGAGCAGGTAGATGTGCTTGCCGGCAATCCCCCAACTCGTGCACACGCTGAAATCGCTGAGTTCGGTCGCTTTGCTGGCGGTGTCCCAGCTCTGCACGATCCGGTCGAAATGCGGCGGCAGTTCGTCCGGGGCATAGCGCCGGAACCACGCAGCCTTGACCAGACCGCCGCCGAGCGGCGCCGGGGCCTGCTGATACTGGCCGGCGAAATTGTATTCGCCGATCATCCGCCGGATCTGTTCGAGCATCGCCAGCGGCTCGCGCTCCGGATGCAGGGCTTCGTTGCGGCGGCGGACGATCCGCTGCGTCCCGAACAGGTTGGCGAACAGGTGGTGTTCGTCATCCTCGGCGATCGCCGGAAAGCGCACGATCTCCCACGCCTCCTGCGCCAGCACATGGCCGACCAGATCGTCCTCGTGCAGCCGCTGCATGATCAGGATGATCGCCCCGGCCTGCTTGTCGTTGAGCCGGCTGTAGAGGGTGTGATCGAACCACTCGTTGGCCGCCCGACGGCGCGGCTGCGACAAGGCCTCGTCGGGTTTCAGCGGGTCGTCGATGATGATGATGTCGGCGCCGCGCCCGGTCAGGACGCCGCCGACCGAGGTGGCAAGTCGGCAGCCCTGGGCCGTCGTGTCGAATTCCGGCGCCGCGTGGCGTTCCGGCGACAGCCGGGTCGGGAAGATTTCCTGATACCAGCTGCTGGCGACGATGCGCCGGCAATCGCGCGACAGCTTGTCGGCCAGATCCTGGGCGTAGCTGGCGCACAGGATCCGCAGGCCGGGCTGGTGGCCGAGACACCAGGCCGGAAAGGCGATCGAGGCCAGCAGCGATTTCAGGTGACGCGGCGGCAGGTTGATGATCAGCCGCCGGATCCGGCCGTCGCGCAGCGCCGCCAGTTTCGCGGCGATGATCTCGATATGCCAGCTCATCGCCAACGCCGCCGGCGGGTTCAGCTCGCGAAAGCTGCGCAGCGCAAAGCTGGCGAAATCGCAGCGCAGCAGCGCGTGGTACTCGCTCCGGCTCAGCGTCTCGGCCGTTGCAATCCTTTGTATGAGGTTCGGGAAAATTCACCGCCTTGGCGCCGCAGGGCGCTGAATCGAGCCAATGCCGCGACCGGCGCCGGCAACCGCCGAAAGCGCAGCGGCAGACCGGTCGATCGACAAATTCCGGGGTTGTTGCGCTAATCGGTCTTGCCGGTTCCGTCCTTGCCGGCTTTTGCCGACTTCGGCGCGCCGCAGCCGGGCGATCAGATTGGCGATCACCTCCTTGTCGGCGGCGGCTGAGCGGGACGTTTTCGGCAGGCGCCGCGATCTTGCGCTCGACATCCTTCATCATGTCGATCAGCATCTTGGTCGCGCGCAGATCGGCATTGGCGGACTTGTCGACGAGATGGGCGATCACCGCCTCGCGCTTGGTGATCCGCCGGCGCCGGCCGTCGTTGGTGACGATCGCCGGCTCGTTGAGCGCGGCGATCAACAGTGCCTCGAGGTCTTTCGAGCGGGCGCCGCGCGGATTGCCGGACTGGCCCTTCTTGAACCGGCTGTGCAGCGGCGGCTTGCCGTAGCCGACCTCGTAATCGCGCTCCGCCTCGGCCATCTGCCCTCCGTCATTCCGCGATCCCGCACCGCCGACCGATGCGCGCGGCGCAACAGCCCGCCGCCGGTCGGGATCGGCGGCAGCAGCGTGTATATCACATTGTTGGCAATATTGTCAATTACGTATTTCACGAAATAGCAATTGACCGCGAGCGGCTCGGCAGACCCTTCGTTTTCCTGGCCGATCGTCAGTCCAGCAGATCCCCGAGGAACTCCGACGCCGGCTCAACCCCGGTCACCAACAGACGATCACGAGCGCGGGTGCAGGCAACGTAAAGGAGGTGGCGCTCGCTGACGTAGACTTCTTCGAGGTCGGCTTCGTCGCCGACATTCTCGATGCGCTCCTGCGAAGGGACGATCTCGTCGTCGCACGCCATCACCGCGACGGCGCGAAACTCCAGCCCCTTGGCGAGATGCATCGTCCCGACTGAAAGCCGGCCTTCAGTGATCTCGATCTTGTCGCTCAATTCGACGGACGCGGCGCCGGCTTGTTTGACCGCGGCCCTCGCGCGGCGCAGCTCACGCGGTGAACGGACGAATACGCCGATCTCGTGTGGCTGCACTCCATCCTGAAGCCGGCCCTTGATCCAGTCGCCGACAGCCTCGCTTTCCTGTTGCGGATCGTCGAAGGTCTTGATCTCTGGCGCCTGTCCATTGAACACGGAAATCGTGCCGCGCCGGTCTTCGGACAGTCCATCGACATCGGACACCGCCTGCGGCAGCAGACGGTCGGCCTGAACCCTGATCTGGTGCGAGGTGCGGTAGTTGATGCGCAAGGTGAACGAGCGACCGCGCACATCCACCCCGAGAGCGCGCCAGGAAAAGGGGAGCTGGAAGATGCGCTGGCCCAAATCGCCGGTGAAAAATAGTCCGTCGTTCCGTTTGGCGCCGAGCGCGGCCAGAAATCGCAGCTCGGCGACTCCCACATCCTGAGCCTCATCGACGACAACGTAATCGAACGGCGATTTCCTGCGCGCTATGTGCGCCGCGAGGCGGCTGAACAGTTCAGGCCAAGTGACGGCGCGCCGTTCGGCTAAGCCGGCGCGCACCCGCTCGAAAATCGCCCCACAGTGTCTCGCGCTGCTTGCCGCCGATCCGGGTCTTGCGCCCGAGCCGCGCAACATCGCGGTAGTCGTCCCAGGTCGCGAGCTGCCATGCATCCATCACTTCCCGCCACTCGCCGAGCAGGAATCGCGCGGTGAACCGATGTCTCTCGACCGCCGCAGCGGCATCGCGCAACAGGCTTTCGATCAGTGCCGGCGGCGCGAGGTTCGGTTGCCCAAAGGCGGCCGTATACAGTTCGTAGCCGATCCCGGTGACCGGGTGGACGGCAATCCGGCCCGCGATGTCCGACTCGTTGTCGGTCAACGTCCGCAACCGCAGCCGCAGCGCGTTCGCCAGCGCTTTCGAGAAGGTCGTCAGCAGCACCCGTGCGTCCGGATGCCGCCGCGCCAAAGCCACCGCCCGGTGCAGCGCGACAATCGTCTTGCCAGTGCCGGCCGAGCCGGAGATGCGGGCTGGCCCGTTGTAATCGCGCTCGACCAACCGCCGCTGCGCCGGATGAAGAAAGACGGCCCATTTGTCCCACGGGAAATCGAGCGCGCGCTCCAATTCTTCGATGTTGGTCAGCACCCGGAAGCGGCGCTGCGCGTCCGGATGTGTAAACGGATCGGCCTCGACCGGAGTGCGCTGCGGCAACCCCGGGCGTCCCGCCGGTCGCCAGCTCCAACAGCGCCTCGGCGGCCTCTGCGGCAGCCGCTCGGCAATTTCGAACAGTGTGTCCTCGGTGGCGCCGCGCACCTCGTCGAGCCATTCGGGCGGCACGCCATAGTCGAGCAATGTCTCGTCGGCGACCCCGGCGAACAGCGGCGGCGTCGGCAGCAGGTTCGGCGCCCGCCGCGGCCGGCGCAGCGATCTCGCTCGACCCGCTCGCGGCAATTCGACGAGCTGCGCCGCGCCGGTCGTCGGATGCCCCTCGATGCAGCGCCGCTCGGCCCAGGCATAGGCGCCATCGTGATGGTCGACATAGCAGAGCAGCAGGCTCGTCGCCGTCCGGTGGACGATCAGCCGAATGTCGTCATTGACCCGCACCGACCAGAAATTCGGGTCGCGCGGCGCGGTCGAGCCGATGAAACCGTAGACCAGGGTTTGCTAGGTTCAGTTGCAGATCAAAGGCCGTCGTCTTGACCGCCTTCTGCTCGGCGCCGGTCAGTCGCGCGAGGCTGGCGGTGAACGTGTCGGCGATGCGGAATTCCACAGTTTGCCCTGGCAGACGCTGGTTTAGGCGGGTTGCGCTTTCTTTCTCCGGTTCGGGCGAAAGATCACCTCTAAATCTATGGTGCATTACTCGCCAGTCCTCACCGCACCGAAAAGACCTTCATCACCTCGTCGCCGAGGTGGTTGATGACCTTGACCGCGATGCGGCCCGATTCGGGCTTCGGGAACGGGCGGGAGGTGTCGCTGTGCAGGCTCTCCCAGGCTTCCTCGTCGATCTCGGCCTTCAGCGTCGTCTTCAGCGCCTTGTAGGGGTCGTTGCGGCGCCGAGGAAATAGGCGTGGCGGACGAAGAAGCTTTCCTCGTTGTAGTCGGTGTCGATGAACCACAGCGCGATGGTGTCCGGGCCGCCGGACTCGATCTCGCCGGTCTGCGGGTGGAACACATCGATGCCCTTGATCTTCACCCGGATCTTGCCGCCGGCCGCGGGCTCGATCTCGATGTCCGGCTCGCCGAACACGACGAACAGATTGCCGGTGCCCGTGGTCTTCAGTTCGTCGGCCATGTGCAGGTCGGGGTTCATCCGCGCCTTGAGCACCGGGATGCGGCCGAGCCGGTCGAACTCCGGCGGAATGGGCATCGAAATTGAAGGCGCAGGCGATCACGCACATCGAAGCCGGCGTCGGCCGCCTCGCGCGCCGCGGCGACCAGATCGGGCGCGCGACGACGGTGCCGAATTCGGGGCCGATGAAAGATCGCGGCGCGGCGCTCGCTGGCTCGCCTTCCATGAAAGCGGCCCTCGGCGCCGATCAATTCGCCGGGCCAGCGGCGCCAGCGAGGTGAAGGTGATGCGGTCTTCCTTGTGCGCCTGCTGCACACCGGCGGTCTTGCAGGTTTTCGAGCACCATCTGCGCGAAATCGGGCTCCGTCGCCGGCGCATTCGCGTGCCGTGCCTCGGCGAGCGTCGTCGATCAGATTCGTCGTCCGGCATCGACCGCCAGCACCCGATGCGGCGACAGGCTCTCGACCGTGAACGGGCCGGCGACGCGGATGCGCGAATTGTCGACGTAGGGCTTGTCGTAGAGATATTCGAACTCGGCCTTGGCGGCGATCGAGGCGTCGATCTCCTTCTGCCGCGCAATCCGCGCCTCCCACCACTCGGCGTGCGTCTGCGCTGCCTCCGGCCAGTCCGTGCCGCTCGCGCGGGATTTCCCATTCCTCCCAGGCGGGCTTGCCGACGGCCGTGCGACCGCCTCTCCCTCGCCGCGTGGGGGAAGGTCGGGTGGGGCGATCCAGGGCTCCGTGGCCGCACCCCTCACCCTGCCCGCTCCGCCGCCGGCGACGCGGAACGGGTCGGGGCCGCGGCCAGCGCGGCGTTGAGCGCGCCCGCAGCGGCTCCAGCATCTCCTGCCACTGCTCCCAGATCACGTCGATCTCGGCGTTGTTGGCGATCGATTTCAGCGTGATGTGCGGCACCCGCTCGTAGACAAAGCCGTGGCGGATGTCGCCGCGGGTCGGCGCTCTCCTTCGGCGGCGGTGCGGCTGACCTCGCCTTCCTTGCGCTGCCCTCGCGGGCTGTCGGCGAGCAGGTAATACGGATAGCGCGCCCCCATGATCCGCGCGCGCGCCAGCGCCAAGCGCGACCCGCGAGGTGTCGATCGTGATCCAGCGCCGCCCCCATTGCTC
Source organism: uncultured Alphaproteobacteria bacterium (assembly GCA_963701815.1). Taxonomy (GTDB): domain Bacteria; phylum Pseudomonadota; class Alphaproteobacteria; order ATCC43930; family CGMCC-115725; genus AP-15. Next base: position 69,807 of record CAVPBN010000028.1, read on the forward strand.
GGCGACATAGGCGGTCGTGCCGGAGCCGCAGGTCGGATCGAGCACGAGATCGCCGGGGTCGGTGGTCATCAGAATGCAGCGCTCGACAACCGTGTGTGCGCGTCTGAACGACGTAAATCTTCGGATCAGTGAAGCTCCGCCGTACCGGTATCGTCCCAACATTGTCGTAATCGGCATGCGGGAAAATCGTCGAGAAATCGCACGTAAGCGACAGCGTATTGCCGGTGAGCCTCAAGTCGACCAGCTCGACTTTGAGCCGCGCCATCCTGTGCTCATTAGTCTTCCAACGAACCGTTCGCGACGACCGTAGTTCCGACCGTCGAAATTTCCACCCGGAAACCAAGAAGCCGCGCCTTCGCCTTTATCACGCCCAGGCACTCTGAGCTGGTAAGATTATCAAGCGAGTAAGACGCGGAACTCATCCGGCAGCTCGCGATGTTCGCAGCGTTCTCTCGCGGTCATTGAGCTACGTCGCCCATCAGGCAGCTCGACAAGCGCTTATATTGCGTTCGCTCCTGTCCACCGGTCTGCTTTGTCTTCATACAGCGGTCCGAAATTTCTATCGCGTTCTTGATTCTTCGCAGTACCAGAGGACGTAGTCTCCTTGTCAGGCCAGGAAATCTCTGCCGTCGAACCCGAGGTCTTCGCAACGACGATCTGCGATCACGAAATTATCATCGCCAAACACCTCGTCCATCAGCGCCCGCACGCGGTGCACATTCTCGTCGCCGATCTGGACGAAGATCGAACCGCTGTCGGCGAGCAGGTCGCGGGCGACGGTCAGGCGGTCGCGCAGATAGGTCAGGTAGGAGTGGATGCCGTCGCGCCAGGTGTCGCGGAAGGCCTGGACCTGCTCGGGCTCGCGGGTGATGTGGTCCTTGTTGCCGTCCTTCACGTCGCGGCTGGTCGTCGACCACTGGAAGTTCGAGTTGAAGCGGATGCCGTAGGGCGGGTCGAGATAGATGCACTGCACCTTGCCGCGCAGCCCCTCGCGCTCGGCGAGGCTCGCCATCACCTGACAGGCTGTCGCCGAGGATCATCCGGTTCGACCAGTTGGCGTCGTGCTGGTAGAACTCGGTCAGCGCCTCCTTGTCGGGCAGGCCGTTGAAGTCGGCGAACAGGTCCGGCATCGGCGGCGCCGCCTCGTCGCGCCGCTCGCGCGCTCTGCCGCAGCAGGTCGTCGATCAGCACCTTCGGGTGGATCTTCTCCTGGATGTAGAGCGGCGGCGCCTGGACGATCAGGTCGGACCAGTCCTGCTCGTCCTTGCCGCGCCAGACGAGCTGCGGGTCGAGATCGCGGTTGCGCCGCTCATAGGCGAGGCGGATCGGCGTCTTGTCCTTCTCGTCCATGACCGGTTCAAGCTCGGCGGTCGGGATGTTGCGCCGCTTGTCCTTGTGGCGCAGCGCCTCGACCGCAATCTCTCGTCTGGTTCTTGCCATCGGCCTGCCCTTCACCCGGCTGGATCGGCGCTGTGCGTCCTTCGAGACGGGCGCTCCGCGCCCTCCTCAGGATGAGGAATTCCAGAGGATGCCATCGAACAACCTTCCTCATGCTGAGGAGCGCCCGTCAGGGCGCGTCTCGAAGCACGTACGGGCGGCTTTGCAGCGCGTCGCCGCGACAATGCCGGCAAGGCGGCGAAGTCGCCCCGAATCAGCGCTTCTTTCTTCTCGCGCCGCCAGCCTTTGACCTGACGCTCCGCGGCGATGGCGTCTTCAATCCGTTCGAATTCTTGGGAGAACACCAAATCCACCGGCCGCCGATGGGCGGTATAGCCGTCGAAGGTGCCGGCTTGCTGCTGCGCAATCCTGTGTTCGAGGCTGTCGCGCGTCGTGCCGACATAGTATGAGCCGTCGGCGCACCGCAGCAAATAAAGGCAGGCGCTCATCGGCCGGGCGGCTCGGTGTTCGCGGCCCGCAGCCGTGCCGCCAGCCGGTCGATGACGTCGAGCGCCGCATGTATTTCCGCGTCGTCAGGCTGCGGAGGAATGTCCTCCTCCGGGTAGCGGTAGACCCACGCCCACTTGCTCCAGCCATTGGCCGCGGCGACGAGTGGTGCGATATCCGGGAAACTCGCTTGCGCCAGCGCCCCGAGCTGCTCCAGAGAATGCGTCTTCCCGCCGCGCTTGCCGGCCAACGTCAGAAAGCCTTTCAGCAATTTCTCGACCGCCTGCTGGCAATGAAACGCGGCGCCATCAGACATAGGAGGGTCGCTCGCCATCGCAGGCAAGAGCCATCCTGCGGTCGCGTTCGGCAACTCGCAGCCAGCGCTCGACTGATTGCCATCGCGCGCGCGGGTCCGGTGCTTTCATGCACGATCCTTTTGGCGAGCCGTAGACGACGATCCCGTCGGCATCGGCCTCGGCGGCAAGCGTATTGGCGATGCCGCGGTCACGCTCGAAGGTTTCGGCCCGCATCGGGATCACGTCGGCGGCATGGCGCGAGCGATGCGCCTCGTAACCGGCCTGCCAGCCCAGCTTGCGCGTCCGGCGTATCGTCATCGACGATAACCAGCAGATCGATATCGCTGTCGCGAGTTGCCTCGCCGCGCGCCCGCGAGCCGAACAGGATCACTCGCTGCGGCCTGAAGTGCTCGACAACCGGATCGAGCAGGTCGCGAGGGAATTTCGACGGCTTTTGTCATGCGGCAGCCTGAACTCTTATGCCGCGCGGCCGGCGACAAAGCGCATTCGATCAGCGCGTCGAACCCGGCCGGGATCGCGTAGATGTTCGTGAACTCGGCAAAGGCCCAGCGGCCGTATTTGCCGAGATTGTTGACGCCCGGCACCCAATAGGCGTCCATCGTGTTCGCCTTCTCCTTGGCGTCCTCGCCGCGATAGCCCTTGATCTCGACGATCAGGTTCAGCGGGTCGTCATGCCCGTCGTCGATCTGGACGATGAAGTCGGGCAGGTATCGTTTGGGCGTCGCGCCGAGCAGATACGGCACCTCGAAACCAAGGCTCTGGTTCTTGACGTAGGCGCGCACGCGCGGGTGAGCCTCGACAACGCGGCAGAATTCGGCCTCCCAATCGCTGTCGCAGATCACCCAATTGACATGGCAGCGGCGCGGATCGGTCTTCCAGCGCAGTCGCTTTCGAGGTGGTGAAGTTGACGAAGCGCGGTCGAGCCGGTCGGGTTGTAGGGGTTCGAGGACCGCCTTGACCGGACGCTCGCCGACCATCGAAGCGGTGATCGCGGCCGTGATCCGCTCGCAGGCCATGTCGGCGATTTCCTGATAGAGCACCTGCGGCCTACGTGTCGTCCCGATGCAACGCAGATAGCCGCCGTCCAGCCATTCGCGCGTGATCCGCTTGAGCTGGCCGAACAGGTAGCAGCTTCGGGTTCTTCGCCGGGATCGCGGAACTTCGTGATAGAGCAGATGCCGGGTCGAGGTGGAACAGGATCGTCGAGCGGCGCATCTCGTCGAGATGTTCGACGGTCAGGTTGACGCCCTCGCCGATGATGCCCTGGTTCACGGGTCTCGGTCGGGCCGACCAGGTCTGGCGTCAGGTCGAGCACCGAGTTACGGTCGAACTTCGCGGTGAGCCGTTCTTCGGGCAGTTCGACCCGATAGCCTTCGACGCGTGGGAAGGTGATCTCCAGCGCATCGCGATCGGGCCGACCGCATGAACGCGGATCGTCTCGCGCGGCTTGGCCGGCGGCGCCACCACCGGCTTGGCCGTGAAGTCGAACGGGATGCCGAGAATGTCGGCATATTCGACATTGAACAGCCGTTCCTCGTTGAGATCGTATGACTGGCGGCGCAGACCGCGCCCGACCACCTGCTCGCAAAGGAGCTGCGTGCCGAAGGCGCGAACGCCGAGAATGTGGGTGACGGTGTTGGCGTCCCAGCCCTCGGTCAGCATCGAGACCGAGACGACGCAGCGGATCGACTCGCCGAGCTGGCCCTTCTTGCCGACCGTATTCATCACCTCGCGCAGCAGGTCCTTGGTCGGTAATGTTCTCGCCGGCGCTGGATGTCGCCCGTGCGCTCGACGATCTCGCGGCGGAACCGGTCGATTTCGTCGGCCGCCATGTCGCGGAAATCCTTGTCGAGCGCCTCGCCGGATTCGAGTTGCTCGCTGTCGATCAGCAGCGTGCGCGGCCGCGCCAGCCGGTTGCCGTGTTCGTCATAATTCCGGAACAGCTCGAGACGGCCGTGTATCGAAGGTCTTGGTGCCGTCGTCGTTCTCGCGGACGAAAGCCCGAGATGTAGTCGTAGACGAGCTTTGAGGTGGCCGTGTTATTGCAGACGACGATGAAGACCGGCGGCACCGCGATGTCTGCCTCCTGCCAAAGAGTCGAAGGTCTTCTGCGTAATGGCCGTAGAGGGCGTCGAGCGCCGTTTGCAGCGCAATCGGCAGGCTCAGCGGATCGAGCTTGCCGGATTTACCGCGCCCCTTCTTCGGCATCTCGTTGCCGATGTGTTCCCAGAGGTTTCGGAATTTCGGCATGTCGCCGCCGGGCACGTTGTCGGCGACCGGCACGCGCGGCAACTTGACGATGCCGCATTCGATCGCGTCCATCAGCGAGAAGTCGCTGACCGTCCACGGGAAGAGCGTGCCCTCGGCATAGCCCGAGCCGCGCAGGAAGAACGGGCGTCGCCGAAAGGTCGTAGACGGCCGGCGATGCCGAGCTTGCGCTTGACGGCTTCAAGGCCCGAGATCCAGAGCCGCGCCGCCTCGTTGTTCCTCTTCGCTTCCTCCTTGTCCTCCCCCTTGAGGTCTCGCCGTCGTCAGCCTGGGGCTTGCTCGCGGTAGCAGTGGTGGGCCTCGTCGTTGAGCACGACGATGTTCTTGAGGCCCATCAGATCGCGGCATGACGCGGCTGGAGCATCTGGCCTTCGGTCTCGAGGGTTTGCAGCTCGGGGCCGCGCCCCTGCAGCAGCGCGCGTCCGGTTTTCGACACCTCGATGCGCTCGCGGCAGCTTGAAGGCGTGAAAATTGGTAATGACGATCTTGGCGCGTTCGATGTCGCCGAGCATGTCGGGCGGCAACAGCTCGCGCGTCCGGTAGTAGTTGTCGGGGTCGTTCGGGCAGAAGGACGCGCAGCCGATCCTTGATCGTGATGCCGGGCGTCGACGACCAGGAAAGCCGCGGGAGAATTGCTGGCTGCCCGGATGGCGGACCGCGTTGACGGTCTGCCAGGCGATCAGCATCGCCATCACCGTCGTCTTCCCGGCGCCGGTAGCCATCTTGAGCGCGATGCGCATCAGCTCGGGGTTCGCCTGCTCGTTGGCCGCCTTGAGGTGCGCCCCGAACTTCGCGCGGCGGCGCCGCGCTTCGGCGCGACCTCGGTCAGCCAGATGACCGTCTCGACGGCCTCGACTTGGCAAAAAAACGGGCGGATGTCCTGGCAAGTCCGGTGCTGCCGCCAATGCTGAAGCAGCCGCACGGTCTCGGGCCTGACCTGCCACTGGTCGGGGTTCGGCAGGCGGCGCCAATCGTTTACGTAGCCGCGGATCTCGTTGATGATCGGGGTCGGATTGTATTCCTGTGCCTCGGTCGACAGTCCTTCACCGCTGTCGAAGACGAAGCCGGCCTGGTTATTGGGCGCACGGCGGCGCCGCTGCGGTTTCGGAACAGGGGTAATCAGCTCGGAACGGCGGCGTGAGTCGATGATTTGGTTTGTCGGCTGGCCGTCGTCGTCCAGCTCCCAATGACGGCCGGGATAGGCGTAGGGCGAATTGAGGATCGGCCTCTCGAAAAAGCTGTCCATATGCTCGCCCCCCGTCGCAGCAAGGTCACGGACCCCCTCGCCATACCATGGCTTGGGAAAAAATGTGTAACAATGCGCCAAGCTGCCTTCGGTTTTTCGGGAGCGAGTTCACGCCGCCCTATTGCCGGCAAAATCGCCGGCTATGTTACGCGCTGCAGGTGCAGATGGCGGGCAGGGAGGCCGGCGGGCGGCGCCGGCTCCCTGCGGCGCTCGCCGCCATTTCCCTGCCCGGCTCGTTGCCGCTCCCTGTTCGGGGGCGCGCCCGAAGGCCGAAACGGGCCGGTAAGACGCTGAGCGAGCGCGCGTTTCGGGTCGGGAGGCCGAGGTTCTCCCTGCTGCCGGGGAGGGGGCAGGGAAGGCGGTGCGCGCCGCGCTGCCCGGCCTAATGCGGCCAGGCCACGGCATTGAAATCATCGAGCAGTGCAGCGATGCGGCCGGTGTCGGACTGGTCCATGATCGCTCTCGCGCGGCGGGTGGCGGCGACCATGTCGAGATTGCGGATGCGCTGTTTGACCCGCGGGATATTGCGCGGCGCCATCGACAGGTTGCGCAGACCGAGACCGAGCAGCAGCGCGGCATAGCGCGGATCGCCGGCCATTTCGCCGCAGACGCTGATCGGCATGCCTCGACGCAACGCCGCCTCGATCGCGAACTGAATCAGCCGCAACACCGCCGGATGCAATGGGTTGTAGAGGTGGGCCACCTGCTCGTCGCTGCGATCGATCGCCAGCGTGTATTGCGTCAGGTCGTTGGTGCCGATGGCAAAGAAATCGGCCTCGCCGGCGAGTGCGTCGGCAGCCAGTGCCGCCCCCGGCACCTCGATCATCGCGCCCAGCGGCGGCAGCGGGTTGGGCAGAATCGCGCCGCGCCGCCGCAGCCGGCGCGCGACCTGGTTCATCGCCTCGCGCACCCGGCGGATCTCGCTGGCTGTAGAAATCATCGGCAACAGGATGCGCAGCGGTCCCTCGGCGGCGGCGCGCAGCATCGCCGCAAGCTGCGGGTCGAGCAGACGGCGGTCCTGCAGCGATAGGCGGATCGCCCGCAGGCCGAGCGCCGGGTTGTCGGCCTTGCCGATGCGGTCGCCGAGCGAGCGGGCCATCTTGTCGCCGCCGAGATCGAGGGTGCGCACCGTCACCGGCTTGCCGCCCATGCCGCGCACCAGGGCCGCGTAGACGGCGTATTGCTCGTCCTCGCCCGGCAGGTCGTCGCGGTTCATGAACAGGAATTCGGAGCGTACGAGGCCGAGGCCCATCGCCCCGTTGGCGACCGCCTGCTCGATCTCCACCGGCAGTTCGAGATTGGCCTCGAGCGCGATCTCCACATCGTCTCGGGTGATCGCCGGGAGCTTGCGCAGCCGGGCAAGATGGCGCCGCTCGCGCACCAACGCGTCTCGCCGGGCCTCGTATTCCCGGATCGTTTCGTCCGACGGGTCGATGATGACGGTGCCTTCGCCGCCGTCGATCACCACATTGCCGTCGCCCCGCGCCCGTTCGAGCAGTCCGGGCACCGCCAATACCGCGGGCAGGCCGAGCGCCCGCGCGACGATCGCGGTGTGGCTGTCGGCGCCGCCCGATTGGGTGGCAAAGCCGGCGATCTGCCGCGGGTCCATCAGCGCGGTATCCGCAGGGGTCAATTCCTCGGCCAGGATGACTGCACCCGCGGCCACGTCCGAATACGCGACGTAGGGCTTTTTGATCAGGTTGCGGATCAGCCGCGTGCCGACGACGCGGATGTCCTCGATGCGCGCCGCCAGATAGGGGTCGCGCATCGCGGCAAAGCCTTTGGCGATCGCATCGATCTCGATCTGCACCGCGCGTTCGGCGTTGATCCGGCTGCGGGCGATGCGCTCGGCGGCGCCGCGCACCAGCCGCGAGTTGGACAACATCGCCAGATGCGCGTCGAGCAGATAGCCGACTTCCTCGGCGGCGGATTCGGGCAGGCCCGCAGATTTCGTCTTGAGCTTGCGCAGCTGTTTCAGCGATGTCGCGATCGCCTCGGCGAAGCGGCCGCACTCGGCGTCGATCTCGGCTTCGGGGATGTGCCGCTCGCGAACCGGAAGTTCTCCGCCCTCGCCGAGATGCGCGGGGCCGATCGCGATCCCCGGCGACACGCCGAGGCCCGACAATACCTGTTCGCCCGCTCCCTGCCGTGCCTCGTCGGCGACCTCGTCAATCCTCATCGAACTTGCATTCGATCAACCGGGCGAGCGCCGCAACCGCCGCCTCGGCCTGCGCGCCGCTGGCGGTCAATTCGACCACCGTGCCCGGCGAGGCCGCCAGCATCATCAGCCCCATGATCGAGCGGCCCGAGACCTCGGTGCCATTCTTGCGCACCCGTATTTCGGCGTCGAAACGCGCTGCGGTCGTGACAAAACGGGCCGCGGCACGGGCATGGAGCCCGCGCTGGTTGCAGATCGTTGCGACGCGGCGCACCGTCGTCGCCGCCGCCGAAATTCGGGTCGACGAAATCATCGCTCATCGGCGGGCGTCGGCCAGCAGCTGCGAGGCGACGTTGATATATTTGCGGCCGGCCTCCTGCGCGCCTGCGACACTGCGATCGAGACCCTCGCTCTGGCGCAGGCTGGCGAGCTTGATCAGCATCGGCAGATTGACCCCGGCGACGACCTCGATCCTGGCCGTCTCCATCACCGAGATCGCGAGATTTGACGGCGTGCCGCCGAACATATCGGTCAGCAGGACGGCCCCGTCGCCGGTATCGACCTCGGCGATGCGGTGCAGAATGTCCTGGCGGCGCGCCTCCATGTCGTCATCGGCGCCGATGCAGACAGCGGCAATCTGGGTCTGCGCCCCGACCACGTGTTCGAGCGCGGCGACGAATTCCGCCGCGAGCCGACCGTGGGTCACCAAAACCATGCCGATCATCGGATTCCCTTTGCTGGAACCAAGCCGCTCAGCTGGCAACCGCAGGCGCCGCCGTCGGGATCGGGACGCAGGAGTGGGATAGGGCGGGATCGCGCCGCACCGGATGCGGCCGGCGACCGGCGAAGCGAGACGGCACGGCCGCTCGGCCGGTGGCGTAACCGCTCGGCGCCGTCCGTTCGAGCCGCACAACGGCCGCGGGCGTGAGGCTCGCATCGCAAACGGGGCGACTGCAAGCCGACGGCGCGACAAAAACACGCACTTCGACATCGACGCAATGCAGACGATCAATCGGCCATTCGGATCAGCAATGCTGTCGGTGACGGGATCGGCGCGGTCGCGCAATGCTGAAGCCCACTTGGCGATCCTAACCGGATGCGGTCCGCCAGCGGACTATCTCCGGCCAGAGGATGAAACGGTCGCGACGCGGTATAGCCCTATTCGCGTTGTTCGTCATCAGGGTCTTTGACATGCCGCCCGACCTGCGGCGCAGCAGCGCGTCTCGATCGCGCTCGACTGCCTTTCCGCGACTCCGCCGCACGCCCGGATTGCATGCGTTGAGCCGAAGCCACCGCCGCGACCCGGCGGCCTTCATTCACCGATTATACCGGACCGGCCCCCACCACCGATGCGCGCAAGGCAAAGCGCAATTTTGCGGCGGCCGAGGCTTCGAACGGGGCCAACGCGATCAGCGGCAGGGCGAGTCCGAGAACAGTCTCGATCCGCCGCTCGGGCAGGCGCTCGACCGCGTCCGGCAGGACAAGGTCGGCGATCAGCGCGAGCGGCGCAGCCGAAAGCGCGTCGACCGCGACGATGCCGACACCGCGTATTTCGAGCAGACCGGCGAGCGCCGCCGGAGCGCTCGCCAGGACCTGCATCCCGGTGCGCTGCAGCAGGACCTGGTCGTCGGCGACCAGACGGGCCCCGGCATCGATCAGACGCAGCGCCAGATCCGACTTGCCGCGCCCCGAGGGACCGCGCAGCAGGACGCCGCCGCCGTCGATGGCCACGACGGTGCCGTGGACCAACAACGCGTCGGTCGCGGCCGCCGTCGCAATGGACGCTCCGGTCATGCGTTTGCGCTCCGGTCATGCGCGCCCCGGTCATGCGCGCGACGGCAGGCGGATCCGAAAACGCGCGCCGATGATCGCGCCGCCGGCGTCCTTGCGGTTCTCGGCCCAGATCATGCCGCGGTGCGCTTCGACGATTTGCTTGGAGATGGATAATCCGAGACCCGAATGGGTGCCGAATTTCTCGCCGGCCGGGCGTTCCGAATAAAAGCGATCGAAGATCGCAGTCAGCTTGTCCTCCGGAATGCCCGGTCCCTGGTCGAGGATGCTGACCAGCACCGCTCGACCCTGCTGTCGCGCGATCAGCCGGATCTCGCCCCGCGGCGGGCTGAACGATTCGGCGTTGGCGATCAGGTTGCGGAAAACCTGCGAGAGCCGGCTTTCGATCCCGGGCACGGTCAGTTCGCGGCCGCGCTCGGGCAGCTCGATGATCAAATACGGCGCCCCTTCTGCCCGGGTCGCCTGGTGAATTTCGACGAGCGCGCTCAGCATCGCGGCGATATTGACCGGGGCGAGCTCGATGCGGCTCAATTCGGCGTCGAGCCGGGAGGCATCGGAGATGTCCGTGATCAACCGGTCGAGCCGTTCGACATCGTCGAGGATGACTGCCATCAGCCGCCTTCGATTCACCGGATCCTCGATGCGGGTCGCGGTCTCGACGGCGCTGCGCAGCGAACTCAGCGGGTTCTTGATCTCATGAGCGACATCGGCGGCAAAGTGCTCGATGGCGCTCATCCGCTGCCACACGGCATCGGTCATCTCGCGCAGCGAGCCGGACAGATCGCCGATCTCGTCGCCGCGCCCGGTGAAGTCGGGGATCTCGACCCGCGCGCCGCGACCGCGGGCTCGTTCGGCCGCTGCGGCAAGCCGGCGGATCGGGCGCGCGATCGTGCCGGCGAGGTAGAGCGAAAGCGCCACCGTGACCAGCAGCGCCGCGCCGAAGATCCGCAACAATTCGAGGCGCACATTGCGCAGCTCGGCGACGATCTCGGCATTGCCGGTCGACAGCATCACCGCACCGAGCACTTCCTTGTAGCGTTGGATCGGAACGGCGACGCTGAAGACCAGCCCCCCCGCCGCCGGGTCGTTGCGGATCTCCGACCCGGTCTCGCCGCGCAGCGCTCGCTCCACCTCCTCGTAATCCGCCGCCCGGGGCTTGGCGCTTTCGCGATAAATCGGGTAGATCTTTCGGTGCGGCAGCTTGTCGGCGACCCAGTCATAGACCCGCTCGACAAAGCCGAGGATCGGGTCTTCGGGTTTGAGGAGCGGCAATTCGATTATCTGAATAGCGTCGCCGGGCCCCCGCAGCACCCGGCTGTCGGCGACGATGTCGCCTTTGACGTCGAACAGCCGCGCCCGTGTGCGCGTCGGCTCGACCAGCCGGCGCATCATCTGGCGGGCGAGATCGGGAAGCAGCACCTCGCCGTCATCGGCCGAATCGAGGACCGCGCCTTCGCCGAGCGCGGCGGCGAAGATCTTGCCCTGAGTCTTCAGCGATTCGATCTCCTGGTCGATCAGGCTGGCCTGGTATTTGCCGAGATAGAGAAATCCCCCCGCCAGCAGCGCCAATGCCAGGATATTGACCGCCAAAATGCGCAGGGTCAGCGGCGACAGGAGCCGCCGTCTGACGCTCCGGCGCAGCCGCGAGACCCGCGCGCGAGGCGGGCGCCAGCGCCGCGCCGGCCGCCCGCGTCCCACTGAAACCCCGCTTGCCGCCGCCGAGGGGGCCTCAACCGGCCGCAGCGGTTCGTCAGCGTTCGCGGTATCGGTAGCCGACGCCATAGAGGGTTTCGATGTGGGCGAAATCCGCATCGACGGCCTTGAACTTCTTGCGCAGCCGCTTGATGTGGCTGTCGATCGTGCGATCGTCGACGTAGATGTGCTCGCCATAGGCCGCATCCATCAATTGGTCGCGGTTCTTGACGTGCCCCGGCCGATGCGCCAGCGATTTGAGGATCAGGAACTCGGTTACGGTCAGCTCGACCCGCGCGCCGTTCCAGGTGCATTCGTGCCGCGCCGGATCGAGGATCATCGGGCCGCGCACGATGCCCGGCTCGGCCTGCGGCTGGTCGGGCTCGCGGGCCAATTCGCCGCGCCGGATCAAAGCGCGGATGCGCTCGATCAGCAGCCGCTGCGAGAACGGCTTTCTGATGTAGTCGTCCGCCCCCATCCGCAAACCCAGCAACTCGTCGACCTCGTCGTCCTTGGAAGTCAAAAAGATCACCGGGATGTTGCTCTGCCGCCGGAGCTGCTCGAGGAGCTCCATGCCGTCCATGCGCGGCATCTTGATGTCGAGGACGGCCAGATCGACGCCGTGCGCATTGAGCGACCTCAGCGCCTCGGCCCCGTCGCTGAAGCAGCGGACGACGAAACCCTCGGCCTCGAGTGCGATCGAAACCGAAGTCAGGATGTTGCGGTCGTCATCGACAAGAGCAATCGTGTTGGTCACTTTGCGGCCCCCCGCTCTGCTCGCACCACCGGCCGGCATTCGAGCATCGATGCTCGTCGACGCTAAATATGGCGTCGCGGTGGCAAAGACAAACCCGTGTCGCGATCATCGGCTCGATCTGGACCAGGATCGGGATGGGGCGGCATCGGTTCTTGACGGGAGGATGCCGCTGCTGCTCACTTTCGCGATGAGCGAGGCGCAGGCGGCGGATGACGGGGCTGCACTCGGCCGCCGGTTGATGCGACGCAGCGCACGGGCGACGCTCGCCACCAGTCTGCGGGGCGCGCCTTACGCCTCTCTGGTCCTGGTGGCTGCCGATCTCGACGCGAGCCCGCTGCTGTTGCTGTCCGATCTCGCCCGGCACAGCCGCAATCTGGCTTTCGATCCGCGTCTGTCGCTGCTGCTCGACGGCACCGCGGGCTTGGCCGACCCGCTCGCCGGCCCGCGGCTCACTCTGCTGGGCCAGGCCGAGGAGATCGCCGACCGTCGCCGCCTGGCGCGGTTTGTGGCGCGCCATCCGGCGAGCGGGGCCTATGCCGGCTTCGCCGATTTCCGGCTCTATCGGGTCAATATCGAACGCGGCCATCTGGTCGCCGGGTTTGGCCGCATCGAGCAGTTGGACGGCGCCGATCTGCTGTTTTCGCTGCCCGCCGAAAGCCTCGCCGCGGCCGAGGCGGCGATCGTCCGGCATATGAACGACGATCATGCCGATGCGCTCGCGCTTTACGCCGAGCGGCTGCTCGGCCGCGGCGGTCGGGGATGGCGGATGACCGGTGTCGACCCGGAAGGGATCGATCTGCGGTGCGGCGGCGAAATCGATCGTCTCGACTTTCCATCCCCGGTTCTGAGCCCCGAGGCGGCCCGGGACGCCCTCGCCGAGCTGGCCGCCAGGGCGCGTCAATGACGCGCAGGTTCGCCGCGAACTTTGACACCGGCGGGTGCCATGTGGTACCCGCCGCACAACCGGCGCGGCGGCGCCGTCAAGCGACGGAAGGGATGATCCGATGGACGGAGCCAAGAGCCGGTCGGCGCTCGAGCAGCAGGGCATGCGGCATCTCGGAACCCTGCATTGGAACCTGTCGATGCCGGTGCTTTATGAGCACGCGGTCCGCCGCCGCGAGGGCGAGATCGTCGCGGGCGGCAGCTTCTCGGTCAACACCGGGGCCTTTACCGGCCGCACCCCGCGCGACAAGTACATCGTCGACGAACCGGGGACCAGGGACGCAGTGGCTTGGGGCAAGATCAACCAGCCGCTGCCGCCCGAGCGCTTCGAGAGCCTGCGGCAGCGGATGCTCGCCTACCTTCAGGGCCGCGAGCTGTTCGTCCAAGACCTCTATGCCGGGGCCGATCCGACCTATCGCCTGCCGGTTCGGGTCATCACCGACAGCGCCTGGCACAGTCTGTTTTCGCGCAACATGTTCATCCGTCCGCCGGCCGACGAACTTGCCGCATTCGAACCCGCTTTCACGATCCTGCACGCACCGAAATTTCTCGCCATCCCGGAACTCGACCGGATCAATTCGGAAACGTTTATCTTCGTCAATTTTGACGAACGGCTGGTGCTGATCGGCGGCACCGCCTACGCCGGGGAGATCAAAAAATCGGTCTTCGGCTATCTGAATTTTGTGCTGCCGGCGCAAGACGTATTGCCGATGCATGCTTCGGCGAATGTCGGCCCGCTGGGCGACTGCGCGGTCTTCTTCGGGCTCTCGGGCACCGGCAAGACGACGCTGTCGGCGGACAATTCGCGCACCCTGATCGGCGACGACGAGCACGGCTGGAGCCCGAAGGGCATCTTCAACTTCGAAGGCGGCTGCTACGCCAAGGTGATCAATCTGTCGCCGACCGCCGAACCGGAGATCTACGCCACCCTCGGCCGGTTCGGAACGGTGCTCGAAAACGTCGTGATCGATCGGGCGACGCGACTGCCCGACGTCGACGATCAGAGCCTGACCGAGAATACCCGGGCCTGCTATCCGCTCGATTTTATCCCCAACGCCGATCCGGACGGGCTTGGGCCGCACCCGAGCAACGTCGTGATGCTGACGGCGGATGCGTTCGGGGTCATGCCGCCGATCGCCAAACTGACCGCCGAGCAGGCGATGTACCATTTCCTCTCGGGCTATACCGCGCGGGTCGCCGGCACCGAGAAGGGGCTCTCGAACGCGCCCGAGGCGACGTTTTCGACGTGTTTCGGCGCTCCGTTCATGCCGCGCCATCCCTCGGTTTATGCCAAGATGCTGGGCGAACGGATCAAACAGCACGGCGCGCAGTGCTGGCTCGTCAATACCGGATGGTCCGGCGGCACCTACGGCGTAGGCAAGCGGATGCCGATCGCCCATACCCGGGCGCTGCTGCGGGCCGCGCTCGACGGCAGGCTCGCCGACGCGCCGGTGCGCAGGGAACCCAATTTCGGCCTGCTGGTGCCGGAAGGCTGTCCCGAGGTCCCGGCCGAGGTGCTCGACCCGCGCCGCACCTGGTCCGATAAGCGGGCCTATGACGAGACCGCGCGCGAGTTGACCCAGCGCTTCGAGGCGAATTTCGCCGAGTTCGAGCCTTATGTCGGCGACGAGGTCAAGGAAATCGCCATCCGCCCCGCCGCCTGATGCGGCCGGCTCGCGGCTGAGGGTCACCCTTCGATGAAATGACCGAACGCCATCAGCGGGCGGATCCGGTCGCAGATGATCTTGGTGATGGCCAGCATCGGAGTCGCCAGGATCGCGCCGGCGACGCCCCACATCCAGTACCAGAACACCAATGCCAGCACGACCAGCACCGGGTTGATCGTAAAACGCCGGGCCAACAGTATCGGCGTTACGGTCTCGCCTTCGATTATGTGGATCAGCAGATACGCCCCTGCCGGCAGCAAGGCCAGCCACAGCACGTTGGTCGACAGCAGGCCGACCAGCACAAAGATCGATACGCCCAACATCGGCCCCAGGATCGGAATATAGTTGAGCAGAAAGGCGACAGCTCCCCACAGCACCGGATCGTCGAGCCCGCAGGCCCATGCGACCAGCCCCGTCGCCGTGCCGACAACCAGGTTCATCATCGTGATCGTCAGCAAATAGGCCGAGATGTCGCGCTCGATCTGCTGCGAGATGTCGACCGCCTGCCGTTTATTGCGGAACCGAGGCAGAATTTCGACAAGTCGACGCAGGAAGGTGTCGCCGCTGATCAGCAGAAAGAACAGCACCAGGGCGGTCTCCAGCAGGCCGCTGGCTAACGAGCGGGTGGTCGTGAGCAACGTGTCGGACGATGCCCGAACCCTGTACGGCTACCGGCACCGGTTTGGGTTGACCGGGTTGCGCCAGGCCCTGCGAGGCTTGATCGACGAGCTTCTCGAAGGCGGCGATCGGCCGACCGAGAAAGCTCAACCGCTCCTGCAGTTTGGGAATCCCCGAGGGTAGTTTTTGCGCCCAGCTCGCCGCCGGACCGGACAGCCCGGCGGCGAGCCCGATCAATGCCCCGAACAGCACCAGGATCAGAAGCGCGGCGGCGATCCCGCGCGGCAGGTGCAACCGCGCCAATGCCCGCATCGCCGGCTGCAATACCAGCTTGAGGACAAAGGCGAGGACGACCGGCAAAACGATTTCGGCCGCCGCATAGCAACCGGCGAGCAGCGCCAACAGAAACAGGCCGCCCAGATAGACGGCCTTGATATCCGAAGGTATCGGCAGTTCCTCGTCATCGCCGCCTGACGCCGCGGCCGCAACCTCGACGGGCGGCGCTGCTCCGGCCTTGCGGCCCACCAACAGCCGGAGGCTGTCGATCCCGGCCATGGCTACGACTCGATCAGCAAAGCGGCATGGCCTCGGTTCGGCCGGCCGCCCAAGCGCAACAGAGCCCATGCCAACCTCCCGTGTGCCGGCCGCCCGCCGGCTGATTTAGCATCGCGCGGGGCGGCGCGCACGGATCATCCGCGGCGCCGCCGCGGCATCGGGCGGTTCGCCGACGAAAGAGACCCCCCTTTTCATCCGATCGTTCCCGCGATCTGTCGGCCGGGCATGATCGCCCCGCGCCCGGTCTTGCCGTGCTCGGCGGAATGGGCGTAATCCGGTGGGCAGGCGGCGTGAGGGAGAACACCATGGCTATTCCGTCCGAAAGCCCGATCGGGGCGGCCGGCAACGAGATCGACCGGCCGGTGCCGGGCATGCCGTCGAACCGGGTCTGGGGCAGCGACGCGATCGCCGCGGCGATCCGCGAACTCGACATCCCCTATGTCGCGCTGAACCCAGGATCGAGCTATCGCGGCCTGCACGACAGCCTGGTCAACCATCTCGGCAACAGCCGGCCGCGCATGCTCTTATGCCTGCACGAGGAAAGTGCGGTGGCATTGGCGCATGGCTGGGCCAAGGTCACCGGAAAGCCGCTGTTGGTCATCGTCCACAGCAATGTCGGGCTGATGCATGCGACGATGGCGATCTTCAACGCCTGGTGCGACCGCGCGCCGATGATCGTGCTCGGCGCCAACGGGCCGCTCGACGCGACCCGCCGGCGGCCGTGGATCGAATGGATCCATACGACGCGGGACCAGGCCTCGCTGATCCGCAACTACATCAAATGGGACGATCAGCCGGCTTCGGTCGGCGCCGCTCAGGAGGCGGTGTTCCGCGCCAATCTGATCGCGCAGACCGCACCCCGCGGGCCCGTCTACATCAGCTTCGATCTCGCCTTGCAGGAAGACGAGATCGCCAACTCGCCGGCGCTGCCGCCGATCGGGCGCCATCTGCCGCCATCTGCCGCCGAACCGGCCGGCCCGCTGATCGAACGCGCCGCGGCTCTGCTTACGGATGCCCGGCGGCCGGTCATCCTGGTCGGACGGGTGGCGCGCGACGCGGAAGCCTGGCGGCGCCGGGTGGCGTTTGCCGAGGCGGTCGGCGCCCGGGTCCTGACCGACCGTAAAACCGGCGCCACCTTTCCGACCGATCACCCGCTGCACGCCTCGCTGTCCGCGGACGGCAATGCAGTCCTCGCCGCCGCCGACGTGGTGCTGAGCCTCGATTGGATCGACCTCGCCGGCGCCCTGCGCGGCGCCTTCGGCAAATCGCCGCCGCCGGCCAAGATCATCCAGGTCTCGGTCGACCAGCATCTGCACAATGGCTGGGTCATGGATCATCACGGCCTGCCGCCGACCGATCTGTACCTGCTGGCCGAGCCCGACGCTGCGGTGCCGGCATTGCTGGCCGCGGTCAAGCGCTTGCGCCCGATCGCACCGGCCCTGCCGACGGCGCCGCCGCGGCGCGGGCCGCCGCCCTTGTCGGCGCTCGACAGCGCCGAGATCATCGAGGTGCCGATGGTCGCGGCGGCGCTCAAATCGGTGGTCGGCGACATGCCGGTGTCGCTGCTGCGGCTGCCGCTTTCCTGGGGCGACCAGCTGTGGGAGTTCCGGCATCCGCTCGATTATCTCGGCGCCGACGGCGGCGCCGGCATCGGCTCGGGACCCGGGATGGCGGTCGGCGCCGCACTCGCATTGCGCGACAGCGGCCGCCTGCCGGTCGCGATCCTCGGCGACGGCGACTATCTGATGAGCTGCAACGCATTGTGGACCGCCGTCCACAACCGCGTGCCGCTGCTCGTCGTCATCGCCAACAACCGCTCGTTCTTCAACGACGAGCTGCACCAGGAGCGGGTCGCCCGCGACCGCGGCCGGCCGGTCGAGAACCGCTGGATCGGCCAGTCGATCCGCGATCCCGACATCGACCTCGCCACCCTCGCCCGCGGCCAGGGCTGCCTCGGCATCGGTCCGGTGGAAGACCCCAAGAAATTGGTCGGGGCGCTCGGCGAGGCCGTCGCCGCGGTGCGCGCCGGCAAGGTCTGCGTCGTCGATGTCCGCGTCGCCGTCGGCTACGACCCGAGCGGTGCCGCGGGCATCATGCGGCGCCAGCCGTAAGGGCCACGCCTCAGAGCGGGCCGTTCGGCAATACCAGGACCTTACCGTTGCGCCCGCCGCGCTGGGCGTGGGCGAGGGCCTGTTTGATGTCGTCGATCGGGTAGAACGCCTCGACCGGGGCCTTCAGCGCGCCGTCGCGCAATTTCGCGGCGAGATCGGCGTAGAGCGCCCGCACCTGCGCCGTCGTGCGTTTGGCCAGCCCGTCGCCGAGCATGAACGCCTTGAGACTCACCCTCTTGCCGAGGGCGGCGCGGCTGATCACCAGATCGGCGCCGCTCATCGAACCGTAGCTGACCATGACCCCGCCCTCGGCGACGCAATCGGCGACGCGCTTGCACGCTTCGCCGGAGACCGCGTCGATGCCGAGCCGGATCGGCATGCCGTCGACCGCCTGGGCGGCGCGCCGGGCGAGATCGGCGCCGTCGGCCAGCACCGCATCGGCGCCCAGCTGCTTCAGCTCGGCCGTCACATCGTCGCGGCGCACGACGTTGACCGTGCGCAACCCTTTCGTCTTGGCCAAGACGATCAGGTGCCGGCCGACCGCCGAATTGGCGACGTCCTGGATCACCCAGTCGCCGGGTTTGAGGTCGACATGGTCTTCGAGCAGCAATAATGCGGTCGCCGGGTTGATCCGCAGCATCGCCGCCTGCGCCGGATCGAGCCCGGCCGGCAACGGGATCGCCTCGGCGGCCGGGATGCGCCGGCGCTGCACCCAGTTCTCGCGCAGCATGTGGATGACGAGGTCGCCCTGCCGGATGTCGCCGACCCCGGCGCCGATTGCGGCGACGCGGCCGACGCATTCCGCACCGGGCGTCGCCGGCAACGGCGGATGCAGCCGGTAATTGCCGCGGCAGAACGAGATATCGGCCGGGTTGATCGGAAAGGCCAATACGTCGAAGACGATCTCGCCCGGCCCCGGCGCCCCGACATCGGGCGCCTCGACGCAGCGCGCGACATTTTCCGGCACGCCGTAATCGGTGATCTCGACCTTTTTCATTCGGACTTCCCTCGCATTGGCATTCGCCGGGGCATCAAGCGCCCGCCGTCGCGATGCCGGAAATTACCGCGGCCCGGCCAAATTGTCGCCGGCTTAGGTTCGGAGGCTTGCCGGGTAATCATTCCTGACGCGCGGCGGCAGTTCGGATGTGCTCTAATTCGAACGGCAGCCGCTTCGTTCTCAGGAGTTTACATGCCCACGATTACCACCAGGGACGGCATCGAGATCTTCTACAAGGACTGGGGTTCCGGGCAGCCGATCGTGTTCAGCCATGGCTGGCCGCTGTCGGGTCAAGCCCGGCCAAGGGGATCTTTGGTTGTGTCAGAAGCTCTCCAAAACCGGTGTTCTCGAACCAGACAGCCGTGGCCCATAACCGGACACGCCCCTTCGCGGTGAGCCCATCGAACTGCCGGGCTGGGTGGAGATAAAGCCAATCGCGCCGACTGAGGTCGCCAACTCAAAGCCCTCCCCCATCGGTGGGGGAGGGTTTCGGTGGGAGTGGCGGCGCCGCAAATCCTCTCATGCAGAAATGACGGCATGGGCAACTGTGCCACCCGATGTCCTGTATCTGTGCCAGGCGGCTCACAAGTAATTGCAATGCGCATAGGTATTAGATACTATGTGGAGCCCGTAAACCGAGTGCGAAACGGAGCGGAGCACACGGAGGACTGAGAGGTTAAAATCAAGACTTAATTATTACCTGAAAATATTTATCATAATGCGGTTTATGCGCCTAACGCGTGGAACATCACGAGGCCTTCTTCGGCTTTGGGCGCGGCGGGGTATTGGACTTCAGAGCCTAAGAGTTTGGCCGAAAATGAATTGAGTGATTTCAGATACTTGTGATACTCTCTAGTTTGCAAAAGCCGGAGAGGAGCGCAAGATGTGGACTGATGGCCCGGCTGAGGTCTTGCGCCACGGCGAGAAGTGCTGACGAGATTTGTGATGCCGAAGTCCCTATAGCATGTCTAATGTTGCGATGGTTTGGGCTCTTATGTGGATGGTAGGGGGTGGCCCGCCTTGGTTGCCAGTAGCCCACTTTGATACGCAGGAAGAATGCAAAACGGCTCAAATGCTTAGCTTCCAACACGATCTCAGCAAAATTCAGCCGGGAGAGCATTCTATGATTGATCCCGTTGGAACTGTACTCCGGAGCTATCGCTGCTTTCACCGGCCGGCAAATTTAGCGGATTTGCCTATACTGTGATAGATGGATCGGGCACTTTCCCGTATTTCACCGCGGTTGCCGCCGAGAAGCCGCGCCGCTTTAACCGCGCCTCGACAAAAGCCGCCTAACCTCGAAGCGATCCCACAGGCCCGCAGAAAAGGAGCGGCTTTCGTGTTGACCGATAACGCTCAACACTCCATCCGAGCTTATGGTCAGGCTATGTCCATTCATCGTGATGTAGGGATCAACATTGGCGCTTTCGTTAACTCGGCTTAACGGTTACGGAAAAATGGTCGGTTT
>CAVPBN010000029.1:0-84886 GCA_963701815.1 uncultured Alphaproteobacteria bacterium
TCTGAATAGAGTAACTCGACGCTCTCGTCTCGGGCGTCACTCAAGTCTTTCCCACCGGAGCCGACTGCAGATCCGTCGCTAATGGCCAAACTCCGCCGCCAAGAACGCCGAGACCAGACACATCCAAAATAGCGGGCCCACATAGTCAATGGCCCATTCGGAGATTCTGCAAGCCACAGCCAGCAGCAAGTCGTCCGAGAATTCCGGCTGCTGAGGGACCCAGCCAGAGGCGCTATACGGACAGTCGACTGACTGACGAACACGGCGGATAATGTAGTGCCGGATCAAATCGAGCATAAGCCGCGATGTATTTCTTATGAAATAAGAATTCTATACGCAATCGCACGCTCCGATATAAAGGTGGAATAAAGTCGGACATGACGGGCGGCGGCTCAGATTTTCGTTCAGATTTCGATCTGACCGCCGAGCTCGACAACCCGGTTGGGGGGAATGCGAAAGAACTCGGTGGCGTCGAGCGTGTTGTTCGACATCAGGATAAAGAGCCGATCGCGCCAGCGCCAAAACACGTCGCGGCGCGATCGCGGGCGCACTTTCTCGCGGCCGATGATGAAAGACGTCTCCATCAGATTGAAACGCAAGCCGCCGACGCGGCATTGCGCCAGGGCGCGCACGACGTTTGGCTGATCCATGAAACCGTAGCGGAGCCGGATCGTGTAAAAGCCTTTGCCGAGTTCGGCAATATCGAGCCGCTGCTCGTCCGGCACATGCGGCACGTCCTGCGGTCTCCACCTGCATCATCACGACGCGCTGGTGCAGCACCCTGTAGTGTTTCAGGGCATGGAGCAGCGCACCCGGCACACGCGTCAGGTCGCGGGTCATAAAGATCGCCGTCCCGGGAATTCGGGCCGGGTTCTCCGGGCGCAGCGCGTCGACGAACTGACGCAGCGGCAGCGCGTCGCGGGCGCGCTGCTCGGCCAGCAGGCGGCGGCCGCGCCACCACGTCGCCATGACCGCGAAGACCAGTGCGGCGACGGCGATCGGGAACCAGCCGCCTTCGGCGATCTTCAACAAATTGGCGCTGAGAAAGATCAAGTCGACGAGGCCGAAGAGGGCAAAGACCGGCACGGCAAGGGCAAGGCGCCAGCCCCGGCTCCGCATGTAGAAAAAGGCCAGCCCGGTAGTGATCGCCATCATGCCGCTGACCGCGATGCCATAGGCGGCGCCGAGGTTGTCCGATGATCGGAAGCCGAGCACCAGGAGCGACGACGGCGACAAGCAGCCCGGCGTTGATGCGCGGCACATAGACCTGCCCGATCTCCGTCTCCGAGGTGTGCTGCACGTCGAGCCGCGGCAGATAGCCGAGCTGGACCGCCTGGCGAGTGATCGAAAACGCACCGGATATCACCGCCTGCGAGGCGATGATGGTCGCCACCGAGGCCAATCCCACGAGCGGGTAGAGGCCCCATGCCGGCGCGAGACGGTAGAACGGGTTCTCGATCGCCCCGGGATTGCCGAGCAGCAGCGCGCCCTGCCCGAGATAGTTCAGGACCAGCGCCGGAAAGACGAGGCGAAGCCAGGCTCGGCGCAGCGCGCCGCGGCCGAAATGCCCCATATCGGCATAAAGCGTCTCGGCACCGGTGACGGCGAGAAATACTGCTCCGAGCATCGCGAAGCCCCGCCAGGGCTCATTCGAAAGCACCGCAATGCCGTAGAGCGGATCGAGCGCGAGGAAGATTCGCGGCTGCTGCGCCATCCCCCAGATCCCGAGCACCGCCAGCACGGCGAACCAGACCAGCATCACCGGGCCGAACAGGCGGCCCACTGCCGCGGTGCCGCGGCTCTGTACGAGAAAGAGGCCAGCGAGAAGAACGAGCGAGATCGGAACGACGTAGGGCTCGAACAGCGGCGTCGCCACCTTTAGTCCTTCGACCGCGCTCAACACAGAGATCGCCGGGGTAATGACGCCGTCGCCGTAAAACAGCGCCGCGCCGACCAGGCCCGCCGCCATGATCCACAAATAGCGCCGATGCGCCGGGCTCGTCGTGCGCAGCACCAGCGCGGTGAGCGCCAGAAGTCCGCCTTCGCCGTGGTTGTCGGCGCGCATGATGACCAGGACATATTTGACGGTGACGACGAGCGCCAACGCCCAGACGATCAGCGAGAGAGTACCGAGGATCGCCGATTCGCTCAAATCGCCGAAATCGACGAGCGATTGGCGCACGGCGTAGAGCGGCGAGGTGCCGATGTCGCCGTAGACAACGCCGAGCGCGGCGATCGTCAGGCCCGAACCGGCACTCAGGCGAAAATCGCTGCGCTGCGCGGGCGTATCGAGCATCAAGAGCAAATCCGATCCGCTGTCACAGCGTGCATCCGCCATCTCGCATCTGCCGCATAAATATTCGAGGGCGATCGGCGGGGATTTGTGTAAAGAATCCATAAAGTATTTTGGCTGGGGGGTCGCCGCGGACAGCTTCGAGCAGGAGCGACGTTGCCCATTTTTGCCCGTTCGGCGCCCGCGGTTGTTACCCTGAATGTGCCGATCCAACCGCCCACGCGTGTCGCGGGATGACGATTTCGCGGAGTGTCCCTCGATTGTCGACGACATCGCCCGCTCATTCCCGCTCGTCCGGCACCAAGCGCCTGCTGCCGGATTTGCCAGGCGCTACTCGACCGCGCCTGCTCGGGCGGAAGCTGCAGACGGTAGGGTATGGGTGGGCTGGGGTCGGGTCGGGCTCCAGTTTCGCCGAAGCCCGCGGAGCAAGACGCGCCGATACCTCCGCGCAGCAGATGGCGGTCGATCAGCACCTTGCCGGCATGGCAACCAGGTGTCGGAGCAGGTCGAACTCCTTCGCCGACAACTTGACTTCGCGGTCGGAACGAGTGACCACTCTACTCATCCCTGGATGAGAATCAGGGCTCAGGTCACTATGCGCTACGCCATCTGCGACTGAAGGCTGGAAGAGGGGAATTTTGCTATGAATATGACTGTAAAAAATCGATTGAAGCCAGCCTTTTATTTTTTGAAATATTGCTTCAAATGGACAATACCATGGTCGATCACCGATTTTTGTTCCAACCACCAGGAGGTTCAACGATCTATAATAAATCAGTATTTGATGTTCAAACTCAATGGTATAATTCCTTATAAAAACATTAAAGATGCCGGATTTAGTGTGTATTCGCAATTCGAAGAGGACGGAATCATTCTCTATATCTTGTCTATGATCGGATTTAAAACCAGACGCGTGGTGGAGATTTGTTGTGGAACGGGGGATGAATGCATGGCAACCAACCTTATTCTCAATCATGGATTCGATGGGTACCTGTTCGACGGCAGCGAGCGGAACCTTTCTTTGGCCAGGCGGTTTTTTCGTTCCAAGAAGGATTGCCTCCTATATCAACCGGTGCTTACCCATAGCTGGATAACGACCGGGAATGTCAATGAACTGCTGACCCAAAGCGGGTGCGCAGGCGAGGTTGATCTTTTCTCTCTCGATATCGACGGTAACGATTATTGGATTTGGAACGCCATCGAGGCAATCAATCCTCGTCTTTTGGTTTTAGAGACCCATAACGTCATCCCCTCCGACAAAAGCCTCACGATTGAATACCAGGCCGACTTCGACTCCAGTTGGAGCAAGACCGGTGCTGAACAGTATTATAGAGGCGCCTCCTTACTGGCGATGCAAAGGCTCTGCAAGAGGCGGGGGTACCGGATGATCGGCGCCCACCGGCACGGATTTAACGTGTTTTTTCTTAGGGAAGATGAAGGTGCTGATTTTTTTCCTGAGGTGAGTATTGATGAGGTACACGACAACTTTTGGTCGCAATGGAACCAGACACATAATTGGCCGCTTGTAAAAGATATGCCCTGGAAAGAGGTTGAGATGAACGGCTGACGGGTCACGAGCGGTTCTCCGCGCACGAACGCGCCGTACTTCTCCGGATAGCTGCGTGATCGCCACCTGCCGCCTGGTTGCTCAACGCGTCGAGCGGCCGCCGCTCGTCGGGCGTCAGCCGCTTGCCGCCGGATTTGCCAAGCACCGCTCAGACGCGCTGCTCGGGCGGAAGTTGCAGGCGGTAGCCGACGCCGAGTTCGGTCAGGATGTGGGTCGGCCGGGTCGGGTCGGGTTCCAGTTTCGCCCGCAGCCCGCGGATGAAGACGCGCAGATACTGCACCTCGTCGATCTGCGCCGGCCCCCAGACCTCGCGCAGCAGATGGCGGTGGGTCAGCACCTTGCCGGCATGCGCAACCAGGTGCCGCAGCAGGTCGAATTCCTTCGGCGACAATTTGACTTCGCGGCCGGAACGGGTAACCCGGCGGCGCACCAGATCGACCGCCAGATCGCCCGAGACGAAAATCGGCAATTCGCCCTGGCTCTGAAACGCGTGCCGCAGAGCCGCGCGCAGCCGCGCCATCAGTTCGGCCATGCCGAAGGGCTTGGCGACGTAATCGTCGGCGCCGAGGTCGAGCGCTTCGACCTTGGAGCGCTCGTCGTGCCGCGCCGACAGCACCAGCAGCGGCACGGCCGAGGTCTGGCGGATTTCGGCGATCAGATCGAGACCGCTGCGATCCGGGCAGACCGAGATCGAGGATCACCAGATCAGGCTTTTCAGCCGCCAGCGATCTGGCGGCGCCGGCGGCATCCTCCGCCTCGACCACCCGATATCCGGCGGCAAGCAAAGTGGTGCGCAGAAACCGGCGGATCGGCGGCTCGTCATCGACGACAAGGACGGTGACGGCCTTAGCCATGAGCCATGACCGGCTGTCGTTTCGCGCCGATCTCCGGCACGACCGGCATCCGGATCGTCAACACCGCGCCGGAGCGGTCGCGGCGGTTGCGCGCGACGATCCAGCCGCCCAGCGCCTCGACAAAACCGCGGCAGATGGCAAGGCCGAGCCCGGTCCCGGCGCGGCGCCGATCCTGCGCCTGCACCCGATAGAATTTGTCGAAGATCCGCTCGAAATCGGCGGGCGGTATGCCGGGGCCCTCGTCGACAACCTCGATCTCGACGAGCTCGCCGTCGCGGGACGCGCGAATGTCGATCCGGCTGCCGGCCGGCGAATATTTGGCCGCGTTGTCGAGCAGATTGAACAGCACCTGCTCGAACAGCATCGGATCGAGCCGCAGCATCGGCAGGCCCGGCGCGACAGCGACCTCGACGCGGTGCCGCGCCAGAACGCCGGCCGCGCGCTGCAGCGCCGAGCCGATGATCTCGGCGACATCGAGCAGATCGAGCTTCAATTCGATCGCGCCCGATTCGAGCCGGGTCATGTCGAGCAGGTTGGCGACGAAGCGGTTCAGCCGTTCGGCCTCGTCCTGCAAGGTCGCCAGCAATTCTTCGCGCTCGGCTTCGCCATATTTCTCCGGGTAGCTGCGCAGGCTCGAGACGGTGCCGAGGATCGAGGCGAGCGGGGTCCGCAAATCGTGCGAGATCGAGGTCAAAAGCGCGGCGCGCAGCCTTTCGGTCTCGGCCAGCACCCGCGCCTCGTCGAGCCCTTTGGCGAGCGAGATCCGCTCGATCGCCACCGCCGCCTGGTCGCACAGCGCGTCGAGCAGCCGCCGCTCGTCGGGCGTCAGCAACGGACCGGGCAGATCGCGGTCGATGCCGAGCACGCCGACCGGGCCGCTGCCGGTGCGCAACGGCAGAAACAGCCGTTTGCCGCCGGGCAGGGTGTCGGCGCCGCGCCCGGCGGCGCGGTTGTGCTCCCAGCTCCAGCGCGCCGCCGCCATGTCGGCGTCGTCGAGCCGGTCCTCGGGCGGATAGCCGCTGGCGACTTCGATCCCCTCCCCGTCCTTGACCGGCATCAGCAGCACGCTGCGGACATTCAGCATCGACGAGATCTGGAACGCGGTCGCCCACAGCAGATCGTCGAGCGCGCCGATCCCGGCGACCTTGCGGCTGAAGGCGTAGAGCTCGGCCGTCGTCTTCGCCCTGCGATCGCGCGGTCACGATCTGGGCGCGGGTTCTGGCCGTCAAATTGCTGACAATGATCGCCACCGTCAGGAAAAAGAACAGCGCCACGACATTCTCGGGATCGCCGATCGAAAAGGTGTAGAGCGGCGGCAGAAAGAAGAAATTGTAGGCGAGCACGCTGACGACGCAGGCAAACAGCGACGGCCACAGCCCCCAGGCGACCGCCGAGGCGAGCACCGCCGTCAGAAACACCAGCGAGATGCTCTGCACGGCGATGAATTGTTTCAACAGCAGACCGATGCCGAGGGCGAGCGCAACCGCGGCGGCGCTGCCGAGATAGCGCTCGATGCGCGGCGGCTCGGCCGGCGGACGGGTGGCGATCGACTTCGGCGGAACCGACTCGCCGTCATCGGCCGAGATGACGTGCACGCTGATCTGTCCGGTCTTGCGCACCAGCTCGTGGACCACCGAGCCGTGCACCATCTCGAACCAGCGCGGCCGGTCGGATTTGCCGATGACGATCTGGGTGATGTTGTTGGCGCTCGCATAGGCGACGAGCTCGTCGGCGATGCTGCGGCCGGGGATGGTGATCGTCGAGGCGCCGAGCCGTTCGGCGAGCCGCAGATGGTCGGCGATGCGGTCGCGCTCGGCGTCGCTCAGCCGCTGGGTGCGCGCGGTCTCGACATAGATCGCGGTCCACGGCACGCGCAGGCGGTCGGCGACGCGCCGGGCATAGCGGATCAGCCCGGCGGTGCTCGGCGCCTCGCTGACGCAGACGAGGACCCGCTCGCCGGCCGGCCACGGGCCGGCTATCGCATGCGCCCGCATATGCGACAGCAGTTGCTCGTCGACGCGCTGAGCGGTGCGGCGCAGCGCCAGCTCGCGCAACGCCGTCAGATTGCCGGTGGAAAAATAGTGGCGAATGGCGCGCTCGGCCTGTTGCGGCACATAGACCTTGCCCTCGCGCAGACGCTTGATCAGGTCCTCGGGAGACAGATCGATGACCTCGATGTCGTCGGCCTGATCGAGGACGCTGTCGGGCACGGTTTCGCGCACGCGGATGCGGGTGATCCGGGCGATGACGTCGTTCAGGCTCTCGACATGCTGGATGTTGAGCGTCGCGAACACATCGATGCCGGCGGCGATCAGCTCCTCGACATCGAGATAGCGCTTGGGGTGCCGGCTGCCGGGCGCATTGGTGTGCGCCAATTCGTCGACCAGGACCAACTGGGGCCGGCGCTTCAGGATCGCGTCGAGATCCATCTCGTCGAGCAGGTGGCCCTTGTATTCGACCTGCTGTCTGGGGACCGCTTCGAGGCCTGCGAGCAGCGCCTCGGTCTCTCGCCTTCCGTGCGGTTCGACGATGCCGACGACGACATCGACGCCTTCGCGCCGCTTGGCCTGGGCCGACTGCAGCATCTCGTATGTCTTGCCGACCCCCGGCGCCGCGCCGAGGAAAATCTTCAGCCGGCCACGGCCCTCCTGTTGCACCGCGGCGAGCAGCGCTTCCGGCGACGGTCTGCCCTCACGCTCAGGCATGCCGCCAGTCTAATGCATCTCGCCTGTCTCAGTGCAGAAGATCGAGTGCGAGGTTCAGGTTCAAGACATTCACCCGCTTCTCGCCGAGCATGCCGAGGACCCGGTCCTGGTCCTGCACCGCCGCGGCGACGAGCGCGCGGACCTGGTCCGGCCGCAGGTTGCGCGCCCTGGCCACGCGCGGCACCTGGTACAGGGCGGCGGCCGGCGTGATGTCGGGGTCGAGACCGCTCGCCGAGGTCGTCACCAAATCGACCGGGACCGGTGTTCCCGGGTTTTCCTTGGCGAGCTTCGCGGAATCGGCCTTGACCCGGTCGATCAGCGCCCGGTTTGTCGGCCCGAGATTCGAGCCGGCCGAATTGTCGGCGGCGTAAGGCGCCGAGATCGTCTTGGACGGGTCCTTCGGGTCAGGCTCGCTCGTCGCCGACGGGCGGCCGTGGAAGTATTTGTCGGAGGTGAAGTTCTGCCCGATCAGGCTCGAGCCGATCACCTTCCCGTCCTTCTCGATCAGGCTGCCGTTTGCCTGATGCGGAAAGATCAGCTGGGCGAGCCCGGTCATGCCGAGCGGATAGACGAGGCCGGTGATGACGGTCATGACGACGATCATCATGATCGCAGGGCGGATTTGCCGCAGCATCGGACGAATTCCTCAGGCAAGGCTGATGGCGGTGACGGCGAGGTCGATCAGCTTGATGCCGATGAACGGCACGACCAGCCCGCCCATGCCGTAGATCAGCAGGTTGCGGCGCAGCATCGCGGCCGCGCCGATCGGGCGGAAGCTCACGCCCCGCAACGCCAACGGGATCAGTGCGATGATGATCAGCGCGTTGAAGATGATCGCCGACAGGATCGCGCTCTCGGGGCTGTGCAGCCGCATGATGTTGATGACGCCGAGCTGCGGATAGAACGCGGCGAACATCGCCGGGATGATCGCGAAGTACTTGGCGACGTCGTTGGCGATCGAAAACGTGGTCAGCGCCCCGCGGGTGATCAGGAGCTGCTTCCCGATCTCGACGATCTCGATCAACTTGGTCGGGTCGCTGTCGAGATCGACCATATTGCCGGCCTCGCGCGCCGCCATCGTACCGGTGTTCATCGCTACGCCGACATCCGATTGCGCCAACGCCGGCGCGTCGTTGGTGCCGTCGCCGCACATCGCGACGAGCTTGCCCTTGGTCTGTTCGTCGCGGATCAGCGCCAGTTTGTCTTCGGGCCTGGCCTGGGCGAGAAAGTCGTCGACCCCGGATTCGGCGGCGATCGCCGCCGCGGTCAGCGGGTTGTCGCCGGTGATCATGACCGTGCGAATGCCCATCCGCCGCAATTCGGCGAAACGCTCGCGGATGCCGCCTTTGACAATGTCCTTGAGATGAATGACGCCGAGCAGACGGTCGTCCTTGGCGACGGCGAGCGGCGTGCCGCCCTCCTTGGAGATCCGTTCCGCGATCAGGGTGGTCTGGCGCACCGCCTCCGAAACCGGCGCCGCCCGCAACGCCGCCTGCGCGCCCGCCGCCGCATTGCGCCGGACCGGGGCGGCGCTCTCGCCCTCGGCAAAGGCAATCACGGCATCGACCGCGCCCTTGCGGATCGAGACGCCGCCGACGTCGATGCCGCTCATCCTGGTCTGCGCCGTGAAGGCCACGAAACGCGCGTCGAGCGGCGCCATCTCGCGTCCGCGCAGCCCGTATTTTTCCTTGGCCAGCACGACGACCGAGCGGCCCTCCGGGGTCTCGTCGGACAGCGAAGCAAACTGCGCGACATCGGCGAGTTCGGCCTCGTCGACCCCGGGCAATGCCAGAAACTCGGTCGCCTGCCGGTTGCCGAGAGTGATCGTCCCGGTCTTGTCGAGCAGCAGGGTATCGACGTCGCCCGCGGCCTCGACCGCGCGCCCCGACATCGCCAGCACGTTGAAGCGCACCAGTCGGTCCATGCCGGCGATCCCGATCGCCGAGAGCAGTGCTCCGATCGTCGTCGGGATCAGGCAGACGAAGAGCGCAGCCAGCACGACGACCGAAACGGCGCCGCCGGCATAAGCGGCAAAGCTCGGAATGGTTACGGTGGCGAAGACAAAGATCAGCGTCATTCCGGCGAGCAGGATGTTGAGCGCGATCTCGTTCGGCGTCTTCTGCCGCACCGCGCCCTCGACCAGCGCGATCATGCGGTCGAGGAAGGTCGAGCCCTGCGCCGCGGTGATCCGCACCTTGAGCCGGTCGGAAGTGACCCGGGTGCCGCCGGTGACGGCCGAGCGGTCGCCGCCGCTCTCGCGAATGACCGGGGCCGACTCGCCGGTGATCGCCGATTCGTCGACCGAAGCGACGCCCTCGACGACTTCGCCGTCGCTCGGGATCAGGTCGCCGGTCTCGACCAGAACGAGGTCGCCGGGCTTCAACGCCGCCGCGTCGACGAGGTCGAAAGCGCGAGATTGCGCGGTCTCGATACGCTTGGCCTTGGTCTCGGTGCGGGTCCGGCGCAGGGTCTCCGCCTGGGCCTTGCCGCGGCCTTCCGCGACCGCCTCGGCAAAATTCGCAAACAGCACCGTGAACCACAGCCAGATTGCGATCTGGCCGGAAAACAATGCGCTGCTGCCGACGACCTTGGTCGCGCCCGCAAACAAGTCGCGGATGAAGAACACGGTCGTCAGCACCGAGACGATCTCGACGCAGAACATGACCGGATTCTTGACCAGGGTGCGCGGGTCGAGCTTTTTGAACGAGGCCCAAATCGCCGACACAATCAGCGACCGATCGAACAACGACATCGGCCGCAGACTGCGCCTCGCAAGCCCGGTCGGCGGCAGGCCGATGACGGGGGTGATGTCGGTCATCTCAATATTCCTCGCAGACGCGAACCGTTACGGCCCGGCGAAAAGCTTGCCTTGGTTCATGGCAACCTGTTCGGTTACCGGCCCCAGCGAGATCGCCGGGAAATAGGTCAGTCCGCCAATGATCAGAATGACGCCGACCAACAGGCCGACAAATTGCGGGCTGTGCGTCGGGAAGGTGCCGGCCGAGGGGGCGAGCAGTTTCTTCTGCGCCAGCGAGCCCGCAACCGCCAACATCGGGATGACGAAGATAAAGCGCCCGATCAGCATCGCCGCGGCTATCGTCGTGTTGTAAAAAAGCGTGTTGGCGGACAGTCCGGCAAAGGCGCTGCCGTTATTGGCGGTCCCCTCTGTAAAGGCATAGAGGATCTCGCTGAAGCCGTGCGGGCCGGGATTGGCGATGCCGCCCAGTCCCGCCGGCAATACTACGGCCAATGCGGTCCAGCCGAGGATCGACAAGGGCAGGCTGAGAAGCGCGAGGATGGTCATCTTGACCTCCTTCGCCTCGAGCTTCTTGCCGAGATATTCGGGGGTGCGCCCCACCATCAGCCCGGCGACGAACATCGCCACGATCGCGAAAGCGAGGATGCCGTACAGCCCCGAACCGACGCCGCCGAAGATCACCTCGCCGAGCTGCATGTTGACCAGCGGCACCATGCCGCCGATCGGCAGGTAGCTGTCATGCATCGAATTGACCGCACCGCACGAGGTGTCGGTCGTCACCGTCGCCCACAGGGCCGAAAGCGCCGGGCCGAACCGCACTTCCTTGCCTTCCATATTGCCGCCGGCCTGCGCCGCACTCGCTGTCGAATCGACGTTGAAGGCGGCAAAGGCCGGGTTCCCATGTGCTTCGGACCAGTAGGCGGCGGCCGCCCCGGCGAGGAACAGCAAACCCATCGCGGCAAAGATCGCCCAGCCCTGCCGCTCGTCGCGAACCATGCGGCCCAAGACATTCGTCAACCCGGCGCCGACCGCGAAGATCGCGACCAGTTCGATCAAATTGGTCACCGCGTTCGGGTTCTCGAACGGATGCGCCGAGTTGGCATTGAAGAAACCGCCGCCGTTGGTGCCGAACTCTTTGATGATTTCCTGCGAGGCGACCGGGCCTTGAGCGATGACCTGTTTTGCTCCTTCGAGCGTCGTCGCCTCGGTATAGGCGCTGAGATTTTGCGGCACCCCCTGCCACACCAGCACCAGTGCCGTCACCACCGAGATCGGGATCAGGAGGTAGAGCGTGCAGCGGGTCAGATCGACCCAGAAATTACCGATCGTCTTGGCTTCGCGCCGCACGAACCCGCGGATCAGCGCCAGTGCCATGGCGATGCCGGTCGCCGCCGAGACGAAATTGTGCACGGTGAGCCCGGCCATCTGCACCAGGTAGCTCATCGTGGTTTCCGGCACATAGGACTGCCAGTTGGTATTGGTGACGAAACTGACCGAGGTATTGAGCGCGGAACTCTGTTCGACCGCCCCCTGACCCTGCGGGTTGAACGGCAGATACCATTGCAGCCGCTGCAAGGCATACAAGGCGACAAAGCCGACGAGGCTGAACAGCAGCATCGCAACCGCATAGGTCAGCCAGTGTTGCTCCTCCTTCTCGTCGACGCCGCAGCACCGATAGACCGCGCGCTCGACCGGTCGCAGCACCGGCCGCAGAAACGTCCGCTCGCCGGCAAAGACGCGCGTCATGTAGCCGCCGAGCGGTCGCGTGAGCGCGATGACGATCGCGCTGAACAGCGCGATTTGGATCCACCCGTTGGCGGTCACCGCACTTCTCCTAGAACCGCTCGGGGTTGATCAGCGCATAGACGAGATAGACCGAGATCACGATCGCGACGATCGCGCCGAGGATGTAGTCGATCAGCATTTCTCTCTCACATCTTCTCGCAAGCCAGCACATAAAGGACCGCGACGACGAAGAAGCCGACGCCGTATCCGATCATCAGAAAATCGAGCATTGCACCATCTCCGGAGACGCTCGCTGGATCGATCCGGATCAGATGCGCTGCATTGCATAAAGTTTCGATGCGGAAATCATGTCGGCCGGCATAACCGCGGCATAAAGATGCGCCGGTAGGCACGGGGTGGCCGCCGCCATATTCCCCAGCCGCGTCCTTGTCGCGGGTCGCAATGCGCGACCATCGGCGCTTCGCCGCAGTTTCTCAGAAAATCAGGCGCTGATGCCGAGGCGACGAGGCTAACGCATCAGCAACGACACCAAGAGGGCCAGCGCCAACAGGGCGGCCAAGCCTTGCCAGACCCGCAGCGGGGCGCGTTCGTATAACGTCAGCGGACGCGGCGGGGCGGCCGGCGCGCGCGCGGGTCCGGCCTCGATCTCGAGCGCAAACTCGGTCATATCCCGATAACGCCCGGCGGGGTCCAGCGCGATCGCACGCGCGAGCGCGGCCGGGAGCCACGCGGGCAAATCCGGCCGCAACAAGGAAAAATCCACCGGCCGGTTTCGTCGCGGCGGGCTGACGGCGTCCGGATTGCCGTACGGGTATTGTCCGGTGAAGGCGCGGAACATCGTGACGCCCAGCGCATAAATGTCGGTGGCCTCGTTTCCGGCTTCGCCGTCGGACATTTCCGGCGCCATGTAGGCCGCGGTGCCGGGAATGTATTCGGGCGGGAAATCCTCCAATCCAGGGACCCGGACCACGCCGAGATCGATCAGCTTGAGCGATCCGCCGCCTTCGAGGATCACGTTGTCCGGCTTGATGTCGCGATGGACGATGCCGTCGCGATGCAGCGCCGCCACCGCGCGGGCCAGCGTGACGGCGATGTTCCGTCCTTCTTCCAAACCCAGCGCCGGGCTGCGCGAAAGCCGCGCTTCCAACAGCTCGCCCTGATAGAGCGGCATGACGGTATAGAGGCAGCTCCGGCGTCCCGGCGGCAGTTCGATGACACGTCCGATCCAGGGATTGTGCACTCGAGCGCCAACCCAAGCCTCGCGTACGAACGCCGCATGAAATGCTTCGACGCTGGCGAGCTGCATTTTGGGGAATTTCAAGGCGACATTGCCGCCCTCGATTTCGTCCTCCGCGCCGAACAGCCGGCTGTACCGGCCGTCGGAGATCAGTGCCTTCAGCACAAATCCGTCTACCGTCTCGCCGCGGACCGGCGTCGGGACGATCGGCAGCCGCATGATGGCGGCGCTGATATCGGCCGATCCCGCCGTCGGCAGCGCGACCACGTCCAGCACCAAGGCGGTGCAGTTGTCGGTGCTGTTGGATTGCAGCGCGGCTGCGACCAATGCGTCGGCGGTATCCTCGGGAGCGGAGCGATCGCGCAGAATGTCGGCGATGCCCTGGTCGGTCAGAAATCCGTGCACGCCGTCGCTGCACAACAGGAAACGGTCGTGCAACGCCATCGGTTGCGCGGCGTAGTCCAGACGCACTTCCGCCTCCACCCCCAAGGCGCGGGTGAGCGTGTGGGAGCGACCCGTGCCATCCTGGCGCACGTGGTCGGTCGTGAGGCGGGTCAGGCGGTCCCTACTCAACCGGTAGACGCGCGTATCCCCGACATGCAGCAGATGGGCAACGCGGCCGCGCAGCACCAGCGCCGTGAACGTGCACCCCATTCCGGCGAGCTCGGGGTCCTGGCGCCCCTGGGTATTGATCCAGCCGTTGAGCGCGCTGACGATCACCGCACCCGCACGCTGCACCTCCATCGTCTCGGGCAGATCGCAAAATCCGTCGAGAAAGCCGCGCACCGCGGTTTCCGCAGCGACGCGACCGCCCTTGGCGCCGCCGATCCCATCGGCGATCGCGGCGATCACCTCCTGGCGCGGCTCGGGCAATTCCGCGCCGTAGACGGCGGCGGCGAAATCTTCGTTGTCCTTGCGCAGCCCCTTCTTCGAGGCGAATCCGACACGGGCCTGGACACGGGCCTGGACCCCGACCTCAACCGACGCCACGACACCGCTCCCACTGGGTTGCCGGTCGCCCGGATCGCGACGCTGCGATGCCGCGAGCGCAAACTTTCGATCGCGGCCCCGCGCCGCCACCGCGATCTGGGCGGACTGCACCGCCCATTTCAAAAACGATCCTGATGCTCGACGCGAATTGGCCCACCGCCGGCGCCTGCCGGTCGTTGCGGAATTTCGTCGAATAGATGCTTCGCAACCATGCTCATGAACGTCCCGGTTAGATTTTTAGCATAACATTGCCTAAAAGATAGGCAGCAGAGCTGCCCTCCCGGCAAGTCGGACTGCCGCTTTCGCGCTATTCCCGCTGGCATGTGTAATACAGGAAATAGCCTCCGGTGCTCGACGCGTTGCGAAATTGGAGCTTCCCCGTAGCGCGTTCGAAGTCGAAAAATCCCTGGTTCGGATCATGCCAGCTGATCCATTGGTCGGTGATCGTCGCGGCAACCGAATCGACGCGGCCGCGATCGAGATCGACGACCATCGGCCAGCTCGCCCCGCTCGCAGAATTGGTGCAGCGCAGGCGCAGGGTCCCCGTCGGGGCCGCCCGAGCGTCGCCGGCCGAGGCCAGCAGCAGAGCAACCGCGGCGATCGCTGAAACCATCGCGCCTCGCCGACGATACGCCGCGTCGGGCACGGCTGCGGGCGAAAAGCCAAACTGATCGTGCATCATCAAACAAGCGCCTCGTCCGGAAGCGGCGGCGGTCTGCAATCTAGGCATGGATCTTGCCTCATCTCGTCTCCGAGGGGGCGCACTTTTCGCATTCGCCAGCGAGGGGCTTGGCCGAAGCGCCCGGGTCCTACGACAACCGCAAGAGGCAGAGATGTTAGTTCCATCACCAAAATGGCTTGATACCGGTTCCAACGCCTGGCAAATGGCCGCCGCGACCTTTGTCGGCCTGCAGAGCGTCCCCGGGCTGGTGATCCTCTACGGGGGAATCGTCAAAAGAAAATGGGCGGTCAACTCGGCATTCATGGCGATGTACGCCTTTGCCGCGGTGATGGTCGTCTGGGTGCTGTGGGCGTACAACATGTCCTTCGGCCCGCAATTGTTTCCGTTCTGGGGCACACCCAAGCCGGCCCTTTCCGCCTCGTTCCTGCTCGGGCAGGCGACGATCCCGGCGGCTGCCTCGGGCATGCCCGCGCTCGGCTTCCCGATGGCGACGATGATGTTCTTCCAGTTCGTCTTCGCCGCGATCACCGTGATCATCCTCGCCGGCTCGCTGATCGGGCGGATGAGCTTCAAGGCGTGGATCATCTTCGTGCCGGTGTGGATGACCTTTGTCTATACGGTCGGCGCGTTCAGCATCTGGGGCGGCGGTTGGCTCGCCGCGATGGGGGCGGCCGACTTCTCCGGCGGCTACGTGATCCATCTCGCCGCCGGCACCTCCGGCTTTGTCGCTGCGGCGGTGATCGGGCCGCGCATCCAGCAGGACCGCGATCATTTTCCGCCGAACAGCCTGCTGATGGCACTGGCCGGCGCCGGCATCCTGTGGCTCGGCTGGAACGGGTTCAACGGCGGCGACCCGTACTTCGCCAATGCCGATGCTTCCGCGGCCATCCTCAACACCAACCTGTGCACCTGCGTGGCGTTGCTGGTGTGGACGATTTTCGACTCGTTCGCGTATGGCAAGCCGTCCGTAGTAGGGGCGATCAACGGCATGATCGCCGGCCTCGTCGCGATCACTCCCGGCGCCGGTTACGTCAACGGTTGGGGGGCGATCATCACCGGCGTCGTCGCGGGGATCATCCCGTGGCTGGCGATGAACAAACTCCAGACCTCGGCGCTGTTCCGCCGGGTCGACGATACGCTGAGCGTGCTGTCCACCCACGGCATCGCCGGACTGACGGGCGGTCTGCTGGTCGGCATCCTGGCCTGTCCGGACATGCTCGTCTACATCGGCACCGACAAGGAGGCGCCGGGCGTCAGCGTCACCGGACTGCTCTATGGCGATTCGGGGCACCAGTTCATGATGCAGCTCTACGCCGCCCTGTTCATCATCGCCTTCAACGTCGTCGGCACTTTTGTCATCCTCAAGGTGATCTCGATCTTCGTGGCCTTGCGGATGGACGAAGCGACGTTGCGTATCGGCGACGATGCGGTCCACGGCGAGACCGCCTACAACTTCGGCGACGGAGAGGAGATACCCGCCGTCGCCGACTAAACCCGGGCCCGGCTTCGAGCCGGTGCGCGGGGCCGCTCTCAAAGAGCGTTTGCGTCGCACCGATTGCCTGATCGCCTCATGAGGCGATCAGGCTCTTCGGCGTGAACGGCGGCACTTATTCGAATGCCGCGCGATCCGTACGGCCGGCGAAGAACCGGGCGACGGCCGTCGCTCATCCATAGACCTTGACGCGCCGGCAGGGCATCGGCGCCAACAGGGCGCTGCTCCCGACAACACGGCAGGATCAACTCGCCGCACGCATAAAAAGCGTGTTTATTGTCATGAGTTGGCCAAATAATCGTGCATGAATTACCCAATTTTATCGTCGATTGTCAGGCGTCGACACTTCGCGACCGAAAGGCTCGGATGTTGATCAAGCGCATCGGTCGCGCCGGCGCGACCATTCGCCGAGTGTGCAGAAATCACCCCGGCATGGGGCCGCTTTGGGTTAAACTTGGAGACGATGTCGATAGAGGTGCTTTGCCGGAGACAATGTGGAGTGGCGAAGGGATGAAAAAGGTCGAGGCGATCATCAAGCCGTTTAAGCTCGACGAGGTCAAAAACGCACTCCATGAGGTCGGAGTGACGGGGATGACCGTCAGCGAGGTCAAGGGCTTCGGACGCCAGAAAGGACACACCGAGGTCTATCGCGGCGCCGAGTACGTCATCGACTTTCTACCCAAGATCAAAGTCGAAGTCGTGCTCGACGATGTTCTCGTCGAACGCGCCGTACAGGCGATCCAGGACGCGGCGCGCACCGACAAGATCGGCGACGGCAAGATCTTCGTGTTGCCGATCGACCAGGCGATTCGCATTCGGACCGGCGAACAGGGGCCGGACGCCGTCTAGACGGTCCGCCCGCAGTCCCCGGCGAGACGGCAGGTTCGCATATTGCCGGACGGCCCGCGACGCGACCTGCGTGCCGGCATCCTGATTTGCACCACCTGCCGGATTGTTCCGACGCCCGGGGCGGCCTATGGCTTACCCGGCGCCGGCCCAGCCGTATCGCTCAAAGCCGTCTCGGTCGCCTTTTCGCCGCGACGGAAGTCGAGCGAGACGCCGTTCATGCAATAGCGCTGCCCGCTCGGTTGCGGGCCGTCATCGAAAACATGGCCGAGATGGCCGCCGCAGCTGCTGCAGTGAGCTTCGGTGCGGGTCATCAAAAAGCTGCGATCCGTCTGGGTTTCCACCGCCTGATCGAGCGGTGTCGAAAAGCTGGGCCAGCCGGTGCCGCTGTTGAACTTGGCCTTCGAGTCAAACAGCTTCTGGCCGCAGCCGGCGCAATGATAGACGCCTTCACCGTATTCCTTGTCGAGCGGGCTGGTTCCGGCCCGCTCGGTGCCGTGCTCGCGGAGCACGCGATACTGCGCGGCGGACAGCTTGTCGCGCCACTCCGCCTCGGGATGCTCCACCGCAAACTTTTTTTCCGATGAATGCGCTCGCCCGGTAAGGCGGCCCAGCAGCCCTTCAGCCATCCCTCTTCCTCTCGAACACGTCATCCAACCAGACCAATATCGGGGCGACCACACCCGGGGTTAAGAGGCGGAGCACCAAACCCTCAATGGATCTGCTCGCCCCGGTCCGGGACCGGGCGCAGCAGTTCCGCCGTAGTGCGGGCGATCCAGCACCAGACGACGCAG
Source organism: uncultured Alphaproteobacteria bacterium (assembly GCA_963701815.1). Classification (GTDB taxonomy): domain Bacteria; phylum Pseudomonadota; class Alphaproteobacteria; order ATCC43930; family CGMCC-115725; genus AP-15. Next base: position 17,965 of record CAVPBN010000029.1, read on the forward strand.
GTCAGTTCGTCATCGCTGCGGCGCAGGCGCTGGACCTCCTGCTCCGCGATCGCCGCGGCCTGCGATCCGTGCCGACGCACCAGCAGCAGGGCGGCTTCCCAGATTTTTCGCTCATTGGTCATGACCATGGTAACGCCGCGAGACCCAAGCCGGGTTCCCGGCGAGTCGCAAGGCCGACCCCATCTGATCCGGTGTCGCGAGAACCTCGTCGACCGGCCCTAGATATAGTTGTCACTGTCCGTGATAAACACAGAATGCTGCTTGCATCGGACCGGGGATTCTCTGTATCCCTGGCGGGATGTCCGATCTTTTCGATCAGCCGCCGGAGAAATCCGCTAACGGCTACTCCGCCAAAGACATTGAAGTGCTCGAAGGGCTCGAGCCGGTACGCCGTCGGCCCGGCATGTATGTGGGGGGCACCGACGAGCGCGGCCTGCATCACCTCGCTGCCGAAGTACTCGACAATGCGATGGACGAGGCGGTCGCGGGCCATGCCACGCGCATCGATATCGAACTCGCCATCGGCGACTGGGTAACGGTCCGCGACAACGGCCGCGGCATCCCGATTGATCCTCATCCGCGCTTCCCGGACAAGTCGGCACTGGAGGTCATCCTGACGACCTTGCACGCCGGTGGCAAGTTTGGCGGTACGGCTTATCGGACCTCGGGGGGCCTGCACGGGGTCGGCGTCTCGGTCGTCAACGCGCTCAGCGATGCCCTCGAGGTCGAGGTCGCCCGCGACCGCCGCCTGTGGCAGCAAAGCTTCAGCCGCGGCATCCCCGCGACCGGATTGCTGGATCGCGGGCCGGTCAGCAACCGCCGCGGCACCAGCGTGCGCTTCCATCCCGACCCCGAGATCTTCGGCGGGCTCGGCTTTCGCCCGGCGACGCTTTACCGCATGGCGCGGTCGAAGGCCTATCTGTTCGGCGGGCTCGAAATCCGCTGGAGCTGCGACCCGTCGCTGGCGCGCGGCGAAGAGGTACCGGCCGAGGCGCGGCTGCATTTTCCGGGTGGGCTCGGCGATTTTTTGGCGACCAGCCTCGACGGCCGCACCATGCTGACGCCGCGGCCGTTTCTCGGCCGCGCGGATTTTCCGGGCGGCGGCAGCGTCGAATGGGCGGTGGCGTGGCTCGAAGACGAAGAGGACGGCTTCAGCCATTCCTATTGCAACACCATCCCGACCCCGGAGGGCGGCACGCACGATGCCGGGTTGCGCGGCGCCCTGTCGCGATCGGTCAAAGGATACGGCGAACTCGCGGGCAATCGCCGCATCGCTCAGGCGACCGGCGAGGATATCGCCGCCGGGACGGCGGCGCTGTTGTCGTTGTTCATTCGAGATCCGCAATTCCAGGGCCAGACCAAGGAGCGGCTCGCCTCCGCCGAGGCGACAAAACTGGTCGAGAATGCGGTCAAGGACCATCTCGACCATTGGCTCGGCGCCGACCCGGCCGCCAGCCGATCGCTGCTCGAAAGGATCGCCGAGCGCGCCGAAGAGCGCCAGCGCCGGCGTCAGCAGCGCGAGTTGGCACGCAAGACGGCGACGCGCAAACTGCGGCTGCCGGGCAAGCTTGCCGATTGCACGCGCGGGAATGCCGCCGGCACCGAAATCTTTCTGGTCGAGGGCGACAGCGCGGGCGGCTCCGCCAAGCAGGCGCGCGATCGCGAGACGCAGGCAATTCTGCCGCTGCGCGGCAAGATCCTCAACGTCGCCAGCGCGTCTGCCGACAAAATGCGCGCGAACCAGGAGCTCGGCGACATCATCCTGGCGCTCGGCGCCGGTGCTGGTTCGCATTATCGCGAGGAGGGATTGCGGTACGAGCGCGTCGTGATCATGACCGACGCCGATATCGACGGCGCCCATATCGCCTCGTTGTTGATGACCTTCTTTTTTCGCGAAATGCCAAAGCTGATCGAGAACGGGCACCTCCATCTGGCGCTGCCGCCGCTCTACCGTCTGACCCAGGGGGATGTGACCCGATATGCCCGCGACGACGCGCATCGCGACCAACTGCTGGCCAACGCCTTTTCCGACCGCGGCAAAATCGAGGTGAGCCGTTTCAAGGGACTGGGCGAGATGCCGGCGCGCTATCTCAAGGCAACGACGATGGACCCGTCGCAGCGAACATTGTTGCGGGTGACCCTCACGGCGACGGCCGATGCGGCGGCGATCGAGGCGCCGAGAGCGGCGGTCGACCGCACTTGCGAACTGGTCGAAACGCTGATGGGCCGACGCCCCGAACTGCGTTTCGAGTATATCCAAAGAAACGCGCGGTTCGCCCGCGATCTGGATCTCTAGTCGGGCAGGCCGCGGGAAAAGCCCGGACAGTCGGACGAACACTCACGATAAGCCGCTCTTAGCTTGTTGATTCAATTTAGAGAACAAACAGCACGACGCTCTTTTTCCGCAGCCGGCCAAAGGGCACTTGCGTAAATCGTCGAACCCGCCTACGTAGTTCAAGTCGACCCGTTTGGGTTTGGCTTACCGGTGCTGCGTTCGTCATCTACGATCTTCCGACCGTGTTTCCCGAGCCAATCGATGTCCGATCCGTTGCGCATTCGCGCGGCGGTCTAAACGCTACTTGGAGTTCCTGCTAATGGCGACCGGCACGGTCAAATGGTTCAATGCGCAAAAGGGTTACGGGTTTGTCCAACCCGAAAACGGCGGCGCTGACGTCTTCGTTCACATCTCCGCCGTCGAACGGGCGGGCATGGACAACCTGCGCGAAGGCCAGAAGCTCAACTATGATCTTGAGCAAGGCCAGCGCGGCCGCGTTTCGGCGGTAAATCTGCGCGCGGTCTGAGGAAGAGAGAAACCGGTCACGCGGGGGCTTCGCCGCCCCCGCTTCTCCGCTCGTTCGACCACCGGCTGCGAGACCTGATTGGTTTCCGGGAGACCTGCTTGGCTAAAGAAGATCTGATTGAGTTCGACGGCACCGTCCTCGAATTGTTGCCCGACGCACGCTTTCGCGTGCGGCTCGACAACGGGCACGAGACCCTGGCCTACTCTTCGGGCAGGATGAAAAAGAACCGGATCCGAATTCTTGCCGGCGACCGGGTCACGGTCGAAATGACCCCCTACGATCTGACCAAGGGTCGGATCAATTTCCGCCACAAGGATGAGCGGGCGGCCCCGGCGATGTCGCCGCGCCCGCAATACCGTCGCCGCTGATCGACGGTCTACACTCGTCAGATCAGCCCTGTCTCCACGGCATGGCTTCAGCGCGGAAATCATTTGACATCCGCCGGACAGGTACCGATCTAAGCTGAGTGGTAACAGCAAATAAATCTTGACAAAAAGGTTACAGAATTTCAATGGGTTTTCCTGAACTAAATCTTTCGCCTGAAGTTCTTCAGGCAGTCTCCGACGCCGGCTACACGAACCCCACCCCGATCCAGGAACAGGCGATCCCCCACGTGCAGAGTGGGCGGGATCTGCTCGGCTGCGCCCAGACCGGGACCGGCAAAACCGCCAGCTTCGTCCTGCCGATGATCGACAAACTGACGGCGGGGCGTGCGCGGGCGCGGATGCCGCGCTCGCTGATCCTCGAGCCCACTCGGGAGCTGGCGACCCAGGTCGCCGCTTCGTTCGAGCTGTACGGCAAGCATAATCGATTGACCATGGCGTTGCTGATCGGCGGCGAAAGCTTCGTCGACCAGGAGCGCAAGCTCGATCGCGGGGTCGATGTGCTGATCGCCACCCCCGGGCGGCTTCTCGACCTGCACGGGCGCGGCAAGATCCTGTTGTCGGACGCGCATGTGCTGGTGATCGACGAGGCCGACCGGATGCTCGACATGGGCTTCATTCCCGATGTCGAACGCATCGTCGGCATGCTGCCGAAATCTCGGCAGACGTTGTTCTTCTCGGCGACGATGCCGCCCGAGATCCGGCGCTTGGCCGACGCTTTTTTGAACGATCCGATCGAGATCGCGGTGGCGCCCCCGGCCTCGCCGGCCGCGACCGTCATCCAATCGCTGGTCGTGATCGACCCGCGCGACAAGCGCGAAGCGCTGCGTCGGCTGATCGCCTCCGAAGACGTCAAAAACGCGTTGATCTTTTGCAATCGCAAGCGCGACGTCGACATCCTGTTCAAATCGCTGGTCCGACACAAATTTGATGCGGCGGCCCTGCATGGCGACATGCCGCAACCAAAGCGGACCGAGACGCTGGACCGCTTCAGAAACGGCGAGATCCGTCTGCTGGTCGCCAGCGACGTCGCCGCGCGCGGGCTCGACATCAAGGAAATGAGCCACGTCTTCTGTTTCGACGTGCCGATCCACGCCGAGGATTATGTTCACCGCATCGGCCGCACCGGCCGGGCCGGCCGCTCCGGTCGCTCCTTCATGCTGGCGGCGCCCGAGGACGGCAAATTCGTCGCCGCGATCGTCAAGCTGATCGGCGACGAGATCCCCTTGGCCGAGATCGAGGGCGTGGCCCCGGCCGAACTCGACTACAGCGCCCGTCGCGGGCGGCCTCGGGCAGCGGCGGCGCGGCCCGAGATCCGGCCGCGCGCTGCCGGACCGCGCGAACCCGACCGGCATGATTCCCGTGGGCATGACCCTCGTGGGCATGACCCCCGTGGGCATGATGGGGGGCCGCAGGCCGGCAATCGGCGGCGGCCGAGCGAACAGCCCCGTCCCCGCGCTGCTGCCGCCCCGCCGTCGCGGTCGCACGAGAAGGCCGCCGGCGCCAACATCGTCACCTTCCCGCGCGCGGCCGAGGCGCGGCAATCGAGGCCGGCCCGGCCGGAGCCAAAAGACGACCGCCCCGTCGTCGGTTTCGGCGACGATCTGCCGGCCTTCCTCGCCCGGCCCCCGCGCATCGTCGCCCGACCCTGAGCCGATCGCGGCGAAGACGATCTTCGTCATGGTCAAATGCGACCTCGGCCAGGCCTAGCCTCTTGCATTCGCCGCCCGCCGATGACATGCCGGCTCGATGAGCCGGAAAGGTGGATGATGAGCGAGGACCAGACGGGGTGGGTACGGGCGGCGAGCCGAGGCGATCTGCCGCAGGGCGAGGTCATCGGAGTCGAGGTTGGCGGCCGTTCGCTCGCTCTATACGACTGCGACGGCGAGGTCTTCGCCACCGACAACATCTGCACCCATGCCTATGCGCGCCTGTCCGACGGCTGGCTCGACGGCGATGCGATCGAATGCCCGCTGCACGCCGCGCGCTTCAATGTCCGCACCGGCGAGGTGCTCGACCCGCCGGCCACCGAAGACCTGAAGACCTACCCCGTCCGCATCGTCGACGATCGGATCGAGATCAAGCTCGGTTGAACCCGACCGTGGCCGAGCTTGCGGCGGCGCCGCTCAGCCGTATGCGCGGCGGTAGAGATCGACGATTTGATCCGCAGTCGGCACGCGCGGATTGTTGGCCGGCGAGCCCGACGCCAAGGCCTGATCTGCCATGACCGGCAACAATGCTTCATAGCGCGCTGCGTCGATGCCCCATTCGCGCGGGCTCGGCACCTTCAGATCCTGGTTGAGCCGGCGCAGTTCGTCGAGGAGCCGCGCGACTGCGCCCTGGCTGCCCTCGCCTTCCTCGGCGACACCCATCGCACGGGCGCAATCGGCGTAGCGGTCGAGCGCCGCCGGCGCCGAAAACGCAGCGATCTCGGGCAGCAGCATCGCGTTCGACAGGCCGTGCGGCACATGAAAAAAGGCGCCTATCGGCCGGCTCATGCCGTGCACCAGCGCGACGCTCGCATTCGAAAACGCCATCCCGGCCGTCGTCGCGCCGAGCATCATCGCCTCGCGCGCGGCGCGGTTGTCGGGCTCGGCGCAGGCGGTGCGGATGTGGCGCGCGATCAACCCCATCGCATTTTTGGCGAGCCCGTCGGTATAGGGGCTGGCCCGCCGGCTGACATAGGCCTCGATCGCATGCGTCAAACTGTCGATGCCGGTGTCGGCAGTCAGCCGCAACGGCATCGTCAAAGTCAGCTCGTAATCGACGATAGCCGCGATCGGGCAGCAGGCGAGGCCGGCGATCAGCATTTTCTCGTCGGTCGCGGTATCGGTGATGACCGTGAACCGGGTGACCTCGGAGCCGGTGCCGGCCGTGGTCGGGATCGCCACCAGCGGGACCCCGATCTTCGGGATCTCGACCGGAACCTTCCAATCGCGCATCTGCCCGCCATTGGCGGCGAGCAGGCTCATCGCCTTCGCCGTATCGATCGAACTGCCGCCGCCGATGGCGATCAGGCTGTCGAAATCGCCTTCGGCCAGGATTCGCGTACCGGTCTCGACCACCGCCGTCGTCGGGTCGGGAACGGTGTCGGCAAAGATCGACCACGGAATGCCCGCCCGGTCGAGCAGCGTCGTCGCCCGGTCGAGGATGCCGCAGCCGCTGATATAGGGATCGGTCACGATCAGCGGTCGGCCAACTCCGAGGCGCTGCAATATCCCGGGCAGCTCGGCGAGAGCGCCGCCGCCGATCGCCATCAGGCGCGGTGTGGTGATCGTCGCAACCATAACGGCCTCCTTCCCGGCTCAGCCCGGCTTCCTCAGTCGAAAGCGCAGCACGCCGCCCGGTTGTTCGGATGCTTCGAGCAGTACGCAGCCGGTCGTGCCGCAGAAATGCTCGAAATCCTTGAGCGCCCCCGGGTCGGTCGCCAGCACTTCGAGAACCGCGCCCGGGGCCAGCGGTTTCAGCGCCCGCCGCGCCTTCAGCACCGGCAATGGGCAAAGCAGCCCAGTCGCATCGAGCATGGCAGCGGTATCGGCGGTAATGTCGTCCATCGTCTGCCTCGCAGCACGTTCGCCACGATCTTAGCCGATCGCCGGCCACTATCAATGGACGCTTCGGCTTGCAGTGAACCCGTAGATCATTATATGCGTAATGATATAATTGTATTGGTCGGAACATGCCGAACGTCGTCACCATTAACCGGCCGGATGTCATCGCCCTGATCGAAGAAGCGGCCAAAAAGCTGACCGAAGGCAACAAGACCGAAGCCGTTGCCTTGGCCATGCGGCGTTTGCTCGACGAGGATGCGCGCGCGGGTTCGTTGTTCGGGGCTCACCGCGGATCGGTCCGGGTGCGCGACGGCGTGGACCTGATCGCCTCGGCCCTCGATGTCGAACCCGATGCCGAGACGGGTCGCGAGATCGAGCCGTGACGGATACGCTGCTGCTCGACACGCATATCGCTCTCTGGCTCGATGGCGGCGACATCCGCCTTCGCTCTTCGACGCGCGCTCTGATCGACGATTGCTGGCGGAGCGGCGGCACCATTTGCCTGAGCGCCGTGACTGTCTGGGAGATTGCACTGCTCGTCGATACCGGACGGATCGAACTCGACCTCCCAATCGAGGAGTGGGTGGCGCGTTTCCTGCAGCGACCCGGCATCAAATCTGTGCCGCTCGGCCACCGCGCAGCCTCCCGCAGTTATCAACTGCACAAACTCGAGCACCGCGATCCGGCGGACCGGCTTCTGATCGCCACCGCTATCGAGCTGGTCTGCCCCTTCGTCACCTACGATCAGCGCATCGCGCGTTTCGGCAAGAACCATGGCCGGCAATACGGGTTCGTCGTCGGCGCCTGAATGGATGCACCGGGGCGTGCCGCGCGTCGGGATCGCCGAGGGTCGAGCCTGATTGTTCGCCGACTTTCCAGCGGAGGGTCAATCGGAAAGCAGCGGTTTAAGGTCGGGCAGAGTGGCGGCTTAAGGCCGGGCAAGGCAGCCGGAGATCGGCGGCAGGCTCAACCGAACCTGTTCGTCCGCGGGAAGCCGTTGGGGACCAGCCGGCCGGCGCCGCCGCGCGCGCCGAGCCAGGGCGAGAGGTCGGCTTCGGTGCGGGTGCGGCTTTCGCCCAGCCGCCACGACAGGCCGTCGGCGAGGCGGAACACCTTTGCGTCGGCAAGGGCGCCCGATTTGTAACGCTGCAAAATCACGCCGCGCCCGCGCGTCATCAGCGGGATGTCGTCGAGCTTGACGACCAGCATCCGGCGGTTGTCGCCGACCAGGGCCACGGCGTCGCCGTCTTCTGCGCGCACACAGATCCTTGCCGCGACGCCCTCGCCCAAGGTCAGCACCTGCTTGCCGGCGCGGGTTTGGGCCACCGCTTCTTCGCCGTCGACGACAAAGCCGCGGCCGTCGGCGGCGGCGAGCAGCAGCTCCATGCCGGGCCGATACGGAAACATCGCCAGGATATCGTGCTCGTTCGGCAGATCGATCGACAGCCGCAACGGCTCGCCCTGGCCGCGTCCGCCCGGCAGCCGGTCAACGCCGATCGTATAAAAGCGGCCGTTGGTGGCAAACACGATCAGCCGATCGACGGTCTCGGCCGCCACCGCAAAGCGCGGCCCATCGCCCTCCTTGTATTTCTGTTCGGCGGCCGCAACGTTGTGCCCCTTGACCGCGCGCACCCAGCCTTTGGCTGAGCACAGCACCGTGACCGGCTCGCGCTCGATCGACGCCTCGGCCGGGATTTCGACCGGCGCCGGCGCCTCGCCGATCGCGGTGCGGCGCCGGCCGAGCGCGGTGTCGCCGCCGAACTCCGCCATCGTCGCACGGACTTCGCTCGCGACCGCGCGCCATTGCCGGCGGTCGCTGTCGAGCAGCCGGGCGAGCTGCGCCGCTTCGGCGGACAGCGCATCGAGCTCCTTGCGGATCGCGACTTCCTCGAGCCGGCGCAAGGCGCGCAGCCGCATGTTCAGGATCGCCTCGGCCTGGGTTTCGTTCAGATCCCAGCGGGCGATCATTTCGGCTTTCGGGTCGTCGGTCTCACGGATTATGCGGATCACCTCGTCGAGATTGACATAGACGACGATCTGGCCGTGCAGGATCTCGATGCGTCGCGCGACCGCCGCCAGGCGATGGCGGGTGCAGCGTTGCAATACCGCGCGGCGATGATCGAGAAAGGCCTGCAACGCCTCCTTCAGGCTCATCACCCGCGGCACGCCGGAGGGATCGAGCACATTGAGGTTGAGCGGCACCCGCATTTCCAGCTCGGTCAGCCGGAACAGCTGCTCCATCAGCAGCCCGGCTTCGACGTTGCGGGTCTTCGGTTCGAGGACGATGCGAATGTCTTCGGTCGATTCGTCGCGAATATCGGCGAGCAGCGGCAGCTTCTTTTCTTCGAGCAAGGCCGCGATCTTCTCGATCAGCCGCCCCTTCTGGACCTGATACGGCACCTCGGTGACGACGATCTGGTAAAGACCGTGCGCCAATGCCTCCTTTTGCCAGCGCGCCCGCAGCCGAAAGCTGCCGCGGCCCGTCGCATAGGCCAGGGCGATGTTTTCCGGCGGTTCGACCAGAACGCCGCCGGTCGGGAAATCCGGCCCCGGGATGTGGGCCTGCAATTCGGCGGCGGCGCAGGCCGGATGGTCGATCAGATGCAGCAGCGCCGCGCCCAGTTCGCCGGCATTGTGCGGCGGGATGCTGGTCGCCATGCCGACCGCGATACCCGAGGCGCCGTTGGCCAGCAGGTTCGGAAAGCGGGCCGGCAGGACGACCGGCTCGCTGTCCTCGCCGTCATAGGTCGGCCGGAAATCGACTGCGTCGGCGTCGATGCCGTCGAGCATCGCCTGCGCCACCGGCGACAGCCGGCTTTCGGTATAGCGCATCGCCGCGGCGTTATCGCCGTCGATACTGCCGAAATTGCCTTGCCCGTCGACCAGCGGGTAGCGCTGCGAGAACTCCTGTGCGAGGCGGACCAGCGCGTCGTACACCGCCAGTTCGCCATGCGGGTGGAACTTGCCGATCACGTCGCCGACCACGCGGGCGCATTTCTTGTAGCCGGAGGCCGGGTCGAGGCGCAGCTGCGCCATCGCATGCAGGATGCGCCGATGGACCGGCTTGAGCCCGTCGCGCACATCGGGCAGCGAGCGCGACATGATCGTCGACAGCGCATAGGAGAGATAGCGCTCGCCGAGCGCGTCGGCGAAATCGACATTGCGGATCTCGCCGATCGCGGCGGTCAAGGGCATCAGGGTCCGGCCTCGGATCGTTCAGCCGTCACCATATCAGCCGCTGCGGCGTGGCGCAGGCGCTCGTCCAGCCTGGTGCGCGCCGCCGGCAGAATGCCGCCGTGCGGCGCCAGGACATGATGCAGCAGGAAATACCCGGTCAGGCGCAGGCCGAGCCCGATATCGGCCGGTGTCGAGGGTATTCGGCGCCACAAAAAATCGGGCAGCGACAACAGCTTGTCGTGATACGGCCGGCCGGCCTCGAGCGACACGGCGCGGCCCGTGCGGGGCGAGACATAGGCAAGACCGGTCGTCGCCCCGGTGACGGCGCAGCGCGCCAGATCCAGGCCGAAACCGAGCGCCGCCAGCAAACCGCACTCCCATTCGACATAATGCGCCGGCCACTCCGCGGACGAATCGAATGCCGTCAACAGGGCCGCGAACGCGGTAAACACATCCTCATGCGGCTCGCGCTCGGGCAAGGTGGCGGCGACCAAGGCCGCTGCCGAGGCGAGCGCGGCCAGCCGGTCCGGGTCGTCGAGAAAGCGCGCGGCATGGGCCCGCACCGGTTCGCAACCGATCGTGCCGAGATGCTCGGGCAGCCGCCCGCGCCACCGCACCGCAAGCTCGTTGCCCGGCTGCAGCACCGCCCGCGCCTCGGGCGATTGCCCGCCGCGCACCAGCCCCAGATGACGGCCGTGCTCGCGCGTCAGCAGCTCGACGATCAGCGCGCTCTCGCCATGCCGGCGCGCCGCCAATACAAACGCCGCGTCGTCCCACTGCATCACGGCATCACTGCATCAGGCGTCGTAGTCGAGCCCGAGGGCGGCGAAGCGCTCGCGATCCTCGACCCAGTTTTCGCGCACCTTGACGAACAGGAACAAATGCACGCGCCGGTCGAGCATCTGCCCGAGTTCGGCGCGGGCGCGGGCGCCGATCGCCTTGATCCGCTTGCCGCCGTCGCCCAGCACGATCGCGCGCTGGCTCGGCCGCTGCACGTAGATGACCTGCTCGATCCGGACGCTGCCGTCCGATTTGTCCTGCCAACTCTCGGTCTCTACCGTCGAGGCATAGGGCAGCTCGTCATGCAATTGCAGGAACACCTGCTCGCGCGTGACCTCGGCGGCGATCAGCCGTTCCGGGGCGTCCGACAACTGGTCCTCCGGAAACAGCCACGGTCCCGCCGGTAGAACGCCGGCGAGATACCGCCGCAGATCGTCGACGCCGTCCCCGTTGCCGGCCGAGATCATCATGATCGGGTCGAAACGCCCTTTCCGCGAGAGCCGATCGGCAAGACCGAGCAGGCTGTCCCGGCGGACCAGATCGATCTTGTTCAGCGCCAGGATCGAGTTGCGGCCGCGCTCGGCCAGGCGATCGAGGATGCGGCCCGTATCGCGGTCGAGGCCGCGCGCCGCATCGACCAGCAGCACCGTTTCATCGGCATCCTGCATACCCGACCAGGCCGCCGCGACCATCGCCCGATCGAGCCGCCGTCGCGGGGCAAAGATGCCGGGCGTATCGACAAAGACGATTTGCGACGGGCCATCGACGGCAATCCCGAGCAGCCGGGTCCGGGTGGTTTGCGCCTTGGGCGTCACGATTGCCAATTTGCGGCCGATAAGCCGGTTGAGCAGGGTCGATTTGCCGGCGTTGGGCGCGCCGATCAGCGCGACATAGCCGCAGCGGGTTGCCGCCGACCGACCCGCCTCAGCCATCCGCACGCCGGTCGGAACCGGCAATCCTCATCCCGCGTGCTGTTTCGCCCACTCGACGACTTCGGCATGAGTGGCGAACCAGACGCCGTCTTGCGCCTTGGCGTGGCGGATGATCTCTTCGAGAATCCAAATGCGCGAGCGGTAACCGATGATGTGCGGGTGCATGGTCAGTTGAAAGATGCCGCCCTCGCCGATATGCGGCGTCGAACTCGCGCCGGAAGATATCGAACACGTCGCCGGGCGGGGTATAGGGCCGCAACGACTGAAACCGGTTCATCATGAAATAGACCGCATCGTCGCGCACCCACTCCACCGGCAGTTCGACGATCCCGGTCGGCTCGCCGTCGAGCAGCAGCTCGTAGCAATCCTCGTCCGACATCAGCGAGGAGTCGTAGGCGAGCCCCATCTGTTGTTCGATCGCCAAGGTATCGCGGCTGAAATCCCAGGATGGGGTGCGCAACCCGACCGGGCGGATACCGGTAACCTGCTCCAGGGTGTCGGCCGAGCGCCGCATCAGATCGCGCTCGGCCTCGTAAGGCAGGGCCGAGTTCAATTCGTGGATCCAGCCATGGATGCCGATCTCGTGGCCTTCGGCCACCACCCGGCGCTGCTCGTCGGGATGCAGCAGCGCGGTCACGGCCGGCACGTAAAAGCTGGCCTTGACGCCGTATCTCTCGAGCAGCTGCAGAATTCTCGGCACACCGACCCGGTTGCCGTATTGGCCCCAGGCCAGTCGCCCGATCGACTTGCCGCCGTCGCGCAAATCGCTTGTCTCGTGATCGCTGTCGAACGACAACGCCACCGCGCAATGCGCCCCGCCCGGCCATTCGGCAGGTCGCAGACGACGCCCGGCGCGCACCCGGTTGACGCGGTTGCGCCATTCCTCTTCGGGCCATTGCCAGGGTTCGAGTTGCGGACCCGGAATGCTCACGCCTACCTCCTGCTCGCTGTTTCGCTCACGGCCAGGGAACGCAGGGAGGATTGGTCGGAGCGGTGAGATTCGAACTCACGACCCCCAGCACCCCATGCTGATGCGCTACCAGACTGCGCTACGCTCCGACCGGGGGCGGCTTCCGCTGATGTCGATGATAGCCGCTGGCCGTCGGGCACGCAACCGCGCCGGACCTGGGCGGCCGGGTCATCCTGGAGCCAGCTTGTCGAGCAATCGGCGAATCGCCGTCAGCTCATGCCGCAATTCTTCGAGGGCGGTCAGCAGCGCTTGCCGCGAGGGTGGCCGACCGACCGGAGGTTCCGGCGACCGGGGGGCGGCATCGAGTGCGAACAGATTCGGCGGCGTATCGTCTTCAGCAGGCGCCGACGCCGTCTCCCCGCCCCGCAGCACGCCTTCCCGGAGCAGCTTTTGCACCCCCCGGATCGTATAACCCTCCTGATAGAGGCAGCGCCGGATCTGCCGCAGCAAATCGATGTCTTCCGGCCGGTAATAGCGCCGGCCGCCGCCTCGCTTGAGCGGTTTGACCTGCGGAAATTTGGATTCCCAGAAGCGCAGCACATGCGCCGGCAGATCGAGTTCCTCGGCGACCTCGCCGGTCGTACGAAAGGCTGCCGCAGACTTGCCTGGGCGCCGAACCGCTTCGGCCTCTCCGGTCCGCGTCACCTCAAACCGACGGCGCCTTTGCCGCCGTCGATCTGACCATTTCGGTCCCGTCCTCCCGCGAATGCTCGCGGGCGGTGCCCAGGCGATTATTGACCTGGTCCTTCAGCGCGTGCGAGGCGCGAAACACCAGCACCCGCCGCGGACTGATCGGCACCTCCTGCCCGGTCTTGGGATTGCGCCCGATGCGCTGGCCCTTTTGGCGGACCGCAAAACTGCCGAAGGAAGATATCTTGACCATCTCGCCGCGCTCGAGCGCGCCCGATATTTCGGCGATGACGAACTCGACGAGTTCCGCCAATTCGTTGCGCGACAACCCGACCTCTTGATAGACCGCTTCGCTGAGCTGAGCGCGAGTAACCGTATGCGCGGCCATGGAGCCCTCCCCGGCTTTGCGCGAAGGTTAACCCCTCACGAAAACTTCGTCAAATTCCAAAGCGTTGTCGTCGTCGCCCAAGCATACCGAGGTCGAGACCGGCAAGACTACCAGCGCACCAGGCAGGCTCCCCAGCTCAACCCGCCCCCGAGAGCTTCCATCAGGACGAGATGCCCCGGCTTGATCCGTCCGTCCGCCACCGCCGTGTCGAGCGCGAGCGGGATCGACGCTGCGGAGGTGTTGGCGTGACGGTCGATCGTCAGGACGACCTTGCCGTCGGGCAGACCGAGCCGACGACCGACCCCTTCGATGATCCGGGTGTTGGCCTGATGCGGCACCAGCCAGTCAATGTCGGCCGCGGTCAAACCGTTGGCGGTCAGCGCCTCGTCGATCGCTTCGCTCAGACGATGCACCGCCTGCCGGAACACCTCGCGTCCTTCCATGCGCAGCAACCCTGTACTGCGCGACGAGGACGGGCCGCCATCGACGTAGAGGATGTCGTAATGGCGTCCATCCGAGTGCAGATGGCTCGACAGGATGAACCGGCCGCCGGCGCCCAATTCGGGGACCGCCTGCAACACCACGGCGCCGGCGCCATCGCCGAACAGGACGCAGGTGCCCCGATCGTCCCAGTCGAGAATCCGCGAGAAGGTCTCGGCGCCGATGACCAGCGCCATGTGCGCCTGGCCAAGCCGAAGCGCGTTGTCGGCGACCGACAGCCCAAAGATAAACCCCGCACAGACCGCCTGAATATCGAATGCCGCACCCCGAGCGATCCCAAGCCGGGCCTGAACCTTGGTTGCGGTCGCCGGAAACGTATTATCGGGAGTGGCGGTGGCGAGGACCACCAGATCGACATCGCCGCCCGCAATGCCGGCCCTGATCAGCGCCCGCTCGGCGGCGCGGACGGCCAGATCGGAGGTCAACTCGCCGGCGTCGGCGATCCGGCGCTCGCCGATGCCGGTGCGCTGACGAATCCACTCGTCCGAGGTGTCGAGCCGTCCGGCAAGCTCGTTATTGGTAACAATTCGCCGGGGCAGATAGGCGCCGCATCCGATGATCTGCGATCGCAGGCCCGTCATTGCAGCGGGCTGGGCGTCTTCGCACGCCGGAGCATCGCCGCAGGCTGGAGCATCGCCGCTAAAGCGCTGCCGCCGACGCCTCGTTGAGGCGGGCGAGGTCGATGCGGATCTTATCGAGAAAGCCGTTCGCCATCATGTCGGCGGCGACACCGATCGCATTGGCGAAGCCGAGGGCGTCGGTCGAGCCGTGGCTCTTGACCGCGATTCCGTTCAGCCCCAGGAACATCGCGCCGTTGTAGCCGCGCGGATCGATGCGCATCCGCAGCTTCCTCAGCGCCCCGCGCGCCAGCAGATAGCCGATGCGCCCCGTCAAAGAGTGGTGAAACGCTTCGACGAGAAACTCGCCGAAGAGTTTGGCGGTGCCTTCGGCCGTCTTGACCGCGATGTTCCCGGTGAAGCCATCAGTGACGACAACGTCGACAGTTCCCGCCGCGATGTCGTCGCCTTCGACAAAACCGTGAAAGCGGATCGGCGTCATCGCGCCCCGCAGCCGCGCGCTGGCCCGGCGCACGACGTCATTGCCCTTCAAATCCTCCGAACCCACATTGAGCAGCCCGACCGTCGGCTCGACGAGCCCGAGCACGGTGCGCGCGAAAGCGTCGCCCAGCAGCGCAAACTGCACCAGGTTTTCGGCATCGCAATCGATATTGGCGCCGAGGTCCAGCATCACGCTTTCGCCGCGCCGCGTCGGGAAAAACGATGCGATCGCCGGCCGGTCGATCCCCGGCAGCGTCTTCAATACAAATTTCGCCATCGCCATCAGCGCGCCGGTATTGCCGGCGGATACGACGCCGTCCGCCCTCCCATCCGCGACCGCGTCGATCGCCAGCCGCATGCTCGACTGCCGTGCTGCCCGCAGCGCCAGCGACGGCTTGGCGTCGTCCAGGACCCTCTCGCTGGTATGATGAAGCGTCGTCGCCGCCGCGAGGCCCGGCAGCTTGGCCAATAGCGGCCCGACGGCATCTTCGGCGCCGAACAGCAGAAAGCGCAGGGCGGGGGCACGCTTCAAGGCGATCTCGGCGCCATCGAGCACCATGCCGGGAGCCTTGTTCCCGCCCATCGCGTCGACAGCGATCGTGATCTGTCGGGTCACGGTTGCGCGGCCTCCGCGCCGGCGTCGGTCGTCAGGCCGTTTCCAGTACGGGAGTCGTCACTTCCCGGCCATCGTAGTAACCGCACGATTGGCAAAGATGGTGCGGGCGTTTGAGTTCGCCGCAATTCGGACATTCCGCATAGGCCGCCAGCTTCAGCGCGTCATGCGAGCGACGCATATTGCGGCGCGACGGCGAGGTTTTCTTCTTCGGGACGGCCATGGCAGGATCCAGGAAGGCAGCAGAGCGATATTGGTAATAAGCCCAAATCGGCGGCGGCAGCAACAGCGATGCCGGCTTCGATATGCGTGGCAGGGCGGCGCCTGGGCCTCGCTCCTACTTCGGCGCGAGCAGGTCCGCCAACGCGTCAAACGGCCCCTCGCGCGGCGGCGCCGTCGCCGAGACCTCGACCGTCGCCTCGGCGAGGCGCGGAAATTGCGGCAGCAGCAGCGAGAATTCCTGCGCCACCGCCTCGCCGATGTCGATGGCGTCGCCGTCGAGCGGCTCGAACGAGGTCTCTTCCAGCGCCACTTCGACCTCGTTCCCGGCTTCGCCGACCGGACCGTAGACCAGCGAGAAATCCGCGCAAAGGGTATCCGCGACAGGATCGAGGGTGACGACGCAGCTCTGTTCGAACGCCGCCGCAAACGCCGCCGTCAGCAGTACCGTCCCGTCTTCCTGACGGCGCAGTTCCACCGTTGCCGTCAGGCGGCCGAGAGCGAGCAGACCAAGCCGTTCGGCGAGCAATCGCCGTTCGTCCGGTCCTGCCTCGATCTCCTGGCGGAAGCCGCCGAAACGGAGGCGGGCGAGCGGCACCGGACGGGAGAATTCGGGCGTCGCGCCGTTCACCGCAGCGCCCCCGACAGCGCTGGTGTCGTAGGGTGCGCAGAAGGTGGCGCGGCGACGAACCGAATATGGCCGGCGGCGAGTTCGGCAGCCGCCTGCCGATCGAGATCGGCGGCGGCCGCGCGGACATAATCGGCCATCGCGGCGAGGTACCGCGCCGGCATGGCGACCGTGCCGAAGAGGTTGCGCGCGAGTGCGGCATGGAGCCGCGAATCGTCGCCGGCGATCCCCTCTTCATAGGCGCGAATCCGGCCATAAAAACCCTGCGCCATCCGCTTCACCTGACGGCCGACACTCAGATCGCCGGTGCCCATTTCACGTAATGCACGATCGAGATCGGCAAACATCATATCAAAAAAACTCTGACACAGGCGGCTCGCCTGCGGCCGCTCGGATTTGAGACGGTGAAGATAGAGAAACGCATGCAGGCAGATAAGCTCGAACCGCCCGTCGACCGAATCGGGCACGCCGTATTCGGTAAAGAATACCGGCTGCCGCGCCTGTTCGACGACGTGTCGATAGGCAAGTTCCGCAGCATTGCGAATGGACCGGCGCCGAGAGAACGAGATCACCATGCCGCTCGGCAACCCGGGCGGAAATATTGACAACCTGCGGCTCCCGGCTGAAGCTGCCGGCCGGACAAGGGCGCATTTGGCGCCGATGTCGGTCAAGAGCCGATGCCCGATCACGTAACCCCTCGGCGAGCCATGTCAATCACGCGATCGTCTTTCCTCGTCATCGCAATCTCGACCAGCCTGATCGCCGCCTGCGCGCCGGACATCGAGCAGCGCGGCAATCTGCCGACGCACGATGAGCTCGCCGCCATCCACCCGGGCACCACGACGAAAGATCAGGTGGTCAAAATCCTGGGCACGCCGTCGAGCGTCGGCATCTTCGACAACCAGTCCTGGTATTACATCAGCAATCGCACAAAGCAGGTCGCGTTTTTTTTGCCTGACACGCTGGATCAGCAGGTTTACGTCGTCAACTTCAACAGCAAAGGGGTGGTCGAGGCCGTCGAGCACCGAGGTCTGAAGGATGCGAGGGAGATTACCCCGGCCCCTGGAGCGACGCCGGCGCCCGGCCGCGAGCTGACGTTTCTGGAGCAGATTATCGGCAACCTCGGCCGGTTCAACGGGAGCAGCGGCGGCGGTGGCGGCGGAGAAAGCAGCGGCGGCGGCGCCCCGCGCGGACCGAACCCGCAAAGCGAGGAATGAGCGGCGCCGTCCCCGAAGAGATCGGCGCTCAGCTCGCCCACTTGGCGAGGATCGCCAGCAGCAGCAGGGCGACGATATTGGTTATCTTGATCATCGGGTTGATTGCCGGCCCGGCGGTGTCTTTGTAGGGATCGCCGACCGTATCGCCGGTCACGGCGGCCTTGTGCGGCTCCGAGCCCTTGCCGCCGTGGTGGCCTTCTTCGATGTACTTCTTGGCGTTGTCCCAGGCGCCGCCGCCCGAAGTCATCGAGATCGCGACAAAAATCCCGGTGACGATCGTGCCGAGCAGCATTGCACCCAGCGCGCTGAATGCCGCGGCCCGCCCGGAAATGAGAGAAATGACGACATAGAGCGCGATCGGCGCGACGACCGGCAGCAGCGACGGCGCGATCATCTCGCGAATTGCCGCCCGGGTCAGCAGGTCGACGGCAAGACCATAATCCGGCTTCGCGGTCCCCTGCATGATCCCCGGGATCTCGCGGAACTGCCGCCGCACTTCGACGACGACCGAACCCGCCGCCCGGCCGACCGCCGTCATGCCGAGCGAGCCGAACAGGTAGGGCAGCAGGCCGCCGATCAGGAGACCAATGACGACATAGGGGTTTTGCAGTTCGAAACGTACGTCGAGAGAGGGAAAATAGTGCTTCAGATCCTCGGTGTAGGCGGCGAACAGCACCAGCGAAGCCAACCCGGCGCTGCCGATGGCATAGCCTTTGGTCACCGCTTTGGTCGTGTTGCCGACGGCGTCGAGCGCGTCTGTGGTGCGCCGCACCTCGCGCGGCAGATCGGCCATCTCGGCGATGCCGCCGGCGTTGTCGGTGACCGGTCCATAGGCATCGAGGGCGACAATCATGCCGGCAAGCGCCAGCATCGTCGTCGCCGCCACCGCGATCCCGAACAGACCCGCGACCAGATACGAGGCGATAATCCCGACGCAGATCACGATGACCGGCAATGCCGTTGCCTCCATCGATACGGCGAGGCCCTGGATCACATTTGTGCCATGACCGGTCGTCGAACTCTGGGCGATGCTGCGCACCGGCCGAAAGTCGGTCGCGGTGTAGTATTCGGTGATCCAGACGATGAAGCCGGTAACCGCCAGACCGACCAGCGCGCACAGCCACAATCCAAGACCGGTGACCGACGCCCCGGAACTCATCGGCAGCGGGTTCGACAACCCGACGAGCCAATAGATGACGAGGGCGATCGCCGCAATCGACAGGATCCCGGTCGCGATCAGGCCCTTATAGAGCGCCTTCATGATCCCGTTGTCGGCGCCGAGCCGTACAAAGAAGGTGCCGATCACCGAGGTGATGATGCATACCGCGCCGATGGCGAGCGGCAGCAGCAGCATTGCGTCACGCAACGGCGGCGCGAAAAAGATCGCAGCCAGAAGCATCGTCGCGACGATGGTGACCGCGTAGGTCTCGAACAGATCCGCCGCCATACCGGCGCAATCGCCGACGTTGTCGCCGACATTGTCGGCGATAACGGCGGGGTTGCGGGGATCGTCCTCCGGGATACCGGCCTCGACCTTGCCGACCAGATCGGCGCCGACATCGGCGCCTTTGGTGAAGATGCCGCCGCCGAGCCGGGCAAAAATCGAGATCAACGACGCGCCGAAACTGAGCCCGACCATGGCTTCCAGCACCGGGCGCAGATTGTCGCCGGTCATCGTCGCACGCAGCGCGAAATAATAGATCCCGACCCCGAGCAGGCCGAGCCCGACGACCAGCAGCCCGGTCACCGCGCCGGCCTTGAACGCAATCGCCAGGCCCGCCCCCAAGCCGCTGCGGGCGGCTTGGGCCGTCCTGACGTTGGCCCGCACCGAGACGTTCATGCCGAGATAGCCGGCCGCGGCAGACAGTACCGCCCCGATCAGATAGCCGATGGCGACGCGCAGACCCAGCGTCGCGCCGAGCACGATCAGGACGACGATCCCGACGATCGCGATCGTCCGGTATTGCCGGTTTAGGTAAGCGCGCGCACCGACCTGCACCGCGCCCGAGATTTCCTGCATTCGGACGGTACCCGCGTCGGCGTGCAATACCTGCCGGCTCGCGACCAGGCCATAGAGCAAGGCCAGCACGCCACATCCGATGACGAGGTAATAGACGGGAGGCATTGAATATATTTCCCCTCGGGGCGGCAGAAAAACACCCGCCTGCGTCGCGGCCGTAGCGGACCGGGGCAGGTCGGGGTGGTTTGCAACATGCCAGAAGACCAACCTTTAGGCAACCGCGGCACCGGAAAGAAACCAGGCGTGATCAAATATTCATCCGGGCAGGGCCGGACGGGGCAGCAGGTGAAGACCGCGGGCGGCTCTTTGGAGCCAAACCAAGTCGTCTTGACGGCGGCTGACGGCCGGCGACACAATTCGCCGCCACAACTCGGAGGAGGAAGCGCGATGCCGGACATCCGGATAATGGCGACGGGCCTGCGGTTCCCGGAAGGGCCGGTGGCGATGGCCGACGGCTCGGTCATTCTCGGCGAAATCGCCGGCGGGGCGCTCGCACGGATCGCCGCCGGCGGTTCCCGGTCGCCGATCGGCGACGCCGGGGGCGGTCCGAACGGCGTCGCCGTAGGTCCGGACGGCGCACTCTATGTCTGCAACAACGGCGGCAACGAATATGCCGAGGGCGGGTTTCTGTCGACCGGTCCGTCAAAGGATTACCAGGGCGGCTACATTCAACGCGTCGACCCGCGCACCGGCGCCGGCCGGATTCTGTACAGCGAGTGCGGCGGGCACAAACTATCGGCGCCCAACGACATCGTCTTCGACCGCCAGGGCGGTTTCTATTTCACCGATCTCGGCAAAAGGCGGGCGCGCGACCGCGATCACGGCGGCCTTTATTACGCTCTGCCCGACGGTTCGAAGATCGTCGAACTGGTCTACCCATTGCTGAGCCCGAACGGCGTCGGATTGTCGCCGGACGAAAACACCGTCTATGTCGCCGATACCGAATCGTCCCGGCTGTTCGCCTTCGACATCGTCTCGCCCGGCGTATTGCGCAAAGAGCCGTTTCCCGCACCTTATGGCGGCCGGCTGGTGTGCGGGCTGCCGGGCTTTCAGCGCTTCGACAGTCTTGCCGTCGAGGCCTCGGGCAATATCGCCGTGGCGACGTTGATCACCGGCCATATCACCGTGATCGCCCCCGACGGGCGGGTCCTGCGCCAAGTCAAGATGCCCGATGTCTACCCGACCAACATCTGCTTTGGCGGCAGCGACCTGAAAACCGCCTACATCACCCTTTCCGGCACCGGTCAGCTCGGCGTCATGGACTGGCCCGAACCCGGCCTGCGCCTCAATTTCACCGCGTATATCGGAAAATCGAGAACATGTTCCAGTACCTGGACGTCATCTACTTCCAGAGCCAATCGCTGGCCGCGGACATGGACAACGATCTCATAGGGATGACCCGGCTGCAGGTTTTGCTGACTTCCGGCTAAGGCGACCCCACGCCATCCCTGGATTCGATCAAACTGCGTTATGGTAAACGCATAGCCGTAGCCGCCAAGGCCAACGGCGATATAAGGATCGTTGATCGATCGATAGCCCAGCAAGATCCGGCCGTCCGTTGTCGTCTTACTACCGTTTGCGGCTTCTGGAAGCTGAACTGTGACCTTCGCCTCGCCCTCTGAAAATCGAATGTTGGAAACGCAAATGCCAAAAGGGTTATTTTCTTGCTGTGGGCTCTCGTATATAGCGTCGACGGGGGTCGGAAACTGCCAGCGACCGGCGATCGGCGCCCAATTTTTAATAGGTTGATACGCTTCCATCCCGCCCGCCGAAATCATCGCTGCTAAGGTTGTTATAGCACGTTTGGCGGATTTAACACTCTGGGGGTGGCGCCAGTCTACCTTGGGCAGGGTTGGCGCGGCCAGAGACTTCCCGGCACCCATGCGCATCCCATGCTTTTCCGCTCTTGGCGGATCGGGCATCAGAGAGTTTACTTGAGACGATGCATTTGGGGAGGCATCCGATGAAAGCCGCCGTCCTGCATGCCGCGAACCAGCCGCTGACGATCGAGGAGGTCGAGCTCACCAAGCCGACAGGGCCGCGAGGTCTTGTTGCGCACCGCCTTTGCCGGGCTGTGCCACAGCGATCTGCATTTCATCGACGGGCTCTACCCCCATCCGGTGCCCTGCGTGCTCGGTCATGAATCCTCGGCCGTCGTCGAGGCGGTCGGCGAGGCCGTCACCTACGTCAAGCCGGGCGACCCGGTCATCACTTGCCTCTCGGTGTTCTGCGGCACCTGCCCGCAATGCCTGACCGGCCATCCGAACCTGTGCGAGAACGCCGAGGTCAAGATGCCGGCCGGGGTCGCCCGCCGGATGACCTGGAAGGGCGGCCACATGAACCAGGCGTTCAACCTGTCCTCGTTCGGCGAGCAGATGCTGGTGCACGAGAACGCGATGGTGAAGATCGATCCCGACATCCCGCTCGATCGCGCCGCGCTGGTCGGCTGCGGGGTGATGACCGGGGTCGGCGCCGTCTTCAACGCCGCCAAGGTCGAGCCTGGCGCCACAGTGGCCGTGATCGGCTGCGGCGGGGTCGGCCTGTCGGCCGTCAACGGCGCGGCGCTCGCCGGCGCCGAGCGCATCATCGCGATCGACACCATGCCCTCAAAGCTCGAACTGGCGCGTCAGATGGGGGCCACCGACACGCTGAACGCCAGCAACGCCGACCCGGTGCAGCAGGTCAAGGACCTGACCGGCGGCGGCGTCCATTATTCCTTCGAGGCGCTCGGCACCAAGGCCACCGCCGAGCAGGCGTTCGGCATGCTGCGCCCCGGCGGTACCGCGACGATCATCGGCATGGTCCCGTTCGGCGTGAAAATCGAATTGCACGGGTCCGACTTTCTGCGCGACCGCAAGATCCAGGGCACTTCGATGGGCGGCAACCGCTTCCGGGTCGATATGCCGCGGCTGTTGTCATTGTGGCGCCAGGGCCGGCTCAAGCTCGATCACCTGATCTCCGGCCGCATCAAACTCGATCAGATCAACGAGGGCTTTGCCGCGCTCAAATCCGGCGCGCCGGTGCGTCAGCTGATCGACTTCGCCGCCTAGGGATCTGAAGCGTGACCTGCGGGCATTTGATGAATTATAGTTGATGTTCTGCGATGTGCCTCGAACGGAGCGAGGCTGACAGATGGCCCAAGGGCGCGCGTTCAGTCGACCGCGGCATCGGCGACCGGAGCGGAGGGTCGACGCGAGGCTATGGCCTCGACCGGCAACGCGGCGTCTTGCGGCGATCCTCGCCGCCGATGTGGCGGGTTATTCGCGGCTGATGGGAGCGGACGAGGAGGGCACCTTCGACCGGCTCAAAGCGCATCCACCGCCAGCTCGTCGACCCGAAGATCACGCGAGCATCATGGCCGCATCGTCAAGACCACCGGCGACGGCATGCTGGTGGAATTTTCGAGCGTCGTCGATGCGGTCCGCTGCGCCGTCGAGATCCAGCGGGCGATGGTCGACCGCAATGCCGAGATCGCCGAGGACAAGCGCATCACCTTCCGCATCGGCGTCAATCTCGGCGACGTCATCGTCGATGGCGACGACATCTACGGCGACGGCGTCAACATCGCGGCGCGGCTGGAGGCGTTGGCCGAGCCGGGCGGCATCTGCATCTCGCGCACGGTCCGCGACCAGATCGGCGACAGGCTGCCCTACGCCTTCGAGGACATGGGCGAACAAAGCGTCAAGAACATCGCCCAGCCGGTGCATGCCTACGCGATGAGCGCGGCTGCGGTGGCGTCGCTACCGGAAGTCACGATCGCGGTTGCAGCCGATCGGCCGGTCGGCGCAAGCAGCTCGCGGCTCGCTGTCCTCGTGGCGAGTATCGTCGCTGCAATCGGCCATTGGGATCGGAGTCTGGTGGGCTTGGCCCAGAGGCAAATACATCCGCTGTACCGGTTCAGGCGTCCGCAGCTACGAGCGCGCAACGCCCGCCTGCCACTGAGGCCAAATCGAGCGCCGCGCCTGTCGATCGTCGTCCTGCCTTTTAGCAATCTGTCGAACGACCCGGACCAGGAATATTTCGCCGACGGCATCACCGACGATCTGACAACCGATCTGTCGCGGATTTCCGGACAGCTTTGTGATCGCCCGCACCACCGCTTTCACCTATAAGGGCAAGCCGGTCGACGCAAAGCAGATCGGCCGCGAGCTCGGCGTTCGCTATGTCCTCGAAGGCAGCGTGCGGCGGACCGGCGACCAGGTTCGGGTGAACGTGCAGCTGATCGATGCCGAAAGCGGCGCGCATCTCTGGGCGGACCGGTTCGACACAGATCGTGCGAACCTCGCGGAAGCGCAGAGCGAGATCACCGGCCGCCTCGCACGCACGCTGAATGTTGAGCTCGTCAGGGACGCAAACCGCCGAGATCGAGCAAGAAAACCTGGTGCGATCCGGATGCGCGCGATCTGATCATGCGCGGCTGGGCTTGGTACTACCAGCCCGTCTTCCGAAGCGACCCTGCAAGAGGCCCTACGAGCTTTCGAGCGAGCGATGGAGATCGATCCGCGCTCTGTCGGATGCGAAGATCGGGATCGCAGCGGTTCTCGTTGCCAATCTGGACGCCAGCTGGAGGAGCGGCATCTTTCAAGAAGATGCAGCTCAAAAAAATGTAGCTCGTGCTGAACGGATGCTCTTCGGAGCCTGGAGAGCGATGCGAACGTGTCGATGGCATACTCCATCATGGGGTATTTGCGGCGATTGCAGAGTCGCCTGACCGAATCACGAATAGCCCTTGAGGAGGCCATATCACTCGATCCAAACAACGAGTTGGCAAACAGGCAACTCGGTTGGACGCTGCTCTTCCTGGGAAGGACCTGGCGACGCAATCACTCGAGGGGAAAAAAGTCTGCGGCTAAGCCCACGCGATCCGCACTTTATCGGGTATTTACTTGCTTTTGGGTTGGTCCAAATTGGTCTCTGAGCCGGGCGGACGAGGCAATCGACCTGCTTATCAAGGGGCGTACCGCAAACCCGCGGGTTTGGATGTTTTCCTACGGGCTCGCCGGAGCGCTGGCGCTCAAGGGCGACATCGACGGGGCGAAGGCGGCGCTTGCCGAGTCGCTCAAACTCAAACCGGAGGTCAATCTCGCTGGCACAATGGTACGCGTATCTGCCCTGGACCAGCAGAAATAGCGCTCCGCAGTTCTGGGCGCTGCAAGACAAGACACTGGATGAGGGTCTGCGCCGCATGGGTTTCCCAGAAAAATGAGGGCTTGCGCGGTCTCCCGCGCCACGCTTTATCCGCGAGTGGAAACGTGGCAGATCAACGGCATTAGCGGCCCAGGTAGGAGGCCGGCCAAGTGGACATCGTCTCATCCGTTGCGTCAGCTGCTAGCTTCGCACCCTCAAGGTCACTGACCCGGGTGAGCTTGCCCGTCCGCGCCGACAAGACCGGCTGAACTGCGGTCTAACGGCGACGATTTCGAGACGGGCGGCGGGCCATCGGCCGCGCGCCGTCACCAATCGGTCTTGCCCGGCGATCCTTCCGGGTCCGGCGCGGGATCGCTGCGATGCAGGCGCCAGCGCGAACCGGGCTTGACGATGTCCAGGCTCCTGGTTCCTTCGCCGCCGCCGAGCGGCTCGGTCGTCGCCGGCGGCTGCGGAGCGAAACCGCGTTCCTCGGAGGCGCTGCTAACTCCGCTGCCGCCGGGCAGGGTGGTCTGCGGCGGCAACTCCGGAGCGAGACCGGCATCCTCGGGGTTATCGGCAATCCTGCCGTCGCCGAGCCGGTCGGACACCGCCGACGGCTCCGACGCGATGCCGACCTCCTCCCGATTGCGCTTGAGCGCAAACTCCGCGGCGGCGCGCTCGAGCGTCTCGATCGCCGCCAAATCGGCATCGAGCGCCTCCCTCTCCTCGGCATATCTTGATCTCGATTTCGGCGCGGCGGCTCGCGAGCCGATCTTTCGCCTGCTGGACATCGTTCGAAGTAATGTTCCACATGACGCGACCACGATAGGCGGGATGCGATCGCCGATTTTGGCGCAATCAGGTTGCCGGAACGTTAAGCGCACCCGCATAAATTCGGTCATCCGCCCGAGCGGGGCGACGCCGCCGCGAGACCGAGCCAGGGCCTGACAAAACCGCACCGTCAACGTTTCGTCAATAAAGGCGGCCCAAAGTCTCTCGGCTAGTGCGATCAACGAGCGCCGGTTCGCAAATCAGGGCAACCGGCTGGAGAGAGCCGTGAGTGATATCCAGGGAGCCTCGCTGCAGGACGCAACTGAAGTCGAAGTGGTCGACGCCAAGGAAAGGTGGAGCGAATATCGGCTCGCCGACGGCACCACGATGCGGATCAAGTCGGTGGTGATCGCAGTCTTCCGGGAAGAAGGCCAACAAACCCCGGATGGCGAACCGGTATACAACATGAAGTCTACATTGATCACCGATGTCAGGGCGCCGTCGGCATCCTCCAAATCAGAGACATAAAATGAACAGGCTCAACATCATCAGGTCGAGTACCTGGACGCCCTGCGTTACCGGGTCGTCCGGAGCGCAGCCGATCAGAAAGGTATCCGGGCCTCAATTCGAGTGCCGAAGACCTGCTCACAACAGCGGTCACCGCTTCGACAGCGACGACGAGCGCACATCGGACCGACCCGTCGCAACGCCTCAGCACTCGCTCCAGGCGTCTGCTCTGGGCCAGGCTTCAGCCCGCCCTGTCCGTGCAAGGCATGACCGCGGAAGAGGCAGCGACCAAATTCGAACCACCGGCGAAACCGAGCGCTGCCGCTGCGACCGCGGACCTTCCCGCCGCCGAGGCGGCGCCCGCACCGGACAACCCGCAGCGGTCGTCGCCGACCGCGAGGGATGAGTTGACCATCGATTCACTACGCAATTACGAGCTTGTCAAATCAATACCGGTCGTTGTCGAATCATTGGGCGACCGGCACTATGTTGCGGAAGTGCCGGACTTGAACATCTCCACTTCGGCAAGCAGCATGAGTGACATTCTCATTATTCTAAAGGATCGGGTCACGCAGACCTATGAAGGACTTCGACTAAAGAAAAACCTGGATTCGGAACAGGCCCGACAACTCCGGGTGTTGGAGACCTACATCGGCAAATCGCGGCGGAGCTGGTTAGACCGACATTGATGCGCCGGTGCGTCAGCCGACCAGCGCCGCCGTGTCAGGCGCGCCGGGCTGGCGCGCCGGCGGGCGTCGCAATGCCCAGAACGCGACGCAGCCGCAGAGGTAGGAGGCGATCGAAAGGCCGAAGGCCAGTTGGTAGCTGCCGAAGCGGTCGAAGATCCACCCGGCCGCCCACGACCCGGCGGCGGAGCCGATGCCGCTGCCGATCGTGATGACGCCGAGTATCGTGCCGAGCTGTCGGCCCGGGAAGAGATCGGCGGTCTTGGCAGTGATGGCCGGACCGCGCGCCCCCCAGGTCAGTCCGAAACAGCAGGCAAAAAGCCACAACAGCCAGGCCTGCCCGGGTCCGGTGATGAACAGCGCGCAGACGACCCCCAGGATCGACATGCCATAGGCGAGAATGGCCGCCCGCTCGCGTCCGATATAATCGGACAGCGCACCGGTGAAGATCGTGCCTGGGATCGCCAGAAAGCTGCCCATGCCGAGCACCCAGGCGGCGTAGAGCTTGTCGAAGCCGCGATCGACGGCAAAGGCGAGCTGATGCAGCGACACCAAAAAGCTGCCCAGCCCGGTGAACAGATAGACCGCGAACAACAGCCAAAAATGCGGCGTCCGCAGCGCGTCGGTCAACGTCCAGTCGGACGAGCGCGAAGCGGCCGGCCGTTCGGCAACCGATGGCGACGCCAAAGCGGCTGCTCCCGGATCGGCCGGAGGCGGCGACGCGTCGGCGCGTCTGAACAATACCGCAAGCGGCGCTATCATCGCAGCCATGAACGCGGCCTGGATGACAAAGGTGCCGCGCCAACCGACGCTCGAGATCAGCAGCTGGATGACCGGAGCGGAGAGCGCGCGGGCAAACCCGTTGGCCGACTGGACGATCGAGATCGCCATGCCGCGGCGGCTCACGAATCGGCGCGACAGCAGCGGCACGAACACCACAAGCCCGAGGCAGTTGGCGCCGATCGTCATTACCAGCCCGTAAAGGACGATGACCTGCCACAGCGCCATGACAAAGGCGCAGCCGAGCAGCCCAAGAGTGAGCAGGCTGCCGCCGAGCAGCAGCAGGCGCTGCGGCCCGAGCCGATCGACCAACGCTCCGACCATCGGCGAACTGGCCCCGGCAACGAGTTGCGACACCGAATAGGCGACCGAGGTCTCGGCGCGGCTCCACGCGAATGCCTGGATGAACGCCACCAGAAACACCGCATAGGAATGCATCATCCCGGCACTGACGGTGAAGGCGGCGAAGGCGCCCCCGAGCAGCAGCCAGTTGCGCCGCGAAATCCGTCGCCGGCGGAGCCGGGGTTGCGTTGCGGCGATTGCCCGGCGCCCTCGCAGCTTGATCATCGCCCGATCCTACCGGCTTTTGTGGCGTCGGTCCGCGAACGTCGGTCCCCGCGACGGCCAGTGATCGCGCCGGCCGGCGCCGCAATCAAGCGGACAACCGGCCTGGCATATCGGCATCCCGATTTTGCAACCCCACAGCCGGAATCCCGGACGGTTAAACCTTCTTTAAGCGGTCGGGCTCACGATGGCGCCGCACTGACCACCGCATCGGAGTTTGTCATGCCCGGTCGGCCGCCGCGTTCGTCCCGGATAGCCGCAACCGCCGCCTCGAAGGGGGCTGCGTTGCCCGGCAGAGCAGGCGCCGCCCGCACCGCATCCGCGAGCCATTGATGATATCCGAACTGCACCTCGCAACGCTGGCCGGCTATGTCGCATTGATGGCGGGAGCCGCCATTGTCGATTTCCGCCTGCTGATTATCCCGAACCCGGTGGTGATCGGCTTGATGTTGCTGTGGCCGGCATATCTGGTCACGGTCCCCGCCGTGCCCCCGTACGCGGCGATTATGGCGCTCGGCGGCGCGCTCGCCGTGTTTGCGGTCGGAGCCCTGCTCTTTGCCCGCGGACTGATCGGTGGCGGGGACGTCAAATTGCTCTCGGTGGCGACATTGTGGTCGGGGATCGATCGGATTCCGGCGCTCCTGCTGGCAACCGGCGTGCTCGGCGGCGTGTTGTCGCTGTTCTTGCTGACCCCGCTCGGAGCCCGGATCACCGCCGCCCGACGAACCGAGCGGCGTCCCGTCGGCGCCGCCGAGATCGGCTTCGGCGCGCGACCCGTACCATACGGCGCAGCGATTGCCGCGGCCGCCGTGCTCGTAATCCTGCCGATGAAATGGGGCTGAACCATGCGCGGACGCACTCTGGTCCTGCTTTTGATCGCGGTCCTGCTCGCCGGCGGCACAGCGGTTCTCGTTCATTCGCGGTTGACGCAGCAACCAGCCGCTGTCGCGGTCGGACCCGCCCCGGTGGTTGAACACACATCGGTCCTGGTCGCCCGCGTTCCGATCGCCCGCGGTCAGCTGCTGAAGCGGGCAGATCTGCACTGGGAGCCTTGGCCTAATCGGGTGACCGACGGCGCCTTTATCGTCGAGGGGACCAAGCCCGTCGAAACGTTCGCCGGTTGGGTCGCGCGGGACCCGTTTGTCGCCGGCGAGCCGATCATCAGGTCCAAGATCGTCGCGCCCGGCGATCGCGGCTTTCTCGCCGCGGTGCTGCGGCCGGGAATGCGCGCGGTCTCGGTCCCGCTGACGGCCACCTCCGGAATTTCCGGTTTCGTCTTTCCCGGCGACAAGGTCGACATCCTGATTACCTACCCGTTCGCCGCCAACGGCAGCAACGGCAACGAGTTTCAGCACAAGGCGGCCGAGACGGTGTTGCGCGACGTACGCGTGATCGCGATCGATCAGAAGCTCGACGGCAAGTCCGGCGAGGCGATACTCGCCCACACTGCGACGCTCGAGGTGACGCCAAAACAGAGCGAGATCATCGCTGTTGCAGGCGATATCGGCAAATTGTCGCTCAGCCTGCGCAGCCTCCTCGCCGCGAAAGCGGAATCATCGGCCGGAGATACCCCCGGTGGCGCCGAGGTTGACAGCGTCACCCTCGACAGCGACGTCAGCGGGTTGATCCCAAAGCCGTTCGGCCGCGACCGGAGAGGCGCGGTCACTCTGGTCACGATATTGCGCGGCGGGATCAAATCCAGCGCCGGCGCCGAATTCGCAGCCGGAGGCCCGATGATGGCTTCGGCACGATCTGCCGCCGCGGCGGGCTTGCCCGGCCGATCCTTCCGGCTGTCTCCGGTCACGGGCGAGCCCACGGAGATCGAAAGAGCCGGCAAGGCCACCGCCCTCCCGCCGACATCCGACGCGAGACAATCATGAAAGGATCGGCAGCTGCGGCCGGCCGCAACCCGGCGCGAGGCGGGATCCTCGGCGTATTGCACGACCAGACAACGCTGGAGCGCCTGCAGGACGTCATTCGCGAGCTGCAGTTGGATGACGAACTGGTCGTCACCGACACGCTGGATGCAGCGCTGCGCCGCATGCGCTCGGGCTCGTTGCCGCGCATCCTCGTTCTTGACGTAGCGGACCTGGCCGCACCGATCGCCGAGGTCGGGGCGGCACGGGCGGTCGGCGGCGCCGAGCTTGAACTGGTAGCCCTCGGTACCGTCAACGATGTCGCGCTCTACCGCGACCTGCTCTCGGCCGGGGCCAGCGACTATCTGGTCAAGCCGCTGAGCCGCGACGCGCTGACCGCGATCGTGGAAAAGCGACAGCCCACCGCGTCGGGAACCGGTCAGGTGATCGTCTTCGTCGGCAGCCGCGGCGGGGTCGGGGCAACGACCACCGCCGTCGCCTGCTCCTGGCTGCTGGCCGAGGAGCGTGCCGAGCGGACGGCGCTTCTCGATCTCGATCTCCATTTCGGCACCGTCGCGCTCAAGCTCGATACCGATCCCGGCAGCGGGCTGTGCGAGGCCCTGGAGCAGCCGTCGCGCATCGACAGCCTCTTTATCGAGCGTGCCCTGATCAAGGTGTCGGAGCATTTGTCGATCCTGGCCGCCGAGACCTCCGCAGCGCAACATCTGATCATCGACGGCGGCGCAATCGACATGCTGCTCTACGAACTGCGCCGCAAGTTTCCCCGCGTGGTTGTCGATCTGCCTCGCGGCGCAACACCGACGCAGCGCGTCGTGCTGTCGGCGGCGAGCCATGTCGTCATCATCTGCGAGCGCAGCCTCGCAGGCCTGCGAGACACGATCCGGCTGCAGACATTGGTGCGCGAGCAGGCGCCGCAGGTCCGTCTGTGGCTCGTCGAAGCCGGCATCAGCGGCGAGCGGGCATTGATCGGCCGCGGCGAGTTCGAAAAGGGGGTCGGCAAAGCATTCGATGCCCGGCTTTCCTACGATCCGAAAGCGGTCGGCGGCGCAGCCAATTCCGGCCAGCCGCTGCCGGTGGCGGCGCCGCGCAGTCCGGTCGTGCGAGATCTTGCCCAGTTCACCGCACTGCTCGCCGGCCCGGCGCGCGTCGCTCCGAAACGCCGCTTATTTGCGTTGCGATCGCTATGGTAGGCTTTGTCAAACGCGCCGAGAGCGATGGCACGCTCGATTCCCGGATCGCGCTGCTGTCGACGCGTCGGGTCGCACCGGTCGCGAACGTCCCCGCGCCGGACCCGGTGCCGGAGGTCCCGCCCGATCCAAGCACCTCCGTCGAGGATCGCCTTGCCGCCGCACGGGAGCAATTGCTGCAGCGCCTGAGCGCGGACATCCGGCCGGAGCGCCGCAATGTCCTCAGCCGCGGCGAGCTCGCCAAGATCGTCGACACCGCGGTGCAGGCCTATCTGCTGCGGAATAGTATCGTGGCGAACCCGCTGGACCGCCGCGATTTGATCACCGCGCTGATCCAGGCCTTGATCAACCCGCCTGCGGAGGAAACCCAGCCCGAAGCCGCCGGGACGCGGCGCTATTCCCGCCGCGCGACGGTCGAGACGGCGAAAGCGCAGATTCAACCGCTTGTCGTCGAGCACATGGATGTTGCCGCCGCCGCCGAGATGCCGCGCGCGACCTTCGAGGCGCAGCTGGCCGGCTGGGTCAAGGACCTGCTGGTCGAGACCAAGATCCAGCTGAATTTTGTCGAGCAGCGCGAACTCGTCGAAGCCCTGATCGCCGACATGCTCGGTCTCGGCCCGATCGAGCCGTTGATCGACGACGACAGCGTAACCGACATCATGGTGAACGGACCAAAGCAGGTCTACATCGAGCGCCGCGGCAAACTCGAATTGACCGATGTGACCTTTCGCGACGATCAGCATGTGATGAATGTGGCGACAAAGATCGTGGCGCGGATCGGTCGCCGCATCGACGAGTCTCGACCGCTCGTCGATGCCCGCCTCCAGGACGGCAGCCGGGTCAATATCATCATCCCGCCGCTGGCGATCGACGGACCGTCCATCTCCATCCGCAAGTTCTCGAAAAAGACGATCACCCTCGACACTATGGCTCAACAGGCCAACATCTCGCCGGAGATGGCGACGTTGCTGAAGATTGCCGCGCGCTGCCGCCTCAACATCCTGATCTCCGGGGGCACCGGTTCCGGCAAGACGACATTGCTGAACGCCTTGTCGCGGCTGATCGATCCGGCCGAGCGCACTGTGACGATCGAGGACGCGGCCGAACTGCAACTTCAGCAGCCGCATGTGGTGCGGCTCGAAACGCGGCCGTCGAACCTCGAGGGCACCGGGGAAATCTCGATGCGCGAATTGCTGCGGAACTCGTTGAGGATGCGCCCCGACCGCATCATCCTCGGCGAGATCCGAGGCTCAGAGGCGCTCGACGTGTTGCAGGCGATGAATACCGGCCATGACGGCTCGATGAGCACGATCCACGCCAACCGGCCGCGCGAGGCGCTGACCCGGCTCGAAAACATGGTCGGGATGGCAGGCATCAATCTACCCTCGCGCGCCGTGCGCACTCAAATCGCCGGCGCCGTCAACATAATCCTGCAAGTCAACCGCATGCGAGACGGCATACGGCGCGTTACCGACGTGGTCGAAGTGGTCGGGATGGAAGGAGACATCATTACCACCCAGGAATTGTTCACTTTCCAGTTTCAGGGCGAGGCAACAGATGGAAGACTGAGAGGCATATTCAAATCGAGTGGGGTACGACCACACTTTCTACCACGTGCCGAATATTATGGATTAGATCGTCCACTACTTGAGATGCTCTGAAACATGCCGTTGCCCCTCGACATCACAGCAGGGATTGCCGCAGTTGCCGTCGCATCCAGTTTTGGACTGGTGGCGTTTGCCCTGGTCGCCGGGGCGGAACGGCGGCGCGCCAGGCGGCGGTTCGTCGCCGTGCGAGATCAGGCAAGGGGCATCGCTCCTACGGCCGCTGTTGCCGTTGCGCGGTCATTGGCGCGGCAGGGGAGCGGCACCCCGAAGATCGATCGGGTCGCCGGTTGGCTGCCTCGCCGCCAGATTCTCGCGGCGCGGCTGAGTCGGACCGGGCGACAGATCAGCATCGGGCAATATGCCATCGCATGCTGCCGGGCTGATGATCGTGGCGAGCGCCGCCCTCATCGGTCTGACCAGGATCGGCGTCGTACCGAGCCTGCTGATCGGACTGGCGATCGGGACCGCGGTGCCGCACATGATGATCGGCCGCCTGGCAAAGCGCCGCACCGCCGCGTTCATCGCCCTCTTCCCGGAGGCCATCGACCTGATGGTCCGGGCGCTGCAGGCAGGACTGCCGATCACCGAGGCGATCGTCGGCGCCGGCCGTGAAATCGCAGATCCGGTCGGCGCCGAACTGCGTCAGGTCGAGAGCGGAATGCGAATGGGCCGAGACCTCGAACCGCTGCTGTGGGAAATCGCCGTCCGCATCGAAGCGCCCGAGTTCCGGTTCTTTATTACGGCCCTGAGCGTGCAGCGGGAAACCGGCGGCAATCTCGCCGAGACCCTCGCCAATCTCTCCGAGGTCCTCCGCCGCCGCCGGCAGATGCGCGCAAAAGTCCGTGCGATGGCGAGTGAGACGAGAGCTACGACGATGATCCTCGGCGGGCTTCCGGTCGCGGTGATCCTGCTGCTCGCAGCGACCTCTCCCGGCTATTTGAAGCCCCTCTTTACCGATGTTCGCGGGCTCCTTCTCGATGGTCTGGCGCTGTCGATGCTCGGGATCGGGATTTTCATCATGACCAAAATGGCGCATTTCGAGATATGAGGAGCACGCAGCTTCGAAATTTCGACATGGATCAATGGCTGCCGGGCGGCCTCCATGTCGACGACCTGATCGCGCTGGTCGCCGGACTGGCGGTGCTGGCGGTCCTTTTCGTGATGTGGCAGGCGCTGCGGAGTTACGGCAGCCCGTTCGAACGCCGGCTCGCGAGTATCGTCGAGCGTCGCGAGACGCTTCGCCGAACCGCCGTCGGCTCGCGTCGCGGGCAGCAGCGCCTGAGCCCCGGCGGCTGGATGCACCAGATAGTGAGCCGGCTCGACCTCCTCCGCTCGCGGCACGCCGACGAGGCGCGCGCGAAGCTGGCGCGCGCAGGGTTCCGATCGCGGGACGCGATGGTCGGCTACCTGTTTGCCCAGGTCAGTCTGCCGGCTGCGCTGGGACTGGCGATGGTGCTGGACACCTACGTCCTGCACCTCGTACCGATCCGGCCGGCATTGCAATTTCTACCCGTACTGGCGGCCGTCATGCTCGGCTTTTACGCCCCAAAGCTGTACCTCAAGAACGCTTCCGACAAACGGGCCAAAAAGCTGAAGCTGGCTTTGCCGGACGGGCTCGACCTGACGGTGATTTGCGCCGAGGCCGGGCTCAGTCTCGACGCGACCCTGTTGCGCGTGTCGCGCGAATTGGCGAACAGCTGGCCGGAACTCGCCGAAGAGCTTGCCATCACCGCGGCTGAATTGACCTTTTTGCCGGATCGGCGCCTGGCTTTCGACAACCTCAACAGCCGAACCAACATCGACGGGATCCGAGCGGTCGTCAACACGTTGCAGCAGACGGCAAAGTTCGGGACGCCGCTGGCTCAATCCCTGCGCATCCTCGCCAGCGAGATGCGCGCGCTGCGGATGACCGCAGCCGAGGAAAAGGCGGCCCGGCTGCCGGCGCTCATGACGGTGCCGATGATCATGTTCATTCTGCCGACGCTCTTTATCGTCCTGATCGGGCCAGCGGCGATCGCCGTGTACGACACCATGGCCGCACACTGATCATGACCGTGATCATGACCGTGGCGGCGTGCCGATGCCGGCGGACAGAATCGCCCGGCTGAGCGCGGCGGGAGGAAGTTCGCG
Source organism: uncultured Alphaproteobacteria bacterium (assembly GCA_963701815.1). Lineage (GTDB taxonomy): Bacteria > Pseudomonadota > Alphaproteobacteria > ATCC43930 > CGMCC-115725 > AP-15. Next base: position 53,069 of record CAVPBN010000029.1, read on the forward strand.
CAAAATCTGATAATAGGCGAGGTTATGCTCGACCGAGGCTTGGTCGAGATCGATGCGGCCGATCCGCGCCGCCTCCGCCGGGTCTCCTGCAAGACCATAGATCAACGCCAGGTTCTGTCGCGCCGGCGCTGACGCCGCCGGTTGCAGTTCGGCGATCGCAGCCGAAAAACTCCCGCTCAATGCCAGCGACAGAGCCAGATTGACGGTCAGAGCAGCGGCGGTCGGCGTACCGGGAGGCGCATATCTGAGGCCTTGCCGATAGATCTGCTGCGCGACCGCATGCCGGCCCTGGAGATCTGTGGCTACTCCCTGCAAAAGCAGCACGCTCGGGTCGTTCGGGCGGACGGTCAGCACCGCCGACAATGGGTTCAGCGCCAGCTCGGGCCGGCCGGTCTTCAGATAGGCCCTCGCCAGGCCGAGCTGCGCCGCCGTATCGCTGGAATCGCGGGCGAGAGCAGAGTTGTAGGCGAGAATGGCTTCGTTGACCGAGCCGATCTCGAGCAGCATATCGCCGGAAGCGACAAAGGGCGCGGGCGCACGCGGCTCGATTTCGGCGGCCCGGCGAAAAACACTGAGCGCATTGACCGGATCGCCTCCGGCCCGTGCCGCCTCTCCAATCCGCATCAGCGCCGCATAGCTGGGCGGCGATCCTCCGCCGTCACGGCCATTGACGCTCAGCGGATCGTAATGCACCGGAAACGGCTCGCAGCCCGCCAGCGCCAATATCGTCAGCGCAACGGGCAGCGATCGCAGCACGAAGAAATTGCCGATGCCACGCCGGCCGACATCCTCAATCTTTCCCATTATGGCCCCGCCGCTGCATAACCGCCTCGGTAACGCAGTATGTGCAGACCGTCAAGATCACGTCCCAATCGCTGCCGACCCTCAAAGAAACAAAGTATCGGCGTCAGGCGATCAGCCGCAAGCCCCTCGCCGCGTGCGAATCGGGCGGGCGTCTGCCGTCAGCTGCCGGGATCGGCCGGTCCTCTGGCGGCGATTGCCCGCTCGATCGCCGCCAATGCCGCCTCGGCGCGAGCGGCCTGCGGCCCCCCCGCCTGCGCCATCTCGGCCCGCCCGCCGCCGCCCTTCCCGCCGAGCGCCTCGGCGCCGAGGCGAACGAGATCGACTGCGTCGAACCGGCCGGTCAGGTCCGGGGTTACCGCGACCACGATCGCTGCTTTGCCCTCCGCGCGCGACACCACGGTGACAATACCCGAGCCGATCCGCCGCTTCAGATCGTCGGCCAGCGTTTTTAGTTCGCGACCCGGCACCCCTTCGACGACGCGGCCGTCAAAGGCGATCTCGCCCAGGCGCTTTTCGGACGATCCGACGGCCGGGCCGGCGCTCGCCAGCGCCCGTCGCGCCTCGGCCAACTCGCGTTCCAATCGGCGGCGCTCGTCGACGAGGCTGGCGACCCGCGCCGCCAGGTCCGCCGGGCTGGATCGGACGGTCGCGGCAACCCGATGCAGGATGCCCTTCTTCTTCAGCGACATAAGCTTCGGCAGCGGCCCCGGTCAGAGCTTCGATGCGGCGCACTCCGGAGGCAATCGCGGTTTCGGCGACGATCTTGAACAAGCCGATATCGCCGGTGCGGCGCACATGCGTGCCGCCGCAAAGCTCGACCGAGAACGGCCGCTCGGCGGCGCTCGCGGCACCCATCGAGACCACCCGCACCTCGTCGCCGTATTTTTCGCCGAACAGCGCCAGCGCCCCCTCGGCCACGGCCTGGTCGGGGGTCAGCAGCCGGGTGCGCACCGCGGCATTCAGCCGGATCTCGTCGTTGACCGTGGTTTCCACCGCCCGGATGTCGGCCTCGGTCAACGGCCGCGGCTGACTGAAGTCGAACCGCAGCCGGTCCGGCGCGACGAGCGAGCCCTTTTGCGTCACATGCTCGCCGAGACGGGCGCGCAACGCCTGGTGCAGCAGGTGCGTCACCGAATGGTTGGCGCGCAGCCGGCGGCGGCGGCGGCCGTCGACGCGCAATTCGACCGCGTCGCCGACCTGGAACGCACCATGCGAAACCACCCCCAGGTGAACATGCAGTTCGCCCGCCTGCTTGAGCGTGTCCCGCACCGCGAGCTCGCCGCCCGCCGGCGAAAAGATCACCCCGCTGTCGCCGAGCTGGCCGCCCGACTCGGCATAGAACGGGGTCTGGTTGACAAGGATTGCGACCTCGTCGCCGGTCTTTGCCGCCTCGACCCGCTCGTTGCCGCGCAGGATCGCCCGGATGACGCCCTCGGCGGTTTCGGTCTCGTAGCCGAGAAACTCGGTTGCGCCGAACTCGTCGCGCAACGCAAACCACGCCGCGCCGGTTGCCGCCTCGCCCGAACCGATCCATGAAGCCCGCGACAGGTCCTTGGCCAGCCGCATTTCTTCGTCGAACCCGGCGATGTCGACCTCGACCGGCGGTCGCCGCGAGCGGCAGTAATCCTGCGTCAGATCGAGCGGAAAGCCATAGGTGTCGTACAGTACGAAGGCGACCGAACCCGCGAGTTTTCCGTCCTTGGTAAGCCCGGGACCCTGCAGCATCTCCTCGAGCAGGCGCAGCCCGCGCTCCAGGTTCTGCTTGAAATTGGTCTCCTCGAAGCGAAGGGTCTCGGTGATCAGCGCCTGCGCCCGCAATAATTCGGGAAAGGCGGCGCCCATCTGCGTCGCCAGGGCCGGCACCAGCCGCCACATCAGCGGCTCCTTGACCCCCAGCATATGGGCATGCCGCATCGCGCGGCGCATGATCCGGCGCAATACATAGCCGCGCCCTTCCCGGCTCGGCAGCACGCCGTCGGCAATCAGAAAGGCCGAGGCGCGCAAATGATCGGCAATGACCCGATGCGAGATCGCATGCTCGCCGTCCGGGGCCACGCCCGAGGCGTCGGCCGAGGCCATGATCAGCGCGCGGAACAGATCGATGTCGTAATTGTCGTGCCGGCCTTGCAATACCGCGGCGATGCGCTCGAGCCCCATGCCGGTGTCGATCGACGGGTGCGGCAGCGATCGGCGCTCGCCGACGCCGACCTGCTCGTACTGCATGAAGACGAGGTTCCAGATTTCGACAAAACGGTCGCCATCGGCATCGGCGCTTCCGGGCGGGCCGCCGGGGATGGCAGCGCCGTGATCGTAAAAGATTTCCGAGCACGGACCGCACGGCCCGACCTCGCCCATTGCCCAGAAATTGTCCGAGGTCGCGATCGGGACGATACGCGATCGCGGCAGCCCGGCGATCCTGGCCCACAATCCGGCGGCATCGTCATCCTCGGCGTAGACCGTGACCATCAGCCGATCGCGGGCGATTCCGAACTCGCGGGTCAGCAGGTTCCAGGCCAGCTCGATCGCCCGCTCTTTGAAATAATCGCCAAAGGAAAAATTGCCGAGCATCTCAAAGAAGGTGTGATGACGCGCGGTATAGCCGACATTTTCCAGATCGTTGTGCTTGCCCCCGGCGCGCACGCATTTTTGCGCGGTGGCGGCCCGGGCATAGGGGCGCTTATCGAGCCCGGTAAAGACGTTCTTGAACTGCACCATGCCGGCGTTGGTGAACAGCAATGTCGGATCGTTTCTCGGCACCAGCGGGCTCGACGGCACGATTTCGTGACCGTGACGGGCGAAGTAGTCGAGAAAGGCGGTGCGGATATCGTTGGCGGTCTGCATCGATAGATTGTGGCCCTCCGCGGCAGCCATGCAAGAGGCGGCATGCGGCGTTATCGCAGCCCGCCCGCAATGCTGTCCAGATGAACCGGAGCCTATCGCCGATGCGACGCAGTGGAGCGGCAAGCCGTCATCGTGATATTGAACGCGCAGCATCTGCGGGGATTGCGATCATGGTCGATTTCTCGGGCAGCCACGTCGTTGTGACCGGAGGCACAGGCGCCCTCGGCCGGGCCGTCGTCGCCGCCTTGCGTACCGGCGGCGCGGTCTGTCACGTTCCAAACCTGGCAGCCGCCGAACTCGCCGACTTTCCGCTGGCGAGCGATCCCGGCGTCCGGATCGCGCATAATGTCGACCTCGCCGATGAGGCTGCGGTCCGCGCCTTCTATCAGGCGCTGCCGCCGCTTTGGGCGTCGATCCATCTTGCCGGCGGTTTCGCGATGGCGCCGGTCGGCGCCATCTCGGGCGCGGATTTCACGGCGCAATTCCGCATGAATGCCCTGTCGTGCTTCCTGTGCTCCGCGGCGGCCGTCGCCGCCTTCCGGGCGCGCCGGCAACCGGGTCCGGGCGGCGCCAGAGGCGGACGGATCGTCAACGTCGCCGCCAGACCGGCGCTCGAACCGCGTCTCGGCGCGGGGATGATCGCCTACACTGCCGCGAAATCGGCGGTAGCGGCGCTGACCCAGGCGCTGGCGCAGGAGATTGTCGACGAAGACATCTGGGTCAATGCGGTTGCGCCCTCGATCCTCGACACCCCGGCGAACCGGGCGGCAATGCCGGACGCCGAGCACGGCCGCTGGGTCGCGCCCGACGACATTGCCGAACTGATCGTCTTCCTCGCATCCGCCGCCAATCAGGTGACCCGCGGCGCGGTAATCCCGGTTTACGGCGGGTCATGATCCGGAAGTGAGACCGGCGGAGCGCCGGCGGCCTCGCCGACACGTCCGCTTCGATCGACATCCGTTGCGGGAGCGCGGACGGCAACCCGGTTCTTCGCGCCGCACATGCCCATAATATTAAATCATACAAGCTCTTACAAATTTGCATGCTGCGTCGCAGCAAGATCGGTTTATAAACTTCAGATGAAGGAGATCCAACGCAAGGGATTGTTGATGAAGGAGCGCATGATTCGGCTCGACCGGATCGCCCACGAAATGAATGCTTGGCTTCTTGCCATCGCCATCGGATTGGGGATGCTGGACCTTACCGTTCTGGTGGCAAAATGCATGCCGGCTCTACCGGATACGCCGGCTGTTTCGAGCAGCGATGGTCCCGACCGCCCAGCCGGACCAGCTTCCCAGACCCGAACCGGCAATCCACGGAGCTGACCGCCACGACGCGCCGCTCGTTGGCGAAAGGAAAACGATGAGGGCGCCGAGCGTCGAGCCGATCGCAGCTTGTTTCCGGCGACCGGCAGCGACTCCCCGAGATCAGCGGATATCCGGGCCGAGCCGGAGGCGCGTCGTTGCGAAATGCGTTTGCGAGGGTCTGTGTTTTACCGATGTCGGAACGACCCGACAGTACCGCTTTATGGCGTCGTCACCTGCTTGAAGCCGAGTTTTGGTGACCGAATTTGGTTGGTCACCTGATCCCTCTATAGCCCGCAAGCGGGTCTCGGTTCCGTCGGTGCAGCCGCAATCTCTCGGCTTCCGCTGCACGATGTTGCAAGGCTTCGCGATCGGCGACGCTGACCGTACCTTGAGTTTTGACCACGCATGCGGTGGGACAGCGCGTCACACCATTGGTACGGATGAAGACGGCAACTGGATCGTCACACTCGTCGTATTGGGACATGACCGGTTTCCCTCGCTCATCGGATCGTTTCTGTCTGTCACCAAATCTAACCTGAGCGAGCCTAATCCTCTGCAAAATTGATAGTTAAGCCGGCAACATTTATGGTTAATAATTCTTGCTGTCGTTATTGTCAGCGGTGATGGCCGCGGTGCTGCGCCCGTAATGCCCGACAACGGCAGGGTCTGCGCCGATCGGAAAAACGGGATTATGGCCGACGAGAAAACTTCCCGATCGCGGTGTCGGTCACGGTGCCGGGCAACCGCCGCAGCCGCTTCGGCAACTCGCAATGCCGAGGTGGACGAGGCGCCCTGCGGCCCAGGCGAGCAGGAGGCGATCGGCAGTCGTCTCATTCCTCGTCGGGGACCCCGGTTTCGAGCTCCTCGAGCCAGACCGCAGCGCTCGCATCGGACGGCGCGCGCCAATCGCCGCGCGGCGACAACGACCCGCCGGAGGAGATTTTCGGGCCGTTGGGCAGCGCCGACCGCTTGAACTGGCTCAGCTGAAAAAAGCGCATCAAAAAGATCCGCAGCCAGCTCTTGATCTCGGCCAGCGCATAGGCGCGACGCGACGCCTCCGGCGTATTGGCCGGCCAAGTTCCGCGATCGGGATCGGCCCAGGCGTTCCATGACAGATAGGCGACCTTGGACGGGCTGAAGCCGTAGCGCGTCGTGTAATAGAGGTTGAAATCCTGTAGCGCATAGGGTCCGACGATGCTCTCGGTCGATTGGATCGCACCATCGGCGCCGGCCGGCACCAGCTCCGGCGAAATCTCGGTCGCCAGGATGTCGTAAAGGATATCGGCGGCCCCTTTCCCCAAGTCGCCCGAAGCCGCGGCAAACCGGATCAAGTGCTGGATCAGCGTCTTGGCGACCGAGCCGTTGGGGTTGTAATGCGACATCTGGTCGCCGACGCCATAGGTGCACCAGCCCAGCCCCAGCTCGGACAGGTCGCCGGTCCCGACCACCAGACCGCCATGATGGTTCGCCAGCCGAAATAGATAATCGGTGCGCAACCCCGCCTGGACATTCTCGAAAGTCACGTCGTAGCGGGCCTCGCCAGTCGCAGCGGCATGGCCGATATCGCGCAGCATCTGTCGCGCCATCGGGCGGATATCGATCTCGGCGCCGCTGACGCCGAGGGCCCGCATCAGCCGCCAGGCGTTCGCCTTGGTCCGCTCGCCGGTGGCAAAACCCGGCAAGGTATAGGCGAGGATATCGGTGCGCGGCAGACCGAGCCGGTCCATCGCCCGCGCCGAGACGATCAATGCCTGCGTCGAATCGAGCCCGCCGGAAACGCCGATCACCAGCCTTTTGAGCCCGGTCGCGGACAGCCGCTGCGCCAGACCTTGCACCTGGATGTTGTAGGCTTCGTAACAATTGTCGTCGAGCATCGCCGGGTCGGCGGGCACATACGGGAAGCGCTCGACTGCCCGACGCAGCGGCAGCTTTCCCTGCGGTTCGGGAAAGTCCGAACCGATCGTGCGGAAGGTTGCCGCGCCCGCCGCCGCCCGCTCGCAATCGCCAAAGGTGTTGGTGCGCATCCGTTCCTGCCGGATACGGCCGAGGTCGACATCGGCGACCGCCATTTCCGGTCCCGCGGCAAATCGTTCGGTCTCGGCGAGCCCGTCGCCCAACTCGAAGATGCCGGCCTGGCCGTCCCAGGCGAGATCGGTCGTCGACTCGCCGGCGCCCGCCGCAGAATAGGCATAGGCGGCAATGCAGCGCGCCGATTGCGAGGCGCACAGCAGCCGCCGCATCCGGGCTTTGCCGATCGTGATGTTGCTGGCCGAAAGATTGAGCAGGATCTCGGCGCCGGCCGTTGCCGCCCGAGAACTCGGCGGCTGCGGCACCCAAAGGTCCTCGCAGATCTCGACATGGAAGGTAAACCCCGCCTTGCCCTCGGCGGCAAACAGCAGATCGCTGCCGAAGGCGTATGGTCGGCCGGAGATCCCGATCGACTGCCCGGCAACGCCTTCGCCCGAGGCGAAATGCCGGCGCTCGTAGAATTCGCGGTAATTCGGGAGATACGTTTTCGGGACGACTCCCAGCAGCCGACCGCGATGGACAACCAGGGCGCAGTTATAGAGACGCCCGCGGCAACGCAGCGGCGCGCCGACGGCAAAGATCGGAAACAGATCCACACTCGCCGCGATCAGCCGATCGACCTGGCGCTCGACCGCGTCGAGCACGGCATCCTGAAAGAGAAGATCGTCGATCGCATAAGCCGACAAACACAATTCGGGAAATACCATCAGTCCGACGCACGCGTCATGTCCGGCAGTCAGCAGCGACAGCACGTTGTCGGCGTTGCGTTGCGGCTCGCCGATTGCGACCCGCGGCACGCAGGCGCCGACGCGGACGAATTGATGCCGGTACGGGGAGAAGAAAGAGGACATCGATGACTGGCGCTCGCGCGATCGGCTGATCGTCATCAATCTGGGCAGTCGACGCGGTTACGGTAAGAGGCGGCTCAGGGACCCTTTCGGCCCGATCTCACCAGCGCCCAGACCGCTCCGGCGATGCCGAACAGCGTCAGCCCGCCAAAAATCAGCAATGCCGCATTGGCCGATCCGATCAGATGCTCGCCGGCATTCCCGACCGCGTCGCCGACAAACAGCAGCATCGGCGCCCACACGATCGCCGAGGCGATGTTGGCGATCCAGAAACGATCGGGCGGCATCCGCAGGATGCCGGCGGCAAGCGGGATCACGGCGCGCACCGGGCCGAAGAACCGGCCGATGAAGACGCTCTTGCCGCCGTGCCTGTCAAAAAACCGGATGCCGCTCGGCAACAGATCGGGGTGGCGCGAGAGCGGCCAGAGCCGGGCGATACCGGCGCCAAAGCGGCGGCCGATCCAGTACGAGACCGAATCGCCCAAGACGGCGCCGAGGACCGCCCCGGCCAGCACCGGCAGATACGGCAAGGTGCCGGCCGACATCAAGGCGCCGGCCGCAATCAACAACGAGGTGCCGGGGAACAGCAGGCTGACAAAGGCGAACGACTCGCCGAACGAGGTCACGAACATGACCGCCACCGCCCAGCCCGAATGTGCGGCAATGAAGGCCAGAGTCGGTTGAACGAGGTCTTCCATGGCCTCTTCGCTCTAAAGGCGGTCGCGGGCGCTGCCGCGGCGGCGTCGGGCCAGCATAGTCCGCGGTCCTTACTCCGGCCTGAGCGGCCGACGCGCGTTGGGCCGCAAGCTTTGCCGCCGTTGCGCCGCCGCGGCAAGATCGGCCATCGGTGCGGGCTGACCGGTGCGCGCATCCGGTCTATAGTTCAACGGAACCAGGGGCTGGGAGACGGCAGAAAACCGACAAAATCGAGGGCCCGGCCGAAGGTCCCGCTCGATTTGACGGGAGGATCCGATGTTTTGGGTGGTCGTGGCGCTGTTGTATCTTGTCCTGGCCGCCGTCGCACCCAGCATTCTCGGCCTCTTTGTCAGTCGGACCCGGCCGGACTTCCGCAGCTTGTCGCTGCTGCTGCGGGTGCTGTTCGTGGCGATCGCGCTGCTCTGTCTCGCCGCAACCTCCTATGTACACGTCGAATCCGATGAAATCGCGGTGCTGAACAAGATTTACGGCACTACCTCGCTGCCCGGCGAGCACATTATAGCGACGAACGGGGAAAAGGGCCCGCAAGCCGAGATTTTGACCCCGGGCTGGCATCCCTGGTTTCTCGTCAACGTGATCTATCAGGTCGAAACCAGAAAGGTGGTGTATATTCCCTCGGGCAAATACGGGTTTCTGAGCGCCAAGGACGGCGCCCCGCTTCAGCCCGATCAGTATCTGGCCGACGCCTTTCCGGCAGGGCATGAGTTGGACATGCTCGACGCCGAATATTTCCTCACGCATCAGGGACAGCGGGGACCGCAGACGACGATCCTGACGCCGGGGAATTATCGCCTCAACACCTATCTTTGGGACGTCGACATTCGGGATGCGGTCGATGTGGCCAAGGGTTTCGTCGGCGTCGTCAAATCGAATGTCGTGGCGGCGGTGCAATTCGGCAATCTGGTGGCGGCAAAACCGACCTCCTGCCGGCAAAAGACCGTGTTCACCAATTCGAGCGGCGAAGCGGTCATCACCAATCAAAGAAAAGGCGACGAGGGAATTCTGACCGCGATCCTCGTCCCGGTCGGCTGCATCGGCGTCTGGGAAAAGGCGCTGCAACCCGGCCGCTATTACGTCAACGAGGCGGCATATAAGGTGACGATGATCAGTACCAGGGTGCAGACCTGGGAATTCAAGGGCGGCTACAAGCGGCGCTACATCGATCTCAGCCTCGATCAGGCCGGCAATCTGACGCAAACGCAACGCTCGCAGGATGTTCCGGTGCCGCCGGGTGCGGCCGACCCGGCGATCACGCCCTTTGTCGAGGGCTGGCAGGTGCCGCTCGAACTCAGGGTCCTCGCCCAGGTCACTCCCGACAACGCGCCCTTTGTCGTCGCCGCGGTCGGCGGGCTTCACGAAATCGAAAACAACATCATGGTCCCGACCATCCGTTCGATCGTGCGCAACGTGGTCGGGGCCACCGGGCGCCATGTCCTGGATCTCGCCGACAATCGCGCGACCCTCGAGCGCGCCGTCGAGGACGCGATCCGGCCCGAGGGATTGCGCGCCGGGATCGTCATCAAGGAGGTCAAGTTCGGCGACGTGGCGTTGCCGCCCGAGCTGTTGATCTCGCGGCTGCGCCAGCAATTGGCCGATCAGCTCCAGCTGACCTACCAGCAGGAGCAGAAGGCCCAGTCGCAGCGGATCGAAACCGAAAAAGCGCGCGCGACCGCCGAGCAGCAGCACCAGCTCGTCGAGGCGCTGATCGGCGTCCAGGTCGCCGCGCAGAACAAGGATGCGGCCAAGCTGCGCGGCGAGGGCCAGAAGCTCGAGCTCGAAGAGATTGCCCAGGGGCAAAGGGCGCAGGCCGACGTTCTCGGCCAGGACCGGGTGCTGACGATCAACCTCGTTCAGCAATTCCTCAAAGCCGTCCAGGAAAAACCCGAAATCGTCTCGCTGATCGGGCGGCTGGTGCCGCAGACGGTGGTGTCGACCGGCGGTCAGGGCACGGGTCTCGACAGCGCCGCGGCGATTTTCGGCGCCTTGCTGAAGAACGGCGCCGCCGCCGTGCCGGCGTCGGCCGAACCCGGAATCAAGAAATAAACGGATCTGCGAGAAAGGATCAAGATGGCCCACCCGATCGTCTACGGCCCGGCCGGCAGCAGCCATGTTTGGAGCGCCCGGCTGGCGCTCGCCGAAAAGGGCGTGACGCACGAACTGGTCGAGGTGCCGTTCGGCGCGCTCGACCAGGAGCCGCATCTGTCGCGGCAGCCTTTCGCCAAGGTCCCGGCCTTTGAGCATGACGATTTCGCGCTCTACGAGACGCAGGCGATCATGCGTTATGTCGACGAGCGCTTTCCGGGGGCGCCGCTGCAGCCCGAAGACGTACACGAATGGTCGCGGATGAACCAGATCATCGGCATCGTCGACGCCTATGCGTGGCCGAGCATCGCTGCGACGATCCTTTACAACCGAATGCTGGTGCCGCGCCTGGGCGGCACTCCCGACGAAGCAGCGATCGCCGCCGCGCTGCCGCGGGCGCGTCTTTGCCTCGGCGAGATCGCCCGGCTGATGGCGGATCACCGGTTTCTCGCCGGCGACCGCGTCAGCCTCGCCGACCTGATGGCGATCCCGCTGCTCCATTATTTCGCCAACGTGCCCGACGGCCGCGGGCCCTTGGCCGAACACCCCAAATTGCAGGACTGGATGCGCCACATGGAGGGCCGGCAGAGCTTCCAGGTAACAAAGCCGCCGGGTCGGTGATGCCGTTCTGGTTCTTCGCCGCCATTTATCGAGCGGCTTTGGCAACGGGAACCCGGTAGCCGGTGTTGGACGGTCAACTCCGCCTCGCCGAGGATTTCGTCGATTTTATTTGGTCGTGAGCTGGCTCATCCGGGCTTCGCGGGCGGAGATCGCCTGGTCGCGTTCGACCAGCAGGCGGGCGCGCTCGACGACCGGCACGTCGATCATCTTGCCGTCGACGGTGACGGCGCCCACCCCTTCGCTCAGCGCCTTCTCGTAGGCCGCCAGCACGCGGCGGGCGTGGTCGACTTCTTCCGGGCCCGGGCGGAACTCCTCGTTGAGGATCGCAACCTGGCTCGGATGGATGACCGAGGCGCCGATAAAGCCGAACCGGCGCGAGCGGCGGATCGTCTGGCGGAAGCCGTCGAGATCGTGAAACTCGGCGATCGAGCCGATAAAGCCGAGCGGCATGATGCCGGCGGCGCGGGCGGCGAACACCGCCGTCTGCTTCGGCATCGTCAACGCCTCGGGCTCGGCCATGATGCCGGCCGAGGTGGCGAAATCCTCGGCGCCCAGGGTGAGCGCGCAGAGCCGCGGATGGGCGCGGGCGATCTCGGCCAAGCGAAAAAACGCCGCCGCGGTCTCGACCATGGCGATGAGACGCGTCGCGCCCGGCATCATGCCGCGCTCGGCCTCGACCTCGTCCACCACCTCGGCGGCCATGCCGCACATGGTCGGCGCTGTCGGTTTTGGGCAAGGCCAGCGCCTGCACGCCCGGCCCGACCGCCGCCTCGATATCGCGCACCGCGAGGCGCCATGGCCGGTTGATGCGGACGACGACATCCGCACCGCCGCGCGCGACGATAGCGGCGGCTTGCGGCACCAGCGTGCGGGCGCGCTCTTTCTCGGAGGCGGCGATGCTGTCTTCGAGATCGAGGATGATCGCATCGGCGCCGCGCCGCGCCGCCCCCTCGACAAAGCGGGGCACCGTCACCGGCACAAACAAGAGCGAGCGCCACACCGGCAGGCCGAGATTCATCGCCGCTCTCCCAAAGCAATCACGCCATCGCGGGCGAGACCGTCGAGCGCGGCGCGGTCGAGACCGAGCCCGCCCAGGATCTCGGCGGTATGCTCGCCCAGGGCCGGCGCCGGGCGGCGCAGGCGGCCGGGCGTTTCGGAAAGCCGGGGAATGACATTGTGCATCGGCAGCAATCCCATCTCGTCATCGGCCAGGTCGACCAGGATCTCGCGGGCGATCACATGCGGATCGGCCATGAACTGGTCGATGTCGTAGACCGGCGCCGCGGTGACTTCGGCCCGCTCGAAGACGTCCATGTTTTCGGCAAGCGTGCGCGCGCCGATGAAGGCGACGATCGGCGCCTCGCACGCCGAGGCGTTGTCTGACCCGGTCGCTGTTGGTGCGAAACCGCGGATCGGCGATCATGTCCGCCCGGCCGATCGCCCGGAACAGCCGTTCGGCCATCGCCTGGATCGAGGCGGAGATGCCGATGTAGCGCCCGTCCCTGGTGCGAAAGACGTTGCGCGGCGAGGTCGTCTCCGACCGGCTGCCGGTGCGCTCGCGGACTTCGCCGGTCAGGCGGTAGATCGCCGCCTCGGTGGCGATGAACGAAAACAGCGGATCGAGCAACGGCAAATCGATGATCTGTCCCTTGCCGCCCTTGAGCTCGACCTCGCGGCGGGCGACCAGCACCGCCATCGCGCCGTAGAGCCCGGCCACCATGTCCGCCAAGGCCGTCGGCGGCAAGGCCGGCTCGCGATCGGGAAAGCCGGTTCGGGCGGCGTAGCCCGACATGCTCTCGATCAATGTGCCGAAACCCGGCCGGTCGCGATAGGGACCGTCCTGCCCCCAGCCGGACACCCGCAGGATGACCAGGCCAGGGTTGCGAGGGTGCAGGATCTCCGGGCCGAGGCCCATCGCCTCGAGCGTGCCGGGGCGGAAATTCTCGATCAGCACCTGCGCTCCGGCGATCAGATCGGCCAGCAATTCGCGCCCGCGCGGGTCTTTGAGGTTCAGCGCCACGCTCTTCTTGTTGCGCGAATAGACCTTCCAATGAACGCTGATGCCGTTCGTCTGCCAGGCGCGCAGCGGGTCGCCGCGCCTGGGGTCCTCGATTTTGATGACTTCGGCGCCGAAATCGGCGAGCTGCAGGCTGACCATGTTGCCGGATACCAGGCGCGACATGTCGACGACCCGCACGCCGTCGAGCGGGCACCGGGCTCGGGGTTCGAACGGCTTTTCGGGGATGCCGATCGGCATGGCCGGCTCAAAAGGCATAGCGGCGCAGGCCGCCGTCGACCGGGATCACGGCGCCGGTGATGTAATGCGCCAGCGGCGAGGCCAAAAATACCGCCAGCGCGGCGAGGTCTTCGGGTTCGCCGTAGGCGCCGGCCGGGATCTCGGCCGCGGCGTGGCTTTTGCGGTATTCCTCGGGATAATTGCGGCGGATCTGCTCGCTCATGATGCGCCCGGGCGGGATCGAATTGACCGTGATGCCGAATTTTCCGACCTCGCGAGACAGCCCCTTGGCCCAGGCGTGGACCGCCGCCTTGGCCGAGAATGCCGCATTCAACCCCTCGGGCTCCGACTTCCCGGAGATGTTGATGATCCGGCCCCAGCGGCGCGCGATCATCTGCGGCAACAGCGCATGAGCGAGCTGGCGCTGGCGGGTGAAATTGAGCGTCATCGCCTCCTCCCACTTCTCCTCCGCCGCATCGACCGGCAAGGGGCGGCTGCCGCCGGCGCAATTCACCAGGATGTCGACATGGCCGAGCCCGGCAACAGCCGCGTCGCGCAACCGTCTCGCCGCGTCCTCGACCATGATGTCCTGGGCGATCAACACCGGGCGCGGCCCCTGCCCGCGCTCTATCTGTTCGGCAAGCTCGTCGAGGAGAGGGCGGCGGCGCGCCGCCGCGGCGACCTTGACGCCCTCGGCGGCGAGCCCCCGAGCGATCGCGCGGCCGATCCCCATGCTCGCCCCGGTGACGAGCGCGGTCTTGCCGACAAGCTGAAGATCCATTGTCGCCCCCATCTCAAACCCGCCTGCGCAGGTGAAGGTCTCTCGCTCGGCAGCGCAAGCCGAAAACGCCGGCCGAGGACCGCGCGAGACCGCGCTGCCCGCCGAAACGCAGACGCCAAGTCTCTCGCCGGCCGCTGCGAACCGGCTCGCGCTTCGGGTTTGCCGAACACTTTATCAGCGCCTCGTGCAAGACGGACCAACCGATCGACGACAGATCCCGCGCGCGTCCGCTTCCTATTCGAACAAACCGGAAATTTGCGGAAAGATCCCGGCGCGCGACTGCGCCGCGATCCCGTTTCCGCAACGACGCAACACGCCGCCGGGGATGCGCGGCGGTCCGCCTGCCTCAAAATCTCGCAGAATCCCATAGCGCGACTCTGCATGGACTGTCGTTGGCGCATCGATTAGCTATCACAGGCCAAGGGCGATCTATTTGCTACGTTAGGTTGTCAGAGAGATCTGCAGGACTACGAATGTTGACTCTCTGATAACGATATGTTAACTATCTGAGATAATGGTTAACTACGCTGACACCGGTTTAGATTGCCGAACGTTCCCCTGGAGGCTCTGATGCGCGTGCTTCTTGTCGAGGATGACTCATCCACCGCCGCCAGCATCAAGATGATGCTCAAGAAAGAGAATTTCATATGCGACACGACCGATCTCGGCGAGGACGGGCTGGAGATCGGCAAGCTCTACGACTACGACATCATCCTGCTCGATCTGATGCTGCCGGATATCGACGGGTACGAGGTGTTGCGCAGGCTGCGTTCCGCGCGCGTCCACACGCCGATCCTGATCCTTTCCGGCCTCGCCGAACTTTCTCACAAACTCAAGGGCTTAGGGTTCGGCGCAGACGATTTTCTGACAAAGCCGTTCGATCGGCGTGAGCTGATCGCGCGGATTCAGGCGATCGTGCGCCGCTCCAAGGGTCATTCGGAATCGGTCATCCGCACCGGCAAGCTGATCGTCAATCTCGACACCCGCGTTGTCGAGGTGGACGATCGACCGCTGCACCTGACCGGCAAGGAATACGGCATCCTCGAACTGCTCAGCCTGCGCAAGGGCACGACTTTGACCAAGGAGATGTTCCTGAACCATCTCTATGGCGGGATGGACGAGCCCGAGCTCAAGATCATCGACGTCTTCATCTGCAAGCTGCGCAAGAAACTGGCGCAGGCCACCGGCGGAAAACATTACATCGAAACCGTCTGGGGCCGCGGATATGTATTGCGCGACCCGCTCGAAGCCGCCGTCGCTGCACCCGTCCCGGCGCCGGAGACGGCCCCGCCCGACGTCCGATCGCATCACGGTACTGCGGCAGCCTAACCGGCGAGCGCGATCGTGCCCAGGCGAAACCTCCCGGGCAGCGCTGCGCCGACGACCAGCCGACAGCTCAGCGCCCGCGCAAGCAGGCCGGTGAAATAGCCCTGGATCGTGCGTGGCGTCAGCGCATCTGTCGGGGTGGCCAGGATCATGGCCGCAGCTTTTTCCGGCGGCAGCGCGGCCGCATCGCCGATCGCTTCGAGATCGGGGCCGCCTGCCCCCATCGTCAGCGCGAGCCGGCCGCCGCGCGGGAGGCTCTCGGCGCCGAGCAACAACAGGTTGCAGCAGAACTTGTGCCAGGCCGGCGACAGCGAGCGAAGCGGCGCCGGATACTCGCATTCGATCTTCGGGGCGTCGAAAAGGCCGGTTGCCAGATCCCACGGCGCGGCCCCGAAGAACTCGCCGTCGCCGCCGAAACCGTAAGCGAACCGGTAGAATCGCAGCCGGTTGCCGGCGCGGCGCGCGCTGTCGGCGACGAGCGTTGCGGCCTCGTTCGAGAAACCGGCCCCCTCTTCGACGAGCAGTTCGACGCCGTTGCCGACGGCCGCGATCGGGCCGACCAGTTCATGACACAGGCGGGCGGTCAGCAGCTCCAAGACTCGGATGTCGATCTGGCTCATCGCTCGATGCTGGCACGCGCTTGGCGTCTCGGCAACGGGCAGCCACCCTTAATGATCGTCGGAGGGCGGCATCGGTCGCTTTATCGGGCGGCGGAGATGCGTAGAAACGCCGCGTCGGCTGGGCGGCATGCAATCGTATGCATCTTGGGAATGGACGTGCTATACCGCCGATGCGTAATAATAACGAATGTCAACCGTCCTGGACGCTGTCCATACGGGCGCAGTCGCATCGCAGGGAGCAAAACGTGTCGGTCTTTTCGTGGCTCGATAAGGAGCAGATTGTCGCGCCGCCCGGCTACAGCCGATGGCTGATCCCGCCGGCGGCGCTGTGCGTCCATCTGTGCATCGGCCAGGCCTACGC
Organism: uncultured Alphaproteobacteria bacterium; assembly: GCA_963701815.1. GTDB lineage: Bacteria > Pseudomonadota > Alphaproteobacteria > ATCC43930 > CGMCC-115725 > AP-15. The sequence goes on from CAVPBN010000029.1 coordinate 69,641, forward strand.
CTTCAGCGTCTTCAACCTGCCGATGACCAGGCTGATCGGCATCGCAAAATCGGCGCCGGGGGATTGGAAGTTGACCGAACTCGGCTGGATCTTCAGCCTCGGCATCTTCTTTCTCGGCGTCTCGGCGGCATTGCTCGGGCGCTGGGTCGAGGAGGGCGGGCCGCGCCGGGCGATGTTCACCGCCGCCTTGTGCTGGGCCGGCGGCTTCTTTCTGTCGGCGATCGGCGCCTATCTGCACAATATCTGGATCATTTATTTCGGTTATGGCGTCCTCGGCGGGTTCGGGCTCGGCATCGGCTACATTTCGCCGGTTTCGACCTTGATCAAATGGTTTCCCGACCGGCCCGGCATGGCGACCGGCATGGCGATCATGGGTTTCGGCGGCGGCGCCTTTATCGCCGCGCCGCTGTCGGTTTGGCTGATGAGCAAGTTCGCGTCGCCGACCCATGTCGGGGTCGCCGAGACCTTCATCGTCATGGGCATCATCTATTTCTGCTTCATGATGGTCGGTGCGGCGATCGTCCGCGTCCCCCGGCCCGGCTGGCTGCCGGCCGGCTATGTCGCGCCGACGCAATCGACGCGGCTCGTCACCAGGGAGAACGTCTTCGTCTACCACGCGCTGAAGACCCCGCAATTCTGGCTGATCTGGTGGGTGCTGTGCCTGAACGTGACCGCCGGCATCGGCGTGCTCGGCCAGGCGTCGGCGATGAGCCAGGAAATGTTCCCGGGGCGCGTCACCGTCACCGCGGCCGCCGGATTTGTCGGGCTGATGAGCCTGTTCAATATGGGCGGGCGTTTCTTCTGGGCGTCGGTCTCCGATTATCTCGGGCGCAAGAACACCTATTTTGTGTTCTTTATCCTCGGGATCATCCTTTATTCGGCGGTGCCGCATGCCGGGCAGGCGGGCAACGTCTCGCTGTTCGTGCTGTGTTTCCTCGTCATCATCAGCATGTATGGCGGCGGCTTTGCCACGGTGCCGGCGTATCTGCGCGACATGTTCGGCACCCGCTATGTCGGCGCCATCCACGGGCTCTTGCTGACCGCGTGGTCGATGGCCGGCATCTTCGGCCCGGTGCTGGTCAACTACATCCGCGAGTACAATCTGATGCACGGCGTGGCCAAGGCCCAGGCCTACAACGTCACGATGTACGTGATGGCGGTGCTGCTGGTCGTCGGCCTCGCCTGCAACGCCTTTGTCGGAGCGGTCAGCGCACGCCACCACATGAAGGCGATGGCGGCCGACGACGAGGTCGAAGGCGCGCCGGTATTCGGGAGGCAATGATGTCGGGCAACGCGACGAAGCTGTTTCTCGCCTGGGGGTTTGTCGGCATCCCGCTGGTCTGGGGCGTCGTCCAGACCGCGCTCAACGCGCTCAAGCTGTTTCAATAGCGGCGAGCAGCGCCGCGGCGGCGGCGAAATCCTCCGGCCGGTTGGCGTTGAAGAACGGGTCGACCGGGTGCACGGCGAACGGCACCGTCACGAGCTTGTGGCCTGCGGTCCATTGGTCGACCTTGCGCACCCCTTCCGCGACCACCGCCTGCCGCAGGTCCTCGCGCAGCCGGACCGGCCACAGCCCGAACACCGGGTGCGAGCGTCCGCCCGAGGCGGCGCAGGCAAGATCGGCGTCGGCCTCGGCGAGGCCTTGCGCCAGCCGCGCCACCAGATCGCGCGGCAGAAACGGCGCGTCGGTCGCGACGCTGACGATGCAGCAGCAATCCGGGCGGTTGCGCCGCCGCCCAGTCGAGCCCGGCCAGCACCCCGGCCAGCGGGCCGGCGAAATCGGCAACGCCGTCGGGAATTACCGGCAGGCCGAACCGGGCAAAGCGGGCCGGATCGCCATTGGCGTTGAGAACGAGCGTCTCGACCTGCGGCCGCAGCCGCCCGATGACCCGGTCGAGCAGGGTCACGCCGCCGAGCGGCCGCAGCGTCTTGTCGCCGCCGCCCATGCGCCGCGACCGGCCGCCGGCGAGCAGCAGACCGACAACCTTCACGCCGCCTCCTCGTCGGGCCGGCTCGATTTCCGGGCGAACCGCGGCGGCTCGTCCGCCACGGCTCGGATATCGCTGTCGAAGATGATGCGTTCGCTGCCGGCGAGCGCCGCAAAGCGCCTGCCCTTGGCGCGGCCGATCAGGGTCAGCCCGGCCTGGCGCGCCAGATCGACGCCCCAGGCGGTGAAGCCCGAGCGCGAGATCAGGATCGGGACGCCCATCTGCACCGTCTTGATCACCATCTCCGAGGTCAGCCGGCCGGTCGTGTAAAAAATCTTGCCGGCGGGCGCGACATCGAAGAGCCGCATATAGCCGGCGATCTTGTCGATCGCGTTGTGCCGGCCGACATCCTCCATATAGAGGAGCGGCCGGTCCTCCTCGCACAAGACGCAGCCATGGATCGCCCCGGCGGCGAGATAGAGGCTGGGTGCGGTGTTGATCTTGCGGGAGAGCGCATAGAGCCACGAGGTGCGCAGCACCGCGCCGGGGTCGAGCCGGACCTCGTCGAATTTTTCCATCAGATCGCCAAACACGGTGCCCTGGGCGCAGCCCGAGGTCAGCGTCTTCTTCTTGAGCTTATCCTCGAAATCGGTCTCGCAATCGGTGCGGACGACGACGGTCTCGAGTTCCTCGTCGTAATCGATGCCGGTGATCCGGTCGTCGGTGCGCAGCATGTTCTGATTGATCAGATAGCCGACCGCGAGCCAGTCGGGATGGTCGCCGATCGTCATCATCGTGACGATCTCGCGCCCGTTCAGGAACAGAGTCAGCGGCCGCTCCATGACGACCCTGGTCTCGATCGCCTTGCCTTCCTGGTCGATGCCGGCAACCGAGCGGGTCAGCCGCGGGTCGTCGGGATCGGGGCGGACGGTCAATTCCTGCATCAGCCGATGATGGGGGCGGGCGGCTTCCGCCGCAAGCGGGCGATCCCATGTTTTGTGCTAGGGTAGCGGATCGAAGGGAGCCGACATGGCGCAACCGAAATCGCTCTACGACAAGGATTTCCTCGCCTGGTCCGAGCAGCAGGCTGCGGCCTTGCGAGCCGCGAGGCGCGACGGCTCGAACCGGCGTCTGGACTGGGAGAATCTGGCGGAGGAGATCGAGGATTTGGGCAGATCGCAACGATCCGCCGTCAGCAGCCACATCATGCGGATCATCCAGCATCTGGCCAAGCTCGACCATTCGCCGGCAGTCGAGCCGCGTGCCGGCTGGCGGAACACGATCCGTCTCGCGCGCGTCCAGATCGCAAGGCGCCTGGAGGACAATCCAAGCCTGAAGGCGGAACTGGGCCGCATGGTCGAGCAGGAAGCCCGGCGAGGAACCGAGCTGGCGATCAGCGAGCTGCAAGAGCAGGCAGAGATCGACGAGGTCGACGCGAACGTGCTGCGGCGCGTCCGGTACACACAAGAGCAGGTGCTCGGCGACTGGTTCCCCGAGGAGCCGCGCGGCTGAAGCGGCGATAGCGAGATCGGGGGCGACATTGCCGGGCCGCCGCCCTATCTTAACGAGACAGGCTGCGCCGCGAACGAGAACTGCATGATCGACCCGTTTGGACGGACCATCACCTATCTGCGCGTATCGGTCACCGACCGCTGCGATTTCCGCTGCGTCTACTGCATGGCGGAAGAGATGAATTTTCTGCCGAAGGCCGAGCTGCTGACCCTCGAAGAGCTCGACCGGGTGTGCAGCGCCTTCATCCGGCTCGGCGTCAGAAAACTGCGCCTGACCGGCGGCGAGCCGCTGGTTCGCCGCGACATCATGACCCTGTTCCGCTCGCTCGGCCGCCATCTCGAAGCCGGCGCGCTCGACGAATTGACCCTGACGACGAACGGCAGCCAGCTCGCCCGCCATGCCGCGGCACTGGCCGATTGCGGGGTCCGCCGCGTCAATGTTTCGCTCGACACGCTCGACCCGGCGAAATTCACCGAAATCACCCGCCGCGGCCGGCTCGAAATCGTGCTCGAAGGCCTCGCCGCCGCCAAGACCGCCGGTCTCGCGGTCAAGATCAACACCGTGGCGCTGCGCGGCGTCAATGAAGACGAGTTCGACGATCTGGTGGCCTGGTGCGGCGACCAGGGTTTCGACCTGGTGTTTATCGAGGTCATGCCGATGGGCGAGATCGGCGGCGAGAACCGGCTCGACCAATATCTGCCGCTGTCTATGGTTCGCGCCCGTCTGCAGCGGCGCTGGACCCTCGACGACAGCGATTACCGCACCGGCGGTCCGGCGCGCTATGCGACGGTGCGCGAGACCGGCCGGCGGCTCGGCTTCATCACCCCGCTGACCCACAATTTCTGTGAAAGCTGCAATCGGGTGCGGCTGACCTGCACCGGCACGCTCTATATGTGCCTCGGCCAGGAGGATGCGGCCGATCTGCGTACGCCGCTGCGCCGATCCGAGGGCGACGAGGCGCTCGATGCCGCCATTCGCGAAGCGATCGGCCGCAAGCCGAAGGGCCATGATTTCATCATCGACCGCCGTCACCAGCGGCCTGCCGTCGCCCGCCACATGAGCGTGACCGGCGGGTGAGCGTTCCGACACCGCGTGGACCTGCCCCGCGGATCGCGATCGTCGCGGCCGAAAACGAGGCCGCCCAGTCGGCGCTCGCCGAATTGCAGAGCCGGTATTCCTGGGTCGAGCCCGAACGGGCCGAGATCGTCGTCTCGCTCGGCGGCGACGGTTTCATGCTCGAGACCTTGCATCGATTTCTGCCGCAGGGCGTGCCGATCTACGGCATGCACCGGGGCAGCGTCGGCTTTCTGATGAACCTCTATCGGCCGGACGGGCTGTTCGAGCGGCTCGCCGAAGCCCAGCCGGTCGTGCTGCACCCGCTCGAAATGGTCGCCCACGACGTTGCCGGCGCCCGGCATCGCGCGCTGGCCTTCAACGAGGTCTCGCTGCTGCGCGAGACGCGCCAGGCGGCAAAGCTGCGGATCAAGGTCGACGGCGTCGTGCGGATCGACGAATTGATGGCCGACGGCATTATGGTCGCGACGCCGGTCGGCAGCACCGCCTACAACCTGTCGGCGCACGGGCCGATCATCCCGCTCGGCGCCGGCGTCCTGGCGTTGACCCCGATCAGCGCGTTTCGGCCGCGGCGCTGGCGCGGCGCGCTGTTGCGTCACGAGGCGCGGGTCGCGATCGATGCGATCGAAACCGATAAGCGGCCGGTCAGCGCCGTCGCCGATTTCACCGAAGCGCGCGACGTGATCGCCGTCGAGATCCACGAGAACCGCGAAATCGCGATGACCTTGTTGTTCGACCACGAGGCCAACCTCGAAGAGCGCGTCTTCAAGGAGCAGTTCGCGACCTGAGCCGCGCCCGATCGATCGCGTAGCATGGCGGGGGATTCGGATCCCCCAGCGGCACGGAGCTTCCCGGATGGACGACATCGGACCTCCTTATGTCGGGCGCTCGCTGTTGCGGCGCGAAGACCGCCGGCTGTTGACCGGGCAGGGCCAATTCATCGCCGACCTCGTCCTGCCGCGCATGACCCATGCCGTCCTGGTGCGCAGCCCGATGGCGCACGCTCGTATCCGATCGGTCGATGTGTCCCGCGCCGCTGCGGCAGCCGGCGTGTTGGCCGCCTTCACCGGCGCGGATCTGCTGCGGATGCTGCCGCCGGTGCCCGAAGGCCAGATCTCGATGCCGAGCAAATGGGCTACGGTAATCCAGCACAAATTCCTCAATCCGCAGCAGCCGATCCTGGCGCATGACAAGGTGCGCCACGTCGGCGAGGCGATGGCGATCGTCGTCGCCGAGAGCCGCAACCAGGCCGAGGATGCGGCCGAACGGATAATTTGCGATCTCGAAGAGCTGCCGGCGGTGGTCGACCCGGAGGCGGGTTTGCGCCCCGACAGCCCGATCGTCCACGAACGATACGGGACAAATCTGATCGGCGCCTTCTCGGTCGGCAGGGGCGACTGCGATCTGGCAATGACCGGCGCCCGCCACCGGCTGCGGCGGCGTTTCTACCACCACCGCTACGCCGCCGTGCCGATGGAGTGCCGGGGCGTCGTCGCCGCCTACGATCCGCGCACCGACTCGGCGACGATCTGGTCCTCGACCCAAGTGGTCCACTTTGTCCGCCGCGAAGCGGCATCCCTCCTCGGCCTGCCCGAGGCGCGGGTGCGCTGCGTCGCGCTCGATGTCGGCGGCGGTTTTGGCGGCAAGGGCCATGTCTATCCCGAAGACCTGCTGATCGCCTTTCTCGCGCGCAAGATCGGCCGGCCGGTGCGATGGATCGAGGACCGGCGCGAGCACCTGATGAGTGCGACGCATTCGCGCGACCAACTGCACGATGTCGAAGTCGGTTTTGACGATGACGGCCGTATCGTCGCTTTGCGCGACGACTACCTCGTCGATGGCGGCGCCTGGAACCCGATCGGTTCGGGGGTCGCCTACAACACCGCGGTCCATCTGACCGGCCCGTACAAGATCGAGAACTGGGCGGCGAGCGGTCGGATCGTCGCGACCAACAAGGTCCCGAACGCGCCCTATCGCGGCGCCGGACGCCCCGAAGCCGCCTTCGCCATGGAGCGGACCATCGACCTGGTCGCGCGCAGCCTGGCCCTGGAACCGGCCGAGGCGCGCCGCCGCAACATGATCCGCGCCGACGAGATGCCGTATCGGGTCGGCGTCCCGTATCGCGACGGCGAGCCGATCGTCTACGACAGCGGCGACTATCCGGGCGCCCTGCAAAAAGCGCTCGACGCGGTCGGCGGGGTCGCCGCGTTCCGCCGGCGGCAGGCTGCGGCGCGGCAGGAGGGCCGCTATCTCGGGCTCGGGATCGGCTGCTATGTCGAAGGCACCGGGGTCGGACCGTTCGAAAGCGCCTTTATCCGCGTCGACCCGTCGGGGAAGATATACGTCTCGTGCGGGGCAGCCCCGCAGGGCCAGGGGATGGAGACGATCTTTTCTCAGATCGTCGCCGATTTGTGGAAGGTCGCTCCCGAGGACGTCGTCCTGACTTTCGCCGACACCGCGGCGATCGCGATCGGCTTCGGCACTATGGCGAGCCGCAGCACCGTCACGGCTTCCGCCGCGATGCATGCTGCGAGCGGGCGGTTGCGCGAGAAGGTCTTCTCGATCGCCGCGCACCTGCTCGAATGCGCCCCCGCCGATCTCGAATTGCGCCCGGGACCGGATGGCGGCGGCGTCGGTGTCGTGGGTGTGCCGGGCGCGCAGGTGAGCCTCGCCCAAGTGGCGCAGGCGGCCCGGCCCGGCTGGGAGATCACTCGTCCGCCGGGGGTCGAGGCCGGTCTCGAGGAGACCTGTTACTGGCAGCCGCCGACCGTAACCTGGAGCTATGCCGCGCATGCCGCTATCGTCGAGGCCGACCGCGAGACCGGCCGGGTGACGGTCGCGGATTACGCGGTCGCCCATGATTGCGGCGTCGTCGTCAACCCGATGCTGGTCGAGGGCCAGATCGCCGGCGGCACTGTCCAGGGCCTCGGCGGCATTCTCTGCGAAGCCATCGCTTACGACGCCAACGGCCAGCTCCTCAGCGGATCGTTGCTGGATTACGCATTGCCGAACGCCGGCGACGTCCCGCCGATCAAGATCGTACATCAACAGTCGCCGTCGCCGCTCAACCCGCTCGGCGTCAAAGGCGTCGGCGAAGGGGGTGCTGTGGCGCCTCCGGCGGCGATCGCCAACGCGGTCTGCGATGCGCTCGCCCCGTTCGGCGTCGAGGTGAATGCGACGCCGGTCAGGCCCGAGCAACTTGTCCGCGCCGCCCGGCAGGGCTGAACAGCCCCGTCGGCGGCGTCGGTTCCCGGTGGTCGGCACAACGGGACACGTCAACCAAATCGCAACTCGGATATCTGACGGTCGTCAGACGCCTACTCCTCACCTGGTCTTCCGTTTTCCCAGCCGGGAGAGTTTCAATGGAGAGCGCGGAAGGGTTAGCGGCGGATCTCGTCGGTTTCGCCATAACTGCCGGCGTCCCGCTCTATTTCGTGCTGCAAATCTGGTTGTTGCGGAGGCTGCGCGGCGGTTGGCGAAGAGCCGCGGCGATACCGTTGCTGCCGATGGCGGCAGTGCTGGTCTACACCTTTTATGCGTTTCTCGACGGCAGCAACCTGTTCCCGCTGGTGCTGATTTTCACCGCGCCGATTGCCGCGCTGTACCTGCTGGCGATCATGGCGTTGCAGCACCTCGCTCGCCAATCGGTTTAGTCGGGCGTGCCGATCGCTCAGATCGCTTGATCCGGACCGGGATCAGGCCGGTCCAGGCACCGGGTTTTCAGCTCGCAGGCCAGCAATCGGTCGTTCCAGCTTGCGTTTTCCGCAAAGGGATCGACGGCGACGGCCAAGGCGCGCCGATGCGCGTCGTCGAGATCGTCGAGGCCGATCGTCGGAACTCGCGGCCAGCCGAGACGCCGGCACGCCGCCAATCGGCCATTTCCTTCGATCACCCGCAGCCCGCTGTCGACGACGATCGGGACATCGACGCCAAACGCAAGGATGCTGGCGGCCAGCCGGCCAATTCGCAGCGAACTCTCCGGTCGCCGCTTGTCGGGGTCGGGGAGCAGCGCCTCGGTCGACCGCCAAACCACCATCGCGGTTCGCAGCGACCGAAGACCGCCCGAAAATACCGCCTCGCCGCTGTCGATCGTCATTTATCGGACCCCGCTTTTCCGGATCAGCGACCGGGTGACGCCGGAGGCAGGGTGCAGTATCGGTTATTCGGCGATCGTTGTCAATAGCACAATAATATCATTCGCGCATTATCGATAGGACACGTTGGAGGGCAGCCGGCAGGCGAGGCGACGCCGGCCACGCCATCAAAATTCTCAGATATCGTGCACGTCGACGATCCCGGGCAATGACTTGACCGCGGCGCAGATGCCGCGGTCGACCTGATAGGCGCCGGGGATGGCGATCTCGACCTCGCGATCGGGCAGATCGAGCACGACCGAGACGCGCCCGCGGCCGCCCGCCTTGCGGCCGATCAGGCTCTTCAGACCGGTAAGCGCGCCGGCCTCGCCGAGAAACACCCGCAGCCCGGCCGCGGCATGGGCGACCACGTCGTCGAGCGGCTCGATTTTTTGCGCCATCAGCCGCAGGGCCTCCTCTTCGCTGCGCACATCGACGGTGACGGCGAGCGGCTGGCCGCCGTCGAGCAAGGCACGGGACTGGCTCAGCATCTCGGCAAACAGGGTCACCTCGAAAACCCCGCTCGGGTCCGACATCTGGACGAAGGCGAACCGGTTGCCGCGCGCCGAGGTGCGCTCCTTGCGGCCGATGACGATGCCGGCGAGCCGGAACCGGGTCGGCCCGTTCGCCGCCAACGCCGCCGGCAGATCGGCCCAGCGCAGGATGCCGGCGCGTTCGAGGCTCCGGCCATAGGTGTCGAGCGGATGGCTCGACAAATAGAACCCGATCGCCGCGAATTCCTGCTGCAATCTGTCCGCCGGCGGCCAATCCGCGATCTGCGGCAGCGACGGGCGGTCGGCGAGTCCGGCGCCGAACAGGCTGCCCTGCCCGTCCTGCCGCTCGGCCGAGGTGCGGGACGCTTCGTGCAGCAGCAATTCGGCGGCGGCAAAGGTTTGGGCGCGGTTGGGATCGAGCGCGTCGAACGCGCCCGCCTTGGCGAGGTTTTCGAACTGTGCGCGGTTGAAGATTTTGGCGTCCAGCCGCTGCGCCAGGTCGAAAAGGTCCTTGAACCGGCCGTTCTTGTCACGCTCGGCGACCAGCATTTGCATCGCCTGCAAGCCGACGCCTTTGACGGCGGCCAGGGCGTAACGGATCGCGGGCTTCCCGCTCGCGGGATCGTTCTCGACCGAGAAGGTCGGCTGCGAGCGGTTGATGTCGGGCGACAACAGCCGGATGCCGAGCCGGCCCAATTCCTGGCGCAGCATGTTCAATTTGTCGGTGTTGCCGAGATCCAAGGTCATCAGCGCCGCCATGAATTCGACCGGATGGTTCGCCTTCAGATAAGCGGTCTGATAGGTGATCAGCGCGTATGCCGCGGCGTGCGGCTTGTTGAAGCCGTACCCGGCGAATTTGGCCATCTGGTCGAAAATCAGCTCGGCCCGCGGCTGGTCCACCCCACGCGCCACGGCACCGTCGACGAATTGCTGGCGCTGGGCGTCCATCTCCGACTGGATCTTTTTGCCCATTGCGCGCCGCAGCAGGTCGGCGCTGCCGAGGCTATAGCCCGCCAGCACCTGGGCGATCTGCATGACCTGCTCCTGGTAGGTCATCACCCCATAGGTTTCTTTGAGGATCGGCTCCAGCCTCGGGTGCAGGTAGTCGGCGGCTTCTTCGCCATGCTTGACCGCGATGTAGCGCGGGATGTTCTCCATCGGCCCAGGCCGGTACAGCGCGTTGGCGGCGACGATGTCCTCGAAGCGGTCGGGGCGCAGCTTGCGCAACATGTCGCGCACCCCTGCGCCTTCAACCTGAAAAACCCCGACGCTGTCGCCGCGCGCCAGAAGTTCGTAGCTCGCGCGATCGTCGAGCGACAGATCGGCAAGATCGAGCCTCACCCCGCGCGCCTTCAGCAATTCGAGGCAGCGCGCCAACACGGTCAGGGTCTTGAGCCCGAGAAAGTCGAATTTTACCAGGCCTGCCAATTCGACCCACTTCATGCTGAACTGGGTCGCCGGCATATCCGAACGCGGGTCGCGATAAAGCGGCACCAGCTCGGCCAGCGGCCGATCGCCGATCACCACCCCGGCCGCATGGGTCGAGGCGTGGCGGTAGAGCCCTTCGAGCTTCAGCGCGATCTCGATCAGCCGCGCCACCGTTTCGTCGCCGTCGCGCAACTGCTGCAAAGCCGGCTCGCCGGCGATCGCGCGCTCGAGCGTGACCGGATGAGCCGGATTGTTCGGCACCAGCTTGCACAGCCGGTCGACCTGGCCATAGGGGATGCCGAGCACCCGGCCGACATCGCGCAACACCGCACGCGCCTGCAATTTCCCGAAGGTGATGATCTGCGCCACTCGGTCGTCGCCATATTTGTCGCGGACGTAGCGGATCACCTCGTCGCGCCGATCCTGGCAGAAATCGATGTCGAAATCCGGCATCGACACTCGCTCGGGGTTCAGAAACCGCTCGAACAGCAGGCCGAAGCGCAGCGGGTCGAGGTCGGTGATCGTCAAGGCCCAGGCGACGACCGACCCGGCGCCCGAGCCGCGTCCGGGTCCGACCGGGATGCCGGCGCGCTTGGCCCATTGGATGAAATCGGCCACGATCAGAAAATAGCCGGCAAAGCCCATTGCGATGATCGTGCCGAGCTCGAAATCGATCCGCTCGCGATACGGGCGCGAAGCGGTCTCGTCGACCCCGGCCCGGGCGAGCCGGGAATCGAGACCGGCCTGCGCGGCGCGGCGCAGGGCAGCCTCCTCGGTCTCGCCGGGTCCGGTCGGAAACGTCGGCAGGATCGGTTGGCGCGGCTGCGGGATGAAGGCGCAGCGCCGGGCGATGACCAGGGTGTTGTCGCAAGCCTCGGGCAGATCGGCAAAGAGCGCCCGCATCTCCGCCGCCGGCCGGAAATAGTGCAGCGGCGTCAAGCGCCGGCGCTGATTGTCGGCAACGACCGTGCCCTGCGCGATACACATCAGCGCGTCATGCGCCTCGTAGAAATCGCGGTCGGGAAAATAGGCGTCATTGGTAGCGACGAGCGGCAGCCCGTGCCGGTAGGCCAAGTCGATCAGACCCGGCTCGCTGTGCGCCTCGCCCGGAGAGTCATGGCGAGCCAGCTCGATATAGAGCCGGCCGGGAAACGCGGCCCGCAGCCGGTCCAGCACAGCCTCGGCCGCCTCGGCTTGACCTTCGGCGAGCAGACGGCCGACCGGACCGGCGGGCCCGCCGGTCAGGCAGATCAGCCCCTCGCCGGCCGCGGCGAGGTCGCCTAAACCGGTCGCGGGTTCGGCCGATCCCTCGCCGGCGAGATAGGAACGGCTGACCAGAGCCAGGAGATTGCGATACCCGATCTCGCTCTGCACCAACAGCACGATCCGGTCCGGCTCGGTCGGCCGCCCCGGCGAAATATTCCTCCGGCATCCCTCGTCCCGCGTCGCGAGAGCCACCTCGCAGCCGATGATCGGCTGAATGCCGGCCTCGGCGCAGGCGATGGCGAATTCGAGAGCGCCGAATAGATTGCCGGTGTCGGTGATCGCCACCGCGGGCATCCGTTCGGTTCGGCACAAATGCGCCAGTTCCTTGATTCGGATCGCCCCGGCCGACAGCGAATAGGCGGTATGGACGCGCAGATGAATAAAAGCGGCGTGCGGCATGCCGCAGCATCGCATGGACGCGGCGGAAAGCCAGCCAAGTCCGCGATCGCCAGGCAAACCGCCGCCTGGGCCGGCGCTGAACAGGCGACCGCGCTCCCGCCGATTCGGACCGGCTAAGCGAGCGCTCTGAGCCTGCCGTCCTCGAGGGCGACGATGCGGTCGAGGCGGCGGGTGAGTTCGAGGTTGTGGGTGGCGATCAGCGCGGCAAGGCCGGTGCGGCGGACCAGGTCGAGCAATGTGTCCAGCACCCCCTCGCCGGTCGCATGATCGAGATTGCCGGTCGGCTCGTCGGCGAGCAGGATCTTGGGGTCGTTGGCCAATGCCCGGACGATCGCTACGCGCTGCTGCTCCCCGCCGGAGAGCCGGGCCGGCCGGTGCCCGGCGCGCGCCGCCAGCCCGACCCGGCTCAGCAGATCAGCCGCTTTTCCCCGCGCGCGGGCCCGGCCGATGCCGGCAATCATCTGCGGCAGCATGACGTTTTCCTGCGCCGAGAATTCGGGCAGCAGGTGATGAAATTGGTAGACAAACCCCAGTTCCGAGCGGCGCAGCAAGGTCCGCTGCTGATCCGACAGACCACCGCAATCCCGGCCGCCGATCAGCACCGCACCGCCATCCGGGCGTTCGAGCAGACCGGCCACATGCAACAGGGTCGACTTGCCGGCGCCGGAGGGGCCGACCAACGCCACGACCTCACCGGCGTGCAGGACGAGGTCGATCCCGCCCAGCACGGCGATCTCGGCGCCGCCGTTGTTGAACACCCGCCGCACGCCGCGCAATTCGAGCGCCGGCTCCCCCGACATCGGCAGAGTCATTCGTAGCGCAGCGCCTCGACCGGGTCGAGGCGGGCTGCCCGCCACGACGGGTAGAGCGTGGCCAGAAACGACAGGGCCAGCGCCATGATCGCAACACTCGCGACCTCGCCCGCGTCGAGCCGCGCCGGGATCCGTGTAAAGAAATAGATTTCCGCCGAGAACAAGTCGGTTCCGATCATTTTTTGAATGGCTTCACGAATTCTCTCGATGTTTTGCGTGAAGAGAATGCCGAGCAACAGCCCGGCGACCGTGCCGAGGATGCCGATGCTCGCTCCGGACAGCATGAAGATGCGCAGGATCATGCCGCGCGAGGCGCCCATTGTCCGCAGGATGGCGATGTCGCGGCCCTTGTCCTTCACCATCATGATCATGCTCGAAATGATGTTGAAGGCAGCGACGACGATGATCAAGGTCAATATCAAAAACATAACATTACGTTCGATTTCTACTGCATTGAAAAGACTTGAATTGGCCTGCTGCCAATCGACGATCCGCAGCGGGCGGTCGAGGGTGGAGGCAATCAGCCTTGCCGGCTCCCGCACCCGATCGGGGTCGGCGAGGAAAACCTCGAGGCTGGTCGCGGCGTCGGGGACCTGGAAAAACAGCTGCGCAGCGGCGAGCGGGGCATAGATGAAGCTGTTGTCGTATTCGTACATGCCGACGTCGAACAGGGCGACGACATGGTAGGTCTTGATCCGCGGCATTGTGCCAAAAGCGGTGGCCGTCCCCTGCGGCGAAATCACGGTGACGGCGCTGCCGACCCTGACCCCCAACCGGCGCGCCAGGCGGTCGCCGATGGCGATTGCGTCATCGCCGAAACCGGCGAGCGAGCCTTCGACGATATGCTCCGAGACCAGCTTCAGTCGGCGCAGGTCGTCAGGCCGCATCCCGCGCACCAGCGCGCCCGCAGCGCCGAACCCGGTGGTCGCCATGACCTGTCCCTCGACCACCGGGAGCGCAGCGGTGACACCGGGAAGCCGCTCGATCTTTTGTGCCGCGGCCGCGAAACCGGCGAGCGGACCGGACTCGGCATAAACGCCCAAAGCGCCGTTCAGACCGAGGATGCGGCCGAGCAGATCGGCGCGAAACCCGTTCATGACCGACATCACGATAATCAGCGTGGCGACGCCGAGGGCGATCCCGAGCAGCGAAAAGATCGCGATGACCGAGACGAACCCTTCCTGGCGCCGCGCCCGCAGATAGCGGAACGCAACCATCCGCTCGAAAGCATCGAAGATCACCGGCGGTCTGCTTCGGCGAGTGGTTTGATCGCGTCCAGCACGTCCTCGGTGTATTCGATCACCCCATTCCAATAATCGGTCAGAGCACGCTCGTTCAGTTCTATCCACCGTTTGACGAGCTCGAATTCGCGAGCGCTGATCCGGCCCCGCACGATGTGGGGCGAAGGGCGAACCGCGACGGTAATCATGTCCGATGGGCGGACCTTTGCGGCGCGCGCAAGCTTGACCCGAACGTCGTGCCGCGCCCCGCCCTTTTGCGAAATAAACACCACAAACGGCAATCCCGTGCGATCGGGCCGTAAATTCGCCATGTCGAAGCTCGCCTGCCCGGCGCTTGTTTCGGGTTCGATCTCTTTGACGGCCAACTCAAAACGCCTTCCCAGTCGCATGTTGCACTTAGATGATGGGTGTCGCGCTCGTTCTACCCATTCTGCACGCCAGGGGGATGGAGTTGCTCGGCCCTTCGGAAAAGCTCGATAAGTCCGGGCTGATCGTGGCCCACGGAACTCGTGATTTCACCCAGCTCTGATGGGTGGCGTGCACGACCGTCGCAATCGTCAAGACACCCTGCTTTTAGAAAATATGTGCCGGAATGCTGCGGCGACGATGTATAAAGTGGTGAACCGCACTCTGGACAAAAGTGTCTCGTCAATTCGTTGCCGCTGTCGCCGGGTTTCGTGAATACCTTAGGGATTCCTCTTAAGATACGAAGGTGCTGTACTTCCACGCGAACTCCAATGTTGAAAGCGCTGCCCGTGCATCTTCTGCAGTCGGCACAATGGCAGTAATTGGCAGGGCCCGTATCTCCATCATATTCGTATCGGGCCGCACCGCACAGGCATCCGCCAGTCAAGACGCCGGACATAAGCCCTCCCTCCAAGCCTATGCTGTCGTCAGCCGAGCGAGCGCCGCTTCGATCGGCGCCTCCCGGCGTTCACCGGAGCGGCGGTTCTTGAGCT
>CAVPBN010000030.1:0-149611 GCA_963701815.1 uncultured Alphaproteobacteria bacterium
ATGAGCGACGCCAGCAAGCGCGAGGCGATCTGCGCGGTCGGGGCCTCTATTTTCAACCGCGGGCTGACCGCCGGATCCTCGGGCAATATCAGCCTGCGCGTCGAGGATGGCTGGCTGATGACGCCAACCAACGCCTCGCTCGGCCGCCTCGATCCGGCCCGGCTGTCCAAGCTCGGCGACGACGGCCGGTTGGCCTCGGGCGATCCGCCGACCAAGGAGAGCTTTCTGCATCGGGTCATGTATGAGGAACGCGCCGGGACCGGCGCGGTCGTTCATCTGCATTCGACCCATTCGGTCGCGGTCTCGTGCCTCGTCGAAATCGACCCCGCCGACGTGTTGCCGCCGATCACCGCCTATTACGCGATGCGGGTCGGCCGGCTGCCGCTCGTCCCCTATTTCAAACCCGGCGATCTGGCATTGGCCGAAGCGGTCCGCGGCTTTGCCGGCAAACATCACGCGGTCCTGCTGGCCAATCACGGCCCGGTCGTCGCCGGCGCAAACCTCGACGCCGCGGTCAATGCGATCGAAGAATTGGAAGAGACCGCAAAGCTCTACCTCTTGCTGCGCGGCGCGAAGACCCGCTGGCTGACCCCGGCGCAAGTGAAGGAATTGCGAGTATGAAGACCGGCACGCGGGGATTTTGCGCTTGCATCGCCGCGATATTACTGGCGGCGGTATCGACGGCGCGGGCGGCCGAGCCGATCACGATCGGGTTCAGCATGGAATTGACCGGACCCTTTGCCGTCGTCGGCAAGACCGGGCTCCTGGCGATGCAGATCTGGCAGGCCGACGTCAACGCCAAGGGCGGGCTGTTGGGCCGCCCGGTCAAGCTCGTCTATTACGACGACCAGTCAAACCCGTCGAACGTGCCGGGGATCTATACCAAGCTGATCGATATCGACAAAGTCGACCTGCTGGTGTCGAGCTACGGCACCAACTTGACGGTGCCGGCAATGCCGGTGGCGATCTCCCACAACCGGCTGTTCTTCGGGCTGTTTGCCCTGGCGGCGAACGATAAGTTCCATTACTCGCGGTATTTTTCGATGCTGCCGTTCGGCCCGGACCCGCAGAAGACCTTCGCGCACGAGTTTTTCGTGCTGGCGATGGCGCAGGAGCCGAAGCCGAAGACGATCGCGATCGTCGGCACCGATGCCGAATTTCAGCACAAAGCCACCGACAGCGCGCGCGATGAAGCCAAGGCCGCGGGTATGAAGATCGTCTACGACCGTGCCTACCCGCCGAGCACGGTCGATTTTACGCCGATCGTGCGCGCCGTCGGCGCGGCGCAGCCCGACCTCGTCTATGCCGCCTCCTACCCGTCTGACACTGTCGGCATCCTGCGTTCCGTCAGCGAAATCGGGCTCAAGACCAACATGCTTGGGGGCGCCCTCGCCGGAGCCCAGGCGGCGGCGATCAAGATCCAGCTCGGCCCGGCGTTGAACGGCGTCGTCAATGTCGAATTGTGGGAACCGGTCAAGACGATGGAATTTCCCGGCGTCATGGATTTTCTGAAGAAATACCAGGCCAGGGCCGGCGCCGCGGGGGTCGACCCGCTCGGCTACTTCTTGCCGCCCTTCGCCTACAGCGAGTTCCAGGTGCTCGCCGAGGCGGTCGCCGCGACCGGGACGCTCGACAACGACAAGCTCGCCCAATACATGCACAGCCACCCGTTTCACACGATTGTCGGCGACATCGCTTTCGGCCCCGACGGCGAGTGGACCGAGGCGCGGCCCATCTGGGTCCAGTACCACGACATCAAGGGTCACGGCGTCGACCAGTTTCGCGGACCGGAAACGGTGTCGATCCTGTCGCCTGCCAAGTACAAGACCGGCGACATCGTCTATCCGTATACCAAGGCGCGCCGATAGCGTCTGGTTGTCTCCTCTCCGCTCGCGGGGAGAGGGTCGGGTGGGCGGCCAAGCGGTGCGTTGGCGCCGCTCAGGTCATCTTGCCGAAATATTCGTCATAGGGAATGTCGTTGCTGATCAAGACCCCGCCATCGACGTCGAGGGCGATGCCGGTGCACATGCGGGCCCGATCGCTCGCCAGAAACAACACCGCGTCGGCAATGTCCTCGGGCTCGACCATGCGGCCGAGCGGGATCTTTTTCGCCCGCGCGGCCTTTTGCTCGGCCGACGGCATGTTGCCGCTGAACGGGGTCGCGGTCGGGCCGGGGCACACGGCATTGACCCGGATGTGGTCGGGCGCCAGCTCGTAGGCCGCATGTCGGGTCAGGCCGAGCAACCCCGCCTTCGACGCCGAATAATGCGCGCCGCCGCCAAACGAGATGCGCCGCCCGGCGACCGAGGCGATGTTGACGACGGCACCGCCGCCGCGCGCCCGCAGATGGGGCAATACCGCCTGAATGCCGTTGAACGGGCCGCGCAGATTGACCGCGATCACCCGCTCCCAAGCCTCCGCCGGCATCCGTGCGATCGTGTGCCGGGTGATCGTTCCGGCGCTGTTGACCAGGACATCGATGCCGCCCGCCTGTCCGGCGACGGTGCCTGCAAGTTTGGCGAAGGCCGCAGCGTCGGCAACATCGAGCATGTGCCCCGCCGCCTTGCCGCTGTTGCCGGCGATCTCGGCGGCGATCGCCTCGGCCGCTTCCCGGTTACGGTCGAGGATCGCGACATAGGCCCCGGCGGCGGCCAATCCGCGCGCTGCCGCCGCACCGATCCCGCTGCCGCCGCCGGTGACCAGCGCCACTTTTCCGGCAAATTCCTGGCTCACTGCCGCCTCCTCCAACTCGTCCCTCGCCGACCCGAGCGGCGCCCGCTTTGAGGGTGACCGCCGGCGGCGAGGATCATACCCCAAGATCAAGCGGAGCTTCGCGCAGCATGACGATCGGGCCGATCGCTCCCGGCGAAACGGCAATGCCTCGTCGGCCGTCCGTCGCAGCCCGGTTTCCTGCCGCGGCGATGCTTGCGGCCATCGTCGCGATCACCGCCGCACGGTTGCTTTGGCTCCGCGTCCAGCCCGCCGACCTCTACCCCGACGAGGCGCAATACTGGTTCTGGGCCAAGCACCTGGCGTTCGGCTACTACTCGAAGCCGCCGCTCGTCGCCTGGCTGATCGCCCTGACGACCGGGCTCTTCGGCGACGGCGAGTTCGCCGTGCGGCTGACCGCGCCGCTGCTGACCGCCGGCACCGCGATCTTCGTCTATGCGATCGGCGCGCGGCTCTACGACCGGCAGATCGGCTTCTGGTCGGCGGTCGCTTATGCCAGCCTGCCGGGCGCATCGGCCGCCGCCTTCGTCATAGCTCCCGATGTGCCGCTGCTGCTGTTTTGGGCGGCGGCGCTCTATGCACTGATCCGGGCCAGGGAAAATGATAACCGGGGAGACGATGACCGGGGAAAAGGCGGCCGGCAAACGAGCAGGCGGGGCTGGTGGTTTGCCGTCGGGATCGCCGCCGGGCTCGGCCTGTTGGCGAAATACGCGATGGCCTACTGGCTCCTGTCGGCGTTGGGCCTGGTCCTGTTGGTCCCGGCCGAGCGCCGCCATCTGCGGCCGCTGCTCGCGGCTGTCGGCGTCGCCCTCCTGATTTATCTGCCGAATTTCTGGTGGAACTGCGAGAACGGCTTCGTCAGCTACCGGCACACCTCGGACAACGCCGATCTGGCCGGGACGTTGTTCCATCCCGGCGCTTTTCTCGAATTTTTCGGCGCGCAATTCGCCCTCTTCGGCCCGCTGTTCTTCGCCGGTCTGCTGCTGGCGACAGCGGCGCCGCGGGCGTTGGCCGAGCCGCGCGCCAGGCTCCTCGCGGCTTTCAGCCTGCCGACCCTGGCGATGATGCTGACGGTCAGCCTGCTGTCGCGCGCCCATGCGAATTGGGCGGCGCCCGCCTATGTCTCGGCGATAGTATTGGTCGTCGCCATGGCGGATCGGCGCGGCTGGCATAACTGGGTAGTCTTCGCGGTCGCGCTGCACCTGGTCGCGACGGTCGCGGTGTTCGCCGGCTATCAGACGCTGACCGGGTTCGGCGTCGCACTGCCGGCCCGCTATGACCCGCTGGCCCGGCTGCGCGGCTGGCACAGGCTCGGCGACGAGGTCGGCGCGGCCTTGGCCCGGCATCCGGGCTACCGGCTCTTTGCCGACGATCGCGAGACCCTGGCCGCGCTGATCTACTACGTGCGCCCGCATCCGTTCGATGCGGTCAAATGGGAATTGATGGATCGGGTCAAAGACGAATGGGACCTGACCAACACCATGACGAAATACCGCGGCGGCAATTTTCTGCTGGTCTCGACGCATAATCTGATCGCCGAGATGCGGCCGAGCTTTGCCGCGATCGAGCCGCTCGAAACCCTGGCGATCCCGTTCGGACCCGACGCCGAGCGCCGCTACCCGCTCTATCTCGCGCGCGATTTCAAAGGCTACCCGCAATACGATCCGAAGTAGTCCCGTGGCGTTCATGCGGGCCGATGCAGCCGATGGCCGAGGAACAGCGGCACGGTCAGCGCCGGGCGGCCGGCATGCAGGATCGTCGCCGGCGCCAGCGGCTCGATCGCATCGAACTGAGACCCGAACTGCGCTGCGATCCCGGCGAGCGCGCTGCCCGGCGCGACGATCAGCACGTCGTCGCCGGCATACCGGGCCAACGGCGCAATCAAACCGTATTGCCGCGGGTCGGGGCCGAGGCACAGCACCGGGGACCGGCCGTCGAGGGCGTAGTCGAGCTTGCCCGCATCGAGCCAGCGGGTCGCGGCCACGACCAGTCCGGGCCGGCCGAGCAGGCCGCGCTCGGCCAGTTCGCGGCGCAGCGAGGTCCAGTCGACCGCGGCGAGCGCCGGGTCTCTGCCTCCCGGAAAGATCGCATAGGGCAACCAATTGTACCGGACCTCGCTGGCGACGAAAGCGACGCCGAGGACGACGATTGCGACGGTCGCGATCAGCCAACGGCGGACCAGCCGGTCGCTGCGGCCGCGCCGGGCGATGGCGTCGCCGAGCAATGGCACCAGCATCAGATAGCCCGGTGCGGCCCAGTGAAACAGCACGTGGCTCCACAGCGAAACGACGGTGAAGAAGACGAGCGGCGGCGCCGCCAGACAAACCCAGAGCCAGCGTTTCGTATCGCCCGGCCCCCGCCGCAAAGCCGTGAACCCGCTCAGGAGCAGCGCCAGCCAAAGCCAGGGCAGCAGAAACACCGCGGCACCGGCGCTCGTCGCCAAAGGGCCCAGCAGGTACAGTCCGCCCGCCGCCCGCTCGCCCTGAAACCGGAACGATACCCAGCCGTGGCGAGCGTTCCAGATCACCACCGGCAGGAACAGCACGAGCGCCACCAGCCCCGCGGCGTAGGGCTGCGCACGGGCGAGCCAGCGCCGGCCCGCCGGCTCGCTCAGCAGGTAAAGAACGGCGCCGAGGATCGTCAGCACCGCCGAATATTTGGCGAGCATGGCCAGCCCGGCGCAGGCGCCGGCGGCGAGCCACCAACCCCACGCCCTGCCGCCCTCGGAGGGCAGGGCGGCGATCAGGCAGAATGCGGCGCCGAGCAACCCGGCGAAAAGCGGGCCGTCGGGCAACACCCAGCTCGCGGCGGTAATTCCGAGCACCGGCGCCAGATTGAGCGCGACCGCCGCCCACAACCCCGCCGGCCGGCCGAACGAGGCCGCGGTCGCGCGGTACATCAGCAGCGTCGTCAGCGCGAACAGGGCGATGAACGGCAGGCGCACGACGATCGGGCTGGCATTGCCGGTCAGCCGCGCCATGGCCCAGGCGAGCCACCAGGCGAGCGGCGGATGGTCGAAATAGCTGAGCTGCCACCCGCGGCCGGCGGCGACCATATAGCTCTCGTCGATGCCCAGACCGAGTGCGCCGGCAAACAGCAGCCGGGCGACGAAGGCGCCGAATATCAGCAGCGCCACCCCGCCCGCCGGCGTCGTCGCCCAAGCCGACAGCCGCGCGCCAGCCGCGCATCGGGTGGGAGCTCGGGCGAATGTCCGAGGACGCCGGAAGCACTGCAGCCTGTCCGCCGCGGATCGTTTCTTTGGTCTTTGCGTCTGTTCGCCTTCGTCGCCGATCACGCCGCGCCGCTATGTCCATCATGCGGCCCCAGTTCGTCGAGCAGCGCCTTGGCCTCTCTCAAATCAGCGGTGTCGAAGCCCTCGGTGAACCAACCGTAGACCGAGGCGAGTAGCTCGCACGCTTCGCTACGACGACCTCGTCGGTCCCACAGTCTGGCTAAGCTCACGGCGGCACGTAACTCAAGCGATTTTGCGCTCTGATCACGGGCGATCATAAGCGCCCGCTGAAAGTGACCCTCAGCCTCGCTTACCGAAGAACTCTGCAAGCATCGCAATTCACCCTCGATCCGCTCGATCTCCGCCTCCCACAGGTGCTCGTTGGTGCGCGTCATAAGTTCCGTTGCTTCGGCAACGGCAACTAGCCCTTCTTCGGCGCGGCCATGCTGCAAGTAGGTTTCCGCCAACATGCAGAGATAGCGAATTTGCCACCAGGTTGCCCCCGTACTACTGCGCTCCGTCGCATTTCGCCGCATGAGCTCGATGCCGGGCTCGCCGGCCCGAGCCATCGCCCAGCCCTTTAGAATCTGACCACCCATCCGGAAGTAGACGAGGTTGTGCTGATCGGCCAGATCGATGATCGCGTCGGCATAGATGCGCACTTCCGGCACGTCGAAGAGAAGCTCTGCAAGTCCGGCGCCGCCCCAGATCCTGACATGGGTTGCGAGAACAGCCTGGACTAATCCAGACGTATATTCGAGCGCCGCGACTTGCCAGTTCCGGGCCTGATCCGGATAGCCAAGAATCCAACAGACAACTGGCAGATAGGCGAGCGCGTAGAACTTGGGATCATGGATGTAGTGCACAGGTGGCGGTCGATGGCGGCCCGGGTCATACACTTGTAGGATCGTCTCGAAGGCGTCACGTGCTTTCTTGAATTCACCGAAATAGAGAGCGTTGAGGCCCCCACACCGATAAGCTACCAAGTCAAGCGTTTCATCATTCATTTCCTTGGCAGTGCGCCGCGCTTCTTCGGCAACTTCCTGCATCATTTGATGAGCGCCGCGCACGAAATGAAACGCCCACTCGCCGCTGAGGGTTGCGAACAAGGCGCTCGCGTCTTTGAGCCGTCCGCTAAGAATGCGTGCTCGGTTGAAAGCGACCCCCGTTTCTGAGCCCGCATAGCCATGGACGGCAATCAACGGCGTACCAATAGCGGTCTGTAGCATTAGTTCCTGCCTATCACGCTCCGGGCTCTCCGGGAGCCGTTGGAGTGTTTCGAGTGCTCTAGTGAGGTGACCGATAGCTTCCAAATTGGCGGAGCGCTCCGCGGCTCGCCTTCCGGCTTCGAGCCAATAGCCCAGTGCCCGATCCGGCTGTTGCGCCTCGGAAAAATGGCGCGCCAGCACCTCAGGCTCTCGCAGCGCTCGATCGGTAAATCGATCTTCAAGGGCCGTAGCAATGCGGGCGTGAAGACTCTGTCGCGTGCGACGCAGCAGAGTACCGTAAGCTACCTCCTGAACGAGAGCATGCTTGAACAGGTATTGGGCATCCGGCGGTGCTTTGCGTTGAAAGACCAGGCCAGCCTCGACGAGCCGCCGAAGCGCCTCGTGCAGGCCTTCTTGACAGAGCTCGGCGAGTGCTGCCACCAGCTCGTATGAGAATTCCCTGCCGATTGCGGCCCCGACCTGGGCGGCCTCCTTTGCTGCAGGGCCGAGTCGGTCGAGGCGCGACATCAGCGAGGCATGTAATGTCGCCGGCACGCCCAGCCCGGTCGCGGGGGCCGACGCCGCGATGTCCCGCCCGCGGTTAACGCCGGCTTCGAGTACGTCCTTGGTCATCTCCTCGACAAACAGCGGCACGCCATCGGTCCGCTCGACGATCTCAGCGACCATCTCTTGCGGCAGCCAGGCGGTGTTGCCGGCCAGCTGTTGCACCATCGCCGCACCGTCGCTTCGCGCGAGCCGGTTGAGCGCGACCACTGTCACCTGGGATTGGCCGACCCAAGGCGGATGGAATTCGGGACGGAAAGTCGCCACCAGCAGAACCGGCAGCCGCCCTGTCGACGCAATGATGAGGTCGACGAAATCACGCGACGTAGGATCGATCCAATGCAGATCTTCAAAGACCATCAGCACCGGCTGCTGTCGGGCGAACATTTCGAGCTGCCCTAGTAGGGCGGCAAAAGTGCGCTCTTTTTTGCGCTGCGGGTTCAGATCGAGCGGCGGGAAACGTTCGCCCCCCGGCAACGAAAGCAGCTCGACAAGCAGCGAGATGTCGCCAGCCTCGGTCGTCGGCCCCTGCAAGGTTAGAAACTTGTCGAGTTTTGCCTCGGACAAGTCGTCGCGCATGAAACCGGCAGCACGTTCGAGCTGAACCATGACCGGATAAAGCGCACTGTCCTGGTGGTGTGGCGAACAAAAATACCGTATCTGCGTGTGCGGCTCGCTGTGGATGCGCTCCGACAGCTCCGCCGTCAGCCGCGACTTGCCGATGCCCGGCTCGCCGGAGATCAGCACCACCCGTCCTTCGCCGCTTTTTGCCTGCTCCCAGCGCCGCCTCAGCAACTCGATTTCCTCGTCGCGCCCGACGAGCGGCGTCTCTCCCGAGCGCAAGGCCTCGAACCGGCTCACCTCGCCGCTTTCGCCCAACACCCGCCAGGCGCGTTGCGGCTCGGTAAAGCCGGCAAGTTGTTGCGGCCCGAGGTCTTCCAGATCAAACAGCTCGCCGATCTGGCGGCGGGTCGCTTCGGCGATCACCAGCGTGTTCGGCGCGGCCAGAGCTTGCAGCCGAGCGGCAAGGTTCGGCGTCTCGCCGACGACCCCGCGCTCCTGTGCAGCACCCTCGCCGATCAAATCGCCGACTACGGCCAGCCCAGTGGCGATGCCGAGCCGTACACGCAGATCTTCGCGCGACGGCAACCGACCGACCGCTTCGATCACCGCGAGGGCGGAGCCCACCGCCCGCTCGGCATCGTCCTCATGCGCCTGCGGATATCCGAAATAAATCAGCACGCCGTCGCCCATGTATTTGGCGACAAAGCCGTCAAAGCGGCCGACCGTCTCGGCGACAGCGCGGTGGTAGTCCCCGATCAGCTCGCGCAGATCCTCCGGGTCGAAACGCGTCGACAGCGCGGTCGAACCGACCAGATCACAGAACATCACCGTCAGCTGCCGGCGTTCGGCCTCTGCCCCCACCCTGCCCTCCCCCGCCCGCAGGGGAGGGTTGGGGAGGGGGCCGCCGCCGATGGGCATGATGGCCGAGCTCGTGTCGAGCCGCATCTCGGCGTCGAGCGCCGCGATGGCGTCGAGCAATCGTCGGCGATGGCCGACAGAGGCAACCCCCAACTCGCGCAGATCCTCGGCAGTCAATCGCCGCAACACCGTATCGTCGATGTCATTGTCGTGAAAAGTCGCCGAGTATTGTTCGAGCCCCAGCTCGCGCAACCAATCGGCTATCTCGATCGACATCGCCGGGGCCCGCCCCTTGGCCAATCACCCGGCGGCAGCATAGCCCCGCGCGCCACGGTTAAGAAAGCAATCCGGTCGAACGCCTACCCGAGGGTGGGGACGGCATATTCCACCTCGTCGCAAGACGATGCTAGTGAAACCTAACGCTTGTGACCATAGCCTTCCTGTTCTCGTCATCCCGGCGAAGGCCGGGACCCATGTTAGCCATAGGCACCGGCCTTCGCCGGTGTGACAACTTATCTGGGTACTATCTGTCAGAATTATTCCACTAGAGCGGCACGGCTACCAGAGCATCTCCTGCAAGTTTGAAAACGGTGGGATCATCGTGTCGGGGACCGGCAGCATCTCGCGGTCCCAATCCTCCCACATGCCGCGCAGCTCGCTCAGCAGGTCGGGGCGTTTCTTAGCCATGTCGTCGCGCTCGCGCGGGTCCCAGCCGATGTCGAACAGGTATTCCCGGTCGCTCACCTTCAGATATTTCCAGTCGCCGCGGCGGACGGCGCGCTGGCTGCGGTTGGCCATCCGCCAGTAGAGCGTGCGCTCGCCCGCCGGCGCCCGGCCGGTCAGGACCGGCAGCAGGTCCCTGCCGTCCAGCGGATAAGCTGCATCGGGCACGACACCGGCGGCGGCGAGGCAGGTCGCGGTCAGGTCCATCGTGATGCATACCTGGTCGATGACCTGACCCGCTTGGATTTGGCCCGGCTGCCAGACGATCTGCGGCACCCGCAGACCGCCCTCCAAGAGGTCCCATTTGCGGCCGACAAAGGGCCAGATGTTCGAATACCGCTCACCGCCATTGTCGCTGGTGAAGATGATGAGCGTGTCCTTGCCGCGAGCGACGGACCGCGTCGGCGACCCGGCCGATCCCGGCATCGAGGATCTGCATCATCTCGCCATAGATGCGCGGGCTGCCGCCCTCCATGATTTCCGCCCGATCCACCTCGCGCCGGCGCGCCGCCTTCTCGACCGAGGGCGCCGACCACGGCCAGTGCGGCGCGTTGTAATGCAGGCTGAGGAAATAGGGCGAGGGGGCGGCCCCAGCAGCTTGGACGAACGCGACGGCGCGCTCGCTCAACAGATCGGTGACATAGCCCGCCCGCTCGACCGGCAATTCGCCTTCGTAAAGGTCGGGTTCGCCTCCCTCGCCTTTATGCGTGTAATAGCCGGTAAAGCCGCCCATGATGCCGAAGAATTCGTCGTAACCGCTCTTTAAGGGACCGTATTTCGGCAGGAACCCGAGATGCCATTTCCCGATCAGCGCGGTCTTATAGCCGGCGGCGCGCAGCAGCGACGGCAGGGTCGGAAAACCGGGAGGGATGCCCATCTCCGGCTCGTCGCGGTTGGCCGGGCGCAACGGCTCGACGAGGCCGAGCTTCAGGCGGTACTGGTAGCGTCCGGTGATCATCGCGACCCGCGTATTGGTGCATAAGGGCGCGTTGGCGTAGGCCTGGGTAAACCGGACCCCTTCGCCGGCGAGCCGGTCGAGCGCCGGGGTGCGGTAACCGGTCTGCCCGGTGCAGCCGAGATCCGCGTAGCCGCAATCGTCAACGACGATGAAGATGATGTTCGGGCGATCCGGGCTGGTCATATGCGGGCTCCTCGCAAGCTGCTGAAGTCTGAGTGCAAACCTGACACCGGGCAAGTTCGCGTCATCGCCTGCTCAGGTCAGCTCGTCGAGCAGCGCTTTTGCGTCTTCCAGATCGGCGGTGTCGAAGCCCTCGGTGAACCAGCCGTAGACCGGCGCGAGAAGATCGCGGGCCTCCGCACGGCGACCCTGCTCGCCCCGCAGCCGCGCGAGGCTCGTTGCGGCACGCAGCTCGTAGGCCTTCGCCTGTTGTCTTTGCGCGACGCGAAGCGCCTCTTCGAGGGCGCTCTGGGCCTCTTCGACCCGGTTAAGACCGAGGAGCGCGATGCCTTCGAGGCGATGAAGCTCCGCATCCCACCGGCATTGGCCAGTTTCTTCCTGTAGCCTTTGCCCGCCCCTCGTGGCCTCTAAAGCTGCGTCGTAGTTGCCCTGCTGCGTCAGCGCTTCTGCCAGGCTGGCAAGCCCGAAGGGGCGAAACGTCAGTGCGCCGAGCCTGCTGGCAAGTCCCTCGCGTAAACAGGCGACGGCCTCTTCTAGCGCTCCCTGGGCGCTCAAGGCGGCGCCGCGCGCGAACCGTGGCTCATGTGGCTCATACAGAAACCCCAGCCGCTGCTCGGCCGCCAGCGTCTCTGCCGCGTCAAGCCGTTGCAGCGCCAATTCCGGTTCTCGGCGCTCGACGCGGAGTAACGCGTTCCAAAGCAGGGCCAGTTCGAGGCTGAACGGGTGAGCGAGCCGCTCGGCCAACGTCAATGCTTCCCCCTGAAGCACCAGCGCCGCCTCGGGATATCCCAAGAGCCACTGAGCCTGCGCGCCTATGTAGCGCGCGCAAGCGCCGGGATCGTGCCCGCCATAGAGGAGGCGATGGGAGCGGTGCTGTTCCGGATCGTAAAGCTGGCGCCCGATCTCGCTGTGGATGCGGGCTGTTGCCGGCTCGCCGACGTACAGACAGGTCGACCAGGCGCTGTGATGAGCCTGCAGGTATAACCCGTCATCCCCCGTGCCTTGCGTCAATTGTAGCAGCCGGTCCGAGAATTTGCGGCATTCGCGCGTTCTGCTACCACCGTTGGCCGATTGCCAAAGGCCGTAAACTGCCATGAACTGTTGGCAGAGATCGCCTCGCTGCTCGGCGAGCTCGCAGGCGCGGGTGTAGATTTCCGTCGCCCCGCGGGCAGCGAACCCTTCGGTCGTGAACAGCGACAGGCCGAGGGCCAATTGGAGTTCGATTTCCCGTCCATCGCCAGCCGCGGCTTCGGGAAGTGCCGCCAGCGATGAAAGACCGCGCTGGAAATCTCGGATCGCTTCAAGATGGGCGGAGCGCTCGGCGGCAAATTGGCCGGCCTTCAACCACTGATCGACCGCGCGCTCGGTATCTCCGGCTTCGGTCAAGTGATGAGCCTGCAGTTCTGGCTGGCGCTCGACGAGATCGGCGAAATGCTGTTCCAGCGCCGCCGCGGCGCGAGCGTGCAATTCCTGGCGGCGCCCACGCAACAGGGTCGAGTAGGCGGCGTCCTGCACCAGCGCGTGCTTGAACAGGTAGGAGGCGTGCGGGGCCGTGCCGCGACAGAACAGCAATCCCACATCGCCAAGCTGATCCAATGCGGTTCGCAGCTCGTTCTCAGGACGCTGCGCGACGGGCTCGATCAGTTCATAGGTAAACTCGCGGCCGAGGACGGCGCCGATTTGCGCGACCTCCTTGGCCGCCGGCCCGAGCCGGTCGAGCCGCGCCAACAGCGAGGCATGTAACGTCGCAGGCACCGAAAGCGCGGCAAGCGATGCCGCTCCCAGCACCGCAGCAACTCGGTCTCCCTGCGCGACGCTCTCCAGCACCGCCTTGGTCAATTCCTCGACAAACAGCGGCACCCCGTCGGTGCGCTCGACGATCTCCGCGACGATCTCGGCGGTGAGCCGGCATTGCCGGCCAGCTTGTGCACCAGCGCTTCGCCGTCGCGTTCGCCGAGCCGATTGAGCGGCAAACTCGTGACGTGGGCGCGGCCGCCCCAGGGCGGCTGAAATTCCGAACGAAAGGTGATCGCCAGCAGCACCGGCAGATGCCGCACCCGGTCGACGGTCAGATCCAATAGTTCGCGCGAGGTCGGGTCGATCCAGTGGGCGTCCTCGAACACCATCAGCACCGGCCGATGCCGCGTCTGGGCTTCGAGCTGGCTGAGCAATGCCTCGAACAGCTTTTCTCGTTTGCGCTGCGGGCTGAGGTTGAGGTCTGCGGCGGAACTTGGCAGCGAAAGCAGCTCGCTCAACAACGCGAAATCGTCGTCATCCTCCGCGCCCGCGGCGAGCAATGCCCGCTGTTTGCCGAGCTTGGCTTCGACGGTGTCGTCGCGGGCAAACCCGGCGGCGCGTTCGAGCTGCGCGATGAACGGGTGGAGCGCGCTGTCCTGGTGGTGCGGCGAGCAGAAATAGCGCAGTCGCGTATGCGGATCGGTTCCAATGTGTTCAGACAACGCCGCCGTGAGCCGCGACTTGCCGATGCCCGGTTCTCCGGAGATCAGCACCACCCGTCCTTCGCCGCCCTTGACCTGTTGCCAGCGGCGGACAAGCAGCTCGATCTCCTCCTCACGCCCGACAAGCGGCGTCTCCCCCGAGCGCAGTGCCTCGAAGCGGCTCAACATCCCGCTCTCGCCAATGACCCGCCAGGTACGTTGCGTCTCCGCGAAGCCGGCGAGCGCTTGCGGTCCGAGATCCTCCAGGTGGAACAATCCGCCGATCTGCCGGCGCGTCGCTTCGCCTATGACCAGGGTGTTCGGCGCGGCCAACCCCTGCAGCCGGGCTGCGAGGTTCGGAGTCTCACCGACGACGCCGCGCTCCTGTGCGGCACCCTCGCCGATCAGATCGCCGACCACGGCAATCCCGGTGGCGATGCCGAGCCGCACCCGCAAATCCTGTCGCGCCGGCAATCGGCCGACCGCCTCGATCACCGCCAGCCCAGCGCGTACCGCACGCTCAGCATTGTCCTCGTGCGCTTGCGGATAGCCGAAATAGATCAGGACGCCGTCGCCCATGTACTTGGCGACAAAGCCGTCAAACCTGGCGACGGCCTCGGCGACCGCGCGGTGGTAGCCGCCGATCAACTCGCGAAGATCCTCCGGGTCATGACGGGTCGACAGCGCCGTCGAGCCGACCAGATCGCAGAACATCACCGTCAGCTGCCGGCGTTCGGCTTCGGCCGGCGCCACTGCATCGCGGGATGCCGGCGTCTGGGCGGCGGGCGCCGCGCCGAGCGCGGCGACGGCGTCGAGCAACCGCCGGCGATGGCCGACCAAGGTGACGCCGAGGTCCTTCAGATCCTCGGCCGTCAAGCTGGGCAACACCCTTTCGTCGATCTCGTTCGCGCGGAACGCCGGTTCGTATCGCTCAAGTCCGCGCTTCCGCAGCAAATCCGCGACATTCATCGCCGACACTCGCCAAAGATGCGAACGACCGCAGTGTCTTACGCTGTTGTCTGGATAGCCAGCCGTGAGACCGCGCGTCGAACGATCAGCTTGATGGCGGGAGATTGGCACAACCGTTGCCGGCGTGCGAGGATATCCCGGCAAAGAAGTACGCCTGAGCCGAGGGCCAACCCGACCCGAAAGGCGCCCGGGTCAAATTGACCCTCGGCGGCAAATTCCTCCCATATGAGGAGCATCGACAACGCCGCGTTGCGGCGGAGGGACCGCGGATGGATATGATCGATTTGAATTGCGACATGGGCGAGAGCTTCGGCGCCTGGACCATGGGCAGCGACGCCCTGATGCTGAAGCTGGTCTCCTCGGCCAATGTCGCCTGCGGCTTTCACGGCGGCGACCCGCTGGTGATGTTCGAGACGGTGCGCCAGGCCAAGGAAAACGGCGTCGGCATCGGCGCGCATCCGAGCTTTTTCGATGTCTGGGGCTTTGGCCGGCGGATGATCCAGGGCGAGACGCCGGAAGACATCGAAAAAATCGTCGTCTACCAGATCGGCGCGCTGGAGGGCGTGGCGCGCGCCGTCGGTCACCGGGTCGGCCACGTCAAGGCGCACGGCACGCTCGCCAACCTCGCCGCGATCGACCGGCCGACCGCATTGGCGATCGGCCGGGCCGTCGCCGATACCGACCGCGAACTGATCTATGTCGTGATGGCCGGCACCGAACTCGAACGCGCGGCCGGCGAACTGGGCCTCAGAATGGCGCGCGAGATCTATGCCGACCGCGCTTATGACGACACCGGCAATCTCGTGTCGCGCAAATTGCCGGGTGCGGTCCTGCACGATGCCGAGGACGCCGCACGGCGGGTCCAGGCGATGGTGCGCGAGGGGGCGATCATCAGCGATTCCGGCAAGCGCATCCCGGTCGCGATCGACACGGTCTGCGTCCACGGCGACAACCCGGCGGCCGTCGCGATGGCCGAGCGGGTGCGCGACAGGCTCGAACAGGCCGGGATCGCGATCCGGCCGATGGCGCAGACCATCCCTTAGCGCCGCGCCGGCGGCGCCGGGTCGGCGCGAAGCCGCAGCAAGGCGAGCGCGCCGAGGGCGGCGAGGCTGAGCCCGGCCGACACGATCAGCGCGCCGAGCCCGATCCGGCTCATCAGCAGGCCGAACAACAATGGCGCCGCGGCGGTCGTCACCCGCGCCGGAGCGATGATGATGCCGGTGCGCCGACCGTAGCCGACCGGGCCGTACAGGGCCAATGGCAGGGTCCCGCGGGAGATCGTCAACAGACCGTTGCCGCCGCCGTGCAACAGCGCAAAAGCGGCGGCGGCCGGTGCGCCGAACAAGCCCAGCAGCGCCGCGCCGAGCGGGTGCAGGACGAGCGCGATCCGGGTCGAGACCAGCGGATGCATCCGCTTCAGCACGCCGAACTCGAACAGCCGCGCCGCGACCTGCGCCGGCCCCATCAGGGCCGAGGCGGCGATCGCCGCCGGCGCCGAGGCGCCGGCCAGCTGCAGCAGATATGGCAGGTGCGCCGCCATGGCGCCCGTCGTAAAGCCGACGGCGCCGAACACAAAACCCAGCACGACCATGCCGTTGGCATTGCCGGCCGCGGCCGGCGCCGGCGCCGCCCCGACCAGCGGGGCGGGCGGTCGCGGGATCAGCAACCGGTTGACCGGCAGACAGATGACGAGGTTCAGCGCGGCCCAGCCCAGGCATGCGCCGCGCCAGCCGAATGCATGGTCGAGCCAGGCCGAAAGCGGCCAGCCGACGGTGCTGGCGAACCCGGCGATCAAGGTAATGCCGGTGATGGCGCTGCGCGCCTCGCGGCCATAGATCGCGGTCAGCGCGGCAAAGGCCGGATCGTAAAGCCCCAACGCCATGCCGAGACCCAGCACCGCCCAGGCGCCGGCGAGCGCGATCGGCCCCCCGGCGAGGCCGAGCCAAACGAGCCCGGCCGCCAGCACCAGGTTCGACAGCATCAGCACGCCGCGCCCGCCGTTGCGGTCGATCGCCCGGCCGATCGCCGGCCCCAACGCCGCCTGCAACAGCAGCGAGGCCGAGAAAAAGCCGAAAAACAGCGATTTCGGCACCTGCAGGGCGGCGGCGATCGGCTCGGCCAGGATCGCCGGCAGATAATAGCTCGACGCCCAGGCCAGGGTCTGCGTCGTCCCGAGCGCCGCGACGGTCACGGTCTTGCGGGTCGGCCCGAAGCGCATCGCCACCTTTCGCGGCCCTCCCCGCTCAAATCGAACAAGCTGCCGTTCCGCCGTCGTCGGCCACGGTTCCCCCGCGCCGGGCTGCCGGTTACTATGCGGGGACACGAGCGCGATGGGTACCGGCTTGGCCGTCACGATGCCATCGGCCGGGAAAAATCGCAGGTCGGGCTACGCCGCCGTTTCGGAGATTTGCAAGCATGGCCGAAATCCTTCTGCCGACCACCGTCGTCGGCAGCTATCCACAGCCCGACTGGCTGATCGATCGCGACAAGCTGACCCATCAAGGACCGGTGCGGGTGCGCGCCCGGGAATTGTGGCGGGTCGCCGAGCCCTGGCTCGAACAGGCGCAGGACGATGCGACGGTGCTGGCGATCCGCGACATGGAGCGGGCCGGCATCGACATCCTCACCGACGGCGAGATCCGCCGCGAAAGCTATTCGAACCGGTTTGCGACCGCTCTTTCGGGGGTCGACATCGACCATCCGGCAGAAGTTCGCGGCCGGTCGAGCGGCACCGTCGTGGTGCCGCGCATCGTCGGCCCGATCCGCCGGCAGCGGCCGGTCGAGGTGCGCGACGTCGAATTCCTGCGCCGCCACACCGACCGCACGATCAAGATCACGATCCCCGGCCCGTTCACGATGTCGCGTCAGGCCAAGAACGAGTTCTACCGCGACGAGGAAGAGCTGGTCATGGATTACGCCGCCGCGGTCAACGCCGAACTCCGCGACCTGAAGGCGGCCGGGGCAGACGTGATCCAGCTCGACGAGCCCTGGGTGCAGGCGCGGCCGGAGGAGGCGCGGCGGCTCGCCTTGCCGGCGATCGACCGGGCGTTCGCCGGCATCCCCGGCCCGACCGCGCTGCATCTCTGCTTCGGCTATGCCTATGTCGCCAGCAACAAGCCCTCCGGCTATTCGTTTTTGCCGGAGCTCGTCGGCACGGTCGCCGGGCAGATCTCGATCGAGGCGGCGCAGCCTGACCTCGATCTGGCGACCCTCGACGGGCTCGGCGACAAGACCGTGATCTTCGGCGTCATCAGCATGGGCGACCCGCAACCGGAAACGCCGGAAACCGTCGCCGCCCGCATCCGCCGGGCGCTCGAACACATCCCGCCGGAACGGCTGATCCCGGCCCCCGATTGCGGCATGAAGTACATCCCGCGCGAGACCGCCTTCGCCAAACTCAAGGCGCTGGCCGACGGCGCCGCCATCGTCCGCCGCGAGCTGACCGGCGGCTAGCTGTGGTTACTACAAACGTTGTTCACTGGTTGCGCACCCGGCTTGATGGCCCGTCCCCCTCGATGGGGGAGGGTTGGGTGGGGGTGATCCTTCCGGCCAGGCAGGGTATGATCGCGCAGAGGCATCCCATCAGCGTCACAGCCTTCAAGGCCGATGTCCGACACGCGCCCGTGCGGCGAAGGTCGCCGGGCTGGGCGGCCTCACCCCCACCCATACCCTCCCCCATCAAGGAGGAGGGCAATTGGCCCAACGTGAACAACCTTCGTAGCAACGACAGCTAGCCGGCGCCAACTGGGGCTAACGAGAAAAGACCTGGAGGATTGATCATGGCGGTCGGCTACCGTTACACGCTGGAGCAGCAGCAGAACGGCTGGTGGCTCGTACGTTTTCCGGAGATCCCGGAAGCGCTGACCGAAGGCGAAACCGAAGAGGCAGCGCATGACAGCGCCATCGATTGCATGATGGCGGCGTTGGCCGGCTATGTGAAGGCCGGCCGGCCGATTCCGCGGCCTTCGCCGTCGGGTCCGGGATCGTACCGCGCCGTGCTGCCGTCGTGGTCACGCGAAAATGGCGCTCGCGACGATGCGGGTAGTGGTACGAACCCGACAGATGGCGTGCCCGTTGGGCGGACCATAAAACTCGAGATTGCTTCGTCGCTCCGCTCCTCGCAATGACAACCGCTAACGGACTTCATTGCGAGCGCAGCGAAGCAATCTCTACGTCGGGTACCAGAACCAAGTGTCTGATCCATACCATTAGCGATTGAGCAATCCGGCGGTCGGCGTCGTCGCCTGTCCCCTGTTCAGATGCAGCGGGATTGTGCACTACCGCTCGGCCGGGACGATCATCTTGCCGATCGGCCACAGGGCGAGGCCGGCGAGCTTCAGGTGCGCCCAGGCGAAGGGCAGACCGATGATCGTGATCGCCAGCAGCACGGCCGTGATCAGGTGGCCGAGCGCGAGCCACCAGCCGGCGAAGACCAGCCAGATCAGATTGCCGAGGACCCCGAACGGGCCGGTCCCAAAATCCTGATGCCCGGTGTATTCGGCGCGCGAGACCGCCTGCTGGCCAAACGGCAGCAACGCGTAGAGAGCGATGTTGAAGGCCGCCCGCGTCCACGGCAGGCCGATGATCGTGATCGCCATGATCAGCGCGGCAACCAGCCACCCGGCCGCCATCCACGCGCCGCCGAACACGATCCACAGCAGATTGAGCAGCAGCTTCAGAGGCGGCATGGCCCGACAATCGTCCGGAGCGCGCCGCGGCGCAACCGCTTGCACCCGCTCGCCGTCGCGGTCCCCCCGCAACGGACGGGACGGGGTCGAGGCGCTGATGCGGATTGTCGGGGGCGGGCGGTGCGGATAGGGTATCGCCGAGGCAAGGCGTATAGGAGCGCGCGATGGACGGCACCACCCAGCTGCTCGAAAGCGACCGGCGCTTTCTGGTCCACCCGCTGCACCATCCCGACGATCACCGCCAGCCGTTCGTCGTCGAGTCGGGGCGGGGCGCGATGTTGCGCGCCGCCGACGGACGCGAGGTCATCGATGGGCTGGGCGGGCTGTGGAACGTCAATGTCGGGCATGGCCGCGGCGAACTGGCCGATGCCGCGGCGGCGCAGATGCGCAAGATCGCCTATGCCTCGGCCTATATCGGCCAGACCAACGAGCCGGCGGTCCGGCTCGCCGAAAAGATCGTCGGCCACGCCTACGGCAACAGCGCCGCGGTTTATTTCACCACCGGCGGCGCCGAGTTCGAACGAGTCGGCGTTCAAATTCGCCCGCTATTACTGGAAAGTCAAGGACCGGCCGGAAAAGACCAAGATCATCTCGCGCATCCATGCCTATCACGGGGTGACGATGGCGGCGATGAGCGCGACCGGCATGGCCGCCTACCACAAGATGTTCGGGCCGCTGGTGCCGGGCTTCGTGCAGGTGGCGCCGCCCTATGCCTATCGCTGGGCCGGCAACGAGGAGCCCGGGCTGGGCGCCGCCGAGGCGGTCGAAAAGGCGATCCTCGCCGAGGGGCCCGATACGGTCGCGGCCGTCATTGCCGAGCCGGTCATGGGCGCCGGCGGCGTCATGGTGCCGCCGGCCTCCTATTTCCCGGCCCTGCGCCGGATCTGCGACCGCCACGATGTGCTGCTGATCGCCGACGAGGTGATCACCGGGTTCGGCCGCACCGGGCGCTGGTTCGCGCTCGGCCATTGGGGGGTCGAGCCCGATCTGGTCTCCTTCGCCAAGGGGGTGACCAGCGGCTATCTGCCGTTGGGCGGGGTGATCGCGTCGAAGCAGGTGCACGAGGCGATCGAGAGCGCGCCGGCCGACCGCAAATTCATGCATGCGGCGACCTATTCCGGTCATCCGGTGTGCTGCGCGGTGGGCCTGCGCAACGTCGAGATCATCGAGGATGACGGGCTGGTCGAGCGCGCCGCGGCGATGGGCGAGCGGCTCTTGGCCGGGCTCGAGACGCTGCGCGATCTGCCGGTGGTCGGCGATGTGCGCGGGCTCGGCATGATGTGCGGCGTCGAGTTGGTGGCCGATCGCGGCACCAAGGCGCCGGCGCTCGGGGTCGGGCCGCGCGTTGCGCGCGAGGCGATGGCGCGCGGGCTCCTGGCGCGCATCCGCGCCGGCAGCGCCGATCCGGCGATCGGCGACACGATCTGCCTGGCGCCGCCGCTGATGACCCCGGCCGAGACGCTCGACCGCATTCCGGAGATCCTGCGCGCCGCGATCATCGCCGCAACCTGATCTCCGCTCCGCCCGGTCAGAACGTGGCCGTGACCCGCAATGTGAAAACCGCTTCGGGGCCGGAACCGGGAGCCAGGGCGGGATTGGCATAGAGTTGAATGTCGGGCGACAGCTGCAGGCCTTTGAAGACGGTGTAGTTGTAGTAGGCGTCGGCGACCCATTCGGCGCGGCGCGCGGGCTGGTCGAGCGCGGCGGTGTTGGTCCGGTTCCGGGCGACGCCGAGGCCGATCTGGTCCAGCGGATCGCGCGCGAAGGGGTCGTTGCGGATCACGCCCCCGGCGATCGAGGAGGCGATCGGACTGATCGTCCCGGTCGCCGCATTGGCCCGCAGAAAGACGCCCCATTGGGCGTCGATATTCTGCACCGCATTGAACGAGACGCCGCGCGAACTCGACAACTCGTCCTCCGGCAATGCCGGCTGCGCATACCACAAGAGCCCGTACGATCCGCCGGCCAGCAATTTCGGCGCCCATTGCGCCGCCAGAAACCAGGCTTTTTTGCCCTCGGCGAGGCTGCGCGTCGTGATCGTCGATCCGGTCAGGTTGGCGGCGCCCTGGAACCCGCCGGCGAAGGTCAAATCCCTGACCGGCGCCACCGCCTGCAGATAGGCCCCGAGATCGGCGCTGACGTAGGTCTGCGTCGCATTTTGCGCCAGCGCATAATTCATGAAATTGGTCTGGCCGTTGCCGGCGTATTGATTGAGGTCGTAGAGGTTGAACGAATACTGCCCGAGCGTCGCGGACAACCAGCTCCACTCGCCGGGCAAGGTGTAGGTGTAGGTCAGCTGGGCGAAATTGGTGGTATCGGCGCCCCAGTCGGCGGGCGGGGTCAGCAGCCCGGCACGCCTCTGGAACGAATTGGTGTCGTGTCCGCTCCAGAACTGGTTCTGCTGCATCCAGAAGGTGAACGAGCCGGAGCCGGCGGCGGTGTCGGTGAATGGTTTCCAGACGATGCCCGGCGCCCAGATGAAGTCGATCCCGCCGGGGCCGCCCTTGGGGGTGCCCCATTGCGGCAATACCGAAACCAGCAGCGAATATTCGAGGGCGTACCGGTTTTGGAGCTGCTCCTTCCAGGCCAGGTATTGGTCGTAGATCGGGTCGAGCCCAGCCGAAGCATCGGGCTCGGCGAGGACCTGCGCCGGCGGCGGCGGGACCTCGGGCGACATTCCGTGATGGGCGGACTGCGCCCGGGCCTGCGGCATCGACGGGAAAAACACAGTCCCCGAAAACCCGGCAAGCAACAGCGCTGCCGCCCCGCACGCTCGCTTTCGCGACGAACCGTCCCGACCGGACCGGCCGATCCAATTCCCCTGCCGGTCGGCCGAGGCCGTGTCGTCCCTTCATCCTCGGCGGGGACGAAGCCTCAATCGCCGAGGTGAATCCACACCGATTTGGTTTGGGTCACGGTCAGCAGGGTCTCGAGGCATTTGTCGCGGCCGGTCCCCGACTGCTTGAACCCGCCCCAGGGCTGGGTCATGTCGCCGTGATCGAAGCAATTGACCCAAATCACCCCGGCATCGATATCGCGGGCCAGTTTGTGCGCGGTGGCGAGGTCGGAGGTCCAGATCCCGGCCGCCAGGCCGAAGATCGAGTCGTTGGCGATCTCGACCGCCTCGCCGAGGGTATCGAACGGCAGGACCGCGGCGACCGGCCCGAAGATCTCCTCGCGCGCGATCGTCATCGCCGGACCGACCCCGGTAAAGAGCGTCGGCTCGACATAGGCGCCTTGGTCGAAGCCTTTTGGCGTGCCGCCGCCCATCGCCAGCGCCGCCCCCTCCTGCACCCCCTTGTCGATATAGGACAGCACCCGCCGCTGCTGCGTCCGGTTGACCAGCGGCCCCATCGTCGTCGCCGGGTCGAGCGGATCGCCGATGCGGAAGGCGGCATCGACCTTGCCCTTGAAGCGATCGACAAACGCGTCATGAATACTGGCGTGGACCAGCAGCCGCGAACCGGCGCTGCACATTTCGCCCTTGTTGGCATAAATGCCGGTGATCGCGTAATCGACCGCCCGGTCGAGATCGGCGTCGGCGTTGACGATCTGCGGCGACTTGCCGCCGGTTTCGACCGTGACTCGCTTCAAGTTTGATTGCCCGGCGTAGACCATCATCAATTTGCCGATTTCGGTCGAGCCGGTGAAGCTGATCTTGTCGACATCCATATGCAATGCCAGCGCCTTGCCGACCGTGCCGCCGCTGCCGTGAACCACATTGAAGACGCCGGCGGGGCCGCCGGCCTCGACAAAGAGCCTGGCCAGCAACGATGCCGACAGCGGCGATTGCTGCGCCGGCTTCAGCACGACCGAATTTCCCGCCGCCAATGCCGGCGCCACCTTCCAGGCGCCCATCAGCAGCGGGTAGTTCCACGGCGCGATGCAGCCGACCACCCCCAACGGCTGGCGCAGAATGTAATGGAAGGCGTCGGACGCGGTATTGGTGACGATGCCGTCGAACTTGTCGATCGCCTCGGCAAAATATTGGAACGTCAGCGCCGCCGCCGGAACGTCGCCGGTCATCGCCTCCAACACCGGCTTGCCGACATCGAGCGAATCGAGCAGGGCAAACTCCAAAGCATGCTGTTCGATCAGCGCGGCAAAACGAAACAGGACCGCCATCCGGGCGCGCGGTTCGAGGCGCGACCAGATGCCGGTCTTGAACGCCCGCCGCGCCGCGGCGACGGCCCGATCGACATCGCTCTCGTCGCCCAGCGGCACCGAGGCGATGACCTCGCCGGTCGCCGGGTTGACGGTCTCGAAGCGTTTTCCGGAGCGGGCGTCGACCAGTTCGCCGTCGATCAGCATCCGGGTATCCGGCCGCAGCGCCGCAGCGTGCCGGCGGAAATCCGCGGCGGTCAGCGCCGTCGCCTGAACGGAGGTCATGATTTTCCCCGCTCAGAGATCGAGCACGATGCCGGGTGCGGCGCCGGCTGTGCCGGCGGGGTTGGCCGGGACCGAGCAGCACAACAGGATTTGCCCGTCGGCGCGCGGCGCCAGCGGCTCTTCGATATACTCGACCGCCCCGCTCGAGATCCGCGTGGCGCAGGTCCCGCAAATCCCGGAGCGGCAGCCGAAGACCGGCGCCAAGCCGACCGATTCGGCGAGTTCGAGCAGGCTGCCGCTGCCGGGCGACCAATCGGCGGTCGTCTCGGATCTGGCAAAATGCACCGATACCGCGCCGTCGGCGCTTCGACCGGTCCGCGCCGGCGGTCCGGCTCGCGTCTCATGCTTCAGCGCGGTGCCGGACCCGAAGGATTCGTAGCGGATCCGCTCCCGCCGCACGCCGAGCCCGATCAGCCCATCATAGAGGGACTGCATGAAGGGCGGCGGGCCGCACAAGTAGAAATCGAAATCGCCGAACGGCAAGACCTCGCGCAGCGCATCGACCGTGACATGGCCCTCGCCGTCATAGGTCTTGCCGAGCCGGTCGGCGGCGGCAGGACGGCTGTAGCGGATATGGACCTTCAATGACGGATGCTCGGCCGCCAGCGCGCGGACCTGTCCGGCAAAGGCGTGGACCCGGCCGTTATGGGTGCCGTGGATGAAATAGACCGGGCGAAAGGCGCCGGTCCGCCGGCCTTCCTCGGTCAGATGCGTCGCCATCGCGATCATCGGGGTGATGCCGACCCCGCCCGAGATCATGACGACCGGGCGTTCGCTCGACCGGTCGAGCACAAATTTGCCGCGCGGGGTCATTGCCTCGATGCGCAATCCGGGCTTGGCCTCGGCATGCAGCCAGCGCGAAACCACCGCCTCGCCCTCGGCCCGCCGGATCGACAGCCGGTAGTAATCGGGGTTTGGCGTCGTCGACAGCGTGTAGGTCCGCAACGCCGGCTGCGGCCGGCCGGGGATCGTCACCCGGATCGGCAGAAACTGGCCCGGTTCCCAAGGCTCCAAGCGATGACCGTCGGTCCGGCGCAGGTAGAACGAGCTGATGATCTCGCTCTCCGGCTCGATCTTGAAGATTTCGAGCGGGACATAGGCATTGCGCTCGCTGTCGGGGATGGCGGACGCGTCGGGCAGCAGCGGGACCGTGCGCGACACCGCCGCGGCTGCGGTCGCGGCGGCGGGAGACAGGGTGGTCGGCGCGACCGGCGCGCCGCCGGCTACGGCGTCGACGATCAGCTTCTGGAAATGGACGACGAGATGCTCGCTGTTGGTCAGAAACCGGCCGCGCTCGGGGATGCCGCCCAACAGGCCGCGCTGCACCGAGTTGGTCAATACGTCGTCTTCGGCGCCGACCTCCTTGTTGAACGCGATCAGCTCCTGGGCGAACGCCTCGGTCACCCCCGGTCCGAAATATTGCTCGGAGAAACCCTTGGTCGCATTCGGCCCGTCCGGGATCCACACGTCGATCGACAGGTTCGGGAAGCCCGGATTGATGTTGATCGTCATATTCGGCCATAAGAGGTGGTATTGCGACTGCGCCACCTCGCCGGCGACATCGTAGATCTTGACCTGGCTGCGGCCTTCGAGCGCCGACGGGCGCACCTGACCGACCTGGCTCGAAAACCAGCCATGCGCGGTCAGATTGTAGGCCTCCTGGCGCACGTCGATGGCCGCGCTGAAGCTCGGATGCGCGACCGCACAATGATAGCATTCGAGATAATTCTCGAGCATCGTCTTCCAGTTGGAATGCGACTGCCACTCCTCCCGGCTGTAGAGTTCGAGCGTGTCGAGATCGATCCCGCTGTCGGCGATGATCGCCAAAACGGGAGCGAAAAAGCCGTGTAACGGCCGGGCTTCGCGGTCGAGATTGACGAATACGAATGGGCCCAGCGCTTCGACCCGCAACGGCAGCAGCGGATAGTTTTCGAGACGAAAATTCGGCTCGGCGGCGGAGCGCGGTGCGCCTTTGAGGCAGCCGGCGAGATCGTATGTCCAGGCATGATATCCGCACTGCATGACTTTGGCGTTGCCGTGGCCCTTCATGACCTCGTGGCGGCGATGCCGGCAGACATTGATAAAACCCGCGAGACCGCTGTCGTTGCGGATCACCACCACCGGCACCCCGCCGGCATAGCCGGTGATGTAATCGCCGGGATTGGCCAGCCGGGCCGTCGATCCGATGTAATTCCAGCTCCGTCTGAAGATCTGCCGGATTTCCTGCTCGGTGATCGACGGGTCGGTATACCAGTGGGCCGGCAGAGATTCGCCGCGATCGAGCGCCGAAAGCAGCCCGGACGGGTTGTCGATGACCATATTCACGGTGACGTCCTTCCTGTTCGCGCCTCGAGATCGGGCAAGACTTGCGGGGATGAGCCCTTCAGCACCAAAAGCGGGGTGAACACGAGCAACGCCGCCCCGACGCTGAGCAAAATCTGGAAAAAACTGAGCCTCGTCGCGGCGACCGAAGCAAACCCGCTCGACGCCATCTGACCGACCGCGTAGGCGATGTTGTAGATCGCATAGACTGCGGCGTAGCAGGTGAGACCGCGGCGGTCGACCGCGTTGCCGAGTTCGGCCGAGGTCGGGTTGAGCATGAAGGCATAGCAGACGCTGACGACGCACAGCCCGACGGCAGCCGGGAACGCACCCTCGTAGAGGCTGAGAAGCGGCAGGGCGATGGCCATCGCAACGGTGCCGCCGGCGATCAATCCGCGGATCGGCACCCGGTTCGACACCCAGCTGACCAACGGGGCGCTGAGGCCGTAGGTGATCGAAGCGATCGTAAAGATCAGGCCGATCATTGTCGGGGATACCCCGGCGCCCGCCAGATGCGCCGGCAACAAAGGCTCGATGATCCCCCAGCCGATCGCGGCCAGGGCGACCGCCGCAGCCGCCAGCAGCACCGACCTGTCGACCAGCAGCGGCCGGATGTCGGCGCTCGCCTCGCTGCGTCCCGGCTCGCGCGGCAATAACAGCACGCAGAGCCCGAGATCGATCGCGACCAGGAGGCCGGTCGCGGCAAACGGCAGGGCATAGCCGCCGATTTCGTAGAGCGAGCCGCCGAGCACCGGGCCGAGCAGCGACCCCGCGGTGCTGCCCATCAATGCGTAGCCCATCATCTCGACCCGCCTTTGCGGATAACGCTCGGCGATCAGCGCCAGACCCGCGGTCCAAACCGCCGCCGCAGAGGCGCCCTGCAGCAGGCGTCCGAGCAGCAGCAGGTAGAAATCCCGAGCCAGGCAAAACAGGGCGAGTGCGGCGGCGGACAGCACGATCCCGGCGATCAGCGGCCGGCGGCAGCCCACCCGGTCGCCGAGATAGCCGAACAGCGGCGTTGCCGCCAGCACCCCGACAGAGTAGCCGCCATAGAGCAGCCCGAGCTGTTCTTCGCTCGACGCAAGCGCCGGCGAGTAGGGGGTCAACGGCACCAGCAACCCGTAGATCAGGTAGTCGACGAAGAGCGCGAACGCCACCACCCCGACCAATGTCCAATGGCCGGCGCGCAGATCCGTCACCAACATGCGCCGCCCCCGGCAGGACGCCGCAACCCCGCACCCCTCCAACCGGACCTGCTCATGGCGGCAAACCCAGACCTCGCGGCATCATTAAAACCGAATGCGACTCTTCGGAAATTGAGATAGACGACGCTGAGAGACCTGTCAATCAAGCCCAAATTTTTAATCCGGGTAGTTTTCGGAAAAGCTGTGGACATCCGATTATTCGGTCACCTTTGACAACGTTCGGTGCGATGCTGTGTTAACCTGGAGGAGGCGAGGCGACCTACGCGCTGGACGGCAGCGCGGGCCCGACGCACGGAGACCGGAGATGAGCAATCTGCCCGACATCGACGAGTTTCGCCGTCAACTGGCGACGAGGATGCATGAACATTGGAAATTGTTCCTGGCCGAAGGCGTCGTCATGATGGTATTGGGGCTGCTGGCGATCGCCGTGCCCGAAATCGCCACTCTGGCGATCGCCATCTTTATCGGCTGGCTGTTTTTCGTCGGCGGGATTCTGCGCACGATATCGGTCTTGCAGCATCGCCGGATGCCGGGCTTCGGCTGGTCGCTGCTGACTGCGGTCCTGGCGGTGGTGCTCGGCCTCGTGCTGATTGCCCGGCCGATCGCCGGCGTATTGACCCTGACCATCGTGCTGGTCGCGTTTTTCGTCATCGAAGGCATTGCCGCTTTCATGCTGGCGATCGAACACCGCCGGCACCTGACGAGCTGGATCTGGATCCTGTTCAGCGGTCTGGTCGATCTGCTGCTCGCCTTTCTGATCTGGGACGGCTGGCCGAGTTCGGCCGGCTGGGCGATCGGCCTCCTGGTCGGCATCAACATGGTATTTGTCGGCCTGTCCCTGATCATGACCGCGCTGGCGGCCCGCCAAATGGCGCCCGGGGCCTGAGAAAGCGTGCCCAGGAGCGGCCGACGATCAGCGACAATTCATGACGCCGCGCTGCGCCGCAATCGGCGGTCGAGGCGGGCGAACAGCATGTCGGTCAGGATCGCCAACAGCGCGACGAGAACAGCGCCCTCGATGACGAAGGGCAGCTTGTCGGCGACGAGGCCGTCGAAGATCGGCGTGCCCA
Organism: uncultured Alphaproteobacteria bacterium; assembly: GCA_963701815.1. Classification (GTDB taxonomy): domain Bacteria; phylum Pseudomonadota; class Alphaproteobacteria; order ATCC43930; family CGMCC-115725; genus AP-15. The sequence continues at coordinate 28,099 of CAVPBN010000030.1, forward strand.
GGGTCAGCGCGCCGACCGTCGAGCCGATCGTCGCGGTGCCGATCGAAATCGTCACCGACACCCGGATTCCGGCCAGGATCACCGGTGCGGCCAGCGGCAATTCGACATGGCGCAGCCGCTGCCAGACCGACAGGCCGATGCCTTCCGCGGCTTCGCATACCGCCGGGGGCACTCCTTCGAGACCGGCCACCGCATTCTCGACGATCGGCAGCAACCCGTAGAGAAACAGCGCGATGACGGTCGGGCGCGCGCCGAAACCGACGATCGGCACGGCGATCGCCAGCACGGCGGCGGGCGGAAAGGTCTGACCGACCGCAGCCAGCGCATTGACCATCGGCCGGAAGTCGCGGCCGGCCGGCCGGGTCACGAAAATCGCCAGCACGACGCCGACCAGTGTCGCGGCGAGGCTCGCGGAGGCGACCAGCCCGAGCTGCGAGACGAGCAGCGACAAAAAGCTGCTGCGATCGTAGACGACCGGCTCGATGCCGGGAAACCCGCGGTGCAGCAACGGCCGCAGCCAGTCCATCCGCAGCACCAGCGCAGCGAACAGCAGCGCCACCCAGAGGAGCGGGCTGCGCAGCAGATTTCCGGCGCGCATCCCCGCGCTCCAGCCTTCAGCGCACCAGGTCGGCGAGGGTGACGACCCCGACCCTGCGGCCCGCGGCATCCTCGACCGGCAGCCGGTCGGTGTGTCGCGCCGTCATCGCCGACAACGCCTCGCGCAGCGAGGCGTCGAGCGGCACCGGCTCGCCCTCGGCGTCCTCGCCATGGCGCAGGCGCTCGGCGACCTTGCGCACCGACAACAGCTTGAGCCCCAGACCCTGACGCCCGACGAAATCGCCGACAAAATCGTTTGCCGGATGTTCGAGAATTTCGAGCGGCCGGCCGAACTGGACGATGCGGCCTTCGTTGAGGATCGCAATCCGGGTGGCAAGGCGCAGCGCCTCGTCGATATCGTGGGTCACGAACACGATCGTCTTCCGCGTCGCCTGCTGGATATGCGCGAGTTCCGCCTGCAAGGCGTCGCGGGTAATCGGATCGACGGCGGCAAACGGCTCGTCCATCAGCAGCACTTCCGGATCGGCGGCGAGCGCCCGGGCGACGCCGACCCGCTGCTGCTCGCCGCCCGACAGCTGATGCGGATATTTGCCGCGATAGCTCGCCGGATCGAGGCGGAACAGGTCGAGCAAGGCGTCGACGCGCTGCCGGACCCGCGCCGCCGGCCACTTCAACAGCCGCGGCACGGTCGCGATGTTGTCGGCGACGCTCCAGTGCGGGAACAGGCCGATCGACTGGATCGCGTAGCCGATCCCGCGGCGCAGGGCTTCGACCGGCAGCCGACCGATGTCCTCGCCGCCGATCCGGATCATGCCGGCATCGATCGGGATCAGCCGGTTGATCATGCGTAGGGTCGTCGACTTGCCGCAGCCCGAGGAGCCGAGCAGTACGCAGAATTCGCCCTCCGGCAGATTCAGCGACAGATTGTCGACAACGGTGCGGCCGTCGTAGCGCTTGGTGACGGCGTCGATCTCGATCATCGCACCACCCGGCGGCGCAGCATCGACGAGATCGTCTGCAAGACGAAATCGGCGGCAAGCGCCAGGAAGATCGCCGGCAGCGCGCCGAGCAGAACCAGATCGACCGCATACTGGCCGAGCCCTTCGAAGACAAAGGTGCCGAGCCCGCCGGCGCCGATCAACGCGGCGACGACGGCGAGGCCGATCGCCTGGACGACGACGATGCGCAACCCGGCGAGCAGCACCGGCAGCGCCAGCGGCAATTCGACCCGGACAAAACAGCTGCGCCGCCGTCATGCCCATGCCCCGTCCGGCCTCGATAGTCGCGCGATCGACCCCGCCGAGCCCGGCCGCGGTATTGCGCACGACCGGGAGCAGCGCGTAGAGCACCAACGCGATGACCGCCGGGGTCACCCCGATGCCGGCGACGCCGAGCGCAGCCAACGCCGGCGCCGCCGCGGCCAGCGCCGACAACGGCGCGATCAGCAGCCCGAACAAGGCGATCGAGGGGACCGTCTGGACGATGTTCAATACCGCGAAAACCGGACCCTGCCGGCGCGGCACTCTGACGACGGCGACGCCGAGCGGAAAGCCGATCGCCAGCGCCGGCCCAACCCCGGCCGCGACCAGCATGATGTGACGCATGACCGCCTCGGCAAAGACCTGCTGCCGCGCCGCGTATTCGCGCGCGATCGACAAGGCGGCGAAACTGCCGGTTTCGGCCAAAGCCAGAACACCGCCCGCGACAGCTGCGACGACCAGCAACCGGATGCCCGGGCCGCAGTCGAGGCGCTGCAATGCGTCGCCGATCGCCAATACGGCGCAGGCGGCCAGCGTCCAAAACGCGACGCCGGGAGAGACCCGAGCGGCGAGGGGCGCCCCCCCGGCGATGGCGCGGGCCGCCGCGCCGGCGGCGGCCAGGACCAGCAGCAGCAGCGCTGCCGCCGCAATCGTCTGCCCCCAGTACAACGCTCGCCGCGGGGCGGCGAAAGCGACGGCCGGCAGCAGCATGCCAAGCGTCGCGATGCCGGCGGTCGAGAGCCCAGGAGCCGCCGCCCACAAGGCGATCGGCCGGCCCGAGACCAGCCGGTTCGGGGCATACGCGACAAACCCGCCCATGGCGACCGCTATGCCGGCGACGGCGACCAGGGTCAGCAGCACCGGATTGCCGACCAACGCCGTCGAGGCGGCGCGCGGCGCGACTGCCTGATCGGTCACGGCAGGAAGCGTTGCGATTGGAGGTAGTGTAGGGCCACCGTCCCCGCCTCTGCGCCGTCGACCGCGATTTGGGCGTTGAGCCCCTGCAATCGCGCGAGCGTCAGGCTGGCGAAGACCGGGTCGAGCCACTGCGCGATCTGCGGCCGGCGCTGCAGCACGGCGGCGCGGATTACCGGGGCCGGCGCATAAACGATCTGCGCCCCCTTGTCGTCGGTCAGCGCGACCAGGCGCAAGGCCGCGACCGCGCCATCGGTGCCGTAGGCCATCGCCGCGTTGACCCCGGACATGCCTTCGGCGGCGGCGCGCAAGGTGGCCGAGGTGTTGCCGCCCGACAGGGTCAGCAACTGCCGGTCCGACAGCCGAAACCCGTAGGTCTGCTCGAACGCCGGCAGCGCCGCCGGGCTCTCGACGAACTCGGCCGAAGCGGCCAGCCTGATCCGGCCGCCGCCATTCGCGTAGCGGGCGAAATCCGCCATCGAGCCGAGGCTTTGCCGCTGCGCCAGATCGCGGCGCACGACGATCGTCCAGGTATTGTTGGCCGGCGCCGCGGTCAGCCAGACCAGATGATTTCGTTCGCGGTCGAGACGGGCGATTTCGGCCGCTCCCTTGGCCCAATTCTTCCACACCGGGGCGGTCTCGGTATGAAAGAACAGCGCACCGTTGCCGGTGTATTCGGGGTAGATGTCGATCTGACCGGCCAGGATAGCGGCGCGCACGATGTTGGTCGGCCCGAGCTGCAGCCGGTTCTCGACCGCCAGACCATGGCCGCGCAGCACTGCCAGGATCATGTTGCCGAGCAGCGCTCCTTCGGTGTCGATCTTCGACGCAACGACGACCGGTACGTCGGCCGCAGCCGCCGCGGCGGCCGGCAGGGCGGCGGCGAAGAAAGCGGCAAAGACGGCGATCGACGATCTCAGGAACGACGGCAGGACCGGCCTCGCCTCGTGCGCAGGTTGCGAAGGCTACTGTGCCGCAAGGCCGACGCCGCTGTCGACCCCGCATGCCGGCGGCGCGTCCGACGAAGGGCGGCCGGGCCGCGTCAGCGGTTGGGCAGGTCGAGCGGGTAGATCGGGCGGCGGACTTTCTTGAAGTCGAGCTGGCCGTAATCCGAGGTGCACACGCCGACGCCGGCGCACTCGACGACCGCCCTGGCCAGCTTGCCGAGGCCGGCGCGCCAATGGATGCGGCTCTTCAGCATCACATAACGCTTTTGCAACGGATCGATGCCGAGCGCCAGCAGGCAGTTGAGGTCGGAGGGTTCGACATGGCGCGATATCAGCGCGATCTCGACCTCGCCGGTGTCGAGCACGACAGCGGCCCCCATATCCATCGCCACCCCCCGCGCCATCGGCCCGCGATTGCGGTAATGGCCGTTGGAGATGGTCTTGACCGTACCGGTCACGCGCAGCGGCCGGCTCTCGGCCGGGATCGCCGGCATCGCGATCTTGCCCCCGATCGACAGGCTGACCTCGGCGCCGATCCCGGCGGCGATCGCCTGCTGCACGGCGGCGGGGTCGTAGATCGCGAAAACGGCGACATCCCGAAGCCCCTGCCGCAGGACCTCGCCCAATACCGCGGTCGTGTCCATCGTGCCGCCCGAGGCGCAATTGTCGTAATGGTCGAGGAGGACGATCGGCCCGGCGCCCGCCTCGCCCGGCGGCATCGCCCCGGCCCGCGCGACCGAGTCTTGCAGCGGCTCGATCCGGTAGACGAAGGCCTCGCGCTCGACCCAGGCGCGGTCGAGCAATTCGTCGCGCAGATCTTCGGCGAGCTTGCGGTCGCCGTCGGTGACGACCACCGCGCTCAGCCCGGCATTGCCGATATCGGCATGCGGAAAGCCGGTAAAGAGGCTCGCGGCCAACGCGCCCTCGCCGCTCATCGCGGCGCAGCGATGCTGCAATTCGCGGTTCGGATGGTCGTCGGTGCCCTGGCGCATCACATGCGGCAGCATCGGCGCATTGCCCCAGGCGATGACCGGCCTGACCTCGCCGCGGATCGTGCGCAGCAGGATCTCGCCGGCAAGGCGGGCGGTCTCGTAAGTGTCGATATGCGGATAGGTGCGGTAGCCGGCGACGATCGTCGCATTGGCCGTCATCTCGTCGTAGAGATTGGCGTGCATGTCGAGGGCGACCGCGATCGGCGTGTCGGGAACGATCGCCCGCAGCCGCTTGAGGAACTGCCCTTCGCCGTCATCGAGGCTCTCGGTCACCATCGCCCCGTGCAGGTCGAGCATGATGCCGTCAAAGCCGCCCTGCTCGACGGCGGCGCAGATCATGTCCGTGATATGCCGGTAGGCGGCGTCCTCGACCGGCCCGCTCGGCGCCGCCGAGGCGGCGATCGGCAGGACGATTTCCGCTCCTTCGCGCTCGGCCAGATCGAGATAGGCGCCGAGCCCGCTGCCGGTGCCGCGAAAGGCGCGCACCGCCGCCTCGCCGTAGAGCGGTCCCGGCCCGTTGCCGAAGCGGGCGAGCGGGGTCGGCACCGGCGAAAAGGTGTTGGTCTCGTGCTTCATCATCGCGATCAGCAGACGCATGGCCTAAACTCCTGCCCAACCAACCAGACGCAAAGGGCGTCAAATGCTTCGCAACCCGGTCGAAACCATTACACGAGCGCCGATCTCGGCGCCGCGATCCTTGCCGCGCTGACCACGGCCGGCAAGGACATCGACCATCTGACCCCGGACGATCTGGCGCCGGTCGACGAATTCCACGGCGGCCAGCGGCCGGCGACGATCCGACTCGCCGAATTGCTGGGCCTGACCGGGACCGAGCGGGTGCTCGATGTCGGTTCCGGGCTGGGCGGGCCGTCGCGGTTTCTCGCCTGGCATTACGGCGTCCGGGTCAGCGGCGTCGATCTGACCGCCGAATTCGTCCGGATCGCCGAGATGCTGACCCGCCGCACCGGGCTCGTCGACAAGGTCGATTACCGTCAGGGCGACGCGCTCGATCTACCTTTTTCGGCAGCGGGGTTCGATGCGGTGTGGTCGCAGAATGCAGCGATGAACATCGCCGACCGCGACCGGCTCTATGCCGAGATGCGGCGGGTGCTGAAACCGGGCGGCAGGCTCGCCTTGCAGGAAGTTGCCGCCGGCCCGGGCGGGGAGCCGCATTTTCCGGTGCAGTGGGCGCGCGAGCCGGCGATCAGCTTTCTGTTCTCGGCCGCGGCGACGCGAACAAAGCTCGAAGCCGCCGGCTTTCGCGTCGTCAGCTGGCAGGACACGACCGAGGAAGCATGGGCATCGGCCCGGCGGCGCGCTCGATATCCGGACGGCGCACCGCCGCCGCTCGGCACCCATCTGATCCTCGGCGAGGATTGGCGCGCGATGTTCGCCAACTCGGTCCGCAACCTCGAAGAACGCCGCACCGAACTCTTCAACGCGATCCTAGAACGCGTCGGCTGAGCCTCGGCTCGGGCCGGCCAGGATGACGGCATGAACCGGCTGCTCGCGGATTTGCGGATCGTCGAGATCTCGGCCTTTGTCGCGGCCCCGCTCGGCGGCATGACGATGGCGCAGATGGGGGCCGAGGTGATCCGCATCGACCCGATCGGCGGCGGCGTCGATTTTCGTCGCTGGCCGGTCACCGCACAGGGCGACAGCCTCTATTGGGCCGGTCTGAACAAGGCCAAGCGCTCGCTGGCCTTGGCGCTCGACAAACCCGAAGGCCGTGACATCGCGCATGCCCTGATCACCGCACCGGGCGCCGGCGCCGGCATCGTCCTGACCAACCTGCCACCGCGGCGCGGCCTCGACTTTGCCAGCCTTGCAGGCCGGACGCGAGGATCTGATCATGCTGCGCCTCGTCGGCAACCGCGACGGCTCGGCCGCAGTCGACTACACGGTCAATGCGGCGAGCGGGTTTCCATTGGCGACCGGCCCGGGCGGCGCCCCGATCAACCATGTCCTGCCGGCGTGGGACATCGCCGCCGGCCTCTATCTGGCAACCGGGCTGTTGGCCGCCGAGCGCCATCGCGCGCGCACCGGCGAGGGCCAGGAGGTGGTGGCGGCGCTGGCCGATGTGATGCTCGCCACCGTCGGCAACCTCGGCTATGTCGGCGACGTCGCGATCAACGGCCGGACGCGGCCGGCGCTCGGCAACGACCTTTACGGCAGCTTCGGCCGCGATTTCGCGACCGCGGACGGCCGGCGGATCATGATCGCAGCACTGACCCCGCGGCAATGGCGGGCATTGGGTGCGGCGACCGGGCTCGCCGAGCGGTTGGCGATGATCGGCCCGATGCTGGAAGTCGATCTCGACACCGAAGCCGGCCGCTGGGAGGCGCGCGATGCGATCGCCGCGGTACTCGGCCGATGGTGCGCGAGCCGCCGCCTCGACGAGATCGGCCGGATCTTTGCCGGCGCCGGCGTATTGTGGGGGCCGTTCCAGGATTTCCGGCAACTGGTGCACGACGACCCGCGCTGCTCCGCCGCGAACCCGCTTTTTGCCGAGGTCGAACAGCCCGGCATCGGCCGCTACCTGATGCCTGGACTGCCGTTGGATTTTGCCGCCGCGCCACGCCTGCCGCCGCTTCCGGCGCCGCGTCTCGGCGAGCATACCGATGCCGTTCTCGCCGAGGTGCTGGGCCTTTCCTCGGCCGAGATCGGCCGGCTCCACGACGCCGGCATCGTCGCCGGGCCGGACGGCAAATAACGGCGCCGACCGCCGGCCGCTCAGAATTCGCTTTCGGTTTCCCGCAGCTGCCTCAGCAGGAGTCGGATGCTGCGGGCGGTTCGCAGTTTTTTGCCGATGTCCGGCGCCAGCCGCAAATCGCCCTGGGCGTCGAGCCATCCGGCTTCGATATCGGGCGGCAGTTCGCGCATGACCTCGGCAAAAGCAAGGAAGATCTCTTCGACCTGGCGCGCCCCGAGCCGTCTTTCCCTGCCTACCATCGCGCCTCCTTTGGATCGCCGCGGCAGAGAGTAGAGCGGCCCTCGCGCGCCGTCGAGCGCGCAGCACCGATGTCGATCCGATGGCGCCGGTCCGATCGCGCCTTCACGCCCGACCGGCCGGACGCTAAACTGGTTGTGGCCCAATCATCGCCAATCAGGAGGAATCTCTTATGGCCATCAGCATGTACTACGCCTCGGTGCCGACTTTTCTGCAATTGCTCGGCGGCCTCAAGACCGTGCTCGACAAGGCCGAAAAGCATGCGGCCGAAAAGAAATGGGATGAGGCCGCGGTGCTGAATTTGCGGCTTTATCCGGACATGTTCACCCTCGCCCGCCAGGTCCGGCAGGCGAGCGAGCATGCGTTCGGCGCCGGCCGCGCCGCCGGGGTCGAGGTGCCGCAATTGCCGGCGATCGACAACAGTTGGGCCGAGATGCAGTCGCGACTCGACAAGACCATCGACTTTCTGAAAGGGCTAAAGCCCAATCAGCTCGACGGCAAGGAAGATTTGCAAGTGACCATTGTTCAGGGCGGTCAACCGCGCAACTTCCGTGGTCAAGTCTATCTTTACCATTTGGCGATGCCGAATTTCTATTTCCATGTTACGACTGCATACAACATTCTGCGCAGCCTCGGCATCGAGATCGGCAAGCGCGACTTCATGGGCCAGATGCCGTCGTAACCTTCCGAGCGTCCGACCCGAACAAAGAGGGGTAATACCAAAGGGTATTTTTCGTCCCGCAACGGCAGGATTCCAGGGCTGCAAGGCCCAGCCGGTGGCCCTGGACACCCGCTCCCGCGCGCTCCCGCGGGGGTGACGACGACCGCTCGGGATGCCAGCCTCCGGGATGGGCGCGTCCGGCTACAGCGTGGCCGGTCGCAGCAACCCGGTCAGCGCAGAGACATGCCGGACCCGGCGAAAATCATGGATCGCCGCGAGGCTCGCCTCGATCTGCTGATCGCCGAGCCGCGAACTGGGCATCAGGACGCGGTATTTGGCGTCGATATCGGTCCAGGAAAGGCCGTTGATCGCCGCACCCTTCGGCGCATACACCGTGCTCGAGGCGACCCGGCCGTCGGTCGTGCGCAAGGTCACAGCGGCGCCCTGCCGATAGCGCGAAGCATCGTCTCCGGGCGGCGCACCGACGCGGACCTTGTCGATCAGCCGATGGATCACCGGATCGGCGATCTTTGCCGGCGTTGCGTGCACCCATGAAAATTCCCGGTCGGCGGCGCCGGCCGCCAGAAAATAGGCCGGGCTGTGCGCCATCCCGATCAGATCGGTCGGATGCAGCGGTTCGGCGAGCGCAGTCACGCCGGGGCGCGACAATGTGATCGTGTCGATTTCCTCGGGCCGGAAACCGCCTTTGCGCGCCGCGTTGGCGGCAGCCTCCGCCAGCGCGTGATGCGGATGGCCACCCGGAACCAGCTTGATCGCCATGTCGGTGACGATGTCCCAGGATTGGCCGAGATCGCGGGTGATGGCCGCGCCGTCGCTGCCGCCATAGGCATCGCAGAAGCCCTGTCGGGCTTCGAGGATGGTTTCCTCTGCGCGGTAGCCGCGCCGGGCGGCGAGGGCCGCATCGATGCCCAGCCTGGCGGCGAGCCCGGCGTGGTATTCGCGCGCGACGCTGGTGTTGGCCGCCGCTGCGAGGCCGCCGATCGAGGTCGCCGAGAGCGCGATGGCCTGCGCCATATGCGCCGCGTCGAGCCGCAGCAGCCGCGCCGCGGCGACGGCAGCGGCAAAGATTGCGACCAGGCAGCCGTGAAAGCCGCGGTTGCGGAAGCCCGGCGTGATCGCCTCGCCGATCCGGCCTGCGGCTTCGTAGCCGAGCACGATCGCCGCCAAGACCGCTTCGCCATCGGCACCGTTGCATTCGGCGACGGCAAGGCTTACCGCGGTCAGCGGTGTGCCGGCATGCACGATATTGCGCAGATCGCTGTCGTCCGAGGCGGCGGCGTCGCTCATCACCGCGTTGACCTGCGCCGCATCGGCGATCGGCAGTTTGCCTCCGGCATCGAACCACAGCGAGGCGTCGGGTCGGCCGCCGCGCTCGATTGCCAATGCCCGGATGATCATCGACGAATTCGAGACCGGCGCCGCAGGCGGCGCTGGCGAGGGTGCTGGCGATCAGCATCGCCGCATGGTCGACCGCCGGCGCCGGCAGGTCGGTAATTTCGGTTCGAGTCAGAAACTCGGCCAGTTCGCGAGCGATCGTCATCGGCGGGCGGCGAGGCGGAGGCGCAGCGCGTTCAGTTTGATGAAGCCTTCGGCGTCGCGCTGGTCGTAAACCGCATCTTCCTCGAAGGTGACATGGGCCCGGCTGTAGAGGCTCGTCGGCGATTTCCGGCCGACGACGCCGGCCGATCCCTTGTAGAGCTTCAACCGCACGACGCCCTCGACGTTTTCCTGGCTCTGGTCGATCAGCGCTTGCAGCATCCGCCGCTCGGGTGAGAACCAGAAGCCGTTATAGATCAGCTCGGCATAGCGCGGCATCAATTCGTCCTTCAGGTGCGCCGCACCGCGGTCGAGGGTCAGGCTCTCGATGCCGCGATGCGCCGCCAACAGGATCGTGCCGCCGGGGGTCTCGTAGACGCCGCGCGACTTCATGCCGACAAACCGGTTCTCGACCAGATCGAGCCGGCCGATGCCATGCCGGCCGCCCAGCTCGTTGAGGCGCGTCAGCAATGCCGCCGGCGACAGCCGCGCACCGCCGACCGCGATCGGATCGCCGCGCGCGAACTCGATCTCGATGTATTCGGGGGTATCGGGCGCGGCTTCGGGGGCGACGGTGCGGCTGAAGACGAATTCCTCGGGCTCGGTCCACGGGTCTTCGAGGATTTTACCTTCGGCCGAGACATGCAGCAGATTGGCGTCGACCGAAAACGGCGCTTCGCCGCGCTTGTCCCGGGCGATCGGGATCTGGTGCCGGTCGGCGTAGTCGAGCAGCCGCGTGCGCGAGGTCAGTTCCCATTCTCGCCAGGGCGCGATGACCTTGATCTCGGGGGCGAGCGCGTAATAGCCGAGTTCGAAACGGACCTGGTCGTTGCCCTTGCCGGTGGCGCCGTGCGCCACCGCGTCGGCGCCGACTTGGCGCGCGATCTCGATCTGCCGTTTGGCGATCAACGGCCGGGCGATCGAGGTGCCGAGCAGGTAGGCGCCCTCGTAGAGCGCGTTGGCGCGGAACATCGGAAAGACGAAATCGCGCACGAACTCTTCGCGCAGATCGTCCACGAAGATTTGCGCGGCGCCGAGCAACTCGGCTTTCCTGCGGGCCGGCTCCAATTCCTCGCCCTGGCCAAGGTCGGCGGTGAAGGTCACCACCTCGCAGCGATAGGTCTCTTGCAGCCAGCGCAGGATGACCGAGGTGTCGAGCCCGCCCGAATAGGCGAGCACCACTTTTTTTACCGTATCCGCCATAACCCGTCCCTCGCCTTTGCCGACGGTCCCCTAATCGAAACTCCCGCGGGCGGCAACGGGTTGCCGCCCGGCCGGGCAGACGCGGCGCTCGATAAACGAAATCGCCGCGTCGAGCCCGCCGAAGCGGGGCAAATCCTCGTGGCCGGCCTCGGCGGAGAACCAGCTTTCCTTCGGCGCCACCGCCGCTTCATACAACTTGCGGCCGTGGCGGAACGGCACGATCCGGTCGCGCTCGCCGTGCAATACCAAAAGCGGCGCCGCGACCCGCTCGATCCGCGACAGCGAGTCGAAGCGGTCGCGTACCAGGAGCACGGCCGGAACGTAGGGATAATGGCGCTGAGCCGCGGCAGCGACGCTGGTAAACGGCGCTTCGAGGATCAGGCCGGCGACCGGATGCCCCGCCGCCAGGTGCACAGCCACCCCGGTCCCCAGCGACTCGCCCCACAAGACGATCCGGTCCGGCCCGACCCCCGCCGCCGCGAGAAAAGTCAGCGCCGCCTCGCCATCGGCGAACAACCCGGTCTCGCACGGCTCGCCCGGGTTACCGCCGTAACCGCGATATTCGGCCATCAGCACCCCGTAGCCTTCAGGGGCAAAACGGTGCAGACGGTCGGAGCGATAACCGATATGCCCGCCATTGCCGTGAAAATAGGCGATGACCGGTCGGCCTGAGCGCGGCGGCAGATACCACGAAGACAGCGCCAGCCCGTCCGCCGTCGTCAGCTTGACTGCGCACACTCCGAGCCCGGCGAGATCGGCCAGCGCCGGCGGCGTCGTGTCCGGATGATAGAGCAGCCGGCGCTGAAACACGAACAAGCCGCCGACGATGCCGCCATAGGCGGTCAATGCGGTTGCGAGCAGCAGGTAAAACACGAAGCCGGGAATATGCGAGGCAGCGAAAATATCAGGGAACCTGCGCCGCCGATGCCGAGCCGGGCTCGCTGCGGCGTTGCCTGACGCTCGCCGATTTGAGTTGTCCGCAGGCGGCCAGAATGTCGCGGCCGCGCGGCGTGCGTACCGGGGCCGAATAACCGGCGGCGAAAACGATGTCGGAGAACGCGGCGATCGCCGTATCGGTCGAGCACTCGTAGGGCGCGCCCGGCCACGCGTTGAACGGGATCAGATTGACCTTGGCGGGGATGCCGGCGAGCAGTCGGACCAGTTCGCGCGCCTCGGCCGGGCTGTCGTTGACCCCTTTCAGCATGACGTATTCAAAGGTGATGCGGCGGGCGTTGCTGCTGCCCGGATAGGCGCGGCAGGCGTCGAGCAGCTCGGCGATCGGATATTTGCGGTTGAGCGGCACCAACAGATCGCGCAGCCCGTCGCGAACCGCATGCAGAGAGATCGCCAGGTTGACCGCAAGCTCGGCGCCGCAGCGCCGGATCATCGGCACGACCCCGGCGGTGGACAAGGTCAGCTTGCGCCGCGAAATCGACAGGCCTTCGGGGTCCATGATGATCTTCACCGCCGCCGCGACATTGTCGAAATTGTAGAGCGGCTCGCCCATCCCCATCAGCACGACGTTGGTCAACTGGCGGTCGTCTCCACCTCCATTCGCGGGCGATGGCCATTCGCCGAGCGCATCGCGCGCGACCATGACCTGCCCGACGATCTCTTCCGGCCCGAGATTGCGCACCAGCATCTGCGTGCCGGTATGGCAGAAGGTGCAATTGAGAGTGCAGCCGATCTGCGAGGAGATGCACAAGGTGCCGCGATCCTCCTCGGGGATGTGCACCGTCTCGGCCTCCTGCCCGTCGGCAAAACGCAACAGCCATTTGCGGGTGCCGTCGGCCGAGACCAGGGCGCGCGACACCATCGGCCGGGAAATTTCATAGTGCGTGGCCAGACGGTCGCGAAACGCGCGCGACAGCGAGGTCATCCGGCCGAAATCGGTGGCGCCGCGATGGTAGATCCAGTGCCACAGCTGGCGCGCACGAAACGGCTCGGCGCCGAATTCGGCCAGTTCGGCGGCCAGAGCGTCGCGACCGAGCCCGACCAGATTGCGACGCGGCGCCTCGGCCGGGCGGGCGTCAGGCGGGTAGTCGGATGGATCTCCGGCGCCGGAACGGGACATGTCTTCGGCTACCGTTTGATGTCGCACGCTTTGTCGATCAGCGCGAGCGCATGCGGAAAACCGGCAAGCGAATAAGTGTCGATCGTCGCCGGCCCGTTTTGCGGGCTGGCTTTGATCACTGCCTGCCTGCCCTTGGCCATCGCCTCGACGATCGCCTTGTCGAGATCGGCGGTCCGGCTCCAAGCGGTGTCGTCTTTGGTGAACAGATCGAATTTCGCGCCGTCGATCTCGAGCGCGGCGTCGCTGCCGTCCTTGAGCCGATAGCCTTCGACAAAGCTGACGACATTGGCGACGTTCTCCTCCGGGCGGTGGGTCACCATCATCGTCGGCCGTTTGCGCTTCGGCCTCGCCGGCTCGCTCTTTCGCGGCGACCCGGCGAGATAGCACACCCGTCCGGCATGCTCCTTATAGATGTAGGCGCTCCATCCATCGGCTGTCCCAAGGCGCCGCACCGCGCCCGCCGCCGCCGACCGCTTGGCCGGGGCGGGCTTCTGCACGGTCTGCGCTCGCGCCGACGTCGCCGCCAACAGCATTGCCAACGCCAAAACAAAGGGATGCACGCATCGCCGCATCATGGTCCGACCTGGCGGATGTCCAAAAGATCAATGCCGCACGGCGGGCCAATCCCGCCGCCGCTGCTAACCGCGGTCCTTTTCGCGCAGAAACAGCGTCAAGTCGAGCGACGGCGGGGGCACCTTGGTGTGCGACAACAGCGCATGCACCTGACCGCGGTGATGCGTCTGGTGATTGAAGAGATGACCGAGCAGCAGACCAAGCGGCGCCGCGACCCGTTCGCCGCGCGAATTGCGATAGGTGAGAGCCTCGCGCAACATCGGCTCGGCAGCGCCGGCGACGATGTGGCGCAGGCGTTCATCCTCGGCCCTGCGAGCGATCTTGAGACCGACCAGATCGGCATAGAGGATCTGGTCGAGTTCGAGCGCCGGCGGGGTCCGATCTTCGAGACGGGCGATCCAGATTCGGTCGACGACCAGAATATGGTTCAGCGTCGCGTGCAACGAGCCGAAGAACGACACTCGTTCGCGCAGATATTCCGCTTCGCCGAGCTGCTCGCAAGCTCCATAGAGCCGACGGTTGGCCCAGGCATTGTAGTGCGCCAAGGTCACAAAATAATCGCTCGGCACGATCGGGCTCCCGCCGCATCTGCGAAGATCCGATCCTACCCGATCCGGCGGCGTCATGCATGATACTCCCGCCCTGCCGCAAAACCGGGCAGAATGGGCAATATGGACGGGATCGTGATCCGGCCGGCGCAGCCCGAAGATGCGCGAGGCATCGCCGGCATCGATGTCGAGACCTGGCGATCAACCTATGCAGGGCGTGCTGTCCTCGGCCTATCTGGTAGGCTTGTCGGAGCGGCGGCGCGAAGCCGGGTGGCGCAGCGTCATCCTGCACGAGCCGCGCGACGTGCGGATCGCGGTCGACGCCGACAACGAAATTCTGGGCTTCGGCAGCTGCGGAACGAACCGCGGCGATCGTCTGTTCGCCGGCGAGGTATTTACCCTCTACGTCGCACCGGATTGGCAGAACCGCGGGATCGGGCGCCGTCTCTTGATCGCGTTGTTCCGTCGGCTGGTCGCGTCAGGCCGCAACTCGGCAATCATCTGGGTGCTCCGCGACAACCCGAGCCGATTTTTCTATCAACGGCTGGGCGGCCTTCAGGTCAGGCACAAGGCGCTGGCGATCGGCGGCGCGGCGATCGGGGCCGTCGCCTATGGCTGGCGCGACTTGCCCGGCTTTCTCGCCACGGTCGCCAGCGAAGGCCATGAACCCGAGCCTTGAGCCGCTCGGCGTCCGGCAGCCCGGCTACTCGGCCCGGGTCGTCGCCGGAGGACTGCCCGCCGCCGAGGTGATCCGGGCCATCAGCGGCAAGATTCCGGTCGCGACATCCTGCGGGGTCAGCGGGCCGACATGGCGATAGCGAATGTGCCCGCTGCGATCGATCAGGTAGGTTTCGGGCACGCCGTATACGCCGAAATCTATCGCCGTGCCGCCGGCAGCGTCGACGCCGATCCGGGCATATGGATTGCCGAAGCGGTCGAGGAACGCGCGCGAATCCGCGATCTTGTCCTTGTAGGCGATCCCGTCGACGGTGATGCCCGGGCGCCGCGACAAGGCCATCAGCTCGGGCTGCTCCTCGCGGCACGGCAGGCACCATGAAGCAAAAAAGTTTACCAAGGTGGCTTTGCCGTCGAGATCCCGGCGCGCCAATCCGGCGGCGCCGTCGAGACCCGGCAAGGTGAAATCGGGGGCCGGGCGGTCGATCATCGCCGACGGCAACAACCGCGGATCGTGTCCCAGGCCGATCGCGAACGCGATCAGCAAAACGGCGAAGAGCGCGGCCGGAAGCAGGAAAAACAGTTTGCGCACCATCGCCGCAGCCTCAAGGCCGAGCCGCGGGCGCCGGCGATCCCGGCAGCAATGCCGCGGCATCCCGGGTCGGCGCACCTTCCTGCCAATGCCCGCTCTTCTTCAGGGCCTCGACCACCTCGCGCGGCATGTATCGTTCGTCGTGCTTGGCCAGCACGGTCGAAGCGGCGAAGACGCCGTCGCGCCGCAGCCGGCCCTCGACGACGACCCCCTGGCCTTCGCGGAACAGATCGGGGAGGATGCCGCGATAAACCACCGACAGATCGGTCTTTCCGTCCGTCACCCGGAACGAGACATCGCGCCCGCCCGCCGGGCGCGACAGGCTGTGCACCTCGACCAGACCGCCGATCCGTACCGGGCGGTCGGCGGCTACCGGGCGCTCCTTCAGATCGCTCGGGCTGTAGAAGAAGACGAGATTGTCGCTGAACGCCGTCAGCACCAAGGCGGTCGCCGCGGCAAGGGCGGCCATGCCGAGCGCCAGCAGGCCGAGACGCTGCTGCTTGCGAGTCATCGACGCGGCCGGCGCAAGCTCTCGGATTGCAGGCTGTCGAGCGCGCCGATCGCCCGCCGATAGCGTTGCCAGGACCACAGCGCCAGCCCGCCGAGCACCGTCAACGTCACCCCATAGGCAGGCCAAACAAAGGGCGCATACCCGCCCATCGTCAAATAGGCGCGGACCGCAGCCATCGGCGGCCCGCCTCAGCGCGGCGCCGAATGCGCCGGCAGCCGGCGCTCCGGCCCGGCAGCCGAATTTCGCACGATACGCCCGTTGCGACGCAGAGCCAGAACCTTGCGCTCGGTCAGCTCGGTGCGCATGCGCAGCATCAGCAGCGCGGCAAACAGCAGCGCAAAACCCGCCGCCATCACCAGCAACGGCATCAGCATCGACAGCGCGATCGTGGGCCCGCCGAGCCGCATCACGCTCGCCGGCTGGTGCAGGGTGTTCCACCAATCGACCGAAAACTTGATGATCGGCAGATTTACCACCCCGATCAAGGCCAGCACAGAGCCGGCGCGGGCGCCGCGCACCGGATCGTCAAAGGCGCCGACCAGCGCGATATAGCCGAGATAGAGAAAGAACAGGACCAGCACCGACGTCAGCCGCGCATCCCAGACCCACCAAGCGCCCCACATCGGCCGGCCCCACAACGACCCGGTGATCAGGCAGACCAAGGTGAAGGCGGCACCGATCGGCGCCGCCGCCCGAGCCGCGACCTCGGCGAGCGGATGCCGCCACACCAGGGCCACGCCGCTCGCGATGGCCACGAACAGATAGACGTTGAGCGCCATCCATGCGGCCGGCACATGGACATACATGATGCGGACCGACTCGCCCTGCTGGTAATCGGGTGGTGCGGCGATCAGCGCCAAAGCGAGTCCGACGGCGAGGACCAGCACGGCGAGCCCGCCGCACCACGGCAGCGCCACCGCCGACAACCGCATGAAACGCGCCGGGTTGGCCAGTCGGTCGAACATCGCCTCAACTCCCTTGGCGCGCATGGCCGCGACGTGAAGTTGTAACCCAGGCCCTGTCCCGTGTCAGCGGCGAACCGGCGGCAATGGCGCGCGCTCATTCGAGCGCCTGGCGCAAGGCCGCGGCGCCGACCCAAGGACACAGCGCCAGCGAGCCCAGGGTCAGGGCGCCGAGGATCAAGAGATGAGGGCGCACCGCGCCGCCGGCGGCGCTCGCCCCGACCGCTGCGGTCCCGAAGATCAACGGCGGCACATAGAGCGGCAGCAGCAGGAGTGCGGACAGCATTCCCCGGCGTCGGGCCCCGAGGGTCAGCGCCGCAGCGAGACTTCCGACGAGGCTCAGGGCCGGGGTGCCGATCAGCAGGCTCAACACCAAGACCGGGATCGCCGGCGGGTCGAGATCGACGATCAGCGCCAGCACCGGGCTCGCCGCCGCCAGCGGCAACAGACTGGCCGCCCAGTGCGCCGCGCATTTCGACAATACCGCCAGTTCGAGCGGCAGCGGCGACAGGGCCAACAATTCGAGCCCGCCATCCTCGTAGTCCGGCAGGAACAGGCGGTCGACAGACAGCAACGCCGCCAGCAGCGCCGCCACCCAGATGATCCCGGCGGCGACGCGCCGCAAGATTTCGGGTTCGGGACCGACGCCGAACGGGAACAGCACCACCGCCAGCACGAAAAAGCCGAGCACCAGCCCGGTATCGCCCAGCTGACGCAAGGCGAGGCGCAGCTCGCACCGGAACACGCCGGTGAAGGCCGCCATTATCAGCCGATCCCGGCCGCGTCGGGCGGCGGCGCAAAATCGTCGAGCGAGAGGCGCGCAGCGGCGGCGAGCGCGACCGGAGTATGGGTCGACAGGATCACCCGGCCGCCCGCCTGCCGATGATCGGCGATCACCCGTTCGAGCCGGGACCGGCCGTCGTCATCGAGCGCACTCGTCGGCTCGTCGAGCAGCCAGATCGGAGCGGCCGCCACCAGCAGCCGGCAGAGCGCCAACCGCCGCCGCTGGCCGGCCGACAGCCAGCGGCAGGGCCAGTCGCCCAGCGTGTCGAGCGCAAACGCGGCCAGCGCAGCGTCGAGCGCCGATGGCGGCACAGCGATGCCGCGCATTACCGCCCAGAAGGCCAACGTCTCGCGCGGGGTCAGAGCCGGCTTGATCGCATCGAGGTGGCCGACATAATGGAGACGGGCGCGGTGGCCGGCGAGATCGGCCGCGATCGCATCGGCGCCCCAGGCAAGCCGGCCGGCGACCGGCGTGGTCAGGGTGGCGACCAGCCGCAACAGGCTGGTCTTGCCGCTGCCGTTGCTCCCGGTCAGCACCAGTGCGCCGCCGGCCGGCAGGCGAAACGACAACCGCATGAAAACCAATCTGTCGCCGCGCCGGCAGGCGAGATCCTCGGCGATCAGATCGGGCGCAGGATCGGCCACGGCGATCGCTCTTTGAGAAATCGGTGCGGGGAAAATCGGGCGATCGAGAGAATCCGGGTCAGCGGCGGAGCCCGCGGCGGGCAGCGGGCAAAAAGAGCGGCTCCGGAGGGGGAGTCCGGAGCCGCGCAGCGTTCGGCCGAATTGCTCGACCGAGTTCGAGGTTTGGGGGACAAACCTGTAAGGATGAACCTTACACATGCTATATGGCGTGCGGATTGGGACTTCGGTTTGAAGAAACTGTGACGATTTGATGAATTTTGAACCGGTTTGCGGGCGACATGATCGGTTTGGCGCCGGCCGGTTTTCCGGGCGGGCGCGCTTCGCGGATGACCTGCTCCCGGTCGAGCTCGTCCCCTTGCAGCTCACGAACAGCCGCCCGCCGCGATGGTTTCCCCCGATGCTCCGGCATTTGCGCCGGATCGATCTGCTGCGGCAAGCGCTCCACGGGCGGGCCGCGAGAACCAGCTTTTCTCCGGACAGTTGACTTCTTGCAGTTTTATCCTCGCGTAAATTACACTTTTCGGCTCGCGCCGAGCAAGAGGCGGAGAAGAGACGGTGAAGGTTTTGGACGAAAGCGGCGGCGCCTTTCGCGGCAGCGGCAAAATTCTCAAGCTGGTCCGGGCCATTCTTGCGCTGGCGATCGTTTTGGCTCCGCTCGCCGCGGTCGGGCAATCGCTGACGGATGGCGAGAGAGCGTCGCTGCAAGCCCAAAAGGCCGCGTTGTTCCAGAAGACGCTGAGTAATCCGGACAATTTGGACGCCGCCTTCGCCTATGCGGACGTCGCGGTGCGGCTCGGCGATTACGAGGCGGCCGTCGGTACCCTGGAGCGGATGCTGCTGTTCAACCCGAATTTGGCGCAGCTGCAACTCGATCTCGGAGCGCTGTATTTCCGGATGGGGTCCTACGATCTCGCCCGCGCCTATCTCGACAAGGCTGCCGCGACCAATCCGTCGCCCGAGGACCGTCGAGCGCATCGACGAATATCTGGCGCGAGATCGATGCCGCTCAATCGCGGCATCATTTTTCCGGATACCTGTTCGGCGGCGGCCAATACCAATCGGATGCGAATCTCTCGCCGGGCTCGCCGCTGATCTTCTCGCCGATCGGGCCGGTGCTGCCCAACAGAGTTCACCAAGCAGCCATCGGGCAGCCTGTTCGGCAGCGGCGCCGGTCTGTACAGCTATGATCTGGAGGACCAGAACCGCGATACGATCGATGTGACCGCAGTCGGCGCCCTCAACCATTATTTCAACAGCGCGGTAAGCCGGCTCGATCTGAGCCTGCTCGAACTGACCGCCGGCCCGCGCTTCAACTTCCCGAACGGCACGTTGTTCCCGGCAAGTCGGCCTCGTTCCGGCCCTACCCGATCTTCGACGAGGTCGGGCTTGGATGGAACCAATACTTTACGCGCGGTCGGCTTTGGGCTCGAATACGACCAGATCGTATGGCGCGATCTGGCGCTCAAATCATTGTTCGAGTTTCGCCACAAGAATTTCACCAACGCGCCCTCGCGTCCGCTGTCGACCGGTCTCGACGGCAACGACTCGCTGGTGACATTGATCCTGAGCCAAACCGATTACCGAAAATTCAACGCTTAACTTGGAGTTTGACTATCTCGATCAGTCGACGGCGCTGGCTTATTACACCAACACGAGCTATGCGGTGTCCGGTTCCTACCAGATCGGCTACGATGCACCGCTCAAGCTGACCTCGAGCCAATGGCAGAGCTCGATCTTTCTCGGCCGCGCCTGGAGCTACTATGCCGCGCCGGACCCGTGCTGCAGCACCAGCGGCAACCCGGCAGGTCTTTTCGCCGAGCAGCCAGCTGACCCAGCGCTGGCGGTTCGGCTTTACCCAGACTTGGCCGGTGTCGGCGAAGATCGCGATCGTCTTTCAGGTGGAGCGCGATATCGTCTCGTCCAATCTGCCGTTATACGCTTATACCAACACCTCGGTGCTGATCGGCCCACAAATCCGCTTTTAGGGAGTACCTCGATGATCGCCGGCCAGCCATATGCTTTCCCGATGCGATTAGCCGCCGGCCCTGTTAGCGGCTGCGATGCTGATCGGCGTCGTCTGGGGCGGGCCCGACGGCAAGCGCCGAGACGGTCGGCGTCAACAGCGCGGTCAACCCCGAAGCAACCGGCGTACCGCCGGGGGCCGCGCCGCGGCGGCTGGTCCTCGGCCAGGACGTGCTCTTCAACGAGCGCATCGCCACCCAGTCGACAGGGGAAACCCAGATCCTGTTCGTCGACGCGTCGACCCTCAGCGTCGCATCGAATTCGGATATGGTAATCGACCAGTTCGTCTTCGATCCTCATGCCGGCACCGGCAAATTGGCAGCCAGTCTGACGCGCGGTGTGTTCCGCTTTGTCGGCGGCGCGCTCAGCAAAAACGACAACGCAGTCACGATGCGCACGCCGACGGCGACGATCGGCATCCGCGGCGGCATCGTGCTGGTCAATGTACAGCCCGATTGCGGCGCTCCAGTCGTAACCCCCGGCTGTAATGCGCTCGAGGTCATCTTTGGCTATGGCCAAAGCGTAACGGTGACGGGATTGAACGGCATTTCCCAGACGATCACCCGCCCGGGCTTTGCGGTGACCGTGGCGGCGCGCGGCGCAGCGCCGAGCGCGCCCGCGCCTGCGCCGCGGGGGACCATGGCCGCATTGCTGACCAAGCTCGCCGGACGACCGGGCAGCCATGGCGGAGCGACCAGGATCCCGACCGAAACCGTGGTCGCCAAGAGCGGCGTTTCGACGACGATCTCGACCAATGCCGCACCCGGAAGCCCCGCGGGCGGTCGAAGCCAGCCGCCATCCGCAACCACCGTCATACAGCAGACGCAGCTCAATATCCAATTGGTCTCGACCCAGAATGCTGTGACCACATCCGAAAATCAGTCGAAACCGCCGCCGCCGCCCAAAGTTCCGCCCACCGTGACCTCGTCGAGCGGCGAGCAGGCACGACCGGCCGGAGCGTTCGGCGGCTTTGCGGGACAAAGATCAGCGCTGTCGGGTCTGTTCGGTCCCCGCATTCCGGGACAATAATAAACCCGCCGGCGGCGCCGGCGGGTTTGAAAGGGTCAGCGTGTAATTATTCGGCGATTGCAGCGTCTAGTTCGGCCTCGGTCCGACCCCGCCACTCGTATAGGGATGCGCCGCCGGAGCGGCATCGGCTGCCGTCGGCTGATAGTGCGTGTCGACACCCGAGGAATGCGAGCCGGGCTTGGGCCCGATCGAGGTCGAATACGGATGATCGGCCGGGTTCGCAGCATAATCCGCCGGCGGTTGATAATGCTCCTCTTTCCAGCTCGAACCGCCACCGGGGTTCGGATGGAGGGCTTGCGTCGGCGCGACGGGCTGTGCGGCCGCGCCCTGCGTCGCCATGCCGCCGGCCGGCGGCAGCGACGAGACCGATTGCGCATGCGCCGTCAGCGCGACGCCGGTCAGCAATCCGACCCCCAGGATCGTCGCTTTGAGCAAATCAGACATTTTGCATCTCCTTATCGACGCATTCGACCATGCCGAGTGTGTTCGGCGCCGCCCGATCTGACCAATGATAATATTGCATCGCGATCATGAATTTAGTTCATTTCCTTGGACTTGATCTCAATCTGCTGCGGGTCTTCGATACATTGATCGAGGAGCGCAGCGTAACCCGTGCCGGAGAGCGGCTCGGGCTCTCGCAGTCGGCGATCAGCCATGCGTTGAACCGGCTGCGCTATGTGCTGGGCGACGAGCTGTTCGCGCGCGGCCCGGACGGCATGCAGCCGACCGCGCGCGCGACCGAGATCGCCCCGCGCCTGCGCCAGGGGCTGATGCAGCTGCAACTGGCCCTCTCTCCGGCCGAATTCGTAGCGGCGCGAACCGAGCGGCGCTTCACCATCGTTTGCGGCGAATACGTCGGCACGGTGCTGGTCCCGGCACTGGCCGCCCGGCTGCGGGCCGAGGCGCCGAAGGCCGAGTTCCGGATCCGGCCGAGCAACACCGGCGTCGCCGAACCGCTGCTGGCCGGGCGCGCCGACCTGGCGATCGGCAGCTTTCGGCGGATTCCGGAATGGTTCGCCTACGAGCCGCTGTTTCAAGAGACGCGGGTCTGGGTACTCAATGCCGATCGGTTGGCGGCCTGGCAGGAGCTGACCCTCGAACGCCTCGCGGGACTGTCCCATGTCATGATCGCCGCCACCGGAGAGGACGAGCAGGCGGTCGGCGGCTATGTCGTCGATCACGGGCTCGAACGGCTGGTGATGCGGAGCGAAGTCGGGCTGCTGCAAGGAGCCTTGGCCACCCATGGGCTGCGCCGCGTGGTCGGCCTGACTACCCCGCATTTTCTGGCCGCACTCGCCGTCGTCAGCCAGTCGGATATGGCGGCCCCGCTGCCGCGGCGGTTGGCGGCCGCCTTTGCCGCCGGGTACCACCTCAGGCTGTTCGAACCGCCCTACCCGTCGCCGCCCTTTGAGATCATGGGGTTGTGGCATCGCGACCACGAGGGCGACCCGGCGGTGTCTTGGCTGCGCAGCGTCGTCCGCGAGGTTGCATACGGTTTATGAGCCCCGCCTCGCAGGGACCCCTGCGAAGCCGCCTCGCCCACGGCTGTCCGGTTTAGCGTCGTCGAGTGGAAATGCGATACGGGCGTATCGCCGGCACAACCAGAGATGGTCATGACCGGACCCGCTCCACGGCTGTCCGGTTCAGATTTACGATGATCTTCAAATGCTTCGAAGCACATCCTCCCCCTCGGCCGGGCTCGACCCGGCCGTCCACGTCTTGCAATGGGGGGTCTTGCAGGAAAAAGACGTGGGTGCCCACGGAACAAAGTCCGTGGGCTGACGGCCCACGGGTCAAGCCCGGCCACGGGGTACTGGTGCTTCACTACAACCGCCAAATTAACCAATATCCGAAACCGGACAGCAGTGGACCCGTTTCGTGGGCCTTCAGCCCACGGACTTGATCCGTGGGCATCCACGGACCCAGCTTCGGCGGCGGAAGACGTGGATACCGTGACAAGCACGGGCATGACGAGCGTAGGTTGAGGGTCCGGCCGCAACTGCGCAACCGCGTTTCCTGAACCGGACAGCCGTGCCCTCGCCAGGACATCGGTTGACGGGGCCTGGCCTGTCGAGCAAGCGGCGCCCGGCGCACAAACAAAACACCCGCCGGCGCTGCCGGCGGGTGTCGGGTCGAGTATGGCTCTTCGCTTTAGAAAGCGACGCGGAACTTGCCGATCAGCACATTCTCGTGGCCCTTGAGGTTGGCGACGACGATGCGCTGGCCATACATGTACTCGACGCCGGTGGTGATGAACGCGACCGGGTTCCACACCAGATTGACGAAAGCGTTGACCAGTTGCTGGTTCACGCTCTGCGCCTGGGTCGGTCCGATCAGCTGCGAGGAGACGGACTGCTGGGCGATGCCCGCGGCTACGGTCGTCCGCAGGGTCGGCGTCCACCAGTGCTGAATGCCGCCGTTCGCGCTGAACGCAGGGACCGGCTGGGTAAGGATGTTCGACGACGCCTGTCCGCCACCGCAGCCCGGCTGCGGTGTGGCGCACAGCGGTCTTGACCGAGAAGTTGGTCGCCAGCGGGTAGAACGAGGTTGAGCCGCCGCTCGCATAAGAGCCGATCGCGTTGCCGACGATGAAGCTGAACAGGATGTCGTCCTTGGTGTAGCCGAACCAGTTGGGGTGCACGTCGCCCGAGATATGCCCGCCGTAACCGATATATTGGCGGTCCATGAACCCGCCATCCTGGAGTTGGTAAAAGCGCAGGATGCCGGCAAAGTCCATATGCCCCCAGGGCTGCGACCAATAGGAGGCGAAGGTCAGGTTGGGCGCCTTGGCGACGGCCGGGTTGGCTTGCGCCCCGCCGGCGCCGGTGCAGGGCTGGCCGTTGCAGATCGGTCCGATCGCCGTGCCAGCCGGAGTGGTGCAGCTGCCGGTGGCCCGGACAGAGCCTGAGTCGCTCGCCTGTACGCCGCCCGGGGTGATGACGGTGGTCCACGGGTTTTCCGCCGACACCGAAAAGGCGCTGCCGTACGGGCCGGCGATGGTGTAGCGCACCTGCGGGATGCGCTGACCGCCGGTCGATCCCATGGCGCCGCCGAATTCCATCGACTCGGTGTCGGCATCGGCGTCGGAGAAGTTCGAGATCGCCTGGCCGCCGAGGAACCCGCCCAAGGTGCCGTAGGCGAACCGGAGGCGGGTCAGCTGGTTGTTGCCGCTCTGCGCAACGTCCTGGCAGCTGAAATTGTTGCAGCCGGCCCAGTCCCACTCGAAAAACGTGCGCGCCTCGCCCCACGAGGTCGGGGTGCGGGTCTCGATGTTGAACCGCGATTGCTGCGGGCTGAATTCGAGGACGCCGTTGTTGCGCCCGGGCGCCCGGGCGGTCGCATTCGGGTTGACAAAGCCGACACCGGGGACGAACCCGCCGGCCAACGGCAACGACTGCAAATTGCCGTTCTGGCCCGAGTTGGAGCCGTAATTGCTGCCGTTGACGTTGCCGCCGCCCTGCAGGAAGTCGAGGATGGTCAAATCGACAAAGCCGCCGACGCGGACCGAGGTGTCGGTGCCCGGGATCAGAAAGGATCGCGGAAAGCTGCCGCCCAGCGACGGGGCGGTCGGCGCCGCGACGTTGCCGTAGGCACTCGCACCGGTCTGCCCGGGATACTGCTTCGTCGCCTGGGCCAGCTGGTCGATCCGCTGCTGCAGCAGCAGCTGGTTGGCGCGCAGATCCGCCATTTCGTCGGCCTTGGCCGTGGCCAGGCCGGTCAGCAACACGACCGCGGCGGTCATCCCGCCGATCGCCGCCACATTGCCGATATTCCGCTTTCCGGTCATCCGCTCCCCCACAGAGATCAAAGGTTGAGGCTGCCCACACTCAGGGAAACCGCTTCTCTCTCGCGCCATAATATCGATGCGGCAATGCCGATCAAGCGTGATCGCCGCTCTCGTGGTGTTTTCGTCTCAGCGTGGCGGCAATGCAACACTACGTTCTATCTTACTGATTTTTGCTGATCGGCAAGATGAGTTAGGAGGCACGCGTTGGCCCACTGCCGGGTATTTGCAGGTCACCGGTGCTATCGGGATGCGCGAATAGGGGATCGCTCGATATGCCGCGGCCAACCGGCGCCGGGCTGGACCCGATCGAAGCCGGCCGGTTCAGACCCGGCTGGGATCAGCTTCGGCTGGGAAGCGCGTGAAACGGATTCAGGGTCTTGAGGTAGGCCGACCAGCGGTGACGGCCCAATTCCCGCCGCACGACGTTGGCGTCCCTGACCCAGTTCAACTGCACGGCGCGCCGCTCGCCGACATGCGGGCGATGACCATGAAACGAGCGCGCACTGCGCCGGAACGCCAGCATCGTCCCGGCGAGCGGGGCGACCTCGACAGCGTAATCATCGAGATCGCGCGGGCCGCGCAGCAGCCGCAGGCGGCCTTCGGCCGGCTCCCAGACCGGGTTCAAGTACAACAGCACGGTGATGATCTTGGTTTCGGTATCGGTGTGGATGCGCCCATCCCGGCCGTCGCTGTTGCCGCGCACGGTCAGCATCGTCGGCCGTCCGCCGAGATCGACCGAGAATTTGGCGGCCATCGCCTCGGTCAGCGCCGGGCCGGTCAGCGCCGCGACCAGATCGGCGAAGCCCGGCCCGTAGTCGAGGCTCTCCACCGGGTAGCTGCCGGCGCCATGCACCGCCGGGAAGTCGGCCAGGATCGCCGGCAGTGCCGTGTCGCGGACAAACCCGTCGACGACGACAAAGTCGAACGGTTCGCGTTCGAGCGGCGCCGCGCGAAACCGGTCGAGATCGAGAACGTCCAGCTGATCCTCCGCAATCGGACCGCGCAACCATACAGCAGCAATCGGCGCCCCGGCAATTCGGCCGGCGCCGACCCCGGTGCGTACCCGTCGCGGCTCCGGGTACGGCGGGGCGATGCGGCGTCCGGCCGAGAACATGCCGGGTGACCCCGCACCGCGAATTAACGCTTCATCGCCCTACCGGGGTAGGTTAGAGATGTTCGGCGGAGGCAGACAAACCGGCGAGAGGGGCATGGAACAGCGCTGGGGCCTGCCCGTTGTCGCCTGGCCGCCGCGGCTGCGCCCGAACACGTGGGATCTTGTCGCCCTGCCGCTCGTATTGGGGCTGCTGGCGCTGATCGCCTGGGGCAGCATGGCGATGAGCGCGCGCTACCAGCTGGGCCAGCCGTTGCCGATCAGCCTCGATCCGCGGCATCTGCCGGCCTACGCCATGCGCACGGTCCTGCGCATGGCCTGGGCGCTGGTCGCCTCGCTGATCTTCAGCCTCGGCTATGCGGCGCTCGCCGCCAAGAGCCGGCGGGCGGAAAAGATCATGATCCCGGTGCTGGACATCCTGCAATCGGTGCCGATCCTCGGCTTTCTGTCGATCACCGTAACCGGGTTCATCGCGCTGTTCCCGGGGCGGCTGTTGGGCGTCGAATGCGCCGCGATCTTTGCGATCTTCACCTCGCAAGCCTGGAACATGACGTTCAGCGTCTATCAGTCGCTGCGCACCGTCCCGAGCGAGCTGATCGAGGCGGCGCGGATGTACCACCTGTCGCCGTGGCGTCGGTTCTGGCGGCTCGAAGTGCCGCATGCGATGCCGTCGCTGATCTGGAACATGATGATGTCGGTTTCCGGCGGTTGGTTCTTCGTCGTTGCCGCCGAGGCGATCACCGTTTCCGGCCAGACGATCCTGCTGCCGGGGATCGGCTCGTACATTGCGACCGCGATCGAACGCCGCGAACTGACGGCGATCGGCTACGCCGTCATCGTCATGCTCGTCGTGATCCTGGCTTACGACCAGTTGCTGTTTCGGCCGCTGCTCGCCTGGTCGCGCAAATTTCAGGCCGACCCTTCGGCCGACGAGGACAACATCCGCCCGTGGTTCCTGATCGTGCTGCAGCAGGCCCGCATATTCGAGCTGGTGCAGGCCGGGCTGCTCGCCGTCAATCGCGCCGTCGACGGCGCGATCGCCGGTCTTGCCCGGCCGCAGCGGGCGCATCTCGAGCCGCGGCGACACAGGCCGATCGACCGCGCCTTCGACCTCGCCCTGCTCGCCCTGGCGGCGCTCGCCGCGCTCTGGCTCGCGATCTTTATCCACAGCCGGGTCGGTTTGCCGGAAATCGGCTGGGTGTTCGTGCTGGGGGTGGTGACGGCGATCCGGGTGCTGGTGCTGATCGCGATCGCCTCACTGATTTGGGTCCCGGTCGGCGTCGCCATCGGCCTGCGCCCGCGCCTCGCCGGCCGCGTGCAGCCGATCGTCCAGTTTCTCGCCGCTTTTCCGGCCAACCTGTTCTTCCCGGCGGCGGTCGTGCTGATCCTGAGATTCAGCCTCAACCCGGAGATCTGGCTTTCCCCGCTGATGATCCTCGGCACCCAATGGTACATTCTGTTCAATGTCATCGTCGGCACCACGGCGTTGCCGGCAGAGCTGCAGCGCGCCGCGCGGAATTTCGGGGTCCGGAGGCTGTTGTGGTGGCGCCGGGTGATGCTGCCGGCGATCTTTCCCGCTTATGTCACCGGGGCGGTCACCGCCGCCGGCGGCTCGTGGAACGCGAGCATCGTCGCCGAGGTCGTGCAGTGGGGTAAGACGACACTGACCGCAACCGGCATCGGCGCCTATATCGCGCAGACCACCGCCGCCGGCGACGGGGCCCGCATCGCGCTCGGGATCGCGGTCCTTTGCCTTTACGTGTTCGCTTTCAACCGGCTGCTGTGGCGCCGGCTGTACGATCTCGCCGCCGAGCGCCTGCGGCTCGATTGACCCGCAGAATTGCCAACGAGGCCACCGCCGATGCCGATGCCGCTGCTGCACACCGAAGCCGTGTCCAAGACTTACCGGATGCCGGACCATCACGGCCGGCTCGTCCTCGACCATGTCGACTTCACCCTTCGCGACGGCGAGATCGTCGCGATCCTCGGCAAATCCGGCTCCGGCAAATCGACCTTTCTGCGGATTATCGCCGGGCTGGTGCCGCCGAGCGACGGAGCGGTCCGGTATCGCGGGCAATCCGTGACCGAACCGGCCCGCGGCATCGCCATGGTGTTTCAGAGCTATGCGCTGTTTCC
Source organism: uncultured Alphaproteobacteria bacterium (assembly GCA_963701815.1). Taxonomy (GTDB): domain Bacteria; phylum Pseudomonadota; class Alphaproteobacteria; order ATCC43930; family CGMCC-115725; genus AP-15. The sequence continues at coordinate 56,589 of CAVPBN010000030.1, forward strand.
GTGGCTGACGGTGCTCGGCAATGTCGAACTCGGCCTCGAAGCGCAGGGCATCGCCGGCCCCGAACGTCGCCGGCGAGCGGTCGATGCGATCGACCTGATCGGGCTCGACGGTTTTGAAAATGCCTATCCAAAGGAATTGTCGGGCGGCATGCGGCAGCGCGTCGGCTTTGCCCGGGCGCTCGTCGTCAACCCGGACGTGTTGCTGCTCGACGAACCTTTTTCGTCGCTCGATGTGCTGACCGCCGAGACCCTGCGCGGCGATCTGCTCGATCTGTGGGACGAAAAGCGCATCCCGACCAAGGGCATCGTGATCGTCTCGCACAACATCGAGGAAGCCGTCGAAATCGCCGACCGCATCCTGATTTTCAGCAGCGATCCCGGCCGCATCCGGGCCGAGATCCCGATCACTCAACCGCGCCCGCGCGCCTGGGACAGCGCCGCGTTCCGCCAAGTGGTCGACCAAGTCTACACCCTCTTGACCACCACGCCCGGCCGCGACGGGCGGCGCGGGGCCAAACCCGAGCCGATCGGCATCGGCTATCGCCTGCCCGACGCCGCGGTGCAGCAACTGACCGGCCTGGTCGATAATTTGACCGAGCCGCCTTACAGCGGCCGCGCCGATCTGCCGCACCTCGCCGATCAGGAGAACCTGGTCATGGACGAGCTGTTTCCGCTGATCGAGACGTTGCAGCTTTTGGGGCTCGCGCAGGTCAGCGGCGGCGACATCGAATTGACCCCGCTCGGCCGCAGCTATGCCGAGGCCGATATGCTGACGCGCAAACAGCTTTTTGCCGACGCCTTGCTAAAGCAGGTGCCGCTCGCCGCCCACATCCGGCGGGTGCTCGACGAGCGGCCGGGTCATCGAGCGCCGGCGACGCGTTTCCTGCGCGAACTCGAGGACCATCTGTCGGAAGAGGAAGCCGAGCGGGTGCTCGACACCGTGATCAATTGGGGTCGCCACGCCGAGGTCTTTGCCTACGACTACAACAGCGAGGTGCTGAGCCTCGAGAATTTCTGAGGGCTGACCCAAAATGGTCCCGGCTCCATCGGCACGGCCCGGGAAGCCTCGAACCATCAGATTCCGCCGCGCTCGCGGGCGATTTCGGTCTCCGCGACGCCCGGCGGGATCAGCCAGGCGTAGAACGCGTCGCGCGCTATGTTCTTCGAGCCGGAGGTGCTTACCCCCCAATTGGAGAGTGAGACGATCTTGACGTAGAGCTGTTGGCCGGCGGCGATGTCGACATTTTTATCCTGATTGAAGTCATGACCGAAACTCTCGGGGGCGATGTGATAATGCCCAGGCGCAACGTCACGATAGAATGCGCCCCCGTTGGCGACAGCCCCGACATAGCCGCCATTCATTTGAATGCGGGCGAGGTTGAGGCTCTCGTAGGGCTCCAAGGGGCGGTAAAACCACACCCGGGCCTCCCCCGCCGGGATCGGCGTCGCCGCCGCGGGGATCGAGGGCGTTGCCCATGGCTGGGCGCAGCCGGCTGCCGCCAGCAGCAGCAGACCGCACGCCCATGCCGGCCGTGGTCGTGAGGCGGTATCCGTCGCCATCGAATTCCTCCAGTCCCTTCGTTTTCGCTCCTTGGTGCGGCACGGTCTCGCCTGCAACCTTGGCGCATTCCGGCATGTATATTGGCCGGTTGCGCCGACAAGCGACGATAAGCCGAAATCCGACGAGCAAAACCGCTCATGGCGAAGCGCGCTATGGCGCCATGCGCCGCGAGCGGGTACACCGGGGCGGCCATCTCAACCTTCGCCAGGGCCGGAATGCGCCTGTTTTTGCTGATCGCGATCCTCGGGCTTAGCGCCTGTACCGGAGCCACTCTGACCAAGGTCGACTATCGCACTTACCGGCTCGAGACAGACGCCATACCCGGAGGCTCGGACGCCCCGAACCGTCGCCTGGCCGAGCACGTATGCCCCGGCGGCTACAGAGTGTTGGATTCGCAGGCCAGCAACAACACCCCGGACCGGGCCCGTGACGTACCCGGGGGCGTTTTCACCACTTGGACGATCCGCTGTCTGTGATCGGCGGCTTCAGCGCGGGCGCAGCAGCGGGAAGGCGATCACGTCGCGGATCGACGGGCTGTCGGTCAGCAGCATGACCAACCGGTCGATGCCGATGCCGAGCCCGCCGCAAGGCGGCAGGCCGTATTCGAGTGCTGCGACGTAGTCTTCGTCGAGCAACTGGGCTTCCTCGTCGCCGGCGGCCCGCGCCCGCATCTGCGCAGCAAACCGCGCCCGCTGGTCCTGCGGGTCGGTCAGCTCGGAGAAGGCGTTGGCGATCTCCCGGCCGTAGATATAGGTCTCGAACCGCTCGGCGAGGCGAGGGTCCGCCCGGTCCGCCTTGGCCAGGGGCGAGATGTCGCGCGGAAACCCGGTAACGTGGATCGGCTGGATCAGCTGGTTCTCGACCCGCGCGCCAAAGACCGCCTCGAGCGCCTGCCCCCAGCTTTCCCCGCCGTTCAGCGCGATGCCGAGCTCGGAAGCGGCGCGGCGCGCCGCTGCGGCATCCGCCAGCGCGGCGAAATCGACCCCGCTCGCCTCGTATACCAGCTCGCCCATGTTTCGCCGCGGCCAGGGCGGCGACAGATCGATTGCCGTGCCTTGATAGACGATCTGCAGGCCGCCGACGCCCGCCTCGGCGGCGGTCGCGATCAATTCCTCGGTCAACCGCATCATCGCCGAGAAATCGACATAGGTCTCGTACAGTTCGAGCGAGGTGAACTCCGGATTATGCCGCGGCGACAGACCCTCGTTGCGAAAGCAGCGATTGATTTCGAACACCTTGTCGGCCAGCCCGCCGACCAGCAGCCGCTTCAGGTGCAGTTCCGGCGCGATCCGCAGATAGAGGTCGATGTCGAGCGCATTATGGTGGGTAATAAAGGGCTTTGCCGAAGCCCCGCCGGGGATCGCATGCAGCATCGGCGTCTCGACTTCGAGATAACCGCGTTCGACCAGGCAGCCGCGCAACGCGGCGACGATCCGGCTGCGCCGGCGCAGGGTCTCGCGGCTTTCCGGGCTCATGATCAGGTCGAGATAGCGCTGGCGATAGCGCAACTCGACATCGGCGAGGCCGTGATGCTTCTCGGGCAGCGGCCGCAGGGTCTTCGCCAGCATCCTCAGGGTCCGAGCGCCGACGGTCAGCTCGCCGCGACGGGTACGCCGGACGACGCCGGTGACGCCGATCACATCGCCGATGTCGAGCAGGCGCAGCAGCTCGCGGTCGAGCATGCCAAGCGCATCCTTGCCGCTGAAGATCTGGATCTTGCCGGATGCGTCATGCAGATCGATGAACATCCCGCTGTTGCGGATGGCGCGGACCCGGCCGGCGACCGACACCTCGTCGCCGGTGTCTTCGCCGGCGGGCAGCCCCGCGTAAATTCTCTCGAGCTCCGCCGCCTCGCGGGTGCGGTCGAAGGCATAAGGGTACGGGTCGATCCCCAACGCCCGCAAACTTTCGAGCTTGGCCAACCGGACGGCGCGCAGCGGATCGTCGGGACCTCCAATCGGCTCGCCGTCGGTCATCGGCATTTCCCCACTACCGTTCACCCGACCGCCGCCCGCGTGACCGGCGAGCGCGCCAGATCGACTACCGTCTCATGATAGCGCCGCAGAGACCCGTGATGACCGACACTGACGATCGTCGGCCGCCACGACGCCTCCCGCAGCAGCCGATAAAGCGACATCTCGGCGGTTTCGTCGAGGGCCGAGGTCGCCTCGTCGAGAAAGACGATTTCCGGGCGGGTCAACAACACCCGGGCAAACGCCAGCCGCTGCTGCTCGCCGATCGATAGGCTCTGCGCCCAGTTGCCGTCCTCGTCGATCCGGTCGACGAGCTGCGGCAACCCGACTGCGCGCAACGCGTCGGCGAGGTCCTCGCGCGGCAGCGCCGCCGCCGCGCCCGGATAGACGAGCGCGTCCGCAAGGGTGCCGAGCGGCAGATAAGGCCGCTGCGGCAGAAACAGCGCGCGGGTATCGGCCACCCGGATGCTTCCCCGGCCAAAGGGCCACAACCCGGCCAGCGCCCGCAGCAGGGTGCTTTTGCCGATCCCGGACGGTCCGGTGATCAGCAACGGCTTGTCCGGACTTGCCGCCAACGCGATGCCCCGGCGCAAATTCTGCCCGTTCGGCAGATCGAGATCGAGCGCCTCGACCTCGACCCCGGTACCGGCCCGGGCGATCTCGATCGGCTGCGGCGCCCGCCGCTCCGCCCTGATCTCCTCGATCCGCGCGCGGAACCCGCCGAGCCGCTGCACGACCGCCTGATACTCGGCAATCTCGGTGTAGGAATTGACGATGAACGACAGCGAATCCTGCACCTGGCCGAAGGCCGAGGAAATCTGCATCAGACCGCCGAGCTGGATCACCTTGCCGAAATAGCGCGGCGCGGCGACGATGAACGGAAAGACGATCGCGAGCTGGGAGTAGCCGGTCGTCAGCCAGGTCAGCTTTTTGCGGCGCCGGATGATCCCCCACCAATTGCCGACGACCCAGGCAAAGCGGGTCTTGAACGTATCGAGCTCGCGGTTCTCGCCGCCGTAAAACGCGACCGTCTCGGCATTTTCGCGCAAGCGCACCATGCTGAAACGGAAATCGGCCTCGTAGCGCTGTTGGTCGAAGGTCAACCGCACCAGGGGATAGCCGATCCATCGTGTCAGGAAGGTGCCGGCGACGGCATAGATCAGAGCGGCAAAAACCATATAGCCGGGGACTACGAGATGGGCGCCGCCCCACAGCGGGACCGTCAGGGCGCCGGACAGCACCCACAGGATCGACAAAAACGAGACCAGGGTGACGACCGAACTCAACAGACCGAGAGAAAGACCGAGGCTGATCGTCGCGAAGCGGTCGAGATCCTCGGAGATCCGTTGATCCGGGTTGTCGGTCGTCACGGTCTGGCCGAGCTGCATCCGGTAATAGGTTTGATCGGCGAGCCAGTCGCGCAGAAAGCGGTCGGTCAGCCAACGGCGCCAGCGGATATGCAATATCTGGCGCAGGTAAAGCGAATAGACCGCATCGACGATCATCCCCAGCGCCAGCAATCCGAAGATGCCGAACTGCCTCCAGAACTCGTTCCAATCATACTGCTGCAGCGCGTTGTAGAACGCATTGTTCCAGGAATTGAACCGAACATTGAGCCACACGGCAATCAGATTCAGCGCGACGACGGCCGCCAGCAGACCGATTGCCGACCATTTCTCGTCGGATTTCCAGTACGGCCACGCCAGACGCCAAGCCTCGCGCAGGAAGCCCTGCTCTTTCGCCGCCGCCATCGATACCTCCGCACTCATCACCTGGCCCATCACATCAGAGGACGCGCCTGTCCCGACGAGCTATTCTGTCACGGCCGGTCATGTCCGCCCCACCAGCCAGCATGCCAACAGCCGCGATGCTGCTCGCCCGCGGCGCCTGTCGCGCGCTCGAACGGCTCGGCTACGCCAGCCTCGTCGAATTCCCGCTCGCCGACGGGCGCCGCGCCGACATCCTGGCGCTGGGCAAGGGCGGCGATCTGGTCATCATCGAGATCAAGACGTCAGTGGCCGACTTCCGTGCCGACCGCAAATGGTCGAATTATCGCGACTTTTCCGATCGCCTCTATTTTGCGGTGGCAAGCGGTTTTCCGAGCCTGCTGATCCCCGAGGAATGTGGCTTGATAGTGGCAGATTCCTTTGGCGCCGAGCTGTTGCGCGATGGGAATACCACAAAGCTCGAGCCGGGCCGCCGGCGGGCGATGACCCTGCGCTTTGCCCGCGTCGCCGCGGCACGGCTGCGGCGCTGCCTCGACCCCGATGCCGGGCGGTTTGACGCGATCTGATCAGGCCGATCCGGCCAAGCGGGAAAACCGCCCGCCTATTCCGTATCCCGGCACCATTTTGGCGAGCAGCACGTCGCCGCCGCTGCCCTTGACGATATCGCCGCCGACCACCTGATCCAGCGGGTAGTCGGCCCCCTTGACCAACAGCTGCGGCCGGATCGTGCGGATCAATTCGAGCGGCGTGTCCTCCTCGAAGATCATAACCAAATCGACCGCCGCCAGCGAGCCCAGTTCGGCCGCCCGAGCCGCCTCTCCTTGGACCGGGCGGTCCCCCCGCTGGCTGATCCTCGCCGCCGACGCGTCGCTGTTGACCGCCACGATCAGCCGGTCGCAGGCTGCCTTGGCCTGGGTGATCAGGGCCACGTGACCCGAATGCAGCAGATCGAAGCAGCCGTTGGTGAAGCCGATCTTCAGCCCCTGCCGTCGCCAGTGCGCGATCAGGTCGAGCGCTTGGTCGCGCGACATGATCTTACCCGCGTCGCCGCGGCCGCGACCGTCAAAGCAGGCCGCAAGCTCGCTGGCGTAGGCAACGGCAGTGCCGGCCTTGCCGACCACAATGCCGGCTGCCGCGACCGCAAGTCGCACCGCGTCGATCATCGTCAGACCCGCCGCGAGCGCCGCCGCGAGCGCGGCCATTTCGGCATCGCCGACGCCGGCGACATCATAGACTTCGCGCAGCTGGGCCCTTTCGACATGGATCGTGCCATCGGCGGCAACCAGCACCATGCCCTCGGACCCGAGCGAAACCAGCACGGCGTTAAAACCGCATCGCTCGATCAGCGCGCGCGCAGCGGCGATGACCTCATTTTCGCTGCCCACCGCCATACCGGTGGCATGGGCCAATTCGCGTCGGTTCGGTTTCAGCAGGTCGGCGCCGCGGTAACGGATCGGGTCGCCGCCCTTCGGATCGACGATGATGCATGCGCCCGCCGCTCCCGCGGCGCGGATAATCTCCAGCGCCACGCCTTCGGTCAGCACGCCTTTGGCATGATCGCAGACGATCACCACCGCGTGGTCGGTCACCAATTCGCGCGCCAGCTGCAGCATGTCTTCTCGAATATACGGATCGAGCGGGGTCGCGATCTCGCGATCGGTGCGCAGCAGTTGCTGGTTGGCGGCGACGTAGCGCGTCTTGACCGTGGTCGTGCGCTGCGCTTGGACGAGGGCATGCACCTCGGCCCCGTCTTGCGCTTCGAGGAGCCGACCGATCTCGCGCCCGGCATCATCGTTACCGATTACCGAGATCAGCGACGCAGCTGCGCCCAATGCCCTCAGATTGCGCAGCACGTTGCCGGCGCCGCCTAAAGATTTCAGCTCGTTCTCGATGCACATCACCGGGATCGGGGCTTCCGGCGATACCCGCTCGACCCGGCCGTAAACATAATGGTCGAGCATGACGTCGCCGATGCACAAGACCCGAGCCGACTTTAGGCGGTCGACAAAGGCGAGCAGATCGCTGGCTCCGGCTATCGGCAATGCGTCATTTCTCCAAGACGCGCTACTATTTGATCGAATTAATTATTTTCAGCAAGAAACAATGCCTGCGGAAAATCGCCGCGGTCAGCGCCGCCGACGCAACAGCAGATACAGCGCTCCGGCGCCGCCGTGGCGCGGCTGAGCCGGCGCGATCGCCAGAATTTGCCGCCGCAGATCTGCCTCGGCAAGCCACCGCGGGACCCCGCTCTTCAGCACCCCCGGGCCGTTCGGGTTTAGACCACGGCCGGTAATGACGAGCACGCAGCGCCGCCCCGCCGAGACCGAAGCGGCGACGAACGCGGCCAGCGCGCGGTGCGCTTCCGCCTGAGTCATTCCATGCAGGTCGAGGCGTGCTTCGATCTCGCGAAGACCGCGCTTCAACCGTTCGGCGCTGGCCCGATCGATATCGGCAAATCGATCCAGCCGCTGTTCCGGGCCCCGGCCGGGCGGCTGTTCTCCGCGCACCGCGGCTCCGGCCGGCGGCGGAGGAGGGATTGCCGATGGCGGGACCGCTGATGGGACCGCACTCGCGCGCCGCCCGAGCGGGGTCACTTCGCGCATCGCAGTGCGCCACAGCTCGGTATCGATATGCCGACCGACAGCGCCGATCATATTTGCACGCGCCCCTCGTCCTCAGGCCGGATGACAACCGACCGGATTGTCCTCGATCAAAACGATATGCAGGCGCCGGGGCCCATGCGCGCCGAGCACGATGCGCTGCTCGATATCGGCTGTCCGCGACGGGCCGGTGACGAAATTTACGACCCGCGGCAACCGCTCCGCCCCGATGCCCCGCAACCGGTCCCAGCCATCCTCGTAAGTGGCGACGACCTGCTCCGCACCAGCGACCACTATATGCGTATCCGGCAAGAAATTCAATGTCGTCGGCGTCTCCGGCGCAGCGATGAGCATCAAGGTCCCGGTCTCGGCGATCGCGGCAAAGCACGGCGTCACACTGACCGCGTCCCCGGTCTCGGCGCGGCCCCGGCGAATGCGCAGCAACGGCCGGGTCGCCCAGGGGATGGCGGCGAGCCCGGGGTCTGGGGCCATGACCAGCTCGGCCGGCAGATTTTCGCTCGCCAGATAGGCCGCGACCGCTTCGGGCACCGCCTCGCGCGAGGCGACCCGGGTGACCGTCGTCTGGACTTCCTCGGCCATCGCGACAAACAGCTCGACCCGCCTTGCAGCATCGAGGGCCGTCGCCCGCGCCGGCACCGCATTGCGGCTGTGCCGACCCAGCTCGGCGCGCAACTCAGCCTCGATTTCGGGCGCCAGCCGGCCGCGCTTCAGCGAACCGCGGATGGCGGCCAGGATGGTCCCCCGCGCGTCGTTCACCGGCCGGCCGCCCGCCGCGGTCGGCGCCTGCACCGCTCGGCCCAGAGAGAGTGAAAGCTGCGTCCCTCGGGCGCCGGCATGTCCCGTCCAGCCGTCCAGCCGGCGGCCAGCGGCAGGCTGCGCAGCCGCCCGCGCCGCCCGCCGAGCCCGCCCAGAGCGCGGCTCGCGACCTCGGCCAGCACATGATAGAGCGCCGGGCGGCGCGCCGCCCACGCCCACAACGACAGCCCGGTGCGCCACGCCCGCGGGACCAGCGGGGTCGCGAATTCGCGTTCGCGCCAATGCCGCAGCATCTTCGGCAACGGGATCTTCACCGGGCACACGCTTTCGCAGCGCCCGCACAAGGTCGAGGCATTGGGCAAGGGCGCGGCGGCCTCGATGCCGATCAACCCCGGCGTCAGCACCGACCCCATCGGCCCGGGATAGACCCAACCATAGGCATGGCCGCCTACTGCGGCATAGACCGGGCAGTGGTTGATGCAGGCGGCGCAGCGGATGCACCGCAGCATGTCCTGGAACTCGCCGCCCAGCATCGCGCTGCGGCCATTGTCGATCAGCACGACGTGGTATTGCTCGGGGCCGTCGAGATCGCCGGGCTGCCGCGCGCCGGTCGACACCGTCGTGTAGGTCGAGAATTCCTGACCGGTGGCCGAGCGCGCCAGCAGGCGCAGCAGGGTTGCCGCATCCTCGATCGTCGGCACCAGTTTTTCGAGGCTGGCGACGACGACATGGACGCGCGGCAGCGTCTGGGTAAGATCGCCATTGCCCTCATTGGTCACGATGATGCTGGAACCGGTTTCGGCGACCAGGAAATTGGCCCCGGTGATGCCGACATCGGCGGCCAGAAAACGAGGCCGCAACATGGCGCGCGCCTCGTCGCAGAGTTCGCGCGGCTCGTCGAGCGGCCGCGCCGGATCGAGCGAGGGGTGCGCGGCGCGAAAGGCCTCGGCGACCTGCTCCTTGACCAGATGGATCGCCGGCGCGATCAGATGGCTCGGCGGCTCGCGGCGCAGCTGGATGATGTATTCGCCGAGATCGGTTTCGATCGGGGTAATGCCGTTCCTTTCGAGGTGATCGTTGAGCCCGATCTCCTCCGCGATCATCGACTTGCCCTTGGTCACGGTACGGGCGCCGACCGAGCGGCAGATCTGCAAAACCGCGGCGCAAGCCTCCTCGGATGTACTCGCCCAATGCACCGTGCCGCCGGCAGCGACGACATTCTGCTCGTAGATTTCGAGATAAAAATCGAGGTGCTGTAGGATGCGGTCTTTGATCGCGCGGCCCGTATCGCGCAGCGCCTCGAATTCGGGCAGCCGCTCGACCGCCCGGCGACGGTTCAGCGGGAACCCGCCCTGCATCCGCTCCAGCGCCCGCTGCAGATTGCTGTCGGCCAAGCCGATCCTGGCATTGGCTGCGAAATTGCCGCTGGTGGCCAGCATTGGTTCGGCCTTTCTTCGCCGCCGCTAGCGCGGCGCGCCGATCGGAGGGACCTGCCCGGTCATGCCGGCCAGCACCTCGGCGACATGGCGAACCTCGATCCGGTTTCCCCGGCGATAGAGTTTGCCGGCGATGTTCAACAGACAGCCGAGATCGCCGGCCAACAGCGCCGGCGCCCCGGTGGCGACGACGTCCCTGGCCTTGTCTTCGACGATCTTGTCCGAAATATCCGGATATTTGACCGCAAAAGCGCCGCCGAAGCCGCAGCATGTTTCGGCCCCCGGCAGTTCGCGCAGCCTCACCCCGCAGACCGTGCCGAGGAGCAGCCGCGGTTGCTCCCTGATGCCGAGTTCCCGCAACCCGGAACAGGCATCGTGGTAGGTCACCTCGCGGTCCCACCGCGCTGCGACCCTCTGCATGCCGCAGACATCGACCAGAAACGACACCAATTCCCAGGTGCGTTCGGCCAATTGCCGCACCCTCGGCAAGATTGCCGGTTCATCGGCAAACAGTTCCGGATAGTGTCGGCGGATCATCCCGGCGCAGGAGCCCGATGGGGCGACGACGTAATCGTAGCCGGCAAAGGCATCGAGCACCTGCATCGCGATCGCCTTGGTATCGACACGATCGCCGGAATTATAAGCGGGCTGACCGCAACAGGTCTGAGCCCGCGGCACTTCGACCTCGCAGCCGGCCTCTTCCAGCAATTTGACCGCGGCAAAGCCGACCGTGGGGCGAAACAGATCGACCAGGCACGTCACGAACAAGGCAACGCGCAACGGTCGCTCAGTCATCACCCCGACCCGATTGTTCGCAGGAACCGAAAAATCATAGTGTATCGCGACGGCAAATCAACCGGGCACGACCTGCCGGGCGGGTCCCTATAAACCGGACCGGTCAGCCGGACCGGTTTGCGTAACCTATGGCAGAGCAGGCACGGGGGGCACCGGGTGAGCATGATCAGGCAAGCAAACGACCAAGACCGTCGCCGGACGACGGGCATGACCAAAGCGGTGCCGCCGCGGCGCGCCCGCAGCCTTGCCGTCATCGGCATGGCGATCGTGGTGGGCGTCCTGCTCGCCGGCTGCTACGTCGCTCCGGTCGGACCGGGGCCCGGCTGGTGCTACTACCATCCGCACCGCTGCTAGCGGAACAACACAGAAACGACAGCACTTCCGAAGCGCGGCGCGGTGGAACCCGGTCCGGCAGCGGCCGAAGGCGGTCATTGCCCGGCGTCGGCAATCCGACGATCGGCGAGCCCGCGCGGGAGCAGGAGATAATACCGGCCGATTGCATTCATCTCGCCGGCCCGCCGGCCCGCATCCGCGCCGGTGCCCCAGAACAGGTCGCCGCGCACCGGCCCTTTGATCGCACCGCCGACATCCTGGGCAACGGCGAGAACGCGGACATGTCGATCGGGCAAGTATCGCTCGACGGCGTCGAGCCAAAGCGGAACGCCGAGCGGGACATAGGCGGGGTCGACGGCGATACTGCGCCGGGGCGTCAGGACGACGCGCTCGGCGCCGATCGGTCCGTCGCCGCTCACCTCGCGAAAATACACATAAGAGGGGTCCGCGCGCCGCAGGCTGTCGCCCGCTTTGGGATGTTGTTCCATCCAGTGCCGGATCGTCTGCATCGTCAGCTTGTCGCGGGCGATTTCGCCGCGCTCGAGCAGAATTCGCCCGACCGGAACATAGGGGCGCCCGTTCTGTCCGGCGTAGCCTAAGCGGACGATCCGGCCGTCGCCGAGCCGGACGCGTCCGGAGCCCTGTATCTGCAAAAAGAACGCATCGACCGCGTCGTCCACCCAGAGCAGTTCGAGACCCCGACCGGCCAGCGCGCCGTCCTCGATCTCGGCCCGGGAATAGCGCGCCGCCAAGGCAGGATCGGCCGGTAGACCGTAGATCGGCGTCCGATAGCGCCGGTCGCGCCGGCGCGAGCCGTTCAGTTCGATCTCATAATATCCGGTAACAAGCCCTTTATCCTCGCCGTTGTCGGCGACCGCCATCGGGACAAACTCGGATTCGAAGAATCGGCGGGCCGCCCCGTCGTCGCCGGCCGGCACGGCCTGCGCGGCCGCGCATGGTGCGCGCCAGTCGTCGATCCGCCCGAAATCCGCGCGGCTCGGCAAGGCCTGTCTCGGCGCACCATCGGGCCGCATCAGAAACCGCGCGCAGGATCTGAGAAATACCGGCACCGCCGAGGCTGCCCGGTCGCCTGCCCAACCGGTGAGCCGATCAAACCCGACCGGCGTCAAGGTCATTCGCGGCGGCCCGCGATCGTCCGCCAGGAAAGCCAGCAGCAGAAACGCCGCCGCAATCCGAACAAATCCGCAATTCCCGGCGGCAGCGGCATCCCGCCGAAGTCTAGCCGCCGCCCGTCGCGGCGAGGACCCAATTGGGGTCGGTCGATCGGACATCGCGCGCAAAGGTCCAGTAGTCGGTTTTTTCTATCGGATGGTCGGGATCGCCGTCGACGATGCTGCCGTCCGCCCCACGCGTCAGATTGATCTGCTGCGAGGTGAGCTTGACCGCCACTCGGGCTGTTTGCCCCGAAAGCTCGGCGCTGACCACATCGGCGCCGGCCGGCCGCACAATCTTGGTTTCGAGCGTCTCCCTGGCGGCGGCGCGCTCGTCAATCGCCCCGGCAAACTGCTCGTAGACCTCGTCACTCAACAACGGCCGCAGCGCGGACTTGTCACCGCCGGCAAAACTGGAGACGATCATCTCGAAGGCGACTCGCGCACCCTCGAGAAAACTGCGCCGGGTCAAAGCTCGGATCGGCGCGGCGGATCCGTTCGATCCCCTGCGCAATCGGATCCGCCGGTTTGGCGCCGAGGACCGCAACCGCCGCAGTCTGGCTGCGCTCGGCAATTGGTTCGATCTTTTCGGGCCCCGGCCCGGTGCGGCCGAAGAGATTATCCCGCCGCCGCTCGTTCCCGGTTCGCCGGCCGAGCACGCTGCGCAAACGCAGTACCAGAAAGCCGGCGATCATCGCGAACAGGATGACATCGAAATATTGAAAATCGCCCATCGCCGTACAGGCCCCGATCCCTGCGCGAGAGCCAAAAGCCGGCCCTCGCCTTGATCAGATGGGGGACGCAAGCCCGCACAACAAGCGCGGCCAGCCGATCGGATGCGGCAGATCGCCGACGAAACCCGGCATGGCGGTCGCCCGCGCCGATATTCGGCGGCGGGGTGCGGCGTTGATCAATCGCGAGGATTTGTGCTAGCGATGGGCTTGGTGCGGTAGTTCGTGGAGGGTTCTCTCGGGCGTTGCGCAATTGCACCGGCTTGCATCACTCGCGCGGGAGGTGGCGATGGCGGAGGCGGCGAAGGGCAATGGCGACGCCGGCGCGGCGGCACCCCCGCTCGGGACCGATCAACCCCAGCAGTTGATCGTCAATGCCCAGTACATCAAGGATTTCTCGTTCGAAAATCCGAGAGCACCGCAAAGCCTGATCCAGCCGACCGCCGCACCCGAGGTGGCGATCAACGTCGACGTCAAGGCCCGAAATCTCAGCCCGGACGTCTTCGAGGTCGTACTGACCGTCAACGTCAACGCGCAAACGCAGGACGAGCCGGTGTTCCTGGTCGAACTTGCCTATGCGGCGGTGGTGACGATGCCGCACGCCCCGGAAGCGATCGTTCCGGCGATGATCTTGGTTGAGACGCCGAGGCTGCTCTTTCCGTTTGCCCGCGCCATCATCGCCAATGCGACGCGCGACGGCGGTTTCCCGCCCCTGATGATCAACCCGATCGACTTCGCCGAACTGCTGCGGCAGCAGCAGCCGACAACACAGTCCGCGGCCATCGTCTGATTGCTATCCGGGGCTCAGCCAGAGCGGTTCGGTAAGGATCTCCAACATCGCCCGGTGCGCAATCAGTTCCTCGGCCGTGGCGGCGTGCGGGCGCGGCGGCCGAGCGATCCTCGACGCGGCGACGACAACATCCTCGGGCCGGACAAAATCGAGACCCGGCTGCCTGCCTCCGAGCAACTCGAGATATACGGCGGCGAGCAGGTCGCAGTCGATTTCGGCGCCGTGCCGGCTCCGCGCTGAAAGATCGATCGCGAATCGGCGGCACAGTGCGTCAAGGCTGGCGGGCGCGCCCGGGAAGCGCTGTCGCGCCATTACCAGGGTATCCAGATGCATGCAGGCGATCGGCGCCCGCCCCAGCCGAGCCAGTTCCGCGTTCAGAAAGGTCAGATCGAATTCGGCATTGTGGGTGATCAGAATATCGTCGCCGATGAATCCGATAAGCTCGTCGACGATTTCGGAAAACGGCGGATGGGGCGCGAGAAATTCCGATGTCAGGCCATGGACGGCCAGCGCTTCCTGCGGCATGTCGCGTTCGGGGTTGACGTAACGCTGAAATCGGCGGCCGGTCGGGATATGGTGAAATAATTCGATACAGGCGACCTCGACGATCCGATGACCCTCGTGCGGGTCCAGGCCGGTCGTTTCGGTATCCAAGACGACTTCACGCATCAGATTTCGCACCCCGACCGATATCCGACATGTCGGCCCGGGCGACAGGACCGCGGCGGACGACAGCGAAGAAACCTGACGATTGCCTGCAACCGGCGCAAGGTCAGGTTGCGGCCCAAACCGGTCGGAACGACGAAATCGGCGCGACGGCGTTTTACCCGATCCGGCATCTGCTGCTGCCGGATTGCCGCCAACCTGGTTTCGGTCATCCCAGGCCGCCGCAACACACGGGCGCGCTGCAAAAAATCCGGGGCCGACACGACGACCACATAGTCGCAGCGGCGATCTGCACCTGTTTCGAACAGCAGCGGCACGTCGAGCACCGCAATCGGTGCACGCCGGGCGCGCACCAAAGCCAGGAACTTTCGTTCCGCGCTCTCGACCAGCGGATGGAGGATCGCTTCGAGCCGGGCCAACGCCGTGCGATCAACGAATACGAGCCGGCCGAGACGCCGGCGGTCGATCTCTCCAGATGCCAGGGCGACACCCGGAAACGCGGCCGCCACCGCCTCGGCTGCGCCGGTGCCTGCGCGCAACAGCCGGTGCACCACCTGATCGGCATCGAACAGCGGCAGGCCGATGCCGCGCAGCATCGCCGAGGCGGTGGTCTTTCCCATCCCGATCGAGCCGGTCAAGCCGAGGACGATCATTGCGGCAGGCTGTTCACCAGTGCTTCGCGCAACTCGGCGCTGACCCGGACGGCCGCGCCGAACCATGCCTCGAAACCCGGTCTGCCCTGGTGCAGCAGCATGCCCAGACCATCGACGACCGGGTGGCCCAGCCCCCGCGCCCTCGCCAGAAGACCCGTCTCGAGCGGGACATAGACGATATCGACAACCGGGACAGAGGACGCAAGCGGCGTCAAATCGAGGTCGAGCGGCGGCTCGCCTGTCATGCCGAGGCTCGTCGTATTGACGAGGAGCCCGGCACCGCGCAACGCCACGGCCGTTTCGGCCCATCGGTAGACCGAAATCCGCGTCGCTGAACTCGACAGCTCTCCGGCCACTATTTCCGCCCGACGGCGGGTGCGGTTGACGATGCGGATCTCGGCGACGCCGGCATCGCTGAGAGCGGCGACGACTGCCCGCGCCGATCCGCCGGCACCCAGAACGACGGCGGGGCCGCTCGACGGATCCCAGTTTGGAGCTTTTTCGCGCAAATTTTCGCGAAAGCCGTAGGCATCGGTGTTGCGGGCTTCGAGGCTCCCATCCGACGCGACGATTATCGTGTTGGCGGCGCCGATCCGGCGCGCCGACGGGTCGATTCGATCGACCACGGCGAGCGCCGCCTGCTTATGCGGAATCGTCAGGTTGCAGCCGCGAAAGCCGAGCACCGGCAATGCCCGCAGCGCCAGCTCGATTTGCTCCGGCCTGACCGGGAGCGGCAGATAGGCGCCGTCAATCCCGGTTTCCTCGAGCCAAAAACCGTGCAGCAGCGGCGATCGGGAATGGGCGACCGGCCAGCCCATGATCCCGGCCAGTCGCGTCTCGCCGGTAATCCGCATCACCGGAATTCCAATGCCCGCGCACCGGCATGTACGCCGCCGCATCGCTTCGTGTCGATTCCGATCATCGAGCTCCAATCCGGATCGGCAGCAGCAGGAATCCCACGCTCAGCCGTCGGCGCCGTGACGCCGCGCCAGCAGCTTGAGTATTGCCGCGGCGGTCTCTTCGATCGAGCGCCGGGTGACATCGATGACCGGCCAGTGCCGGTCGCTGAACAGCCGCCGCGCCTCGCGGACCTCGGCCCGGACCGCCTCGATATCGGTATAGTTCGTGCTGTCATCATGGTGCAGCATGTTCAGGCGGTTGCGGCGCAGCTGAATCAGCCTTTCGGGATCGTTGCTCAGACCGACGACCAACGGCCGCTTGGCGTTGATCAGCTCGGGCGGCAGCGGCACCCCCGGGACATACGGGACATTTGCCGCCTTGACGCCACGGTTTGCAAGATAGAGGCAGGTAGGCGTCTTTGACGTCCGCGACACGCCGACGAGACAGACATCGGCGGAATCGAGCCCCCAGCTCGATTGCCCGTCATCATGATTGAGCGCGAACGTCATCGCGTCGATCCGGGCAAAATATTCATTGTCGAGCAGATGCTGCTTGCCCGGCACGCCTCGGCTCTCGCGATGCAGATACGAAGCCAGCGCGCCGATGACCGGATCGAGCACCGGGATCGCCGGCACGTTCAGCCGCCGGCATCCCTGCTGCAAGAGCTGGCGCAGCGTGTCGTTGACCAGGGTGAACAGAACGACCCCTGGATTGGCCTCGACCCCGGCGATCACGCGGTCGATCTGGGCGCGGGTGCGCAGCATGCTCCAGACGTGCTCGACCGGCTGAGCGTCGTCGAATTGGACCAGACAGGCCCGGGCTACCGAATGCACGGTCTCGCCGGTGGAATCTGAAGCAAGATGCAAGTGAAACCGGGTCACGCCCCGCGATCCCCGCGCCAACCGATCATTGTGACAACGTTGTGAATCACCAGGCGATCATCCCCAACGAACTTGACCCGACCGATGAAATCGCATGACTCGTCCCCTGTTCGGCGGCAGTCGCCAACGGTATCGCAAACCGGTCGATCGAACCTGCCCAGGACAGCAGGATTTAGAGGATAATCCGATCGGCAGCCCGGTGATGCCCGGTTTTCCATTTTTCCACAGGCGCGCTATTCCTGGACACTGTGACACAATCCGCTTTTGGTTCACACCTTGGTCGATCGTGAAGCCGGCCCGGTGCAATTTTGGGTGTTTTCGGTGGACAATCGATAATTCCCGTTATCCACAGCCACCTCAACTTACCACCTGATAAGAGATATATAATAGAGCGGGAAAATCGGCGGTATGGACATCGCGTCGACCAAACCCTTGTTGCGCGCGCTCAACGGCGAGGTCATGCCGTCGCCACCGTGGTGGCTGATGCGCCAGGCCGGCCGCTATCTGCCGGAATATCGCGCTGTCCGAAGCAAGGCGCGGGACTTCATCGAGTTGTGTCTGACCCCGTCGCTCGCCGCCGAGGTAACCTTGCAGCCGATCCGTCGCTATGGCATGGACGGCGCTATCCTGTTCTCCGACATCTTGATGCTCCCCTACGCCCTTGGGCAGAAGCTGGCCTTCCGCGAGGGCGAAGGGCCGGTCCTCGAACCGATCCGCGATGCCGCGGAGGTGAGGCGATTGAAGCCGGCCAAAGCCGCTGGACATTTGGCGCCGATCCGGGAAACGATCGCTCGAGTCCGGTCGGCGCTCGATCCGAAGACCACGCTTCTGGGGTTCGCCGGTGCGCCATGGACCGTCGCCACCTATATGGTCGAGGGCGGCGCCAGCAGAGATTTTCGCTGGGTCAAGGGCTGGGCATATCGTGACCCGGCCGGTTTTGCCGTGCTGATCGACCTGCTGACCGAGGCCACGATCGAGATGCTGACCGGTCAGATCGAGGCAGGCGTCGAGGTCGTGCAGCTGTTCGACAGCTGGGCCGGGATTCTGCCCGGGTCCGAATTCGAACGCTGGGTCATCGAGCCGTCGAAGCGGATCGTTTCGGCTTTGAAGACGCGCTACCCGGATTGCCCGATCATCGGCTTTCCGCGCGGCGCCGGGGTCCTGTATCAGCGCTATGCGAGGGCTAGCGGGGTCGATGCGGTCAGTCTCGATACCACCGTGCCGCCGGACTACGCCGCGGCGCAACTGCAGACGGTCACCGCCGTCCAGGGCAATCTCGATCCGGTTCTGCTGATGACCGGGGGCGAGGCGCTGGCCGCTGCCGCAGCGATGTTGCGACGGGCCTTGGGCGACGGGCCTTGGGTGTTCAACCTCGGGCATGGCGTGTTGCCGCAAACGCCGCCCGAACATGTGACGCTGCTTGCCCGTTTGCTGGCGGGACCGGGGGCCGCCGGTTGAGATGACGCGAACGGCGGTGGTGCTGATGAATCTCGGCGGCCCCGATTCGCCTGCGGCAGTCGAGCCGTTCCTGTTCAACCTGTTCAGCGATCGGGCGATCATCGATTTGCCGGGAATCCTGCGTCTGCCGCTCGCCCGCCTGATCGCCCGGCGCCGGGCGCGGGTGGCGGGCGAGATCTACCGGCAGCTCGGCGGGTGCTCGCCGCTGCTGGCTAATACCCGGGCGCAGGCGCGGGCCTTGGAACGGGCGCTCGGACCCGACTACCGCTGTTTCGTGGCGATGCGCTATTGGCATCCGACCAGCGCGGAAGCCGCCGAAGAAGTCAAAGACTGGGCGCCCGAAGCGATCGTCTGCCTGCCGCTTTATCCGCAGTTTTCGACGACCACGACGGCGTCGTCGTTGCGCGCCTGGCGGTCAGCGGCGGCCAAGGCCAAATTCGCCGCGCCGACCCGGACCATCTGTTGCTATCCCGACGAAAAGGGGTTCGTCGAGGCGATCGCCGAACTGATCCGTCCGGCCCTGATTGCCGCACGCGCCGTCGGCCGACCGCCGCGCCTATTGCTGACGGCGCATGGGTTGCCGCAGAAGATCGTCGACGGCGGCGATCCTTATCCGCAACAGGTGGAGCGGACTGCGGCGGCGATCGTTGCTCTCCTGGAACCCGGGCTCGACTGGCGGGTGTGTTACCAGAGCCGGGTCGGACCGCTCAAATGGATCGGTCCGGCGACCGACGACGAAATCCGCCGGGCCGGCGCCGAAAGCGTGCCGCTGGTGGTGGCGCCGATCGCCTTCGTCTCGGAGCATTCGGAGACCCTGGTCGAACTCGACCGGGATTATCGCCGGATCGCCGAGGACAGCCATGTGCCGGTCTATCTGCGGGTGGCGACGGTCGGCGTCGAGCCCCTGTTCATCGAGGCGTTGGCCTCTCTGGTACGGCGAAGCGGTCAGCGCGAGCGCCTCGGCGCGTGCCGGCCCGAGGAGTGCGGATTGGTCGGAGCAGGTGGTTGAGCGCCTGGCTGACCGAGGCCTATCCGTGGCTCAAATCGGCGCATATCGTCAGCGTCATTGCCTGGATGGCGGGACTGCTCTACCTGCCGCGGCTGTTCGTGTATCATTCGACGGTGCCGGTGGGTTCCAAACGGTCGGCAATCTTCAAAGTAATGGAGCGGCGGCTTTACCACGCAATCATGACCCCGGCGATGATTGCCGCGTGGTCATTCGGGGTGTTGCTGGCCGGCGTACCGGGTCTGATAGTCTGGCATCAGGGGTGGATCTGGGCAAAGCTTGCTTTGGTCGCCGGGTTGACCGCCTTCCATGGCGCGCTGGGATGCTGGCGCCGCGGCTTCGCCGCCGACACGAATGTCCATCAGCCGCGATTTTTTCGCATTGTCAACGAGGTGCCGACGCTCGTGCTGATCGCCGTCGTGGTTCTCGTCGTAGTCAAACCATTTTGATCTGCAACCGGTGTAATTCCGGTATCGGACGATCTTGCAAAGACATTTGACTTGCCTATCTGCTCTGGGCGAGGGAACGGCGCTGTCGGCAATCGCCCCTTCTCACCACGCACCCTCGACCTCCGCCTGAAACCTGATGACTGCGGATACCCGCGGGACTCGGGAGCCCCGGACGGAAAAATCTTGCCCCCACCGCGACGCGAACCAAATGAATCTCCAGGAATTGAAACGGAAAACTCCGGCCGAGCTGCTGGCTTTCGCCGAGGAACTCGAAATCGAGAATGCCTCGTCGTTGCGCAAGCAGGACATGCTGTTCGCAATCCTGAAACAGCTCGCCGAAAACGACGTGCCGATTTCCGGCGACGGCGTACTCGAAGTATTGTCGGACGGTTTCGGCTTTCTGCGGTCTCCGGAAGCCAATTACCTTGCCGGCCCCGACGATATCTATGTCAGCCCGAGCCAGGTCCGGCGCTTTGCGCTGCGTACCGGGGACACGGTCGAGGGCGAGATCCGCTCGCCGCGCGACGGCGAGCGCTATTTCGCATTGCTCAGGGTCAGCGGGATCAATTTCGACGAGCCGGATCGGCTGCGCCAGCGGATCAATTTCGACAATCTGACGCCGCTGTATCCGGAAGAAAAACTGGCGCTCGAATTCGACGACACCAATCGCCGGGACCTGACGACGCGGGTGATCGATTTGATCACGCCGCTCGGCAAGGGTCAGCGGGCGCTGATCGTCTCGCCGCCCCGCGCCGGCAAGACCGTGATGCTGCAGAATATCGCGCACGCGATCGCCGGCAATCATCCGGAAGTCTATCTGATCGTCCTGTTGATCGACGAGCGGCCGGAAGAGGTGACCGACATGGCCCGCTCGGTGCGCGGCGAGGTGATCAGTTCGACCTTTGACGAACCGGCCCAGCGCCATGTCCAGATCGCCGAGATGGTGATCGAGAAGGCCAAACGGTTGGTCGAGCACAAGCGCGATGTCGTGATCCTGCTCGATTCGATCACCCGCCTCGCCCGCGCCTACAACACCGTCGTGCCGTCTTCGGGCAAGGTGTTGACCGGCGGCGTCGACGCCAATGCGCTGCAGCGGCCCAAGCGGTTTTTCGGCGCCGCCCGGAATATCGAGGAAGGCGGCTCGCTGACCATCATCGCCACAGCGCTGATCGACACCGGTTCGCGCATGGACGAGGTGATCTTCGAGGAGTTCAAGGGCACCGGCAATTCGGAAATCGTGCTCGATCGCAAGGTCGCCGACAAGCGCACCTTCCCGTCGATCGACATCACCAAATCCGGCACCCGCAAGGAGGAGTTGCTGGTCGACCGCGGCGTCCTGTCGAAGATGTGGGTATTGCGGCGCGTCCTGACCCCGATGGGACCGGTCGACGGGCTCGAATTCCTGATCAACAAGCTCAAGGAATCGCGCAGCAACACCGAGTTCTTCGACGCGATGAACACATGACCGGCCTGGCTTCTCCCCGGTTTTGCGGAGGAGAAGCCAGCCGTCCCGGGCGTTGCAGACGGTGGTCTATAGGGTCAGCACCGTCTGGCCGGTGGTCTTGCGATCCTGCAGGTCGCGATGGGCGCGGGCGGCCTCGCGCAGCGGATAGGTCTGGTTGACCGCGATCTTGACCGCGCCGCTCTCGACCACCTCGAACAATTCGCGCGACGCGGTCAGCAAATCCTCGCGCGACGCCGTGTAGGTGTTCAAAGTCGGCCGCGTCAGGAACAGCGAGCCCTTGCCCGCGAGAATGCCGATGTCGACCGGCCCGATCGCTCCGGAAGACTGGCCGAACGACGCCATCAGGCCCAAGGGCGCCAGGCAGTCGAGCGATTTGTAGAACGTATCTTTGCCGACGGAATCGTAGACGACCGGCAGTTTCCGACCCCCGGTGATTTCGTTGACCCGTGCGACGAAATCCTCCCGGCGATAGACGATCGGATGGTCGCAGCCATGCCGCTTGACGAGAGCGGCTTTGTCGTCGTCGCCGACCGTGCCGATCACGGTGGCGCCCAAATGCTTGGCCCATTGGCAGACGATCAGCCCGACCCCGCCGGCGGCGGCATGGATCAGGATGGTTTCGCCGCGCTTGACCGGATGGGTGCGGCGGACGAGATACCACGCGGTCATGCCTTTCAGCATCATCGCCGCCGCTTGGCTGTCGGTGATGCCGGCGGGCACCGGGACGAGGCGGTCGGCCGGCATCGCCCGGCCCTCGGCATAGGCGCCGATCGGTCCGCCGGCATAGGCGACGCGGTCGCCGGGTTTGAGCCCGGTTACCCCCGCGCCGACCTCTTCGACGACGCCGGCCGCCTCGGAACCAAGTCCGCTCGGCAGCGGCAACGGGTAGAGGCCGCTGCGCTGATAGGTATCGATATAGTTGAGCCCGACCGCGGTATGACGCAGTCGCACCTGTCCGGGACCGGGCTTGCCGACCTCGACCTCCTGCCACTCCAGGACTTCGGGGCCGCCGGTTTTGGCGAACCGAATTGCGTGGGCCATCGCTGCTCCTTTCAAGGTTGCGGGATTGCGATCGAAGTTCGCGGCGGCATCGGCGGTTGCCGCTGCGCCGCGGTCGGATGGTCGGGATTGATGCCGATGCCTTCGAGGGCCAACAGCATGCGCTTGGTCGCGAGCCCGGCGCCGCCGCTGTAGCCGCCGAGCCCGCCGCGCGCCAACACCCGGTGACACGGAATGACGATCGGGATCGGATTACGCCCGCAGGCCCGGCCGACCGCCCGCGGCCCCGAATCGGTCATCAGCGCCAACTCGCCGTAGCGCCGCGTCTGCCCGTGTGGGATCTGACGCATCGCCGCCCAGACGCGTTGCTCGAACGGCGAACCCGCGGGGGCAAGCGGCAGATCGAAGCGGGTCAGCGTTCCGGCGAAATAGGCCTCGAGCTGACGCCGGGCCTCGACCAGAAGCGGCGTCGGCTTGTTCGCACCGGCCTCTTCCCGGCCGGGGCCTGCCCAATGGATCGCGACGACAGCCGCGTTTGCCTCGACCAGGGTCAGGCGCCCGACCGGCGTGTCGATGGATACCGCAGCGTTCATGATCCAACCTTCTGCGCAAGATGGGCGGCCAGCGCCGCGGGATCGGTCAGCGGCAGCGAGCAGACCGGACCGTCGCATACATAGGCTGCCGGCCGGCCGGCGCTGAGACCCTTGCCATAGGCCGGATGCCCGGCCGGAAGGGCGGCGCCCGGCGGCAGGACGATCACCACCCGGTTCGGCAGGGAAGCCAGATGGACCGAGCGCCGCAGGGCGGCGAGAGCGGGATCGTCCGCCGCGCCGACCAGCACGATCTGCGTCGGCCTGTGCAGCAATTCCAGATTGTTCAACAGGGTCGCCAGCGGAAAGAAGTTGCGGGCGACCTCGCCGGAAAAGGCCGTGACGATCGCCTCGGCCCGCCGACGATAAGAATCGTCGCCGGTCAGGATGGCGAGCCGGGTCAATACCCCGAGGAGGGTGCCGTTGCCGGCCGGGACTGCGGAATCGGCGGCGGTTTTGGCGCGGGCGATCAACGCCTCGGTGTCGTTTGCCGCAAAAAAGCAGCCGCCCTCCGCTTCGTCCCAGTAATGCCGGTCGAGGACGGCGACCCAGGCGCGCGCCTGCGCGAGAGCGTCGCCGTCGCCGGTCGCCTCGTGCAGCGCCAGCGCCGCCCGGCACAGATCGGCGTAGTCGTCGACGCTCGCCGGGTGCCGGGCCTGCCCGTTGCGCCAGCTGTGCAGCAGCCGTCCGTCGCTGCCGGTCAAATGCCGGCGGACGACGTCGAACGCGGTTCGCGCCAGGTCGATCCAGGCCGGTCGTTCGAACACCATCCCGGCATTCGCCAGCGCCGCGATCATCAGCCCGTTCCAGTCGGCGAGCACCTTGTCGTCCCAGCCGGGCCGCACCCTGGGTTCGCGGATCTGGAACAGCAGGTCCCGGCACCGGGCCAGTTCGCGCTCGGTTTCGGCATCGGCGAACCCCGGCGAATTGATCCTGTTCAGGATGGTATGGCCTTCCCAATTGCCGTCCGGGGTCACGTCGTAGAAGCGCTTGAACAAGGCGGCATGTTCGCCGAGCGCCGCATCGATCTCGGCCTCGGACCAGACATAGAACTTGCCTTCCTCGTGCTCGCTGTCGGCGTCGAGGCTGCTGGCGAAGCCGCCTTCCGGCGCCAGCATCTCGCGGGCGACCCAGCCGATCGTCTCTTCGATGCGCTGTCGGTAGAGCGGGCTGCGGGTCTCCTGCCAGACCAGCGTCATCAGATCGACCAGTTCGGCGTTGTCGTAGAGCATCTTCTCGAAATGCGGGGCGAGCCAGCGTGCGTCGGTCGAATAGCGGGCGAAGCCGCCGCCGAGATGGTCGTAGATGCCGCCCTGGCACATCGCGTCGAGCGCCTTGACGACGGCGTCGCGATAAGGCGTGCGGCCGCTGCGCTTCCAGGCCCGCCACAACAGCTCCAGGATGCCGCATTGCGGGAATTTCGGCGCGGTGCCGATGCCGCCATGGATCTGGTCGATTTCGCGCAACAGCCGTTCGGCGATCCGGTCGAGCTGTTCGGGCGCGATCTCGCCGCCTGTTTCAGGCCGTCCCAGCCGCTGCAGCGCCTGGCGCAGGGCGTCGACGTTGTTGGCGATCTTGTCGCGGTCGCGCGCATAGGCGTTGCCCATCGCGTCGAGCACCTGCGGAAATCCGGGCCGGCCCCAGCGCGGGCCCGGCGGAAAGTAGGTGCCGCCCCAGAACGGCTCGCCGTCCGGCGTCAGAAACATGGTCAGCGGCCAGCCGCCCTGCTCGCCCATCAAGGCCAGCGCGTGCTGGTAGATCTGGTCGAGATCGGGGCGCTCCTCGCGATCGACTTTGATGTTGACGAAGCCGGCATTCATCCGGTCGGCGATCCGGCCGTCCTCGAAGCTCTCATGCGCCATGACATGGCACCAATGACAGGCGGCATAGCCGATCGACAGCAGGATCGGCTTGTCCTGCGCCTTGGCTGCGGCCAGCGCCGCCGCACCCCAGGGCTGCCAATGCACCGGGTTGTCCTTGTGCTGGAGCAGGTAGGGGCTGGTCTCCTCGCCGAGGCGGTTCTTATCCATGGCAGCTCCTGCCGTGCATAATTGTCGGGTGTGGCGGTTGGCCGGTGCATTGCCCTTGCCGCCGCGACGGGTTAGGGTTTGTACTCTACTCCTCGAACGGCGGCCCGCTTCATTCGCTCCGCCGTCCCCAACAGCGGAGAAAAAATAGTGGCTGACGCACCCGCCGACCCGCAGCTCTTTTATTCGCGCCACATCTTCATGTGCACCAATGTGCGGCCGGACGGCCATCCGCGCGGCTGTTGCATGGCGCGCGCCGCGGCTGCCGGCGGCGTCGATAAGTTGCGCGCCTATCTGCGCGAAAAGGCGCGTGCGGCCGGCGTCGAGAACATCCGCCCCAACGCTGCGGGCTGCCTCGACCGCTGCGAATTCGGCCCCAACATGGTGATCTATCCCGAGGGCGTGTGGTACCGGTACGAAACGAACGAGGACATAGACGAGATCGTGCAAAAGCATCTGGTCGAGGGCGGCCGGGTCGAGCGGCTGATGCTGCAGCCAGACCAGAAGCCGCCGGCGCACTGACGGCGCCGCCACCGGCTTCCGACACGATATTTGCCCCGGCGACGGCGGCGGGCCGTGCCGCCGTCGCGATCCTGCGCCTGTCCGGCCCGGACAGCGCCGGAGCCGTAATCGCGCTCGCCGGCAGATTGCCGCCGGCGCGGTTGGCCCGGCGTGCTTGGTTCGTCGATCCCGAAACCGGCGAGCGGCTCGACGACGGCCTCGTGCTGTGGTTTCCGGCGCCGAACAGCAGCACCGGCGAGGATGTCGCCGAGTTTCACCTGCACGGCAGCCGCGCGGTCGTTGCCCGGTTGATGCAGGTCCTGAGCCGGCTCGGGCTGCGCCTCGCCGAGCCGGGCGAATTCACCCGCCGGGCGTTTTTGAACGGCAAGCTCGACCTGACCCAGGCCGAGGCGGTGGCCGATCTCGCCGCCGCCGAGACCGAGGCGCAGCGCCGCCAGGCCGTGCGGCAGCTCGAGGGCGGGCTCGGCGATCTGTATCGGGGCTGGTCGCGGCGCGTGACCGCCGGGCTCGCCCACCTCGAAGCGGCGATCGATTTTCCCGACGAGGACCTGCCCGCCGAAATCGCCGATCGCATTTCCGACGAGACCCGGGCGCTCGCCGCCGAGATCGAGCGCCATCTGGCCGACGGGCATCGCGGCGAGCGGTTGCGCGACGGCATCATGGTCGCGATCATCGGCCCGCCCAACGCCGGCAAGTCGAGCCTCTTGAACCGGATCGCGCGGCGCGAGGCGGCGATCACCTCGCCGGTCGCCGGCACGACCCGCGACATCGTCGAGGTCGCGATCGACCTCGCCGGCTATCCGGTGGTGCTCGCCGATACCGCCGGCCTGCGCGACAGCGAGGATCCGGTCGAGCAGGAAGGGCTGCGCCGGGCGCGGCTGCGCGCGCAGGAGGCCGAGATCAGGCTCTTCGTCTTCGATGCAAGGCGGCCCGGCGACTGCCCGCGCGGCGGCGTCCTGGCCCGGCCCCGAGACGATCCTCGTCGCCAACAAGATCGACCTGGTGCCGCCGGGTGCCGTCGATCTGCCGCCGGATGCGTTGCCGATCTCGGCGTTGACCGGCGAGGGCATCGAGGCATTGCTGGCCGCGCTCGGCGCGCAGGTCGCGCGGAACTATTGCATCGAGGCGCCGTTGCTGACCCGCGCCCGCCATCGCCAGGCGCTCGAAGACGCCGCGGCGTCGCTGCGGCGCTCGCTCGACGCGGCCCTGCCCGAACTCCAGGCCGAAGATCTGCGCCTCGCCTGGCGCAGCCTCGGCCGGATCACCGGCACGGTCGATGTCGAGGATCTGCTCGACGTAATCTTCCGCGACTTCTGCATCGGGAAGTAGCGGAATTATGTAGCTGTCTCACCGCTACCGACTGACGCCCCCTTGACATTATGGAACAAACAGTGTACACCTTCGGAGAAGGTCGGCATCGATCTAGACGCTTGACCAAATGATGCTCTGCGGTGGTTACCTGTAGCTCGCCGTAAGGGCGTCAACTCGTAGGGCGCACACCGATGCGGTCGGGGCGGTCATGATGGCGCGTGGGACTTAGCCTTCCGTCGACAGATATATGTCACCATATGAGGACATGGATGCCATATGAGCTTGCAACCTTTGCAGAATAACACGATAAAGCCATGATTCGGAACAGAACGCCGGTCGAGATCGACGCCGAGATGACCTTACCTCAGCGACCTGGCGACCTACCGGATTTCAAATGGCCTCCGGTAACGGAGGTCGTTCTCTCGCTCCAGTTCGCATCCCTTCCAAAGTTTCGAGGCGCGTATATCGGGCTACTCTGGGAAAGATTTCGGGATGAATACCCAAATATCTCAGAGCAGGCTCCGCTTCAGGCAACTTTTGAAACCTTCGGAACAATTCCTGCAAATCCCCCGCCTTTTTTGCAAATTGAGTCCCTTCTCTCTCCCCCAATGCCGCGTTTTTGGTTCGAAGAAAAAGATGGCGCTCATCTTTTGCAGATCCAGCAGGATAGGATTCTGCATAACTGGCGTAAACGTGAGGCTGAGCAGGATTATCCTCGATACGAAGCGATTCGACGGCGCTTTGAATTGGACCTGGAGAGATTCCTTGAGTTTATTGTGGCAGAGGATCTCGGAAAGCTGCGACCGAATCAGTGTGAAGTGACCTATATCAACACGATCGACATTCCGGGTGAAGACAACGTGCATCAACAGCTTCAACGGATTACGCCGTTGTGGACTGGTCATTTCGCGGAGGCATATCCTCTTGAAGTCGAGAGCGCGACGGTACAGAGCCGTTTCGTGCTGCGGGACGCTGGGAATCCGTTTGGTCGGGCATATGTCACTTTCGCCCCTGCAATTCTGGTCGCTCAGAACAGACCGGTGGTGCGGCTTGAGATCACGGTTCGGGGAAAGCCACGTGACGAATCGATCCCGGAAGCATTGAGGCTGGTTGACGAGGAACGCAATGTAGTCGTGCGCACATTTGCAGCGGTCACCACACCTGCGATGTGGGATATTTGGGGAAGAACTAATGCCAGCTAACAATGCGCTCCGGCAAATTTCCGATGAGGACTTCGCCATCGATGGCGGCGTTACAACTGTCTCGAAGAGACGAGGAGTGGCGCAAGAGCTCCAATTCGACAAGATGTGGGCGCATTACAATGCTGGTCCGGACCGGAATTGGCAGATCGAGGTGCTCAAGCCACTGGCGAAATACGCAACGATGCCGCAGGGCTGGGACAGCTATTCCGGATTGCCGCTTAGGTGGGATGCTGGCTTCTTCGCATTATGGGTCCTTAACACGGTAATGCGCCCGCGAACACCGGTCCCTCAGGTGGTGCCATCTCCGGTGGGAGGCGTCCAGCTGGAGTGGCACGAAAAGGATATCGACCTGGAGCTCCACATAACGGCGCCTTATGAATGTGAGCTGTGGTTCGAAGATCATCAAACAGGTGAACGAGTATCACGTGAGCTCTCGAATGACCTTTCGGCCCTAACCAAGCCGATAGCCGCATTGACTTCGCGCTGATCGGCAGCATAGCGTTGGCATGTCCCTCGATGCCAATGATGACGAGATTCCGCTGGGTGCCGGGCTACTTCGGCGTATTCATCCTGAGCAGGTAATCGGCGGGCACACGGGACAACCCCGGCCGTCATCTGCAGCGTTCAAGGATCCGAATTTGTCGGTCGACGTTGAGGTCCTGCTTCAAGCTGCTAATTTGGACTGGAGATTTTCCCTACGAGACCATCCGGGGTATTCGCTGGTTCGATTCTCTAAACAGGACGCCATAGATCAGGGCCTCGACATCGTGCCGCAGCCCCTTCTCGACAACCCGGCGCACGCTGTGGTAACCGGTAAGAAGACACCGGGCAAAGCAAACGCACTTCGCGATGCGTCCAAATGGGTTTACGTCGCGGCTCTGGACGACAAATCTTAAAGGGAAATAGTCTCAGCTATCGAATGGCGCGCCTGAGGGGGCATGGTTTGCCGCACATCAGTCGTCAGTGCCGAGCAGAAGGGTTTTTGATGAAGAATACTTCGGATAATCCGCCAGAGACGATCTTATTCGCTATTATGTAGCTGTCTCACCAATCTATTCATCAAGAGCGTCGATGCCGATAGGCCGGGCCGCCGCGCCGGTCCCGCTGCGGTTAGTAATAGGTCATCCACGGCTGTTCAAGGCGTCCTCGATGCGATGGTGGCGGGCCTTGATGACATCGGCGGGAACGGCGCCGACAAAGGCGTAGAACGTCTTTGTGCGGATCGCATCGACCACGCGCTCGCCGACCTTCTTCGGGTCGAGGCCGGTGGCGGCGAGGCGCTCGGCCAATACCGCTTCGTCGCCCGGACGGATCTGCGGGCCGCCCATGTGGTCGGGCCGGTTGCGCGCACCGCGTGCGATATTCGTGGCGATCGGGCCCGGGCACAGCACCGAGACGCCGACATTGGCGCCATCCAGTTCGTGCTCCAACGCCTCGGACAGGGAGAGGGGGGCATACGACATGCCCTGCCTCGCCGTGTTTGAGGATGGCGGGGACGAAGTGCCGAATGCCGTGGATGATCCCCCAGATGTTAACGCGCGTCACGCTCGCGATGACGAAGTGACGATGATGGGCTGGTACGGGTAGGCCATCAGCGTTTATGGGCGAACCGGGCGGGATGCGACAGCGCACCGGGGGTGACGGCGATTGCGCATTGTCGCCCGGCGGCGGGCGAGGCGCGGTGCCGGCATTGAGAGAAGCTCGACACGGCCCAACCCGCTTTCTACAGTCACTGACCAATGAGCCACAGTTCATCCAGTTACGATGTCGTCGTGGTCGGCGGCGGGCATGCCGGCTGCGAGGCGGCGGCGGCGGCGGCGCGGGTCGGCGCCCGGACCCTGCTGGTCACGCATAAGCGGGCGACGATCGGCGAGATGTCGTGCAACCCGGCGATCGGCGGGCTCGGCAAGGGGCATCTGGTGCGCGAGATCGATGCGCTCGGCGGCATCATGGGCCGGGCGATCGACCGGGCCGGGATCCAGTTTCGCGTGCTGAACCGCAGCAAGGGGCCGGCGGTGCGGGGTCCGCGCGCCCAGGCCGACCGCAAGCTTTATCGCCGGGCGATCGCCGAGTTGCTGGCCGAGACCGCGCGGCTCGACATCGCCGAGGGAGCGGTCGAGGACCTGCTGTTCGACCGCGACGGCCGGGTCGCCGGCGTATCGTTGGACGACGGGCGGCGTTGTGCCGCCGGGCGGGTGGTGCTGACCACCGGCACATTCCTCAACGGTCTGATCCATATCGGCGAGCAGAAGATCCCGGCGGGCCGGGTCGGCGAGGCGCCGTCGCATGGGCTGGCGCAGACCTTGACGCGTGCCGGGTTTGCGCTCGGCCGGCTGAAGACCGGCACGCCGCCGCGGCTCGATCGGCGCACGATCGATTGGGCCGGGCTCGACATCCAGCCGGGCGACGACCCGCCGCCGCCGTTCTCGTTCATGACCGACCGGATCACGACGCCGCAGGTCGATTGCCACATCACCGGAACGACCGCGGCCACGCATAGGGTGATCCGCGCCAATCTGCGGCGTTCGCCGCTCTATGCGGGCGAGATCACCGGGGTCGGCCCGCGCTATTGCCCGTCGATCGAGGACAAGGTCGTGCGCTTTGCCGAGCGCGACCGCCACCAGATCTTTCTCGAGCCGGAAGGGCTCGACGACGACACGATCTATCCGAACGGGATCTCGACCTCGCTGCCGGCCGAGGTGCAGCGACAGATGTTGCAAACCATCCCCGGGCTCGAACGGGCGGCGATGCTGCGGCCGGGCTATGCGATCGAGTACGATTTCGTCGACCCGCGCGAGCTCGATCCGAGCCTGGAGACGCGGCGGGTCCCGGGCCTCTATTTCGCCGGTCAGATCAACGGCACGACCGGCTATGAGGAGGCGGCCGCGCAAGGTCTTGTCGCCGGGCTCAACGCGGCCTTGGCGGCGGCGGGATCGCCGCCGCTGGTCCTCGATCGCGCCGACGCCTATATCGGCGTGCTGATCGACGATCTGGTCACCCGCGGGGCCAGCGAGCCCTACCGGATGTTCACCTCGCGCGCCGAGTATCGGCTGGTGTTGCGCGCCGACAATGCCGATCAGCGGCTGACCCCGATCGGGCTGCGGCTCGGCTGCATCGACGCGGCCCGCGCCGCGCGGTTTGCGGCGAAGACGACCGCCCTCGCCGAGGCGCGCCGCCGGCTCGGCGAATTGCGGATGACGCCGCCGGCGTTGCGGCGGCACGGCATCGCGGTCAACGAGGACGGCGTTGCCCGCACCGCCGCGGAATTGCTCGCCCATCCGCAGATCGATCTGCGGCGGCTCGCCGAGATCTGGCCGGAACTCGCAGCGATCCCGGCGGAAATCGCCGAGCAGGTCGAGATCGATGCGCGCTACGCGGGCTATCTCGACCGGCAGCAGCGCGACATCGCCGCGTTCCGCCGCGACGAGGCCTTGCTGCTGCCCGGCGAACTCGATTACGCGAATATCGGCGGCCTCTCGACCGAGATTCGCGGCAAGCTCGCGACCGCCCGCCCGACGACGCTGGGGGCGGCGGCGCGGATTTCGGGTGTGACGCCGGCGGCGCTGGTCGCCCTGCTGCAATATGTCCGGCGGCGCCCGGCGGCGTGAAGCGCCCCTCGGCGCCGCATGGCTTCGCCGAGATCGTCGCTGTTTCACGTGAAACACTGGCGCGGCTCGAAGCCTATGCGGCATTGCTGGCGCGCTGGTCGGCGCGTATCAACCTGGTCGGGCGCGGCACACTGGCGATCTGTGGCGCCGGCATATCCTCGATTCGGCGCAGCTGTTGCCGTTTGTGCCCGAATGCGGACGCGCAGCCTGATCGATCTCGGCAGCGGCGCCGGGCTGCCGGGCCTGGTGCTGGCGGTGCTCGGTGTGCCGGGGGTCGAGCTGGTCGAAGCCGATTCGCGCAAATGCGCGTTTTTGCGCGAGGCCGCCCGGATCGCCGAGATCGCTGTCGCGATCCATCCCTGCCGGGTCGAAACCCTGCCGCCGCGGCCGTTCGATGTCGTGACCGCGCGCGCCCTGGCGCCGCTCGATCGGCTGCTCGATCTCGCCGCTCCGTTTCTCGCCCCGGACAGCGTGTGCCTGTTTCCGAAGGGCGAGCGGGCCGACGAGGAATTGACCCTCGCCCGCAAAGGCTGGACAATGACGGTGTCGAGCGGCGCCAGCCGTTCGGACCCGCGGGGGGTCGTTCTTCGTTTGCAGCAGGTCGTTCGTGAACCTCGGGACGGTTGAGACCGAGCCGCGCGCCGCCGTCGCGCGCCGCGCCCGGATCGTCGCGGTCGCCAATCAGAAGGGCGGAGTCGGCAAGACGACGACGGTGATCAACCTGGCGACGGCGCTGGCCGCCGCCGGTCGCCGGGTCCTCGTCATCGATCTCGACGCGCAGGGCAATGCCAGCACCGGCCTCGGCCTGATGCCCGAGGCGCGCCGGGTGACGAGCTACGAGCTGATTCTCGGCGAGGCGACACTGGACGAGGCCGTGGTGATGACCGAGGTGCCGGGTCTGGCGGTGGTGCCGGCCTCGGCGGAGCTGAGCGGCGCCGATCTAGAGCTTGCCGTCCGCGAGCGGCGCGAATCGCAACTGAGCCGGGCGTTGCGCGGTCAGATCCGGCGATTACGACGACGTGCTGATCGACTGCCCGCCGTCGCTGAGCCTGGTGACGGTAAATGCGTTGGTCGCGGCAGATGGGGTCCTGGTGCCGCTGCAATGCGAGTTCTATGCGCTCGAAGGGCTGCGCCAGCTGTTGCAGACGATCGAGCGGGTCCGGCGCGCCTTGAACCCGCAGCTCGAATTGCAGGGCGTGGTGCTGACGATGCACGACCGGCGCAACAATTTGTGCGAGCTGGTCGCCGCGGATGTGCGCGGGCATTTCGGGGCAAAGGTGTTCGATACCGTGATCCCGCGCAATGTGCGGGTGTCGGAGGCGCCGTCGCACGGCAAGCCGGTGCTGATCTACGACCATCGCTGCGCCGGCTCGCAGGCCTATATCGAGCTCGCCGCCGAGATCCTGCGGCGCACCGGATTGCAGGCGCAGCCGGCATACCCCCGGCCGTTATCGGCATGAGCGAGCGGACGAAGCCGGCGCGCCTCGGCCGGGGCCTCGCGGCGCTGTTCGGCGAGGTCGAGTGGGACGTCGCCGCCGAGCCGCCGCCGAGCCGTCGCGTTCCGATCGAATCGATCAGCCCCGGGCGCTTTCAGCCGCGCCGCCGATTTGCCGAAGCCGAGATCGAAGCGCTCGCCCAATCGATCCGCGAAAAGGGCGTATTGCAGCCATTGCTGGTGCGCCCCGCGCCTGCCGCCGAAGCAGGGTTCGAGCTGGTTGCCGGCGAGCGGCGCTGGCGGGCCGCGCAACGGGCCGGACTGCATCAGGTCCCGGTCATCATCCGCACCCTCTCCGATCTCGAGGCGCTCGAAACGGCGCTGGTCGAGAACATCCAGCGCGAGGATCTGTCGGCGCTCGATGAGGCCGAGGCTTATCGCCGGCTGATCGACGAGTTCGGCCGCACCCAGGCGGGTTTGGCCGAGGCGGTCGGCAAGAGCCGCAGCCATGTCGCCAACACCTTGCGGCTGTTGTCGTTGCCGGCGCCGGTGCGCCGCCGGCTCGATGACGGCGAACTTTCGGCCGGGCACGCGCGGGCCCTGCTCGCCGCCGAAGACCCGGCCGCGCTCGCCGAGGAGGTCGTCCGCCGCGGCCTCAATGTCCGCGCCACCGAGCGTCTGGTGCAGCGCTGCGCCGACGCACCGCCACCGGCGGCTGCGCGAATCCGCGATGCCGACACCGTGGCGCTCGAGCGCGATCTCGGTACGAGGCTGGGTTTGCGCGTCACCCTCGAGGCGAGGCCGCGGGGCGGCGCGCTGACGCTCCACTATGCGAGCCTCGACCAGCTCGACCGGGTGCTGCGCCTGCTGCGGGTGGAGTGAGTGCGGTTGACGCAGGCAAACCCGGGCCGCGGATCACCGATCCTCGGGGATCATGGCAAGCTGACCCCGCTCCAACTCGGGGAGCGCGCCTTGCCGCCTGGTTTTTGCTTGAATCTGGTCGACGCGAGCGGTTAATTCGAGCACGCAAAAGCGGGGGCTGGTCTGTGTCGGACCCGCCCTGCTCAGCCCTGCGCTCAGGACCGTCTCTTGTGGAACATTCGGCCACTGAGTCGCCATGAAAGGACAGCTTTTTGAACAGAAGGGTTTTGGGCTTGACGCTCTATCTCGCCCGGACAGAGTTCGCCACCCGCCAGGCAGCCAGCGCAGGAGGCCTGTTCTGGACGTTCTTCGGCCCGCTCGCCAGTATTCTGGTCATCTGGCTGGCCCTTGATCTTGGCCTTGGGATGCGCCGGACGATGGGGTCCGGCTATGGCCAGTCGCTGGCTGTTGGGCTCGGCGCCTGGCTGTTTTATTCCGATGCGGTGACGAGCTGTTTGGGTACGGTCACGGGCAGTCCTCATCTGGTCAAGAAGATTGTCTTTCCGGTCTATTTGCTGTCGGTTTCAACGGTCCTGGTCCGACTGGCGATCCATATTGTGGTGACGACCGCGATCCTGGCGCTGCTGATGTGGGAAGGCACAAGGTTCGGCTGGCAATTGGCGTTGCTCCCGGCAGCGATGCTGATGATGGCCGGATTTGCCTTTTCGGGCGGTCTGCTCGGCGCGACGCTCAATGTTGTCTTCCGCGATACCCAGTCGATAGCCGGGCTGCTGATGGGTCTTCTGTTCTGGGCGACGCCGATTATCTGGCCCGTGACCAACGTACCGGTGGCGTGGCGGCCGCTGGTATATGGCAACCCGCTTGCCGCGCTGGCCGACCTGTACCGCTTCGCCATGCTGGGGACCCCTCTGCCGGCGCCGCCTGCGACGCTCGTGCTGGGGATGGTGGCTTTTGCCTTGCTGTCCGGAGCGGCTACTGTGCTGTTTGTTCGACTGCGTCCGGTGTTTGCCGACTTTTTGTAGGAGACTTTCGCTTTTGCGCCGCCGATTGGATCGGGGATATGGTCCGGCCTATGTCAATCGACCACAACGTGGTCCGATCAATTACCGGCAATCCGGGCAAAGTTGCCATGATCAGGCCCGCCGAGTACGGCATATGGAAAATCGGCTCGCGCGCCGGCTGATGTGCAGAGCCGCCGTCCAGGACAATCGGCGCCGGCGCCGCCTGAGATTGCGACCGCTCCGACCACTCTCGGCGGGGGGCGGCGCATCGAACGCGGGAGGGTCTGGGGTGAACCATCACGCCTTTCTGCGAACCTCTGAGTTTTTGGGTCGATGCCAGCAAGAAGAATGATAAGTGTCCGTTAAAGCGACCTCTCGTCAGCTTGCCAAAGCGGGTCCCGTGCATTTCCAGCCGCTGGCCTGGGAGATGCAACAGGTGCGCAGTTATTTCCACGGCAAGACCCTCAATGCCGGCTGCGGTAACCGCGATCTCGGCGATACTTTACGTGGCTTTGGCGTGACGGAGGTCGTCAACTACGACGTTCGGTCGACCATCCCGGGTGCGGTCATCGGTTCGCTGGTCGAAACGCCGTTTGCCGACAACGATTTTGACTCGATCCTCTGCAATGCCGTGTTGGAGCATGTCCCTGAAATCGATCGGGTGATGCGCGAGCTCGCGCGCGTGCTCAAGCCCGGCGGGTTCTTTGTCGCCAGCGTGCCTTATCTACAACCTTACCACCTCGATCCAACCGATTTCCGGCGCTACACCCGCGACGGTCTGGCGGAGCTCGGCCGTCTTCACGGGCTGAAGACTGTGGCGCTGCTGCCGCTCCACACAATCGCGCAGACTCTGGGTTGGATCGCCTGGGAATGGGCGAGGGAAAAGCGGGGCTGGCGGCTGCCGGTGGTCTATCCTATCGTCTGGGTCGCCACCCGTATGTTCCACAAGACGGACATGAAGCTTCAGAACAACGCCAACACCTTTCAGGTGGTTTACACGAAATGACCGCTGCCGGCCTGGAAGGGGAAGCGGCGGCCGAACCGAGTCGCCAGCCTGCCGATCTGGCGCCGCTGCCTGAATATTTGACCATGGACGCGGGCAGCCTGCCGACCGTTTGCATTGTCACCGGCGAGCTGGTGGGACCGTTCAAGAATGGCGGTCTCGGCACGTCGATGACCGGACTTGCCGAGCTGCTGGGCGCGTTCGGCGCCGACATTACCGTTCTCTACACGGGCGAAGTGTCGCCTGCCGATCTGCTGCGGTGGCGGGATCAGTATGCGCGCGCCGGCATCCGGTTGGAAGCGCTGTCCGAGAGCAAAGCCGTCTATCAGGTTGGGCCGATCGCCCACGCGAATTGGGTCAACGCGCTCTCGTTCTATAGGACGCTCCGGCGGCGCAGCTTCGATGTGATCCACTTTAACGATACAATCGGCGAGGGCGTGTACTGCCTCGTTGCCAAGCGCATGGGCATCGCGTTTCGCAACACCTTGCTTTTGCTGGCCGTTCATTCGCCGACCGAGTGGATTCTCGAGGCCAATTGCAACGAGGCCAATTGGCTCGGCGTCACCTGTTATGAAACGGCGGAGCGCATTTCGATCAACGCCACGGATGTCCTATGGGGGCCGAGCCGGTATCTGTTGGACTGGATTGAGGCGCGCGGCTATCAGCTGCCCAAACAGGTCTACGTCCAGCAATACGTAATCCCCACCGGTAATCTGTTTGAGGGTGGCCGGGCGAAATGCGCTCTGGCGGCGCTGGCGCCGCCGACGGCCAAAGCGCGCAAACCGAAAGAGATTGTGTTCTTCGGGCGGATCGAGGAGCGCAAAGGCATCCGTCTGTTCGCCGCCGCCGTCACCCGCATTGGCGAGCAGCTGCGCCAGCGCGGCGTCTCTGTGCTTTTTTTGGGCAAGGCCAATTCGGTGAGCGGCGTTCCTGCCGACGAATTTCTGCGTCCGCGCTCAGCCGCATGGCCGTTCGATTGGCGCATCGAAAACAGCTTCGACCAACGCCAGGCGATCGCCTATCTGCGCGACAAGGACTGTGTGTCGGTCATGGCCTCGCCGGTCGATAATTCGCCGTGCACGGTCTATGAAGCATTGCAGTACGGCATCCCGTTCATCGCGGCTGCGACTGGCGGCATCCCTGAGCTGGTTCATGTCGACGACCACGCCAGCCATCTATTCAGCTACACCGTCGATGCGCTGTGCGCTCGTATTCTTGAGGCTCTCGACAATGGCGTCGGCATCGCGCGCCCGGCGGTGAGCGTGGCCGAAAATCAGGCTCGGTGGCTGGGGATGCATGCGGCGTGGAAGACGTTCCTTCCCGCTGTCGCCGCCAAGCCGAAGATGCGTTGCTATGGCGTCGTCATCGATCATTCTGCGGGCGCGGAAGCGCTTGAACTGACCTATGCGGCGGTCAAGCGAGCGCTGGGCGACCAAATCGCCGGTATCGCCGTGTTCCGCCGTGATATCGTTCCCTTGGGGCGCGTCGAATATGCGGCCGGCATCGTCCTGGTGGACGAGCTTGTCGACACTTCGCCCGCCGAGGTCCTGGCCCGCTTCACGCGCGCTGGCGCTGACGCGGTCCTGGTGATCCGGTCGGGGGTCGATCTTTGCTCCGGCGCTGCCGCGTTGTTCGACAGCGCCCTTGGCGCTGGCGTGGATGGCGCCCTGCCGTTCGCGCAGGTTGGCGCCGGTTCAATCATGCCGACGCTCGGGGCCAGTGCGGCGCAAAGCTTTCTCGAAGGCGAATTCGATCCGGGCGGGGCGCTGTTTGATCTGGCGGCAATCACCCGCTGTCTCGGCGCAAACACGGAGGGCCTCGACCGCAACCGCCTCTATTTCGGACTGATTGAGGAAATGCAGGCTGCCGACCCGCGGATATGGCCGCTGCCCGAGCCGGTGTTTATCCTGCGCGACGCTAAATTGGCGGTGGTGACACTCCCCGGCGCGTCGATCCGCAACCGCACCTATGCGCGCGCACCGCACCGTGAACGAAACCAGATGCTGGCGACAGCCAGTTACGCCTATCGCCACCAATTCCCGACACGGACGCCGGTAGGCGAGCCTGGCCCGGTTCGAGTGGCCGTGACCAATGTCGTCCGCCGCAACGCGCGGTTGGACGGCTTCGGCAGGCGCGTGGTAACGGCAATCGCCGGTGGGAGCGGTGTTCAGACCGTGAAGATAATTCTCCGCCGGCTGTTGGGCTGACGATGCGCCGGGCCGGCGACAAGACGTGGCTGAAGGTCAAAATCGCGGGCCGCCGCTTGGCAGACGCGCTTTTGCTTGGCCATCTGCCCGCCGAACTCCGGCGCGTGGACACGATGCTGTCGCGAGAAGAGCTGCGCATCCTCTTCGATCTTGGCGCGAGGCACTGGGATGGACGCGGTCTGATTGTCGATGGCGGCTGCTTTCTGGGCGGCTCGACGCTGGCGCTCGCGCACGGGATCAAGGTCAATCCGCGCTGGCGGGCAAACCCGGTCCGGCCGGCAATCCATTCCTACGATCGGTTCGAGATCGAGCCGTGGACGATCGGCCTCTATTTTCACCCGCCCGCCAGGGGCGGCGATAGTTTTGAAGCGCGATTCCGCGCCAATATCGCACCTGTTGCAGACCTCATCGAGGTCCATCGCGGCGACGTGACCGCGCACGGATGGAACGGCGCTCCTATTGAAGTGTTGTTCATCGATCTTGCCAAGCATTGGATCGTCAGCGACCATGTCGTCCGGACGTTCTTTCCGCATCTTATCGCCGGCCATTCGATTGTCGTACAGCAGGATTACCTCTATCATGAGTGGAACGGCTGGCTGGCCGTGACAATGGAACTGTTCCGGGACTATTTCCGGCTCGAGCGTCATGCGCGGACCGGCAGCGTGCTGTTTCGGCTGGTTACGCCCATCCCGCCCGAGAAACTCGCGCTCGATCCGTTTCAGTCGCTGGGCCGAGGCGACGATCGCCCGGTACATGGACGATGCGATCGCGCATTTTACCGGACCCCAGAAAACCATGCTGATGCAGTCAAAGCGGCAGTTGATGGATATCCTTGTCGAACATCAATGGCGCCCCTGATCACCTCATTCAGGCAAAGCCGCCTGGGGACGATGACGTGAATATTGTTCCCACCCTTCCGGACTGGCTGAACGTTGTCCTGCCCGAGCAGGTGAGCAAAGCCCAGACCACACTGATGGCGGTCGAGCAGCGGCTTCTCTTCAGCGTCATGCGCGATCATTTCTGCAATTTCGGCCATGTGATCGACGCCGGCTGCTTTCTCGGCGGCT
Source organism: uncultured Alphaproteobacteria bacterium (assembly GCA_963701815.1). Classification (GTDB taxonomy): domain Bacteria; phylum Pseudomonadota; class Alphaproteobacteria; order ATCC43930; family CGMCC-115725; genus AP-15. Next base: position 95,816 of record CAVPBN010000030.1, read on the forward strand.
CAACGCTTGCGATGGCCAACGGACTGCTCGCCAATCCGCTGTGGCAACGCAATCGGCGCATCAGCGTCATTCATTCCTACGACCGGTTTGTGGTTGAGCCGTGGGCCATCGGCGCCTATTTACCGGGGGAGACGCCGCTCGACACGAGTTTTGAGCCGATCTTCCGCCGGAACATCGCCGATGTCGCGCACCTCGTCGAGGTGCACAGCGGCGACATCGCCAAAAGCGGCCCGGCGCCGCAACCGATCGAACTCCTGTTTGTCGACTGCGCAAAGCACTGGACCACCAGCGACTATATCGTGCGGGCCTTCTTTCCGCATCTCGTGCCGGGGCATTCCATCGTGATCCAGCAGGATTACCTCTATCCGACACACACCGGTTGGCTGCCGGTCACAATGGAATATTTTTCCGAATATTTTGAAATCGTCGACCATACGGAGCTGAATTCGGTGGTTTTTCTCTACCGCAAGAAAATCCCAGCGGAAAAGCTCGGCTTTGACCTGATCCAGTCGCTGCCCACCGCCGAAATCCGCCGCCTCGCGGATGCGGCGATCGCGCGATTCCCGGGCAAGCAGCAGCGGGAGGTGTTGGAAAAATCCCGCGACCATTTGCAGGAATGGCTTGCGAGGGAAAACTGGGACGCTTTACGGAAATCCTGATGCGATCACGCTTGCCGAACCGGTCCGCCCGGACATGAGCGCGGTCATCACGCTCGACGCGGTGACCAAGACCTATCCGCTGTTTGCCTCGCTGCGCAAGCGCGCGGCCGCCAGCCTGTGGGGCAAGGCGGGCGGGACGCCGGACTTACACATTGCGGTCGACAATGTGACCCTGGCGATCGAGGGGGGTGAGACGGTCGGCATTCTGGGCGTCAACGGCGCGGGCAAATCTACACTGCTGCAGCTGATCACCGGCGTACTGACGCCGACCAGCGGCACGGTGGCGGTGAACGGCCGGGTTGCCGCGCTGCTGGAGCTGGGCGCAGGCTTCAACCCGGCGCTCACCGGCCGCCAGAATGCGGAATTCCAATGCCGCCTGAACCACATTCGCTCCAATCGACTGGCTGACGTCATCGCCGGCATCGAAACTTTCGCCGATGTCGGCTATTTTTTCGATCAGCCGATGCGCACCTACTCGAGCGGCATGTATTTGCGCGTGGCGTTCGCAGCGGCAATATCGGTCGATCCCGACATCCTGATTGTGGATGAGGCGCTGGCGGTGGGCGACGGACGGTTTCAGAACAAATGCTACCGTCGGTTTGAGGAATTCAAGGCGGCGGGAAAGACCATTCTGTTCGTCACGCACAGCCCGGATATGGTGACCCGGCATTGCACGCGCGGCATCGTCATCAGCAAGGGAAAGGTCGATCTCGACGGCTCGCCTGCGGCCGCAGCGTCCCGCTATCTCGAAATTCTTTTCGGACACTTGTCGATAACGACCCGGACGGAAAGTCCAACCACCTCGGCGGCGGAAGCGGCCGCAGTCGCGCAGCGGCCGCCGGATGACGCGTGCGCCATCCCGGTTCCCGATGCTCTTCGGGAGCCGCATTGCAGTGACATGCTTCCGACGAGGCCGGGCTACAATCCGGCGGAGTACCGGACCGGTACCGGCGGCGTGTCGATTGTCGATGCCGCCGTATTGATCGGGGGCCAGCCCGCGCCGCTATGGATTGAAGCCGGCGCCCGGCTTTCGATTGCGATGCAGGTAAAAAGCGATATCCCGGTCAAATCTCCCGTCTATACAATCCAAGTGAAAACGCTCGACGATGTTCTGATCTGGAGCTTCTCTACCTTTTGGGTGCGGCATTTGCCGCAGTTCGAACCACCGGCTTCTCTTATTCCTGGCGCCAATGCAATCGCGGTCTTCGATTTCGACAACGATCTCGCGAGCGGGGAGTACTTTGTCGATCTCGCTGCGGGCGCGTACGAGGGGACGGAGGTTGAAGTTTTTGATTGGCGGATGTCCGTCCTGCATATCTACGTCCGGGGCCGAGAGGGTTACTACGGCCTGGCGGATTTGAAGGGAGGGTATCGGACAAATCTGTTGCCCTCGTCCGGGCGAGCTCCGGCTGGTAACCAGCTTGGACGGCCATGCGTCAATCTTTGACGAATGCCTTGCACCGGTTCGTTTCGGCGCCCAAGCCGGAAGCGCCGTCAGCTGCCGGCATTCTCGATGGGGCGCGCGCCGCAGAAGCCGCCGACACCGCCATTCCGTACGATCTTCTGATGCAGATTCAGCTTGGCACCATGGCTTATACGTACAAGGGCATTCCCACCCTGAAGAACCCGTTCGACTTGGCGCTCTATACCCTGCTGTTTCAGCGGGTGAAACCGCGCAGCGTCATCGAGATCGGCTCGAACGCGGGCGGCGGCGCGGTGTGGATGGCGGACCAGCTGGCGATAGGCGGCCTCGACGCGCATGTCTATTCGATGGATATCGTGCCGGTGCACGGCGTCACGCATCCGATGGTCACATTCCTGACCGGCGACGGGCGCAATCCGGGTGTGACGTGTTCCCGCGGAACGTTTGTTGCATCGCTGCCGCGCCCGCTGGTGGTGATCGACGATGCCGATCACCACTACATCACCACCCGCGCGGTGATGGCGCATTTTGCGCCGCTGATGCATGTCGGCGAATATCTGCTGATCGAGGACGGCATTCTCGGTGACATGCGGTTGGCGGAGACGTATGGCGGCGGCCCCAAGAAAGCGATCGACGAGTTCATCGCGCAGCATCGGGGCGCCTGGGAAATCGACCGCGCCTATTGCGATTATTTTGGCCGCAACGTGACGTGGAACGTCGACGGCTATCTGACCAAGAAAGCCTGACGTGGCCGATCTGACCTTCGACATCGAGCCGGAATTCCGCGTGCTTTACAAATCCTGCAAAGCGGCGACGATGTCGTCGCTCGAGCGCATGCACGCGCTTTGGCTGGCGGTGCGTCATCTTGCCCGAGCGCAGGTGGCGGGCGATATCGTCGAATGCGGCGTCTGGCGCGGCGGCTCGATGATGCTGGCGGCGACAACCCTGATCGCGGTAGGCGATACATCCCGCACGCTCTGGCTCTATGACACGTTCGAGGGCATGACCGAACCGACGGAGGTCGATGTGCAGGCGATGTCGGGCCGCAGTGCGGCCGCCATTCTCGCCACCGAGGAGAGAGACGGCGATAATCCGTTCTGGGCCATCGCGCAGCGTGCCGTCGTCGAGCGGAACATGGCATCCACCTTCTATCCGGAAAGCCGTATCCGCTACGTCGCGGGCAAGGTCGAGGACACCTTGCCCGCCCAAATGCCTGAGCGCATCGCCCTGCTGCGCCTCGACACCGACTGGTACGGGTCCACGCGCCACGAACTGATGCATCTGTGGCCCCGGCTGGCGATCGGCGGCGTGCTGATCGTCGACGATTACGGCTATTGGCAGGGCGCGCGCCGCGCCGTAGATGAGTTTCTCGCAGACCTCGACAAGCCGCCGCTGCTCAACCGCATCGATTTTACCGGTCGCATCGCCGTCAAGACTTGAGGCGAGCTTTTAGCCGCGCCAGCCCGGCGGCAATGGCGCGCGCGCCATACATGATTTCCGGCACGACCGGCCCCACGGGCGAGCGCAGCGCCCGGAAGCCCAGCTTGCGCACCAGATTGCGCCGCACGCCATGCCCGGTTGCGAGCGACGCCAGCAGCGCCAGCGCGGCCGCCGTCTCCGGCCCGGCCTGGGCATAAAGCTCCAGCCTTCCCTGCGTCATTTCCGGCTGTATCCGCCGCAAGAAATTTCGCGGCGCCTGCGCCATCGTCCTTGGGTAGGGCGCGGCAAACGCGCCGGCAATCAGCGCCGCGTCGGCAATGCCCGCGAACGGCCCGGAATCGGCGGCAAAGCTGAGCGCCAGCGCCTGCGCAGCGCTGTCCGCCGACAGCATGATCGCGCCCGTCGCGGCGGGACCCTGGAGAAACGCCGCCGGCAGCGACGCTGCCAGCGCATCGGCGCGGCGGCCATCGCTTGTGGCGACGCTGGGGACCAGCGCATCGGCTTTGCAGCGCGGCAAGGCGCACGCCAATTCTGCGGCCGCCTGCGGCAGCACGGTAAGGCCGGCATGGACGAACAACACCGCCGCGCCGCGAGCGGCAGCGAGGCGGGCCGCAAGCGCGCCGCGGAGCGCCTCGGGGGTAACGACGTCGCAGCGCGGATCGGTCGGCGTGGCGCGGTGAGAAACCACCAGCGGCTTAACGTCTCCGGCGCCGGGCGCCGGCAGGCTGGCGAGGGTGACGATCGGCAGCGCTTCGCCGCCAGCCGCGTCAATAACGATGATCACGGGCCGAGCGGACGCCGCCGCCACCGGCGGCAAGACCGGGAGAATGCGCTTCGGCGTGAAAATCAAGCCAGCGCCGCTCGCGCTCGGCCCTGGTCTGAGCCGGTCTCGCGCTTGCCGCGCCGTCTGCCAGCGCGGCGCGCAAGCGGCTTGCCAGCACGAGGCAGTCATAGTCAAACAGCACCCCGCCGCGGTCGTCGGGGTGCACCAGTTCGGGAATGCCGCCGGTTGCGGCGGCGAGGAAGCGGAGGTCGAATTCCAACGCTTCGTAGACCGTGCAGGGCGAGTTGTCGGCGGGCGAGGCCATCACCGCCAACCGGCCGGGTTCGGCCAGCAACCTGAGCGCCTCGCGCTGCCCGAGGTTTGAAACAATGCGCCACGGCATCCGCCAGGCCGCCGCGTGGGCCGCGATCGCTGCATCGCTGGCAAGCCCGTCGAACTCGACGATCTTGCCGAGGAAGATGATTTCGACCTGGCTTGCGGCGAGGTCATCGGCGATCTCGTCGAGAGTGTCGAGGAACAGCTCAAGTCCTTTGCGCCGCTCGAGGCGGCCAAAGAACACGATGCTTTTGACCGGCTGCCGCCCGGGCGTTTGCTGCGCCGGCGGCGGTGTCGGCCCCGGAAACTCGATCGGCGGAATGACATATTGGAGCAGGCGCACGTCATCCGGGAAAACGTACCCGCGTTGACGCATCCAGTCGGCGATATATCTGCTCGGGGACCATGCGATGTCCGTCAGCGCAACCGACAGCCGCTCCGCCGAATCCAGTGCGATATTGGCGGGGATGTTCAGAACACGGCGATTGAGTAGGTTGACCCATTGGCGCGGGCCGTGGATCGCGGTAATGAAGCGCGCACCGCCCAGCAGCAGCCCGGCGCGGTGGGCGGCAATGGCGAGAAATCCGTCGCCGTTGGCGTCGTTGAAATGCACGACATCGAACGCTCGGTTACCGAGAAAATCCAGGACTGCCGAGGGCACGACGATATCGAGCGCCGGCAGTGGCCCGGCCGGGCGGGCGAGATCGCGCGGCAGCAGCGTTTGGAGCGCAATGCCGTGGCGGGCATAGGCCGTTCGCCATTTCCGCATTTCGCTGCGGGCCAACAAAAAGCCGCGCGTGTAAAGCAGCGTCACGGTATGGCCGGCCGCTGCAAGAGCGGCGGCAAGGCCGGTCATGGAAGTGCCGATGCCGCCGTTCTTCCACGGTCCGCAGCATTCGTCCGTCACGATGCAGATGCGCAAGCGTTCCGGCTGATCTGCATCATGTGTCAGGGGGGACACGCGGAGACGGTCGTAGAGCGTGTGGAGCGCGGCGCAGTCGAACACGGAATGCGGTGGCGCCGCCGCTCATCAGTGCCGCCGCCATCGCTTCATGTCCGCATCTCGTTGCCGTCGCCGCAGCCTCCGCCAGCAAAGCCTTGGCGCCACCCAGCTCCAGCCCGGTTGAAACGTGCAGGATGCGGCGTCTCACCACCGAGAAAGAACCCCGGATTTTATCCGCACCAGGCGCTCGGCGACGCGCTCCGCCATGTTCCGCCTCTGCTTGTGCGGCAACGACTCGACGTTCCCCAGGTCCTCGGGTCCATGACGGTCTTCGTCCTGCCGGGCGGAAAGCGCGCCGTTCGCGGGCGCCGGCTCGTCTTGCGCGGAAATTGGCCCGACGACCGAGCTGCAATAAAGAGCCTGGAGGTCGGCGGCTATTTTCGCCCAATTCTTGGCGTTCTCGCGCTCTGCGACGATCCATGCCTGCGCCAGCGATTGCTCGGCGGCATGATCGGCGAACATCTTTTCAAGGGCTGCTCTGGCCGCAGCCAATTCGAGCGCGAGGCCGCGATTTGAGAACGCAGCGATCTGAAAGCGTTCGACGCGGCGTTCCACCGTCTCCCCGGACACCGGGTAGGTTTCGAGATGTTCCGGAATTTGCCAGTCGACAGAAGGATCCGGGATGTGAAGCGGGACGGTTACATCGCCACGCCAGGCCACGCCCATAATTTGCATCGTCTGGAAGATCATCGTGTTCCAGCCTTTGTCGCGCAAATATGCAAGCCCGTTGCCGACGCAAGGCGACGCAAGATCATGAAAAACCACCATGGCGTCCCGCGCCATTTTCACTGCGATGTTTGCGGCGTCGACGGATGGGGCGTCGTTTTCATGGTCTCCATCAATGAAGGCAAAGCTCCACGGTTCGGCATGTTCCTCGGCAACCGAAAAAATCGCGCCGGGGCTCTTCTCGGGATGCAGCGCCACGCGTCCGCTTGCCCCGAGCCCCGAAAGCATCGTTTGCATCTCCTCGAATATTTGCGGGTCATTCAGCATCGGGTCGATAACGTCCAAAACCACGCCTGCGCTGGCAATATGGGCGGTGGACCAGCCCCGCCAGCATCCGATCTCGAGCGCACGTCTGCCGGCGAAGGGCAACGCCAAGCCCCGCAACAACGCCGCCTCATCCACCGACACGAAGCCCATTATCGGCGAGCGCTGGTCGGCGCGCCAGATATGGGGAATTTCGCGGCGCAAATACTTCCAGTCATTGAGGTCCCGATCAGATTCCACCATGTTCGGGAACAAGAATTGCAGACCCGGATCCGTCAAAGTTGGGGAGACATAATCATGGGTCAACATTTCTGCCACAAGAATGCTCCTTTATTCAGACTGTGGCTGGAATAGTCGATGGTCGTGCGACACCTCGGGAATCTGGCCGAGAAAGCCGGTCTCGCTTGCCGGTCGCCGCCGTCTCCGCTGGGCTCAATCCGAGGCCGCGGCGAGGCGGCGGTCGGCCCGGCGCGCCTCGCCGGGGTCGTTGCGCCCGGACAGAAAGCCTTTGATGTTGCGCGCCGCCTGGCGCAGGCGTTGGCGGTTCTCGACCAGGGCGATGCGGACGAAACCGTCGCCGTACTCGCCGAATCCGATCCCCGGCGACACCGCGACATTGGCCTGTTCGAGCAGCAATTTGGCAAAACCGAGGCTGCCGATCGCCCGATATTCCGCCGGGATCGGGGCCCAGGCGAACATCGTCGCCGCCGGCTGCGGCACCTCCCATCCGGCCTGGTGCAGCCCGTCGATGATCACGTCTCGGCGGGCGCGGTAGCGCTCGCGGATTTCGTCGATGCAGTCTTGCGGGCCGTTCAGCGCCGCGGTCGCGGCGACCTGGATCGGGGTGAAGGCGCCGTAATCGAGATAGGATTTGACCCGCGCCAGCGCGGCGATCAGCCGCGCATTGCCGACGGCAAAGCCGATGCGCCAGCCGGCCATCGAATAGGTCTTGCTGAGCGAGGAAAACTCGACCGCGATGTCGCGCGCCCCAGGCACTTCGAGGATCGAGGGCGGCGGCTTGCCGTCGAAATACATCTCGGCATAGGCGATGTCGGACAACACGACGATATCGTGATGGCGGCAGAAATCGACGACCTCGCCGTAAAAGTCGAGATCGACGGTCTGCGCGGTCGGGTTGGCCGGGAAGTTGAGCACGATCGCCAGCGGCGGCGGGATGCTGTGCCGCACCGCCTTTTTCAGCTCGGCGAGAAAATCGAATTCGGGGCCGACCGGCACGTGGCGTACCGAGGCGCCGGCCATGATGAAGCCGAAGGCGTGGATCGGATAGCACGGGTTCGGCGCCAGCACGATATCGCCCGGCGCGGTGATCGCCTGCGCGAGGTTGGCCAGCCCCTCCTTTGAACCGAGCGTGACGATGACCTCGCGCTCGGGGTCGAGTTCGACATTGAAGCGGCGGGCGTAATAGCCGGCGCAGGCGCGGCGCAGCCCGGCGATGCCGCGCGACACCGAATAGCCGTGCGACTTGGGGTTGTGCACCGCCTCGATCAGCTTGGCGACGATATGCGCCGGCGTCGGGCCGTCGGGGTTGCCCATGCCGAGATCGATGACATCGCGCCCGGCGGCGCGCGCCTCGGCCTTCAGCGCATTGACCTCGTTGAACACATAGGGGGGAAGGCGCTTGATGCGGTAAAAATCCTCGGGCATTTGGGCTCGACCATTGTGACTGCCGCCTTCATAGCGCCGCCCGGCGGCGAAGGCGAGCGCCACAACGGTCGGTTCGTAAGGCTGAGGCGCCGGCCGCTGAGTTCCGAGCTGTCGCCTTACCGGATTCAAGCCGGGCGGCGGGCGCCGACCAGAAAGATGGTCGCCGTCAGTCGAATCGAGCCGTATTCGGCCTCGGCGGCGAACGCCGCCGCGATTTCGCGGGCGATCGTTTGGCGGACCGCCTCGGCGGGCTTCTTCTCCTCGATCAGCCGTGCGGTCGGTCCCATCAGCAATGCCTGCCGGGCCTCCTCCTCGGGACTGCCGCAAAGAATCGTCGGGTGGGCCCGTTCGACCGCAATCTCGGCGAACCCGGCCGCGGCGAGGACCCCACGGATATAATCGGGGTTCCCGAAAGCGAGCGGACCGGGCTCGTGCGCGGGCGGCGGCGCGGGCGGCCCCAGGTGCCGGAGCGCTATGTCGTAGGAGATCAGCCAATGCCGGTTTTCCGCCAGCGGCGCCCAGCAGGCGAAGATCAGCCGCCCGCCCGGCTTCAGCGCGCCGCCGATATTGCGGAACGCCGCCGTCGGATCGGCGAAAAACATGACCCCCATGCGCGAGGTCGCCAGATCGAAGGCGGCCGGCTCGAACGCGAACACCTGCGCGTCGCCGAGCAGCAATGTGACATTCGACAGCCCTTGCTCGGCGATCCGCTGCCGCGCGGAACCGAGCATCGGCTCGGAGATGTCGACCGCGACGACGCGGCCATGCTCGCCGACCGCCGCCGCAAGCGGCAAGGTCAGCGCCCCGGTGCCGCAGCCGATTTCGAGCACGCTCTCGCCGCCGGCGACGCCGAGACGCGCCAGCAGCAACGCGAGGCTCTCCTGGTTGCGCCGCTCCCTGAACCCCGGGGTTGCAACCCAGCGCGGCCCGGCGACGGTATTCCAATAGCGGCGCTGCTCCGCGTTTGCGTCGAGGGCTTCGCCAGCCATTTTGCCCAATCCTCCCGTCGCGGCCCGAATTCGCGATCATAGCGCAGCCGCGCGCAACACGGCGAGTCCGGGACCGATCCGCCGAGGGCGAGAGGCGAGGTAAACTCGACATTCTCCCTGCTCCTCACGGCCAAAGGCTTGCCTGCGTGCCGGGCCGGGCGGCAAACTGTCGGCGATCATTGGGAGGGTGCGCGACACGAGCGGACCTGCCCCGCAGGAGGGAGCTCATGGATCTCAGCGGCGCGGTCGCCCTGGTGACGGGCGGCAATGGCGGGCTCGGAACACGGATCTGTCACGCACTCGCCAGGGAGGGCGTGCATGTCGCGGTCATGTATGCTCAGAGCCGCGATCAGGCCGAGGGCGTCGCCCGCGAGCTGGTATCGCGACATCAGGTCAACGCCGCGGCGTTCGCCTGCGACATCACCGACGGCGCCGCGGTGGAGCGGCTGGTCGGCGACGTGACGGCCCGCTTCGGTTGTCTCGACATCCTGGTCAACGACGCCGCCTACAACAAGGCGGTCCCGTTCGCCGACCTCGACGGCCTGACGATCGAGGTATGGGACAAGATCATCGCCGTTAACCTGACCGGACCGATGCGCCTTACCAAGGCGGTGGCGCCGGTCATGAAGACGCAGGGCCGCGGCCGCATCGTCAACATCGCATCGGTGGCGGGGGTCGGGCCGACCGGCTCGTCGATCGCCTATGCGGTGTCTAAGGCGGGTCTGATCCACCTGACGCGCTGCATGGCGGTGGCCCTGGCGCCCGAGACCCTGGTCAATTGCGTGGCGCCCGGCCTCCTGGAGGGCACGCGGGCGACCGCCAATCTCCGCGCCGAGCAGATCCGGAACTCGGCAGCCACGTCGCTCCTCAAAAGACCCGCCGACAAGGACGATTGCGCCGACATGGTGGTTACGATGTGCCGCACCGAAACGATGACCGGCCAGACCATGGTCATCGACTCCGGCCGCTACTTTCATTGACCTTCGGGGAGACCTCGACGAATGGACATCTCCGGCAAGACCGCCATCGTCACCGGCGCCGCTTCCGGCATCGGCCTCGGCATTGCGACGGCGCTGGCGGAAGCCGGCGCCAACGTCGTCATGGCCGATATCCAGAAGGACATGGTCGAAGCGGCGGCGCACGGCCTTTCCGGCACCAACAAGCGGGTGATGCCGGTGCGGATCGATGTGACGCAGGAGCAGTCCGTGGTCGATGCCCTGGCGGAGGCCGAGCGAAATTTCGGCAAGCTCCACATCGCCTGCAACAACGCCGGCGTGCCGATGCACGGCACCAGGCTGATCGACGTGCCGCCGGGCGATTGGGAATTCGTGATCGGGGTCAACATCTGGGGGATCATCCACGGCATTCGCCACTTCGTCCCCGCCATCCTCAAACACGGCGAGGCGGGGCATGTCGTCAACACCGCCTCGGTCGCCGGTTTCCAGAACCGCCGCGGCACCAACCAGGGGCCGTATTCGATGAGCAAATATGCCGCCCTCTCGCTGTCCGAGGCGTTGGAGCACGAACTGGATGGCACCAATGTCGGCGTCTCGGTGCTGTGCCCGGGCCCGATCGCCACGAATATCGCACGCGGTGCGCGCAACCGCCCCGACCACATGGGCGGCCCGCAGATCCGTCCGGGTGACGAAGCGGTATTGGCCGAGCGCCTCGCCGCCACCGGGCTCGATCCGAAGAAGGTCGGCGAGCGCGTGGTCGATGCGATCCGCACAAAGACGTTCTACGCCTTTGTCGGCGCCGTTCCCGCCGATGTGATCAAGGCCCGCCACCGTCGCATCGAGGACGCCTTGAACAGCCCGTGGGTCACCCGTTACTGAGCAACCCGACCACCCCCTATTCCCTGTTTGCGCCTGTGTATTAGACTGTCCCTCGAAAAAGCAGATGGGGCCGAACGATCGGCCCCGGGGAGCGCACAGCATGAAGGCGGATTACATCATCATCGGGGCGGGCTCTGCCGGCTGCGTCTTGGCCAACCGGCTGACCGAGGACCCCGGCACCAAGGTGCTGCTGATCGAGGCCGGCGGGCGCGACTGGAACCCGCTGATCCACATCCCGGCCGGGTTTTTCAAGATGCTCGACCACGATACCCTGACCTGGAAGTTCCGTTCCGAGCCCGATCCCGGCACCAACGGCCGCGCCATCAACTACACGCGCGGCCGGGTGATCGGCGGCTCGTCCTCGATCAACGGCATGATCTACATCCGCGGCCAACCCGAGGATTACGACCACTGGGCGCAGCTCGGCAATCGCGGCTGGTCATGGGACGATTGCCTGCCCTATTTCCGCAGGGCCGAGCGCTGGGAGGGCGAAGCGAGCGACGTGCGCGGCAAGGACGGGCCGCTGTTCACCTCGAAGACCGACCGGCCGGCGATCTGCGCGACCGTGCTCGAGGCCGGCAGGGAGATCGGCCTCGAATACCGTGAGGATGTCAACGACCTGCCCCCCGGCCACAAGGACTGCATCGGCTGGTGCCAGCAGACCCGCGGCGGCCGGCGCCGCGCCTCGACCGCGCGCACCTATCTGCGGCCGGCGCTGAAGCGGCCGAATTTGCAGCTCGTCACCAACGCGCTCGTCCACCGCATCCTGTTCGACGGCAAGCGCGCGACAGGGGTGGAGTTTTCGCGCGGCGGCGCCGTCGAGCGGGCCGATGCCGGGCGTGAGGTGATCCTGTCGGCGGGTGCGGTCGGCTCGCCGCACATTCTGCAACTTTCGGGCGTCGGCGATCCCGAGCATCTGGCGAAGATCGGCGTTCCGGTCGTGCACGAGTTGCGCGGCGTCGGCCGCAACATGCAGGACCACTATACCGCGCGCGTCTCCTATCCGGTCGTCGGCGCCCAGACCGCCAACGAGCGCTCGCGCGGCCTGCCGCTCGCCGGCGAGGTCGTGCGCTGGCTCGTCACCGGCAAAGGCATGCTGACCTACAGCCCGTCGATCGTCGCCGCTTCGGTCAAGGTGCTGGAGGAATTCGGCGACCCCCGATGTGCAATGCACCTTCGCCCCGGGCAGCTTCAAGGGCGGCCAGATCGGCGAACTCGAAGAGACGCCCGGCCTCAGCGCCGGCGCCTGGCAGATGCGGCCCCTGTCGCGCGGCTATGTCGAGGCGAGGTCGAACCGGCCCGGCGACATGCCGGCGATCAACCCGCGCTATCTGTCGGAGGAGGCCGACCGGCGCGCCATCGTCGGCGGCTTGCGGCTGGCGCGGCGGATCTTCGCCGCACCGGCTTTGCAGCGCTTCGTCCGCGAAGAAAGCCTGCCGGGCATGCAGATCCAGAGCGACGACGAGTTGCTCGACTACGCGCGGCGCAACGGCAGCACCTGCTATCACGCGAGCTGCACCTGCATGATGGGGAGCCACGCGATGAGCGTCGTCGACGACACGCTCAAGGTGCACGGCCTCGACGGGCTGCGCGTCATCGACGCCTCGGTGATGCCGGCGGTCACCTCGACCAACACCAACGCCCCGACCATCATGATCGCCGAGCAGGGTGCGGCGATGATCAAAGGCGCCGCACGGCAAAGACTGGCGGCGTAGCGAAGCAGCCTAGGGGCGGAAAGTCGCAGCAAGTTCCGCCCTGCCTTGCCGCCATGAAATTCCGAGGGCAGACCCTCTCCGGGAACTGAGGGAAGCCGGCAATCGGGAGCAAAATTTCCAGATCGGCCGATGCCGATCATCGACGCGCGGCGGAATTGGGGGCATCTGACGACGTAAAATGAAGTCAAGGACGAAAATCGATGGCAAGGCACCTGTTTTTTTTCCGCAGACCCAGCGAACATCGGGCAAGGACGAGCGAGCTTTACACAGCAACTTTGCTCGAAATAAGTGACACGCCAACCCGGATCAAAGCCGTTGTCGGTGCCGGTGCGTTGCCATGACAGCGGGCGAGCGGCGGGTTTGGCTGGCGGTGGTCTACCCCATAGGGTACGCCGAAATTTTTGGCGGCGCCTGGGACCGAGACAGACTTCATTGGACAAGAGAAGCCGCCGAAAGGGAAGCGCTGGAAATGGCGAGCGATTTGGGGCTCAGCCCGGTCCAGTGGACCGAGATTAACGAAGTTTGGGCGATTGGCCGGTGCCACAAGATCGCCCGTGAAACCGATGTTTATGGGATGACCGTGCGCGGCGTACTGTTGCCGCCGGGGTCACCGCCATAAGCGCGGGTGTTTCGTCCGGCCGGCAGGTGCGGAAATCCCAGCTTCCGTTCCGCCGGGCCGGCACGTGACGTCCGGGTTCTCCGGCCGGTGCCCGACAGGCGGACAGCGCACGGCGACGACACGATCGTGGCTGCGCTGCAAGAAACCTCAGGGCAAACAAACGGCGGCGGCGAAGCAGCAAGCGCAGGGCGGAACAGCGTTAGCCCGCATTTCTCAAAGGGGTAGGTGCATCGGGTGCCTGGATCTGAGAAAATCGTGTTGCAACAGCGGTTTGTCTCAGGATCAAGGGGAGCCCGATGCAGACGGAGTGTAGCGCGGATCTGTTTGGCTTTACAGCGGTTGAGGGGCGCGTGGTGGTGGCCGGGTTTGACGGCGGCAAGCTGACCTCGGACGCCGGCGCGATGCTGCTTGGCGCCACCGACCGGGCGATCGGGTTGATCGCGCGATTTGCCGGCTGCTTCAAGGACCACCGCGCGGCCGATCTGATCGAGCACACGGTGCCGATCCTGGTTGGGCAGCGGGTATTGGGGATCGCGCTGGGTTACGAGGATCTGATCGACCATGACGAGCTGCGCCATGACCCGGTGATGGCGATCCTGGCCGGCAAGCTGGAAGCCAGGCGCGCGGATTGCGAGCCCCTGGCCGGCAAATCGACGCTCAATCGGCTGGAGCTGAGCCACCCGGAGCCGACCCGCTATCACAAGATCAGTTATGATGCGGCGGCAATCGAAAAGCTTTTTGTCGATCTGTTTCTCGATGCGCATGGTGCGCCGCCGGCGCAGATCGTACTCGATCTGGACGCCACCGACGACCCGCTGCACGGGGATCAGGAGGGCCGCTTCTTCCACGGCTACTACGACAATTACTGCTACCTGCCGCTTTACATCTTTTGCGGCCGGCATCTGCTGGCGGCCAAGCTGCGCCCCGCCAACATCGACGGCAGTGCCGGCGCGATCGAGGAGGTGGCGCGCATCCTCGCCCAGATCCGGCAGCGCTGGCCGGCGGTGCGCGTCCTGTTGCGCGCCGATTTCGGGCTTTGCCCGCGATGAGCTGATGGCGTGGTGCGAGAACAACACCGTCGATTTTCTGTTCGGCCTGGCCCGGAACCGCCGGCTGGTTGGGCAGATCGAGACCGACCTCGCCGAGGCCGCCGAATTGAGCGGCCGGACCGGCAAGCCGGCGCGCCGCTTCAAGAGCCTGCCCCCGCGCAGGCGGGGGACTTCGCCTGGCGGACGCTGGACAGCTGGAGCTGCCAGCGCCGGGTCGTCGCCAAGGCCGAGTGGACCCAGGGCGAGGCCAACCCGCGCTTTGTCGTCACCTCGCTGACCCGCGAGGAGCATGAGGCCCGCCACCTTTACGAGAAGGTCTACTGCGCCCGCGGCGAGATGGAAAACCGCATCAAGGAATGCCAGCTCGACCTCTATGCCGACCGCACCTCAGCCAAAACGATGCGCGCAAACCAGCTGCGCCTGTGGTTTGCCTCGATGGCCTATGTGCTGATCTGCGCGTTGCGTCGCATCGGGCTCGCCCACACCCAGTTCGCCCGCGCCTCCTGCGGCACGATCCGCCTCAAGCTGTTGAAGATCGGCGCGCTGGTGCGCACCAGCGTGCGCCGCATCAAGCTCGCCATGCCCTCGGCCTTCCCCTATCAAGCCGAATACCGAGCCGCGCATGCCGCGCTGAGCGCCGCCGCAACGGCCTGACGAACCAGACAGCGCCGCCGACATATTCACCCCCCGGCAACGCTACCCCGAAACTCGCCCAGCGGGACTCGCCAAAGTTGAAACCAGCCCGTTCAATCACAACCAAGGCTTTTGTCCGCCTGCTCGCTACCGTACCACCCCGGGGCCGCCCAAAAATTTACCCGCTGTGAGAAATCCGGGTTAGCGCATTCCGCCTTCCGAGAAACCGAGGCATACACGCGGCATACCTGATTATCACCGCCATCGGGTTCCGGACGGGACCTTCTTCTTTACCGTGAACTTGCTCGACCGAGCGCTCGGAGCTGTTGGTGCCGCAAATCGACCTATTGCGCGATGCTGTTCGCCGGGCGCGCGCCCGTGCACCCCTTCCGCATCGACGCCTGGGTCGTCCTGCCGGGGCGATGTCGACTTTCCCGGTCGATGGAGCGCAATCAAGATCGCATTTGCGACATCCTTGCCGAAGAGCGAGCCGCGGTCGCCGGCCATGACCCGCCGCGGCGAACGGGGCATTTGGCAGCGTCGGTATTGGGAGCACACGCTCCGCGACGATCGGGACTTTGCGGCCCACCTGGACTGCATACATTTCAACCCGGTCAAGCACAGCTTTGTCGAGCACCCGGCCGGTTGGCTGTATTCGTCGTTCCGCCGACGCGCGGAGCGCGGGCTGTATCCTCCCGGATGGAAGGGCGGCAGCGATTACCCGCAGCAGGCGGGCGAGCGGCCTTGCGGGCCAAGCGAGACAGCAGGCGCGGAGGGAGCAATTTCCGACCGGCTAGGGTCACGTGGCTTCGAGATTGCTCCCCCGCGGGTCAGACCCGCGGGGGAGCAATGACAGCATTTTTCCGCGTCATTGCGAGGAGTGCAGCGACGAAGCAATCTCGATGCGACGACGCGACCCGATTGAAAACCGCTCTAAGCGGCGACCGGCAGGCGAATGAATGGGCGATGATCGCCGGCTTTGGCGGAATGCGCTGCGCTGTTCCGCCCTACACTCGCTGTGCGCGACAGCTTTGATCAATCCGCCCAATTCTGCATTTCCAATCCCTCAACGCGGCGAAACTCGCGTTCGTTGTTGGTAACCAGAATGAGGCCCGCCGCCTGGGCGTGCGCGGCAATCCACATATCGTTGTTGCCGATCATGCTGCCCTCGGCCGCCAGCGCGGCACGGATCGACCGATAAGATTGGCCGGCGCGCGGCGCGAGCTCCAGTATCGGAAGCAAGCCCGCCAGCTCGGCCAGTTGCCCGAGGGCCTGTTCGCGGAATTGGCTCTTTTCCGCCCCGTACACGAGCTCGCCATAGGTTATGACCGCAAGCGCCGCCTCCCCCGGCCGCAACTGTCGAAACCGTGCCAGAACCGCCGGCGGTAGATGCAGATATTGGTATCGAGCAGGAAACGCGCCGCCACTCACAGACCTTCCCGCTCCTGCGGTGGCGTATCGCAGCGTCGACATCGGGCCGACGCGGCATGGCATCACGCGCGGGCAAACCATCTATTTCTTCGATCCTTCAGGCAATCGCAACGAGGTGTTCGCCGGCGGCTACAGCTACTACCCCGACAACCCGACCCGCGTGTGGACCGCGGACGAGATCGGCAAGAGCGTCTTTTATTACGAGAAAGAGCTGAACGACCGGTTCCTCGGCGTCGTAACCTGAGGCCGGCATGAAAGTCCGGGAATGATCGATGCCTTGGAAGATCGGATGTCGCTTTGTTTCATCGAAGGGGCTCATTCGGTGCCGAATTTGGTCAGGGCGCCGTCGAAATCGCGGGTATTGCCGTTGATGAAATTGTCGCCGGCGCTTTCAGCAGTGCCGCCGTTCACCACGAAGACACCAAGATCGTTCCCGGACGAGGTCGAATGCGCAAGCCGAAGCACCGCCCCCGGAGCGACGTCGAAACCATGATTGTTTCCGGCAGCTGTGGCAGCAACGGCAAGCACCACGACGGGACCGGCGATCACTATGCCGGTGCCGTTTTGGTTCATCGAGACATGGGTGAGGGTGCCGAAAGCCTTGCCCGCCTGTTGCGGGAGAACTTCGATGCCCGCGCCGGTCCGCGAAACTGTCATGTCCGCGATCTCGAAAGCCGTACTGCCCTGCGGTTGAAGGGTGATTCCGCGAGTTCGTAAAATTCCGGATGGTGCAATCCGTGATGGTCAGCGACCCGCCCGAGTTCAGCATGACGCCTCGCAGCGCCGTGTTGAACCCATCGAGGATCAGGTGAGATAGGCTCACGGTATCGTTTGGCCCGGCATTGATCGTGATGGCATTGCCGGCGCTCTTGTCGATGCCGGCGCCTTCGACCCCTGTGATGCTGACCGATTTGGTGATGGTGACGCTGCCGTAATCTGCCGGACCGAGGGCCTTGATCTCGCCCCCGGGACTGTTTGGCCGAACGCGAATTTAAACGAGCGGCAGGGATTTGTGGGTGAAGCGCAATTCCCGGCATCAGTTCCCTTGCCCGAGACAAAGGTGACTGCCGAACCCGCCAGTGCCGGAGCGGGGCCGAGGCAGTGCAGGACAAGGAGCGTGCCGGCGATCGACGGGGAAATGAGTTTGAACATGACGGGCCCCTTTCGATTGGAAGCGAAATTACCGGCGGAGTGCTTCATCGGCTGCCGAATTTGGTCAGGGTGCCGCTGACATCTGTGCCGTTGCCATTAATGAAATTGTCGCCCGCGCTTTCGACGGTGGCACCGGTATTGATGAAGACGCCGGTGTCGTTCCGTGCCGCGGCCGAACGGGCAAGCCGAAGGAGCCCGCCCGGGCCAACTCCAAAACCAAAGAAATTTTCAGCGGCCATGCGGTCGACGACCGAGACGTCAATCGGCACTCCGCTCGTCGCAAAACCGGTGACGGTTATGCCCTGGCCATTCTTGTTCGCAGAGACATGGTCGAGGGAGCCACGGCTCGATCCGGCTCCTTGCGGGGCGACAGCAATGCCGGTACCCAAATTATCCGACACCAGCGTGTCACCAATCAGAAATATCGTCAGTCCGGTCGGCAGAAGACGAATCCCTTGATTGGCAAAATTCCGCACGACGCAATGGGTGATGGTCAGCGAACCGCCCGAGTTGAGCACGATGCCGTTACCCGCGGTCTTGAACCCGTCGAGGATCAGGCGGCTGAGGTTTATCGTGTCGTTTGGCCCGGCGTTGACGGTAATGTGATCGCCGGACGCACGGTTGATGCCGGCGCCGTCAACCCCTGTGAGGCTGATTGATTTGGTGATGGTCACGCCGCCGTAATCCGCGGGATCGAGGGCCTTGATCTCGCGCCGCACTGGTTTGGCTCGAACGCGAACTTGAGCGAGCGGCAGGGAGCGGTCGGTGACGCGCAAGTGCCGGTGTCGGTGCTTGCCCGAGACGAAGGTCGACGAAGGAAGCCGCCCTGCCGGGGTGGCGCCGAGGATAGGCAGGACAAAACTGCGCCGGCGACGGAAAGCCGGGAAAAGAGCTGCAACATACAGAGCTCCTCACAGGATGGTGTAGAAGCACGGGCCGGAGTTCTTCATTGCGTACCGGCAAGATGGTCAGGGTGCCGGTTACGTCGGTGCCGTTGCCGCGAATAACATTGTTGCCGGCGCTTACGGCTGTGCTGCCGGCTATCACAATGATCCCTTGCAAGTTCCCGGTGACGGCCGAATGGGCGAGCCGCAGGATCCCCCATTGAATACGTCGTAGCGTTTGAAGCGTTGTCGTTGGCCGTGCTGTCGACGGCCAGAACGCTCGCGTGAGCTCCGCAAAATGCGTGCCTATTCTGCTCCACTGAGACGTTATCGAGGGTGCCTTTGATCTGTTCCGGCTCCTGCGGAACTTGCCGAAACGCCGTCCCATATTACCCGACACGAGCGTGTCCTGGACGAGGAAGCTCGTGTTGCTGTAGGCGAAAGCTGGACCTCAACATCTGTAAAATTCCGGACGACGCAATTGGCGATGGTCAGCGACGCGCCGGAGCTGAGCACGATGCCGATACTCGCGGTCATGCCTCCATGGAGGATCAGGTGACTGAGGTTGATTGCGTCATTTGGTGCCGCGTTGATCGTAATGTGTTTGCTGGATGCGCTGTTGATGCCAGCGCCTCTCGACCCCTGTGATGCTGATCGCTTTGGTGATGGTCACGCCGCCGTAATCCGCGGGATCGAGGGCCTTGATCTCCCCGCCGGGAGTGGTTTGGCCCAACGCGAATTTGAATGAGCGACAAGCATCAGCAGGTGAAGCGCAAGACCCGGTGTCAGTGCCCTTGTCGGAGACAAAAGTGACGTGCGAAAGCGCGCGTGCCGGAGCGGCGCCAAAACACGACAGGGACAGGAGGGCGCCGGCAACTGCCAGCGGCCGCAAAGACTTGGACATGACAGGCTCCTTGCATCAAGCATTACACAAACTTTGAAGCAGGATCGGGGACTTCAAAATTTTACGGCGAGCACCTGGTCGGCGCTGCCGGGCTCCGCGCGCCGCTGCCGGTTGAGCTGGTGACGCAGGATCGAGGAATGGCGATAGACTTCCTTTCGCGCCCGCATGATGTTGCCGAGAGGCGCGTGTTCGGCCGTCACCCGCCACGGCGTAAAAGAGAGCGCGTCCATCTTTTCGAGATTGTCGTCGCCGGAGATGTCTTGCTGCGGGATCCGGAGCTTGGCCACGGTGGCGAACGGCGACAGAGCCTCGGGCCACTCGACGGTGACGTCGTCGACCGGCATCCGGTCCAGATCGGCGCATAATTGGACCTGGATGTCGAATTCGTACGGACGGTCCTGCAGTTCGGCTGCCAGGGACGGGCGGTACACCTGCGGCGCCGACATCAGATCCAGGTCGCGCCGGACCACCTTTTCGGCGAAGGCCGGGACGGGGGCGAAACGCACTTTGGCGATGTAGTCTCCGTGGCGGACTGCGCCCATCGTCCAGTAGGTCGACAGCAGCAGGTTCACCGGGCGCAACTGGGCGACGGTGAGGAACGCGAACAGCTCGTCCCAGGCCCATTGATCCTCGGCGAGGGTTCCCTTTCCGGTCACAAAGTCCTTGTAAAAACGATGGCGGCCGGGGGTCCCTTGCGCAAAATAGGCTGGCGCCTCGAGGAACAGCTCCTGAATGAACAAATAGTGCTCGATGGTATTGCAGAAGAAGATCGGCGCGTCGATGTTGGCGTAATCGAAGGTGTGCGTGTCCGGCTCGTCATCGAGCAGTGTCGGACCGTCGATGCCGAAGAGCTTCAGCGCCAATCCCGTCGCACCGCCGAGGCGCGCGTCCGCGCCGGCGTGCGGCGAGCCGTTGGAAAAGCGGATCAACGCGTCATGCCTTCCGGGCTTGGCGTAGATGCCTTGCGCATACTCGGCGGGAAGCCCATCCAGTATCTCGACCTCTGCCCTGACCAGGCCGTATCCTTTGGCGTGAGCGTCACGGACGGCCCGGCCGGTGCCTTCGGTCGTGACGGACCCGGCAATATATCGCTCGGTCTTGGCGATCACGGTCTCCAGGGCTTCATCGAACCGAGGATCGGGGGCGTCGATGTCCGGGGTGTATTTGACGAACGGGGTCGACATTTGTCCTACCTTCGTTTCCACGCTGGGGACGGGCCCCCTCCACAGCCGGGGTCGAAGAGCCGGCGAGCCTGAACCCTGTGACCAAGTCCGCGTAGGGTCTCGGGCGACCGCTGGGCCCGGCGCTTCCCGGGGGCCCTCTCCGGTCGGACAATCAGCGCCTACCGTGGGCGCCGGCGTTGGAACGAGCGTGGAAAGTTGCGGTGGCGGCGTCGTTACCGCATACTCGACCCGGTTCATCTGCCGTTAAGCGACGGCTGAGGTCGCCAGGTGCTGGAGTTCAGGGTCCTCGGCGAATTTGAAGTAGTCCGGGACGGCGCCGCGGTGACGTTGCCGCCGTCGCGCAAGACGCGCGCGCTCCTCGCCTATCTCGCCTTGACCCGGCACAAGCACCGCCGCGAGCGGCTGTGCGAGATGTTCTGGGAGGTGCCGGACGACCCGCGCGGGTCGTTGCGTTGGAGCCTCAGCAAAGTCCGGCCCCTGGTCGACGAGCCGGCGCATCCCCGGCTCATTGCCGACCGGCAGAGCGTCGAACTGCGCACCGGGGCGGTCGAGGTCGACTTGTTCGCGGCGCAGGCCTGCACCCAGGCCGATACCGCGGCTGCGGGCGATCTGGCGCGTGCGGCGGCCCTCTTCCGCGGGCCGCTGCTGACTGATATCGACCTCCCGGAGAACGGAGAATTCCATACCTGGCTGCTGGGTCTGCGCGAGGATGCGCGCAAATTGCAGGCGCAGATCCTTCGCACCCTGGCCGAACAACCGAGCTCGGCGCCGGACGAGGCGCTCCCTTTTGCGCGCGAACTGGTGCGGGTCGATCCCTATGACGAGACGGCGTGGGCATTGTTGATCGGCAATCTCGCGAACGCCGGCCGCGACGGGGAAGTTCGGCAGCAATACGAGGCCGGTCGACGCGCGCTGCGCGAGGTCGGCGGCGGGTCGGGGCCGTTGCTTCGGGCCTGGCGCGCGGTGCAGGGATCGGCGACGAACCGGGTCGATCGCGACGCGGCCGGAGCGCAATCAGATGCCGCCGGGCCGCCGGCCGAGCTGCCGCCCTCCAGCGTTTCGCCGGCCGCTTCGAGCGCGCCGGGCGGCCCGGCCTCCCGTCTGTCGATCGTCGTGCTGCCATTTGTCAATTTGAGCAACGACCCCGAACAGGAATATTTCGCCGACGGGATCGCCGGGGACCTGACGA
This sequence comes from uncultured Alphaproteobacteria bacterium, assembly GCA_963701815.1. Classification (GTDB taxonomy): domain Bacteria; phylum Pseudomonadota; class Alphaproteobacteria; order ATCC43930; family CGMCC-115725; genus AP-15. Next base: position 117,679 of record CAVPBN010000030.1, read on the forward strand.
CCGATCTGTCGCGGATCCCGGATATGCTGGTGATCTCGCGCAACACCGCTTTTACCTATCGAAACAGGCCGGTCGACACCAGGCAGATCGGCCGCGAGCTTGGTGTGCGCTATGTGCTCGAAGGCGAGGTGCAGCGGTCGGGCAGCCGGGTTCGCGTCACCGCCCAGCTGATCGACGCCGAAACCGACACGCATTTGTGGGCCGAGCGGTTTGCCGGCGACACCGATGATCTGTTCGCCTTGCAGGACGAGATTACGAACCGGATCGCGGTCGCGCTCGACCTCGAACTGGTCGGCGCCGCAGCCGCCCGGCCGATCGAACGTCCGGACGCGCGGGACTACATTTTGCGCGGACGCGCCATACGGTTGAAGCCGCCATCGCGAGAAAACCGGGCCGAGGCGGTTGCGCTGTTCGAGCGTGCGCTGGCGCTCGATGCAGAGTCGGTTGCGGCGCAGAGCTGGTTGGCGATCGCGCTGACGGCCCGTGTCCTCGATTTCGATGGCCGACACGGTCGGCGGCCGATATTGCGCGCGCGCAAGACCTCGCGGAACGCGCCTTGGCGGCGTCGCCGCGCAGCTCGCCCGCGCGTTTCGCCAAGGGCCAGGTGTTGCGCGCGCAGCACCGCTACGACGAGGCCATCCTCGAATACGAGACGCTGATCGCGCTGAACCGCAACTGGGCCCACGCATACTCCCATCTCGGTTGGTGCAAGTTCATGAGCGGGTCGATAGAAGAGCTCATCCCGGCGCAAGAGCAAGCCATCCGGCTCAGTCCCCGCGACCCGCAAATCGGGCTGTTCTTAAGCCGGATCGGGTTCGCTCATCTGCTGGAGTCGCGCATCGACCAGGCGATCGTCTGGTGCGAAAGGGCGCGCAACGCCACCCCGGCGCACCCCCAGTTCCGCACCTTCGCGGCCTCCGCCTATGCTCTCAAAGGCGATGCCGATCGCGCCGCCGCCGAGCTTGCCGAAGCCCGCGCACTGGTCGGCGACGGTCGCTACGCCGCCATCGCCCGCTTGCGGGCGGCCGGACCCTGGGGCGTGCCGAAGATCGCCGGTCTGGTCGAGACCACATATTTCGCCGGTTTGCGCCGGGCCGGGATGCCGGAAGATTGAACGAATCAACATCTGGGCCGCGCGGCAAAGACAGGCGGCGTAACGAGGGCGAATCCAAAACCGCCGCCGGTTCCGAAGCGAGCGGCGCGTTCAAATTCGGCCGCGATCGCGTCGTCTGGTCGAATGCTGGCTCTCGCTCCGCGGCGCCTGCTATCATGAGCGCGAGAGGGAGGAGCCGGATATGGGCGCCGCTCGGAATTACGCCGTCATCGACCCCGCCACCGGCAAACTCGACCGCCGCATCTTCAGCGACCAGGCGGTCTATGACGACGAGATGGAGAAGATCTTCGGGCGCGCCTGGCTGATGATCGGGCACGAGAGCCTGGTGCCCGCGGTCGACGATTTCTTCCACACCTATATGGGCGAAGACCCGGTCATCCTGACCCGCGACGGAGAGGGCCGGCTCCACGCGCTCCTGAACATGTGCCGCCACCGCGGCAACCGCGTGTGCCGCGTCGACGACGGCAACGCCAAGCGCTTCATGTGCACCTATCACGGCTGGACCTACGGCAACGACGGCGCCCTCGAACACGTCCCCGGCGAGGCCGAGGCCTATTACCAGGCGCTCGACCGGCCGTCCCTCGGCCTGATCGAGGCCCGGGTCGAGACCTACGCCGGGATCGTCTTCGCGACCTGGGCCAAGGACGCCCCGAGCCTCGAAGCCTATCTGGGCGACGCGCGCTGGTATCTCGACACCGTCTTCAATCGGCGGGATTGCGGCATGCAGGCGCTCGGCCCGATGAAATGGCTCGAGCCCGTCAACTGGAAGACCCTGGTCGACAACTGCTCGGACAACTACCACGTCCCGACCAGCCATCTCTCCAGCGCCCGGGTCCAGAGCCGCTGGCTCGGCCGCCCGCCGCTGTCGCACGAGGACCAGTTCGCGAGCCCCAACAAGCACGCCTTCGTCAACGGGCACGGGATCACCTTCCGCGATGCCGACGACGGCATGCCGCGCTATGTGCACGGCATGACCAAGGACACGATGCGGCTCTTCCAGGAATACCACGAGGCGACGATGTCCGAGGTCGAGCGCCGGCTCGGCGCTCTACGGGCGCGCCGGGTGCAGCTCGGCAACCATTCGATCTTCCCGAACGGGATCTTGGGACTTCGGCTCGCCCTGCCGCGCGGCCCGCTCCAGACCGAGTTCTGGCATTTCGTGCTGGTGGACCGCGACATGCCCGAGGAATTGAAGCGCGCGATCCGGATCGGCAGCCAGGCCAACAACGGCGCCGCCGGCATGTTCGAGCAGGACGACGTCGACAACTGGCGCCAGGTGACCCAGGCGAGCGCCAGCCGCCTCGCGCGCCGGCACACGCAGGACCTTTCGATGGGCCTGGGGCACGCCGGACCGCATCCGGATTATCCGGGGCTCGTCTCCGAACGCTACATCTCGGAGAACAACCAGCGCCTCTTCTACCAGCGCTGGGAAGAGTTCATGAACGCCGAAAGCTGGGCCGACATCCCGCTCGCCCCGATCGAGGCCCGCTTCGACGGCACTGCGACGATGCGGGGCTAAGCAGCCATGCACAGACCCGCCCACGCATTATTTTTCTCTTCTCCCCCCGGAATCGGGGGGAGAGGGCAGGGTGAGGGGGTGGTTGCAGCAGAGGTTGCGCCGGCCCTGTGAAAACCATTGGCACCGCATCAACGGCGGTCGCGGCCCCCTCACCCCTCCCTCTCCCCCGGCCGGCGGGGGAGAGGGGGATTTAGCGGGCAGCGATCCGGTGAACACGAAACGCGCGCACGAGGCCTCCCCGGTGGCGCTCACACCGCAGCAGGCGCTGTGGTTCGAGCTGATGCAGTTCTACATCCGCGAGGCGTGGCTGCTCGACGAGCGCCGGCTCAAGGAGTGGCTCGACCTCTTCACCGAGGATGTCCTCTACTTCATGCCGCGCCGCAAGAACGTGCCGCGCCGGGAATTGCACCGCGAGCTGACGCCGCCGGGGGACCTGGCGATCCTCGAGGAGGACCGGCGCTATCTCGAGATGCGGGTGGCCCGGCTCGAGACGGGCATGGCCTGGGCCGAGGACCCCCCGTCGCGCACCCGTCACCTGGTCGGCAATCTCCAAGCCGAACCGCTGGAGAACGGCGAGGCAGCAACCAAGACTGCGTTTCTGGTGTACCGCTCGCACCTGGAAACCGATCACCAGCTCCTCTCCGGCTGCCGCGAGGATGTGGTGCGCAGGGTGGACGGCGCCTGGAAGATTGCACGGCGCACGATCGTCCTCGACGCCAACGTGCTGCTCGACAAGAACCTCAGCGTCTTCCTCTAAGCTGTCAGGCGGTCATGCGTCGCGCCAGTATAAACGGAGAATTTTAATGCACGATGATGCACTGATCGAGGAAATTTATCGCCGCTTGCATGCTGCGCCAGCAGAAATATTTTCTGTGCAAATTATGAATTTACCAATAAACGATCTGCCGTTCTCGGTGTTTAAGAACGCGACGAATACCCCATTCGGCAATGTCAAACACCTTCTTCGAGGCGACGACAAAAGCGGTGCGTCTTTCGACATCTACCGGCTTGGCTGGTTCGGACGAAGAATTTGGGAATTGGTCATTATTGACGGCGCTTATCTCCCGCACGCCCATCGCAAAATAGACAGTGAGTTTTACATAATTGCCGGCCGGGGTCATCTTTCGCGCGACGCCGAATGGAGCGCCTATCAAGAAACAGCCAGGGTCTCGGTCGGCATGGCGGTGGCGCATGGTTTCATCACCGATCCGGAATTCGGCCCGACGGTTTTTCTTTCTATTCAAAGCGATCCGATCCGAAAAATTTTGCTGGATCCGGACACGCAGACTGAAGGATTTGAAGACGATTTTGTCTACGTCGATGACGTATTTCCGCTTCCTCAAGATCTTTTGGACGCCAGAAACCAGAAACTGGCAGCGCTCAGCCAAAGGTGAAAGCGCATTGCGGTTCGTCCCGCTCAATACCCCCGCAGGAAGGCGAGGACCTGTGCTCCCCATTCGGCCGGCTTTTCGAAGGGCGGCCAGTGGCCGCAATTGTTGAGGAGGACGAGGCGCGAATCGGCGATGTGGTTCAGGATCGCGATCGAGACCTCGCACGGCACCATCCGGTCGTAGCGCCCGTGGATCAGCAGAACGGGCGCCTTTATGCCGGCGAGATCAGGCGTGTAGTCGTGCGGCAGGCTCACCGATTGCCGGCGCGCCTCGATGAATTCGGGCGACCAATTGTGCGCGCGGTGGATGTAGTCGACGAGTTCGTCGGTCACCAGGCTCTCATCGTCGATGTGCACGCGCAGGTAGTTCCGGATGTTGTCGCGGCTCGGGTCGGCGATGGTCAGCTGGGTGGCGCGGCTGCCCTCCGAGGGGCGATTGGCCAACAGGTAGCGGTCGCCGCCGGTGCCGATATGCGAGCCGCCCATCACGAACTTCGCGACCCGCTCAGGATAGGCGATGGCCGCCACCATCGCCGACTGCCCGCCCTGCGAATTGCCGACCCAGCATGCCCGGGCGATGCCGAGGGCGTCGAGCAAGGCGACCGCGGTCCGCGCCTGGACCGCGTGCACCCCCTCGCGGTAGACGATCGGGCCGGTCTTCGAAAAGTTCGGCAGGTCCATCAGGATGCAGCGGAAGTGCTGCGACAGCAAGCCGACCGCCTTGTGAAACGTGATCCAGGCGGTGGTGCCGGGACCGTAGGAGTGTAGGAACAATACCGGCTCGCCTGCGCCGACATCGTGGTAGTGCACATTGATGCCCCCCGGCATGCCGCCCACCATGATGGTCTTGGCTGTGCCCGCCTCGGTCAGGCCATTCGAGGCGATGAACGGCATGTCTGCCTCCTTGCAGCCGTCGCGTCAGGCGGTGGGGATATGCCCGGCGGCGGCGTAGAGTTCCCGGATCTGCCGGGCGGCGCCGGCGAGGTCGCCGTCATCCAGCCGCGACGCCACATCGTCCTCTTCGGCCTGGGCGAGGAGGCCGCGGAACCGCAACGGCTTTTCGAAAAACGCCAGGGCGACGTCGATGGGTTTCTGCCCCTCCTCGACCCACAGCGGGATCTGCCTGCCGCGCTGGCTCGGACGGATGTGATAGTGGCTGCCCATGCTGAACGGATCGAAGCGCAGCGCCTGCTCGCGTTTGCCGGCAACGGCGACCATGATCGAGGGCCGTTCGATGTCGTCCGGCTCCCGGCCGAGCCGGTTGGGGTGGAACATTACGTGCAGATATGGCCCGGCATCGACGCGATGCCATCCGCCGCCGTCTTCGGGCATGGTCTGCTGCATCCGTTGCGGCTGTGGCTGTTCCGACATTGCTCGCCTCTCCTCCCATCAGCGGCGCCTCGCGTCGCGCCGTGCGCGCGGAGGCACCGAACCCGAACGCCCCGCGGCCCCGACGGCGGCATTACGATTGCCGCCGTCGGTGCCGGAGCGGCCAGATCATAGCACGGGTAATTACGCAGACCGAGCGCCCGATCGGCCCGCGGGAGGGGGTCATGGCTGCCGCTCAGTACGGCTCGCGTACGAAGATGAAGGTCGTGCCGGTGACGATCGGGGCGCTGGCGCCGACAAACGAGACGTTGGCGTCCTTGACCTGGCGCGAGCCGGCGCGGCCCGAGGCCTGCAAGGCGCCCTCGATGATGTGCCACAGGCCGTGGATGCGCCCGGTGCCGAGGCTGCCGCCAAAGGTGTTGAGCGGCAATTCGCCGTCGAGTTCGATCCGGCCGTCCTGGATGAAATCGAGCGCCTCGCCCTCCCCGCAGAAACCGTAGGATTCGAGACCGTAGATCACCGAGGCCGAGAAGCCGTCATAGATCTGCGCCACGTCGACGTCCTTGGGGCCGAAGCCGGAGCGCTCCCAGGTCAGTTTCGCCGAACTGCTGCCGCCCTTCCATGTAGCTCGAAAGGCTGCCGATGCGGCCGGCCACTTCGAAGTGCAGCCGCTGACCATAGCCGGCGAGGTAGGCCGGCTTCGGCTTCAGGTCGCGCGCCCGGTCGGCTGTCGTCAATACGATCGCGACCGCCCCCTGCACCGGGATGTCGCAATCGAACAGGCAGAACGGATAGGCCACCATCCGCGAGTTCAAATAGTCCTCGCGGGTCAGTTCCGTGCCGTAGAAATAAGCGTGCGGATTGTGCTGGGTGTGACGGCGCTGGGTCACGGCCAAGGTCGCCATCTTCTCGCGGTTCTGGTTGTTCCGCTCGAGCCAGCGGGTATAGGCGACCGCCATGCCCTGCCCCGGCCCGCCAAAGCCGTAGGGGGCGGTGAACTGCGCTGCACCCGCCGCATAGGCGCCGGGCAGGTTCTGGTAGGTGCCGCGCGGGTTGTGCATCGCCCGCCACACCACCGCATATTTGCACACCCCGGCGAGCAAGGCGTTGACCGCCTGCTGCACCGCGCCGCCGATATTGGTCGTGCCGACCTGGATGTGCCAGGTCAGGTTGGGCAATTTCAGCATCGCCATCATGCAGTTGACCGACACGATCGAGATGCCGTCGACCTCGGCGTGCCCGGTCGCCGGCAATTCCGGATAAGTCGCGAGACCATCGATGTCGGCCATTTGCAACCCTGAATCCGCGACCGCCTCCTTGACCGCGGTGAACGCATGGGCCGCAAGCGGAATTTCGGCCGAGCGCGTGACCTTCGAAAAGCCGACGCCGCTGACCGCCACCTTGCACCGGTTCTCCCACATGGCGTCTATTCCCTGGAGATTGCATCGCGGTAGGCCGTGATGGATAGAACTCCGGCGGGCCCTCTGATCGCGGATGGGATCTCACCGCGGCAGGGGCCGCAGCCGGATTCGCCCCGGTTCGATCACAACGAAATTGCCCGAGATCGTGTCGGCGCGGGCGGAAACGAATGCGGCCACAGCATCGGCCTCCGCTGCGTTGGAGAGACGATCCAGCTCCAGAAGGATCACCCCCCGAACGCTCAGACGCTGCCGAATGACCAGTTCGCCGAAATCCCGATCCTCGGTGATCAAAATGCACCCTTCGACATTCGCTGTCTCGAGCACCACCTTGTCCGACGCTCCCGATCTCGTCTCGTCGATCGATATCACCTCGAAGCCGTCGGCCCGCAGCCGCGCGATTACTCGGTGCGAGACGTTCTCGTCCGCCAGAAAGCGCATCACTCTGCGGCGAGAACGGTCTCATGCTGCAGGTAGTCAGCCGCAAACACCAAAGCCGCTTTCAGGTCTTCCTCGGTCAGTCTCGGGTAGGCTTCGAGCAGGTCCGTAAACGAGCGGCCCGCGCCCAGCTTGCGCAGAATCAGCTCCACCGTGATGCGCGTACCTTTGATGCACGGCTTTCCCAGCATCACGCCGGCATCGACCGAGATGCGCCCGTGTGAGACGAGCATTGAATCCGCTGTCATAGCCGCATGATACGCGAGAACTCCCGTCGCAACAAAGGCGCCGGCTGCGGTCGGGCGGCGAGCGGAATTTCGGCCGAGCGCGAGACTTTCGGTCACCGCAAAATGCTAGGTTAAGAGATCATGTATTTGAAGAATTTTATTGAAAGACAACGTCAGTCCGTCAACTGTTGTTTGCTGGGCGCGAGGCGGAATTGCGGCAGGGTGATGTCGTCGTTCAGTTTCTCGAAAACAATTTCGACGCGGCGTCCGACCTTGGCTTCGGTGTACTCGGCGTCGAGCAGATTGCCGGCGAGAAGCGCGCCCGGCGCATCGTCGAGTTCGACGATGATGCTGGCGTAGGGCACTGCGGAGGCAAAGCGCTTGTCGCCGGTATGGTACATGATCGTGTAGGCGTAGATCGCTCCGGCCCCGCGCACCGGTTCGAAGCGAAGGTCGGTCGCGACGCAGCGGGTGCAGGTCGCATAGGGCGGGTGCTGAAAATGGCCGCAGCTCCGGCAGCGCTGCAATTCCAGCGCGCCGCGCCGGGCCGCGTCCCAGAACGGTTTTGTCCACTCGTTCGGCACCGGGATCGGCCGCGTCGCCTTGCTCCAGTCGCTCATTGCGATCGCCTCATGGCTGGCCCTGCCTCCTGCTGTTTACTGCCGCTGTCGGCCTCGCAGATGCGCCGGCAGCGGCATCCGCGGCAGCAGCGTTTCGACGACCGGCTTGACCTCGTTCAACGCAGCAGAGCCCGGTTTCGATGAACACCGATCGAGCTCTTCCGCCACGATCTTGCGTATTTCAGAAAAATCGGGCGACGCGTCGAGACCGAACCGAAAGATCTGGCGGAACGAGTCGGTGTGGTTCCAGATCGCCGCCAACACGGCAAATCGCATGTTCGGGGCAGGGTGCCGGACCGCGCATTCGACCAGCTTGGCAACGTCGTTGCCGTCGAGCGTTACTTCGGTCGGCGTCTCCGGCTGCAGCGGATGGGCGGTTGCATCGGCGGTCATATGGATCTGCGGCAGCTGCGTGTAATAATCGCTCGTCACCACATTTTCGCCGGGCTGCGCCTTTGCCCGCGCCTCCAGAAGGGTCTGCCCGCCGCGCTTTACCAGCATCGCCGGTCGCCCCCGGTTGCGAAAATCGAACTCGAAAAGGGATCGGCGGCGCCCGGCTCCGGTAAGGTCGGGCGGGTGAAGCGCAGCATCGGCTTGACCATGGCGGCTCCGGGGGGATTATCCTCTCCGCGCGCTCCGAGGAGCCCACGGATATCCGGGAGGAAGACAGCCATGACACAAATCGGCACGGGCGAATACAGCTATGAGCTGATACGCGATTTTGCCAAATTGCCCAACGGAGAATCGTTCGGGCTGGTCAGCCGGGTGGCGACCGATGCGCAGGACCGCGTTTACGTATTCCAGCGCAAGGACCCCCCGGTGGTGGTGTTCGACCGCGACGGGAAGTACCTCGGCGCCTGGGGCAGCGGTCAGGTCACCGACCCGCACGGTCTGAAAATCGTCGACGAAATCGTCTACACCACCGATCGCTCCGAACTCGGTCGCCAAGTCGTTCACCCTGGACGGCAAGCCGCTGCTGGAGCTCGGCCAGCGCGGCGTCCATTCCGACACCGGCAAGGTGACCAACTGGCTGGCGGAGCGCGCGGCGGGGCCGTTCAATCACCCGACCGAGATGATCGCCCACCCCAACGGCGACATTTACGTGACCGACGGCTACCGCAACGCCCGCGTGCACCGCTTTACCCGCGACGGCCGGTTGGTCAAATCGTGGGGCACGCCGGGCAAGGCCTCGGGCGAGTTCCACCTGCCGCACAGCATCGCCTTCGACGACGACGGCAAGCTCTACGTCGCCGACCGGTCGAACAAGCGCATCCAGATCTTCTCGCCCGAGGGCGACTTCCTCGGCCAGTGGACCGGCATGGGCGGCCCGAACGACATCAGCCGCGGCAAGGACGGCAATTTCTACATCGCCGAACAGGAAGACGAGGGCAAGCCCGCCTATGTCTGCGTCCGCGACGGACAAGGAAAAGTGCTCGCCCGCATGGAAAGCCGCCATGTCCACGGCGTCGGCGTCAACTCGCGCGGCGACATCTACGCCGGGTTGACCACCGAGCGCAGCGTCGACAAGTTCGTGCGACAGGGCTAGCGTCGCGGTCCTCGAGTTCTTATACAAACAGGAAAGCTGTCATTGCGAGCGGCCGCAGGCCAACGAAGCAATCTCGTAGCGGATTGAGGCCCCTTCTGCCGGAGATTGCCTCGCAGCACTCGCAATGACAGCAGCTTTTCTGCGGCGAATTTCGATATCGGCGACGGTCGGGCCGGAAATGGGATTGAAGGAGGAGGCCGTGGCAGAGCAAGCCGTGATCGCACCGGGCCGTTTGTCTACCGGACCGGGCGAAATGATGGGCAATGCCGGACCCGGCATGCTGGCCGGCCTGCGGGTAATCGAGATCGCCGACGAGCGCGCCGAATATACCGGGCTGCTGCTCGCCGGGCTCGGCGCCGAGGTGATCAAGATCGAACCGCCCGAAGGCAATGCCACCGGCGGATCGGACCGTTTCTCGAAGACCGGCCGGGTCTCGAACGCTCGCTGTTCTTCTGGAACTACAACCGCAACAAGAAATCGGTCGTGCTCGACCTGCGGGACGCGGCCGGCCGGGAACATATGCTGCGGCCTGCTCGGCGGCGCCGACATCCTGCTCGACGCCAGCTGCGGCGCGCTCAACGAGGTGCTCGGGCTCGACCACGCAGCGCTCAACGCGCGTTTCCCGCAACTCGTCACCGCGCGGATGACGCCGTTTGGCGACGACGGGCCGTGGAAGGACTTCAAGGGCTCGGACCTGATCCACCTCGCCCTGGGCGGGCCGATGATGAATTGCGGCTACGATCCCGATCCGAATTTCGAATACGACACGCCGCCGATCGCGCCGCAGATCTGGCACGCCTATCACATCGCCGGCGAGCAATTGGCAACCGGGATCATCGCCGCGCTGATCCACCGCCAGCGCAGCGGCGAGGGGCAGGACGTCTCGCTCGCGATCCACGAGGCGGTATCGAAAAACCCCGAGCAGGATTTGATGTACTGGGTCTGCCGGCGGGTGCCGCTGTGGCGGCTGACCTGCCGCCACGCCTCCGAGGGACCCGAACCACAGCCCCAGCATCTGCCACACCAAGGACGGGCGCTGGTTCATCACTCACGGGATGGGCGCGCGCGACCTGAAGAACCTCGTGCCGCTGCTCAGCAAATACAACGCGCAGGCCGATCTGCAGCCGCCGGCGCCCGAGGTGGATCTGCGGGCGCGGCAGGTGCCCGGAACGGCCGGGGCCGACGAAGCGCGCTCGCACATGCTCGATGTCGTGCAGCGCTTTGTCCGCGCCTGGGCCTACAAGGACATGCCCTGGCTCGAGGCGCAGAATGCCGGGCTGCTCTGGGCGCCGCTCAGAAAACCGCACGAGAACGCGCTCGACGAGCACTGGTGGGTGCGCAAGACCTTTGCCGAGGTCGAGCACCCCGAGCTCGGCCGCTCGTTCCCCTACCCGACCAGCAAATGGCTCAGCAACAAGACGAGCTGGCAGGTCGGCCGCCGCGCGCCGCTGCTCGGCGAGGACACCGACGCCGTGCTCGGCGAAGCTGCCCGCCGCCCGAGCGTTCCGGCGCAGCCGCGCAAGGTCGAAAACCCGCGCCTCTCGGCGCTGCACAACAAGCCGTTCCCGCTGCAAGGCATCAAGATCTTCGATTTCGCCTGGTTTCTCGCCTCGGCCGGCGGCACGCGCTTTCTCGCGGCGATGGGCGCCGAGAGCTACAAGGTCGAGTGGAAGGACAATCCCGACACGCGGCTGGCGGGGATGGCGCCGGTCGGCGGCCGCGCCGCGCGCGACGCTGCGACCGGGCCGCTGCCGGGGGTCAGGGACCCCGACATGGGCGGCAATTTCCTCAACAAGAATTCGGGCAAGCGCGGCATCTCGCTGAACATCCGCCACCCGAAGGGACTGCAGATCGCCAAGGACATGATCCGCATCTGCGACGTCGTCGCCGAGGGGTTTTCGCCGGGCGTCCTGCAGCGCCTGGGCCTCGGCTACGACGTGATGAAGTCGATCCGCCCGGACATCATCTACATCCAGCAATCCGGCATGGGGGCGCACGGCACCTATGGCCGCATGCGCACGGTCGGCCCGGTGGCGGCGGCGTTTGGCGGCCAGGCCGAGATGTCGGGGCTGCCCGAGCCGGCGATGCCGGTGAGCTGGGGCTATTCCTACCTCGACTGGATGGGCGCCTACGGCTACGCGCTGGCGCTGCTCGGCGCGATCTATCACCGCGAGCGGACCGGCGAGGGCCAGTGGATCGACGCCTCGCAATGCGAGAGCGGCATCTTCCTGACCGGTACGACGATCCTCGACTGGGCGGCCAACGAACGCGTGTTCCGGCGCTACGGCAACCGTTCGCCGTACAAGCCGGCCGCACCCCACGGCGCCTATCGCTGCGCCGGCAAGGACCGCTGGATCGCGATCGCCTGCTTCACCGACGCCGAGTGGCGGGCGCTGGCGCGCGTCGCCGAGCGCGGCGAATGGCTCGACGACCGGCGCTTCGCGACGCTCGAAAGCCGGCTGCAGCACCAGGACGCGCTCGATGCCGCGGTCGAGGCCTGGACCAAGACGCAGGACCGCTACGACTGCATGATGAAATTGCAGAAGGCCGGGGTGCCGGCCGGGGTGTGCCAGAACGCCGAAGACCGCGTCGACGCCGATCCGCAACTCGAGCCACCTCAAATGGCTGACCGAGGTCACCGGCACCAAGATCGGCACCTGGCCGGTCTACGAGATTCCGATGAAGCTCTCGAAGACGCCGGCCTATATCGGCGGCCCGATCAACCGCGGCGCGCCGTGCTACGGCGAGGACAATATGTGGGTGCTGACCGAACTGCTCGGCCGAAGCCCGAGCGAAGTCGAGCGGCTCGCCGAGGAAGGCGTCATCTGACGTTCGCCCTCAATGAAATGAACCGAGTTGCTCGTGAGGGCGCGGCGGTCTAACCACTCTCGTAATGTAATTCAGGCCACGTCTGTTCGAGGGGCGGCCAAGCGATTTTTCGGCGAAATCGGCAGTAACCGGAGCCGCCGCCGCATGGAGAGCGATCCTGATTACAATCAACAGGGTCACGGAACCGCGGGACACAAACAGGATTTTTCATTATAATGCCGCGCATCTGTTGAGATCGGGCCGCCCGATAGCCGCTTTCAGTCAGCGGGTAAACCGGATTTTGGCCGGAGAGGTGGTTCCACAGATCCGACATACAAACGGGAGCATAGCGTGACGGTGCTTTCCTCACCCTGGTGTTGGTTCGGCTTCGCCTTGGGAGCGGTCGCTGGGACGTTGGCCACGGATCTGACGCGCGAAGACTTCCGTCGAGAAAACTTCGGGTCCCGCTGGAAATGTTGGCGATGGCCAAGAAAGCAGTTTGCACTGGTGGTCGTTGGTGCCATCTGGTTCATATTCTTTGTTGGCGCGGTCGCTTCAGAATTCTTGCCCTGGACAAGTGAGTGGTGGGTAGAACTCCAGCCGGGGCAATGGTGGAAGGGCCTGCTCGCTGGTTCCATCATCGGCGCTGCGGCAGCTCCTTGGCTGTGGCTCCACTTCGTTCGAAATTTTGGCTCTCCCAAAGAATCTGGCCCGCTGGAACAGGAAGTGCGGATCATCGCACGCGCGCATCAGATCTGGCTAGAACGCGGACAACCTAATGGTCAGGCCGCCGAACATTACTTTATGGCGAAGAAGGATGTGGAGGATACTAAGTACTCCGTCACCGAAGTCTCGGCTCAGTTGGCGGATCAAGAACTTGCCCGCTACCGGCTCCTCTCGATCCTCTTTGGAATGGCCTTGCTCGCCGCGGCGCTGTGGTCAGTACTCCCGGGTTGGCTCGGGCGAACACAACAGCTCCAGGTGTTTGGGGTATCTCTCACCTTGATCGCCGCGCAACAGGGTAACCGAGGGACGACTTTAGTCGGGCCTGGATCTCCTGGTTCGAGTCGGGAAAGTGATCGCCTATCAGCCGCGATGAAGGCGGCCTACGAGGTTGGGGCGCCGGTCACAGCGCTGGAGTGGATAGGGCAGAATCTGGAGAACTTCGACCATTTACCTGTGATCGATAGAGATCGTTCGTATATTGCCTGGCTATCTTACGAACTGCCAGGCATAAAGCCTCCCGTCACTGTGCCGCTGAAGACCTACATCGATCAGGCAGAAGCGAAGCTGCGCAGCTACCAACCGTCCAGTTGGGTTGAACTCGACACTGGACTGGGATTTTGCGATCGGCTCCTCGCTAATCTCAGGATGCTTCAGCGATTATGCTTGGCAAATCCGTGATCCACAACTCTTCACTGTTATCGTCGGGCGCTTCCTCAGCAGTCTCGTGCGTGAAGTGCGGAACCCATCGCCGGTCCAAATGGTGAGCTCGTTCAGATTTTCAGGCTACCTCGGGGACTGGTCGAGTTGGCCGGAATCGGAGACCGTTTGCGAGGGCTTGAGCTCGATTACGGGAGGAGAGCTGGAATCCCCTAGATCGGGCCGTGACGAATGGACGTTTAAGATATCGCCCTATCCGACGGTGATCGCCGCAAATTATCTGGCGGGAATCGGTTCAGTGAACGATGGGGTTATTATAATAGAACAGTGGATAGAGGATTTCAAAAAACAGTATCCTAACTTCGACCGACGATATACAATCCACAGCTTAGCTGGTATCTGTTTAGAGCGAAATTCGATGCGGTCAATCTTCCATATGAATTTGGTGGGTTAACTCTACCTCACCGTAAGTTATTGGCGTGGGAGGACAATGAAAATAATATTCTCGGAGTGTTGCTGAGATTGGGCGATGCAAGCGAATGGAAGCGTTTTTGTACCACAACCCCACCTCGCACGCTGCACGACGTTATCGGACATCGTCTTGCGTTTCTTTACGCTACGGAACGTTTCTATCTTTTTGAACACCTCACGCCGCAAGATTTCGATCCGGAAGAGAAGGAGAGCCTCGGTTTGCAATCACTGACCGACTATCTAAGCGAAGCTAAGGCAATCCGAGACGGCCACGCTTGTTTTGAAACAATTCCAGATTACCGAAAAGATCGCACCAATTTCAATAGATACTTCGAGCTGTATACTACACAACTACATCTCATTCAGCTTGCTCACGAGAAAGATGTCGAGCGCCGCAAGAGCCTCGTCGACGTGATTGGACAGGAGCTGAGTGAGGAGCACCGCTTCGGAGCTCCCCCGACGCCGTCTACCCTTCTCGCTCCTGAGAAAAATGAAGATTTTTGGGAACGCCACCGGATTCAGTTGAAAATACTGCGGGCTCAGCTTGAGGACGCGAAACGCGACAACGGGTTCTAATGCCGTTGGCGGATTTATGCGATCCCGTGCGGCCGCGCCCTTGCGAAGCTGGCTGCCAAAATGCTAGTGTCGGGCTCGGACAAGGAGCGAAGAATGATCTATCGTCTGATTTTCGCTATTTTGATTACCCTTGCAGTTTCGGCTCCGCTCGTGGCCGCATTGGCGCAGAAGACTGGCGGATAGACTTGAAGGTCGAACTGCCGCCGACTAGTGACTTCGTCGGTGCGTAGTGATTTCGGCCACCCTCGGCCAATTATATTGGTATCAGGATCGCGCGAAGCGTGATTTCGGCGTTAGCCTCCGACCTCGGCGAAGGCTAATCACGCTACGTGTAACTCCCGTCCGGGCCACGCGCAGAAGACGCCGGCCTATATTGGCTGCCCGACCAATCGCGGCGCGCCGTGCTACGGCGAGGACAATATGTGGGTTCTGACCGAAATGCTCGGCCGAAGCCCGAGCGAAGTCGAGCGGCTTGCCGAGGAAGGCGTCATCTGACTTATTGTGCGTGGAAGTTGCGCGAAGCCTCTCCTCAATCGAGGGGGCCGCGCAGCGATCGTCTTGGAGGGGTCGCGATGACATTCCGTCGGATTGGGCTTGGGACTCTCGCCGCCGCCATCGGGTGGATCGGCGTGCAGGCGTCGTTATCGGCGTCGCCAGCCCTGGCGCAGCAGCCGGCTGCGCAGCCGGCGCCCGCCCTGCAGGCGCCGACGCTCGGCGCGCATCAGCCGCAGGCGACCGGTGCGCCGTCGTGGATGGAAGGGATGACCCCGGCGCAGAAGAACTCGACGCTGCATCCCAATTTCGCGAACATGCTGGGCCACCCGGCCAAGGACATCGCGCTCGACAGGATGAAGCTGCCGCCGGGCTTCAAGATCGAGCTGTGGGCCGGCGACCTGGTGGAAGCGCGCTCGCTGGCGGTCGGCGCCAAGGGCACGGTCTTTTTCAGTCAACGCCTGCATGACGGCGTGTTCGCCGTCACCGACAAGAACGGCAAGCGCGAGGTCAGGGAGATCGCCAAGGGCTTGCAGGCGCCGAACGGCCTTGCCTTCAGCAACGGCACCCTCTTTGTCGCCGAGCGCGAGCGCATCCTGCGTTATGACGACATCGAGGACCATCTCGACGAAGCGCCCACGCCGAAGGTCGTCATCGACGGGCTGCCGCACCAGGATGGCCATTTTTGGAAGTTCATGGTGATGGGCCCCGACGGTTGGCTCTATTTCAACCAGGGCTCGCCGACCAACATCACGATGCCGAACTACGTCCAGGCGGCGATCCTCAGGGTGCAGCCCGACAAGCACCTTTTGGAGATCTATGCGCAGGGCGTGCGCAACAGCGTCGGCATGGCGTTCAGCCCGATCACCAATCAGCTCTGGTTCACCGACAACGGGCGCGACTGGCTCGGCGAGGACGCCCCGTCGGACGAGCTGAACCACGCGACGCAGAAGGGCGAGAATTTCGGCTACCCGTTCTGCCACCAGGGCGACATTCTCGACCCGATCTACGGCAAATATGCGAGCTGCGCCGACTTTGTCCCGCCCGACGTCAAGCTGGGGCCGCACGTCGCCGCGCTCGGCATGCGCTTCTACACCGGCGACATGTTCCCCGCCGACTGGAAGAACAACATCATCGTTGCAGAGCACGGCTCGTGGAACCGGACCGAGAAATCCGGCTACAACCTGACGCGGGTCGTGCTGGATCCGACCGGCACCAAGGTGGTCAGGACCGAGCCCTTCCTGACCGGCCTCCTGGACGGCCAGAAAATCTTGGAGCGGGTGGTCGACGTGCTGGTCATGCCGGATGGGTCGCTGCTGGTCTCCGACGATTGGAACGGCGCGATCTACCGCGTCACCTACCGGAAAACGTGAGCATCGCCGCGCGGCATGCGCTTTTCTGTCTGTCGCTGCTGATCGCGCCGCTGCCGGCTCTGGCTTACGACGCCGAGGCGGGGCGGCGAAAAGCGGAAGAAGTGTGCGCCGTCTGTCACGGCAAGGCCGGCCTCAGCGAGCAGCCGATGGTGCCTTCGCTCGCCGGCCAGCACAACGACTATGTGGTGCTGGCCCTGTTCCAGTTCCGCGCCGGCCACCGCCCGTCCGAGTTGATGGCGCCGTTCGCCGTCCCGCTCACCAATGACGATCTCGGCAACCTCGCCGCCTATTACAGCGCGCTGAAGCCGTGGGGCCCGCAGCGCAAGGCAAATGCCCAGGCCGCGGCCGCCGGCCCGGGCTTGACCCTGGATAATCATTGCATTCAGTGCCACGGCCCCGGCCTCGCCGGGCAGGACAGCGTGCCGCGCATCGCCGGGCAGAAAATCGAGTATCTGAGGGCGCAGCTTCGCGCCTTCAGGGCCGGCAATCGGGGCGACATCGACGGCAACATGACCTCCGCCGTCTCTAAGCTCAGCGACGGCGATATCGAAATTCTTGCCGATTATGCCTCCGGATTGCCGGCGCGGTGATCGCGGCGTGATGCACAGCCGGCTCTTCTGCGGCCGACCGATATCGGGGTAGATTTCGCCGGACGCCGGCGATCGGCGCTGTTCGAACGAGCCTGCCACCGGGAGACCGCCATGCCGACCGAAGCCCGCGCCTATCCCCGCCCGTTGCCCAATGCCGCGTGGCTCGGCAAATTGACCGAGGAGATCCTCGAGCCCGATCTGCCGATCGTCGACCCGCACCATCATCTGTGGGACCACCCGGGCAGCCGCTATCTGCTCGACGATCTCTTGGCCGACGTCAACTCCGGCCACAACATCGTGGCAACCGTGTTCATCCAGTGCGGTTCGGGCTATCGCACCCACGGGCCCGAGGAGATGCGGCCGATCGGCGAAAGCGAGTTCGTCCGCAGCATTGCCGAGGAGGGCGATCGGCGCGGCGGCAAGACCAAGATCTGCTCCGGCATCGTCAGCTTCGCCGATTTGCGGCTGCCGAATGTCGATGCGGTGCTCGAAGGGCAGATCGCCGCCGCCGGGGGCCGGTTTCGCGGCATCCGTCAGATCGCCGCGCATGATCCGGCGATCGTCGGCGCCTCGTCCTATGTGCCGCCGCCGGGGCTGATGGACGACCCGAACTTCCGCCGCGGCCTGAAGCGGTTGCCGGCATACGATCTGACCTTCGAGGCGTGGCTCTATCACCCGCAGATCAAGACCTTGACCGAGGCGGCGCGCGAATGCCCGGAAGTGAAGATCGTGCTCAATCATTTCGGCGGTCCGCTCGGGGTCGGGCCTTATAAGCGCGACGAGGTGTTCCCCGGCTGGCGCGCCGACATCAAGGCGCTGTCGGCCTGCCCGAACGTGTATGTCAAGCTCGGCGGGTTGGCGATGATCGTCAACGCCTTCGATTTTCACCTGGCGCCATTGCCGCCGTCATCGGGCGAAATGGCCAATGCCTGGCGGCCCTATGTCGACGCCGCGATCGAGAATTTCGGCGCCGGCCGCTGCATGTTCGAAAGCAATTTTCCGGTCGACAAGGGCGCCTGCAGCTACCCGGTGCTGTTCAACGCCTTCAAGCGGCTGGCGCACGGCGCCTCGGCATCGGAAAAGGCCGATCTCTTCGCCGGCACCGCGTCGCGGTTTTACCGGCTGGGAAGGCAATAATCGCGATGCCGGTCGATCCGCAGATCCAGGCGCTGCTCGACAAGGGCACGGGCGTGCCGCAAACGCATACGCTGAGTGTGGCGGCGGCCCGCGCGCAGTACGAGGCGCGTGTCGGCTTGATGGCGCCACCGGCCGCGATCGGCGCCGTCGAGGAGCGCGCCGTGCCCGGGCCGGGCGGGGCGATGACCCTGCGCATCTACACCCCGATTGCGAGCGGCCCGTTTCCGCTGCTGGTGTTCTTTCACGGCAGCGGCTTTGTGCTGTGCAGCCTGAACACGCATGACGGCATGTGCCGCAACCTGTGCGCCGGCGCCGATTGCGTCGTGGTTTCGGTCGATTACCGCCTGGCGCCCGAGCACAAGTTTCCGGCCGCCGTCGACGACTGCGTCTTCGCGGCGAGATGGGCGGCGCAGCACGCCGGGGAGCTGAATGCAGATGCCGATCGCATCGTCGTCGCCGGCGACAGCGCCGGCGGCACCTTGGCGGCGGCTGCCGCATTGCGGCTGCGCGACGAGGGCGGTCCGCGCCTGCGCGGTCAGCTCCTGTTGTACCCGGTCACGGATTACCACACGCCCGGCACCCGCTCCTATCGCGAGAACGCTGAAGGGTACGGTCTGACGCGCGACACGATGATCTGGTTTTGGGACCACTACCTGAACGATCCCGGCGAGGCGACGAACCCCTACGCCGCGCCGTCGCAGGCCGCCGATCTCGATGGGCTGCCGCCGGCCTTTGTGATCACCGCGCAATACGACCCGTTGCGGGACGAAGCCGAGGCCTTCGCCGAGCGGCTGCGCCATGCCGGCGTTCCGACCCGGTCATCCCGCTGGGACGGCATGAACCACGGTTTCATGTTCTGGGTAGGACTGGTCGACAAGGCCGGGGCCGCGATGGCCGAGGCCTGCGCCTGGCTGCGGGCGACATTTGCCGCCCGGCCCAAGACCTCACATCGTGCAGGAGGAAATGGACGATGAAAGCCGGTGTAATTTATCCGCAGATCGAACTCGGCGGCGATACAGGGGCGGTCAAGGCGTTTGCCCAGGCGGCGGAAGATTTGGGTTACGACCATATCGTGATCTACGATCATGTCCTCGGCGCCGTTCATGCCGGCCGGGAACCGAAGTTGACCGGCCCTTATAAGGAAAGCGATCCGTTCCACGAGCCGTTGGTCACCTACGCCTACCTCGCCGGCGTCACCAAGACTCTCGAACTGGTAACCGGCGTGATCATCCTGCCGCAGCGGCAGACGGCACTCTTCGCCAAACAGGCTGCGGATGTCGACCTGTTCTCGGATGGCCGGCTGCGCCTGGGCGTCGGGGTCGGCTGGAATTGGGTGGAATACGACGGTCTCGAAATGTCCCGACATTTCCGCCGCCGCGGCAGGCGGCAGGAGCACCAGATCGCCCTGATCCGCAAGCTGTGGGAAGAGCCTGTGGTCGACCACGAGGATTCCGACCACCGGATCGACCGCGCCGGGATCTTGCCGCGCCCGAAACGGCAGATCCCGATCTGGCTGGGCGGTTTCAGCGAGGCCGCGTACGACCGGGCGGCCAGGATCGGGGACGGGTTTCTGTTTTCGGGCCGGACTCAAACCGAGGCGGTCCAAATCAAGGCGCAGATCGAGGCCAAACTGCGCAAGCTCGGCAGGGATGCCGATGCATTCGGCTTCGAGTCGATCCAGCAATACACTCGCGGGGACAACCAATGGCCCGGCGATATTGCGGCGTGGCGCAAAGCCGGCGGGAGCCATATATCGGTCGTGACGATGGGCGCCAACCTCACCACGGTGGACGGCCACATCAACGCCATCAAGCGTTGGCGCGACGTCTACAACTCGGTCCGCTAGACCTCTGCAGCAGCCCGCTTTGTCTCGATGCCTCCGGGTAGTCGGTGATGCCGAACATCTTGATAGCCGAGGGAACGCCGGCCGTCTGGCAGGCCGAGCGCGCGGGTTTTGGGATCCCGTCCAACTTTTCGCTGTTCGCCGCCGCTGTTCGGCTGCACCACCCGGACATCCGCTGTACGGCCCTCAACATCGCCGATGGCGAGGCTTTGCCGTTTGGCGCCGCGCTTGCCGACTTCGACGGCGTGATGTTCCCGGGTTCGCCGCTCCATATCTACGATCCGACGCCTTGCGTGGCGCGGCAGATCGATTTCGCTCGCGCCGCCTTTGCCGCCGGAGTGCCTGTATGGGGCAGCTGCTGGGGTCTGCAGCTTGCAACAGTGGCGCTCGGGGGATCGGTCCGGCGCAACCCGCGGGGACGCGAGCTGCCGATCGCTCGGGCGATTGCCGTGACGGAAGCAGGCCGGGGACAACCGCTTCTCGCGTCCCGTCCCGCCGTTTTCGACGCGCTTTGCTCGCACCTCGACGAGATCGAAACCTTGCCGCCGAACTCGCAGGTCCTGGCGGAGAACGAGGTCTCCGCCATTCAGGCGATAGCCGTACAAACCCCCTGGCGGGGCAGTTTCCACGGCACGCAGTACCACCCCGAGCACACTCTGGCGGTCTCGGCGGCGCTGATCGAGATCAGGGCCGCCGAGCTCGTCGCAGAGGGCTTTGGCGCCGACCCGGCCGAGATCGCAGCGGTCGCAGCCGACTATCGCGCTCTGGCAAAAGAGCCTACCCGCCGCGACCTGATTTGGCGGTATGGGATTGCGAGCGAAATTATGGATCCCGTTCGCCGGACGACCGAGATCGGCAACTGGCTGCGGACCGTCGTTGAACCTCGCCGGTTGCAGGCTTAGCCGAATTCTCTCCTCGTTCAGGGGGTGTCATGGAGTTCTGGACAGAACCGCAGATGGCGTCGATCCACAAAATGCTCAACCCGCGCTCGATTGCGATCGTGGGCGCGACGCCGCGGATGCAGTATGGCGGGCGGTTTCTGGCTGCCGCGCTCAAGGCCAAAGACCGGGTGCGGGTTTATGCCGTGAACCCGCGTTATGACGAAATCATGGGAGAAAAGTCCTACCCGAACGTGACGAGCCTGCCGGAAGCCCCCGACGTCGTGGCCGTCGTGGTGCCTTGGGACCAGGTGCTCGATGTCCTGGAGGAGAGCCACCGCAAGGGGGCGGGATCGGCGATCGTGATCTCGGCGGGCTTTGCCGAGCGCGGCCAAGACGACCGGCGTGATTTGCAGCGGGAGTTGGGCGAATTTGCCCGCACGCTCGGGCATGCGCATCAGCGGCCCCAACTGCCTGGGGCTGGCGAATGTCAAAGACGACATCTGGGCCACCGCCTCCTCGCGCGGGGCGGAGGGTCTGACCGGGCCCATCGGCCTCGTCTGCCAAAGCGGCGCCACCGCGTTCGGGCCGTTCCTGGTGCGGGCGGTCGAGAACGGCATCGGCTTCAGCTACATCATCTCGACCGGGAACGAGGCCGACCTCGACTTTACCGATTTCGCCCGCTATCTGCTGGACGATCCGGACACCCGGGTCATTGCCGGCTTTGTCGAAGGCTTCAAGCGGGCGGACAAGTTTCTCGAAGTCGCAAAAATCGCCGCGGACCGCGGCAAGCCGATCGTCCTGATCAAGATCGGGCGTTCGGAGCTGGGCGCCCGGGCGGCACAATCACATACCGCAGCGCTGACGGGTGCCGATGCCCGGTACGATGCGATCTTTGCCCAATACGGGGTGGTCCGGGTCCAGGATTACGACGAGCTCCTGGAGACGGCGCACCTCCTGGCCCACACCCCCAAACCCGGAGCGCCCGGCATCGCGGTGGTATCCCACTCGGGCGGCATCAGCTCGCTGACCGCCGACATGTGCGGCCAGGCCGGTCTCGATCTGCCGGTGCTGGGCGACGCTGCGCGCGACGGCATGAACGGCATCCTGAAGGGCTTCGGGTGGGCCGCGAACCCTGCCGATGTGACCGGCTTTGCCAACAGCGAGTCGTTCCCGCAGATCATGGAGTACATGGTCAATGATCCCCGGATGGGGACGCTCGTCGTGGCGAGCGCCGGGGCGGACGCCCAGGCTCGGCAGCTCATCAGCCAGCGCGATCGGACCGACAAGGGTGTGGTGTTCCTGTGGACCGGAAGCCGGGACGCCAAGGCTGGCCTGCCACAGCTCAAACGGGCCCGGATCCCGATCTTCTACACGCCGGACAAATTGGCCCGCGGCCTGCAGAGCCGCCTAGCCTATCACACATGGCGCGAGCGTCGCCTGGCTGACGGCTTTGCCGCGGCTCCGCCGCGCACGGCGCCGCAGGACGAGGCCATCGCCCAGGCGCTTGGCTTGGGGCGGCCGACACTCTCGGAGTCCGAGAGCAAGCGGCTGGTTTCGGCCTGGGGCGTGGCGAGTGCGCGCGAGCACTTGGTAAATTCCGCAGAGGCCGCCGTCGCGGCCGCGGAACAGCTCGGGTTTCCGGTGGCCCTCAAGGTCGACTCGCCGGATATTCCGCACAAGACGGAGGCCGAGGTCGTGCGGCTGGACTTGCGTGATGCGGCGCAAGTGCGAACCGCCTACGCCGAGATCCTGGCCAATGCCAGGGCCTATTTAAGTGCCCTCCCCCTCGATGGGGGAGGGGTGGGAGGGGGTGATCGTGCGGGAGGGGGTGACCGTGCCGGTGGCAATCCATTCGGGCACCAGGCGCCCAGCTCACCCCCACCCCATCCCTCCCCCATCGAGGGGGAGGGAGTAGTAGCGCCACGCGCCCGGATGACCGGCGTGTCGGTGCAGGAGATGGTCCGAGACGGTGTCGAGGTTATCATTGGCGTCACCTGCGACCCGCAATTAGGCCCGGTGCTGCTGTTCGGCAGCGGCGGCGTGATGGTCGAGGTCTACAACGATGTCGCGCTGCGGCGCTGCCCGATCACGCGCGCGGAAGCACAGGCGATGATCGCCGAGGTCAAGGGCGCCCGCCTGCTCCGCGGCTTTCGCGGACGGCCGGCGGCGGACCTCGACGCGCTCGCGGATACCCTGGTGCGCGTGTCGCACCTCGCCACGCACCTCGAAGGACACTTGGCGGAGCTGGACATCAATCCGCTGATGGTGCTGCCGTCGGGTCATGGCGTGAAGGCGGTAGACGCCCTCGTCGCGTTTCGCGGCACATAGCGGCCAACCCGAATAGAAGAACGATACGCCAGCAGGTGGGCATGCCGCACCTCTGGCCGCACACGGCCGAGATGCAACCGACCAGCAAACCCATCATCTCGGCAATTTTTCCGACGACAAAAATCCGCCCGGCATGCGCCGGCGCGGGGGAGCGACGCCGATATGGTACAATGGCGGCATGAACCCTGAGGAGGACGGCGTGACCACCTACACCTTCCGGATCGTTGTCGAACCCGACGAGGACCGCTGGCGCGCCTATGCCCCCGCGCTGGAGGCGCAGGGCGCCTCGACGTGGGGATATACCCGCGAGGAAGCGCTCGCAAATATCCGCGAGGTTCTGGAGATGATTGTCGGCGAGCTGGCCGAGGAAGGCACGCCGGTGCCGGCCGACGTTGCGGTCTCCGAGGAGCCCTTGGTCGCGGTCACGGTATGCCGGATATCCCGTGGGGAGCGCTCCGCTCTCTCACGGCCCGCGAAATCATCAGCGCCCTGATCCGCGACGGCTTCTCGCTCCACAACCAGCGCGGATCGCACCAGCGCTATCGTCACGCGGACGGTCGCCGAGTGACGGTCACCTATCACCGACCGGGCGACATCTTTCCGATGGGTACCTTGCGTTCCATGATCGAGATACAGGCGCGGTGGACCGAAGCAGAGGGCCTCCGGCGCCTTTCTCTTCTCCGCTGAAACCCCGGCACGAGAACCCCCGCCCGAAGGGTCAGATGAGCCGGCGAGCAGGAGGGCCGGGGTCGTTCGGCTGAACTTGCGTGATGCAGCACAGGTGCGAACGGCCTGCGCAGAGATCTTGGCCAATGCCAAGAGCCATTTAGGTAGCCGGTTGCGCAAAGCGGCGCCGGTGGCCGATCGGAGGCCAAGCTCTGGGAATTTCGCGCTGCCGTGAGCCTCGCCCGGCTCCGCCGCGACCAAGGTCGCCAAGCCGAGGCCCTGCTCGACGAACTTGCCTGAAGCGGCCGTGGCCGGCCAGAGTGCGGGCATCGCGCGAGGAGCCGCCATGACCAGTCCGGATCGCCCGAACATCATTTTCATCGTCGTCGACGATTGCGGCTACGCGGATCTCGGCTGCACCGGGCAGACCGGTTACCGCACGCCGGCGCTCGACCGGCTCGCCGGCGAAGGGGTCCGGTTCACCCAGGCCTACGCCAACACGCCCTTGTGCACCAACACGCGGGTCGCGATGATCACCGGCCGCTACCAGTACCGGCTCAAACTCGGCCTGGTCGAGCCGTTGCGCCCGGCCAACCGCGACGAGCCGGAGATGGGCATCCCGCCCGGCTTTCCGACCTTGCCGTCGCTGTTGCGCGACGCCGGTTATCGCACCGCGCTGATCGGCAAATGGCATCTCGGGTTTTTGCCGAAATACGGTCCCTTAAAGAGCGGCTACGACGAATTCTTCGGCATCATGGGCGGTTTCACCGGCTATTACACGCATAAGGGCGAGGGCGGCGAACCCGACCTTTACGAAGGCGAACTGCCGGTCGAGCGGGCGGGTTACGTCACCGATTTGTTGAGCGAGCGCGCCGTCGCGTTTGTCGAAGCCGCCGCCGCGCCCGCGCCCTATTTCCTCAGCCTGCATTACAACGCGCCGCACTGGCCGTGGTCGGCGCCTTCGGTCGAGACGGCGGCGCGCCAGCGCGAGGTAGATCGGGCGGAAATCATGGAGGGCGGCAGCCCGCGTATCTATGGCGAGATGATGCAGATCCTCGACGCCGGGATCGGCCGGGTCGCCGACGCGGCCCGCCGCTCGGGCAAGGACACGCTCATCATCTTCACCAGCGATAATGGCGGCGAGAGGTATTCGAACATCTGGCCGTTTGTCGGCCGCAAATGGGACCTCTTGGAGGGCGGTCTGCGGGTGCCGCAGATCGTCTGGCGGCCGGGACAAATCAAAGCGGGCCAGGTCGTCGACCAGGTATGCATCACGATGGACCTGACCGCGACCTGCCTCGCCGCCGCGGAGGTCATGCCCGACGCCGAGTATCCGCTGGACGGGAGGGACCTGCTGCCGGTGCT
Source organism: uncultured Alphaproteobacteria bacterium (assembly GCA_963701815.1). Taxonomy (GTDB): domain Bacteria; phylum Pseudomonadota; class Alphaproteobacteria; order ATCC43930; family CGMCC-115725; genus AP-15. The sequence continues at coordinate 143,193 of CAVPBN010000030.1, forward strand.
GACCGGCCGGGCGCCGGCGGGCGAGCGCACGCTCTACTGGCGGATGGCCAACCGCAGCCAGCGCGCCGTCCGCCGCGGCGACTGGAAATACCTCAAGGTGAGAGACCGGGAATACCTGTTCGATATCGGCTGGGACCCGCGCGAGCGCGGCGACATGGCCAAGAAGCGCCCGGACCTGCTCAGCGGGCTGCGCCGCCTGTGGGAGGATTGGGACCGCGAGATGCTGCCGGTCCCCGACACTATGGTCCCCCCGTTTTCGAACTTGCAGGAGATGCTCTGGTAGCCCAGCCGGGCCGGCGGGCGGTGCGGCGAAGCGGAGCATCTCGCCCCTGCGCCCAGGGCGAGCGATCGATGCTTTCTTAACTTAGGCGCGCAGGGCTATGCTGCCGCCGGATTCGCGACCCATGTCGTTCCACCGAGATTGCTTCGCTCGGCTCGCCTTGACGGCATGGGTTTGTCGTTGCGACGAGCCGGCAGGCGACGAGGCAATCTCGGGGGCGGCTTTGTCAACGGTGCAAAAATCGGTCGCCGCCCGCCTGCCCCCCTCCTGACCGGGCGGTCGGCCTGGGCGGCGACGCCGGCGGGCGGGGTGGCGCTGCTGATATTCGGCGCCTTCGTCGCCCGGCTGCTGTTTGCCGGCGCACTCGGCCTCGGCATCGACGAGAGTTATATGGTCGCCGCCGGCCGCGGGTGGCAGCTCAGCTATTTCGACCATCCGCCGCTCGCCTGGTGGCTCGCCTGGGCGATGGCGCGGCTGACCGGCAATGACAGCCCGATCGTCGTGCGCCTGCCGTTTATCGCCCTGTTCGCGCTGACGACGCTGCTGATGTACCGCGCGACCGCGGCCTCGTTCGGCAAATCCGCCGGGTTGTGGGCGGCGGTCGCGCTCAATCTGGCGCCGGTGCTCGGAATTACCGCCGCGAGCTGGGTGTTGCCCGACGGACCGCTGTTCGCCGGATTGCTCGGCGCCGCATTCTGCCTGATCGCCGCCCTGCCCTCCGAGGGCGGCAGGGCGTGGGGTTGGTGGCTCGCCGCCGGCGCCTGCGCCGGGCTGGCCATGCTCGCCAAATATTCGGCGGTGCTGACGATCCTCGGCGCCGTTCTTTATTTGGTGAGCGAGCCGGCGGGCCGGCGCTGGCTCTCCCGTGCGCAGCCTTACGCCGCGGGGCTGGCGGCGCTCGTGCTGTTCCTGCCGGTGGTGATCTGGAACGCCCGCCACGGCTGGGTATCGTTCCGGTTTCAGGGCGAGCGGGCGGCGGGCGGACTGCACCTGCTGGGCCCTTTGGCGACGAGCGCCGGCGCCGCGCTGTTTCTGCTGCCCTGGCTTTGGCTGGCGCTGCTCCTGAGCGGCTGTGCGGCGTTGCGGCGCGGGCCGGGAGAGGCGAAACGCTGGCTCTGGGTTTGTCTGGCGGCGCCGCCGCTCGTCTTCTTCACCGTCGTTTCGCTGTGGAGCCACGTGCTGTTTCACTGGGCCGCACCGGGCTATCTGATGCTGGCGCCGTTGCTCGGCGACGCCATCGCCCGGCGCGGCCGCGGCGACGCCGTGGTCCGCCGTTGGCTGATCGCGACCGTCGCAATCGTCGTCCTCGGCGTCGGCGTCGTCGCCAGCGAGGTTCGGTACAACTGGCTGCCCTATGCGATCTTTCCGGGAGGCCGGGACCCGGCGCTCGCCGCTGTCGACTGGACCTCGCTGCGCCGCGAACTGACCGAGCGCGGCCTGCTCGGCCGGCCCGGACTGGTCGTCGCCGCGACCCGCTGGCTCGATGCAGGCAAGATCGACTATGTCCTCGACGGCCGGGTACCGGTGCTGTGTCTCGGCCCCGACCCGCGGCAATACGGTGTGATTGCGCCGTTGGCCCGGTATGCCGGCGACGACGTGCTGATCGTCGCGCCGGGCAGCGCGCTCGCCGGGATCACAGCGCAGCTCGGGTCCCAGTTCGATGCGATCGAGCCTCTGGCGCCGGCGACGATCCTGCATGCCGGCCGCCCGGCGCTGACCGTGCCGCTCTATATCGGCCATCGGCTGCACCCGCCCGCGTAAAGGCCACGGGACTACTTCGGAGCGTATTGCGGGTAGCCTTTGAAATCGCGCGCGAGATAGAGCGGGTAGCGGCGCTCGGCATCGGGTCCGAACGGGATCGCCAGGGTTTCGAGCGGCTCGATCGCGGCAAAGCTCGGCCGCATCTCGGCGATCAGATTATGCGTCGAGACCAGCAGAAAATTGCCTCCGCGATATTTCGTCATGTTGTTGGTCAGGTCCCATTCGTCCTTGACCCGATCCATCAATTCCCATTTGACCGCGTCGAACGGATGCGGATGCACGTAGTAGATCAGAGCGGCCAGGGTCTCGCGATCGTCGGCAAAGAGCCGGTATCCCGGATGCCGGGCCAAGGCCGCACCGACCTCGTCGCCGAGCCTGTGCCAGCCGCGCAGCCGGGCCAGCGGGTCATAGCGGGCCGGCAATGCGACGCCGAACCCAGTCAGTGTCTGATAGCCGGCGAACACCGCGACCGTCGCGACCAGGTGCAGCGCGACCGCGAAGACTACCCAGTTATGCCAGCCGCGCCGATCCGCCATGGCGACGACCAATACGATCGCCGAGACATAGGCGGGCGCAGCCCAGTTCGCATGGGCGCGCGACAGCAGGCTGACCATCAGCATCATCGCCAGGGTCGGCAGGCTGAAAGCCGCGAGGAGCCTGGCGCGCGGCTCGGCCAACGCCCGCGGCGCCGCTGTCGCCAGCAACAGACCGGCGAAGAACAGCGGACCGAAGAGGGCGAATTGCGCGCCGAAAAATTCGAGAAAAGCGCCGGGATGGAACAACGTCCCGGCCAGATCGGCGTTGTCCGAAGTGTGCCGGTAGCTGACGAAGCCGTTCTCGCAGTTCCACCAGAAATTCGGCAGATAGATCAGGAGGGCGACGCCTATAGCCGCGAGCAGCGATCGCAGATGGCGGCGCTCGGCCGGGACCAACAGGACCAGGCCCAACGCCGACAGGAGCCAGTAGGCCATCGCGTATTTCGCCAACAGGCCGAGCCCGGCGGCGATCCCGACCGCAAACCACCAGCCCCGCCTGCTCGTTTGCCGGCCGCCTTTTCCCCGGTCATCGTCTTCCCGGTTATCATCTTCCCTGGCCCGGATCAGCGCATAAAGCGCCGCCGCCCAAAACAGCAGCAATGGCACATCGGGCGCGATGACGAAGGCGGCGGCCGAGGCGCCGGGGAGGCTGGCATAGGCGACCGCCGACCAGAAGCCGATCTGCCGGTTGTAAAGCCGCGCGCCGATCGCATAGACCAGGATCGCGGTGCCGGCGGTCAGCAGCGGGGCGGCCAGCCGGACGGCGAACTCGCCGTCGCCGAAGGGCCCGGTCGTCAAGGCGATCAGCCAGGCGACGAGCGGCGGCTTCGAGTAGTAGCCGAACGCCAGGTGCTTGGCCCAAAACCAGTATTGCGCCTCGTCGGGGTAGAGGTCGGCGGGCTGGACGCGCAGCCAAAGCAGCCGTGCGGCGGTGATCGCGACGATGGCCGCAAGCATCGCCCCGGCAGGAAACCGGGCTGCGACGGACGGCCGACGGGGCATTGCCGTTTCGCCGGGAGCGATCGGCCCGATCGTCATGCTGCGCGAAGCTCCGCTTGATCTTGGGGTATGATCCTCGCCGCCGGCAATCACCCTCAAAGCGGGCGACGCTCGGGTCGGCGAGGGACGAGTTGGGGGAGGCAGCAGTGAGCCAGGAATTTGCCGGAAAAGTGGCGCTGGTCACCGGCGGCGGCAGCGGTATCGGTGCGGCGGCAGCGCGCGCCTTGGCCGCAGCCGGGGCCTACGTCGCGATCCTCGACCATAACCGGGAAGCGGCCGAGGCGATCGCCGCCGAGATCGCCGGCAACAGCGGCAAGGCGGCGGGGCACATGCTCGATGTCGCCGACGCTGCGGCCTTCGCCAAACTTGCAGGCGCCGTCGCCGAACAGGCGGGCGGCATCGATGTCTTGGTCAACAGCGCCGGAACGATTACCCGGCACACGATCGCACGGATGCCGGCGGAGGCTTGGGAGCGGGTGATCGCGGTCAATCTGCGCGGCCCGTTCAACGGCATTCAGGCGGTATTGCCCCATCTGCGGGCGCGCGGCGGCGGCGCCGTCGTCAACATCGCCTCGGTCGCTGGGCGGCGCATCTCGTTTGGCGGCGGCGCGCATTATTCGGCGTCGAAGGCGGGGTTGCTCGGCCTGACCCGGCATGCGGCCTACGAGCTGGCGCCCGACCATATCCGGGTCAATGCCGTGTGCCCCGGCCCGACCGCGACCCCGTTCAGCGGCAACATGCCGTCGGCCGAGCAAAAGGCGGCTCGGGCCAAAAAGATCCCGCTCGGCCGCATGGTCGAGCCCGAGGACATTGCCGACGCGGTGTTGTTTCTGGCGAGCGATCGGGCCCGCATGTGCACCGGCATCGCCCTCAACGTCGATGGCGGGGTCTTGATCAGCAACGACATTCCCTATGACGAATATTTCGGCAAGATGACCTGACCCTATGCGCACGATCCATCAACGCGCCTTGGTATACGGATAGACGATATCGCCGGTCTTGTACTTGTCAGGCGACAGGATCGACACCGTTTCCGGCCCGCGAAACTGGTCGACGCCGTGACCCTTGATGTCGTGGTACTGGACCCAGATCGGCCGTGCCTCGGTCCACTCGCCGTCGGGGCCGAAGGCGATGTCGCCGACAATCGTCTGAAACGGATGGCTGTGCATGTATTGGGCGAGCTTGTCGTTGTCGAGCGTCCCGGTCGCGGCGACCGCCTCGGCGAGCACCTGGAACTCGCTATAGGCGAAGGGCGGCAAGAAGTAGCCGAGCGGGTCGACCCCCGCGGCGCCGGCCCTGGCCTGGTATTTTTTCAGAAAATCCATGACGCCGGGAAATTCCATCGTCTTGACCGGTTCCCACAATTCGACATTGACGACGCCGTTCAACGACGGGCCGAGCTGGATCTTGATCGCCGCCGCCTGGGCGCCGGCGAGCGCGCCGCCCAGCATGTTGGTCTTGAGCCCGATTTCGCCGACGGAGCGCAGGATGCCGACCGTGTCCGACGGGTAGGAGGCGACATAGACGAGATCGGGCTGCGCCGCGCCCACGGCGCGCACGATCGGCGTAAAATCGACCGTGGTCGGCGGGTAGGCGCGGTCGTAGACGATCTTCATGCCCGCGGCCTTGGCTTCGTCGCGCGCGCTGTCGGTGGCCTTGTGCTGAAATTCGGCATCGGTGCCGACGATCGCGATCGTCTTCGGCTTCGGCTCCTGCGCCATCGCCAGCACGAAAAAGCCCGTGCGCGAAGGTCTTCTGCGGGTCCGGGCCGAACGGCAGCATCGAGAAATATTTCGGATAATGGAACTTGTCGTTCGCCGCCAGGGCAAACAGCCCGAAGAACAGCCGGTTGTGCGAGATCGCCACCGGCATTGCCGGCACCGTCAGGTTGGTGCCGTAGCTCGACACCAGCAGGTCGACCTTGTCGATGTCGATCAGCTTGGTATAGATCCCCGGCACGTTCGACGGGTTGCACTGGTCGTCGTAATAGACCAGCTTGACCGGGCGGCCCAAGCAGCCCGCCCTTGGCGTTGACGTCGTCCTCCCAGATCTGCAACGCGAGGAGCCCGGTCTTGCCGACGACGGCAAAGGGTCCGGTCAATTCCATGCTGAAGCCGATCTTGATCGGCTCGGCGGCGCGCGCCGTCGGTACCGCCGCCAGCAATATCGCCGCCATGCAAGCGCAAAATGCCCGCGTGCTGGTCTTCATGCCTGCAATTCCTTCACTTGCGCCGGGGTCAGAAAGCGGGTCTTCGCGCCGCGCAGCAAGAGGTAGAGCTTTGCGGTCTCTTCCAATTCCTCGATCGCGTTGACCGCGGCGTCGAGGTTTGCACCGGCGACGACCGGGCCGTGATTGGCCAGAAGCACCGCATGATGCTTGCCGGCAAAGCCGCGCACCGCCTCGGCCAGCGCCGGATCGCCGGGCTTGAAATAGGGGACGAGCGGCAGCCGGCCGACCCGCATCACGTAATAGGCGGTGATCGGCGGCAACACGTCGGCGGGGTCGATTTCGGCGAGGCAGGAGACCGCGACCGAATGCGTCGAATGCAGATGTACGACCGCGCCGGTCCCGGCGCGCTCCTCATACATGACCCGGTGCAGAAAGCTCTCCTTGGTCGGCGGATCGCCCGAGGCCAACCGGCCGTCGTCGCCGAGCTTGGACAGCCGGGCCGGATCGAGCCGGCCGAGCGAGGCGTTGGTCGGCGTCATCAGCCAGCCATCCTCGACGCGCAGGCTGATGTTGCCCGAGGACCCGGCGGTCAGACCGCGGTTGAAAATCGAGGCGCCGATCGCGCAGATCGCCTCGCGCTCGCTGGCGTCGCTCATCGCGTGTTCCCTGGGCA
>CAVPBN010000031.1:0-203834 GCA_963701815.1 uncultured Alphaproteobacteria bacterium
GGCCCCGGCCTGCCATGCCCTGCTGCTCACAATCTTATTCCTGCGGATAACGCCAGACGGTTGCCGGCTGGGTCGCGGTCTCGTCGATGGTCCATTGCGGCAATGCCAGGCCGGAGGCCACGTCGCTGAATACCATGCGCACCCGCGTCCCGATGCCGACCTTGCGGACCAGTTCGGGCGGCGCCAGCCGGCCGTCGGGGGTGGTCAGATTACCGGCGACGCGCAGGGCTTCCTCGGCGGTCGGCTCGCCCTTTTGCGTGTCGAGATCGACCAGCAGGATCAGATAGGGCGTGTGACCGCGAAAGGCCGGCTGGATTGCGTGGTGCACCTCGCTGTAGGAATGCACCGCGCCTTTGCCCTCGACCTTTTTCCAGGCCAATTCGAGGCTCATGCACCACGGGCAGGCGGTGGTCGGCGGGTAGCGCAGCCGGCCGCATTGCGCGCAGGCCTGCAGGTGAAAATCGTGGTCGGCGCAATGACGGAAATATTCGAGGTTCTCGACGTCGAGATCGTCGACCGTGAGCCCCATGCCAAGGTATTCGCCGCGGATAGGCATGTTCGTTTCCTTACTCAGCCGCGGCGCATGACCATCGACGACGCGGTCGCCGGGTTGGCCCAGCCGAGATTGGCGCTGACTTCGACATTCCTGACCTGGCGGCAGCCGCCTTCGCGGTAGTCGTAGGTGTGCCGGCGCTTGCCGTCGGCCCCGACCGGGCAGGAATCGTCGGCGTCGTGGCGCAGTTGGCGGGTGTTTTCGATGACCATGTTCATACCGTGGGTGTAGCCCTCGCAGAGGTGGCCGCCGCTGGTGTTGTTGGGCCGCCGGCCGCCGAGCTGGATGGCCCCGCTCGACACGTACTGGCCGCCCTCGCCCTTTTTGCAGAAGCCGTAATCCTCGAGCTGCAGCATCGTCGTAAAGGTGAAGGCGTCGTAGGAGCCGGTAATGTCGACATCCTCCGGCCCAACCCCGGCATTGGGCCACAGGATGCGGGCCGCGTAATGACCGGCGACGGTCGAGATCGGCCCGTGCTGGTAGTGCATGTCGAGCCGCGGTTTCGAACAGCGGCCGACGACGCCGCGGATCAGCACCAGGGGCTGCTTCATGTCGCGGGCGCGCTCGGCCGAGGTGACGATGATCGAGGTCGCGTTGTCGGTCTCGACGCAGCAATCGAGCAGGTGCAGCGGCTTGCAGATGAACCGGCTCGACAATACGTCGTCGACCGTAAAGCGCTTCTTGTAATAGGCCTTCGGATTGTTCGAGGCGTGATGGCTGTGCGCCACCTTGACCGCGGCGACCTGCTCGGGCCTGGTGCCGTAATCATACATATGGCGCATAAAGGTCGGGGCGAAGCTCTGCCCGGCGCTCTGCCAGCCATAGGCGCGGTTGTGCAGCGCGTCGCCGGCGACGGGCGCCGCCGAGCGCGCGCCGGTGCCGCCGATCCTGACCTGCGAATAGCCGTTCATCGAGCGGAAGATCGCCACCGTCTTGCAGCAGCCGGCCTCGATCAGACCGATGGCGATGCCGACGAGCGCCTCGGTCGACGAGCCGCCGCCGACCACATCCATGTAGAAATTGAGGCGGATGCCGAGATCGCCGGCGATAAACGTCGCCGAGGTCGAAGTCGCCGCCCGAATAAGACAGCATGCCGTCGATGTCTGCAGCCGTCAGCCCAGCATCGAGGATCGCGTTCCTGACCGCCCAGGTGCCGAGCGCGCGCGTCGTCTTGCCCGAGCCGCGGGTATAGGTGGTCTCCCCTACCCCGACGATCGCGTATTTGTCGCGCAGGTATTTGGGGGTGGTGGCGTCCACCTCGGTTCTCGGCAACGGCATTCGTTTTCTCCCTCCGGGGTTTTGCGGGCGCCATTATCCATACCCGGTCACCGTCCGTCGCCCGCTTTTTCCGCCGGGGTCTCCTCCGGAGGATGTTTATGATGATCGGCTAGCCAATCGATGATCCTCGCTCAGCGGCACCAGGATCACGTTCGGATAGGCCGGATCGAACAGGGTTTCGTCCTCTACCACCGTCGGGCGGAGCTTGTTCGGCTCCCTCGGCAATGCGTCGCGCCAATCGACGATGGAAGCCGCGCCGATCCGCCCTCTCCGCCCGTCTGCGGGGGGAGAGGGAGGGGACCCGTCGCCGCGGCGACGGGGAGGGCGAGGTGGGTTGCGCACCGGCCCTCCCCCACCTCACCCCGACCCTCTCCGCCCCTGGGGGCGGAGAGGGGGTATCCGGACACGGCCTGTGCCTGCTTTTCGCAGGCATGACGCAAGAAGCGCACGGTCGGCAAGATGTTAGAAGAGCAGACGGCATCACCTGTTCGGTTCAGAGCACCGGTTGGTCAGGCAGCTTCGGCGATGATGACGCTCGCCGGTCCGGCCAGCGGCCGGCGATCGAGCTTGCGCCAACCGGTCTGCGCCAGCCATTCGTCGGCATCCTCTTCGGCATAGGATTGGCCCTCGCCGGAGTGGATCAGGAACTCGCCCGCCATCAGCGGCGCCGCTGGCGGCTCGGTGCGGCCCGCATCCATCCACAGATCGACGAGCAGCAGCCGCGCGCCCGGCGCGACGCGGGAACGCACCTTCCGCAACAGGTCGAGGTTGTGCGCCTGCGAGAGCCCGTGGACGATGTTGGCGGCGATCACCGCGTCGTGGCCATCCGGGATCGGGTCCGCCAGCAGATCGCCCTCGACGACTTCGATCCGAGCGCTTTCGGGATCGTGCGCAAGACGGCGGCGCGCGACCGCGCAAGTGGCCGGCAGCTCGAACAACGTGCCGCGAAGATCGGGATGGCGGCGGATGATCGCGATCAGAAAGGAGCCCGTCCCGCCGGCCACGTCGAGGACACGCTGGTGACGGCCGAAATCATAGGCCGCGGCAAGCGCTGCCGCCGCCGGGGCCGAAAACGCCTCGACCCCGGTCGAGAAGATTTGCTGCTCCTCCTCGCTGAAGCGGAAGAAACCCGCTTGTCCCGCGCCGCTGCGCACGGCGCTCTCGAGGCCGACCCACCCGGGATAGCTGAGCTTGTCCCAGAACCGCAGCATCGGCCGCAGATCGGGGCCTGCCGCACCGGCGAGAAAGGCGGCGGCCGCGGCACTGTTGCGATAGCCCTCGCCCTCCCGCTCCAACAGCCCGAGGCTGACCATCGCATCGGCGCTGATCCGCAAGGTGCGGCGCGGAATGCCGGTCGCCGCGGCGAGCGCGTCGAGCGTCATCGGGCCGCCCGCCAATTTCTCGAACACGCCGATTTCGCTGGCGACGAACAGATGCTTTGCCGCCATGAAGCCCAAAGCGATCCGCATGATCGGATCGGGTGCAGCCTCGGTCATCCTCATTCCTCCCGTTGTGATCGGTCGCCCGTTTGCCGCCCGCCGCGGCGAGCGGGAGCGCGATCTTGTCGCCGAACTGGCCATAATAGTGTGAAACAGGTCACATAGGGAACAAAAAATTCATAACACCTTAAGGCTACGACCTGGCCTTGGCGAAGCGGTGTCCGCTTGACTGTAAGGTTCAGTTGCCTTACCCAGGGCGACGGCTCGCGGGCGTGGAGAAGGCTATGGCGACGACCCTCACCGTCACGGCAAAGGGGCAGGTGACGCTTCGCAAGGAGGTGCTGCGGCATCTGGGGGTCGGTCCCGGCCAAAAGATCGAGATCGACATGCTGCCAAACGGGCGCATTGAAGTGCGGGCGAAACCGACCGGCTCGATCGAGAACTTCATCGGCTCTCTCTATCGGCCGGGTACCAAGCCGCTGACGGTCGAGGAGATCAACGAGGTCATCGCCAAAGGCTGGGCCGGCGAGCTTTGAGAATCACGGTCGATACAAACATTCTCGTCCGGGTGACGGTCCTCGACGATCGCGAGCAAGCGAGCCTCGCCGCGGAATTGCTGCGCAATGCGGAATGCATCGCAATCCCGCTGTCGGCGCTGTGCGAATTTGTATGGGTGACGACGCGGGCCTATCACCGAGCCGCCGGCGAGGTGATCGAGGCGATCATCGCCGTTGTCAACAGCCCCGGCGTAGCGACAGACCGGCCGGCCGTCGAGGCCGGGTTGGCGATGTTGGCGGCGGGTGGCGATTTCGCCGACGGGGTCATCGCCTTCGACGGCCGCCGGCTCGGCGGAGAGGTCTTCGCCAGCTTCGACCGAAAGGCGGTTGATTTGGTCGCGGCACAGGGCGGGGATACACATCTCCTCGCGCCACCCGAGGATTGAACTCGCTGCAATGCGCAGCGGCCACACTGGATCGGGCCGCCGCTGCAAGAGGTCGCGCCGTCAGTGCGAGAGCCGATAAGCCTTGGTCGCGGCGCCGCTGAACAATGCGGTCTTTTCGGCGGCGGAACAGCCCGCGGCGATGCGCTTGAAGGCGTTCCACATCACCGGATAGCTGCACATGCCCTTGTCGACCGGGAAGTTGCTTTCGAACATCGAACGCCCGGGTCCGAATGCGGCGATGCAGGTTTCGACATAGGGGCGCCAGGCCTTCTCCAGATCCTGCGACGAGGGCGGCATGTCGTCCTCGAAAAAGGTAAAGCCCGAGATCTTCATGCCGAGACCGCCGAGTTTGACATAGGTGTTGGACGAGGCGGCGGCGACCTCGGCGACCCCTTTCTTCCACGCGGCGAAAGCTTCCTCGCGCTTGCCGGCATAGGGGCCGATCGCCAATGGTCCGCCGACATGGTTCAGGACGATCGTCGCCTGCGGGAAAGCGCGGGCGAGGTCGGCCACGTCGTCGAGCTGGGTCTGGAACAGCCACGCGTCGAAGCTGAGGCCGAGCGCCGCCAGCCCGGCAAACCCCTCGCGAAAGGTCCGGTCGCGATAGAGTCCCTGCGGCGCGCCCGAGCAATAGATCTGCCAGGCTCGGATCGGCATGCCAGGTGGCGCCGTTGCGGATGCCCTTGAAGCGGCCGCCGGAAATCGTCACGTGCTCGTCCAGGATGTCCTTGGCATGGCTGCCGATGCGCAGATCGACATTGCCGATGATGCCGGCGATACACCGCGTCTTGCCGTATTTGCCGGCCGCACTCATCGCCGCGATGCCGTTGACGAACTCGGTCTCGCCGAGCGATTTCCGCTCCTGCGGGCCGTCGGCGCGGTACATCTCGCGGCATTCCTCGAAACAGGTCGCGGCGATGTCGTGGCCGCTGCCGACATCGGCGAGCAGGTCCTGGAACAGATAGCGGTTGCCCGGCCGGTCCCACATGTGATGGTGCGGGTCGACGATCGGCAGATCGGGCTCGATGATCGCCTCGCGCCGGCTGTCGAGCCAGTCCTGCCGGATCGGCGCATGGCGGCCGGGCGGGATCGCGGATTGGGGCATTGGCAAAATCCTCCCGAGGTTGCTGTCGGCTGCGCCAACTGTGCCCCGGCTCGGCCCGCATTGCCATGGTTTTCGATCAAGGGCAGTTGCTGGACATCTTTCGCACGGCCACGGGCCGCCGCCGCGGCGTTAGCCGCGCTGACGAAATACTCGGTCATGCGGAATTCGGGATCATCGCCGAGGCATGAGCGGTCGTCGCCAGCCCGGGATTACGTACCGGGGCGCGCTACCCAGACCAGCCCTCGCCAAGCTTTGACGCCGTCGTAGTCTGCCGTGAAGTCGCGCGCGGGATCGCGCTGCAATTGCAATCGGCTCATCACCGCCTGCGACCGTAGATTATCAGGGGCGGTATAGGCGATCACCTGGGCCAGCCCGATACGGGTAAAGGCATCGTTTAGCGCCGCCCGTGCGGACTCGGTGGCATATCCCCGACCCCACGCATGCCTTATCAATCGCCAGCCGATCTCGACATGCGATCCGATCGGATGATCGGGACGCGACGGCATGATGCCGACGTAACCGAGAAAGGCCCCTTCTCGGCTTTCGACTGCCCAGCGGCAAAAGCCATGTTGACGATATGCCGCGACGTAGCGGTCGAACTTTGCGTCGCTCTTTTTCCGGCTGATCGGTCCCCCGTAATCATGCATCACTTCAGGGTCAGCGTGCATGGCGGCAAACGCGTCCCGGTCAGCTTCCCCCCAACAGCGAAGCCGTAGGCGCGGCGTGTTGATTATCATCGCGTTGCCACCGGCGCCGTTTGGTGCGGCTCGCCTGCCGGGATCAGCCGCGAAGGGTCGGGGCGTAGCCTTTGCGCGGGTATTCTTCCCAGTATTGGCGCAGGCCGTGAGGGGTGGCTTCGAGGTGCGGGTGGGCGCGCAGTTTGTCGACATCGATGTCGATGCCGAGGCCGGGAGCAGTCGGCAGGTCGATCCAGCCATCCTTGACGGCGAGCGAACGGGTGGCGATGTCGCGGCACAGATCCTCGAAATTGACGAAATATTCGGTGATCCGGAAATTCGGGATCACCGCCGAGACATGCACGGTCGCGGCCAGACCCGCCAAGGTGCTGTTGTAGTTGTGCGGCGCCATGACCACGGCCTGCGGCTGGGCCATCGCGGCGATGTCGAGCATCGCGCCGATGCCGCCGACGACGCAGATATCGGGGTTCAGGATGTCGGCGGCGCGCTTGGCCAGGCACTCGAAAAAGGCTTCCCTGGTGTGGATCGCCTCGCCGGTCACGATCGGGATCGGCACCGCCCGCCTGACCTCGGCGACGAGGTCGATATTCTCCGACAGGCACGGCTCCTCGTACCAGTCGATGCCGAGTTCGGCGAGCCGCCGGCCGATGCGGATCGCGTGGCTCGGCGCGAACCGGCGATGCGCCTCGATCAACAATTCGAAATCGGCGCCGAGCGCCTCGCGCATCGCCGTGACATAGGCGATCGCGAAATCCTCGTCGCGGCGGTCGACAAAGCTGCGCCACGGTCCGGGGAACGGGTCGAATTTGGCGGCGGTGAAACCCATCGCCTTGACCTGGCACCCGCGCTCGACGCCTTCCTCGATCGTCGCGCCGCGGGCCCAGCCATTGGCATAAATGCGCACCCGCTCGCGCGAGGCGCCGCCGATCAGATTATAGACCGGCAGCCCGGTGTGCTTGCCGAGGATGTCCCAGGAGGCGATCTCGATCGCACTCCAGGCCGAGGCCAGTTCGGGCGAGCCGCGCCGGATCGCGAAATCGTCGAAGATGATCTGGCCGGTGTGGCGGGTGTTGAAGACCTGGCGGCCGATCACATGCGGCGTCATCGCCCGGATGCATTCGGCGACGACGGTCTCCTTGCCGTGGACGACATAGGCCTCGCCCCAGCCGTAGAGCCCGTCCTCGGTCTCGACCCGGCAGAACAGCAGGTCCTTCGAGCTGCCGGTGCCGAGGATGAACGTCTCGATCCGCGCGATCTTCATGGCCGGCCTTTCCTTTTGCTCAGATACATTTAGATGATTTTAGGACAGCGTCCCCCTCCTCGTCTTCCCGGCGGAGGCCGGGACCCATTTCAGCCATGGGCACCGGCTTTCGCCGGTGTGGCATGATTTTTCGTGTCGGCATTGACCTGCCGTCGCCTGAAGAATTTTGGGAATGGGTCCGAACAGGCTGGCCCTGCCCAAATTCTGCACCGGCGAACGGCGCCTGTCGAGCCAAGCCATGTCGCGGCATCGGGTTTTCGCCGAATTCGCGGATGGGATCGCGCCACCGGTGTGCGGGCTGAACGGTTACTGGCGGAGTGGTCCGGTCATGCTACAAGGATGGCGTGACGCGGTGCGTTGCGCCGCGGTGACCTGCCTCTGGCAATCGGAGTCCCGGGCATGAAGACCTTTGTGCGTTGCGGTCAGCTGTTTACCGGGCAAGAGGACGAAGCCCGCGCCGGAGAGTCGATGGTTTTCGACGAGGACGGCGTGCTGGACTATCTCGGGCCCGAGGCCGACGCGCCGCGCCGGGCCCGCGGCGACCGGACGGTCGACTATTCCGCGCTGTTCGTGATGCCGGGGCTGATCGACGTTCACACGCATCTCGCCTATGGCAACGCCAAGAGCGAGGAGGATATCGACCTCTACAGCCCGCTCGAATTCCGGGCATTGCGCGGCCTGTTCTTTGCCCAAAAGATGGCGGCGGCCGGCTTTACCGCGCTCTGTTCGCCGGGCGACGCCGGCCAGATCAGCCTGTCGATCCGCAACGCGATCCGAGCCGGCCTGTTCGACGGCCCGCGGGTGATGGCCGCGGGCCCGTATCTGACGACGCATCAGGGCCTGACCGACTGGTACCCGACCTGGATCGGCGTGCCCGACACCTCGATCGGCAAGCTGGTGACGACCCCGGCCGAGGCGATCGAGGAGGTGCGCCGCCAGGTCAAGAACGGGGTCGACTGCATCAAGATCGCGCTCGACGGGATCGAACGGCGCGGCGACGGCTCGCTGGTCGCCGCCTTCAACCAGGAGGAGACCGAGATCATCGTCCGCGAGAGCCATCGCCTCGGCAAAAAGGTGGTGGCGCATGCCCGCGGCCGCGAGGCGACGCTCTACGCCGCTCGCAGCGGCATCGATTTGATCTTTCACGCCAATCACCTCGACGACGAGTGCATCGCGGCGATGCTGAAAACCGGCAGCGCGCTGTGCCCGACCATGACCCAGCCGAAAAACGTCATCGAGTTCACCCAGCCGCACGAACCGGCCGGCCAGCGCGGCCGCCCCGCCGCCGCCCTGCGCGAGTACCGCATCGGCTGCGCCAACTGGAAAAAGGCGCGGGCCGCCGGGGTGCCGATGATGACCGGGACCGATACCGGCTTTGCCGTGACCCCCTATGGCGAGTGGAATGCGCGCGAACTCGAACTCTTTGTCGAGGATCTCGGCTTCACCCCGGCCGCGGCGTTGCGGGCCGCGACCGAGGTCAATGCCCGGTTCATGACCGAGGGCGACAGGATCGGCATCCTCGAACCGGGCCGCGCCGCCGATTTCATCGCTCTCGATAGGTCGCCGCTCGCCGATATCGGCGTGTTGCAGGACAGAAATCGGATCCGCGCCGTACACATCGCCGGCAAGGAGATCCGCATCCCCGATCGCGATTACGACCCGCGCCAGGTCACCGATTTCGCGCTGACCAACTGGACCGATCTCTACACCCGCGCGCGGGTCGCCGAATTGCGCAAACAGCGCCCGCATCTGGCCGCGGCCGAATAGTCCGCCGGGCCGGCTGTTTGCAGCTCCGCCGGGTGCGCGGCATCGATTGCGGAGGCGTCATCGCAACTTCATCAAAGCAGATGATGATCTGCACGCGACGGCGGCGCGGTCGTGGGCAGCCTTGGGGGCGGAGCGTATGTCTGCGGGTGGGTTCGACTACGATGTTCTGGTGATCGGCTCGGGTCCGGCCGGACAGCGCGCCGCGATCCAGGGCGCCAAGCTCGACAAGAAGGTGGCGCTGGTCGAGAAAAAGGCGGTGCTCGGCGGCTGCAGCGTCAACATCGGCACGATCCCGTCGAAGACGCTGCGCGAGGCGGTGCTCGATCTGTCCGGGTATCGCTCGCGCGAATTCTACGGCGCTTCCTACACGGTCAAGCAGCACATCACGATGCAGGACCTGCTGTTCCGGACCAACCGGGTCATTCAGCACGAAATCGACGTCACCCGGCATCAATTGATGCGCAACGACGTCGAGCTGCTCGTCGCCGAGGCAAGCTTTGCCGGCCCCGCCACCGTGCGTCTCGATTTTGTCGACGGCGCCGGCTCGCGGCTGGTCAAAGCCCGAAAGATCATCATCGCCACCGGCACCGAGACGACGCGCGACCCGGATATGCCGTTTGACGGCGAGCGGATCTTTACCAGCGACGACATTTTTCGGCTGGAACGGCTGCCGCGCACGCTGGCCGTCGTCGGCGCCGGCGTGATCGGCTGCGAGTATGCGAGCATGTTCGCCGCGCTGGGCGTGCGGGTCACCCTGGTCGACAAGCGCGACCGGCTGCTGCCGTTTGTCGACAAGGAAATCGGCGATGAATTGTGCCACCATCTGCGCGAGAACCGGGCGACATTGCGGCTGAGCGAGAACGTCAACAGGCTGGAGCTCGTCGAGGACGAGCGCGGCCCGCGCGTCCGGCTGCACCTCGACAGCGGCAAGACCATCATCGCCGAAAAGGCGCTCTATTCGGTCGGCCGCACGGGCGCGACGGCCGGTCTCAACCTGGCCGAGGCCGGGCTGAAGCCCGACAATCGCGGCCGTCTGGTCGTCGACGAGCACTACCGGACGCCGGTCCCCGACATCTATGCGGTCGGCGACGTGATCGGCTTCCCGGCGCTGGCTTCGACCTCGATGGAGCAGGGCCGGCTCGCCGTCTGCCATGCCTTTGGCGTCCATGCCAGCAGCGCGCCCGAGCGGTTTCCGTACGGGATCTACGCGGTCCCCGAGATCTCGATGGTCGGCAAAACCGAGGAGGAGCTGAGCGAGGCGTCGGTCCCCTACGAGATCGGCAAGGCACGCTACAAGGAAATTGCCCGCGGCCAGATCGTCGGCGACGTGACCGGCTTGTTGAAGCTGATATTCCACAGCGAGACCCGCCAGATCCTCGGCGTCCACATCATCGGCGAGGGCGCGAGCGAGCTGATCCACATCGGCCAGGCGGTATTGGCGTTTGGCGGCAAGATCGACTATTTCGTCGATACGGTTTTTAATTATCCGACCCTGGCCGAATGCTACAAGGTGGCGGCATTCGACGGGATCAACCGGCTCGGCATATTCGAGAAAAACTGAGCGAGATCTCGCTCTCGACCCGGCCGGCGCCGGGTTGGGTTCGCCGGGTCAGCCGCCGGTCTTGCCGGCGCCGTCGCCCGAGGATACCGCCAGAAAGCGGTTGCTGCCATGCCGGTTGATCAGCAACAGCACGCTCTTGTCGCGGAACGCGGCGGCGTTGTCGAGCTTGGCGTAGGCATCCTGCGGCGATGCCACCGGCTGCTGGTTGACGGTTTCGATCACGTCGCCGGGTTCCAGATCGAGGCCGGCGAACGGGCTGTCATCGCCTATCGCCGTCACCACGACGCCGGTGACTGCCGCGCCGACCCGCAGCCGCCGGCGAGATTGCCGGGTCAGGGGCGCCAAGGTCAGGCCGGCGCCGAGCTTCGCCTGGTCCGGATGCAGGCTCGCCGGGCTGATTTCTGCGATTTGCGGGCCCGCCGGCATTTCGCCGATCACCGGGTGCAGGCTGACCTTGCTGTCGTTCCGCCATACGGTTACGGCAGCGCTTTGGCCGATCGGCGTCTCGGCGACGACGAGCGGCAGATCGCGCATGCGCTCGATATCCCTGCCGTTGACGGCGAGGATCACATCGCCGCGGGCGAACCCGGCGCGCGCCGCCGGGCCGTCGGCGCTGATCCCGGCGATCAGCGCGCCGGCCGGCTTCGCCAAGCCGAAGCTTTGGGCGATCTCGGCCGTGACCGGCTGGATCTGCACGCCGAGCCAGCCGCGCTCGACCCTGCCATTCGCCTCCAGCTGCTCGACTACCGGCTTTGCCAAATTCGCCGGTATCGCAAAGCCGATGCCGACCGAGCCGCCGTTGGGAGAATAAATCGCCGTGTTGATGCCGATGACGGCGCCGTCGAGATTAAAGGTCGGACCGCCCGAATTGCCCCGGTTGATCGACGCATCGATCTGCAGAAAGTCGTCATACGGGCCGGCGTGAATGTCGCGGCCGCGCGCCGAGACGATGCCGCTGCTGACGGTGTTGTCGAGCCCGAACGGGTTGCCGACCGCCAGCACCCAGTCGCCGACCCTGGTGCTGTCGCTGTCGCCCCAGCGCACATAGGGCAGCGGGTGGTCGACATCGATCTTCAGCAGCGCCAGATCGGTCAAGGTGTCGCGGCCGACGATCCGCGCCGCGTGCTGCGTCGTGTCCTGAAACGTGACGGTTATCGCAGCGGCATTCTCCAGCACGTGATTGTCGGTGACGACATAGCCGCGCCGGTCGATGATAAAGCCCGAGCCCAGGGCGAGCCCGGGCGTGTCGGGTGCGCCCTTACGCGCCTGCTGATCGAAGAAACGGCGCAGCAGCTCGTCGAGCGAGGCGGAGGAATGCCCCGAAAGGGAGCCCTCGGCTCTGGCTTCGTCGGCGCCCGTCACCGCCTCGCCGCCCGCCGTCCTCTTGTTCGGGCCGCTGCACGGCTGAGACGTTGACGACGGCGGGCAAGACCTGCTGCACCAGCGGGGCAAAGCTCGGGACCATAGGGTTGTGCGCCTGCGGCCAATAGCCGAACTGGGTGCAGCCGAGCAGCATCGAGGGAATGCCCAAAAGGGCGGCGGCCAGAACCGCCTTGACCGACCCCGGCGTTGAACTCGCCATGCGCGCATCGCTCATGCTGCCCTCCGGCACGCTGACCTGCGCCCACCCCTCTATGTAGGATCGCACAGAGTTCCTTGCCGTAGGTTAATGCATACCCCGGAGCAAGTTTTGCGCCCGCCTTCCGGTTCGCCCGATACCCGGCCTGGTCCGCAGGCCTCAGACCGGGCGGGTACCCTTCAGCTGAGTCCGATGCATCAGCCGGCGACGCGCGGGGTCGAAGGCGTCGCGGCGATGCATTGCACAGCGATTGTCCCACCAGACCAGATCGCCGACCTGCCAATCCTGGCGCCAGGTAAATCTCTCTTGGGTCGCATGATCCCACAAGAGATCGAGCAGCTTTTCGCTGTCCTCGACCGAAAACCCGAGGACATAGGCGTTGATGCGCCGGCCGAGAAACAGCGCCTCGCGCCCAGTCTCGGGATGGGTGCGGACCATCGGCTGGCGCGCGCCGGGCACCTTCGACACGTCGGAGACGGTCTCGAAGCCTTTATGCGCCTTGCCGCCGCTGGAGTGGGTGGCGGCATGGATCATCGTCAGGCCGTCGACCCGGCTTTTCGTCTCTGCCGGCAACGCGGCAGGGGCAGGAATTCGAGGGCATCATCGCCGGGAACCGGATTATGCCGGCAGTCGCACGCGACCCGGCGCGCGCCTCCGGGCGATCGCGTCCAAGAGCTTCTCCATCGCATCGTTGAACAGTTGGATACCCTCGTTGAGAGTTCTGTCGGTGATCTCGTCGAGTGAGATGTCGAGCCGCGCGAGGGTAGCCATGACGTGCCGCGCCCCAGGGAGATCTTCCTCGAGGCTGGCTCGGGCCCTCCCGTGATCGCGGAAGGCGTCCATGGTGGCCGGCGGCATGGTGTTGATGGTATCCGGACCGATCAGCTCCTCGACGTACAGCACGTCGCTGTAATCGGGATTTTTGGTCCCGGTGCTGGCCCACAGCAGGCGTTGCGGACGGGCGCCCTTGATGCGCAGCGCGGCCCAGCGGGGCCCGGCAAAGAGGCGCTTGTAACGCTGGTAGGCGAGCCTGGCATTGGCTATCGCCACCTTGCCCCGAATATTTGCGAGTGTCAGACGTTGCGCATCGTCGCCGGTCTGAGCCAAACGCGCCGTCACCAGTTTATCGACCGCCGTGTCGATGCGGCCGACAAAGAAACTGGCGACGCTGACGACCCTTTTGGGGTCGCCGCCGCGGGCGATCAGATCTTCGAGGCCGCTGAGGTACGCCTCGACAACGCCCTCGTAGACCGTCTGCGAAAAGAGCAGCGTGATGTTGACGTTGATCGCTTCGCTGGTGAGCCGACGGATCGCCTCGAGGCCCGGCATGGTCGCCGGCACCTTTATCATCAGGTTCTCGCGCCCGACGGTACGCCATAAGCGCCGGGCTTCGGCGACGGTTTCATCGGCGCGCATCGCGAGATACGGCGACACCTCGATGCTGACGTAGCCGTCAGCCTGTTCGGTGGCGTCGTAGACGGGCCTGAAGAGGTCGGCCGCGCTCCGGACATCCGCGACGGCTGCTCGCTCGAACAGTGCGCGCTCATCCAGGTCCTCATGACCGTCCGCAGCCGCGAGCGATGCGTCGTAATCGCTGCTGTCGACTATGGCCTTCTCGAAGATCGAGGGGTTGGAGGTAACGCCTGCCAAGCCATCTCTTCGATGAGCCGCTCGAGGCGGCCATCCTCGATAAAACGGCGCGACAAAAAGTCGAGCCAGACGACTTGCCCGAAGTCGTTTAGGGCCTTTAACCGGTTCATGATGTTGCTCCCGAATCCGACGCGTCGGCTTTACTGAGAGGTCTTTGCTCGAACGCGAGTTCTGCCCGCAGGCTATCGAGGTCTCGGCCGATCGTTGCGACGGCCAGGGCCCGGCCGTTGCGGCGGTATGTCGCCCGGCAGTTCTTCTCCTCCACCCGTCCGTCGATCTCGATGGCGTCCCACTTCTCCGCGTGGCCGACATACAGGATGGCGACGTCGTAATGCATGCTCCAAAAGAACGGCACGGCGTCGAACGGCTCGCGCCGTCCCATCATGTTGCGGGCCGCGGTCTGTCCCTGACGTTGGGCGACGACCCAGTGTTCGACGCGGACGTCTTCACCGCTGTGGGCGTCGGGCCAACGCGCGAGATCGCCCGCGGCATAAATGTGCGGGTCGCTGGTCCTGAGATACCGGTCGACCGCGACACCCCGGTCGAGTTTGAGACCGGCCTTCTCGGCAAGCTCTAGCGCCGGTCGCACACCGATCCCGACGACCACCAGGTCCGCTGAAAGCGTTTCGACCGATTTCAGGGCGACATGCTGCGCTTCGATCGCGGCGACCGTCGTACCAAGGTGGAAATGCACGCCGTGGTCCTCGTGGAGGCGGCGCACGAAACTGCCGATCTCGCGCCCCATCACCCGCTCCATCGGAACAGTGTCGGGTGCGACCACGTGCACCTCGATGTTGCGCGCCCGCAGCGCAGCCGCCGCCTCGAGCCCGATGAAGCTCGCGCCGATGACCACGGCGCTGCGGGCAGTCGCCGCCTTCTCGATGATCGCGCGGCTGTCGGCGAGCGAGCGCAGATAACGGATATGCGGAAGGTCGCTGCCGGGGAGGGTCAGGCGCACCGGATCGGCGCCCGTCGCCAGAAGCAGCGTGTCGTATCCGTAGCGGGCGCCATCCTCGAGCGTGAGATGACGGCCCGCTCGATCGATCGATGCGGCACGCGCGTCGAGATGCAATTCGATGCCGTGTTCCCGGTAGAATTCCGGCGTTCGCAATGGGATCCAATCTTCGGAAGCGACGCCGGCGAGGTAGTCCTTGGACAAATTCGGCCGGTCATACGGCGCCGAGGGGTCGGCGCTCACCAGCGTGATGCGGCCCGCGTAACCCTCGCGGCGCAGCGTTTCGGCGGCGCTGTTGCCGGCTGCCCCGCCGCCCAGAATGACGATCGATCCCGATGACGGAGCCGCGGGCGCCGGCGTTGCAATTGATTTCGGTTCCCGCCTCTCGCGGACGAAGACGACTTCGCCCTGCCGTTCCACGCGCCAGCAGGGAAGCCGGTTCAGCGCCGGCGGGCGAACCGCTTCCCCGGTGCGCAGGCTGAAGCAGGCGTGATGCCACGGGCAGCGGACCGTATCCCCGACGAGGAGGCCCTCATTGAGCGGCCCGCCATAGTGGGTGCAGGACGCGCCGACTGCGAAGACTTCCTCGCCGCGGCGCGCGAGCAGGACCGCCTCAGACCCGACATGGCCGAGCAGCATCTCGCCATCTGGAAGTTGCGCGAGATCGAGACCGTTGGATAAATCGGGGCCGCTTGGTGCAGGGGGTCCATCGTCCATGGGTCGGGTCTCCCAATTCTAGGGCTGACTTGGTCAATTCCGGCGCCCGTTTCGCGGCTTCATCCTCGAGAAGGGCCTGCGCGACATCGCACTGACGAGCGCCGCCGGCTCTGTGCCTGCTTGGGCTCACCACTGTTTGGCGAGGGCATTCTCGTGGTCCTGAGCGCCGCGCGTCTCTGATGCCCGACATTGATTTCGCGCAATAAACTCGTGACCGGACGTGCGGCTCGGCAAGCGCATCGGCGGCGGAGGCTTCGTCGCCCTCAATAGACTGCCGGCGGGCAAGCGGATCGGCGCCAATCCATGGGGGTCGGGTGGGACGACGTTGGCGTGGGCGCCGCCGTCGCGTCAACGACGGGCACTTCTGATCGCGCACGCGGCTGCGGTCGAGCCCAACGCCATGGTGGCGAACGCCGCGGCCCAACCCGCGGCGCTGCCCGCGCCGCCAAACTGATCGAGTGCGAGGCCCGCCACGACCGGGCCAATAAAGGCTGCGGTGTAGCCGATAAAAGCGAAAGCGGCGAGCGCGGTTCCCCGCCGCGTTGGATCGGAGACCGCGACCGCCCCGCTGGCGAGCGCCCCGGCATCGGCGATGCTGGTGATCTGGACGAGGACCAGCAGCGGCAGGACCACAAGGATCGATCCGCCTGCCGTCGCCGCCAGCGCCAAACACACGAGCACCGAGATCAGACAGGTAACGACGATCACCTGCTTGCCGTAGCGCAACGCTGCCTCTGCGATGCCGATGCTGACCGGAAATCCCACAAGAGAGGCAAGCCCGGAGATCACCGCCAACGCGGGTAAATTCAGGTGATTGCCGGGAAGGCCGAGTGTCCAGGCAAGGTAGGCCACAAACCAGGCCCGTACGGCCGACACCTCCCAGATATTGCCGGCGAACGCCAATACATAGGCCATCAAAGCTCGATCGCGCAGCACCGGGCGGAAATCGAAAATGATTGCTCGGGCCGGGGCGGGCTGCGAGGCGGTAGGCAGTAAAGCGATCGCAACGATGGCCAGCAGCGGCGCGATCCCGCTGGCTGTAAAGGTCGCACGCCAACCGAGTGTCGCATCGACAACGCCGGCAAGCAGGAAGGAGCCGGCGGCGCCGAGGGAATACGACGCGCTGTAAATTGCACTGCCGCGCGCTTGCGCCCGACCGGCAACGCGGTCCGCCAGCAACTTCAAGCCGGGCATGTGGACCCCGCCGAGCGCGACGCCGCTGAGAAAGCGCAGCCCGAGCGCCACCCAAAAGCCGTTCGCGAGGGCGGCAAAGGCGAAACTGGCCAATCCGGCCAACAGCGAGCAGCCGACAAACACCCAGCGGCCGTCAAATCTGTCGGTCGCGCTTACCAATATCGGTACGGATGCAGCGTAGCCCGCGAAGTAGATGCCTCCGATCCAGCCCGCCTCGCTCGCACTTAAACTCCAATCTGCAGTAATCTGCGGCAAAACCGCGGCAAACGTCGCGAGGGGAACCAGATTGGCCAGCAGCCCGAAGGTCAATACCGCCACGGCCCTGCCGTTGCGCGCCCCCATCAACGCCACACCCGGTCAGCGAAGGGGTGCGTCATGCCGCGACGCATGACGCCGGCGGAGGAATGCGGAGCGGAGCAATCGCGATAAAGCCGAGCCTCCCCATCGCGAGGAGAAAGACGATGCCTCGCGGTAATCCGCGGCGAGAGCGCCGTCCGTGCTTGGATTGGAGCGCGCGGCGCCCACATTCAGGAGGCGCGGCGGGAGCGGCGATCGCCACGCGCTGCTTTGATCTCGGGGGGTGGAGGGAGGAACTCCCGTGGCGCGCGCAGCGGTAACCCCTGTATCGACTGTCCGCCCGACCGAGACATATCCGCTGATCGACAAACTCGGCGTCTATTTCACGCTTTCCGCGGCTGAGACCGAGGCCGTTCGGGAACTCCATGCGTCGAAGAGACGGTTCGATCGGCACCGCGATATTATCGCTCAAGGGCATCCCTATCTGGGTGTCTTCATTTTGTGCAGCGGCTTCGTCTGGCGATACAAAATCCTCCCCGACGGCAAGCGGCAAGTCCTGAGCCTTGGATTGCCCGGCGATCTCATCGGCTTTCCGGCGTGCTTCTTCGAAAAGGCGGTCAACGCAACCGCCAGCCTGACCGACACGGTTGTGGCGACGGTCCCCTTCAAGGTGCTCCACGATCTGTTTGCGCGGTTTCCCCGCATCGCTACCGCTCTGTTCTGGGCCGTCGCCGGCGAGGCCGCCATCTACGGCGAACGCCTCGTCGATGTCGGGCGCCGGTCGGCCTACGAGCGGCTGGCTCATTTGGTCCTCGAACTGCTGGTGCGGCTGCGGGCCATCGGTCTCGTCGAGCAAATGACCTACACCCTACCTTTGACCCAGGAGCTGATTGCCGACGTGCTCGGGCTCAGCGGTCCGCATATCAGCCGGATGCTTCGCTTGATGCGGGAAGAGGGGCTGATCGACCTCGATGGCCACCGCCTGACGGTGTTGGATCTCGAGTCGCTGACGCTGCTCGCCAGCTTCGACGGGGATTATTTGAAGCAAGGCCGTATACCGGGTCTGGCGTGAAGGCCCGATGTTCGGCGGAGCGGCGCGCGCCACAATCGCCGGTGCGACGCAGCCGCTGCTCGACCAAACCTTCCCGTCTGCGGCTCGCGGCTCCGGAAGAGGCAAATGACTTTACCTCAGCTGCTCAGAGACATCCGTGCCTGCACGCATTGCGCTGATGATCTGCCGTGCGCCCCACGCCCGGTGCTGCAGATCCACGGTTCGGCCCGTCTTCGGATAATCAGTCAGGCACCCGGCAGACATGCGAACGAAACCGGCATCCCCTGGGACGACAAATCCGGCCGACGTTTGCGTCAATGGCTCGGACTTACACCGGAGCGCTTCTATGACGCACAAAAAGTCGCGATCGTTCCGGTCGGGTTCTGCTATCCGGGGAAGGCGAAATCGGGCGACAGACCGCCCCGGCGCGAGTGCGCTCCGCGCTGGCACGGGCAACTGAATGCGCATTTACGCGACGTCCGGCTGACCCTGCTTGTCGGACAATTTGCGCATGTTCTCTATCTGCGCGAACTACGCAAAGCCTCACTCACCGATACCGTCAAGGCATGGGAGGAATATCTGTCGCTGGGCTATCTGCCGATCGTACATCCTTCGCCCCGCAACCAGAGCTGGCTCAAGAAGAACCCGTGGTTTGAACGTGAGCTGGTGCCGGCGTTGCAGCGAGAAATTCAAGCGCTGAATCTGTAGAAAACCGTTGTCTCCAAGTATCGTGCCGGCGCCCGAAGCCC
Organism: uncultured Alphaproteobacteria bacterium; assembly: GCA_963701815.1. GTDB lineage: Bacteria > Pseudomonadota > Alphaproteobacteria > ATCC43930 > CGMCC-115725 > AP-15. Next base: position 18,798 of record CAVPBN010000031.1, read on the forward strand.
GAAGATAGATGTGCGTCGCGGCCAAACCAGGACTTCGCGGTTGCGCCGCCGCCGGGAATTATTGATCCGGATCAATGCGCCGCGTGGCAGCGCGAGTGAGCTGAGCGGGCGATCATCAGCCCGCTGGAACCTCGCGCATCCGATCCTCGGGCCGGGTGCACGCTCTAGGAGAATTGCAATGAAAGCAGCCGATGCGATGTCTCGCGGGGTAATCACGATCGCGCCCGACCGCTCGATGACCGAAGCGGCAGGCATGATGCTGAAATTCGAAATCAGCGGACTGCCCGTCGTCAACTCCCGAGGCGAGCTTGTCGGAATTGTCACCGAGGGAGATTTTCTGAAGCGGGCCGAGTTTGGCGGTGAGAACCGAGAGAGGTGGATCAAGTACGTGACCGATATTGGGCCGCTTGCCGAAGAATATACGCGTTCGCATGGGCGCAAAGTCTCTGAAGTAATGACCCGAAACGTCGTGACGGTTACCGAGGATACCTCCATCGCGGAGGTGGCGCGGCTCATGGAACAGCACCGCATCAATCGGGTCCCCGTGCTCAGCAACGGGGCGCCGATCGGCATTGTCAGCCGCAGCAACCTTTTGCATGCCTTCATCGTGCTTTCCAAACCGACAATTTCCGCACCGGTGAGCGATGCCGCGATACGCGAGCAGATCGGCGCGGAATTGGCAAAGCAGGCCTGGATCGCGCCCTCCTCGGTGAATGTTCTCGTCAGTGACGGGGTCGTCGCCTTGGAGGGCACGGTGTTGAACCCACGGCAGCGCATGGCGGTGCGGGTCGCGGCGGAGAATGTTCCGGGCGTCAAAGAGGTCCGCGACCGTCTGACCCTGAGCCAAGCTTCCTGGCCCGGGTAACCGCGAAAGGCTTGCGGCAATGTTCGTCGCCGCGGAAGTCGCGGGAGTGTACGGATCTGGCGCTTTGATCGCCGGCGACGCCGGCGGGATTGGAGGACAGGATGAAAAAAGTGGGCGCAAGCAGCAACTACGAGCTCGCCGGTCGCGAACTCGTAGCCGAAGGAGCGGATTTGCGGGTCCAGGTGCTGACGCTCGCCGCCGGACAGTGCGTCCCGTGGCATTACCACAGCGAAATCGCCGACACCTTTGTCTGTCTCGAAGGGCCGATGGTGGTTGAGACCCGCGCGCCCCGAAACGACTATTTGCTGATGCCTGGACAACGTTGCGCCGTCCCGGCCCGGACCGCTCATTACGTGCACGGTCAGGCGGACGGACCCTGCCGGTTTCTGATCGTTCAAGGGGTCGGGGTCTACGATTTCGTGCCGGTCGGCAGTTGACCCGGGTTCGCCCCCGCGACCGCGTTTGAGACGACGTTCTCGTTGCTCGGCCCGGTTCGTCTGCCGGGAGGATATTAAAGTTCGTGCCCATGCTCAAGATCGGAAAGGCCAGGAACCCGATGTCTCGGATGGTAACGGCGGTCGCCCGCAGCGCGACACACACGCTCAGCAAGCCGAATGCGGCCAGTATCCGACTGCTGAGAGGACTCGGCGTCGAGAGTGACGCGCATCTGGGCGAAACCGTCAAACATCGCTCACGGGTGGCTCGCGACCCGAGCCAGCCCAATCTGCGCCAGGTCCACCTGATCCATTCCGAACTGTTCGAGGAGCTGCGCGCCGCCGGCTTCGAAATAGCCGCAGGGCAGATGGGGGAGAACATCACGACATCGGGACTCGATCTGCTGGCATTGCCGGTTGGGACGCGCTTGCACCTGGGCGATGCGGCGGTCGTCGAGGTCACCGGCCTGCGCAATCCCTGCGCCCAACTCGATCTCATTTACCCGGGCTTGATGAAGGCGACTTTGGACCGCGATACGGACGGACACCTTATTCGCAAAGCCGGCATCATGGGCATCGTCCTCGCCGACGGAGAGGTTCGCCCCGACGACCCGATCGAGGTCGAACTCCCGCCGCTCCCCCACCAGCCGCTTACGCCCGTGTGAAGGGCGGCGATCGGCGGTTGGGGCAAAAACGCAGGCCATTTTTAGGCCGAAGACCGGGGTATTTCGGCTATCGGTGCGGTATCGTGCAAAAGCCTTGGGCGTCGACGCCCAGCGACGGATTGAACTTACTGCGATAGTTCTCAAACGCGATCGCAGCGGTCAGCTCGACGATTTGCGCCTCGGTGTAGTGCTGCTTCAGCCGGGAGAAGAACGCATCGTCGACCTTCTGATCCGTGATCGTAATACGCTCGGCATATTCAAGCGCAACTCGCTCGGCCTCGCTGAATAATCGGCTGTCCCGCCACGTCGCAACCTCGGAGAGCTTTGCTTCGCCGCCATCGCTTTCCATCACACGGACGGAATTGATGTCAATTCAGAACGGGCAGCCGTTGATCGAGGCGACCCGAAGATAAACCAACGGCGTAAGCGCCTTCGGAAGCTGCCCGGACTGCTCGATAGCGGCGCCGAGCAACTTCGCGGCCCGCAGGATGGCCGGACAATGGGCCAGGACTTTGGTCGTGTTCAGCAAACCGCCGAATACGTCGCGTTCCTTCTTGAATAATTCTGCAAGTGTGGGGTCGCCGCCGTCTTCCTCTATCTCGCGTACCCGTGGCATTTATCCCTCCTCGCCTTATCGCGCGGATGTTGCGGAAACAGAACGCGGCGCGTCGGGCGCCTCTTGCGGCAAAAGAATCTCGTCTCAGCCCCGGTTCAACGCGGCGCCGACCCTGTGCCGGCGCGGCCCGGAGCAAATTCCGCAAGCAAGGCGTCGCGGACGGTCTCAAGGTCGAGATTGTGCGCCTCGATCAGCGGCGCGGTCTCGACGATAATGTCGTCGACGTCACGGATCTGCTTGAGGCGCTTGTACAAGTCCTCGCTGTCGAGCCCGAGGCCTTCGCCGAGCAACTCCATGAAATTGATCACCTCGAAACTGCGGCCGTCGCCGGCGTCGCAGATTTCGCGGTGGCAGGCATGGTAGATGGTCGCCAGCGTATCGACCCCGGCATCGGCGACCGCCTGCAACTCGCGCTGCACCAGTTCGCGCTTGAATTTCGGCAATTGCGCAAGGCTGTTGGCCTGAGTTCCGACCCGCGGCACGTCGATGTCGACAAACTCGACCCCCGGGATGATCGAGAGCAGCTTCCTGACCGCGTCCATGGTCTTCGGAAACACCGGCCGCTCATGCAGCGCGACGCGACGTTCCACCCGGCGCACCATCATCGCCGCCAGCTCGTCGGCGCGTTCGGCGAGGAACACCAGGAACGGGTTGATGTCGAAAGGCTTCTCGCCGAACTGCTTCTCGTAATTGGGCAGCGAGACCTCGCCGATCGAGATCTGGCAGGAGGGGCACCACGACAGCACGGTCGATGTGCCGGCCGAGGCGAGCCCCGCGATCGTCGCGTTCGCCATCTTGCTGTTATTGGCGAAATCGCCTTCGCGGAACTGGTAGACGCCGCAGCACTGGCCGACCCCGCCCATGACCTCGTAGCGCACCCCCAGCCGGTCGAAGACGTCGAGGCACAACAGCGCGATATGCGGGGTCTTCAAGACGTTGCAGCCGGTGTAGAAGACAACGTCCGGCGGCGCCGTGCGGGCGGAACCGGAGGGCTTGAACCGCGCCAGCGTTTCGGGCGGCAGTTGGAGTTTCGACAGCACCCGGACGCCACGGCTCATGTTCTGAAAGCCCTTGCGCCAGCGGGTCTCGAGAGGTTCGCCGTCACGGGCCCGACGGGCAAAGCCGCGCGCCATCTGCACCATGAACCTCGGGTTGACGCCGTGCTTGCACGCCGGGATGCAATTGCCGCTGCCGCTGCATACCTCGCCCCAACGCACCGCTTCGGCGTTGCCGGCGCCGCCGGTGATCAGATCGACGATCGCCGCCGTCGTCTCCTCGGCATCGGCATCGGCGATGCCGCCGGGCTCGGTCATTGGGCAGGCGCGAAAGCAATCGCCGCAGCGCGTGCAGGCATCCGCGATATCCGCGCCGCGCGCCCTGAACACATCAACGAACCCGCTGGTTTCGCCGGTAACGCTCATGCTCGTCTCACTCTCATTTCAAGCTCGTCGGTATGATCCGACGCGGGCGGCACGGCGACTTTCGAAAAGCCGTCCGACATCAGGTTCCACCCCAGCAGTTTCGGCAAATCCTGCTCGATCCAACCGCGAGCCTGGTCGAGCGACCGGGCAACTGCGTCCGGTCCGCGGGACATCCCTTCGAGGCGGAGAAAGTCCACCGTCTGGATGCCGATCGTCGTGAAGATCGCGCGCAGGTATGGCGTCAGGAAATCGGGCTGGCCGGGCGGCGTATCGCCGCAATAGCCGCCATGGGCGCTGACGACGATCACCGGCCGGTCGCGCAGCATTCCGACCTTGCCCTCGGGCGACGAGCGGAAGGTGCGGCGGATACGGACAATGTGATCGATCCACGCCTTCAAGGTCGACGGCACGGTGAAATTGTTCATCGGCGTACCGATCACGACGAAATCGGCAGTTTCGAGCTCGCTTATCAGCCGTTCCGACAGCGCAAATCGCGGATCGCCATCCGGCGTCGGCGAAAGGATCGCCTGATAAAGATCGAGATCGGGATGGGGTGGGGGATCGGCGGCGAGGTCGCGCTCGATGACCTGCGCGCCGGGGTGCCGACCTGCGATCCGGGCGACGATGTCGCGCGCGACCTGCCGGCTGAAAGCCCGCGGCCGCGGGCTGACGAGGATTTGCAGAATTGCGGTCATGCGGGTGAGATCGGCCGGCTGAAGCGCAAGGCGCGCGAGCGTAGCCCTTCACGATGATAAAAGCGATGGGCGTCGACATTATCGAGCGCGGTATCGAGCACCAGCTTGTCGCAGCCAAGCTTGCGCCCCTCCGCCGCAACGGCATCGAGCAAAAGCGCCCCGAGCCCGCGATTGCGCTCACCTTCGGCGGTCACCAGATCGTCGACATAGACAAACCGGCCATGGATCAAATTTTCCTCGGTCCGATATCCGGCCAGCGCAACCGGAGCGCCCGCGCGCCATGCGGCCAGGATGCGATAACCAGCTTTGCGCTGGCGCGCGACCCGCGCCGTCAGCTCGTCGGTTCCGGTCAGATGAGGCCGCAACAGCGCCATCACCGGATAACAGGCGGCGACTTCCGCGTCGGTTTCGGCGTGGCGAACGTCGATGTCGCTCATGCCTGAGCTACCGCCGTGTCATAGAGGCTGAGGCGATGGCGAGCATGGGACCCTCGACGATTGGCTTGGTGCTTGAACCTAGGAGGGCGATGGCCAAAACAACAGAGCCAAGAATTGCCTAATTTAATAGTCCATGAAGGCGTCAAGCCCGTCTGCCATGGTGTTCAGCGTCGATCGGGACAGCCCGGTCCCGCTCTTTCGCCAAATTTACAACCGGACCCGCATGGCCATCACCACGGGCCGCATACGGCCGGGCGAACGGTTGCCGTCGGCTCGCAGCCTTGCGGCGCAACTCGGCGCGGCGCGCGGCACGGTCGAGGCGGCCTATGCGACCTTGGCCGGCGAAGGGTGGATCGTCGCACGCGGCGCCGCCGGCAGCGTGGTGGCGCCGCAGCTCGAAGAGGCGACGCGGCCCGAGCCGCCGGCGCCCGCTCCGGCACGCCGGTACCCCGCATCAGGCACCATCGGCGCGGAGAGTGCCCCGCGCCCGTTCCGGATGGGTCTTCCGGCGCTCGATGCATTTCCGCGCAAACTGTGGGCGAGGTTGGTCGCGCGTGAAGCCCGGACGGTTTCGCCCGGCCGGCTGAGCTATCCCGACCCCGCCGGCGATCATGGGTTGCGTGAGGCGATCTCGGCCTATCTCGCGATCTCTCGCGGCGTGTTCTGCACCCCCGATCAGGTGTTCATCACCGGCGGGTATCAGGGCGGGCTCAGCCTCATCGCCCGCGCCTTGATCGAACCCGGGGCCGCCGTCTGGTTCGAGGACCCCGGCTACCGTTCGGCGCGCCGGGGCCTGACCGCGGCCGGCGCACATTTGGTGCCCATACCCGTGGACGGCGACGGCATGCGCGTCGAGGAGGCGATCGCCGACGCGCCGCCGGCGCATTTCGCGGTGGTGACGCCCGCGCATCAGAGCCCGCTCGGGGTCGCCCTGTCATTGCCGCGACGCCTCGCATTGCTGGCCTGGGCCGAGGCGAATTCGGCCTGGGTGATCGAAGACGATTACGACGGGGAATTCCATTACGCCGGGCGTCCGCTGCCGGCCCTGAAGAGCCTGGACCGCCGCGACGTGGTGCTCTATGCGGGAAGCTTCAGCAAGGTGCTGTTTCCCGGATTGCGGCTCGGCTATCTGGTAATCCCGGCGCGGCTCACTAAGCAATTTACCGCCGCCGCCCACGCCCTGAGCGGCGGTTATGGCGGGTTCGAACAGGCGGTCGTCGCCCGGTTTATCACCGAGGGCCATTTCGCGCGGCATCTGAAGCGGATGCGCGGGCTCTATGCCGCGCGGCGCGCGGCGTTGGCGGCTGCCCTCGCCAACGCCTTTGGCGACCGCCTGCAAATCGGGCTGCAATCGGGCGGCATGCATTTGCTGGCGCGCCCCTCGGGCGGCGCGCCGGACCGCGAACTGGTTTGCCTCGCCGAACGCGAAGGCTTGGCTCCCGCGGCCCTTTCGGCGCACGCGATCGTCGCCGACAGCGGCCCAGGGCTGTTGCTGAGCTTTACCAACATCCCGGAAACGCAGGCCGAAAACGCGGCGCAGGCGTTGCTGCGGGCGATTGCCGGTCGGGTTGGCCAGACTCCATGACCGTGGCAAAAACCGGCAGCCCGCCGATGCATCCGACGCCGTGAACCTGGCCAGGCGGCGCCGATTGACCGCAGCCGGGCCGCTTGACACATGGTTAGTAAGTGCTTACTTGGCCACCGCCATGGCTCTGACACGATTGGATAGCGACGAGCGCCACAAGGCGATCGTTGCGGCGGCGGTGCCGCTGTTCGCCCGGAAGGGCTTTGCCGGCACCACGACCCGGGAGCTCGCCGAAGCCGCCTCTATTTCCGAAGCGCTGCTGTTCCGCCATTTTCCAAGCAAGAAAACCTTGTACGGCGAGATCTTGCGGCTGGGCTGCGAGGGCGATCCGGCGTTCGAGCGGCTGGCGGCCCTCGAGCCGTCGAGCGCCGCGCTCGTTCATATGGTCCATTTCATGGTCGGCTATTTCGTGCTCGGCGACAAGGTCGAACCGTCCGAGCTCGACACGCGGCTGCGCCTGATCCTGCACAGCTTTCTGGAGGATGGCGAGTACGCGCGCGAGCTGTTCGATCGCGTCTTCGCGCAGGTTTACCCGCTGTTCGCAGCATCGGTCGCCGTCGCCGCTGCGGCCGGCGATCTGGTCGAAGCCGCGATTGCGACGACGAACCGCTTCTGGTTCGGCCAACACATCGCCGCAATGATGGCTTTCGCTTCGCTCCCGGGCCGGGCTTGCATCGCCTATCAGGGGACACCGGCGGCACTGGTCGAGGAGGCGACAAAGTTCATCCTGCGCGGTATCGGCATGAGCGATGCGGCGGTCGCCGCGGCGCTCGCCGAAGCCGGGAGCGCGCACGAGACTGCGTCGGTCTGATTACGGGAAGATCAACATGGACGGCGATCAGACAGCCGAAATGCGGCGAGAGCGGCCCGCCACGGATCGGGCGCCCGCGCCGGGCGAAGCCGCCGCCCCGCGGCCAAAAACGGTGCGCTGGCTCATTATCGTCGGGTTGTTGCTGGCGATCGTCCTTGGCGGGCTTTACGGCTTCAATCGGTTCCGCGAGCAGGCGATCGCCGACTTTTTCGCTCACCGTAAGCCGCCGCCGGCGCAGATCAGCGCGGTGGCGGTCAAGACCGTGGCGCTGCCGCGCTTTGCCCCGGGGATCGGCTCGATCGCTGCGGTCCACCAGGTGACGATCAATCCCGAGGTCGGCGGGCGCGTCACCAAAATCTTCTTCGACTCGGGACAGTCGGTGAAGGCCGGCGATCCGCTGGTCCAGCTCAACGACGCGCCGGACCGCGGCGATCTTGCGAGTTACCGGGCGCAGGCCGATCTGGCTCAGGCCACCTTGGCGCGCTCGAAACAGCTGGTTAAGCGCCAGTTCACCCCGCAGGAGACGGTCGACCAGAACCAGAGCCAACTCGACCAGATGAATGCGATGATCCAAAAGACGCAAGCCGTCATCGCGCAAAAGCTGATCCGGGCGCCGTTCGCCGGCCGACTCGGCGTTCGCCAGATCGATCTCGGGCAATATCTCAATCCCGGCGCGGCAATCGTTACCCTGACCGATCTGTCGAGCCTCTACGTGAATTTTACCTTACCGTCGCAGATGCTCCCGCAGATCGCGGTCGGACAACGGGTCAACGTTGCCTCGGACGCTTATCCCGGCCGCGTTTTCACGGCAAAGATCACGACGATCGAACCGCAGATCAGCCCCGATACGCGGACGATCGAGGTCCAGGCGACGATGGCCAATCCGGATGATGCGTTGCTGCCCGGCATGTTCGTCGATGCCGCGATCGTCTTGCCGCCGCGGCCGGACACGATGGTATTGCCCGAGACTGCGGTCGAATACACGCTCTACGGCGACAGCGTTTATGTGATCCGCAGCGACGGCAAGGACGCCGACGGCAAGCCGGTCCTGCGGGCGGTGCGCACCCCGGTCAAGACCGGCGAGCGCCGGGACGGCAGGGTGGCGATCCTTTCCGGCCTCAAGCCCGGCGAAGAGGTCGTCGCTGCCGGCCAGGTCAAGGTGCAGAACGGCGCTTTGGTCTCGGTCACCGGCGCGCCGCCGCCGCAGCCGCCGGCAAACCCGACGCTGCACTGACGTTCGGCCTGGCCCGATGTCGTTCACCGATCTCTTTATCCGGCGCCCGGTGCTGGCGCTGGTCGTCAGCCTGTTGATCCTGTTGATCGGGCTCCGGTCGATGCTGGGCCTGCCGATCCGGCAGTACCCGAAATTGTCGAATACGACGATCACGGTGACGACGATCTACCCAGGCGCGTCGCCCGATCTGATTCAAGGCTTCATCACGACCCCGCTGGCCCAGGCCATCGCCACCGCGGAAGGTATCGATTACCTGACCTCGTCCTCGATCCTCGGGACCAGCACGATCACCGCCTACATCCAGCTCAATTTTGATCCGGACCAGGCGCTGACCGAAATCATGGCCAAGATCCAGCAAGTACGCTATTTGATCCCGAACGGCGCGCAGGACCCGATCATCGTCAAGGCGACCGGCCAGACTACAGCCGTTATGTATATCGGCTTTTCGAGCGATGAATTATCGAGTGCGGGGATTTCGGATTATCTGACCCGCGTGGTGCAGCCGCTGCTGGTGACCGTCCCGGGCGTGGCTTCGGCCGACATCCTCGGCGGCCAGACCTTTGCCATGCGGCTGTGGCTCGACCCGGTGCGCATGGCGGCGCGCGGCATATCGGCCAACGATGTGAGCTTGGCGATCCAGGCCAACAACTTTCAATCGGCGCCAGGTCAGGCAAAAGGCTATTTCACGGTCACCAACGTCAGCGCCAATACCGGGTTGACCGACGCCTCGCAATTCAAGCGGATGGTGGTCAAATCGAAGAGCGGCGCGGTGGTGCGGATGGAGGATATCGCCACCGTCGATCTTGCCGCGCAAAGCTGGACCTCGAGCGTCATAATGAACGGCCAGCACGCAGTGTTCATCGGCGTTCAGGCGACACCGTCAGGCAACCCGCTCAGCCTGGTCAAAGGGGTGCGCGCGCTGCTGCCCGAAATCACCCGCAACCTGCCGCCTGCGGTCAAGATGCAGGTCGCATACGATTCGACCCTCTTTATCCAAGCCTCGATCGACGAGGTCGAAACCTCTCTCGCCACCGCCGTGATCATCGTCGTCGTCGTAATTTTTCTGTTCCTCGGCAGCCTGCGTGCGGTCGTGATCCCGATCGTGACGATCCCGCTGTCGTTGATCGGCGCCGGCATGATCATGGCGGCTCTGGGGTTCAGTCTCAATCTGTTGACCTTGCTGGCGATGGTGCTGGCGATCGGGTTGGTCGTCGACGATGCGATCGTCGTCGTCGAAAACGTCTATCGCCACATCGAGCAGGGCTTGACGCCGGCGCAAGCGGCGCTGATCGGCGCCCGCGAGATCGCCGGCCCGGTCATCTCGATGACCCTGACCCTGGCGGCGGTCTATACGCCGATCGGTTTTCTCGGCGGCGTCACCGGTACGCTGTTCCGCGAGTTCGCATTCACCTTGGCGGGCGCGGTGATCATTTCCGGCGTCGTCGCGGTGACCCTGTCGCCGATGATGTGCTCGCTGCTGCTGAGCCGCGAGATGCTGCATGGCCGCTTCGTCCGGCTGATCGACAGCGGCTTCAGCCGGCTGGCCGGCTGGTACGGGCGCAGGCTCGAACGGTCGCTCGATTATCGCCCGGTGACCGCTCTCTTCGGCGCCGCGGTCTTTGTCAGCATCGTCTTCATGTACTCGAACACGAAATCCGAGCTTGCCCCCGAAGAAGATCAGGGAGTGCTGTTCGCGCTGACCAAGGCGCCGCAATATGCCAATCTGGACTATGCCGACGCCTATGTCGGGGAGCTCGATCGAGCGTTCAGCTCCTTTCCCGAAGCCTATCTGCGCTTTATCGTCAACGGCCGGTTCGGGCCGAGCCAGGGCATTGCCGGCATGATCCTGAAACCATGGAACGAGCGCACCCGTTCGGCCCAGCAGCTAAAGCCGCTGGTGCAGCAGAAGGTCAGCGCCGTCGAGGGGCTCAGCGCCTTTGTCTTTTCGCTGCCGCCGTTGCCGGCGACAATCGGCGGATTGCCGATCCAGATGGTGATTTATTCTCCCGGCGACTTTAAAACGATCTATCTCGAAATGGAGAAGATCAAGGCGGCGGCGCGCAAAAGCGGGCTGTTCATTGTTGTCGACAGCGACCTCGCCTTCAATCAGCCGGTCATCCGCATCGAGATCGATCGCTCGAAGGCGAATGAACTCGGCGTCACGATGCAATCGATCGGCAACACCTTGGCCCTGCTGGTCGGCGAGAATTACATCAATCGGTTCAATCTCGACGGCCGCTCGTACGAAGTGATCCCGCAGGTGTCGCGCGCCGACCGCCTGACCCCCGAAACCCTGACCCGCTACTACGTCAAGAGCGCCGCCAACCAGCCGGTCCCGCTGTCGAACCTGGTGACCCTCAAACTGGCGACCGAGCCGAATTCGCAGACCCAATACAACCAGCTCAACTCCGCCACCTTCCAGGCGGTGCCGATGCCGGGGGTGACGACCGGCCAGGCGATCGCCTTTCTCGAACTGCAGGCAAAGAGCCTGCCGACCGGGTTCAACCATGATTACCTGTCGGACTCGCGGCTTTACGTGCGCGAAGGCAACCAGCTTACGATCACCTTCGCATTCGCGCTGATCATCATCTTCCTGGTCCTGGCCGCCCAATTCGAAAGCCTGCGCGATCCGCTGGTGATCCTCGTCAGCGTACCGATGTCGATCTGCGGCGCGATGATCCCGCTGTTTTTCGGCTTGGCGACGATGAATATCTACACCCAGGTCGGGCTGGTCACGCTGATCGGGCTGATCAGCAAGCACGGCATCCTGATGGTCGCCTTCGCCAACGAATTGCAGGTCAGCGAAAAGCTCGACCGACGCCGCGCGATCGAACAGGCGGCGCGGGTCAGGCTGCGGCCGATCCTGATGACGACGGCGGCGATGGTTGTCGGGCTGGTGCCGCTGCTGATCGCCAGCGGAGCGGGTGCGGCCAGCCGGTTTTCGATCGGCGTCGTCGTCGTCGCCGGCATGTCGATCGGGACCCTGTTCACGCTTTTCGTATTGCCGGCGGTCTACACCGTGCTGGCCAAGGACCATTTGCAGGCGGCGCAATCGACGCGGTCGCGCGAGATCGCGCAGGTGTCGTGAAGGGCTGGTAGGCCCGGCAGGATTCGAACCTGCGACTACACCGTTATGAGCGGCGTGTTCTGACCAGCTGAACTACGGGCCCTCGGTTTGCAACATATGCGATCGCCGCGCACGCTGTCGCCCTCACCGTCCCATCCCGGCGCGCGCAGGGCGGTCCGGAGAATTTTTGCCGACCGGCCAACCCGCAGGCGCCGAAGACAATTTGCATCAGAGAATTCAGATCGCCTGGCGCGGGCTTGTCCCGCGTCTCCACGTCTTGCTCGGGGCGCTCGAAGACGCGGACGGCCGGGGCAAGCCAAGTCAATCCCGGCCAAAGCGGAACGGAGAACCGGTTCCTTGCCCCGCAGCGCCCGCAAGCAGGTCCTCGGATCAGGCCGCCCGCACCCGGAACGGATCGGGCGGGGCCGGCCGATCCACCTCAGGTGTCGAGAAAGCTGCGCAATTTGCGCGATCGGCTCGGGTGTTTCAGCTTGCGCAAAGCCTTCGCCTCGATCTGACGGATTCGCTCGCGGGTCACCGAGAATTGCTGGCCGACCTCTTCGAGGGTGTGGTCGGTGTTCATGCCGATGCCGAAACGCATGCGCAGCACCCGCTCTTCGCGCGCGGTCAACGAAGCGAGCACCCGCGTCGTCGTCTCGCGCAGATTGGCGTGGATCGCGGCATCCAACGGCAAGATCGCGTTCTTGTCCTCGATGAAGTCGCCGAGATGCGAATCCTCCTCGTCGCCGATCGGGGTTTCGAGGCTGATCGGCTCCTTGGCGATCTTCAGTACCTTGCGCACCTTTTCGAGCGGCATCGCCAATTTTTCGGCCAGCTCCTCGGGGGTCGGCTCGCGGCCGATTTCGTGCAGCATCTGGCGCGAGGTGCGCACCAGCTTGTTGATCGTCTCGATCATGTGCACCGGGATGCGGATCGTGCGCGCCTGGTCGGCGATCGACCGGGTGATCGCCTGGCGAATCCACCAGGTGGCGTAGGTCGAGAATTTGTAGCCGCGCCGGTACTCGAATTTGTCGACCGCCTTCATCAGCCCGATATTGCCCTCCTGGATCAGGTCGAGAAACTGCAGCCCGCGGTTGGTGTATTTCTTGGCGATCGAGATCACCAGGCGCAGATTGGCTTCGACCATCTCCTTCTTGGCGCGGCCCGCCTCGCGCTCGCCGCGCTGGACGGTCTGCACGACGCGGCGAAGCTCGGAGATCGGCAGCTTGGCTTCGCTGGCGATCTGGGCGATCGATGCGCGCAGTTTGGCGACGTCGGCGGCATGTCTTTCGACCAGCCTCGGCCAGCCGCGAGCCGGCAGCCTGCCGACACGTTCGAGCCAGTCCGCCGCAAGCTCGTTGCCGAAATGTTGCGGCAGAAATTCGCTCCGCCTGACGCCGGCGCTCTCGGCCAGCCGCAACAGCCTGCCCTCATCGGTCACCAGCCTGCGGTTCACCTCGTAAAGCTGCTCGACGAGATGTTCGACGCGGGTGTTGTTGAGACGGATCCGTTTGACTTGGTCGATCAACTTCGTTCTTGAGCTTCTCGTAGCGGCGTTCGGTCAGGCGCGCCAATGCTTCGCCTTTGGCGAGCGCGCTGATCCGCTGATCTTGCAGTTTGTGCAGCTTGCGATGGATTTCGGCGATCGCGTCGAAACTGCCGAGCACTCCCGGCTTCAGCTGCGCCTCCATTGCCGCCAGAGAGATCGAACTCTCCTCGATTTCGGCTTCCTCGGCGGCAAGCTCGGTTTCGATTGCGGCAAGCTCTTCGGTCGGCGTGTCTTCGACCGCGGCGGCGGCATCGCCCTCGGTCGGTGCGGGGCTCTCGGCCGCCGTATGCTCGAACCCGCCGGCGCCGTAAGTCGCGTCGAGATCGATGATGTCGCGCAACAGCATCTTCCCTTCGACCAGCGCATCGCGCCAGCCGATGATCGCGCGGATCGTCAACGGGCTTTCGCAGATGCCGCCGATCATCATTTCGCGGCCGGCCTCGATCCGCTTGGCGATTGCGATCTCGCCTTCGCGCGACAGCAATTCGACCGAACCCATCTCGCGCAGATACATGCGCACCGGATCGTCGGTGCGGCCGATGTCGTCGTCATCGAGATTGCCGCGGACCTCGCCGTCGGCCTCCTCGGTCTCGGCGGCGGCCGGTTCCTCGCTTTCCTCGCTCTCGATCAGCGTCACCCCCTGTTCGGAGAGCATCGTCATCGTGTCCTCGATCTGCTCCGAGGACACCTGATCGGGAGGCAGCGCGGCGTTCAGTTCATCGTAGGTCACGTATCCCCGCTCCCGGCCGCGGGCCACCATCTTCTTGATTGCAGCGGCGACCGTATCGAGCAGCGGCGCCTCCGCCGCCTCCTCCCGAGACTCGGTCGCTTCAGCCGTGCTTGCCGCTTTGCTCGCCATGCCACCATCCCTAGAAATATTTCGCATCCGCCCGGCTGGTTCGACCGGCCGGGCCGCTGTTCTCCATACCCGCCGGCAGCGGAAAAGCTCCGATCGCAGGGTGCCGCGACTCAGGCCAAGCCATCGCTCTGCCGCAATGCTCCCTCTCCGGCACCCGAACCCGGCTGCTCGAACCAAGCATCATCGATCGGAAGGTCCCCGGCTTCGGTCGCACCCGACGCGTCTCCTCGCACCATCATTCCGACTACGTGATCCCACGCGCTGCGCGCGGAACTCAACTCGGAGCGCCGGATTAGAAAGCCTGTGTCGACCGAAGGCGAAAGAAGCGCATCGACGGCCGCCGCGAACCCGTTCACGACAAGGTGTTGCCGCAGACCCGAGGCGTCAAGCCCCGGATGTGCGACATGCACATCTAAAATCTCGTGTCGGAGCTTCGCAAGCGTCGGCTCCGGAATTTCCAGTGCGGCGAAGCCCTCGACGACCTCGTCGAGCAGGGCCGGGAACCGCAGCAGGATGTGGAACAGGATTTCACGCTGCCGCCCGGCCGGCGGTCGCGGCGGCGGCGGCGGGCCCTCGCGAACGGAGGCTGTTCGCGGCGCGCCCTTGCGTCTCGCCTGCCACGGATCGCAGCGCCGCTTGAACAGGGTCGCGAATTCCGATCTGACCCTCGGGTCCGATATCTTTTGCACGTGCTCCTGCAAGCGGCTCTGGACCTTTGCCAGCCGCTCCGGGGTGTCGCGCGGGCCGCCGCGCAGCTCGGATTCCCACAGCATGTCGGAGAGCGGTCGAGCCGCCGCGATGACTTGTTCGAAAGCCGGCCGCCCGCCGAGGCGGATCAGCAAATCCGGGTCTTCGCCGGTCGGCAGGGTGGCAAAGCGCAGAGTGCAGCCGGGGCGAAGCAGCGGCAACGCCCGGTGCAGCGCCCTGAGCGCGGCGCGCTGCCCGGCTTCGTCGCCGTCGAAGCACAGGATCGGCTCCGGCCCCAGCCGCCACAGCTCCTGCAACTGAAACTCGGTCAACGCGGTCCCGAGCGGCGCCACCGCGGTCTGGAAGCCGGCGCGATGCAGCCCGATCACGTCCATGTAGCCTTCGGTGACGATCGCGCCCGGCGAGTCCGTCCCGGCGGCGCGCGCCGAGGACCAGCCATAGAGCACGCGACCCTTTTCGAAGAGCGGGTGTTCGGGGGAATTCAGATATTTCGGCTGCGCCGAGGGCCCCGTGCCCGACGCGGGGATCACCCGGCCGCCAAAGGCGATCACCCGGCCGGCGCGATCGCCGATCGGGAATATGATGCGGCTGCCGAAGTAGTCGAACGGCTCGCCCGCTTCGGGGTCGCGGACCAACCCCGCCTCGGTCAGCAGCGTCGCCGGGTAGTCTCCGGCAAGGCTGCGGCGGAGCGCTTGCCGATCGTCCGATGCCCAGCCGAGGCGAAACCGGCGGACCGTATCGGCGTCGACCCCGCGCTCCGTCAGATAGTCTCGCGCCCGCCTGCCGGCCGGCGACCACAACCCGTTCTCGTAGAAGGCGGCGGCGGCTTCGAGAACTTCGAGCAGGGTCTTTTGTCGTTGCGCCCGTTCGCGCTCCTGCGGCGTCGCCTGCGGCACCGCCAGCCCAGCCGTCGCCGCGAGCTTTTCCACTGCGGCGAGAAAATCGAGGTGGTCGGCGCGCATGACAAAGCCGATCGCGTCGCCATGCGCCCCGCAACCGAAGCAATGAAAAAAGTCCTTGTCCTCGACCACGCTGAAGGACGGCGTCTTCTCCTGGTGAAACGGGCACAGCCCGACAAATTCGCGCCCGCGCCGTATCAGCCTGACCTGACGCCCGATCAGTTCGGCCAGCGATGTTCGATTGCGCAACTCGTCGAGGAAACCGGGCGGAAAAGCCATCTGATGCGTGTCGCCCGGCTATCGGCTCGTGAGCCTGCGGTCGGGGCGCGAGCGCCAATCGGCGGCGGCCAAAAGCTGCATCGGCATGCTCCTCGGCGATCGAGGGGTCAAGGCTACTTTGTTTCGCCGCCCGCGGCAATTTGCCGGAATGCGTCCACATGTTTGAAACAGCCGGCCCGAGCCGCTATTGCTTGCCGGCTTGCCGAGTCGAGCCGGTCGGCCACCCGTCAACAGGACCAATTTGCAATGCGCGACCCGAGGCCGCGACCTACCGACTGCAACGCCGCGCTCGTCCTCGCGGACGGTTCGGTGTTTTGGGGCCGCGGCGTCGGCGCGGTCGGGACGGCCGTCGGAGAGGTTTGCTTCAATACGGCGATGACCGGCTATCAGGAGATCCTGACCGATCCTTCTTATGCCGGACAGATCATCGCCTTTACCTTCCCCCATATCGGCAATGTCGGGGTCAACCGGGAGGACATCGAAACCGCCAACCCGGCGGCGCGCGGTCTCGTGCTGCGCACGCCGATCACCCGGCCGGCGAACTGGCGGGCGACGCAGCCCCTCGATTCCTGGCTCGATGCGCACGGCCTGATCGGGATCTCGGGGATCGACACGCGGCGCCTGACGCGGCATATCCGCGATTTCGGGCCGCCGAACGGCGTCATCGCCCATGATCGCGAATGGCGGCGCGACATCGCCGATCTGCATGTGCAAGCCTGCGCCTGGCCCGGGCTCGAAGGCATGGATCTCGCCAAGGAGGTGACCTGCCGCCAGAGCTACGAATGGACCGAAACGGTATGGCGGCGCGAATCCGGCTATGGCCGTCAGCAGAACCCGCGCCATCACGTCGTCGCGGTCGATTACGGCGCCAAGCGAAACATTCTGCGCATGCTGGCCGCGCATGGCTGCAAGGTCACCGTGGTGCCGGCCACCGCTTCCGCCGCCGACATTCTGCGCCACCGGCCCGACGGCATCTTTCTGTCGAACGGCCCGGGCGACCCCGCCGCGACCGGCATCTACGCGGTGCCGGTGCTGCGCGAACTGATCCGATCGGGCAAGCCGATATTCGGCATCTGCCTCGGCCACCAGCTGATGGCGCTGGCGCTCGGCGGTCGCACCCGCAAGATGGATCGCGGCCATCGCGGCGCCAACCATCCGGTCAAGGACTTCCTGACCGGAAAGGTCGAAATTACCAGCCAAAATCATGGCTTTATCGTCGATCCCGAAAGCTTGCCGCGAGGTGTCGAGCCGACCCACCTCTCGCTGTTCGACAATACCAACGAGGGGTTGCGGATCGTCGGTCGACCGGTCTTTTCGGTCCAGCACCACCCCGAGGCCAGTCCCGGTCCGCAGGACAGCCACTATCTGTTCGAGCGTTTCGTCCAGCTTATGGCGCAAACGTGATACGCTCGCGCCGCGCACGCAGGAAATCCGGAACAGAAAGATGCACAAGGTTCTCTTGATCCAAGGGGCCAACATGGTTTGGCTCGGTAAGCGAGAACCCGAGTTCTATGGCACGACGACAGCCGCCGACCTCGATGCGATTGTGCTCACGGAAGCAAAAGATCGCGATCTCGACATCGAGATCCGCTACACCAATGTCGAAGGCGAAGCGATCAATTGGATCTACGAGGCGGCTTCCGGCGGCGTTGACGCGTTGCTGATGAATCCCGCCGGGTTCAGTACGGCGGGCTTCGCATTGCGGGATTGCCTGAAGGCAGTGCGCGGTCTTCCATACGTCGAGATTCACATTACGAATGTGGAGAGACGCGGCATTCATCCGGTAACTTCCGGCGAGGCCAGCGGGGTGATCGCCGGTTTCGGCATCGATTCTTACGTGCTGGCCCTGGACGCGATCAAGCGGATACTGTCAAAAAAGAATTCGTAAAAATGGAGCTGAGCAGCAGATCTTATCCGACGGCGCGGCATAATTCGTGATCGGCCGGGCCTCTCATCACGTCGTCATCCCGGCCTGCGCCGGGAGGGATGCAAGAGGTTCAGTTCCGACTTTCGTCGGAACGGCGCGGGGCGGTGTCCGTGCCTAAGCGCACCGACATCGAAACCATCCTGATCATCGGCGCCGGCCCGATCGTGATCGGGCAGGCGTGCGAGTTCGACTATTCCGGCGCCCAGGCCTGCAAGGCGTTGAAGGCCGAAGGCTATCGGATCGTTTTGGTGAATTCCAACCCGGCGACGATCATGACCGACCCCGATCTCGCCGACGCCACCTATATCGAACCGATCACTACCGGGATCGTCGCCAAGATCATCGAACGCGAACGGCCCGATGCCCTGCTCGCGACGATGGGCGGCCAGACCGCGCTCAACACGGCGATGGCGCTGGCCAGTTCGGGCGTGCTCGAACAATTCGGCGTCGAATTGATCGGCGCCAACGCGGCGGCGATCGCCAAGGCCGAGGACCGGCAATTGTTCCGGCAGGCGATGGACCGGATCGGTCTCGCCTCGCCGAAGGGCCGGCTGGTGCGCTCGCCGGAGGAGGCGGTCGAGGCGCTGGCGACGGTGGGTCTGCCGGCGATCATCCGCCCCTCGTTCACCCTCGGCGGGACCGGCGGGGGCGTCGCCTACAATATGCTCGAATTCGAGGAGATCGTCCGCGGCGGGCTGCGGGCCTCGCCGGCCCACGAGGTGCTGATCGAAGAATCGGTGCTCGGCTGGAAAGAATTCGAGATGGAGGTGGTCCGCGATCGCGCCGACAATTGCATTATCGTCTGCTCGATCGAGAATATCGATCCGATGGGCGTCCATACCGGCGATTCGGTTTGCGTCGCCCCGGCGCTGACGCTGACCGACAAGGAATACCAGCTGATGCGCAACGCCTCGATCGCCGTGCTGCGCGAGATCGGCGTCGACACCGGCGGGTCGAATGTACAATTCGCGGTCGATCCGCAGGATGGCCGGCTCCTGGTCATCGAAATGAACCCGCGGGTGTCGCGCTCGTCGGCGCTGGCTTCCAAGGCGACCGGTTTTCCGATCGCCAAGGTCGCGGCCCGGCTCGCTGTCGGCTACACGCTCGACGAGCTCGCCAACGAAATCACCCGCATCACCCCGGCCTCCTTCGAGCCGACGCTCGATTACATCGTCACCAAGATGCCGCGGTTCACTTTCGAGAAATTTCCCGGCACCGAGGCGCTGCTGACCACTTCGATGAAATCTGTCGGCGAGGCGATGGCGATCGGGCGCAGCTTTGCCGAATCGGTGCAGAAAGCGCTGCGCTCGATGGAAACCGGGCTCGCCGGTTTTGACGAGGTTGCGATCGAGGGTGTCGAAGCGGGCGGCAAGGAAGCGGTCAAGGCGGCGCTCGCCAGGCCCTCGCCGGACCGCCTGCTGTTGATCGCCCAGGCTTATCGGCACGGGCTGACCACCGACGAGATCCACGCCTGCTGCCATTTCGATCGGTGGTTTCTGGACCGTATCGCCGAGATCGTCATGGTCGAGGAGGAAGTACGGCGGAACGGGCTGCCCGACGACAAGACCGGCCTGTTGCGTCTGAAGCAGATGGGGTTTTCGGATGCTCGCCTGGCCGGGCTCGTCGGGCTCGACGAGGCGGCGGTCGCAGCGCGCCGCCGCAGGCTCGATCTGCGGCCGGTCTATAAGCGCATCGACACCTGTGCAGCCGAGTTCCCCTCGCTCACGCCCTACATGTATTCCTGCTGGGAGGGCGACGGGCTCGACATGCCCGAATGCGAGGCCGATCCGAGCGAGCGCAAAAAGATCGTGATCCTCGGCGGCGGACCGAACCGGATCGGCCAGGGGATCGAGTTCGACTATTGCTGCGTTCACGCCGCCTACAGCCTGCGCGAGGCCGGCATCGAGACGATCATGGTCAATTGCAATCCGGAGACCGTGTCGACCGATTACGACACGTCCGACCGGCTCTACTTCGAGCC
This sequence comes from uncultured Alphaproteobacteria bacterium, assembly GCA_963701815.1. Taxonomy (GTDB): domain Bacteria; phylum Pseudomonadota; class Alphaproteobacteria; order ATCC43930; family CGMCC-115725; genus AP-15. Next base: position 38,830 of record CAVPBN010000031.1, read on the forward strand.
GCTGACCGCCGAGGACGTGATCGAGATCGTCCATGTCGAGCAGCGCCGAGGCAGCCTGCTCGGCGTGATCGTGCAGTTCGGCGGGCAAACTCCGCTGAAGCTCGCCGCGGCGTTGGAGCGCGAGCGGATACCGATCCTCGGCACCTCCCCCGACGCGATCGACCTGGCCGAGGACCGCAGGCGGTTTCAGGGGCTGTTGCAGCAGCTCGGCCTGCGCCAGCCGGAAAACGGCACCGCCTATTCGGTGGATGAGGCCAGGGTCGTCGCCCATCGGATCGGCTATCCGGTGGTGATCCGTCCCTCCTACGTGCTCGGCGGCCGGGCGATGGAAATCGTGCACGACAGCGCCGGCCTCGATGGTTATATGCGTCGTGCCGTGACCGCCTCGGGTACCGGTCCGGTGCTGATCGACAGTTATTTGCAGGATGCGATCGAGGTCGATGTCGACGCCGTCTGCGACGGCGAGGAGGTCTCGGTTGCCGGGATCATGGAGCATATCGAGGAGGCCGGGATCCATTCGGGCGACAGCGCCTGCTCATTGCCGCCCTACACGCTGACGCGGGTGACGATCGCCGAAATCGAACGGCAGACCGTGGCCCTCGCCCGAGCGCTCGGCGTCGTCGGGCTGATGAACGTGCAGTTCGCGGTCAAGGACGACGAGATCTATGTGCTCGAAGTCAATCCGCGAGCGTCGCGCACGGTGCCCTTTGTGGCCAAAGCCACCGGCGTCCCGATTGCCAAGATTGCCGCGCGAGTGATCGCCGGCGAGACGCTCGCGCAATGCGCCGTCGGCGATCGCCGGCGCCCGGGACCCCACGTGGCGGTCAAGGAGGCGGTCTTTCCGTTTGCCCGGTTTCCAGGGGTCGATCTGATCCTCGGTCCGGAGATGAAGTCGACCGGCGAAGTGATGGGCCTCGACGCCGATTTCGGCCGCGCCTTTGCCAAGTCGCAGCTCGGCAGCGGCACCAGCCTGCCGCTCGCGGGCTGCGTCTTCGTCTCGGTGCGCGATCGCGACAAGTCGGCCTTGGTCGAACCGTGCCGCCAGCTCGTCGCGATGGGTTTCACCCTGGTGGCGACGAGGGGTACGGCCAAGACCCTGGACGAAGCGGGGCTGCGGGTGACGCCCGTCAACAAGGTGCGCGAGGGGCGTCCGCACATCGTCGACCACATGCTGAGCGGTACGGTCCAGCTGATCTTCAACACCACCGACGGCAGCCAGGCGATCGCCGACAGCTTCAGCCTGCGTCGAACCGCCTTGACCAACGGCATCCCTTATTACACCACGGTGGCCGGCGCGCGGGCGGCGGTGCAGGCGATTGCTGCGCTGCGTGCCGGAGGACTTGAAGTTGCGTCGCTACAATCATACTTTTCCTAGCCGCGCGGCAGCGCATCTCGCCGTATCCGCCAGTAGGCTGCGAACCCGCTTTCGATGAACAAGATCCCGATGACGGCCGAAGGCTACGAGTGGCTCCGCGAGGAGTTGAAGCACCTGAAATCCGTCGATCGCCCAGCGATAATTCGCGCCATCGCCGAGGCTCGAGAACATGGAGATCTGGCGGAAAACGCCGAATATCATGCGGCTCGGGACCGGCAGAGCTTTATCGAGGGCCGGGTCATCGAACTCGAAGACAAGGTTGCCCGCGCCGAGGTCATCGACGTCTCCAAGCTCTCCGGGTCGGTGATAAAATTCGGTGCGCGGGTCACCTTGGCCGACGAAGAGACCGATGAGGAACAGACCTTTCAGATCGTCGGCGAGGACGAGGCCGACATCAGCCGCGGCCGGCTGTCGGTGACATCGCCTCTGGCTCGGGCGCTGATCGGCAAGGGCGAGGGCGACAGCGTCGAGGTGACGACGCCGCGCGGCACCAAATCCTACGAGGTCGTCGCCCTGGCCTTCGGCTGACGGACACTGTTCGCAGCGCGCATCATCTCTCCGCCGCATGCGCGACAAATTCCAGCAGCGGTTGCCAATCGGTGCGCAGCGCGAGAGTGCGGCTGCTGCTCGAATTGAACAGGCCGAGGCCTTTGACGGCGTCGTCCGGGTAACTCTGGCTGTCGCGCAGGCGGGCGACGATCGGGTGACCCAGCCCGCCCAGAAACCTTTCCAGACGCCCCGCGGCGCGGGTGCCGCTGCGCATTCGATTGCCGACGAGAGCCACGGGTTTTCGACCTTTGGCGATCGAACCGATCTCCTCGATCCGGTCGAGAAAGCGCCGCGTCGCCGCTTCGTCGAAACTCGATGGCTGCACCGGCACAACAATCAGATCGGCGAGCTTTACCAGTTCGGCGATGCGCTTTCCGCGCAGGGCCGGGGCCGCATCGACGATAAGGCGCTCCACGCTGTTGCTCGGCTTGCCGATTTCCTTTGACCAGTCGAGGCCGGCGATCGGTTTGGCATCGGGAGGTCGGCGCGCGAGCCAGCCGAGGCTCGATCGTTGCCGGTCGACATCGGCAAGGGCCGCGATGTGGCCCGCACGGGCGAGGGCGGCAGCCAGTTGCGTCGCGATCGTGGTCTTGCCGCAGCCGCCCTTGGCATTGGCGACGAGGATTTTCAGCACGGTTCCCAGTCTCCCCAGCGGCGGACCGTCCCCGATTGACATGAATCAGTCACGAGAATATTTTGTTAATGACGGTTTTTTGACGCCCGCTGGGTAGCGGCGCCGTTGCGGTTGCGCGGGCGCCGACAAAAATGTAGGCGGTACGAAGAAAATGGGCGCCGACGGCAAACGCTCGCAAGCATCGGCCAGTCGATCGCCGTTGAACGTTGCGAAAGTTTGAAACCGGCTTATGCCTGAGTTTGAACTTAAACTGGCCACGACGACGAGCGGATTGCTGTTGGCCAAAGAAACGCTGCTGAACATGGCTGTCGGCGAACGGGCGGCAGATCAGATGCTGACCAGCACGTATTATGACACGACGGACGGCATCTTGCGCCGGCAAGGGCTGACGCTGCGCGTGCGCGAATGCGATCAGGGTCATGTCCAGACGGTCAAAGCGGTGGATCCGGTCAGGCCGCAGCCGTTCGCGCGCGGGGAATGGGAGGATACGATAGCGGGCGATCGCCCGGAGCTCGACGCGCCGCTGAGCGGAGCTCACCTGCCGCCCGTGCTCGACCCGGCCGATCTGCGCCCGCTGTTCACCTCGAGCATTCGCCGCACCGTGGTCGAATTGACCTCCGAGGGCGGCGCCGTGATCGAAGGGGCGCTCGACGAAGGCGAAATCCGCGCGGCCGAAAGCGGCCGTGCCGAACCGGTCTGCGAGGTCGAGCTGGAATCCAAGCTCGGCGATCCCGCCGCGATATACGATATCGGACTGCGCCTGCTGGACGCGGCGCCGTTGCGCATCGAGATCCGCAGCAAATCCGACCGCGGCTATCAGCTTCTCGATCGGGTGGCGGGCGCCCCGACGGCGTGGTACCCGTCGGCGGTCGTGCTCGGGCCTGCGATGACCGTCGAGGCGGCTCTGCAGGAAATCGGCGGCGACTGCCTGGCGACGATCCTGCGCAACGAGCCGGCCGTGCTCGCCGGCGCTGCCGATGGCCTGCACCAAATGCGCGTCGCTATCCGACGGCTGCGCGCCTTTCTGACCGCGCTCAAGCGAATGTTGCCGCCCACCGACTATATCTGGATCGGCCAGGAGCTGAGATGGCTGGCGAATGCGCTCGGGCCGGCGCGGGATTGGGACGTCGTGATCGGGAGCATCCTCGCGCCGGTCGACAGCACGTTGCTCGACGGGCATGCGCGCGATGCGCTGTCCCGCGCCTGCGAAGACCAGCGGATGCATGCCCATCGGCGATGCGAGACGGCGATTATGTCGGCGCGTTACACGACCGTATTGCTCAAGCTGTTGCAATGGTTCGCCGAGCGGGGCTGGCGAGATCAACCCATCTCGGAAGAATCGACGAAGCTGATGGCCCCGATCGCGACGGTGGCGCCGGCCCTGATCGCGCACCGATTTAACAAGGTCAGCAAGGCGATCGGAGACTTTTCCGCACTCAGTTCAAAGGAGCGCCATCAAGTTCGAATCAACATCAAGAAGCTACGATATATTATTGATCTGACGGGGTCTCTATTCAAAAAGGATCGCGTCGCCGCGGTTACCCGACGGCTAAAGCCGCTGCAAGACGAATTGGGCTACGCGAACGACGTACGCGTCGCGAGCGAGCTGTGGGCGGTGCTGCCCGGCTCGGGAAATCCGGCAAGCCTCGACCGCGCCGCCGGGATCGTGCTCGGGTGGCATGCGCGGACCCTCGCCGACCACGAGCAGGCGTTGCTGAAACGGCTGCGCAAACTGCAGCGGATGCACCCGTTCTGGTGATGCCGCCGGCGCGGCTCGCGGACATTTTCAACTCGCCTCGCCTCGACCATCCAATGTCGACGGCGGGCGACCGCGGACCCGCGACGCCGCATACAGCACGACAGTTCCGCAAATCGCCGATAGTACCGATGCCGTCAGCACGGCAACCCGGACGTCGATATTGTAGCCGGCGGCGGGGAAGGCGAGGGTGCCGATGAACAGGCTCATCGTAAACCCGACCCCGGTGAGCAGGGCCACGCCGTAAATGTGGAGCCAGTCGACCCCGTTGGGCAGGGCCGCGAGCCTGAGACGCGTTGCGGCCCAGATCGCGCCGAAGACCCCGAGCGGCTTGCCGACCAACAGCCCCAGCGCGACCCCGATTTGGACCGGATGCAGCAGGTCCGCGACGGCGATGTCGGTCAACCGCAGCCCGGCATTGCAGAAGGCAAAAGCCGGCAGCACGCCATAGATGACCCAGGGGTGCAGGTCGTGCTCGAATTCGCCGAGCGGCGAGCGTTCTCCGGCTCGCATCGGTATCGACAGGCCGACGGCGACGCCGGCGAGGGTCGCATGAATGCCCGACTTCAGGACGCAGGCCCAAAGGAATGTTCCCACCAGCAGATAGGGGGCGCGGCGCGACACGCCGGCCATATTGAATAGAACGAGCGCGGCGACCCCAATTCCGGCCAGGGCCAGTGCGGCAAGCGACAAGTCAGCGGTGTAGAACACGGCAATGATCAGGATTGCGCCCAGATCATCGATGATCGCCAGAGCCAGCAAAAAGATCTTCAGAGCGGGCGGCGCCCGCGCCCCAAGCAGCGCCAGCACGCCCAGGGCAAAGGCGATATCCGTTGCCGTCGGGATGGCCCAGCCCCGCAGAGACGGTGAATCGCCCCAGTTGAAGGCCACGTAGACGAGGGCCGGGCCGGCCATCCCGCCCAAAGCCGCGATCGCCGGCATTGCGGCGTTCGACAGGTTCGAGAGTTCGCCTTCTGCGGCCTCGCGTTTGACCTCGAGCCCGACGAGCAGGAAGAAGATCGCCATCAACCCGTCATTCACCCAAAGCAGCAACGGCTTTTCGATCGCGAGACCCCCGGCCCGGATCGACAGCGGCAGGTCGAGGAGGTTCGTGTAGAGCGAGGAGAAGCGGGAATTCGCCAGGATCAGCGCGACGCAGGCGGCGACGAACAGAAAAATGCCCCCTGCCGATTCGAGCGCGAGAAACTGCTGAAGCCGGGATCGGCCCGGGGCATCATTCGAGACGCGCATTCAGACGACGCGCGACGCGATGGTCGGGCTGGGGTCGTCGGGCTCGATGCGGTCGGGCTGGTCGAGGATCGGCACTCCCGGTTCCTGCTTTGAGACGCGCAGGATCAGCGCCGATCTGACATGGCTGACATTCGGCGCCGAGGTCAGCTTGGCGCTCAGAAAGCGCTGATAGCTGTCCCAATCGACGGCGACGATCTTCAGCAGAAAATCGGTTTCCCCGGCCAGCATGTGCGCCTCGCGCACTTCCGGCCAAGCCGATACGAGTTGCTCAAAGGCCTTGAGGTCGACCTCGGCCTGGCTCAGCAGCCCGACCTGGGCAAAGACGGTTACGCCATAGCCCAGCGCCTCGGGAGCGAGATCGGCATGATAGCCGCGGATGATCCCGGCTTGTTCGAGGGCGCGCACCCGCCGCAGGCAGGGCGGCGCCGAAATCCCGGCGCGCCGGGCGAGTTCGACATTGGTCATCCGTCCTTCAGCCTGCAGGTTTCGCAGGATACGGCGATCGATACGGTCGAGCTTTATCCGCCGCATCCCGCGTTCTCCAATGGCATGCCGGATCATAGAAAATCTCGCCAGGTTGCGCAATTTTGTTGCGCAAAGCGGGTTGTCTTGCCCTGGCCGAAGCATTTCCGTAAATCCTGCCGATGGGATCGGCCCCGGACGCGTGGGTTTTGCACGACGGCAAGGCTGGGATGGCAAGTCAGGCGCTCGGTTTGGCTGAGGCTGCCGGATTTCCGTTTGTCGAAAAACGCTTGGCTGTCCGCTTCCCGTGGGTTTGTCTGCCGCCGCGGTTGTGGTGGCTGCCGTTGCAGGCGGCGGGCCGCGCCGGCGCGCGGCTCGAGCCGCCCTGGCCCGATCTGGTCATCGCCTGCGGCCGTAACGCGGCGATGCCGGCGCTGGCGATCCGCCGCGCGAGCGGCGGGCGGACGGTCGCTGCGCAGATCCAGGACCCGGAGGTCGGCCGGCGCGAATTCGATCTGTTCATCGTACCCGAGCACGACCGACTGCGCGGCCCGCGCGTGGTCGTGACCAAGGGGGCCGTCCACCGGGTGACGGCGGCCCGCCTCGCCGCCGATCGCGACCGGTTTCCGGCGTTGGCGGAAATGCCGCGGCCGGTCCTGACGGTGCTGATCGGCGGCGCCAACAAGGCCTATCGTCTGACGCTGCGCCGCCTGGGCGAGATCGGCGACGCGCTGGCCGCGATCCTGCGGAACGCCGGCGGGTCGGTGCTGCTGACGCCGTCGCGCCGCACCGGCGCCGCGGGCGAGGCTTTGCTGCGCGAGCGGCTCGCCGGTCTGCCGGCCGCGATCTGGGACGGTGTCGGGGAAAACCCCTATTACGCCTATCTCGCCCTTGCCGACGCGGTGCTGGTGACCGCCGATTCGGTATCGATGATCAGCGAGGCGGCGGCCACCGGCAAACCCGTGCACATCCTCGAACTCGATGGCGGAAGCGCCAAATTCGCCCGCTTCCATGCGGCGATGGGTGCGGCCGGAATCACCCGCCCGTTTGCCGGCCATATCGAATCCTGGACCTATTCGGTGCCGGACGACACGGCCCGCGCCGGTGCGGTGGTGCGCGCGCTGGTGCTGGCCCGGCGCGAACGGCGGACAGCGGCGTGAGGGCGGTCGCGGTCTATGCCGCGCTGTTCGTGCCGATCCTGGTGCTGTTCTTGCTCGTGCCGCAGCTCGACCTGTGGACGAGCGGGCTGTTTTTTGCTGCGGACGGCGGCTTCTTTCTGAGCAAATGGCCGCCTGTCGAGTTGCTGTACCGCGCGGTCCCCTGGATCGCCTGCGGCGTCGTACTGGCGATCGCCGGCGCCGGCGCCTGGCTTTTTCTGGTGCAGCGGCCGTTGTGGCGGTTCGATCGCAAGGCATTGCTGTTTTTGAGCTTGTCGATTGCGCTCGGGCCCGGCCTGCTTGCCAATGTGGTCCTCAAGGACCATTGGGGCCGCGCCCGGCCGACCCAGATCGAAGCATTCGGGGGGACCCGCCGGTTTACGCCGGCGCCGCTCCCGGCATCGCAGTGCGCGCATAACTGCTCCTTTGTATCGGGTCATGCAGCGCTCGGTTTCTCGCTGGTCGGCTTTGCCTTTCTGTTGCCGACGGCGAGGCCGCGGCGCTGGGGCATTGCCGCGGCACTCGCCTTCGGCGGCCTGATCGGGCTCGTCCGTATTGTCCAGGGCGGCCACTTCCTATCCGATGTCGTCTATGCCGGCTTGCTCGTTTACGGCACGACCGCATTGCTCCACTGGTGGATCGTCACGAATGACGGGCTTGCGGCGCCGTTGCTGCTGCGTCTCTACCGAATCGCCGGGCGCGGGGCAGCCGCCATCCGGCCGCCGCTCGGTCGCGCCCTGATCTCGCCGACGATTCGGCTGCTTATCGGGACGGCGGCGGTGGCGGTCCTGGTGATGGCGTCGATCGCCCGCATCGATCGCCCCCTGGCCTGGTTCCTCCACGCCCGCGGCGCGGATTTCCATCGGCTCTTCGATCTGATCGGCCGGCTCGGTCTGACCTGGGGCTATCTGGCGGTGTTCGCGATCGCCTTTGGCGTGCTGCATTGGGGCGGCGGACTGGCGCGACTGCGGCCGTTCGCCTCGCCGATGCGGGCCTTGTCCGGGGTCCCGGCCTTTTTGTTCGTCTCGCTCGGCGCGTCGGGCATCGTTGCCGATCTGCTGAAGGTCGGCTTTGGCCGGGCCCGCCCCAAACTCTTGTTCAACGCCGACATCTACGGTTTCAGCTGGTTTGGCCGGCAGGCCGATTACTGGTCGTTTCCGTCGGGTCACACCGTGACGATCGCGGCGTTGATGACGGCACTCTGGTATCTGTGGCCTCGGCATCTGCTGTTTTATATCCTGGCGGGGATGATCGTGGCCGGAAGCCGGGTCGCGGTCGGCGCTCACTACCTCAGCGATACGATGGCGGGCGCCTGGCTCGCGGTGCTGATCACCCGCGGCGTCGCCTGGTTGTTTGCCAGAGGCGGCATCGACCTCGCCGCCGCGCTCCGCGCGAGATTGCCGTCCTCCGAGGGGGCGCCGTGGCCGTGCCGGCGCTTTGCCGGAATGCGCGCGATCCGCTCTCGGGCCGGTTTGCGATAGCTCGCCGGCCCGCCGCTTGCGCCGTCCGCGCGGGCTGTAGTATCCGCCGTCATGGCTTTGCGCATCGAGACCTTTGATAATGCGGCCGGCGGGAACACGCTCTACAAGGCGCTGACCCATCCTTGCGCCGCCGAGCCGGCGCGGGCGCTGGTCGAGGCGCTCGTCCGCCATTCGCCGGTGGCGATCTACGACCCGAACGGGGCTGCCGAGGGTTTCGCCGAAATCTTCGGCCTGGCCGGAACAAAGATCGCCGGGGTCTACGTCCAGCAGGTGGGCCGAATCGGCAGCAGGCTGCTCGGCCACACGGCACGGCCGGCGACCGCACTGATGGGCGCCGGGGCGCGCTCGATTTTCGTCGCCGCGTTCGATGCCGATCGCGCGATCGCGCCGTTGCAGCCGTATCTGCCCGAGGCTGCGAAGATTTTGACCCTCGACGCGATGCGGATCCCGGCCGAGCGGCTGACCAACCGGCGCTCCTACCTGGACCCGCTGAACTTCGCGACGAATTTCGCGTTTTTTCGCGATATGGACGGTCGGCACACGCGGCTCTCGACGGTCAATTACTGGTCGGGCTACGGCGCTGCCGCGGTGACCTGCTGGATCACGCTGTTCGCCGGCGACGGGGCGGTCCTCGCCGAATGGTGCGAGCGCTGCGCGCCGGCGAGCGCCATCATCCTCGACAGCCGGGCGATCCGCGCCCGCTTCGGCCTTCCCGATTTCGCCGGTCAGCTCTTTCTGCATATCGCCGGGGCGGCTGGGCACGATGTCGTCAAATACGCGATCGACACCTTCGGCGACGCCGATGACGATGCGGTGTCGCTGTCGGCGACGCACGACGCCAATGCCTGGCCGGCGGATCGCTATGCCGGCCTGCCGGCGCCGGCGCCGGGCGAACGGGTCGTGCTGTGGCTGCAGAACAGCCATCCGGTCGCGATACCGGCCGGCGCCATCGGTCTCGGCCCGATGGGAGGAGGGGTAGTCGCGACGGTCGCCGAGCCGCTGGCGCCCTTTGCCAGCCGCGCGCTCGATGTCGGCCGGCTGTTGCCCGATCTGTGCTGGCCGCGGCAGATCGAAGTGCGGGCCGGCAAGCACATGGTGCGGCCGCGTTACGAGATCGTCGAGCGCGGTCGCCGCCGGATCGCCCATGTCAATGTCGAACGGGAAGATCTGAAACCCGATCCCGGCCTGCCCGGGCTCGCAAACACCCTCGGCAAGGGGTATCTGCTGCCGGCCCCGGTCCTGCCGCCGGCGCAGTGGCAAAGCCTGGTATTGCCGACGCCGATGGCCATCCATCAGGCGGAGCTGCCGATCGCGGCAATCGTCTACGACGCCGAAGGGAGCGAGATCGCCCGCCACCGGTTCGGGCGGCTGCCGCGCGGGCATGCGACCGCACTCGATCTCGACCGGCTGGCCGGGTGCGAGGCGCTGGGCGACGGCTGCGGCCACATCGAGCTGCTCTACGATTTCTCGGACGGCGGCGAGGCCGACGGCTGGCTGCATGCCGTCTTCCGCTATCGCCACCGGGCGAGCGGCCATGCCGCCGAAACCAGCTTTGGCGCACACATCTTCAACACGATCCTGACCTATCGCGACGAGCCGCAATCCTATGCCGGGCGCCCGCCCGGGCTGTCGACCCGCCTGTTTCTCAGGCTCGGCGAGGATCGGTACGACACCTTGTGCCAGCTGATCTACCCGGCCTCGTTGCCGTGGCGGCCGGCGAGCGCCACCGAGATCATCCTCTATGACGGGCAGGGCGGCGAAGTCGCCCGCGCCGGCCTGGCGATCCCGTGCTCGGGCTCGCGGCTGTGGCGCTATCGCGCGCTGTTCGACGCCGAGACCCGCGCCCGCGCCGGCGGCCGAAGCCTATGCGATCATCCGCGATGCCACCTGCCGGCTGTTCGGCTATCACGGGCTCCTCGGCCGCAACGGCGCCTTCAGCCTCGACCACATGTTCGGGTTTTAGCGTGCCCGGTCCGAAGCCCCTCCAACGGCAGCTGCGTGGAGGCGACGCATTCGGGCAAGGAACTGTCGGGGCGCCATTTCGCCGACTATGCCAATGCCACCGCAAGCTGAGAGAGGAGCAACTACGATGTCAGGCATGATCGTTCACGGCATTCCCGGCAGCCCTTATGTGCGCGCCGCTCTGCTCGCGCTCGAAGAAAAAGGGGCAAAATATGAATTAGCCGCGATGGGGTTCGGCACGCTGAAGCAACAACCGCATTTGTCGCGGCACCCGTTCGGCCGCATTCCGGTCTTCGAGCATGACGGCTGGATGCTGTACGAGACGCAGGCCATCATCCGCTATGTCGACGCGGTTGTCCCCGGCCCGCGGCTGCAGCCGGAAGAGCCGCGCGCCGCAGCGCGGATGAACCAGCTGATGGGCATCACCGATTGGTATGTCATGCGGCAGGTTTCGATGCCGATCACCCGCAACCGCGTCGTCGCCCCGCGCGTCAATCGGCCGGTCGATGAAGACGCGATTGCCGGCGCGATCCCCGATGCGCGGATCTGCATCGCCGAGATCGCCCGGTTGCTTGATGGCCACTCATGGATGTCGGGGCAGACGCTGAGCCTCGCCGATCTGCTGCTCGCGCCGCATCTGTCGATGTTTGCGCAGGCGCCCGAAGGCGCGCAGATATTGCAGGAGCACCGGAACCTGAGCGATTGGCTCTCGCGCATCGAAGCTCGCCCGAGCATGAAGGCGACCACTTGGGACAGACTGCTCGAACGGGTGGCCGCCGCCACATGAGCCCGCAGGCCGAGCGATCTAAAAGCCTGACCAAGAATAAATCCAGGATTTCAGCGTGTTACCGATCGTCCTCGTCATTCCCGCGAACGCGTCACTGCTGTCCGGTTTCGGATATTGGTTAATTTGGCGGTTGTAGTGAAGCACCGGTACCCCGTGGCCGGGCTTGGGCACCCAGGTCTTTTTCTTGCAAGACCCCTCCATTGCAAGACGTGGACGGCCGGGTCGAGCCCGGCCGAGGGGGAGGATGTGCTTCGAAGCATTTGAATTCATCGTAAATCTGAACCGGACAGCAGTGGGGCCGGGCCGGCACTCCGCCGCCGGACTCGTGATGCGAATGGAAAGTGCGCGGACTTGCAATGCAGGTCCGGTTGTGAACGATTCGGGGTCAGAACCAAGCTCGCTCCGCAAGGAAGGAGACGTTGGCGCAGACCGAGATCCCGCGCACGCAATTCGGCGGCGCCACGGCGCCGCTGCCCGTCTGTGCTCCGCTACGCCGGCCGGCACCTCGGCTTCCTCGCGGGGCTGCTGATCGCGGCGATTGCGATCGGCGTCGCCTACCGCTACCGCTTCGACCCGCTCGACGAGCGAACGGTGCCGAACTACCTGCGCAGCTGCGTCCACGCGGCGGGGTTGACCTTCAGCGGCTGGGCGGTCCACCTGGCCTTCGGGGCGATCCCGCGATCGCGGCTGGGCGGCGTATTGCGGACGGCTGCCGCTGAGCGCCGAATTCGCGATCAAGGCGCTGGCGATGACGGCGGTCCTGACGACCGTCGCCGTCGGCCTTCAGTTCGTGCTCTACCCCTTTCCGCTGTCGCGGCGCTGGCTTGACGACGAACTGCCGCGGATCGTCGTCATCGGTTTTTCCGCGTCGCTGATCGTCGGCGCGATCTTCGAGTTCCGCCGGATGGTCGGCGGCCGTGTCCTCGGCAGCTTTCTGTTCGGAACCTACCACCGGCCGAGACGCGAACAGCGGATCGTCATGTTTCTGGACATCGCCGATTCGACCGCGCTCGCCGAGCGGCTGGGCGAGCTGCGCGTGCACGATCTGATCACCCGCTTCTTTTCCGACATCGACCAGTCGATCGCCGACCATGACGGCGAGGTCCATGCCTATGTCGGCGACGAGGTCATCGTCACCTGGCCGCTGAGCACGGAGCCCGAGAAAAATGGCCGATCGCTGCGGTGCTTTTTCGCCGTCGAAGACGCGATGATCGATCTCGCCCTTCCTATGCCAGGGAATTCGGCGTCGTGCCGCGGTTCCGCGCCGGCCTGCATGCCGGGCCCGTCGTCGTCAGCGAATGCGGCGTAGCCAAGCGGCAGATCGCGTATTTCGGCGACACGATGAACGTCGCCGGCCGGCTTTGCGATCACTGCAAGGCCGCCGGAGAAGCCCTGATAGCCTCGGCTGACATGCTCCGCGGCGCGGCGCTCCCTCATGGGCTGAGCCTTGGGCCGCCCGCCAGTCTGATATTGCGCGGGCGACAGACCCCGGTCGAGGCATGCCCGGTGCATCGCAACGAACGCGGTTGAGCCGGCCGCCGATCGCCCACCGTCCAGCACCCACCCCTCCCGTCCGGCAGCTGATCGGATACGGATAGAATCTCCGGGTTGTGATCTCGGGCCCCTTTCCGTTGATCTTTCCTACAACTATACATTGTGTTCTGTTGATAATGGATTTTGCTGCATCTGCTGTTTTTGCAGGAAATCTGCAGCAAAATCTGCTAGCCAAAATTCTCGTGTAGTTGATCAACGGCCGCCCTGGCGCGAGCCACAGCGGCGTTGCCGAAGAGCCATGACGCCTCCCACACCCGTGCGCCTTCCTGCGTCTGACCTGCGATCGATCCGGACGTCCAAAACGCTGCGAACGATACGATGCGACGAAGGCAATTTTAGGATTATCAATAGCGGCGAGGCTGCCGCCACACCCGGTCCGGCTAGAGCCCGATCAGGGCCGCCAGCTTCATGCGAACTTCGTGCAGGATTGTGCCGGGAACAGCCGCTCCCGCGTAGCGGATCGGACGGGCCAGCGTGTCGATGCTGCGCACGTGACTGGTCAAAATCTCCCCGGAAACCGGCAGCCCCGTCGGGAGCACGACGCTGGTGCCAAACGGACGAACGCGGGAGGTTATCGGGCAGACGATCGCGAACTCGGTCACCCGACAGAATTCGGCGGGTGAAACAACCAGCGCCGGGCGTCGGCCGCTCTGCTCGCGACCGGTGCGGGGATCGAAATCGGTCCAGACGAGATCGCCCGCCGCGGGCACGTAGGGCCCCGCCTCACTCGACGATCTCACGGCCTTGGTCCGGCCCCCAATCGAACGCCTGCCGCATCAGCTCCGGTGTCATTCCCGTCAACAGTTCGGCGAGGACATAGCGCGGGCGGGCCGGAGAAATGATGATGCGGTCGCCCTCGGCCTGCTACCTCGACCCGGGCCCCCGCGCGAAGGCCTGCCCGAAGCGCAATATCTTTGGGGATGCGCAGGCCGAGGCTGTTGCCCCAGCGCGCCACCTGCACCTGCATCGGCCTCTCCCATCCTCTCCTAGAGATATACATAGGATATCCAACCTCGCCGTCAACCTGGCGGTGCGATGCCGCTTCCTGCCCGCTTGCGGCGGGGGGTTAGGGTGGCGGCGTCGGATAGCGATCCAAACCGACGCGGAGTTTGCTTTTTCCCGATTTGGGAACAAGTAAGGCCAGCGAGCCAAGGACGACGGCCCCGGAACGGAGGAAAGGCGATGGCGAAGTTCGATGCGGACACGCTGCGTGAATTGCACGATCTCCGGGAAGTCGCGATCCGGACCGAGAGGCACCCCGAGAGTGCGATCGTGATCTGGGTCGTGGCGGCCGATGACGAGGCCTTTGTGCGGTCGGTGCGCGGCGGCAAGGGGCGCTGGTACCGGGACCTCGCGGCGGGCGGGTCCGCCACATTGGAGTTTGCCGGCCGCCGGCTCGCGGTTCGCGCGGTCCCGGTGAGCGACGCCGATTCGATCGCGCGGGTCAGCCGCGAATATTTGAAAAGTACCAGCCGAGCCCCTACGCGCAGGCGATGGTTCGCGCCGAGGTGCTGCCGACCACATTGCGGCTGGAACCGCGCTGACCGGCGAAAATGCGGTGACGAACGCGGAGGACCGGATGCCCGCCTCACACCTTCAGACCCTGCGCGCGATGGCGTACAACAACGCCTGGGCCAACCATCGCCTGCTCGCGGCCTGTGCCGGATTGACGCAAGCGGAGTTCGAGGCGCGGCGAACGGGCTTTTTCCCGTCGATCCGGGCGACCTTGAACCACATCCTGATCATCGACCGGTTCTACGTCGATGCGCTCGAGGGCGGCACGCTCGGCCCGGCCGCGTGGGCGGATCCGATTCCCTTTCCCACCGTCGCGGAGCTGCGGCCAGCCCAGGCGGCGATCGATCGTCGCTTGATCGCCTGGTGCGAGGCGCTGGACGAAGCCGGGCCGACCGGATCATCCGGGTGCACCGCGGCGCGCGCGTGCAGACGGAGCGGGCCGATCGCCTGCTGCTGCACCTGTTCCAGCACCAGATCCATCATCGCGGCCAGGCGCACGCGATGCTCAGCGGCACCGCCGTACCGCCGCCGCAGCTCGACGAGTTCTTCTCGGTCGCAGAGGCGCCGCTGCGCGCCGCCGAGTTCGACGAGCTCGGATGGACCGAGGCGGCAATTTGGCGGGAGTAGGATCGCTCAACGGCATTTCGACGAGCCGTCAAAATCCGACGACCCTGGCCGGCCCCGCCTGATCGCCAGCCTCGGAGGTACGCCGGCAAACCGGCGGTGCCTCGAATCGGTCAGCCGTTCGCTGCGCAGTGGGTTCGTCCATTTCAGTCCGGAGAACCCGCGAGAAATCCCGATCTGTTGTGCAAACCGTGGTGCCGTTTTCGAGTGCGATCACGGCGAGGACCGCGTCCATAACAAGCGGGCGGGCGGCCTGGCCGTCGTGCACAAGGCCGAGCAGGATGTCTCAGTGCCGCTCGCCCGGCTCGAGAATGCCGGCGGCCGGCTGGGCCAGCCAGGAGGAGATCGCCGTCTCGGCCTCGGACGTCGAAAGCGGACGATCGATTACCCGAGGATTGGTTGTAATCCTCAAAAAGGCCCACAGGGTGAGCCATGCGAAACGGACGAGATCGGGCAACCGATAGGGGACCGCGGGCCATCCGCTCAGCGGCGATGCAGCTCCTCGCGATTGCGTCCGCCTCGCTCCGGAAGCGTTAGAACAGCCACCGGGCCGAAGGTCTCCTCCCTGGTGATGACCATGTCGGTCGTCACATCGGTCAACACGGTCGGCTCGAAGAAGCTGCCGCCCTGTGCGCGACGCGCTTGCCGCCGATGACGACTTTGGCGCCCTTTTTGACGCGTCGGCGATGTGCGCCTCGACCTTCTCGACCGCCTTCATGTCGATCAGCGGGCCGATCACCGCACCCGGCTCGAACCCGTCGGCGACCTTCATCGCGCCGGCGGTCTCGGCGAGCCGCTCGGTAAAGGCGTCGTAGACGCCATCCTGCACCAGGATCCGGTTGGCGCGGACGCAGGTCTGGCCGGCGTTGCGGTATTTCGATGCGATCGCGCCCTTGACCGCGGCCTCGATATCGGCGTCGTCGAAGACGATGAACGGCGCGTTGCCGCCCAATTCGAGCGACAGCTTCTTGACTGTCCCGGCGCATTGCTGCATCAGCAATTTGCCGACCTCGGTCGAGCCGGTGGAGGTCGAGCAGCTTGCGGACGATCGGGTTCCAGGTCATCTCGCCGCCGATCTTGTCCGAGGACCGGTTGCGCAATGGGAGCATCCAACCTTAGCCCTCGGTTGCTCTTACCGGTGATCTCACACGCTTGTAACCGCGCTGTCGCGCCAGAACGCAATGGTCGGACCACGACGGAGAAATGACTTGACATTCTAACGTAAGCGGCTTATAAATGGCGACATGCAATTGACACTATCAGAAAATTTTTAAGATGCTGCCGATTTCGAACTACTCTTGCTGACGTAGACACCTTGTGCGGGTACCTTATTACGAAGCCGACAGGGGCCACCGGTGCCGAAGCAAAGGCTGTTCTGGACGAAAAAGTCCTCGATGGTCGCAAGCTATCCTGCAATGAAAACCTGGGGTTTGATCGAGGAACATACGGCGAAAAAAATGCGCCTTACGGAGCGCGGACGCCTCGTTTCCAAAGACAAGGGAGCAAAACGGTCGCAAGCTTTGAAAGAGGCAGTAGGGTCTATTCGCTCCTATGTCTCAATTATCGCACGCGCCGTCCACCGTAATCAACATACTTTTACCGGAACCGAGGTTGCAGCTCACTGGCACCAACATTTTAGAGACGATGCGTCAGACAGCGACAGGGATCCTGAATGATCAAGCTGTGTGCTTTTTTCAGGTCGCTGAGGGTGCTGATCTCGGTAAGCTTATAATGGGTCGGAAGGGACAACCGACCAGGTTTGTCTTCGATGAACTGAATGCTCATGCGTTCGTCACCAACAGCGAACTAGCGGCGAACGTAGAGGACGAGGCTGTAAGCCAAAGCGGTTCGATACAGCCACCACCGGTTGCCAATATTCTTGACTTTGGAAATCAGGACGCCTGAGAAACTACCGCAACCTGGCAATAGAGTATTCATTACTCACGGCAAAAACAGTAAGATACTTGAACAAGTTAAGGAGCTTGTCGCGTTTGGCAAGTTTGAGGCAGTGGTCGCGCAAGAACGCGAAACGTCTGCGAAGCCAGTGCCAGACAAAGTCATGGACGAGATGCGGTCATGCCATGCTGCAGTGATCCATGTTGGGCTTGAGGGAGTCTTATTGATAGCGAGGGGAACGAGCATCCGCAGGTCAACGAAAACGTTCTGATCGAGATCGGAGCGGCGATGGCCCTTTACGGGAGGCAGTTCATCTTGTTGGTCGAAGACGGCGTCAAGCTGCCTTCTAATCTTCAGGGCCTTTATGAATGTCGGTATTCGGGTGATGGGCTGAATATGCCGGCTACGATGAAGCTTCTGAAAGCATTTAACGAATTCCGTTGATTTGAGGCAGCGGGAGGTTCCAAGAGGGTAGTACCAATAATGTCTAAGGTCAGCGAAGCCGAAGCTAAGGCCCTGGGAGAGGCAGGTCCGCTTCTTCGTTTCGCTGCGGAACATGTGCGGGAGTTACAGCCCGACCTAAGCCTAGCGATCGCGGAAGCGCGTATTGCCGACGAAAATGATGCGTGGACCCCTGAAATCTCAGAGAAATTCTGGACCGCATTCGCAAAATTATGCAACCTGATTTCAGCCAACTACTATGGATTGTCTTGCGGCGGCGCATCGTAACATCAGCGCTTACCGACTGTGGCTCACGGGCGGTGCGGCAAGAAAGATATCTCTCGCTGACGATTGTCAAGGCGATATTTAATTGCACTATTTTTCCTCATAATTCCGCTAGTATTACTGCAATTGTATGTATGGACTTGTAACAATTTATCTAAAAGAATTGAAGATCTTGCTACAGCAAACAAGACCCGCTTTGTGGCGTTGTCGGATCAATTCATCTCCTTAACCGCTGCAACGAGCGAAAGTGGGCACTTATGGACGCCCGACGAGGGGGCAAGAGGTAATAAAATTACAAACGAATCGTTAGATCTGACCTCAGATATAAATAGAATGCTGTATGAGGCCAACATGCTGGCGAAGGTGTCGATACCGTTTTATTCAGACAAGGTGGAAATCGGCCCCGATGTTGCCCTCGACCCTTTAGACACCGGCCTCTGGTTCAAATCATTCCGAAAAGCTGCGGATCGCCTCACTCGAGCGCAAACCGTAGTGTTGAGCGTTCAGGAAAGGGCTAACCTCGCAATTGGGATTGTTAACTCTTTTATCTTGCCCGTATTGTTTGGTGTAGCGGGGGCTATGGCGTATGTAATTCGAGCAATCTCAGATCAGATTAGAAGCACCACTTTTTCGCAAAGCTCTCCGATTTGGCACTTTATGCGGGTTTCGTTGGGTGCCCTATGGGTGCCGTGATTGGTCTATTTAACCCATTATCAGCCAACTGACTTTCCCCCCCCTCGCGTTGGCGTTCCTAGCTGGGTACGGAGTGGAGGCTATTTTTTCGATGTTTGATGGCCTGATAGGAAATTCCGCCAACCCACGCCCACAAGGGAAGTGATGTCTGATCATCCAGTCGGTCTCAAAACTTGACGCCACGCCAGCGATGCTGGACCGAATACTGGACCCTCATGCCCGCCGGAACAGGGCGAAGGTCGCCTTGACTTCCTCCTCGTTCGCGGTTTCCCCGGCAAGCCTTCGTCGATTGCTGCCAATTCGTCTGGCGTGGCGTCGTATTCGGTGCCAGCGAGTTCTGCCTCGATTTCGAGGGCAAGTTCTGCCAGCTCCTGTTGGCGGGCTTCCGGCCAGGTCGGAACCCGTTTCCATACCGCCTTAACCTGATCCTTTGTCATCGCGCGCCTGATCCTGGCCGGCCCGTCTTCGGACGATGCCTCAAATTTACCGGTCGATGCCGCCCATGCAGAGGTATTTGACTTCGAGGAATTCCTCGATGCCGTATTTCGAGCCTTCGCGGCCGATGCCGCTTTCCTTCATGCCGCCGAAGGGCGCGATCTCGGTCGAGATGATGCCTTCGTTGATGCCGACGATGCCGTATTCGAGCGCCTCGGCGACGCGCCAGATGCGGCCGATGTCGCGGCTGTAGAAATAGGCGGCGAGGCCGAATTCGGTGTCGTTGGCCATCTTGACCGCCTCGGCCTCGCTCTTGAAGCGGTAGAGCGGCGCGACCGGGCCGAAGGTCTCCTCCCTGGTGATGATCATGTCGGTCGTCACATCGGTCAACACGGTCGGCTCGAAAAAGCTGCCGCCCGAGCGCGCTGCGCTGGCCGCCGATCACCACCTTGGCGCCCTTTTTGACCGCGTCGGCGATGTGGGTCTCGACCTTCTCGACCGCCTTCATGTCGATCAGCGGGCCGATCACCGCACCCGGCTCGAACCCGTCGGCGACCTTCATCGCCCCGGCGGTCTCGGCGAGCCGCTCGGTGAAGGCGTCGTAGACGCCGTCCTGCACCAGGATGCGGTTGGCGCAGACGCAGGTCTGCCCGGCATTGCGATATTTCGAGGCGATCGCGCCCTTGACCGCCATCTCGATATCGGCGTCGTCGAAGACGATGAACGGCGCGTTGCCGCCCAATTCGAGCGACATCTTCTTGACCGTGCCGGCGCATTGCTCCATCAGCAATTTGCCGATCTCGGTCGAGCCGGTGAAGGTCAGTTTGCGCACGGTCGGGTTCGAGGTCAGCTCGCCGCCGACCTCGTTCGCCGGGCCGGTGACGCAGGAAAACACGCCCTTCGGCACGCCGGCGCGCTCGGCCAGTTCGCACAGCGCCAGGGCCGAGAACGGGGTCGCGGTCGCCGGCTTCAGCACCATCGTGCAGCCGGCGGCGAGCGCCGGGCCGGCCTTGCGGGTGATCATCGCCGCCGGGAAATTCCACGGCGTGATCGCCGCGCAGACGCCGATCGGCTCCTTGGTGACGACGATGCGCTTGTCGGCCATATGCGCCGGGATCGTGTCGCCGTAGATGCGCTTGCCCTCCTCGCCGAACCATTCGATGAAGGCCGCGGCATAGGCGATCTCGCCCTTCGACTCGGCCAGGGGCTTGCCCTGCTCGGCGGTCATCAGCGCCGCGAGATCGTCCTGGTTCGCCATCATCAGGTCGAACCATTTGCGCAGGATCTGGGCGCGCTCCTTGGCGGTCTTGGCGCGCCAGCCGGGCAGCGCCCGGTCGGCCGCCTCGATCGCCCGGCGGGTCTCCTCCGCCCCCATCCGCGGCACCGTGCCGAGGGTTTCGCCGGTCGCCGGGTTGGTGACCGGGATCGTGCCGCGGTTCAACGCGTCGGTCCATTCGCCGTCGACATAGCATTGCTGCCGGAACAGTTTCTGGTCGTGCAACTGCATCGCGCCTGCCTCCCTCGAGATTTACGATAGGTACGAAGCGGCCTCGGGCTTGGCAAGGCTCGCCTGGGTCCCGCGTATGAGCCGAGCGATATGATCCTCGCCGATGCGGTGCTCGCGGCGCATGTCGCGATCATCCTGTTCAACCTGTTTGGGCTGGTCGCGGTGCCGATCGGGGGCTTGCGCGGCTGGCGCTTCGTGCGGATCGGCTGGTGGCGGATCTTGCATATTCTGGCATTGGCGACGGTGGCGGCGCAGGCGCTGGCCGGACGCGCCTGCATCCTGACGATCTGGCAAGCCGGCCTCGCCGGTTCTCCGATCAGCCCGGCGCCGCTGATCGCGGGCTGGGTCGATCGGCTGATCTACTGGCCGTTGCCGCTCTGGGTGTTCGCGGCGTTCTATGTCGTCGTGTTCGGCTACACCCTCGCGCTCTTATGGCTGGTGCCGCCGCGGCGGAGATACACGCCGCGCTGACGGCCCTTTGTCCAGGCTTCTCACAACCGTCATCAAAGCGTGATATTCGCGCGGGCTGCGGGTGACCGGCCGCCGGGAAGGCTCGGCCCGCGGCAATGGGGGAATGGCGATGACGATTCTCAGGCAAAGCCGGCGCAGATTTCTCAAATCGGTCGCGGCGACCGGCGGCGGGGCGTTGCTGACCGCGCGTTTCGGCCTGCCGGCGCGGGCCGCGGCGCCCGCGGGGCCGGACCTGCAAGGGTTGCGCGACAAGATCGACCACATCGTCGTGATCTTTCAGGAGAACCGCAGCTTCGACCATTATTTCGGCGCCTATCGCCCGCCGGGCGGCGCCGCGGTCGCGAACCTGCTCGACAGGCAAGGCAATATCGACCCGCGCTTTACCGGCTTGCAGAAGAACGCGGCCGGCGCGCGCTACGAATACCTGCCGGCGCCCTATCAGGTGCCGGGCTTTGCCGATGCGCTGCTCGCCAACCGGCCGTTCCACCTTGCTCCCTACATCCCGGCCGGCGCCAACGTGCCGTGGGACCCGCAGCACCATTTTTTCCGCATGTGGGCGCAGATGGACAATGGCGCCATGGACCGGTTCGTGGCGCTGGCGCTGACCGGAAAGCACACCCTGCTCGAAGAGGGGCCGGTGACCGATCCCGCCGAGCAGATGTTCGCCCAGTCCACACCATCGGGCGCGGTGCTCGGCTTTTACGACCGGGGCGACCTTCCCGACTATCACCGTCTGGCCGACGAGTACGTGCTGTTCGACCATTTCTTTCAGGCGATGTCGGGCGGCTCGACCGGCAACGCGCTTTATTTGGCCGCAGCGCGCTCGGCGGTCCGGCACAACCCGCCGCCGAAAAAAATCGGCAGCCTCGACCCGCCGGTGTTCGACAAGCCCTACGACAAGGCCGGCATCATGATCAACGACCTGCCGCCGGTGAACGGCCCGACCGAAGTGTTCATGGGGCCGCTCGACGCGAGCCCGCCGCCGGACGAGCAGACCTATCCAAATATCGGCGACCTGCTCAATGCCGCCGGGCTCAGCTGGGCCTGGTACAACGAAGGCTGGAACGCGGTCAAACCCTGGGCATTGAAGACCGCCTTCGGGCCCGGCGACGGATCGATCGTCGTTGACTCGCCTTGGATGTATTTGTCGCACCACAACCCGTTCCAGTACTACCCGAGCTGGTTCGGCAACGTCAAAGCCGGGCACATCCGCGACAGCGACGATTTTTTCGAGGATTTGCATGCGGGGCGGCTGCCGCGGGTCTCGTTCATCAAGGCGTCGGGCGGGCATGACGAGCACCCGGCGAACTCGGCGCCGCGCTGGGGCGAAGCCTGGGTCATGCGGCTGTTGAAGGCGCTGGGCGCGAGCGCCGGTTGGGGCAGGAGTGCCGCGATCGTCACCTATGACGAGGGCGGCGGGTTGTGGGACCATGTGTCGCCGCCGCACCCCGACGCCTATGGCTGCGGCACCCGCGTGCCGGCCTTGCTGGTGGCCCCTTGGGCGCGGCGCGGCTATATCGACCACCGCGTCGCCGACACGACCTCGGTATTGGCCTTTATCGAGGCGCGGTTCGGACTGCGGCCGCTGCAGCAGCGCGACGCCCAGGCCTACAATCTGCTCGACGGCCTCGACTTCCATCAGAAGCCGCGCCCGCCGGCCTTCGGCTGAAAAGGCGAGCGCCGGATCCCGTGCCGGTGGCCAGCCTGGCCTTCTGCCTGTAGATTGGTGCGGGCATAAACCGGTCGGCGGGAGGGCGCGATGGCGTTGCAGGTCAGACGGATCGTCACCGGACACGACGCAGACGGCAAGGCGATCGTCACCACCGACGAGCGCCTGACCGCGGTGCCGCGGCTCAACCGGCCGCATATTTCGGGCTGCGAAATCTGGTCGACCGATCATATGCCGGTCGACAACTCCGCAGCCGCCGACGCGGCGCAGCGGGCCGGTTTCGTCAAACGCTACAATTATGTCGGCAGCGGCCAGGGCACGGTGGTCCGGGTCACCGAATTCGCGCCGGGCGCGCCCAAATTCATGCACCGGACCGAGACCGTCGACTATGCGATCCTGCTGTCGGGCGAGTGCGACCTCGAATTCGACAGCGGCCAGGTCGTGCATATGAAACAAGGCGACATCTGCGTCCAGCGCGGCACGATGCATGCGTGGGTCAATACCGGTTCGGCGCCGGCGGTGTTCGCCTTCATCCTGATCGATGCCCAGCCCGCCGAGAGCGGCGGTCAGGCATTGCGCACGCATTACCCGGCGCCGTGATGACCCGCACGATCGAAGTCGCCGGGACCGCCATCGAGGTGGTCGAGCGCGGCACTGGCCGGCCGCTGCTGTTTCTGCATGCCGGCGAGGGGCTGGGCGCTGAGCGGCCATGGCTCGATCTGCTCGCCGAGCGCTACCGGGTGATCGCGCCGAGCCATCCAGGCTGGGGTAATTCCCCGCTTATCGACGGCATGGGCTCGGTCGACGACCTCGCCTATCTCTATCTCGACCTCGCCGCCGAGTTGGGGCTGCAGGATGCGGTATTGGTCGGGGCCTGTTTTGGCGGCTGGATCGCGGCCGAGCTCATGGTGCGCTCGACGGCGCGCTTCTCCCGCCTGGTTCTGGTCGATCCGCTCGGCGTCAAATTCGGCGGCCGGGAGGCGCGCGACATCGCCGACATGCATGCGATGACTCGTGAAGAATATCTGCGGCACGCCTGGGCCGACCCGGCCAAGGGCGGCACAGATTTCACCCGATTGCCGGAAAGCGAGCTCGCCGCCATCGTGCGCGGCCGAGAGGCCTTCGCGCTCTACGGCTGGAAGCCTTACATGCACAATCCGCGGCTCAAGCGCTGGCTGCACCGGATCGACCGGCCGACCCTGCTGCTGTGGGGCGCCGAAGATCGGATCGTCACCCCTTCCTATGGCGAAGGCTGGGCTCGCGAAATCCCGGGTGCGCGGCTCGAAGTGATCCCCGGCGCCGGGCATTTCCCGCATTGGGAACAACCGCAAGCGTTTGTCGACAAACTCGCCGCTTTCGCGGAGGCCAACACCCGATAACAGGAGGGCACTCATGCGCGTCTGGTATTTCTCGGAAATGGCCTACCACCCGGCGTGGGAGGAGGGGCTGAAGCGCGGCTCGTTGCGCGTGGTGTTGCCGAGCGGCAATTACGACCCGCAGATCGGCCACCGCCTGTTGAACCGCTATCTCGACGAGTTCGCGCTGTGCGACGAGGTCGGGCTCGACATCATGGTCAACGAGCACCACAGCACCGCTACCTGCTCGACGATCTCGGTGCCGATGGCCTTGGCGATCATCGCGCGCGAGACCAAGCGCTCGCGGCTGTTGTCGCTCGGCTCGCCGATCGCCAACCGCCCCGATCCGGTGCGCGTCGCCGAGGAGATGGCGTGGCTCGACGTGTTGTCGGGCGGCAGGTTGGAGATGGGCCTCATCAAGGGCGCGGCGTACGAGATCGCCCCGGCCAACAGCAACCCGGCCAATTTGATGCGCCGCTATTGGGAGGCGCATGATCTGATCCTGAAGGCATTGTCGACGACCGACGGCCCGTTCAACTGGGAGGGCGAATTCTTCCATTACCGCAACGTCAACATCTGGCCGCGGCCGTTGCAACAGCCGACCCCGCCGGTATGGATGACTGGGACCAGTGTCGATACCGGGCGGATGGCGGCCGAGCGCGGCCACGTCGTCGGCACCCTGTTGTCGGGTCATGTCGCCGGACCATTATTCGCCGCCTATCGCCAGCGCGCGCAGGAGTTGGGCTGGACCGCCGGCCCCGACCGCTTTGCTTATTCCGCGGTAATCGGCGTCGGCGAGACCCGCGAGGAGGGGAGGCGCCGCGCCAATCTCGCAGCCGATTATGTGCGCACCTCGCCGGTCGTGCTCGAACCCTTCACCAACCCGCCCGGCTACAACTCGCTCGGCGCCAATATCGCCATGCTGAAGGCGGGCGGCAAACGCGGCGGCTTTGTCCGCGACCGCGACGGCAATCCGGTCGACCACACAACCGCGACATTGGACCAATTCATGGAAAGCGCCACCGTCTTCGCCGGCACCCCCGACGATGTCTACGACCAGATCAGGGTGATGAACGACCGGGTTGGCGGCTTTGGCCATCTGCTGTTCTTTGGCCAGGGCGGTTTCCTCGACCATCAAGACACGGTCGCCAACATCACGCTGATGGCCAAAGAGGTATTGCCGCGGCTGCGCGAGTTGAACCCGGAGCCGGCGAAACCGGCCGCCGTCGCCGCGGCGGAATAGCGGCGCGCGACCGCGGGCGCGCCGATCGCCGGCCGGGGGCGGTCCGAAGCCGCGTTTCCGCCGAAGCGGCCGTCGCCGCCCGCTTGGCATCGGCGACGGTGTAGATCATATTGCCGGCAAGCGCCCTGTTGAGCACTCGGCCGGGCCGATGGACCATCGATTGCGGAACAGCGACCGCGAGACCGACGACAGACGGACCGCGGCGCTGATGGGTCTGGTCATCGTGCTGGCGCTGGCAATCGCCGGGGTCGTGCTGGTCCGCGATCTCAGCGCGGAATCGAAGCTCGAGGACTGCCTGATGTCGGGGCGCACGAATTGTGCGCCGATCGAGGTGCCGGCGGAGCGATAGGCCGGTCCGAGCTGCGGCGTTTGGTCCTGCGGCGTTTCCGATGGACAGCGATTCGTAAAAGCCATAGAGTTTATCTATGATAGATATCGATTAACTTAACTAAACGGCGGAGACTCTCCGAATGGTGGGACGTGTGCTCGGCGCCGCGGCGGTCGTCGTTGCGGCGGTAGCGGTCCTCTGGTGGCACATCCTGGGCGGCGATGGGCCGAAGGCGACGGCGCAACCTTCGCCGCCGGCGGTCCCGGTGGTCGCCGGGACCGTCGTCGCCCAAAACGTCCCGGTGTTTCTGCACGGCATCGGTACGGTCCAGGCCTACAACACGGTCGCCATCAAGAGCCGGGTCGATGGCCAAATCGTCAAGGTCGAGTTTAAAGAGGGCCAGGAGGTCAAGGAAGGCGACCCGCTGTTCCAGATCGACCCTCGGCCGTATCAGGCGGCGCTCGAACAGGCCGAAGCGGCCAAGCAAAAGGACGAAGCCCAGCTCGCCGGCGCCGAACTCGATCTCGACCGGTATTCCAAGCTGCTCGGCACCGGCTACCAGACCCGGCAGAGCTATGACCAGCAGAAGGCCCAGGTCGGGTCCTTGCAGGCGGCGATCAAAGCCGACGCGGCGCAGATCGACAACGCCAGGCTCAACCTCGGCTATGCCGAGATCCGCTCGCCGATCGACGGCCGCCTCGGCGCGCGGCTTGTCGACAAGGGCAACCTGGTGCATGCGAACGACAACACCGCCCTCGTCACGATCACCGAGATGAAGCCGATCTTCGTCAGTTTTACCTTGCCGCAGGAATTGCTCGACGAGATCCGCGAGCAGCAGCAGAAGGCGCCGCTCGTCGTTCGCGCCTACAACGGCGACGGCCAGAAGCTTTTGGGCGAGGGCAGATTGACGTTGATCGACAATGCGATCGATCAATCGACCGGGACGATCCACCTGAAGGCCCGTTTCGATAATCTCGATGAGCGTCTTTGGCCCGGCGAATTCGTCAGCCTGCGCGTGATCCCGAGGGTGCGCCCCAATGTCGCGACGGTGCCGTCGCAAACCGTGCAGGAGGGGCCGAACGGCCACTACGTCTATATCATCAAGCCCGATGACACGGTCGAGCGCCGCGCCGTGGAAATCGCCTCGGTCCAGGACGGCATCGCCGTCGTCGCCAAAGGGCTCAGCCCCGGCCAGCGGGTGGTTGTCGACGGCCAGTATCGGCTGACCGACGGCGCCCGCGTCAGATTGCTCGGCGCCCGTCCGCCGGGTGCCGCCGGCTAGCTCGCCTCTGTCGCCACCCCCAACCTTTCCAGCCCGATCAGACTTTGGGCGAAACCCGCAGGTAATTGCCGATGAGCATATCGGAACCCTTTATCCGACGGCCGATCGCGACCTCTCTGTTGATGCTCGGCGTCCTGGTGTTCGGCCTCGGCGCCTACGGCTTGCTGCCGGTGGCGGCGCTGCCGAACGTCGACTTTCCGACCATCGTAGTCTCGGTCAACTATCCGGGCGCCAGCCCCAGCACCATGGCGTCGGCGATCGCAACTCCGCTCGAGCAGCAATTTGCCGCGATCCCTTCGCTGAGCCAAATGACGTCGACGAGCGGTACCGGCTCATTGTCGATCACCTTGCAATTCGGGCTTTCGCGCAACATCGACGGCGCCGCGCAGGACGTTCAGACCGCGATCAACGCCGCCAGCGGTCTGTTGCCGACCGACCTGCCGACGCCGCCGACCTACCGAAAGACCAATCCGGCCGACCGTGCGATCTTGATCTACGCGGTCCATTCCGATGCGCTGCCGATCTACAAGGTCGACGAGTACGCCTACACGATCCTGGCGCAAAAGCTGTCGACCGTGGCCGGCGTCTCGGAGGCCCGCATTTTCGGCCAGCAGCCCTATGCCGCGCATGTGCAGATCAACCCCGCAGCGCTGGCTTCCCGCGGCCTCGGCCTCGAAGACGTGCGCAGCGCGCTGACCGCGACCACGCTCGATCGGCCCAAGGGCAACCTCGAAGGCGCGCATCAAACTTATACGCTCGACACCAACGACCAGCTGTTCAACGCGGCCGCCTACAACAACGTCATTATCGCCTACCGCAACGGTGCGCCGGTTCGCGTCAGGGATGTCGGCAAAGCGATCGATTCGGTCCAGAACGCGCGCACCGGCGCCTGGTATTTCGACACCAAGGCCGAGGGTCTGGCAATCCAGCGCCAGGCCGGCGCCAACACCATCGAGCTGGTCGACACGATCAAGGCGATGGTCCCGCGGATCATGGAGTCGTTCCCGCCGTCGGTCCATGTCGATCTCGTGTCGGACCGATCGCTCGTCGTCCGCGCCGCGGTGCACGACGTGCAGTTTACGATGATGGTGACGATAGCCCTCGTCATCCTCGTCATCTTTTTGTTTCTACGGACGATTTGGGCCACGGTGATCCCGAGCCTGGCGGTGCCGCTGTCGCTGCTCGCGACTTTTGCCGTCATGTATGCGGTCGGCTACAGCCTCGACAACATTTCGCTGATGGCGCTGACGATCTCGGTCGGCTTCATCGTCGACGACGCGGTCGTCATGATCGAAAACATAGTGCGCTACCTCGAGCAGGGCATGCGGCCGCTGGAAGCGGCGCTCAAAGGCGCCGGCCAGATCGGGTTCACGATCATTTCGATCACTTTTTCGCTTATCGCCGTCTTCATCCCGCTGTTGTTCATGGGCGGCATCATCGGCCGCCTGTTCCGCGAGTTCGCCGTCACCGTGTCGGTGGCGGTGGTGGCCTCGGCGGCGATTTCGCTGACCCTGACGCCGGTGCTGTGCTCGCTGTTTCTGAAGGAACAGGGATTGCATCCGGCGAACCGGTTCAACCGGATCGCCGAGGCCGGTTTCAATTGGATGCTGCGCGGCTACGACCGGGGGCTCGGCTTCGTCTTTCGCCATCAATTGCCGACATTGCTGTCGACCTTGGCGCTGATCGTGCTGACCGGCTATCTCTATGTGACGATCCCAAAAGGTTTTTTCCCGGAGCAGGACACCGGTTTCATCTTTGGCCAAGCCGATGCGCGCGAGGACATCTCCTATCTCGCGATGGCCAAGCTTACCCAGCAGATCGTCGACGTCGTCCGCCGGGATCCCGACGTTTTCGGCGTCTTCTCGTTTACCGGCGCCACCGCTTACAACCCCACCGAGAATACTGCCCGGGTGTTTATCCAGCTGAAGCCGCACGACCAACGAGCCTCGACCTCCAACCAGATAATTCAGCGTCTGCGACCGAAAGTCGCCGCCGTAAGCGGGGTCAAATTTTACATGCAGTCGGGGCAGGACATCAGCGTCGGCGGTCGCCTCAGCCGCACCCTTTACCAATACACGCTGACCGATACGGACCAGGATGAGCTCAATCATTGGGCGCCGATCATCGAACAGGCGATGCGCAAGCTGCCGGAGCTTCAGGACCTCGCGTCCGACCAGCAGGTCGCCGCACCGCACATTGCGATCGAAATCGACCGCGACGCCGCATCGAGGATGGGGATTTCGCCGTCTCTGATCGACCAGACGCTTTACGACGCCTTTGGCCAGCGGCAGGTCGCGACGATGTATACGTCGACCAGCCAATATAAGGTGATCCTCGAAGTTCAGCCCGACTTTCAGAACAGTCCGACCGCCCTGTCGACGATCTTTATCGCCGGGCCGAACGGCGCGCAGATCCCGGTCAGCGCCTTCGCCCATTTCGTCTCGAAGGTCGGGTCGCTCTCGGTCAACCATCAGGGGCAGTTCCCCGCTGTGACCCTGTCGTTCAATCTCACGCCGGGCGTGTCGCTCGGCCAGGCGGTCGACAAGATCCAGGCGCTCGACGCGCAGCTGCGGGTGCCGGGGACCCTCGACGGTTCGTTCCAGGGCACGGCGCAGGCCTTCAAAGCATCGCTGTCGTCGACGCCGCTGCTGGTCGCGGCGGCGATCCTCGTCGTCTATATCGTCCTCGGCGTGCTTTACGAGAGCTACATCCACCCGATCACGATCTTGTCGGCATTGCCGTCGGCTGGTGTCGGCGCGCTGCTGGCGCTGAAGCTGCTGCATTACGATCTGAGCGTGATCGCGATGATCGGCGTCATTCTGTTGATCGGCATCGTCAAAAAGAATGCGATCATGATGATCGATTTTGCGCTGCAGGCGGAACGCGTCGAGGGCAAGAGTCCGCGCGAGGCAATCCACCAGGCGTGTCTGCTGCGCTTTCGCCCGATCATGATGACGACGTTTGCCGCCTTGTTCGGCGGTCTGCCGATCGCGCTCGGCCAGGGCGCGGGCTCCGAGTTGCGCCGCCCGCTCGGCATCGCCATCGTCGGCGGTTTGGCCGTGTCGCAATGGCTGACGCTTTATACCACCCCGATCATCTATCTCTATCTCGAACGCTTTGCGCGCTGGGTCGGCCGACCGTACCGACGGTCCCGGGCGGCGGCCGCGCTTTCGGGCGAGCCGGCGGCGGTGCTCGCTCACGACAGGCACGCGGCGGAGTGACGGCAACGCTTGGGCCGATGGATCGCAGCCGCGAGCGGATGCCGACCTCGCCAATGCCGCGGTGTCCGAGGATAGGCACGGCTGAAGCGGCACCCCGTCGGCTGATCGCCGCCGCCGCCGAGCGGCCTGGACCGAACTCGTCGATTACGAGCGAACGCCGATGAGCATTTCCGAACCCTTTATCCGTCGCCCGATCGCTACCTCGCTGCTGATGCTGGGGGTATTGGTCTTCGGCATCGTTGCCTACAACCTCTTGCCGGTGGCGGCGGTGCCCAATGTCGACTTCCCGACGATCAGCGTGACGGCACAGTACCCCGGCGCCAATCCGAGCACGATGGCGTCGGCGGTCGCGACGCCGCTCGAACAGCAATTCACCTCGATCCCGTCGCTCAGTCAGATGACGTCATTCAGCGGCGTCGGCGTCACTTCGATCACCTTGCAGTTCGATCTGTCGCGCAACATCGATGCGGCGGCGCAGGACGTGCAGCAGGCGATCAACGCGGCGAGCGGGCTGTTGCCCCAGGACATGCCCACTCCGCCGACCTATCGCAAGGTGAACCCGGCAGACTTTGCCATCCTGATCTATGCGGTCCACTCCGATGACCTCCCGCCCTACAAGGTCGACAATTACGCCAACAATGTCATCGCCGAGCGGCTGTCGACAGAGCCCGGGGTCGGGCAGGTCTTCGTGTTCGGCTCGATGCCTTACGCCGCCCGCGTCAAGATCAACCCGGGGTCCCTCGCCGCAAAGGGTCTGGGCCTGGAAGATGTCCGCAATGCGCTGGTCGCGGCCACCGTAAACCGCCCGAAGGGCGAGATCCAAACCGAACATCAGGCGATTGCGCTCGATACCAACGACCAGCTGTTCGACGCCAAAAGCTACGGCAACATCATCGTCGCCTACAAAAACGGCGCGCCGGTGCGCATCAAGGATGTCGGGGACGCTGTCAATTCGGTGCAGAACGAGCGCGTGCGTTCGTGGTTCGGCGACCAGCGGGCGGAGGGCATCGCGATCCAGAAGGCGCCGGGCGCCAATACGATAGCCGTCGTCGACGATGTCCGGGCGTTGATGCCCAAGATCGAGCAGTCGCTGCCGCCGGCGGTCCATGTCGACCTGATGTCGGACCGCTCGCAGACGACACGCGCCTCCATCCGCGATGTGCAGTTCACGATGATGCTGACGATCAGCCTCGTCGTCGTCGTCATCTTCCTGTTTTTGCGGACGTTGTGGGCGACGGTGATCCCGAGCCTGGCCGTGCCGCTGTCGCTGGTCGCGACGTTCGGCGTCATGTATGCCGGCGGTTTCAGCATCGACAACATTTCGCTGATGGCGCTGACGATCTCGGTCGGCTTTATCGTCGACGATGCGATCGTGATGATCGAGAACATCGTGCGCTATATCGAGCAGGGCATGCGCCCGTTCGACGCCGCATTGAAGGGCGCCGGGCAGATCGGCTTTACGATTATTTCGATCACCTTTTCTCTGATCGCCGTCTTTATCCCGCTTTTCTTTATGGGCGGTATCATCGGCCGGCTTTTCCGCGAGTTCGCCGTCACCGTAGCGGTCGCCGTAATGGCTTCGGCGGTGATTTCGCTGACTCTGACGCCCGTTATGTGCTCGCTGTTCTTGAAGGAGGAAGGGCTGCATCCCAAGGGCCGCTTCAACCGAGGCGCCGAGCGCGTCTTCCAGGCGGCGTTGCGGCGCTACGACCGTGGGCTCATCTTTATCTTTCGCCACCAATTCGCGGCGCTGATTGCGACGCTGCTGCTGATGGTCGCGACCGGCTATCTCTATGCGAAGATGCCAAAAGGATTTTTCCCGCAGCAGGATACCGGGTTCATCTTTGGCGAACTCGACATTCGCGAAGACGCTTCGATGATCCTGACCGACAAGATCCGGCGGCAAGTCGTCGATATCGTCAGGCAGGATCCTGCCGTCGAGGGGGTTTTCTCCTATGATGGCGCAACGACCTACAACCCTGCCGAGAATACCGCCCGCATCTTTTGGGGGTTGAAGCCCTATGACGAACGCGACGCGACCGCGGAGCAGGTCATCCAGCGCTTGCGCAAGAAAGTCGCCGGCATCCCGGGGGCAAAGTTTTTTATGCAGGTGCCGCAGAACATCACGGTCGGCGGCCGGCTCTCCCGCACGCAATACCAATACACGCTGACCGACACCGACTTGGACGAACTGAACCACTGGGCGCCGATCCTCGAACAGGCGATGCGCAAGATCCCCGAGCTGCAGGATGTCGCGTCTGATCAGCAGATCGCCGCCGCCCATCTGGCAATCGACATCGATCGCGACGCCGCCTACCGGCTCGGCCTCTCAGCCGCCCTGATCGATCAGACGCTTTATGACGCCTTCGGCCAGCGGCAGGTCGCGACGATTTATACTGCGACCAATCAATACAAAGTCATCCTTGAAGT
Source organism: uncultured Alphaproteobacteria bacterium (assembly GCA_963701815.1). Classification (GTDB taxonomy): domain Bacteria; phylum Pseudomonadota; class Alphaproteobacteria; order ATCC43930; family CGMCC-115725; genus AP-15. Next base: position 71,193 of record CAVPBN010000031.1, read on the forward strand.
ACAGCCGCAGTTTCAGCACGACCCGAACCTGCTGTCGAAGATTTACGTGTCCGGTCCCGGCGGCGTCCAGGTGCCGCTGAGCAGTTTTGCGCATTTTACCCGGAAAGCCGAGCCGCTGATCATCAGCCATCAGGGCATCTTCCCGGCGGTGACCCTGTCGTTCAACCTGGCCCCCGGGGTCGCGCTCGGCCAGGCCGTCGACAAGATTGCAGGCGATCGCCGAACAGCTGCACGTGCCGCCGACACTGAACGCCTCGTTCCAGGGGACCGCTCAGGCGTTCCAGGCGTCGCTGTCGTCGATGCCGCTGTTGGTGGCCGCCGCAATCCTGGTCGTCTACATCGTGCTCGGCGTCCTTTACGAGAGCTATATCCACCCGCTCACGATCCTGTCGGCATTGCCGTCGGCCGGCGTCGGCGCATTGCTGGCGCTGATGCTGCTGCACTACGAGCTGTCGGTCATCGCGATCGTCGGCATCATCCTGCTGATCGGCATCGTCAAGAAGAACGCGATCATGATGATCGACTTTGCGCTGCAGGCCGAGCGCCTCGAAGGCAAGAGCCCGCGCGAGGCGATCCATCAGGCCTGCCTGTTGCGCTTTCGGCCGATCATGATGACGACCTTCGCCGCGCTGTTCGGCGCCATGCCGATCGCTTTCGGCAAGGGCGGCGGCGCCGAATTGCGGCAGCCGCTCGGCGTCGCGATCGTCGGCGGGCTGCTGATCTCGCAATGGCTGACCCTGTACACGACCCCGGTCATCTATCTCTATCTCGACCGCTTTGCCCGCTGGGTCGGCCGCCCCTATCGGCCCTCGCGCGTGCAGGAAGCCTTGTCGGGCGAGTCGGGCGCGCTCGCACACGAGCGGCGGGGGGGAGAATGACGGCGATGCGCCGCGAAGCCGCAGTCGCCAAGCGCGAATGCGCCCAGCGCGAACCGGCCGACCGCAGCTTCGGTTTTCTGGTCCATGACGTATCGCGCTTGATCAAGCGCCGGTTCGACCGAAAGGCGCGCCAGACCGGCCTGCCGATCACCCGGCGCCAGGCGGCGGTCGTGCTCTACATCGCACGCAATCAGGGGGTGAGCCAGGCGGAGGTCGCGACCTGGCTCGACATCGAGCCGATCGCGCTGGTGCGGATGCTCGACAAACTGCACGAGGAGGGTCTGGTCGAGCGCCGCGCCCACCCGACCGACCGACGCGTGCGCACGCTGTGGCTGACCCAAGGCGCCGAGGCGGTGGTCGAACGGATTCTCGATATCAACCTGACGATCCGCGAGGAGTTTTTTGCCGGTTTGAACCCGGGCACCCGCGACCTGATGATAGCCGTGCTGGGCAGCGTCAAGGACAATCTGACCCTGCGCGAAGAAGCCGCCGACGATCAAGTCCGTCCCGCAGTCGAGCCGGCGACCGGACCGCTCGCCGGCCGTGCCGAGGAATGGGACCCGGCTTTATCGTAAACCGAACCAGGCGATCCGGGGCGTTTTCCGCCCTCCCTGATCCGCCGCCGCAAGTCGTGGTACAAGCTTGACCGGATACTCGCTGCCGCGGCCCGGCCGTGCGGTCGATTGCAGGCTCAAAGACGCAGGGGAGGAATGGAAATGGAACGCAAGAAGGCATCGGATTTTCCGCAGGGGCTGCTCGACCTGTTCGATGGATACGTGCACGGCGGGATCGGCCGCCGCGAGTTTTTGAATGGCGCCCAAAAATTCGCGGTCGGCGGGGTGACCGCGGCGGCGCTCTTTCGGATGCTCAAGCCGAATTATGCGTGGGCCATTCAGGTCCCGGCCGACGACAAGCGGATCAAGTCGGAATATGTCACGGTGCCGTCGCCGCAGGGCAACGGCAGCATCAAGGGCTACCTGGCGCGGCCGGCGAACACGGCAAAATTGCCTGCCGTACTGGTCATCCACGAGAATCGCGGCCTCAATCCGTACATAGAAGATGTCGCGCGCCGGCTGGCGGTCGCCGACTTTATCGCCTTCGCGCCCGACGCACTGACCTCGGTCGGCGGCTATCCCGGCGATGACGAGAAGGGGGCCGCACTATTCCGCCAGGTCGACCGCGCCAAGATGACGCAAGACTTCCTCGCCGCGGCGATGTGGCTGAAATCGCGCCCCGACTCCACCGGCAAGCTCGGCGCCGTCGGGTTCTGCTTCGGCGGCGGCATCGTCAACATCCTGGCGGTGCGCATGGGCGCCGATCTGGACGCCGCCGTGCCATTCTATGGAACCCAACCGAGCGCTGCCGATACCGCCAAGATCAAGGCCCCGATCAATGCGCAATACGGCGAACTCGACACGCGCATCACCGGCGGATGGCCTGCCTTCGACGCCGCGCTGACGGCAGCGCAAGTGCCGCACGAGGGGCATGTCTACAAAGCCGCCAATCACGGCTTTCACAACGATACGACCCCTCGCTACGACGAGGCCGCAGCCAAGGAAGCCTGGCAGCACACCCTGGACTGGCTCAACAAATACCTGCGGACTTGAAGGAAGTATCCGGGGAGCTTGCCGCGGGGCGCGCGAGGCGCCGTGAGCGGCTTTGCCCTCAAAAGTCATAAATTCCCGACCCTTTTTGTGCAACGAGCGATTCTCACAAAAAGGTTCGGGAAACCACTAAGCGGTCTAACTCCGATGCCGGAGGATCGAGGACGCTCATGAAGAGAACGGTGTTAACCCGATCTGGGAGATAACAAAACATCGCCCTATCGGTATTCTGCTCCATGGCGCATCATAAAATATTCCCGTTTGGAAACACCCTTTAGCATCTCCTTCATTTCCACCATGACCTGTGTAAAGGGGTTCTCCTGTTTCAGCCAGTGCGGATATTTTGTATAGAACCAGTATAAGAATGTGCGCATGTGTTCCGTAGTCATCTGCTTAAATAATTGGAAGGAAGCTACCGAAAAAAATAACAGGAAATCCACCCATTCTTCGGTGAATTCATAATCATCCTGTGGTTTTCGGTCAGCGTGTCTGAAGAAATCATAGTGACGTCTAAAGTGTTTCGCTGATTCCTTATGATACTCTTCCTTAATACACAGGTTGATCATAGATTTAATTGAGAATGCGTTCACCCCCCAAAGCCCATCGCCCCGCTGCTTATCTGATAAGACCCGCTCGGCGGCTCCAGCCAAGGTAAGAGTGGAAACCAAATCATCCCACAGAAAGTATGCCCTGATAGCCAAATCTATTTGATCCTGCACAGCGTCTAGTCGTGTTATCTTTCTATCTGTCATTTCTGGCAGTTTAGAGCAAAGTTGGCCTTTAAGGATGATAACCTGTGAGCCGCACAAGATCCATGAATCCCATTCCGGTTACGCGGCTCGCGATCCCAAGGAGCCAGAAGCAAACACCGATCTTCGCGATAGCTGCAGCAACGGGCCATCGCTGGAACGGGCGCGCATTCGCGCTGCGCCAAACTCCCACGGCTGCGAATATCGGATAGATGATCATGGCGAGGACTGACAAAGGCGGTCTTATTTGCGGCATACCTGCGAAATAGAATGGTATGTATGCCATCATTATGACAATCGGTGCCAAGAAGGTGCCGAGGATGAAGAACAACCAAAACGCCACGGGTAGCGTGTATTGCCCTCGCCACAATTTCACAAAAGGACGGCTCAATGTATCGAGAACCTCGTTGGGCGTCCTCGCGTACCCGGTCGCCGAAAACGGGGTTTTAGATCGCTTGAAATTTTTAAATTCGGCCATCAAAGAATCTGCTTCTTTAGTCATCATCGGCGCAAAGCGCAAATATGGGTCAAGGATAGCAAAAGTCTTGTCCGGGTCTGGATCGGTTGGCAGTTTGCAATCAATCGGCTCGTCTCCGACCCCATCCTGAAATTGGCTCAGATGGACATAAGTTATCTCCAAGAAATTTCTCATCCTTTCTTCCGTTGTTGAGGTCCACCCGCGCTTGATCACGCGCTTCATTTGAGTCTTAGACACTGGTAGTTTTGATGAATCGAGGATTGCGGTTGGGTAGTGCTCCATCAACGCTCCGAAAGCCCCGACGATCTCAGGAAATGCTTTGGGGCGCGACTCTGTTGGGGGCGTTCCAGCGAGAAGCTCGAAAACATAAAATCCCAATCCAGGAATGGTGGCACCGAGGATGGGCCACGGCCAATATAATCCCACGTTTGGTAGCCAAATGAGAAATACCCGCGCCGAATTAGCCCATTCGCCAGAAAGCGAAGATCGCGAGATTTGGTAAAACGGCGATTGAAACCACGCGAATATCACTCCAAACATAGCACCGATTAAACATATCAAGAGCCATGCCACTCGATGCTCAAGTTTCCATCGAAGCGGATTCATCAATGTTTCCCGTAGTATTGCTCTCTCAGCTATCTTTAACCGAGGTTGTGACACGATATAATTGCATTACCGATCACTTCCGGGATTTGCAGGACGAGCGCGTTGCCGAGTGCCCGCAGGTTGTCCACTCGATCGGGAACCCGATCAGCCACTCTACCCACGTCAGTTTCAATTTGCCACGCCGTGAACGGGCGTCGCGGCTATAAGGGCGTGCTGTTCGCCCTTCTTCTGCCCGGCGTTACGCGGGGGCCCGCTGTTGCGGCAGGGTGACCGGGATCTTGTAGAGGCTGACCGCGTTTTCGAAGACCAGCTGGTCCAGGGCCGCCTTGCCGAGCGCCGCCTCCGCCGGCGCATGGCCCATCGCCTTCGAGTCCGGCCACGGGCTGTCGAGACCGGGAAAGTCGCTGGCCCACAGGAAGTTGCGCAGGCCGATCTCGGGAACGCGGCGAAAACCGCCCTCTTCCTCGACCTCGAAGGTGAAAAAGACCTGACGCCTGACGAACTCGGTCGGGTTTTCGGACAGCGGGATGTCGGGTTTGAAGACGCGGGTCGGGCCGCCGAAATCGTATTCGCGGTCGAACCGCCAGAACAGGAACGGGACCCAGCCGACGCCGGCCTCTTCGAGGACAAAGCGCACCCCGGGATGGCGGTCGCAGATGCCGGAGAAGACGACCGCGCTCATCAGTTCCGCCATCAGCCCCATCGGGAAGTTGGCGACCCGCATCAGCGACTGGTTGCGCGGTTCGAGGCCGGCGACCCCGACCCCGATCTGGCGCGAGCCGCCGCTCGGGTTGGCGTGCAGGTTGACCGGCATTCCGGTCTCCGCGGCGGCGGCCCAAACCGGTTCCCACATCTGGTGCAATACCGGTTCGGGCGCGCCGGCCCAATCGAAGATGACCCCGGTCGGCAGGCCGAATTCCGCGACCCGCATCAACTCGGCGACGGCCTCCTGCGGCGTCTGGCACGGCAGCGGCAGCAGCATGATGAACCGGCCGTTCGACTCTTCGTATAATTCCCGCGCCCAGTCGTTGACCGCGCGCACGCAGGCCGCGCGCAGTTCCGGGTCCTGGATCGCCGATATCTGCTCATAAGGGCCGTTGACCAGTTCGGCGTCGACCCCGTCCCGGTCCATATCTTCGCAGCGGTATCGGGCGTTCGCCGCGCGAAAGACGCCGGGCTCCGGCTCTTCCGCCAGACCCGCCCGGGTATAGCAGTTGACCGGGCCTCTCCCCACGCCCGCCCAGCCGACGCCGCTCCAGGGACGGTCCTCGACGACCCATTGCCGGGCGCCGTCCGGCCGCGTTACCACCCGCGGGGCGTTGTCCTGGAATTTTCTGGCCAGACGTTTCGTCCACAGATCGAACGGCAGGTGCATCACCCGGCAATGCCCATCCGCGGACACCACGCCGAACCTCTTTTCCATTGCAATCCCTCCCTCTGGCAAATCGGCGGGTCAAACTCCCGATCCGGTTGCCCGGATAATACGCCTGTTGTGGGCGTCGGTCCCAGCGCCTCCGCCGGGCCCCGGATCGGCGCAGCCGGAAACCGAGTTTGTCCCTGCCGCGATCCCGCTTGACACTGCTATACCTATCGGTACGATAGGTAATATAGGAGATAAGCCCGATGACCACCCTGATCATGGCCCGCCCGAAACCTGCACCTCGCTGGAACCAGAGCTGGCCGGATGCCCAAGGCACGAGCGCCGAAGCTGACGCCGGCCCGGCGTTCCTCGCCGTTATCGTGACCTCGGCGGCTGAATCCGGCGACCAGGCGTTCGATGCGTGGCAGGCCGAACTGAAATTGGTCGAATGCAGTCGCGCGTTGCCGTTGGCATGGCCGCTGCCGGAATGGCTCGATGATTATCGCGATCTGCTGGTTACGGCGCTGCGCGACCAAAAGAGCACGCGCAAGGGGTCGCAGCGGGCGGTCTGGTGGACCGGAGAAATCAGGGAGTTCTTGCAGATCATCCTTGCGGGGCGCGACAGATCGGCCGCGGATTTCATTCGAACATTGACGCAACTGCACCCCTTTGCCGATGAGACGCGTCGGCTGCGGCGAGTCCAGGCCCTGTTTGCCTCGATCCGCCCGGCCCGCAGCCTGGCCGAAGCGTTCGGCTTCAGGATCGTCGCGAAGTAAGGCCCCGGCAAGGGCAGGGGGTTCGCTGTCATTTAGAGAATTTAGCGGTGAAGCCTGCCTAGTGTATGAACCAGGCGCTTGCTCCCGGGCAGGTCCGCGTCGAGATTGCTTCCCCACAGGTCAGGCCCGCGGGTCGCAATGACAGCGTAAGTGCTGGTCATTGCTCAGAGACGAAGCAATCTCGGTCGAGGTACGCACCCGAGGGGATCATCTGTCCGGTTTGCACCACTACGCTCCGCTGATGTGGCGACGGACGTTTCGATCCGGTCCGGTTTTCGCCTCGTTATTTCACGGCAAAACGGGTCTCAGATCAGCCGAGAGACCAGGACAGCGTCTCCCGGTCTTAGTCTGGAAGATACATCTCCTCCATGGCGCGCAGACGCGGCTCGTCCAGAATGCGGCCATTACTGGCGACGCCCCAGGGACTCTGGGCCGCCTGGGCACGGAGCGCATCCAGGGCCAACGTGCCGCGCTGCTGAAAATCGCTCAAGAAATCCCAGTTGGCCTGCAAGCCTGCCATGGTGGTCAGCGCCGGAAACCAGGCTGCGGCGGCCCCGGCATCCTGCTGCGCCTGCAACGAGGGATACGGCGACAGGTCGGCGGGAATGAGGGGGACGACGGGCCCGGGAATGAGGCGGATCGCCTCTTGAATTTCTTCCCAGGTGCGCAAGCCGTTGGGGCAGACGACATCGACCTGCGCTTCGGCTTTGTAGGCCTGGCAACGTTCAATGATCTCCGCAAAGCCGGCGCCCGGCACGCCGCCGAGATCGCACCGGGCCATGATCACGAAGTCCGGGTCGAGAGCCTGTTTGGCATCCATCGCCGCCCGGAGTTTTCCGACCATCTCCTCTATCGAGATGCAGCGGCGGCGGGGGCCGGATTTCGGCGGAAACGTCTGGTCTTCGATGTGGGCGCCGGCGATGCCCGCCTGAATGTATTCCCGCACGGTGTAATGCGTACTGACGGCGTCGCCGTAGCCTGTATCGGCATCCGCAAAGACCGGGATCTGCACGGTCAGGACAATTTTCCGGGCGTTGTCCACCATGTCGCGCATACTGGTCCCGGAGTCGGGCCAGCCCAGTTGGTGCGCCGAGGTATTGCCCCCGGACATGTAGAAGGCGTCATAGCCCAGCGCTTCCGCCATCTTCGCACCAATGGGATTGATCCCGCCCGCCAAGACAAATAATTCGGGCCGTTCAAACAGGGTCTTCAATCGGGTCGTCATAGGTTGACGCTCTGGCATACCCAGTCTCCTCGTGTGTAACCGAACCGTCCCGGCGTCGCGGCTGCGTCATGGCGCCGGGCAGCGCTTCCCGGCTCATGCCAAGATGCCTCGCGGCGCCTCAGAACAACACAGTGGCCGAAATGCCATCGGGTGTCCTCCTACGCGGATGGGGGCAGGACCCGCGTCAGGCGCCCACCGGCACAGTGGCGCTGATCCGCGGAACTCCCACCGAGCGCGTCGTGTGGCCCTGGCCCGTGAGGTCGTCGGCGAGGACCACATCACCCGGTCCCAAACGGCGCGTCGTGCCATCGCCGATCCCGATTTCCATCTGCCCCGCGAGAATAAAAATGTATTGCCGTCGGGGTGCCGTGTGCCAATCGCTCCAATAATCCGCAGGGAAACAGCGGAAGGAGAGGTTGGCGCCCGCCTGAAGCGCTTCGTTGCGGCTCTCCCCGGCCGGCAGGGGGAGATCTTCAAAATGGGTCTGGCCGTCGTCGCCCGTATATATCCGTACGATCATGCGCGTACTCCTTCCCTCAGAGATCATCGTACACGCAGAGGCGTTCTCCGCGTCACACTGATGCCGCGATCAGCATCTCGCTTAAACTCGGGCAGCATCGGAGGGCTGAGCAGGCAGCGGACAAGTGGATCGGCCACGAGCAAGTTAGTGGTGCAAACCAGACAGATGATTTGCTCAGGTGCGTACCTTGACCGAGATTGCTTCGTCGCTGTGCTCCTCGCAATGACAAGCACTTACGCTGTAATTGCGACGCGCCCGCGAAGCAATCTCGACGCGGACCTGCCCGGGTGCAAGCGTTTGGTTTGCACCACTGGCCGGTGAATCATACATCGTCAGTGTGTGAGTAGCATGAGCTTCCGTCTGCGCTCCTCCCGCCATCGCGCTCCTCACTCTGTGCAATCCGGTCAGGATAACGGACAATGGGTCGAACAAGCAGGGAGACGGCCACGCCAATCATCGACGTTCAGGTTCATCCCTTTGATCGAAATCATCCCGGCCGGCCGTGGGCCAGTCCCTCGCACGGGCTCGACTCCACCACAGGCGAGGAAATGGTCGCTGCGATGAACAGCGTCGGTGTCGACGGTGCAATCATGGTCTCGTCGTTCAGCGCCTATGAGTACGATCCGAGCTACGCGCTCGAAGTCTACAACACCTATCCGGATAAGTTTCGGGTCGTGACGCCGGTCGACGCGACCGATCCGGCGATTGACGATGTGGTGGCGAAATGGGCGGCGAGACCAGGTGCGCGCGGCATTCGCATACGCATGCGCGACGGCCTGCCGATGGACGCCGACCATCCCGGTTTGAACCGCGCTTTCGCCGCCGCCGCCAGGCATGGTTTGCCCGTCAATTTGCTTTGCTGGGGCATCCTGGACAAAGGCCTGCCGCACATCCGGCGACACCCCGATACGGTCATCGTGATCGATCATCTCGGCCTGCTGCAACCTGCTCGCCCGCCGGTCCCCACCGATGTTTGGGCCGATCTTCCCAAGCTGCTCGCCTTGGCTCGATACGAGAACGTAAGGGTGAAGATCAGCGGCGCCTGCACGATGTCGCACCAACCGTTCCCATACGACGACATCTGGGAGCCGGTGTTGCGGGTCATCGATGCGTTTGGGCTGGATCGTTGCATGTGGGGCACCGACTGGACGCGGACGATCGGCATGCTGACCTATGAGCAGGGCGTCGCGCCGTTCCGCGACACCAAACGCCTGTCCGAAAGCGACAAGGCGGCGCTGATGGGCGGAACGTTGCAGAAAGTCTACAAGTGGTGACGAGCTTCGCCTCGCAGTGATCGCCGGCCTGCATCCGCGGCAAGAACAGCCGACCGATCGCCGCTGCGCAATCGTTAGCGGGGGTGCGTCTTTGCTGCGGCGAGGCCGCGCTGCGCCAGCAGGGCGTCGATCCGCGGCTCGCGGCCGCGAAAGGCGCGGTAGAGCTCCATCGGGTCGCGGGTGTCGCCGGCGCTGTAGATGTCCTTCAGACGCGCCGCCAAGCCGGGATCGAATGCGTCGCCCGCCTCGGTAAAGGCGGCAAAACCGTCCGCGTCGAGCACCTCGGCCCAGAGATAGGCGTAATATCCGGCGGCGTAGCCGCCGCCCGAGAACAGATGCTGGAAATGGGCCGGCCGGTGGCGCAGCCCGATTTCCTTCGGCACCGCAAATTTCGCCGAAAATTCCTGCTCGAAACCATCGATATCCAATTCCCGCGGCGCCGGGTTGCGGTGCAATTCGAGGTCGAACAGGGCGGAGGCCGTGTATTCGACCGTGGCAAATCCCTGGTTGAAGTTGTGCGCGGCCATCAGACGCCGCAGCAAATCCTCCGGCATCGGCTCGCCGGTCCGGCAATGGCGGGCATATTTGCGCAACAATTGCGGCGTCGACATCCAGTGCTCGAAGATCTGCGACGGGAACTCGACGAAATCGCGCCGGACCGCGGTGCCGGATTGCGACCGGTACCGCACTCGGCTCAGCAGGCCGTGCAGGCCGTGGCCGAATTCGTGAAACAGGGTCCGGGCGTCGTCAAAGCTCAACAGGGTCGGTTCGTCGCCGGCCACATCGCCGCGCGAGAAATTGTTGTTGTTGACGACGATCGGCATAGTCGGACCGTCGAGATCGTACTGGTCGCGCAAGCGGCTCGACCACGCGCCCGAGCGCTTGCCGGGTCGGGCGAAATTGTCGTGCAGAAACAGGCCGACGGGACCGCCGGCCCGATCGCGGACCTCCCAGACCTGCACGTCCGAGTGATAGGCGGGCAGTTCCGGCCGGGCGGCAAAGCTCAGGCCAAAGAGCCGCCCGGCGGCGTCGAACGCCGCCTCGATCATGTTGTCGAGCACGAAATAGGGCTTCACCTCGGCCTCGTCGAGATCGTATTCGGCGCGGCGCACCTTTTCGGCGTAGTAGCGCCAATCCCACGGCTCGATCGCCTCGTTGAGCCCATCGGCGCGCGCCGCCCGTTCGAGCGCTCCGCGTTCGACCGCCGCCTTGTCCTTGGCCGGTTGCCAAACCCGCAACAGCAGCTCTTCGACCGCAGCGGCGTTCTTGGCCATCGAGTCGTCGAGCCGGTAGGCGGCAAAATCCGGGTAGCCGAGCAGCCGGGCCTGTTCGGTGCGCAGCGCCGCAATCTCGGCGATCAGCGGCCGGTTGTCGGCGTCGCCGGGATGCGAGCCGCGCGCCGACCAGGCCTGCCACAATTTGCGGCGCAGATCGCGGCGCGACGAGAAGGTCAAAAACGGTTCTGCCGAGGAGCGGGCAAGGGTCACCACCCGTCGCCCCGGCATTCCGCGCTCGGCCGCCGCCTGCGCCGCGGCGGTCTTGGCGAAATCGGGCAGGCCGTCGAGTTCGGTCTCGTCGAGGACCAGCCGCCATTCGCGCTCGTCATGCAATACGTTCTGCCCAAAGAGCGTGTGCAGGGTCGCCAGGCGTTCGTTGATCTCCGCCATCCGCCGCTTCTGTTCCGGTCCGAGCAGCGCGCCGGCGCGGACCAGGCGCAGATGGTGGCGCTCGAGCAGCCGCATCTGGTCGGTGGCGAGCCCGAGTTCGGCGCGCCGGGCGTGGAGATCGGCGATGCGGGCGAACAAGCCGGGGTCGAGTGCGATCTGCGTCTGATGCTGGGCCAATTTCGGCGCGTAGTCGCGGGCGACGGCTTCGAGCGCCGGGTTGCTGTCGCTGGCGTCGAGGTTGGAGAACACGCGGCTGACCCGGTCGAGCAGCTTGCCGCTGCGCTCGATGGCCTCGATCGTATCGGCAAAGCTCGGCGGTCCGGACATGCCGGTTATCGCCGCGATCTCGGCCCGATGCTCGGCCATGGCGCGGTCGAAGGCGGGCGCAAAATGCTCCGGGCCGGATCCGCTCGAAGGGCGGCAGGCCGAACGGCGTGAGTCCACGTCCGCAAAAAACGGGTTGTCTGCAAAAAACAGGTCCGCGGTCATTCGCTGCTTCCTCGCTCGGCCGGCGCGCATGATAGCATCAAAGCCTGGTTTCAGACTGCGCCAGCAGCGATCGCGGAGGAGAGCCGATGCAGACGACGACGCCCGGGACCCCGACCAGCCTGCATCTGGCGGTCCGGCCGGATTGGCTCGCCCAGCGGCGCGAGGAGATCATCGAACCCGGCCTGCCGATCGTCGACCCGCATCATCACCTGGTCGACCGGCCCGAGACCGGCCGTTATCTGTTGCCCGAATTGCTCGCCGATCTCGGCAGCGGCCACAACGTCACCGCGACGGTCTATCTCGAATGGCTGTCGATGTACCGCGCCGCCGGCCCCGCGGCACTGCGTCCGGTCGGCGAGATCGAATTCGCCAACGGCGTCGCCGCGATGGCCGCGAGCGGCGGTTATGGCGGCGCCCGGGTCTGCGCCGGCATCGTCGGGTTTGCCGATCTGACCTTGGGCGGCGCGGTCGAACCGGTGCTCGAAGCGCAGATCGCGGCGGGCGGCGGGCGGTTTCGCGGCATCCGCTTCATCACCGCGACCGACCCCGACCAGACGCAGTGGGGGTCGATGGTGGCCCGCCCGGCCGGGTTGCTCAAGGACGCGAAGCTGCGCGAGGGGTTTGCCAAACTGGCGCCGCTCGGCCTCGGCTTCGACGCCTGGATGTACCACACCCAGCTCGGCGAACTGGCCGATCTGGCGCGCGCCTTTCCGGCGACCTCGATCGTGCTCGACCATGTCGGCGGCGCCATCGGGCTCGGCCGCTACGCCGGCCGGCGCGACGAGGTCTTCGCCGAATGGCGCCGGCAGATCCTGGCATTGGCGGCTTGCCCCAATGTGCACATCAAGCTCGGCGGGCTCGGCATGCGCATGTTCGGGTTCACCGTGCACCAGGGCGAACTGCCGCCGAGTTCCGAAGAACTGGCGGCGGCGTGGCGGCCCTATATCGAAACCTGCATCGAGGCGTTCGGCCCGGACCGGGCGATGTTCGAGAGCAACTTCCCGGTCGACAAGGGCAGCTGCAGCTATCACGTGCTGTGGAACGCCTTCAAGCGCATCGCCGCCCGCTATTCCGCCGCCGAGAAGGCCGCGCTGTTCGCCGGCGCCGCGACAAAATTCTACCGGCTGGAATAGAAGGCCGGCACAGACCCCGACCTTCTATCTGACCTCGACCAGTTCCAGCGCCTCGCGGCTCGGGCCTTCGATCATCGCGGCGCGGGTGTCGCCGAGCGGGTAGGGTTCTTCGAGAAAGGTCACGCCCTCGCCCTTCAATTTGTCGACCCAGGCGTCGAGGTCGCCGACGCTGAGCGCGATGTGGTCCTGCAATTGGCCGCGCGAGGAAACGAGCGGCGCCTCGCCCTGGTTGGCGTACCACATCATCGACACGTCGCCGAATTCGACCCCGGCCCGCGGGGTGCGGAACATGCCGTCGCGGTTCAACGCCGGCCAGGTGCGGTCGGCGCCGCGCACCGCCGCGCCGGGCGCCGCGGTCGGCGCATAGCCCGGCCGGTTGGGGGCGTTCAGATGCCGCTGGTACCAGGCATGCGCGGCGATCGGGTCTTCCTGGTAGAGATGCACATGGTTGAAGCGCTCGACCGGATGGTTGCCGGCATATTCGACCAATGCGTCGTCGGGGCCGCGCATGTAGGAAAACCCGCCGCCGCCCGGCGGCTTGGCGCCCGTTTGTTTGGCCTCGGCGATCTGCGCCCGCGTCAGGCCGAGGACGTTGCCGACATTGGGCCAGGTGTCGCTGCTGATCAGCACCGCGCCGCCCTCATCCGTCGTGTAAAGCGGCAACAATTCGACCTCGGGGCGTGCCTTGTAGGTCTCGAGGCTGCGGCGCGCGTCGGTGACATGCCAGCCGAAATGCCAGATCGCGCTTTGCGGCATCGTCGGCGGCGGCGCGGCGACCTTGGTGAACAATACCAGCACGTCGTTCGGCGATTTGAGCGCCGGAAAGCCGCCCCAGCCGGCCTTTGCCGTGCTCGGGAACTGGCGGGCGTAAAAGCCGATCGCGCGCTCCGGATCGACCGAATTCAGATGCAGGTGATGAAAGCCGGGGGTGGCGAGCATGGCGGTGTTCCTCGCAAAGATCGATGCCCCCAGCCTCGCGCCAATATCCGCCAAACGCAACCCGGCTGTGCCGCGCATCAGGCCGCCTTGTAGCGACCGGCAGGGCAACCACATGGCGCCGATGACCGAGCTGGCGCAACCCGCGACGCTGCATTTCTCTCGCCCGGAGATCGTCTCGATCCTGTCCGGTCTGATGCTGGCGATGTTCCTGGCCAGCCTCGATCAGACGATCGTCGCCACCTCGCTGTCGACGATGGCGCGCGAGCTGAACGGCTGGGCCCTGATGTCGTGGGTGGTGTCGGCCTATCTCGTCGCGTCGACGGTGACGACGCCGATCTACGGCCGGCTCAGTGACCTCTATGGGCGGCGGCCGATCCTGCTGACTTCGATTGCGCTGTTTGTCGCCGCATCGGTGCTGTGCGCCCTGTCGCAGACCATGCCGCAGCTGATCGGCGCGCGCATCCTGCAAGGCGTCGGCGGCGGCGGACTGCGTTCGGTGTCGCAGGCGGCGATCGCCGATGTGATCCCGCCGCGCGAACGCGGCAAATACCAGGGCTATCTGGCCAGCGTGATGGCGGTCTCGAATGTGCTGGGGCCGGTGCTCGGCGGCTTTTTTGCCGATTACCTGTCGTGGCATTGGATCTTCTGGATCAACATCCCGTTCGGCGCCTTGGCGCTGTTCCTGTGCAACCGCAACCTGCGGCGGCTGCCAAGGCCGCGGCGAATGCCGGTCGTCGACTGGATCGGGGCGGCGCTGATCATCGCTTCGGCGACGCCGTTGCTGATCGGCATCGGCCGGGTCGAGGGCGCCGGCGGTCGGCTTCGGTCCGACATCCTCGGTCTGCTTGCGGTCGGGCTGCTGCTCCTCGGCGGGCTCCTGGTATGGGAGCGCGAGGCGCGCGACCCGATGCTGCCGCTGCGGCTCTTCGCCAATCGCATCTTTGCCGTGGCCTGCCTGATCACCTTCACAATGTCGATGGTCATGATCGCGCTGATCATCCTGGTTCCGCTCGATTTCGAGCTGGTCGCCGGGCTGGCGCCGAACCAGGCCGGGATCCGCCTGATCCCGATGACCGGCGGGACCGTTCTCGGCTCGTACATCGCCGGGCAATTGATGACCCGGACCGGACGCTACCGGATTTATCCGATCCTCGGCGCGGGCGCCATGACGCTCGGCTGTGCGGCGATCGCACTCTTCGGCCTCGGCAATTCGATCCCGCTCGACATCCTGCTGACCGGCGGTCTCGGCCTTTCCTTCGGCTTCCAGCTCGCCCCGGTCGTGATCCCGGTGCAGAACGCGCTCGAGCTGCAGGATACCGGGATCGGCCTCGGCGTCGTGATGTTCTTCCGCCTGATCGGCGGCGCCTTCGGTGTCGCCCTGCTGACGGCGCTGCTGGTGGGCCAGCTCAATGCGGGCGCGCTCACCATTCCGGGCCATGATGTGCTGGGCGCCGATCCGGGGATTGCGCTATTGCATCTCGACCAGCAGGAGAACCTGAGCGCCGACCTGCTGGCCGGTCTGATGCACACCTTCCACCGGGCCTTTGCGCAGGTCTTTCTCTATGCCGCGGCGATATCCGCGGTGACCACGCTGGGCGCACTCGGCTTGAAGGAAATCCCGCTGCGCGGCAGCTTAATCGACGCCAGCCCGGGCTAAGTTTCGTTCAAGCGAGCCCGCCGACATAGGCGGCCACTTCGACCATCCGGTTCGAAAAGCCCCATTCGTTGTCGTACCAGGACAGGACGCGCACAAAGCTTTTGTCGAGTACCTGGGTCTGGGTCACGTCGAAGGTCGAACTGTGCGGGTCGTGGTTGAAGTCGACCGAGACGGTCGGCGCCTTGTTGATGCCGAGGATGCCCTTCAACCGGTTCGACTTTGCCGCATCCTCCATCAGCGAATTGACCTCGTCGGCCGAGGTTTCGCGCGCCGCGTCGAACTTGAAGTCGATCAACGAAACGTTGGCGGTCGGAACCCGGATCGCGGTGCCGTCGAGCTTGCCTTTGAGCGCCGGCAGGACGAGGCCGACCGCCCTGGCCGCGCCGGTCGAGGTCGGGATCAGCGACAGAGCCGCGGCGCGCGCCCGGCGCAGATCGGAGTGCAGCGTGTCCTGGAGGCTCTGGTCGCCGGTATAGGAATGGATCGTCGTCATGTAGCCGCGCTCGATTCCGATCCCCTGATGCAGCACATAGGCGACCGGAGCGAGGCAGTTGGTCGTGCACGACGCGTTGGAGATGACCTCGTGCGCGGGCCTGAGATCGTCGTGGTTGACCCCCATCACCACAGTGATATCGGCGCCGTCTGCTGGGGCCGAGATGACGACGCGCTTGGCGCCGGCTTCGAGGTGCTTGGCCGCCGCCTCGCGCCTGGTGAAGATGCCGGTGCATTCGAGTGCGACGTCGACCCCCAATTCCTTCCACGGCAGCTTGGCCGGGTCGCGCTCGGCGGTGACGCGGACCTTGCCGCGCCCGGCGTCGAGCCAGTTTTCGCCGGTCGTGACCTCGTGCGGGTAGCGGCCGTGGACGCTGTCGTAGCGCAGCAGGTGCGCATTGGTTTCGACCGGGCCAAGGTCGTTGACGCCGACGACCTCGATCTCCTGGCCCGGATGCTCCATCGCCGCGCGGAACACGAGGCGGCCGATGCGGCCGAAACCGTTGATCGCAACCCGTACCGTCATGGCTCGCTCCTTACAAGGCTCTTCGATCAATCTATAGAAGCGAGCGGGCGGCTTCGGCAACCTTTTCCGGCGGTGATGCCGAAATGCGGATAGAGGGCCTCGGCCGGGGCCGAGGCGCCGAAACCCTCCATCCCGACAAAGGCGCCTCGCCGGCCGATCCAGCGCTCCCAGCCGAATTGCACGGCGGCTTCGACCGCGACCCGCGGCGCCGTGCCGAGCACGGCGTCTCGGTATTCGCGGGTCTCGCGCTCGAAGAGGCGCCAGCACGGCATCGAGACGACCGCGGCGCGGATACCGTCGCGGGCCAGATGCTCGCGCGCGGCGATCGCGATCGACACCTCGGAGCCGGTGGCGAGCAGGGTCACCTGGCGCGCGCCGTCGGCCTCGGCCAGCACATAGGCGCCGCGCGCCGACAGGTTCTCGGCGCCGGCGTCGCGGCGCAGCAGCGGCAACGCCTGCCGGGTCAAGCGCCAGCAACGACGGGCCGTCGCGCCGGCGCAGCGCCAGTGCCCAGCATTCGGCGGTCTCGACCGCGTCGGCCGGGCGGTAACACGTCGAGGCCGGGCATCGCCCGCAACGCCGCGAGATGCTCGATCGGCTGGTGCGTCGGGCCGTCCTCGCCGAGCCCGATCGAATCGTGGGTCATCACATAGACGACGCCGAGCTGCCATGCAGCGCCGACAGCCGGATCGACGGGCGGCAGTAATCGGAAAAGGTCAGGAAGGTGCCGCCATAGGGAATGAGCCCGCCATGCGCGGCGATGCCGTTCATCGCCGCCGCCATGCCGTGCTCGCGCACGCCGTAATGGACATAGCGGCCGGCGAAATCGCCGGGTCGCGATCTCGGTCTGGCCCTTGGCCTTGGTGTTGTTCGAGGGGGTCAGGTCGGCCGAGCCGCCGACCAGTTCGGGCACGACCGGCGACAAGCGCGTCGAGCACCGCCCCCGAGGCCTGGCGGGTGGCGATCTTGGCGTCGGCCTTGCGGAATCCGTCGCAGAGTTCGGCGATCGCGGCGTCGAGACCGGCGGGCAACTGCCGCTTGCTGGCGGCGCAGGAACTCGGCCTGCCGCTCCTGCGGCAGCGCTTCGAGCCGCGCCTGCCAGGCCCGGCGCACCGGCGCGCCGCGGGCGCCGGCCTGCGCGCCAGGCGCGCGGCACGTCGTCGGGGACGACGAAAGGCGGGTAATCCCAGCCGAGCCGCTCGCGCGCCGCCCGCGATCTCGGCGGCGCCGAGCGGGCTGCCGTGCGCCGCGGCGGTGCCGGCCTTGGTCGGCGCGCCAAAGGCGATGATCGTGCGGCAGGCGATCAGGTTCGGCCGGTCGCTGTGCTGCGCGCGCTCGATCGCCGCGGCGATCGCGTCGGTGTCGTGCCCGTCGATCCGCTCGGCGGCCCAGCCATGGGCGCGGAACCGCGTCGAGCTGATCGTCGGAGACGGCGAGGTCGGTCGGGCCGTCGATCGAAATCGAGTTGTCGTCGTAGAGCACGATCAGCTTGCCGAGCCGCAGATGGCCGGCGAGCGACATCGCCTCGTGGCTGATCCCCTCCATCAGGCAGCCGTCGCCGCAGAAAACGTAGGTATGGTGATCGACGACCGCGTCGCCGAACTCGGCCGCCAGCATCCGCTCGGCGAGCGCCATGCCGACGGCGTTGGCGAGCCCTTGGCCGAGCGGACCGGTCGTCACCTCGATGCCGGCCGCGTGGCCGCGCTCCGGGTGGCCGGCGGTGCGGCTGCCGAGCTGGCGGAACCGCTCGAGTTCGGCCATCGTCATGTCCGGGTAGCCGAGCAGGTGCAGCAGGCCGTAGAGCAGCATCGAGCCGTGCCCGTTCGACAAGACGAAGCGGTCGCGGTCGGGCCAGTCCGGCGCCTGCGGGTCAAACCGCAGAAATTTGGTAAACAGCACCGCGGCGATGTCGGCCATGCCCATCGGCATGCCGGGATGACCGGATTTTGCCTTTTCGACCGCGTCCATGGCCAAGGCCCGCAGCGCATTCGCCATCCGGCGCAATTGCGGGTCCTTGGGCTCGGGGAGGGGAGGGGAGGGCGTGTTCATCGCATCAATCTACCCTGCATCGGTGCGCCGGCAAGCGGTCGACCATACCCGAAAAATCGCTGTCCTTCGCCGAAAGCCGGAGGGACCGCCGACGACAGGCATAAATCCCAGGCGGATCATGTGCTTAGAATATTCGCGAATTGCGTAGGGAATTCAAATTCCCCGGCCGGGCGGCTGGCAGCGAAAGCGCAGCGAGGTACGCCGATAAACGCGTTTCGTTGACTATTTCCGGCCCGATGAGCGCGCGGCAGGGCGATCGCGGGCGGCCGCTCGGGATTCGCCAAACCCGACCCAAGTTCCGACCGGCGCGACGGTCGCCGCTGCAGATCGCATCCCAGGAAACCGGGCCTCGTCGCGCGCCGAGCTGCCGCCGTCGGCCGGCCATCTTGCAGGCGGGCTGGTCAACCGCATATAGGGGTGGCACGTTCGTGCTCCCGCCTCGAGTTATGTGATCGGGCCTGCATCGGCGATCCCATATCGCCGATAGGAGCTTGGCTCGACACTGAAAGATTTCAGATTTGTTAGGTTTCACCGATTTTGGACTTGCTGCGCCCATTCTCCGCGCTATTGCGGCCGAGGGCTACGCGACACCGACCCCGATCCAATCGCAGGCTATCCCGCAGGTACTCGACGGCCGCGACCTGTGCGGCATTGCCCAGACCGGAACCGGCAAGACGGCCGCCTTCGCACTGCCGATCCTGCAGCGGTTTTTCGTCGCTCCGAAACGGACGGCGCCGAGGACCTGCCGAGCGCTCGTGCTCAGCCCCACGCGTGAGCTGGCGGCCCAGATCGCCGACAGTTTCCGCGCTTACGGCCGCGAGCTGCCGCTCGCCACGGCGGTCGTTTTCGGCGGCGTCCCGATCGGGCCGCAACAGCGCCGGCTCGCGCAGGGCGTGGACATCCTGGTCGCGACGCCGGGACGGTTGCTCGATCTGATCGACCAGAAATCCGTTGCGCTCTCGGCGGTCGAGATCCTGGTTTTGGACGAGGCCGACCGGATGCTCGACCTGGGTTTCATCCACGCGTTGAAGCGGCTGGTGGCGCTGGTGCCGCGTCGGCGCCAAACGCTGCTGTTCTCGGCGACGATGCCGAGGACGATCGCTGCTCTCGCCGAGCAATACCTCAACGACCCGGTCAAGGTGTCGGTTACGCCGGCGGCGACGACGGTCGATCTCGTCGACCAGAGGGTCTTGTTCGTTGCGGCTGCGGAGAAGCGGGATCTGCTGGCGACGCTGCTCAAAGAGCCTGCTTTTGCCCGGGTGCTGGTCTTCACCCGGACGAAACACGGGGCAGACCGGGTGGTGCGCCACCTCGTCGGCGCCGGCATCGAGGCGATCGCCATTCACGGCAACAAATCGCAACCCCAGCGGGAACGCGCGCTGGCGGCCTTCCGCGCCGGTCACGCCCGGGTGCTCGTCGCCACCGACATCGCCGCGCGCGGGATCGATGTCGAGGGGGTGTCGCACGTCGTCAACTTCGAGCTGCCGAATGTGCCGGAGGATTATGTCCACCGGATCGGCCGCACCGCGCGCGCCGGTGCAGGCGGGACGGCGATTTCCCTGTGCAGCGACGAGGAACGGCCCTATCTGCGCGATATCGAAAAGTTGACGCGGCTTTCGATCCGGGTGCTTCCGGCCCGTTCCGAGCCGCGCACCGCGCCCTCGGAATGCGTCTGCGCCGCCAAAGCAAACACGATCGAAGGATCGAAGCGCAACCGCGACCCGCGTCGGGATCTGACCGAGAACAGCGCCCTCAGGCGGCGCGGGCCGGCCAGACCGGCTGATGCGAGCCGAGCGGGGCGGTCGGGCGCGCCCAATAGGGGGCGGTCTCGGACAGGCCGACGGTCGGCCCGAGATGGCGCAGCCGCCCGACCGGCGTGTCGCTCTCGATCGACCAGCGCGCGATCTCGGCCGGATCGAGTTCCTTGCCGACGTCCTTCAGCGCCGTTTCCGGCACCTGGCCGCGATCGACCAGCCACTTGCCGGTCTGCGCCAGCGAGATGCGAACCAGCCAGCTGCCGCCCTCGCGCGCCCGCCGCGCCAACGCCGCCATCGCGCCGAACGCCATCAGATAGCCGGTCAGGTAGTCGATCGCCGAAACCGGATAGAATTGCGGGCCGGGGCTGGCCCCCGGGAACAGCTCGCCCTGGCGCGTGGTGATCCCGCTGACGGTCTGCACCACGGTGTCGAAACCGCGGCGCGAGGCCCACGGCCCGACATGGCTGAAGGCGCACATCGACACATAGACGAGCCCCGGCCGCAGCCGCGCCAATTCCTGCGGCGACAGGCCGCGATTGCCGAGCGTGCCCGGCCGGTAGCCCTGGGTGAATACGTCGGCCTCGCGCACCAGCCCCAAAAGCGTGTCGAGATCGCGCGGCTGGCGCAGGTCGAGATGGGCCTGCAATTTGCCGTGGCCGGTATCGTATTCCTGATAGCCGATATTCGGCAGATGCGGTGCGGTGATCTTCATCACCTCGGCCCCATGCTCGGCCAATGTGCGGGCCGAGGTCGGTCCGGCGAGGACCCGCGTCAGGTCGAGCACGCGAATGCCGGACAATGGCCGGCCGCCCTCGGGCAGCGCCTCCGCGGCGCTGTCGCCGATCTTGACGATCTCCATCAACGGCAGCGAGGCGATCGCCGCGGCCTGCGGGTGCTGCGCCCATTCGGCCATGCTGCGCACCATGCCGCCCGCCCCCTTGGCGGCGATGATCGCCTCTTCGAGTTCGAGCGCGTCCCATTTGGCCACGGCCCGGCGCACCGCCTCGCGCTCTTCCGGCACGCCGAGCACGCCGATTGCCGCGGCGCGGTGGTTCGGGAAATTGGCGTGGATGTAGCTCCAGCGGCCGTTCTTGGCCGGATAGACGCCCATCACCGGGTTGCGCTCGGTCGAGATCGCAGCACCGTCGATCTGCATGTAATGGCCGCTGCGCAACGACGCGACCGCCCGGCGCAGATCGACCGAGACCCGCTGGCGGCGCCCGGTGCGCAACTCCCACAGATCGGCGGCGGCGAGCCCGGTCGCAGCGAGCGCGGCGGCGCCGGCGGCGCCGATGCGGAACGGCGTCGGCAGATACCGGGTCGGCGCCGCCGGTGATCTCGACCTCGCGGGCTCGTTCCTCGGGCCAGCCGGCAATCGGCATAATCGTGCGCAGGGCGTCGTCAGCCATGGTTGAATCTCCCGCAGGTTTTGGAACGCACACTTGCCTCGGCGCGCCGCAAGGCGCAATGATGACGCAAAATGGTGCAGAAAGGGAACGCCGATGAGCCAGGTCATGATTGTCGTCGATTTCGAGGTCAAACCCGAACACCGCGGCCGGTTCATCGAACTGATGAGCAATCATGCCCGGCGCTCGCGCAACGATGACGGCTGTCTGCAATTCGATATCATGCTGCCGAGAGACGACGACAGGCATGTCTTTTTGGTCGAGAAGTGGCGCGACCAGGAGGCGCTCGATGCGCACGCGAAAGGTCCGATGCCGGGCGACACCTACAAGGACTGGATCTTCGGCCGCAGGGTTGCCCGCGGAGCGCCTGCCGATTAGACAGGCTGCGGTCGGGCTTGCCCGGCGCGCCGTTGTCGTATGGCTCGCGGCGCTGTTGATCGGCGTCGCGACGCTGTCGGCCTCCTACGCCGCCGGCGGAACAGCGTCTTCCACCAAATCGGCGAAGGCCTCGGCCGAGACGGCAAGTCCGGCCGAAATCGACGCGCTCTTGAGCCTGCTGGCTGATGCCAAGGTGCAGGCCTGGTTGAAGCAGCAGCATGCAACCGAGGCTGCTGATCCGGCGCCGGCCAAGCCCAAGGACGATTCCCCGGCGGAGATGATGTCCTCGCGGCTCGACGCGGTGCGCGCAGCACTTCGCTGACATGATCGAAGTGCTGCCGGGCATACCGGCGGAGTTCGCGCATGCGGCGGATGTGTTCCAAGAACGCCTGGGAGGTCGGAGGCCGGCGCGCATCCTGACCCTGCTCGCTGCCTTTCGTGGGTCTCGGCTTTGGCTTCGAAGCACTGTTTAGCCGCGCTACGCGGCGCATGCGCGAGAACCTGGAACGGCATCCGGTGGATACGGTTGGCGATCGCGTGCGTCTCGTCGCCGAGCGGGCGGCCTTTGCCTTGGGTCTGGTCGATAGCCTATGCCGTCGGCAGTATCGGCGCATTCCTCGTATTTCACTGGCCGGGGCTGCTGCGCCAGATCGTTTTAGGCTTTCTGATCGTCCTTCTGGCGATCCGCATCACCGCGGTGCTCGGCCGATTTCTGTTGGCGCCGTACAACGAACAATTTCGTGTCATCCCGATGGATACGGCGGCGGCGCGGTACTGGTATCTGCGACTGCGCATAATCGTCGGCTGGTTGGCGCTCGGCTTGGTAGCCCGCGGCCTGGAGGACGCCTTCGGCATTTCGGCAGCGGCGGTCAACGTCGTGGGGGCCATCCTTGGCCTCTCCTGGATCGCGATCGTGCTGGAGGCCTTGTGGCGCCGACCGCTCCCGAACAGCAGCGAAATCGGGTCCGAACCAGTACCACGAAACCCGCCACTTGAGTAACGTCAAGGTAAACGTGCTGCTGACGGTCGGGCTTGTGTTGCTGTGGGGGCTGCGCGTTGCAGGAGCGATGCCGGCTTTCTGGTTGCTCGTGGTGATCATTGTCTGGCCTCTCGCCGACCGCTTGACCCGGCGCGCGGTCGAGCATCTGCTGCGCCCGCCCGGTACGATCGAAGTTGCCGGCGCGCCGACCCTCACCGCCGTCTTTCTCGAGCGCGGCCTGCGCGCGGCATTGATCATCGGCGCGCTGGCGCTGCTCGCCTGGGGCTGGGGCGTCGACATGGAAAGCCTGGCCGGGCGAGAGACGATGATGACCCGCATCGCGCACGGCGCTCTGAGCGCCGTCGCCATTGCGCTGATCGCCAATTTCATCTGGCACGTCGCAAAGGCCGCGATCGACATCAAGCTCGCCGCCAGATGACGATCCGGGTCTTCCGAACACCGACGAGGCGCGACGACGAGCGCGGTTGCGCACCTTGCTGCCGATTTTCCGCAACATCCTGTTCGTCGTCGTTGTTGCCGCCGCCGCACTGATGGCGCTAGCGGCAATGGGCGTCGAGATCGGCCCGCTGATCGCCGCTCTCAGCGTCCTCGGCGTCGCCATCGGCTTTGGGGCGCAGACCTTTGTCCGCGACATCATCGCAGGAATGTTCTACCTGCTCGACGACGCCTTCCGGATCGGCGAATACATCCAGAGCGGAAATTACAAGGGCACGGTCGAAGGCTTCAGCATCCGCTCGGTCCGGCTGCGGCACCAACGCGGCCCCGTCTACACGGTGCCGTTCAGTCTGTTGGGCGCCGTCCAGAACATGAGCCGCGACTGGGTCATCGACAAGCTGACGGTCGGCATCACCTATGACAGCGATATCGACCTCGCCCGCAAGCTGATCAAGCAGATCGGGCTGGATCTGGCCAAGGACCCCGAATTCGCGCCGGTGATCCTCGAGCCGCTGAAGATGCAGGGCGTCGACGCGTTCGGCGATTACGCGGTCCAGATCCGGATGAAGATGATGACGTTGCCAGGCGAGAATTTCGTCGTCCGGCGGCAGGCCCTGTTCCGGATCAAAAAAGCTTTCGACGCCAACGGCATCAAATTCGCCTTCCCGACCGTCCAGCTCGCCGGCGAGGGCGAGCCCTCGGCGCCGGCGAACGCCGCCATCGCCCAGCAGGCGCTGCAGCTGACCCATCCCGCAGCCGCCGCGGCGGAGTAGCATTCCGGGAGACCCGTGAAGCTTTACGGCTATTTTCGTTCCTCGGCCGGCATTTCGCGTCCGCATCGCCTTGAATTGAAAAATCTCGCCTGCGACTCGGCGCCGATCCACCTGCTGCGCAACGAGCAGGCCAGATCCGATTATCGCCAGATCAACCCGCAGGGCGTGGTGCCGGCTCGTTGACCGACGCGGACCGGGCCCGGATCCAATCCTGGCGATCATGTCATCGCGACGCGCCCGGCCTCGCCGACCCCGCACTGGTCCCGCAGGGTCGTCAATGCCGATTGACCGCAAGCGACGGCTATAAAATTAGAACGCCAAAAAAATTGGACGCCGATATGTAACGAGCTACCTATCCACGTCCGAGTTTACCTCAGAAGGGAGGAACAGATGAGACGCTTCTTTTTGCTCTCCGTACCGGTTCTCGCCATTGCTGCTTGCGCGCCGCAGCAACCGCCGCCGCCGACTATGGCCGCGACCGAAGGCCAGCCCCAGACGACGACCTACTACGATGGAACCTACATCGGCAGTTTCACTCAGAACCTGAGCGCCGCCGGATCGAATTGCCCAAATTTCCCGGTAGCGCCGGCCTTGACGATCCAAAACGGTGCGGCACGGTTCGCGGCGCTCGATCTCACCTATCAGGGATATGTGACCCCGCAAGGAGAGGTCAGAATGCAGAGCCCGTCCGGCCAAACATTCGTGGGACAAATAGATCCCTATTATGTGCTCAGAGGCCAAACCACCGGCGCTTGCGTCTATAATGCAATCTGGCAGCGCAAAGGGGCAACGGGGAAAAAGCCGAGACTGATCGAGACCCCGCCGACCGGCTTCAGGCGAGTGTCAGCCAAACACGAGTTGTTCGGCGCGCAAGGCGCCTAATGGCGAGGCGCCTGGGGCCTCCGACTTCAGGACCACGTGACGCCGCAGGGCGCGCTGGCAATGCGATGATGCTGAGCGGGCCGGCATCTTGAGGGGCCCGCGCTTAACCCTTGCTGCGGGCCTGGGCGACGAATTTCTTCAGCCCGTCGACGTCGACAGCGCCGGGAACGACGTGGTCGCCGACGATGAAGGCCGGAGTGCCGCGGATGTCGAGCGCATCGGCCAGCGCCAGATTGGCCTTGACCTGCTGCGCGACGGCGGGCGAGGCCATGTCGCGCTTGAGCCGGGCGACATCGAGCCCGACCTCGCCGGCGACCTGGTAGACGCTGTCATCGGTGATGTTGCCGCGCGCCGTCATCATCGCGTCGTGAAACGCCTGGTATTTGCCTTGGAGCTTTGCCGCCAGGGCGGCATGGGCGGCGGTGACCGACACCGGCCCGAGAATCGGGAATTCCTCATAGAGAATGCGCAGCTTGGGATCCTCCTTCAGCAGCGCCTCGATCGCCGGCTGGACCTGCTTGCAATAGGGGCAGCGGTAATCGAAAAACTCCACCAAGGTCACGTCGCCCTTCGGATTGCCGGCCGCTGGGGTTGCCGGGTCGTTGAACACCTGCTGCCGGTGCGCGGCGACGGCTTGCGACGATTTGGCGTCGGCGGCGTGGTCCAATTTATCCTGGGCCGCGTGCAGCGCGTCGACCAGGACATCCGGGTTTTTGAGCAGGTAGTCGTGAATGATCGTTTCGATCTGTTCGCGTTGCGCCGGCGCGATGTCGGCGGCGGCGACCTGACGCCACGGCATCAGAGCGAGTATGGCGCAGGCGATCGGCAAGAGCGCCCGCGGCGCGGGAAACGGCATGACGGCGAATCTCCTGTTGAGACGGATGCCGGGGTGGTGGCGTTGGGCGGTCAATCGGAAGCCTCGATGTCTTTTGCCTCGCGGCGTATCTCGGTCGCCCGCGCATAGGCGGCGCCCCGTTTCGGCAGCAATTGTTGCGCCCGTTTGGCCTGCTGCACCGCTTCGGACTTGTTGTCGGCGGCGAGCCCCTCCTCGGCCAGCGCCAAGGCCGCCATGCCGATCTGGCTGTCCCGCCCATAGGCGGTCGCCAGCAGATGCCAAGCCTCGGTGTCCTTGGCCTCGGTCCGGACCGCGTCGTTGAGATAGGCGATCGCGCGCTTGTTCATCGCCGCATCATTGTCTTCGATATACGCCTGCGCCAGGGCGATGCGCAGCAATGCCGCATTCGGCGCGAGGCGGACCGCCTTCTCGTAAGGGCCGATTGCATCGGCGATATGCCCGTTCTCGAACAGCATCTGGCCTTTGAGTTCGAGAAAATACGGATCGGTCGGATAGTCCCTTATCAGCCCGTCGACGATCGGCAATGCCTGGTCGAGTTGCGGAATCCGGTAATCGGCAATGGCGCGCGCGTAACGGGCCAGAACCGAGCCGTCGCTCTGCGGGTATGCGGCCAAAGTCGTCGACGGAGGCTCGGTAAAGGCGGCGAGCTTGACCTTGATCCGCTTCAGCATCGCGACATAGGCCGGTGGATCGGGAACATCCGAATAGGGCGAGTGCTCGACATGGTCGCGCACATAATCGATCCGCTCCTCGGTCAGCGGATGGTCGGTCAAATAGGGGTCCTCGCGGTTGCCGATCAACAGTTCCTGGCTTTGCAGTTTCTCGAAGAATTGCAACAGTCCTCGGGCCGATTGATGCGTGGCATCCAAGTAGTTCATCGCGGCGTGGTCGGCGGTGGCTTCCTGGGTGACCGAAAATTGCAGAAAAGCGCGCTGTCCGACCCCTTCGGCGCCGAGCATCGCGCCGGCGCCTCCGCTGCCGCGCGACGCCACGGTGGCGGCGACGCCGGCCACCAGGGCGATGATCTCTTCGATGCTGGCGTTGCGCATCGCCTCGGCGCCCTTGTACAGATGCCCGCCGGCGATATGGCCGCTCTCGTGCGCCAGCACTCCGATCAGCTGGTTCGGCGAGTCCGCGCGCAGCAGCATTCCGGAATTCAGAAAGATGTTCTGGCCGCCGGCGACAAACGAATTGATGCTCGGATCGGACACCAGATAGATGTGGACGGCGGGCGGATCGAGCCCGGCCACCCTCCAGATCGGGGTCATCATGGTGTGGATGTCGGCCTCGATCTCGGTGTCGCGCAGCAGGCTCATCCCGGACCCGCTGCCATGTGCGGCAGCGGGTCCGGCCAAGGCAAACAGGATTGCGAAGACCAGGGCGATGGCCCGCAGACGCTCAGCCAAGCCCGACCGCGCGATCCGCCTCAACCGGCGCTGCCGAAACTTCACGATGCACCCTCGTCGAGACAGGGACTACGCCGGTGCCGCGATCGGGCGCAGCACCCGCACCGGAATACGGCGCCGACAGCGACCGGCTTGTCGGCCGAACTCCGTCGTCGGCCGAGCTCATGGCTGGATCAACCGCTGCCACCAGCCGCGACGCGGGGTTGCCGGCGCTTCGGCGACACCATGGGCCGCCGGCTGCGCAAGGGCGGGTCCGCCCGCAGTCGGATCGGGCTCCGCGCCGTTTGACGCCGGCGTCGCCGGCTTCTCGCCCGGTTGTGCGACGACCGTTTCCGGTGGCGGCGACGCGATCTCGGCAATCTCGATCGTCTCGGCCGCCGGGTGAGACACTACCGGATGCCCGGCTGCGGGGCGATCCGGTTGCGGCGGGTCGCTCTCGCCCGTCGCGGCCGAATCGGCAAGGTCGCCCGCGGGATCGCCGACCAGCGCCGGCAGGCTTGCCGCCTCGATCGCGGCTGCTTCCCTCGCCGCTGCGTGTTCTGTCGACCAAGCGGGCGACCAAGCGGGCGGCCAAGCGGGCAGCGGGTCGGGCGGCTCGGGCGGCGGATCGGGAATCGTCGACCACGCGGCTTCCGGTTCCGCCGCCTCGACTGCGGATACCGGCAGGATCTCGACCGTCGCCGAAGCCGGCCGCGGGTCCGTGAAGCTCGGCTCTTCGCCCTCATCGCGGTGAGTTCGGCGTCTGCCGCCACGCCGCCCGCGGCGGCGGCGGTGCCGGTCGGCATCGCTGTCCTCCTCGGGAGTACGCTCGCCGCTCGCCTCTCGATCCGGCGCCGCGGCGATTTCGATCGCCGCTTCCGCCGGCATTTCGGCGGTGTCCGGCAGGGCTTCGGTCGCCTGCGAGGCGGGCTCATCCTCGCGCCGGCGCCGGCGGCGGCGACTGCGGCCGCGGCTCCGGCCGCGGCGGTCCGACTCGGCCGTATTATCGGAGGTTTCCGCCTCGGCGGTTTCCACCTCGGCCGTTTCGGGCATTTCGCTCTCGTCTTCGCTCTCGGCCTGGTCTTCCTCGACCGCCGATTGGGTCAGCGGGGCAGGTATGGCAGCCATCTCGGCCACCCCGTAGGAACGCAACCGCTCCAGCCGGAATGCCGGCGGGATCAGCGTATCGTCGCGCGCCACGATGACCTGCAGATTATAGCGTGCTTCCAGCTGGATCAGCGAGTTGCGCTTCTGGTTGAGGATGTAGAGCGCCACCGAGGTCGGTACCGAGACGGTAACCTCAGCCGTCCGCCGGCGCATCCCTTCCTCCTCGATCGAGCGCAGCACATGCAGCGCGGTCGACTCGGTGGAGCGGACGAACCCGGCGCCGCCGCAATGCGGGCAGGGCTGCGTCGAGGCTTCGGCCAAGGACGGACGCAGCCTCTGGCGGGACATTTCCAGTAACCCGAACGGGCTGATGCGGCCGACCTGGATGCGGGCGCGATCGTTCTTCAGCGCCTCCTTGAGCCGGCGTTCCACCGCCCCTTGATTGCGATGCTCCTCCATATCGATGAAGTCGATGACGATCAGGCCGGCAAGGTCGCGCAGCCGCAGCTGCCGGGCAATTTCCTCGGCCGCTTCGAGATTGGTGCGCAGCGCCGTTTCTTCGATATTGCGCTCGCGCGTCGACCGCCCGGAGTTGACGTCGATCGCGACCAGCGCCTCGGTTTGGTTGATCACCACATAGCCGCCCGAGCGCAGCTGAACGATCGGCGAGTGGATCGCGTCGATCTGGCCCTCGACTTGAAAGCGGTGCAGCAGCCCGACCTGCGGGTCGCGATAGGGCTGCACCCGCTTGGCATGGCTCGGCATCAGCATCTTCATAAAGGCCTTGGCCGTGCGATAGCCGTCTTCGCCTTCGATCAGCACCTCGTCGATGTCGCGGGTGTAGAGGTCGCGGATCGACCGTTTGATCAGATTGCCTTCCTCATAGATCAGGGCCGGTGCGGTCGACTTCAGCGTCAGCTCGCGGATCTCGTTCCACAGCCGCAGCAGGTATTCGTAGTCGCGTTTGATTTCGGCCTTCGAGCGCTCGGCGCCGGCGGTGCGCACGATCACCCCCATGCCGTCGGGAATGTCGAGTTCCTCGAGGATGTCCTTCAGTCGGCGCCGGTCGCTGATGCTGGTAATCTTGCGCGACACGCCGCCGCCGCGGGCGGTGTTCGGCATCAACACGCAGTAGCGCCCGGCCAGCGACAGGTAGGTGGTCAGCGCCGCACCCTTGTTGCCGCGCTCCTCCTTGGTGACCTGCACCAGCATGATCTGGCGCCGCTTGATCACCTCCTGGATCTTGTAGCGCCGGAACGTGCGGGAGCGTTGGCGCTCGGCCTCCTCGAAATCGTCGCCGCCGATCGTCTCGATCGACTCGGCGTCGCCGGCCTCGGCCGGTGCCGCCGGTTCCCCGGTCCACAGCGACGCCTCGGCGATCTCGCCGCCCGGTTCTCCGCCGCCGGCCGTCTCCGATGCCGTTGCAGCGTCCCCCCTGTCCGACGCGGCGGCCGTCGCCTCGGGCAGGGCGAAGTCCTGACCCTCATACGGCGTTTCAGGCTCATACGAGGTATCGCGCTCATACGAGGTTTCGGGCCCATACGAGGTTTCCGGCCCATACGGTGTTTCGGGCCCATACGGCGTTTCGGGCCCATACCGCGTTTCCGGCTCATACGAGGTTGCCGGCGTGTAGGAGGCGGCCGGCATGACCGAAGAAGCCGGCGTATCCTCCCGCCAAACGCCTTCGTTCTGATTCGCCTCGGCCTGGGCCGCCTCGTCGGGCGACAAGTTTGCCGGAGCGTGCCGGTCCGCGCTCGGCACATCGGTCTCGCTCGCCGCAGGGCCCGAGATTTCCTCGGCGGGCCCGGTCTCGCCCGCTTCGTCGTCGCCGCCCTCGGACGCTTCCGGGACCCGGACCGGCTCCGGCAGCGCCGCTTCGAGCGGCACGCCGGTTTCCTCGGGGCCCTCGGCTTCGGGTTCGCGCGGCGGCGAATCATGACCCGCCGGCTCGCCGCTGCGGTCACCCACCGGGATCCGGTAATAGTCGGGATGGATCTCGCTGAAGGCGAGGAACCCGTGGCGGTTGCCGCCGTATTCGACGAAGGCAGCCTGCAACGAGGGTTCTACTCGGGTGACCCTGGCGAGATAGATATTGCCTTTTACCTGCTGCTTGGTCGAGGATTCGACATCGAACTCTTCGAGACGGCTGCCGTTGAGCACCACCACCCGGGTCTCTTCCGGATGAGTGGCATCGATGAGCATGCGCTTTGCCATTCGGGCGTAACTCCGGGCCGCGCCGCGGCCGCGCGAAATTCGGCCGGCGGCGCGGTCCCGTGTGCAAGGAAGCCGGCTGCGTCTGAATTCACACCCTCGAAGAGGGGCTGGATCTCGGCCATGGCGAATCTCGTCACGAGACGGCTTCGGGTTTCGACGATCCGCCTCGCCCGGCGCTGCCGTCCGGCGCTGCCGCGCGCGCCGCCGATCGAACGGGCTTGCATGCGGTGCCTCGCCAAGTGCGGCGCCCGTTGGGCGGGCGGCGGTTTTTCGCACGTTACAATCTAACGATAGATCGCGGGTTCGACAATGGCCTCATCCGGTTCAATCCGCGGTCGGCAAAGCCCGCGCGCGGGGGATGCGGCAGCTCGTCCTTGTTATGGCTCGACAGGAACCTTGGAAGCGGCAGCCGGTTGGCGCATAAGACAGCGCGTGCCGCCCGGGGCCGATCCGACCGGTCCGGCGGTTGGTTTGCTCGGGGGCGCTGGTACCGCGGCGACAGATGGTCAAGCTTATCCGGTTTTTGTTTGTCTGCGCGGTCGTGCTGGCGATCGTGGGATGCGGGTTTGTCGGCGTCACCCTCTGGCATTTCGGCCGCGATCTGCCCGATTACCAGCAGCTCGCCCATTACCAGCCGCCGATCACGACACGGGTCTATGCCGGCGACGGCCGGCTGTTGGCCGAGTATGCGACCGAGCGGCGCGTCTTCTTGCCGATCCAGGCGATCCCGAAACTGGTCAGCAATGCCTTCATCGCTGCCGAGGATAAGAATTTCTACAGCCATCACGGCGTCGATCCGGTGTCTATCGCTCGGGCCGCGATCACCGATATCGGCCGGCTTCGAGAAAATCGCCGCCCGATCGGGGCCTCGACGATCACCCAGCAGGTCGCCAAGAACATGCTGCTCAGCAACGAGTTGTCGGCCTCGCGCAAGATCAAGGAGATCCTGCTGGCGACCCGGATCGAGGCGGCATTGCCCAAGGACCGGATCCTCGAACTTTATCTGAACGAGATCTATCTCGGCCGAGGCGCCTATGGCGTCGCGGCGGCGGCGCTCGGCTATTTCAATAAATCGCTCGACCAGTTGACGCTCGGCGAGGCGGCCTTCCTGGCCGGTCTGCCAAAGGCGCCGAACCGGTACAATCCGACCCGTTTCCCCGAGGCGGCGCAGGCCCGCCGGGATTGGGTAATCGACCGCATGGTCGAGGACGGCATGGCGACCCGGCAATCGGCCGCCGCAGCCGAGGCCGAGCCGATCGCGCTGAACCACCGGCAGCCGGCCGAGCAGGTGGCGGCGCCCTATTTCGCCGAGGAGGTCAGGCGCCAATTGCTGGCCCGGTTCGGCGAAAAGGCGCTTTACCAATCGGGGCTGTCGGTGCGCACCAGCCTCGACCCGCGCATGCAGCAGGATGCCGACCAGGCATTGCGCACCGGCCTGATCGCCTACGACAGGGTGCATGGCGGTTGGCGCGGCGCGGTGGCGCATATCGACCCCGCCGGCGATTGGGCGGCGCATCTCGCTCGGGTGCCGGTCCCCGGCGTGGTCGGCGATGTCGGCTGGCAGCTGGCGGTCGTGCTGCGCAGCGCCGCCGGCGGCGCCGAGATCGGGTTCGCCAGCGGTGAAACCGGGCGTATCCCGTTCTCCGAGATGCGCTGGGCGCGCCGCCGTCTTCGGAATAACAGCCTCGGCCCGTTTCCGCGCGGCCCCGGCGATGTGGTCAAACCCGGCGATGTCGTGATGGTCACCCCGATCGTGGCGTCCCACGCGGTAAAGGGCCAGGCAGGCAAAGGGCAGGCGGGCAAGGATGCGGCGGAAGCGAAGGCCCGGGCGGGCGCCGAAACCCCGCCCGACGGGTACAATTTGTGCCAGGTCCCCGAGGTGTCGGGCGCGCTGATCGCAATGGATCCGCACACCGGCAGGGTGCTCGCGGTCAGCGGCGGGTTCAGCTTTGCCATCAGCCAGTTCGATCGCGCGACCCAGGCCTATCGGCAAACCGGCTCGGCGATCAAGCCGTTCGTGTTTCTGACGGCGCTCGACCATGGCTTTACGCCGTCGACGCTGGTCAGCGACGCGCCGATCTCGCTGCCCCAGGGACCGGGTTTGCCGATGTGGTCGCCGAGCAATTACGAGGCCGACAGTTTTCGCGGACCGACCCCGCTGCGCATCGGGCTCGAGCAGTCGATCGATACGCTGACCGTCCGGCTCGCCACGATGGTCGGCATGAAGCCGGTCGCCGATACGATCGAGCGGTTCGGCATCATCGACCATGTGCCGATGGAATACGCCTACACCCTCGGCGCCGGGGCCACCACCCCGATGCGGCTGACCGCAGCCTATGCGATGCTGGTCAACGGCGGAAAGCGCATCGCCCCGACGCTGATCGATCGGGTCCAGGACCGCAACGGCAAGACCATCTTCCGCGCCGACGACCGCTCGTGCGACGGTTGCGCCGATGTCGAGTGGGATGATCAGAAGGCGCCGGTCGTCCCGGATCAGCGGCCTCAGGTGGCCGACCCCGACTCGGCCTATCAGCTGGTCACGATGATGGAAGGCGTGGTCCAGCGCGGCACCGGGATCGCGGTCAAGGCCGTCGGCCGGCCGATCGCCGGCAAGACCGGGACTACCAACAATTATCGCGACGCGTGGTTCGAGGGCTTCACTCCCGACCTCGCCGCCGGGGTGTATATCGGCTATGACGACCCCGACAGCCTGGGCAAGGACGAGACCGGCGGGCATGTCGCCGCGCCGGTGTTCCGCGACTTTATGATCGCGGCGCTGAAAGGCGTGCCGGCGACCGATTTCCGCATCCCGCCCGGGATGCGGGTCTATCGGGTCAGCGCGGCGACCGGTTTGCCGGCCTCCGGCGATGGGCCGGCGATCTACGAGGCCTACAAGCCCGGGACCGAGCCCGGCATGAAGCGCGAGGCCGACGGCCAAGCCGCCGACGATGCCGACGGAATGCCGGCCGCCGGCGACAGCGCCGACGGCGACAGCCGGGACGGCGGCACCGCGACGGCCGATCTCGGCGCGGCCGCGACCGGCGCCGGACCAGACCCCGCCGTGCCGGGCTCGACGGCGCCGGACGCGGGCGCGCCCGGCATGATCGCCGGCCCCGGCGCAAGCGACGCAGCCGGCGCCCGCAGCGCGGTATTGCCGGCGCGCGGCGGGCCCGGCAGCGGCACCGGCGGCCTCTATTAGCGATCCATCGGAACCATCAACGGAGCGAAATATGCGGGCCGAAATCGAGGCGGCGGTCGGCGACATCAGAAGGTCGCTGACCCTGCTGAGGAGGCATCTTTGACTGGGATGCGTCATCCCGGCGCCTCGCCGAACTGAACGCCGAGGTCGAGAACCCGCGTCTGTGGGACGACCCTGCTGCGGCGCAAAAGCTGTTGCGCGAGCGCACCCGGCTCGACCAGGCGATCGGCAGCTGCCGGCGCATCGAGCGCGAGGTCGACGAGGCGGTCGAACTGATCGAGTTGGGCGAAAGCGAAGGCGAGGCCGCGATCGTCGCCGAGGCCGAGGCCGCGCTCGACCGACTGCGCGCCGAAGCGGCCCGGCGCGAACTCGAGAGCCTGCTTTCGGGCGAAGCCGACGGCAACGACTGTTATCTCGAAGTTCATGCCGGGGCCGGCGGCACCGAGGCCCAGGATTGGGCCGAAATGCTGTTGCGCATGTATGTGCGCTGGGCCGATGCCCACGATTACGAGGTCGAATGGCTCGAAGAGAGCGGCGGCGAGGAAGCCGGGCTCAAATCGGCGACGGTCCGGATCGCCGGCCCGGACGCCTATGGCTGGCTGAAGACCGAGAGCGGCGTGCACCGGCTGGTGCGGATCTCGCCGTTCGATTCAAACGACCGGCGCCACACCAGCTTCGCCTCGGTCTGGGTCTATCCGGTGGTCGACGACAAGATCGAGGTCGAGATCAACGACAAGGATCTGCGCATCGACACCTACCGCGCCTCGGGCGCCGGCGGCCAGCACGTCAACAAGACCGACAGCGCGATCCGCATCACCCACGCCCCGAGCGGCATCGTCGTGCAGTGCCAGAGCGAGCGCTCGCAGCATCAGAACCGCGCCCATGCCTTTGCGATGCTGCGCGCCCGCCTCTACGAGGCCGAGTTGCAGCGCCGCGAGGCGGCGACCGAGGCGATGAACGCGACCAAGACCGATATCGGCTGGGGCCATCAGATCCGGTCCTACGTGCTGCAGCCCTATCAGATGGTCAAGGACCTGCGCACCGGGGTCGAGACCGGGAATACCGGTGCGGTGCTCGACGGCGACATCGACCGCTTCCTCGCCGCCTCACTCGCCGCCCGGATCGAGGGCGCCGACGCGATCGCCACAAACCCCTGACCGCCGGGCGAGCGGATGCGTGCTTCGAGACGCGGCCCGCAGGGCGCTCCTCATCATGAGGCAATACATTGATACCATTCAGAAAAACCTCATCCTGAGGAAGCCGCGCAGCGGCTGTCTCGAAGGGCCTGCCCCGGCGACGGCCGGGGACGCTCGGCGCCCGTCACCGCACCGAAAACACTTTCATCACCTCGTCGCCGAGGTGGTTGATGACTTTGACGGCGATGCGGCCGGAAGTGGGTTTGGGGAAGGGGCGGGAGGTGTCGCTGTTGAGGCTCGCCCAGGCTTCCTCGTCGATCTCGGCCTTGCAACGTCGTCTTCAGCGCCTTGTAGGGGTCGGTCGCGGCGCCGAGGAAATAGGCGTGGCGGACGAAGAAGCTTTCCTCGTTGTAGTCGGTGTCGATGAGCCACAAGGCGATCGTGTCGGGGCCGCCCGATTCGATCTCGCCGGTCTGCGGCTTGAAGACATCGACGCCCTTGATCCTGACCTGGATCTGGTCGGCGCCGCGCCGCTTCCTGCATGATCTCGATGTCGGGCTCGCCGAAGACGACGAACAAATTGCCGGCGCCGGTGGTTTTCAGCTCGCCGGCCATGTGCAGGTCGGGGTTCATCCGCGCCTTCAGGATCGGGATGCGGCCGATGCGGTCGAGCTCCGCCGAGCGCGCGTCGAAATTGAAGGCGCAGGCGATCACCACGTCGAACCCGGCATCGGCCGCCTCGCGCGCGGCGTCGACGAGGTCCGGGCGCGACACGATGCCGAATTCGGGGCCGATCAGGATCGCGGCGCGGCGCTCGCGTCTCGCCGTCGCATGTAGCGCCCTTCGGCCGAGATCAATTTGCCCGGGCCACGGCGTCAGCGCGGTGAAGGCGATGCGGTCTTCCTTGTGCGCCTGCTGCACCCCGGCGGCCTTCAGGTTTTCGAGCACCATCTGCCCGAAATCGCTCCTCGCCGCACTCCGCGCCGCGGCTCGGCGACGCTTCGTCGATCAGGCTGTCGTCGGCGTCGCCGGCGACATAGCGGTGCGGCGACAGGCTCTCGACCGTGAACGGCCCGGCGACGCGGATGCGCGAATTGTCGGCATAGGGCTTGTCGTAGAGGTATTCGAACTCGGCCTTGGCGGCGATCGAGGCGTCGATCTCCTTCTGCCGGGCGATCCGCGCCTCCCACCATTCCGCGTGCAGCTTCTTCGCCTCATCCGGCCAGTCGGCGCCGGCCTCGCGCGGGATCTCCCATTCCTCCCACGGGTCAGCGGAGCCGGCGCTCGAGACGCGCCCCCTCGGGGTGCGCTCCTGCATGAGGTGGTCGTTGATGGTGCGAGGAAGGTCCTCATCCTGAGCCCGCCAGCGGCGTCTCGAAGGACGCGGAGCAGCTTGTCCTGAGCCTGTCGAGGGCGGCGTTGAGCCGGGCGCGCAGCGGCTCCAGCATCTCCTGCCATTTCTCCCAGATCGCGTCGATCTCGGCATTGTTGGCGATCGATTTCAAGGTGATGTGCGGCACCCGCTCATAGACGAAGCCCTGGCGGATGTCGCCGCGCGTCGGCGCTCCTTCGGCGGCGTGCGGCTGACCTCGCCCTCCTTCGCTGCCCCTCGCGGGCTGTCGGCCAGCAGGTAATAGGGATAGCGCGCGCCCATGATCCGCGCCCGCGCCAGCGCCAGCGCGACGCGCGAGGTGTCGATCGTGATCCAGCGCCGGCCCCATTGCTCGGCGACATAGGCCGTCGTGCCGGAGCCGCAGGTCGGGTCGAGCACGAGGTCGCCGGGGTCGGTGGTCATGAGAATGCAGCGTTCGACGACCTTCGTGGCAGTTTGAACGACATAGATCTTTTGTCCATGAAGCTGCCAGATCTGGTATCCTCCCAAAAGTTGTTGATCGGAATGCACAGAGAAATCGTCGAAATATCGCTCGTACACGGAGATGTCTTGCCGCATACGACCCGATGCGGCTTGCTCTAATCAGGCGTGACATCCCATCTTGTGGTCGTTCCAACCGCGCTTTCGGGCCGGGCGAAATGTCCGTCCCTCGAAACGACGGAAAGCCATGCCGAGTCGTCACCGGTATCACGACCTTGCTGCTGACTGGTAAGGTGATCAGCTGCAGAAATCGACGCGCCCTCAGTGCAGCTCGCCGAGCTTTCAACTCAGCCGTCGGCGAGCTGGCCGCCGAATGCCCATCGGGCATCTTCACAGCGGTAGTAGCGCTCCACCACGTCCTTCGCGACTTTCGCATAAACAGTGGCTCGAAATTTAAGACGATTCGCGTTTTTTGGCAGTACCAAAGCACAAAATCGGTGACACCGGATAGAAATCGCAGTTGTCGCCGCGCTCGTTTTCTTGATCGTGCACCTGTGCAACGAAATTGTCGTCACCAAACACCTCGTCCATCACCGCCCGCACGCGGTGCACGTTCTCGTCGCCGATCTGCACGAAGATCGAGCCGCTGTCGGCGAGGAGGTCGCGGGCGACGGTCAGGCGGTCGCGCAGATAGGTCAGGTAGGAGTGGATGCCGTCGCGCCAGGTGTCGCGGAAGGCCCTGACCTGCTCGGGCTCGCGGGTGATGTGGTCCTTGTTGCCGTCCTTGACGTCGCGGCTGGTCGTCGACCACTGGAAATTCGAGTTGAAGCGGATGCCGTAGGGCGGGTCGAGATAGATGCACTGCACCTTGCCGCGCAGCCCCTCGCGCTCGGCGAGGCTCGCCATCACCTGAGGCTGTCGCCGAGGATCATCCGGTTCGACCAGTTGGCGTCGTGCTGGTAGAACTCGGTCAGACGCCTCCTTGTCGGGCAGGCCGTTGAAATCGGCGAAGAGGTCCGGCATCGGCGGCGCCGGCCTCGGCGCGCCGCTCGCTGCTCTGCCGCAACAGGTCGTCGATCAGGACCTTCGGGTGCACCTTCTCCTGGATGTAGAGCGGCGGCGCCTGGACGATCAGGTCGGACCAGTCCTGCTCGTCCTTGCCGCGCCAGACGAGCTGCGGGTCGAGGTCGCGGTTGCGCCGCTCATAGGCGAGCCGGATCGGCGTCTTGTCCTTCTCGTCCATGACCGGCTCGAGCTCGGCGGTCGGGATGTTGCGGCGCTTGTCCTGGTGCCGCAGCGCCTCGACCTGGAAATCTCCCTACTGCGTGCCATGTGCTTCGTTTCCTTTTCAGGTCCAGGAGCGCGGCGTTATGAGCCAGGCTCAGGATTGGCCGCCCGCAGCCGCGCCGGCCAGTTCGCTCGATGACGTCGAGGGCCGCGCGCAGCTCGTCTCGTCGACGGCACAGGGGGTGCTTCGTCGGACGGGTAGCGATAGACGAAGCGCCCAATCGCTTCCAATTCTTGGCCGCGGCTACCAGCTCCTGCGATTTCAGGGATAACTTTTGGCAGCCGCGGCTCCCAATCTATCGAGCGCATGCGTCTTGCCGCCGCGCTTGACCCGCGAGCGTCAGGAAGCAACCCTTGAGCAGCTTTTCCAGCGCTTGCTGACAGTGGAAGGGGGCACTCGGACGCAGGGAAGGGACGGCCAGGAGAGCATTGGCGCAGCATCGCTATCGACCTCGGCCACTTCGAGCCAGCGGTTCACCGCCTCCCATCGGGCGCGCGGGTCCGGCGCTTTCATCGATCCTCGGGCCATAGACGACGATCCCATCGAGGCGGCGGCTTCTGCGGCGAGGGTGTTGACGATGCGGCACTTGCGTCGGAACGTGCCTCCGGCACGGCATCAACGTATGTCGGCAGTCGGTACGATCCGGTACGCCTCCAAAGCCGTGCTGCCAATGTCAGCTTTCGGGCGGCGTGTCATCATCGACAATCACCAGCAGAGATCGACGTCGCTGTCCGGCGCGTGGCCTCGCCGCGCGCCCGCGAACCGAACAGGATCACCCGCTGCGGCTGAAATACGACCAGCCGGGTCGAGCAATTCGGGAGGCCGTCGGATTAGCGCCTCCTTCTTTTCTCGTGGCCAGCCTTTTATCTGACTCTCGGCAGCCACGGCATCATCGATGCGCTCGAAATGCTGATGAAAAACGAGGGTCACGGGTCTTCTTATGGCGGTATAGCCATCGAACGCGCCGGCCTGGTGCTCGGCGATGCGCGTTTCCAAGCGCGCTGCGCGTCGTGCCGACGTAGTACGAACCGTCGGCACAGCGAAGCATGGTAAACGCCAACGCGCTCATGCTGGATCGCCCGGCGACGGCGCGCTCGATCAGCGCGTCGAAATTGGCGGCGATCGCGTAGACCGATTCCCTGAACTCGGCGAAGGCCCAGCGGCCGAAGGTGCCGAGGTTGTTGACGCCCGGCACCCAATAAGCGTCCATCGTGTTGGCCTTGTCCTTGGCGTCCTCGCCGCGATAGCCCTTGATCTCGACGACGAGGTTCAACAGGTCGTCGTCGCCGCGGCCGTCATCGACCCGCACGATGAAGTCGGGCAGGTATTTCTTCGGCGTCGAGCCGAGCAGATACGGCACCTCGAAGCCGAGCCCCTGGTTCTTGACATAGGCGCGCACACGCGGGTTCGCCTCGGCGGCGCGGCAGAACTCGGCCTCCCAATCGCTGTCGCAGACGACCCAGTTGACGTGAGAGCGGTCGTGCGCGGTCTGGAACAGCAGCGGTTTCGAGGTATCGAACCGGACATGCGCGGTCGAGCCGGCCGGGTTGTACGGATCGAGCACCGCCTTGATCGGGTGCTCGCCGGCCATCGACTGCGGTAATCGCGGCTTTGATGCGCTCGCAGGCCCGGTCGGCAATGTCCTGGTAGATCAATTGCGCCGGGTAGGTGCCGCCGGAGCAGCGCAGATAGCCGCCGTCGAGCCATTCGCGGGCGATCCGTTTCAGCTGGTTGAACAGGTAGAGCTTGGGATCGTCGCCGGGATCGCGGAATTTGGTGCAGCAGCAGCCGGCGCGCGAGGTGGAACAGGATCGTCGACGGGCGCATGTCGGTCGAGATGCGCCAGGGTCAGCTCGACGCCCTCGCCGATGATGCCCTGGTTCCTGGTGATCGAGGGGCCGACGAGGTCGGGGGTCAATTCCAGCACCGAGTCGCTGGTGAACTTCGCGGTCAGCCGCTCCTCGGGCAGTTCGACGCGATAGCCTTCGACCCGCGGGAACCGGATTTCCAGCGCGTCGCGGTCGGGCCGCACCGCCTCGACGCGCACGGTCTTGCGCGGCTTGGTCGGCGGCGCCACTACCGGCTTGGCGGTGAAGTCGAACGGGATGCCGAGCACGTCGGCGTATTCCGGGGGTGAACAGGCCCTCCTCGTTCAGATCGTAGATTGCCGGCGCAGGCCGCGGCCGATCACCTGCTCGCACAACAGCTGGGTCCCGAAGGCGCGGACGCCGAGGATGTGGGTGACGGTGTTGGCGTCCCACCCCTCGGTCAGCATCGACGACCGAGACGACGCAGCGGATGCCTTCGCCGAGCTGGCCCGGCTTGCCGACCGTGTTCATGACCTCGCGCAGCAGGTCCTGGTCGCTGATCTTCTCGCCGGCGCGGGCGTCGCCGGTGCGCTGGACGAGATCGCGGCGAAACCGCTCGATCTCGTCGCCGGCCATGTCGCGGAACTCCTTGTCGAGCGCCTCGCCGGATTCGAGCTGCTCGCTGTCGATCAGCAGGGTGCGCGGCGCGGGGGAGGCGGTTCGCCGTATTCGATCATAATTGCGGAACAGCTCGAAGCGGCCGCTCGAGACCCAGCCGTCATCGCTCTCACGGACGAAGCCGGAGATGAAGTCGTAGACGAGCTTTGAGGTCGAGGTGTTGTTGCACACGACGATGAAGACCGGCGGTACGTCGATGCCTTCCTCCTCCCACAGCGCGAAGGTCTTGGCGTAATGGCCATAGAGCGCTTCGAGCGCGGTTTGCAGTTCGTTCGGCAGGCTGAGGGGATCGAGTTCGCCGGATTTGCCGCGGCCCTTTTTCGGCATCTTCGGGCCGACATGCTTCCACAGCTCGCGGAATTTCGGCATCTCGCCGCCGGGGATGTTGTCGGCGATCGGCACCCGCGGCAATTTGACGATGCCGCATTCGATCGCGTCCATCAGCGAGAAATCGCTGACCGTCCACGGGAATAGGGTGCCCTCGGCGTAGCCCGAGCCGCGCAGGAAGAACGGCGTCGCCGACAAATCATAGACGGCGGCAAGGCCGAGCTTGCGCTTGACGGTCTCGATGCCCGAGATCCACAGCCGCGCCGCCTCGTTGTTCTTTTTTGCTTCCTCCCTGTCTTCGCCCTTCAGCTTTTCGTCGTCCTCGGCCTGCGGTTTCTCGCGGTAGCAGTGATGCGCCTCATCGTTGAGGACGACGATGTTCTTCAGCCCCATCAGATCGCCGCAGGCGCGCTGCAGCATCTGCCCCTCGGTTTCGAGCGTGTTCAGCTCCGGCCCGCGGCCCTGGAGCAATGCCCGGCCGGTTCTCGACACTTCCATGCGCTCGCGGCGGCGAAAGGCGTGATAGTTGGCGATGACGATCTTCGCCCGCTCGATGTCGCCGAGCATGTCGGTGGGGACGAGCTCGCGCTCGCGGTAATAGCTGTTCGGATCGTTCGGCAGCAGCACGCGCAACCGGTCCTTGATCGTGATGCCGGGGGTGACGAACAGGAAGGCGCGCGAGAAGCGGCTGCCGCCGGGGTGGCGCACCGCGTTGACCGCCTGCCAGGCGATCAGCATCGCCATCACGGTGGTCTTGCCGGCGCCGGTGGCGAGCTTCAGCGCGATGCGCAGCAGCTCGGGGTTCGCCTCCTTGTTGGCGCCGCGAATGTGCGTCCAGATCCTGGCGCCGGCCGCCGCCCGATCCGAGGCGACCTCGGCGAGCCAGATCGCGGTCTCGACGGCTTCGATCTGGCAATAAAACGGGCGAAGGTTAGCGAATTGATGATGCCGCCAATGCTGGAGCAGCCGCGCCGTCTCCGGCGTCACCTGCCACTGGTCCGGGTTCGGCAGGTTGCGCCAGGCGGCGACATAGCCGCGGATCTCGTTGATGATCGGGGTCGGGTTGTATTCCTGCTCTTCGGTCGACAGTCCGTCGCCGGCGGCAAGACCCAATTCGCCCTGACCTGTCGCGCGTCGACGCTTTTGCGGCTTCGGCACCGGCGTGATCAGCTCGGACCGGCGGCGGGTGTCGATGATGCGATTGGTCGGCTGGCCGTCGCCATCGAGTTCCCAATGCCGTGCCGGATACGCATAGGGCGAATTGAGAATCGGCCGCTCGAAAAAGCTCTCGACCATATTCCGTCCCGCCGTCTTTGCCGCGCGCCTGCAGGCAATATACTCAGAAGCTGTCAAGGAATTGGCGAAAGTGCGGTGCGCGAACATTCTGCGTCCTCAAGACGGCGCCTCGCGCCTCCTCGGGATGAGGTAATTTATTGATGGCATTGAGAAAACGCCTCATCCCGGCCTGCGCCGGAGCGGGCTCTGAGGAAGCCGCGAAGCGGCTGTCTCGAAGGACGCAAGGCGCTGGTCCCGGCCTGACGGCGCTGCCGCAGGGCCTCGCGCGCGCCTATCTCGGCGGGTTGCGGCGCTGATCGCCATCGCCGTCGCCGGCGAGCGGCGCCGAGGCGAGACCCGGCAAGATCCGCCGGAACCGCCATCCGACCGCGATCGCGACCAATCCGGTCAGCAGAAAGAGCGCCGGAATGCCGACGCCGACGGCGAGCAGCGCGACGACGGCGACCGCGGAGACGACCATCGCCGCGGCATTGACGACATTGTTGGCGGCGATCGCCTGCGCCCGCCGAAAGCGCGGCGTCGCCGCCTGCAGCAGCACATAGAGCGGCACGATGTAGACGCCGCCCGCAACCGCGATGCCGAAAAGGTCGCCGAGGATGCGCCAGTGCCGCGGCACGGCGAGGAACGCGCCGAGGCCGGCCAGGGTCCCGCCGGCCGCCGATGCCGGGCTCGCCAGCCACAGATCGATCGAGAACAGGCCGATGCCGAGCGCGCCCCACGGCACGGTGCGCAGGCTGAACGCACCCCGCAGAAGCCGGTTGCACAGCAGCGAGCCGATCCCGATCCCGAGCGAAAACACGGTCAGGAACAGGGTCACGACCGCCTCCTCGGCGCCGAGCGTGAACCGGACATAGCCGGGGAACTGCGAGAGATAGAGGGCGCCGGCGAGCCAGAACCACGAGATCCCGAGGATCGCGCGAAACGGCGCCCTGTCGCGGGCGGCCTCGCGGGTGATCCGGGCGGTGGCGGCAAACAGGTTCCAGCGCGGCCGGTCGAGGCGAAGCGGCGGCGCCGGTCGGCGGGATCGCCAGGCTCGCGGCCCAGGCGGCGGCGGCGACGATCAGGATCAGCGCCGCGACCAATGCGGCGCCGTGACGGCCGGCGATCAGCACGCCGGCGACGGTGCCGAAGAGGATCGCCAGAAACGTGCCGGCCTCGACCAGCGCATTGCCGAGCACCAATTCGCCGGGCAGCAGGAGATCGGGCAGGATCGCGTATTTGAGCGGGCCGAAAAACGCGGCCTCGACCCCCATCGCGCACAGGAGCGCGAGCAGGACCGTCGTGCTGCCGGCGACGATGCCCGTCGCCGCGATCAGCATCAGCGGAATTTCGGAGAGCTTGATCAGGCGGATCAGCCGGGCCTTGTCGATCCGATCGGCCAGTTGGCCGGCGGTCGCCGAGCACAGAAAAAACGGCAGGATGAACAGCCCGCCGGCAAGCGGGATCAGGATCTGCGCCGACATCTGTCCGGCCAGGTCGGCGCGGTAGGCGATCATCAGCACCAGCGCGTTCTTGACCGCGTTGTCGTTGAACGCCGACAAAAACTGCGCCGCGAACAAGGGCCCGAACCGCCGCGAGGCGAGCAATGCCGCACTGCCCGCCGCGGCGTCGTGCTGCTGTCGAACCGTGGCCATGCCTGTCTCTTTCGCATGTCCCGGCGTCCGGCGCGAGGACGGGCCTCCGGTCCCTGGCCCGGTACCACCGCTCACCCCATATCAGCAGCGATGGCGGCGGACGCGGAGGCGATCCTATGGCGGAAACGGCGCAGCGAGCGGCAGGACGAGATCGGCACATTGCCGGAATGGGACCTGTCGGACCTCTATCCCGGGCGCGACAGCCCGCAATTGGCGCATGATTTGGCTCGCCTCGCCGAGGAAGCCGACGCGTTTAGGGCAGGTTGCGAGGGGCGCCTGGCCGCACTCTCCGGCATCGATTTCGCCGCCGCCGTGGCAACCTACGAGCGCTTGCAGGAGCAGGCCGGCCGGATCGGCAGCTATGCCTCGCTGACCCATGCCGGCAACCTCGCCGATCCGGAAATCGGCCGCTTTTTTCAGACCATGCAGGAGCGGATCAACGCGATTTCGACGAAT
Organism: uncultured Alphaproteobacteria bacterium; assembly: GCA_963701815.1. GTDB lineage: Bacteria > Pseudomonadota > Alphaproteobacteria > ATCC43930 > CGMCC-115725 > AP-15. Next base: position 115,443 of record CAVPBN010000031.1, read on the forward strand.
CTGCTGTTCTTCAGCCTCGAGATCAACAAGCTCGGCGATGCCGAATTGGAGGCGAAGGCCGCCGATCCGGCGCTCGCCCGTTACCGGCCCTGGCTGCGCGACACCCGCGCCTTCCGCCCGCATCAGCTGGCGGACGACATCGAGAAATTATTGCACGAGAAATCGGTCGCCGGAGGCGCCGCCTGGACCCGGCTCTTCGACGAGACCCTCGCCGATCTGCGGTTCCCGTTTCGCGGCCGCGCGCTGACCGAGTCGGAGGCGCTCGATCTCTTGTCGGACCGCGATCCGGAAATCCGGCGCGAGGCGGCCGAGACCGTCGGTACGGTGTTGGGCGACCACGCCCGGACTTTTGCGCTGATCACCAATACGCTGGCCAAGGACAAGGAGATCGAGGACCGCTGGCGGGGCTTCAAACGGCCGATCTCGTCGCGCAACCTCGGCAATTTTGTCGAGGACGAGGTCGTCGACGCGCTGATCGGCGCGGTGCGCGGCAATTACGCCAACCTGTCGCATCGCTATTACCGGCTGAAGGCCGGCTGGTTCGGGGTCGCGGAATTGCCGTTCTGGGACCGCAACGCGCCATTGCCCGACGACGACGACCGGCTGATCCCGTGGAGCGAGGCCGAAGCGACGGTGCTCGATGCCTATGGCGCCTTTTCGCCGGCCTTGGCGGCGGTCGGCCGGCGGTTCTTCGCCGCGCGCTGGATCGACGCGCCGGTGCGGCCCGGCAAGGCGTCCGGCGCCTTCGCCCATCCGACGGTGCCGAGCGCCCACCCCTATCTGCTGCTGAATTACCAGGGCCGGGTGCGCGACGTGATGACCTTGGCCCATGAATTGGGTCACGGCGTGCATCAGGTATTGGCCGGTCCGCAGGGCTATCTGATGTCGGACACGCCGCTGACCCTGGCCGAGACCGCCTCGGTCTTTGGCGAGATGCTGACCTTCCGGGCATTGCTGGCGCGCGAAACCGATCCGCGGCGGCGCAAGATCATGCTCGCCGGCAAGGTCGAGGACATGCTGAACACCGTGGTCCGGCAGATCGCCTTCGTCACCTTTGAAGAGCGGGTGCATGACGAGCGGCGCGAGGCCGAGCTGACCCCGGACCGGCTGTCCGAAATCTGGCTCGAGGTGCAGCGCGAGAGCCTCGGGCCGGCGATCCGCCTCGACGGCGTCTATCGCCATTACTGGTCGTACATCCCGCATTTCATCCATACGCCGTTTTACGTCTACGCCTATGCTTTTGGCGATTGCCTGGTGAATTCGCTCTATGCGGTCTACGAAGACGCCCACCAGGGTTTTGCCGAGCGCTACCTCGATCTGCTGCGCGCCGGCGGCACCCTGCGCCACCGCGAATTGCTGGCGCCGTTCGGCCTCGACGCCGCCGACCCGGCATTCTGGTCGAAAGGCCTCTCGGTCGTCGTCGCGCTTCATCGACGAACTCGAAGCGCTCGGCTGAACGGGCAAGCCGCGTCGCTGCAATGCGCAATCTGCGCACTCAATAGGGAGTGCCGGTTTGAGAGCTGGTGGATTGTAGACGAGCAAGCCGCACCAAGCTTAACCCTCCAAGTCGCCGGGTTCGATCCCGAGCTGCTTGAGGATCGCGGAGAGCGTACCGCGCTTGAGGTCTGTAGAATGCCGACCTACTGACGTCCGGCGGCCTCGAAGTCTTACTTTGGTGTGATTTCTGCCCTCTGAAATCTCGATCGCCCAGCCCCTCCGCCGTGCAAGGCGGCGAAGTCGGCGGAGCAGCTCTTCGGATTTCATCTCGTCTCTTTTCCACGGCCCGCGGTCGCCAATATGTCAGACCGAACTTGTAATCGGACAAATGTGTCCGATATCCTCTCGCGAGGTAATATACCCGATGCGTTATGCCTACCCTTACGAATTGAGCGAGCAGCCCGAGGGCGGCTTTACCGTCACGTTCCCTGACGTCCCAGAGGCGATTACGCAGGGCGAGACCGAGGCGGATGCTGCAAGGATGGCGGAGGACGCACTTGTCACGGCTCTCTCCTTTTATGCCGACGATGCCGAGCCGCCGCCACATCCGTCTCCGGCGCTCGGCCGGAGGCTCGCCTATGTGCCGCCTCTCGTTGCGGTAAAGCTTGCGCTCCATGCTGCGATGCTGGCCGCCGGCGTCTCCAATGTTGTCCTCGCGCGTCGGCTAGGCGTGGACGAGAAGATCGTGCGCCGGCTTCGCGATCCATTGCATAACAGTCGTATCGATCAGGTCGGCCAGGCGTTGCGGGAACTCGGGAAGGTTGTTGAGGTTGTGGTCAGGGAGGCCGGTCCCGGGGCTCAGGAAGCGGGCTCACGGGAATGGCAGCCGATCGATCCGTTCAGTAAAAATTGGATGCAACCTCGAGTGAAATCGATAGTTCCGTCGCAACATTTTTACAATAAAAAGCAGAGGCGAAGTCAACTCTACCCCAAATCCGGTCTGGCCGTTCCCAGCTCCTCGTGCTCGGATGCTCAACGAAAGCGAAACCAACAAAGAGTGATAGGCATGTCAGCGCCACTCTATTCACAACAATAAGTTCTAACTTGTCAGCAATTCGGGACCTTGCCGGAGATACACTTATGGAGACAGAACGATTGGCAAGACAGCTCTCTGAGCTGGGCGGCCGCATCTGGGAGGCAATCCACCGGGATGATCAAATAACGGAGCTACTCTTCGAATTAGCAGACGCAAAACTCGCCCTCGACAAGGTCAGCCCCGAGGAGTCGCGGTTGGATCCGGATGCGGCAGAGATAATCATGGGTGTTGACACCGACCCGGCGACGCGCGAGACCCTGAGCCCAACCGTATCATCTCGTGAATGGATGAAGTATTCATTGTTCAATTTCGCCCTGGATTGGGTCATGGACCAGGCTCTCATGAGAATGAGAATGGAACGAAAATGGCCATTCCAGGAGGAAGATGGTTTTTTAAAGCCGTAGAATGGTTATTTAACATATAATACTGAATACCGAGTAAGATTTGATGTATATCGGCGGCTAAATCGGTGCGCAGCGGTCGACGTAGGCGTCCATGATTTTTTTGTCGCCGGCGAGGTCGAAATGGATGGCGAGCCGGTTGTCGGCCACCTCGGTGATCGTGCCGTAGCCGAATTTCTGGTTGAACACCCGGTCGCCGACCGAGAACCCGCCGATTTTGCGGATTTCCTCGCCGCGGCGCGGGGCGCGCACCGTTTCGACCAGGGACGGCCCGGCATTTGCCGCCCATGGCCGCGCCGTACGCAGCGGCGCCGTCGGCGAAGGCCCGGACCCGCCCTGCCAGCCGCCGCCCCATTCCGCCCTCGGCTGCAAGCCGAGTTCGGCGACGATCTCGACATGCTCGGCCGGCAATTCGTCGACAAAGCGCGAGCGCATCGCACTCTGCCACTGGCCGTGGATGCGCCGGTTGGCGGCGAACGAGACATAGGCCCGGCGCCGCGCGCGGGTCAGCCCGACATAGGCGAGACGGCGCTCCTCTTCGAGCGCGGCGAGCCCGCCTTCCTCCATCGCCCGCTGGTTCGGAAACAATCCCTCTTCCCAGCCCGGCAGAAACACCGTGTCGAATTCGAGACCCTTGGCGCTGTGCAGGGTCATCAGATTGACCATGTCGCCGGCCGAATCGGCGGCGTTGTCCATGACCAGGCTGACATGCTCCAGAAAGCCGCCGAGATTCTCGAACTCGGCCATCGCCACGACCAGCTCCTTCAGGTTTTCGAGCCGGCCGGCGGCGTCGGGCGAACGCTCGGCCTGCCACATCCGGGTGTAGCCCGATTCGTCGAGCACGATCTGCACCAGATCGGTATGCGAGACCCGCGCCGCCTCGCCGCGCCAGCGGTCGAGATTGGCGATGAACAGGGCGAGCGCGTTGCGCCCCGCCGGCCGCAGCCGATCGCCGGCGATCAGCCCGCGCGCCGCCTCGACCAATGGCAGCCGCCCGTCGCGCGCTTGCGCATGCAGTGACTGCAGCGCGGCGGTGCCGATGCCGCGGCGCGGCGTGTTCAGCACCCGCTCGAAGGCGAGGTCGTCGGCCGGCTGGTTGACCAGGCGCAGATAGGCGAGCGCGTCGCGGATCTCCTGGCGCTCGTAAAAGCGCGGGCCGCCGATGACGCGGTAGGGCAGGGCCAGCGAGATGAACCGCTCTTCGAACTCGCGCGTCTGAAAACCGGCGCGGACCAGGATCGCGATCTCGCCGAGGGCATGGCCGCGGCGCTGCGCCGCCTCGATCTCGTCGCCGACCCAGCGCGCTTCCTCCTCGGCGTCCCACAACGCGCGCACCACGACCTGGTCGCCCGCTTCGGCCTCGGTCCACAAGGTCTTGCCGAGCCGGCCGCGGTTGCGCGCGATCATCCCGCCGGCGGCGCCGAGGATATGCCGCGTCGAGCGGTAATTCTGCTCGAGCCGGATGACCGCGGCGCCGGGGAAATCCTTTTCGAAGCGCAGGATGTTGCCGATCTCCGCGCCGCGCCAGCTGTAGATCGACTGGTCGTCGTCGCCGACGCAGCACAAATTGCGCCTCGACTGGGCCAACAGCCGCAGCCACAAATACTGGGCGACGTTGCTGTCCTGGTATTCGTCGACCAGCACATAGCGGAAGCGGCGCTGATACTCGGCGAGGATGTCGGGATTGCCGGTCAGCAGGGTCAAATTGTGCAGGATCAGATCGCCGAAATCGACGGCGTTCACCGTCGCCAGCCGCTCCTGGTATTCGCGGTAGAGGCCGATCGCGCGGCCATCGGCGAAACCGCCCGAATCGGCCGGCGGCACCTTGTCGGGTTCGAGGCCGCGATCCTTCCAGCGCTGGATCAGGCCGAGCAGGACCCGCGCCGGCCAGCGCCGCTCGTCGATGTCGCCGGCCTGCAGGATCTGCTTTACGAGGCGGATCTGGTCGTCGGTGTCGAGGATCGTAAAGCTCGATTTGAGACCGACCGCCTCGGCGTGGCGGCGCAGGATGCGCGCGGCGATCGCATGAAAGGTGCCGAGCCACACGCCGTCGGCGACCGGGCCGATCATCGCCTCCAGCCGGGCGCGCATTTCGCGCGCCGCCTTGTTGGTGAAGGTCACCGCCAGCAATTCGCTCGGGAAGGCGCGGCCGGTGCCGATGATATGGGCGAGCCGCGTCGTCAGCACCCGCGTCTTGCCGGTGCCGGCGCCGGACAATACCAGCACCGGGCCGTCGATCGCCTCGACGGCCCGGCGCTGCGCCTCGTTGAGCCCGGCGAGAAGGGCCGGAGCGGCGATGGGCGGCCGGGCGATCAGGGCGGGATCGGGCATCGGCCGATCATACAGCAACGGACGGGCAAGGGTGCATCGCCGCGGCGGGGCCGCACCAAAGAGGACGGCGCTTGGCGGATCAGCCGGAGATTTTCTTGATCCCGAGCCCGTCGCCGCCGCCGCAGGCCTGGGCGTGCAGCCATTCCTCGACCGAATATTTGCCGCGATAGACCTCGGCGTAGAGCCCGACCGGCCAGGTCAGCGCAAAGACCAGATTGTTGACGATGCCGGTGTTGCGATTCGGGCAGGGGCCCGGCAGCACGAACCCGATCGCCAACAGCACGACCCCGATGACCAGATACAATCCGACGATCGACCGCATGGCGCCCTCTGGGCTGAGGCGCAGGCCCCAATGGACTAAACGCTCGCCTCACCGAACCGTTTGTTTGTAGGAAATGCAACCCCTGATTCCGGGGTGCCGACAGTTCAGACAATCGAGATGTCGGCATTCGCGGCCACGGCAGAAGGAACACCCTGACATCAATCTCCGTTCGGAAGAGGCACGCACGGAATTTCCATTTATGTTTCAGACATTCCGGCGTCACGGAGTCCCTGGTGAAATGCCTTGCGTCCGGTAACGACAACCGCATTGTCGTTTGGATTCGTCTGCTCATCCAAGACTACGCGAGCCAACGTATATCCCGGAAATCGAGCGGCGAAATCGCTCAACTCGGCCTTAGCTTTGTTTTTGCTGCCAATAAGAGAATAGGCACTGACCAAATATAAACGATTATACCAAAGGGTTGGTCGCAGCTGGACAGATTTTTTTAGGCATGGAATTGCCTCACGGTAATTGTTAGCGAAGAAATGTACTCGCCCCATGTACCAATAATACATTCCCCGCGATGGGCTATCTGGTCGACTTTTGTTCAGTGCCGCCTCAATCGGCCGCAGAGCCTCCTCAAGTCGCCCGGTATACATCAATTCCGCGCCTTGTTGGGCCTGAGCGAGAAGGAGGTTGGGGTTCAGCGCAATCGTTTTCGTGAATGCCGCCAGGGATCTTTGATGTTTCCCTTTGGCCCGATACACCAGCCCGCTGGCGTAATTCGCCGAGGCCAGATCCGGATCGATCTGCAAGGCACGCTCTATCGCGTTCTCAGCCTCGGACAATACCTGTGATCCGGCATCGTTCCAGCGGTTCAGATAGTCACACATCAAAATTTCACCATAGAGGCTCCATGCCTCCGCCAGCAAGGAAGGGTCGATGTCCGCGGGGTTCTGAAGAGCCTCTGTAAGGATCTCGCGAATGAGCAGGGAGTTCTCGGGGATAAGTACTTTGCTGTGTATTGCCTTGGCTCGGGATAAAAGCTCAGCGGCATTGTTTTGTACTGGCGGATTATCCATTATTTACCCACCAAACTTGCGGCTGACCTTGAAGTCGATGAATGTGTCCCCTGGTCATGACTCAGGCATTTCAACCATTTTCAGCCCTTCATGGAAAATTTCACGACCTGACTTAACCGCGTCGCTGTTGTCTGGGCTTGCTCTTTCGTTTGATTCTACGCGCTGGAGCGTGTACCCGTAAAATTGGCGTATGTTATTGAACTCGTCGAAACTGCTGCTCGCGTCATCCATTTGACCGCTTTTCGCGTACGCACTCACCAAGTAAAGCCGATTATACCAAACGGTAGGTAGACGCTTGACCGATTTACATAGGCACGGGATTGCTTTATCATAATCCGCCATGAAAAAGTGTGCTCGACCGAGGATCCAATGAAAATAACCAGCGGCTGGATGCGGGCCCAGTCCTATCGCCGTCTGCACGTGCGCCAGCGCCTCCCCAAATCGCCCAAGCAGGACCAATTGATTGCCATATTGGGCGTGGCCGCGGGCGAATTTACCGTCGGCCTTTACCGTCCGCCCAAACGCGTCTAACGCCGCTTGGTGCCGCCCGTTGGCACGATGGACAAGTCCATGGGCATGGTGTGCCAATGCGAGGTCCGCATTGAGCGCCAGCGCGTTCTGTACGGCGTCTTCCGCTTCTCTGACGTTGCCTATATTCGCATAGTTCCAGCTGTTCAGATAGTCGTTCATTAAGATGTTGGCCAACAACGCCCAGGTATCAGCCAGCCAGCGCGGTGCGATCCCCACCGGGTTTGTCAGGGCCTTTTCAAGGATCTCACGGACAAAGCGACTGGCCGCCGGACTTGAAACGACATTCGATACCACGTCGTGGTAGGACGCGGCGCCAACGAGATCCGAGTCTACTGTCTGCTCTACCATTTGCTGACCTCCCAGGCTGGCACCATCATTTTGCGGTCATTCCCGCCATTTGCAGCCCTTCATAAAGCTTTTGCCGCGCTGATACGACCACCACATTATCACTTGGGTTCGTTTTCTCGCTTGATTCGACACGCTTGAGTGTGTACCCGGAGAACTGGCGATTGTCCGAGAACTCTTGCAATACCCTTTTCGCTTCGTCTTCTTGGCGGCTGAGAGCATACGCGCTTACCAGATAAAGTCGATTGTACCAATCGTTAGGTCGCAGCGCGACCGATTTCTCCAGCCACGGAACCGCCTCACGGTAGCTGGCGGCGAAGAAGTAAGCTCGTCCAATGATCCAATAAAAGCCGCCGAGCGAAGGATCGAGCGGGCTAAGCTTTATCGCCTTTTCGGCCAGTGCCAGCGCCTCCATTGGTCGTCCGACAAGAGTCAATTCATTACCTTTTTCAGCATAGGCGCGGGGCAGATTGGGATCGAGCTCCAACGCCCGGCTGAATGCCTCCAGCGCCGCGTGATGCTCCCCTTGTGCGCGATGAACCAAGCCTTCGGCATAATGCGCTTGGGCAAGGTTGGGGTCGATCGCCTCTGCCTTGCCTACCGCCTCGGCGGCCTCTCTGAGTTCCTCCTTGCCGGAGTGGTTCCATCGATGCAAATACTGCGACACTACGACTTCGGCGAGCCAGCCCCATGCTTCGGCCGATTGCGGATCGCGGCGGACCGCCTCTTCGAGGTAGCTTCGCGCCTCCCGACTATGCTCGGGAGTAACCGAACCGAAGTAAAGGCTCATACCGCGCATCCGAAGATCGACCGCATCGGGATTTGCCGCCCGCTCGTCGGTCGCACGGCGGCCCTCGGCCTTGACCAGCTGGATGTCGAGTTGGGCCGCGATCCGCCCGGTTACCGCCGCCTGCATCTCGAACAGGTCGGAAACATCGAAATGAAAGCGGTCGGCCCAGACATGTGCGCCCGACCGCGTATCGACGAGTTGCGCATTTGCCTCGACCTTTGTTCCGATCCTTCTGATGCTCCCCTCCAAGAGGTAGCGGACGCCGCATTCCTTGCCGATCTGGCGTGCGTCGACCGATCGCCCCTTAAAGGTGAAGGCGGTGCCTCGCGCGATCACGAAGGTGCCCGGCAGGCGCGACAAATCGGTAGTCAGGTCATCGGTCACCGCGTCGGCGAAATACCCCTGTCCCGGATCGTCGCTGAAATTGTTGAACGGCAGGACGACGATCGAGGATCGGGGCGGATCAGGTGCGCTTTTGCGCAACAGCGGCGGCGCGGCAATCGCAAGGATTGCTGCCAGAGCGAGTATGCCGGCGAGGAGAACAAAGCGCCGAGTCGGGTGCAATCCCTGGTGCAAGAACGACATCGCACGGCCGAATTTGGATGGCGCCGCCGCTCGACCTTGCAGCTCTCGACGATGCTCGACCCGAAACACTTGGATCGGACGGTCGATGTTCTTGACCCGGCGTTCGCCCTTGTCGTCGAAGGACAGACCGGGATACCCGTGCAGCTGGTCGCGGACCCCGCGCGTGACGTAGATTTCCCCCGGCTCGGCCAAACCTTCGAGGCGGGCCGCAATATTGACGCTGTTCCCGTAGATGTCGCGCTCGTCGACGATAACGTCGCCGGTATTGATGCCCATGCGCAGCCGTATGCGGCGGTCGCCGTCTTCGGTGGCGTACCCATCGGTCAATCCGCGCTGGATCTCGACCCCGCAGCGCACTGCATCGACGGCGCTGTCGAACTCGACGAGAAAGCCATCGCCCATGCTGCGGATCAGCCTGCCCCTGTGTTCGAGGACTTTGGGCTCGATCAAATCCTTGACCCGGGCGGCCAGTCTGACGTGGGTGCCTTCTTCATCGGCGTTCATCAGTCGGCTGTAGCCGACGACATCCGCGAGCATCACCGCAGTCAAGCGGCGTCTCAGGTGGGCTTCCTCCATCTCGGACACCTGATTTTTTAGCTAAAGGAATGCTTAACACACTTTAGGTTGGACTGCCACTGTCGCATCGTTAACGGTTGGGTAAGCTGGCGGGCGGGCGCTAACCCCGCTGCTTGGCGGGTTCGGCAGCTAGTGCTTAGACGCATTCAGATGATTCAGCCGCATTGCCCTGTAGCCCTGTAGTAGTAGCCCTATAGGATGGGTTGAGCGCAGCGAAACCCATCTGCTGCCGGCGTTTGCGATGGGTTTCGCTATGCTCAACCCGTCCTACATTTACTTACTGCTAAATCATGATTGCGTCTGAGCACTAGTGGTAGGAACCAGACACTTGGCTCCGTTCTTGCCTTCGCCGGTATGGCGGGGAGCTGGGTCACATCCGTCAGATGCTGGCAGCTAGCCGACGGGTCACGCGGCGGCGGCGACCGGCCGCTTGCCGGCGGGCGGTGACGTCGGTTCCATATCGACCGGGATCAGCGCCTGATCTATGTAGGGGGTCGCATCCCGTTCGACGCGGCGGCGGATACGGTGCAGGCGGAGGTAGAAGGCGGCGAGCCTGACATGGGTCTCGACGATTTCGCGCACCCGGCGCGGGTAGAACACGACCGGGTTCTCGCGCGGCAGGCCGGCGCGCCGCTGCCGCCGCAATTTGCGCCGGAAATAACCGCCCTGCAACGGGTGCACGTTCTCCTGGATGAAGGTGAAGTAGAACTGCACGACGTGGTTGAGCAATCGCACCGGCTTGATCCCGCTCGCCTTGGCGCGGCGCAAGATCCGTTCGATATGCTCGTCCGAATAATACAAATCCCAAGCCTGGCGATAGACCGCCTGCCACTCGCCGGCATTCATCGTGCGGTGCCCGGTGGTGACGTGTTCGAGATCGTATTTGTTCATGTCGGGGTCCATCCAGACCCCGCCGGTATGCAATTCCTTGTGGTCGGCCGAACCGGGCAACGGCGTCAGGATGAAGAATTCGAGCAGGTCGACCGGCAATTCCTGCTGCACGGTGCGGATGTCCCGGGCGATCCGCTCCGGCGTGTCGTTCGGAAAGCCGAGGATATAGCCGGCATAGGTGATGACCCGCTGCGCCCGCCAGGCCAGGAACATCTGGCGGTATTCGTGCACCCGGTTCTGTTTTTTCTTGGCCTGCAACAGATTGTCCGGGTTGATGTTTTCGAGACCGACAAAAACCCGCTTGCAGCCGGCGCGCGCCGCCTTCTCGACGAAATTGGGGATGCGGTGGCACAGCGTGTCGACCTGGATGATGAATTGCAGGCCGAGACCTTCCTGCTCGCGCATCGCGATCAGCCGGTCGAAGATCGCCTCCCAATTGCGGTTGCGGGCGAAATTGTCGTCGGTGATGAAAAAGCGAAACACCCCCTGGGCGAGGTTGGCGCGCACCAGGCGCTCGACATCGTCGGCGTCGCGCCAGCGCGACTTTCTGCCCTGCACGTTGATGATCGTGCAAAAGCTGCACTGGAACGGGCAGCCGCGGCCGGCGTCGAAGGCCCCGATGGTCTCTCCGTAGCGCCGCACGATGTCGATCGGCAGAAACGGGGTCACCTGCTGCTGCAGCGCCGGCAAGGCGTCCATGTAGTTGTAGATCGGCTGCAAGCGGCCGGCGAGCGCATCGGCGAACAGCCCTTCGAGCCGGCCCTCGGCCTCGCCGGCAAATAGCGTCACCCCCGAGTTTCGCGCCCGTTCGAGATCGGGCGGCAATTGCGGCAGCATCGCCAGCAATCCCGACACGTGAAACCCGCCCACCGCCACCGCGATGCCGGCGGCGCGCAGCGGTCCGGCGAGGTCCATCGCCCGCGGAAACTGGTTCGACTGCACCCCGACCAGGCAGACGAGCCCGGCGTCGGCGTTCTTGATCCGCCGGATGATCCGCTCGACCGGGATCACCGTATGGCATTCGTCATAAGCCCGGATCTCGATCGCGACATCCGGGCCGAGCGCGCGGCGCGCCGCCAATTCGCTGGCGATGCCGTAGAGGCAGGCAAGCGAATTCGACGGGATCCACGATTTCCACCACTGGATCACATAGCCGTCATCGTCGTAATGCGACGGCTTGATCAACTCGACGACGAACCGGCGGTCCCCCAACACACCCCTCGCCCCCACAGGCCCCAAGGCGGCCATCATACGCTGCGGGCCGCGGGCCGGGAAAGAGCATCGATCCGCGGGGGCTTTCGGTGTTGGGGCAAAGATGCAGCGACGCGTTCGGAAAGCGATTGTGACGTCGGCGAAACTGTGCGTTCGATGCGAGCAGAAATGGGGAGTTCGATAAAATGTTCGAAGGCTTTACCCGGACCGAGATCGAGACTGCGGGCGCGCGAATCAACCTGCGGCACGGCGGCGACGGGCCGCCCTTGCTGCTGTTGCACGGCAACCCGCTGACCCATGCCTCCTGGGGCAAGATCGCCAACCGCCTGGCGGAGCATTTCCATGTCGTCGCCAGCGATCTGCGCGGTTACGGCGACAGCGTCGGCCCCGAGGATGGCGGCGAAAACAACATCAATTATTCGTTCCGGGCGATGGCCCAGGATCAGGTCGAGGTCATGGCAAGGCTCGGCTATCGCGAATTCTTCGTCGCCGGCCATGACCGCGGCGCCCGCACGACCGCGCGGATGTGCCTCGATCACCCCGATCGGGTCAAGCGCGCCGCGCTCGTCGACATTCTGCCCAATCACCACATCTGGACCCACACCTCGAAGGAATGGGCGATCCGGTCGTGGCACTGGGCGATGATGGCCCAGCCCTACGACTTCCCGGAGCGCATGCTGGCCGGCATTCCGGCGCAGTATTTCATGGAGAAGAAACTGTCGAAGCCCGGCATCGGCCTCGGCTTTTTCGATCCCGAAGCCTTCGCCGAATACGTCCGCTGCTTCAACTGGAAGACGATCTGCGGCTCGTGCGCCGATTACCGCGCCTGTGCGACCTGCGATTTCGAGATGGACAAGGCCGATTTCGAAGCCGGCCGCAAGATCGCCCTGCCGCTGCTGGTGATCTGGGGCGCCCGAAGCCATACCGAGGGCGTCCATGGCGACGTGCTGGCGGTATGGCGGCGGAACTACGCGACCGACGCCTGGGGCGGCGCCTTACCCTGCGGCCATTACGTCCCGGAGGAAGCGCCGGACCAGACCTACGACTATTTCATGCGGCATTTCGCCGATAAATGATGCGCCCGCCGACCCGAACCCGGAGTATTCAAGTCTTCGAGGCTGGCGCAAAATAAATACGGGTTACCGTCACCCCCACGAAAGCAGGGGCCGGAGACAACCGCTGCAGCCTTGCCGGCTCTCAATTCCCGCTTTCGCGAGAATGACGAGGAAGAATGGTAACACGCTGACAGTCTGGGATTTATTCTTTGCCAAGCTCTTTAAGAATCGCGATCTTGGGCCGTCTCAGATGTTGCCCTGTTCCCGCAACGGGGGATTGTCGTCGGGGCCATAATAGAGCCTGGCGCATTCCTCCGCGAGGACCCCGCCGGTCAATTCCAGATCGCCGCGGAAGGCGTCGGCGATAAAATCGAACGTGTCGAGATGGCGATCTTCGAAATACATCCGATGCACGTCGCCGCGGCCGGCGCCGTAGACGATGCGGCTGATCTTGCCCCAGATCGACGCCATGCTGCACATCCCGCAGGGTTGAAGCGTCGAATACAGCGCAGCGCCGGTGAAATCGGCGGAGCCTAGGACCTGGCCGGCGCGCCGCATCGTGACGATCTCGGCATGCGCGGTCGGGTCATGCCGGATATCGACTTCATTGTGACCTTCAACGAGGATCAGGCCGTGCCAAACGATCAGGCAGCCGATCGGCAAGGCGCCTGGGATCTTTGCCCCCAGATGCGCCAGGTCGATCGCGCGGCGCATATACCGCCGGTCGTCGTCGGTCGTCATCGACATCCGCTGGGGTTGATCTTCGATTAGCCGCTTGCGGCCGTCAAATTGTCGGCGAATAAGAGCACCCTTCTTTTCGTATGCCACAGCTGCTGTCCCAATAGCACAAGCTTAACCAATAGAAACACCCGATCGCTTCAGTTGTTCCGCCTCGCCAACTCGACTTCGTCTCAACGACTTACCGACATCTGTGGGCGTGCACCGACGCTGCGCCTGAAGGCGGCACGCAAGCATAGTCCATGCTTTGGGATCAAATCGGCTCGGCTTGTCGTTCTCCCGGCATGACACAGCTTTTGAACGGCACCCGGGTGCTCGGTAGATTGCAGGTTCCGGTGCCTCCGACGCCTCCCGGCACGCCGCCGGTGCTGCCGCCCGGACCCGAACTGCCGCCGCCGGTCAGGGAGCCGCCACCGCCGATCCCGGTGCCGCGGCCCGATCAACCGCCCCCGGTCATCGACGATCCGCCGCCGGACCGAAGGGTCCGCGAGAGCCGCATGGTTCGAGCGCGATCATGGAGGACGATTTTACCGTCCGTCGGATCTTGACCAACGTCCGTTTGAACTTCGCCGCCGGCCCCGGCCACTATCTCGGCTGCGCCAGATGTCGGGGAGGATTTGCCGTCGGCAGATCGTGGAGGTGCACATGCGCGGAATAGCGGCGCAATACCTCGACGGCGCTGCGTTCGGTATCCGGGTCGCGAGTACGCACCCAGAGCAGCACGCCGCCCCGAGCGAGTTGCGCATCGAAGAACGATGTCTGTTCGTCGGCGAGCCTGTGGCCCAACAATGCGCCGGCGACGCCGACACCGCCTGCACTGACGGCCGCGGCGGCGGCCGCCAGACCGGCGACCCCACCCGCCGCAACAGTAATCCCCGCCGCGACCAGTCCGGCGATAGTCGCCGCCAGACCGGTGCCGAGGACCTGCCCTTGACGCAGATCGGTGTCGTTGATCACCGGATCGCGCGCCGCCGCCGGATCGTCAGCGATCTGTCGGACACCGCCGGGAAGATTGTCGACAAGCGCGGGTTCGGCGAGCACGCTGAGCTCGGCGCGGTCGATGCCATGGCTTTGCAGTTCGGATATGGCGGTCTCGAGCCGTTCCGCATCATCGAACACAGCGACCGCTTCGCGGATCGTCGAATTGTCCATGCTGCCCTCCGCCCCGCTCGAGGCATACCCGATTTGATGACTGAATCTTCAAACGGTGCGGGCAGTTAATCGTTCCGGAAGCTCGCGCGGGATCGGCAGGTGCGGCGCCCGATCCTCGGCGTGCCGACTACAGCGCGTCGGCGACCGCCGCGTGATAGCGCCGCAACGCCGCCAGATGGTCGGCCATGCCGTGGCCCGGGATGCGGCGATGCAGGCGCCGGTCGAATGTCGTCGTCAGGGTCAGATGCGAGGCGCCGGCATCCTTCCAGAACCGGGTTTCCCTGGCCCAATCCGCCTCGGTTCCCGAGCCCATCGAGACCCAGACCTCGATCCCGACCGCGGCCGGATCGCGGGCCGCCGCTTCGGTCAGCCTGCGCAATTGGGCAAAGATTTCGAGCGCGGTGTGGTCGGGCGGATAGGCGTTGGGCATCCAGCCGTCGCCCCATTTGGCGATGCGGGACAAGGTCCGCTCGTGATGCCCGCCGAACCAGACCGGCACCCGCCGCGATGCCGGCATCGGGTTGATCCCGGCATCCTCGATCAGGTGCCAGCGGCCTTTGAAATTCACATGCGGCTCGGCCCATAATTGCTGCATGACCTGGACCTGCTCTTCGGAGCGGCGGCCGCGATTGTGGAAATTCTCGTTGAGCCCGGTGAATTCGACCTCGTTCCAGCCGACGCCGACGCCGAGCCGAAACCTGCCGCCGCACAGCACGTCGAGCGAGGCGGCCTGTTTGGCGACCAAAACCGTCTGGCGTTGCGGCAGGATCAGCACCCCGGTCGAAAAACCGAGTTTTTGGGTGCAGCCGGCGAGGTAGCCGAACAAGACGAAGGGATCGTGAAACAGATCCTCCGAGGTGTTGCGGTCCCAGCCCGGCCGGCTCGCCGCGTTGACGCCCAGCACATGGTCCGGCGCCTCGACAAAATCATAACCGATCGCTTCCGCGGTCTGCGCGTATTCCCGCACGACCGCCGGATCGCCGCCGATATCGCCTAACGGCAGCAAGGCGCCGAGCTGCATTCCCGATCTCCCGTCCGATTGTCCTACCCGAACCTATACCCGGCGAGCGCGGCCGACCACCACCGTCATCGGGTCGCTGACATCCTCGACCCATTGCGTCAATTGCCGGGTCTCGATCTGTTCGAACCCGGCATGGCCCAGATACTGTTCGACGAGCCTCGCATGGCCGGAATCGTCGAGCGCCCGCCAGACCGCCACCGCCTTGGTCCAGAAGCACCGGTTCGAAAAGCCGATGACCAGCGGCATGCCGGAGCGCAGCACCCGCGCGATTTCACGCAGCACCGCGACCGGCTGCTGCAGATATTGGATCGACACGCAGATCATCGCCGCATCGATGCTCGCATCGGCGAGCGGCAACCCTGTCTCGCGGTTCAGATTCTGGACGAACCAGCGGCTCAGCCGCGGGTTTGCCGCCAGTTCGGCCGCGTTCATGCCGTGGCCGATCACCTCGGCGTAGTCGATTTCGGGCGGCAGATGGCTGACCCAGCTGCTCATCAGATCGAGCAATACCCCGCCCGGCGGCAACAGCGCGCGGTAATATTCGGTCAACGCGGCGATGGCGCCGTCGTCGATATGGGTGACGAGCCGCTCCGGCTGATAAAACAACTCGTCGGCCTCGGCGTCGATCTTGGCAAAGGCGCCCGCCGGCAACCCGAGCGACGCCTCGCTCACGACCGTTCCATCCTCACCGTCGCCCCTGCGGATCGGTCATGACCAGATTTCCGGTACCGTGCTTCACTGCGTTGTCTCCTCCCCATGCATCGTCTCCGCCTCCTGCAGGCAACGAAAATGAATTGGTGATTCATCCGATTTTGGCGTCGAGTCGAGGAACAGTTCTCAACCCATTTTTTGTGACCGTCTACAACTAACGGGAGCAGCAATCCGTAAGGGTTATTGGCGTCGAGGGCGCCCCCGCCCTTTCGCCGTAGGCGGAGGCCGTTCGATCGGCGAAACCGTCAACCCCCCTCGGTCTCAGCCGGTTGGCTCGCACCCGCATTTGGCTTCCATCCGGTCTTGTGCAGACCTTCGAGCAGCATCGCATGCGCTTCCGGCCGCAGCCAGTTGCCGCGGGTCAGCGCATAACTGTCGAACGTCACCGGCGCGAGAGCGGCGCCCGCCTGGGCGATCACCCGCAGCGCTTCCTCGACGCGCCCCAGCTGTCCGAGCGCCGCGGCCAGCCAGCGGCTGGTCAGCGGCTGGTTCGGGTTCAGGCGCAGCGCCTGATTTGCCGCCTCGATCGCGCCGTCGTAGTCACCGGTCAGATAGCGGCCGATCGTCAGATGGTTCAGCACCCGCCAGTTGCGCAGATCGCGCGGGCTCAGGCGGAGATAGGCCGTCGCGGCTTCGACCGCCTCGGCGTAGCGGCCAAGATAAACCAAATTGCCGCTCTTCGACCAATAGGCGCCCGCGCAGTTCGGATTGAGCTCCAACGCCTGTTCCGCCGCCGCCAGCGCCGCGGCCAGATTGCCGCGTCCGAAGTGGACATAGGCGAGCGCTATATAGGCGCCGGCATCGGTGGGGTCGAGCACCACGGCCTTGCGCGCCAACGGCTCCGCCAATTCCAGCGCCGTCGCCATGCTGTGCCGCAAATAAAGGACGGCGTCGTCCATGAGGCAGTAAACGAGGCCTTGAAAGGCGGGGGAGAAGTTCGGATCGAGATCGGCGGCGCGCCGGAACAAGGTCTGCGCCCGCGCATTGTTCTCCGCGTCGCTCTGCGCGTGGTGCCACAAACCGCGATGGTACGCTTCCCAGGCGTCGAGGCTGTCGGGCGGCTTCCGCGCGGCGAGCTTGTACTCGGCGGCGCCGATGGCAGGCTCGATCGCCGCCGCGACGGCGGCCGTAATCCGGTCCTGTGCGGTGAAGATATCGGCGTAGTCGCAATCGTAGCGGTCGGCCCAAATTTGCTTCAGATCACGCACCTGGATCAGCTGGCTGGTGATCCGGGTACGGTTTCCGACCCGGCGGACGCTGCCTTCCAAGACATAGCGGACGTTCAATTCCCGCCCAATCCGGCGGATGTCGACCGCTTTGCCCTTATAGGCGAGGGCAGAGTTGCGGGCGATGACGAACAGCGAACGAAAATGCGACAGGGCGGTGCTGAGGTCTTCCACCATGCCGTCGGCAAGGAATTCCTGCTCGGGGTCGGCGCTCAGGTTCTGGAACGGCAGGACGACGATCGAGGGGATCTCGGGCACGCTCGCCGGCGCCGCGGGCGCGGCGACCCCGGTCGGGTCGGCGGCAAGGAGGCGATAGACGCGGACCGGCCGGGCGATATTCCTCAGCCGCTCCTCGCCGCAGTCTTCGAACCCGCAATCGATCCGCCCGAGCAAATTGTCGTATACCGCGGCGGAGAGGACGATTTCGCCGGGTCCGGCGACATCGCAGAGCCGAGCCGCGATGTTGACCCCGTCGCCGAAGATGTCCGACGGCTCGGCGATGATCTCGCCGAGATGAATCCCCACGCGGAAGACCAGGCGGCGCTCAGGCGGCTCCGACACGGACACGGCGGTGACCGCGGACTGGAACGCCAGCGCGCAGCGCCCGGCGCTGACGGCGGATGGAAACTCGGCGAGAAAGCCGTCGCCCGTCCCCTTGACGATGTGGCCGCCGTGAGCGGCGATCGTCCCCTCCGCCACCTCGCTCATGATCTGCGAAAAGCGGGCGTAGGTTCCATCCTCATCCTCATGCATCATCCGGGAATAGCCGGAGACATCGGCGACGAGGATGGCGGCGAGACGGCGATCGGTCATGCCGGCCCTGCAAAGGTTTGAGTTCGAATGCGCCGCTTACTCCGCCCCGGGCGGGTTGCGGGGTCGATTCGACTGCTCCGTCAGTCTATCGCGGCGTCCGACGCCTTTGCCACCCTTTCGGTTACGCGCCGATCCAGGGCGGCGGCGGCAGCTTGAAATGCAGTTGCAGCAACTGGTCCGCGGTCTCGAGCGCGCCTTCTACCCAGCCCTGATTGTGCGAATAGGCCTCGCCGCAGACGTGGACCGCGATCGGTGGTTTCGGCTGCAGTATGGCGCGCGACACTGCTCTGCTGTCCACATGCAGGTGCCAATAATTCGAGCCGCCGCCGAACGGGTCCTCGCCCCAATCGCGGTAGGCCGCCGCGTACGGCGTTGGGATGTCGGGCCGATTTGAAACGCCGTGCATGATCAACAGCTGACGATGCGCCTCCTCTACCATCAGCTGCGGAGCCTTGTGCCGGTGCCATTCGGCCGAGCCCTCGATGTCGTCCGGGGCCAGCGCATTGGCGAAAGCAACCCCGGCATGGGCATCGCGCAGGCCAGTCCAGAAGTCCAGGTCGGAACCGTCGTCGTAGATCAGCACCACGGAGTTCTGGGTGTCCGCATCGACTGCCCAGTAATAACACTGCCGTACCGGCAGGTCCGTGATTGATTCTCCCCGCATCAACCGCCGCCATTCCGTTTTGCCATTCGCATCGACGGCCACAGGGTCGATCGTTTGCCACCAGGGGAAGCGATAGCACATCGCCAGCTTGAACAGCGGCACCGGGGTGACCGAGGCGATCAGTTCGTGGACGGCGCGGTTTCCCGGTGCCAGCACGGCCCCGGTCCGGTCGAGCAATTCGAGCGAACGGCGCGG
This sequence comes from uncultured Alphaproteobacteria bacterium, assembly GCA_963701815.1. GTDB lineage: Bacteria > Pseudomonadota > Alphaproteobacteria > ATCC43930 > CGMCC-115725 > AP-15. The sequence goes on from CAVPBN010000031.1 coordinate 134,557, forward strand.
CATGGCGAGGATAAGCTTGCGCGCCGATACGCTGCCGCCGTCGGCAAAACGCAGGACGATCGCCTTGCCGCCGTCCGCATCGACCTCGTCGAAGCCGGTCAGCCGCCGCCCCGGAGCCACTTCGCCGCCCAATCCCTCAAATTTCTGCGCCAATGTCCGCGGCAGCGAATCATACCCGGGCTCGGCGTGGAAATAAGTCACCGCACGACCGAAATCGCCGAGGTTCCACGGAAACCCGTCGGCGGCGTTCCAAATCGTCAGGATCGTATCGTAGCCGCTGTTCTCGTTCGCGAATTTGATCGCCTCCTGGCTGATCCCCCGCTGCAGGATGTAGCGCAACGGCAGATCGCGCAGCAGTCGGCCCTCATATTTTCCGGTGCGCGCCAACTCGTCCCAGTCGACCTTGGCCAGATCGACGTCCTTGCGCAGCACCATCCGCACCATGCGCTGCGCGCCGAGCGCGGTGAACCCGTTTGCCAGCGCCTGCGGGGTGCTTTCGTCCGGCAGCAGATCGTAAGGCAGTTTTCCGGCGTCGGTCATATCCTGAACGCGCAGCGAGCGGCCGCGCAGATAGCGCAGGTTTTCGGGCTCGCTGACCGCAAAGGGCGTTGACGGGATCGCAAGTTCGCGCAGCAGCCCGGCGACGCGGACATGGCCGGGCGTAAAGCGCATGCCGCCGAGCTCTACGCGCGTATTCGGAATGCCCGGCGGCTGCGCTGACAGCAGCCGGCCGCCGATGCGGTCGCTTCCCTCGAACAGCGCGATCCTGGGCGGCGGCCCGGACGCGGTGGCGAGCAGGCGCCAGCCGCAATAGACGCCGGAGACGCCGCCCCCGACGATCGCTACGTCCAGCATCCCGATCTCGGCTTGATGTTCCGACATTGATGTCCTCGGCTCGCCTCGGTCCCGGCGTCAGGTCGCCGGACCGCATTTGGGCGGGCCGACAACAACCCCGCCATAGGGCGGACCGACATGCGGATCGACATGAACGATGATCACTTGCGGCTTGTTGTCCGCGTCGGCGCAGCGCAGCGCCAGTCGCAGTGCGTCGCGAAACACCTCTGGCCCTTCGGTGGACGTGACGCGCACCGCGTCGGCGCCGAGCCCGGCTGCGAATTGCACGAGGTCCGGCGCCCCGAGCCGGTAATAATCGAACCATTGCCGCGGCGGCGGGTAGGCGATGGCCATCGCCTGGCTCGACATCGCCAGATCATTGTTGTCGAGCACCAGCCAGACGGCGCCGACGCGGTACTGCGCGGCGGTCGACACCTCCGTGCCGTGCATCAGGAAATCGCCGTCGCCGACGATGGCGAGACAGGCTTCGTCGCGCGCCGCCATCTTGCCTCCGACCACTGCCGCCACGCCGTAACCCATCGGCCCCATGCCGAGCGCGCTGTGGTAATGCAACGGCGGAGAGACGACCAGATTGTTCAACGACCAGCCGACGCTGTTGCCGGCATCGATGAAGATATGGCCCTGCGTCATCTCCTCTCCGATCACCCGCATCATCGCCGCCGGGTTCACCGGCGCGGCGGTCGAATTGCGCCAATCCGCGTTGTAGAATGCGGAATCGGGGTTACGTTTGATCGCGGCCACGATGGCTCGGCGGTCGGCGGCGCCCGCCGGCGCCGGGCGGTCGGCGCCGGCTCTGCACATCGCATCGATGCTGCCGCCGACATCGGCGACAATGCCGAGCGTGATCGGGAAGTTGCGCCCGATCACGCTCTGGTCGAGATCGACCTGGATGAAATCGCGGCTCGGCAGCAGGGATTGCGAATAAAGCTCGGTCATCGTCATCGTCGCCAGCTCGCCGAGGCTGGAGCCGAGCACCATCAGCGCATCGTAGCCGGCTGCGTCGGTCGGGTGCATATAAAGCTGCGGCCAGTTGCAGGCGGTCATCCCGTAATTGCGCAGCGACAGCGCGTGCGTCTCGGGGAAGATCCCCTTGCCGTCGGGCGAGGTCATCACCGGGATCGCGAATTTCTCGATGAAGGCGGTGAAGGCGTTGCGGCGCGCCGCGTCGCGCAATGCCGGCCGGGCGCCATTGCCCAGAAAGAACAGCGGCCGGTCGGCGGCGAGCAGAGCGTCGAGCGCGGCGGCTATCCGTGCCGGGTCGGTCCCGCTCGGCGTCGCGCGATAGCGGTCCGGCGATTTCGGCAGCAGAATGATGTTGTTGCCCTGCGCGTCCTTCTGCCCGGTCTCGACGCAGGCGCCGGCGACATCGACCGGCAGACTGACATGGGCGGTGCGGCCGGGCAGGGTGCGGGCGTCGCGCAAGGCCTGCTCGAACAGCGTGGCGAAGTCGCTCTGATCGGCGACCAATACGCTGGTCTGCACCGCATTCTGGTAGATTGCATTGACATCTAGCCGGGCGTCGATGCCGGCCTGCAAATAGCCGCGGCCGGCGTATTTTCGTCCTACCTCGCCGGTGATCACCAGTAGTTGTGCGCCGGCGGATTGCGCGTTCATCGCGCCGGTCAGCGCGTTGGTGGCGCCGGGGCCGGTCGTGGTGATGACCACTCCGAGCGCGTCCGCCACGATCGAATAGCCGTGCGCGATATAGGCGGCGCCGGTCTCATGGCGACAGACGACAAAATCGAAGGATCGGCGCTGCTCGTGCAGTTCGTAATTGAGCGGAACGATGGCGGCGCCCGGCACGCCGAACAGTTTCGTCACCCCTTCGAGGCCCAGATAGTCGAGCAGCAGCTGCGAAACGGTCAGGTTCTTCTTCTCGATGTAGAAAGGGCTGTCGCCCGGAGCGGCGTCGCTGGCGCTCAAGATGCTGTCCCCCCGCAGCTGATTTTCACTCCCTCGCGAAGGATGATTGAAGGCCTACGCCCCAATCGATCATCCCCCGGATCGCCATCGAAATAAGCGGGATTGCCCAGCTTCGCAGTGGTTATGAGGCACAGGATCTACCCTTCAAGCGTCCTCGGCAACAGCGAACCGCGCCGAAATGGGCGCTCCAACCCGTCAGTTAACCGTTGGGGCGTAGTGGCGCAAACCAGACGCCTGCTCCCGGGCAGGTCCGCGTCGAGATTGGTTACCCGCCGGTCGCAATGCCAGCCTAAGTGCTTGTCATTGCGAGGAGTACAGCAACAAAGCAATCTCGGTCAAGGTACGCACCGGAGGGATCATCTGTCCGGTTTGCACCACCGGACTGATCGAGCCTGCGCCTCTCTCGCCGACGGCGCCTGCGGGCGCCCGATCAGCCCTTCAGATGCTTGTTGAAGAAGGTAACGGCGTCGCCCCAAAGTTCGGTCGCCGGCCCTTCGCGATAACTCGGCCGGTAATCCGCCAGAAACGCATGCCCGGTATTCTTGTAGACTTTGACGGACACATCCTTGCCGGCGGCCTTCGCCCGCTTGGCCAAATCTTCGGAGAGGGCCACGCTCGGGTTCTGGTCCTCTTCGCCGAATACGCCGAACAGCGGGCAATGCAGATTGCCGACCAGATCGAGGATCGGGGTCGGCCGCGACGGCGTCGTCTCGGCGTCGGGCGTGGCGCGATGGATGAACCCGCCCCAGCAATCGACCGCGGCGTCGACCTTGCCGCTGCTGCAGGCAAAGAGCAGCGTCTGGCGCCCACCCGAGCAGAAGCCGATCGCCCCGATTTTGGCGGTGGCGCCGGGCAGCGCGCGCAGGTGAGCGGCCGCGGCTTCGAGGTCCTGGACCGCCTCGGCGTCGGGCTTGCCGAACATGACCGGCATGACGCTCGCCATGTTGTTCGGGTCGGACGGCGCGCCGGCCCGGGCATAGAGATCGGGCGCCAGCGCGTTGTAGCCGATATTGGCAAAGCGCCGGGCGAGGTCGCGGATATGTTCGACGAGCCCGAACGCCTCGTGGATCACGACGATGCCCGGGTTGTGCCCGCCCGCGCTCGGCTGCGCCAGATAGCCGGATATCGTGTCGCCGCCGCTCTTCAGCGTGATCTCGTCGCCGCGCACGCGGCTGGGGTCGGTCACCGCGCCGGGTAAATTCGCCATCGGATTCTCCTGGTAACGATCTCCGGAAAAACGATGCCGTCAGAATAGCACCGGCCTCTCTTCCGGGTGAAGGGCGATGGCGTGCGGTAAGCCGTGCGCCGGGTCGCGAAGTGCTGCTATGATCCGGGTGGTCTCACCGATGGGAGGAGCGAGCATGACGATCGAGACGCCGACACTGGGCAAGGATGCGGCCGCAGCACCGCCGGCGATGAAGGTCGCCGTAACGAGCGCCAAGGCGCCCGACTATGTCGAAGGCCGGCGCAATTTCTTCAAATACCGCGATCTCGGCGTTACCGCGGCGAGCCAGGGCTGGATGCGGGCGCAGCTGATGTCGGCGGTGACCGGCATGACCGAGCCGACCGGCTGGCATTACCACGTCTGCGAAGGCCAGTTCGTCTATGCGCTGAAGGGCTTTGTCGAGCTCGAATTCGAGGACGGCTCGAACTGCCGGCTCGAGGCCGGCAATTCCTGCTTTATCCCCGGCGGCTTGAAGCACAACGAGATCCGCACCTCGGACGATGTCGAGATCCTCGAAGTGTGCCTGCCGGCGAATATGGGCACCGTTCCGTGCGACCGGCCGGCCGGCGCCTGACGAAAAATCGCTTCTGACCGGCATCGGCGGCTGCCGCCGGCAGCCGCCGATCGCACTTGCAGGCGGCTGCCGATCGCTTATCATCGAGCGTCCGGGCGGGTGTAGCTCAATGGCAGAGCAGAAGCTTCCCAAGCTTACGACGAGGGTTCAATTCCCTTCACCCGCTCCAGCCAAAATTCAACGCCGCCCAAAGTCTGCGAGGTTTTCCTGCGAGATATGATCACCAGGCTCGCCGCCTGCCTCATCGCGCTGTCCGTCATCCACATCATTCCCGCAGCAGCCCAGACCGGGCCGCCCGCGGTTGGTGCGGCACGCGCCGAGAAGCAACAAATCACCCAGACCAACGAGTTCATCGGCCGCATCCAGGCGGTCGGTCGGGTGGAACTTGTCGCCCGGGTCACCGCGTTTCTCGAAAAGCGGCTGTTTGCCGAGGGTACCGAGGTCAAAAAAGGCGACCTGCTCTACCTGCTCGAACAGCCGCCGTTTCAAGCCCAGGTCGACTTCAACAGAGCCAACGTGGCCCAGCTCGAGGCGCAGCACCGCAACGCCCAGCTGACCCTCGAACGCGCACAATATTTGCTCAAGACCGTCGCCGGCCAGCAATCGAACGTCGACGCCGCACTAGCCTCCGAGCGCGCGTTGGCGGCGCAGATCGCCGCGGCCCAGGCCCAACTCGAACAAGCCCAGATCAACCTCGGCTACACCGAAATCCGCGCCCCGATCGACGGTAGGATCAGCGCCACCGCGGTGACCGAGGGCAATGTCGTATCGCCGACGAGCGGGACATTGGCGCTGCTCGTCAGCCAAGACCCGATGTATGTGATCTTTCCCATCGCGCTGCGCACCGGGCTCGAGTTGCGCGACCGCTACGCGCCGAGGGGCGGGTTCGGCGCCGTCCAGATCAGGCTGCGCCTGCCGACCGGGAAAATCTACGGGCAGGTGGGCCATCTCGACTATGTGTCGCCGACTGTCGCCCAAAATACCGACACGATTACATTGCGCGGGGTCGTCGCCAACCCGTTGCTGCCCGGGATGAGGGCCGGTGGGAGCGGTTTGCGGGAATTGAGCGACGGCGAGTTCGTGACGGTGTTGCTCGAAGGGGTCGAGCCGGTCACGGTCCTGGCCATTCCACGGGCCGCGGTGTTGTCCGATCAGCAGGGCGATTACGTCTACGTCGTCGATGCGCAAAACAAGGCGCAGATCCGGCGCATTCGCCTCGGCCAATCGACCCCGGCGACTGCGGTTGTGACCAATGGGTTGAAGGAAGGGGAGCTGGTGATCTCCGAGGGGTTGCAGCGGGTCCGCCCCGGCGCGGTGGTGTTGCCTGGCCCGGCCTCCCCCCTCCGCCAATTCCGGCGGCGTTCGAGCAGCCCGGCGCGGGAGGGGCATCCGGCGCCGGTGGCGCCGGAGTGCCGGGCAAAGCCAAGGCGAGCCAATGATCTCCGCGATCTTTGTCGACCGGCCGAGGCTGGCGGTCGTCATCGCCATCGTCATTACGATCGCCGGCCTCTTGGCGCTGACCAGCATCCCGGTGGCGCAGTTCCCCGACATCGTGCCGCCCCAGGTCCAGGTTTCGGCGACCTACCCGGGCGCCTCGGCCGCCGACGTCGAAGCGAGCGTCGCGCAGCCGATCGAGGCGCAGGTCGTCGGCGTCGACAAGATGATCTACATGAAGTCGACGAGCGGCAATGACGGCAGTTACAACCTGACCGTCAGCTTCGACCTGGGCAGCGATCCCGACATCGACACGGTCAACGTCAACAACCGGGTCCAGACCGCCCTCTCCCAGCTTCCTGCTCAAGTCCAGCTCGAAGGATTGACGATCAAAAAGAAGTCGTCGGCGGTCCTGCAATTCATCATGCTCTACAGTGAAAGCGGCAAGCAGGACCCGTTGTTCATTACCAATTACGCGATCATCAACGTGCTCGACGTGCTGTCGCGTACACCGGGGGTTGGTCAGGCGCGTATCTTCGGCGCGCTCAATTATTCGATGCGCATCTGGTTCGACATCAACCGGCTCAACAATCTGCAATTGACCCCGGCGGACGTGATCTCGGCGATCCAGGCGCAAAACGTCGTGGCCCCGGTCGGCCGGATCGGCGCACGCCCGATCTCGAACGACCAGCAATTCCAGTTGAACATACAGACGCAGGGCCGTCTGGTGACGGCCGAGCAGTTCGGCGACATCGTGCTGCGCGCCAATCCGGACGGATCGCTGCTGCGCATCAGGGACATTGCGCGCGTAGAATTGGGTGCGCAGAACGAGGACATCGAGGCCCGTCTGAACGGCCGCCCGGCGGTCGCGATCGGCATCTATCTTTCGCCCGGCGCCAATGCGGTCAAAACCGCGGCCCTCGTCAAGGCGAACCTCGATCGCCTGAGCCGGAGCTTCCCGCCCGGCCTCAAATACCTAGTCAATTACGACACGACGACCTTTGTCTTCGACACGATTCACGATGTCTTGATCACGCTCGTCATCGCCTTTGCACTTGTCGTGATTGTGGTATTCCTGTTCCTCGGCAGTCTGCGCGCGACGCTCATTCCCGCAATCGCCGTTCCGGTCAGCGTCATCGGCACGTTCGCGGTGTTGCTGGCGATGGGCTATTCGGCCAACACGATATCGCTGCTCGCCATGGTGCTGGCGATCGGCATCCTCGTCGACGACGCGATTGTCGTGGTCGAGAATGTCGAGCGCGTCATGGAAGAAGAGCCCGAATTGTCGCCGGCGGACGCGACAAAAAAGGCCATGACCGAGATCACCGCGCCGATCATCGCGATCACCTTGGTGCTGTTTTCGGTATTTGTGCCGATCGCCTTTATCCCTGGCGTTTCGGGAACATTGTTTCGCCAATTCGCGGTCACGATCAGCGCCGCGATGGCGATTTCAGCCCTGAACGCGTTGACCTTGTCGCCGGCGCTGTGCGCGGTTTTTTTGCGTCCCACCGGTCCCAGGGGCGGCCCGATGGGCTGGGTCTTGCGGCGCATCGACAATGTCCGCGACGGCTATGCCTCGATCGTGCGCCGCCTGGTCCGCGTGTCGGTCCTCGGCGTCGTCGCAATCCTGGCGGCTGCGGCCGCGATCTTTGCTCTGTCGTCGCGCACGCCGACCGGGTTTCTTCCCGAGGAAGATCAGGGCGCCTTTTTTGTTTCGGTGCAATTGCCGGACGGCGCTTCGGTCGAACGCAGCAGCGAGGCGGTCCGGCGCATCGAAGCGGTGTTGCGAGCGATGCCGCAGGTCCAGAACATTTTCGCAATCATCGGCTTCTCGATCATCGACGGCGTCAACGAGCCGAATACGGCATTCGTCGTGCCGACGCTGAAACCGTTCGCCGATCGTCGGGGCATCGCCAACTCGGCGCAGGCCTTGATCGCGCGGTTGTTCGGCGAGGGGCAGCAGGTCCGCACCGCGACCGTTATCCCGTTCAACCTGCCGCCGATCATCGGGCTGTCGACGACCGGGGGGTTCGAATATCAGCTCGAAGGTCTGGAAGGCCAGGAGCCGGCGGCGATGAACAGCGTGATGCAGGGATTGCTCGCCGCCGCCAATCGCGACCCGCGGCTGACGCGCGTCTTTTCCACGTTTACCGCCGGCAATCCGTCGATTTACCTGAACATCGACCGCAAGAAGGCCCAGGCTTTGGGGCTGTCGATGAGCGACGTGTTCAACACGTTAGGCGCGACGCTGGGTGGCATCTACATCAACAACTTCAACCTCTTTGGGCGGGTCTGGCAGGTCATCATTCAGGGAGAGGCGGCCAATCGCCGCGACGTGTCCTCTCTTTGGCAGATCTATATTCGCAATAAATTCGGCTCCACCGTGCCGTTGGCGTCGATCGCCCACGCCGGAATCGTCGTCGGACCGCAGGTCATCACCCGTTACAACAACTATCGGGCGATTCCAATTCAGGGCAGCCCGGCTCCGGGCATATCCTCCGGCACCGCGTTGACCGCGATGGCCGAAGTTTCGGCCAAGACCTTGCCCGCCGGCTACAGCTTCGAATGGACCGGGACAGCCTACCAGCAGGTAGCGGCTGCCGGGCAAACCGGCGCGATCCTCGGCCTTTCGGTGCTGTTCGCCTTCCTGTTTCTGGTCGGCCTCTACGAGAGCTGGATGATCCCGGTTCCGGTTCTGCTGTCGGTGCCGGTCGGCGTGTTGGGCGCCTTTATCGGGATCTGGATCTGGCATCTATCGCTCGATCTCTATGCCGAGATCGGTCTCGTCGTGTTGATCGCGATGGCCGCCAAGAACGGCATCCTGATCGTCGAATTCGCCAAGGACCAGCGCGAACAGGGCAAGGACATCCTGGAAGCGGCGGCGCTCGGCGCGCGGATGCGGTTCCGCGCGGTGATGATGACCTCGTTCGCGTTCATCCTCGGGGTCTATCCGCTGGTCGTGGCGCAGGGTGCGGCCGAAATCAGCCGCCACTCGGTCGGCACGCCGGTCTTCGCCGGCATGATCGCCGCCAGCGCCGTCGGGTTGTTTGTGATCCCGATGCTGTATGTGGTCTTTCAGACCCTGCGCGAGCGTTCCGGTACTCTGTTCCGGCGGACCACGCCGAACCGCGGCGCATCGCCCTAGCCGCAGATCGAGGATTTGCAGATTTTGCCGCCCCTCTTATCGCCCGGTCCGGCTCAAACCAGCGAGAAGGATTGAGCGGGATGCTCCGGGCAAAATCGAAACACGTCCGGCGGGTCGGTAGGAAACCGATGCCCCCGCACGCTAATTTAGAAACGCCACTTCGAACCGGCGAGGTCGTCATGCTGGGTGCGTTCTCCAGACCGGCACTCGGCACGATGCTCCTGCTCGTCGCCGCTGCACTGTCGCCGTCGCTCGCACAGCAGCGCGCCGCAGCCGCCGGGGGCGCGCCGCCGTCGACAGCAACAAGCGCAGCTGCGGGCCTACCCGAACTGCTGACCGCGAAGGAGCGTCTCGGCGAGAAGTGGATGGACGAGCAGCGGATCGACAATTGCAAGGTCCCGCTCGACAAGCGTGGCTCCAAGCCAAGACCGGATGCCTGCGCGAAAGTGCTTACGGGACTGTCGGCGCGTAGGCCTTAGAGCTGACCCAAAAGAGGCTGACCCAAAATGAATTCTGCCTTTGCAACGGGTATCGTCGCCCCCGCTTCCTCCCGGGTCATCGCCGTGGTATCGGCCAGCAGCCGCTGCGGCGCCCGGCCACAGCGCTCGGCAATCTTCTCGACCACTCTCGGCGCCAATCCGCTGTCCTTGCGGCGATCGGTCGGATCGATCGCGAGGATGAAGCCCTCGGCGGTCGCCACCTGCACGTTCCACGCCGGCGCGACGGCGCCGTCGGCCAGCCGCATCAAGCGCGCCTCGGGATCGCTGACCGACACTCTGGGTTCGCCCTTCTCAGCTTCCTGCTTGGCATGCGTCTTGGTCCGCTCGGCCTGCTCTTGGACCAGCTCCGCCAGCTTCTGCTGCGCCCGCTCGACCCGCCGCGCCCGCTCCTGCGCCGCTTGCAAGGCTCTCCTCTTGCGCCGGCGCTCTGGCTCCCCAGGGTCTTTGTCCAGCTCGCTCTTCAGCGCCGCGACCCGCTCGGCCACCGCCTCCGCGATGCGCTCCAACCGTTTGCGCTTGCTCATCGAGCCGCCGCCCGCCCAGGCGCGCACTTTGGTCCCGTCGATCGCCAGCTCCTCCAGGGTGATCAGTTTTTCGGCGATCAGCCCGGTCACACTCTGCGTCAGCAGGCGGTCCAACAGCGCCGTATTCTCGCGCCGAAACGTCGCCAGCAGATCGTGATTGATCGGTGCCCCGCCGCACAGCCAGCGATAGGCCGCGTGCTGCCGGCACAGCCGATCGATCGCCCGCGCCGAGCCGATCCCTTCCAAGGTTGCATACAGCCACACCGCCAGCACTACCTGCGGATCCGTGGCCGGCCGTCCGGGAACCTCATCGCGCGCTTTGATCCGGTCGTAAAACTCGCTCAGATCCAGACCTTCCACAAACCCCCAAACCAATCGCGCTCGGTGGTCGTCCGGCAACTGGCTGTCCAAACCGACCATGTCCCAGCGCAACCGAGTGCGGTCCGGACCGACAACCCGAACACCCTTGCTCATCGCAATCCCCCTACCCCCACTAATAGAATTCTACAGCAGAAGCAGGACCACTCCTAGAGATGACCGCCGAACCTCAATTTTCGCCGCGATTGGGTTACACCCTCAAAAAGCGGGGGTCCAGAGCCTGCCCCTGGCTTGAACAGGGGGCAACCGCTGCAGCCTTGCCGGCTCTGGATTCCCGCTTTCGCGGCGCTTCCGCGGGAATGACGAGGAGGAGCGGTGACACACCGAGAGTCCTCGATTTATTTATTGGCCAGGCACCTAATCTTACTGCGTCAATAATCTGGGATTCTTGCTATTTTTCGGATCGGCGTATTACAGCAAGGGCATCTCGGGAGGCTCCTGGCGAGGGCGGCGATGAGGCGTCGCCGCAGGGTGGCGATCGAGTTCGGGATGTGCCGTTCGGGTCGGATCGGCGGCGCCTCTGGGTCGGTAACCCTCGGGAACGGCAGGTCTCGGGAGCTGCGGGGAGGCAGCTGGTCCTGAGGGGGGAAAAGCGCCGCGTTCGGCGATCAAGAAGCCGTAAGCGGCAATACACAGGGTGGCGTGGTGGTGGAAGCCGCGCCACCCGCGCCCTTCATAGTCGCCAAGGCCAAGCTCTTGTTTGAGCTCCTGATAATCTCGTTCGATCCGCCATCGCAGCTTGGTCAGATCGACCAAGCGGTCGAACGCGACATCCTCTGCCAATATGGAGAACCAATATTTCGTCGGCTCGGTTTCGTTCGGCGGCCACTCGATGAGCAGCCACTCTTCCGCGCGCGGCTCGGCCAAATTGGTATCGCGATGCGCCGGCCGCACCCGCTGCCGTGCAAAGCGCGAAGCGAGCCGGTCCGCGGCGCCCTCGCGCCACGTGTATGGTTTGCCAGGCTTGTGCCGACAGGTCGAGAGCCAGCGCCTTTACCGAGATCGGCTGATGCTGCTCGTCGCGTCGAAGCAGCTTGGGTGGCCGCCCGACACCCTTGCCGGGCCGCGCCGGCAACGCCCCCGAACCCGCTGGCCAGACCGAGGTATTGGGGCCGATCCCGGCGACGTAGGTGATGCCGAGGGTGGTGATCTTGGTTCGCAGGCTGGTGTCATTGCCGTAACCAGCATCCATCAGCACCACACCCTGAGGCAGTCCAGCCGTTCGCGCCGCCTTGATCTGTTCGAGGGCGATCTCGGGTTTGGTCTGGAAGGCGATCGTCTGCGGCACCTTGGCCTTGTCCCGACGCGCTTGGTCCTTGGCCCAGTCCTCAGGGAGATAGAGCCGGTAGGCGACGGGTAGGCTGGCGTCGTGGTTGGCCAGCGACAAACTCACCGCAACCTGGCAGTTGTTCTGCTTGCCGAGCTGGCCACAATATTGCCGGGTCACCCCGACCGAGTGCCGCCCCTTCTTGCGAAAGCCCGTGTCGTTGATGATCCAGGCCTCGATCGGCCCGCCACGCTCGATCGCCGGCAGCACCAACCCTCCCACCCCCCTTCTCTTGGTCAGCATCGCCCTGTCCGGCCACGGCGCGTTGCCGACAAAATGAAGCAAGGACTGGTGCTTGGCCGCAACCGTCGCCGGCGCTGTCACCGCCGCCAGCGGCTCCACGCTCTTGCGCGCCAGCGGCATCATCAGCCCCAGGCAATAATCGCGCATCGGCGCGTGGCGATCAGCGTGGCCCAGCACCGCGCCGAGTGCCTCGACCCATAGGACGCAAATCGCGCCTCACTCCCGTCTCTCGATCCACCGTCCATCCTGGTCCCCCGATCCGGATGTTAGCAGCCTGCCGGATCGGCGCTCATCACCCCCACCCCGACCCGCCCCATCGAGGGGGCGGGAGCGCGCGGTGAGGCCCTCCCCCTTTGAAGGGAGGGTTTGGGAGGGGGTGAGCCACCGCGATGCAATCCGACAGAAACCGCGATAAACGCGCGCCGTTCCCGCGGCAGGCCGATTACGCGAAGAGCTTTCTCAAGGATTGGGAGCGGCTGTCACGGTCCGGCCGATACTATATGCATCGCCTGAAGGAGGCGATGCTGCTCTTGATCGCCAACGACGCGCCGCTCGGGCGGGAGCGGAAGGACCACCCCCTCAAGGGAGAACGGGCAAGCTGTCGCGAATGCCATGTCGGCGGCGATTTTCTGCTGATCTACCGAGCGGATGACGCGATCGGCCGCAATGGCGGCATCGTGTTCATCCGCGCCGGCACCCACAGCGAATTGTTCCAGGAATGACCGAAGCCCGGAGAATGTCCCCAAGCGCACGGAAGCCAAATGGCCGGTTTTGAGTGGGACGAGGAAAAGAACCTCGTTAACCAGCGTAAGCATGGAATCAGCTTTGAGGAAGCCGCCACGATCTTCGACGGTCCTGTGCTCTCACTTGAAGACGAAGGGCGCCAGAGCGAAGTCAGGGAGCGGAGCTACGGTCTGATTGGCGGGGTCGTGGTAGCCTGCGTCATCCATACGGATCGGGATCGGAGTCACACGGATCATCAGCGCGCGCAAAGCGACCAGGAATGAACGGAAACACTTCGATGCCTATCTCAAAACAGCGGCTGGCTGAAATCGCGGCGATCGCCGACGAGGACATCGACACCTCGGATATTCCCGAGGCCGGCGAAGAATTCTTCAAGAAGGCGAAGCTCGTCGTGCCGAGCCGGCCGGCGCCTTTCAGGAGCGGGTGCGCACGTGGTGGGCCGCTCGACCAGAAAGTTCGCCGTGCCGGCCGTTTCCGTCACCTACGCCCGCAACGGCAGCTCGACCAGGGCCAACGCGCTCGGCATGCGGCCGATGCAGGAGCGCGCCTACGAGAGGCGGGGCGAGCAATACCTGCTGATCAAGTCGCCGCCGGCCTCGGGCAAGAGCCGGGCGCTGATGTTCATCGCCCTCGACAAGCTCAACAACCAGGGGCTCCGCCAGGCGATTGTCGTCGTGCCGGAGAGAGCGATCGGCGCCAGCTTCCATGACGAGAAGTTGAGCCAGTTCGGCTTCTGGGCCGACTGGACCGTCGCCCCGAGATGGAACCTCTGCGACATGCCCGGCTCGGACAATGGCGGCAAGGTCGGCTCGGTCCGGGCCTTTCTCGACAGCGGCGACAAGGTGCTGGTCTGCACCCATGCAACCTTCCGCTTTGCCGTGGACCGGTTCGGGGTGGAGGCGTTCGACGACCGGCTGATCGCGGTGGACGAGTTCCATCATGTCTCGGCCAACCCCGACAACAAGCTCGGCCTTCATCTCGGCCAGCTCATCGCCCGCGGCCGCGCGCATATCGTGGCGATGACCGGCTCCTATTTCCGCGGCGACGCCGAAGCGGTCCTGGCGCCGCAGGACGAGGCGAAGTTCGATACCGTCACCTACACCTATTACGAGCAGCTCAACGGCTACGAATATCTGAAGCAGCTCGACATCGGCTATTTCTTCTACGCCGGCTCCTATGCCGACGACATCCTGAAGGTGCTCGACCCGGCCGAGAAGACGATCGTCCACATCCCGAGCGTCAATTCGCGCGAGAGCACGAAGGACAAGATCAGGGAGGTCGAGCACATCATCGAGGAGCTGGGCGAATGGCAGGGGGTCGACCCCGCGACCGGCTTCCAGCTGGTCAAGACGCCGGAGGGCCGCGTGCTGCGGATCGCCGATCTGGTCGATGACGATCCCGCCAAGCGCGACCGGGTTTCCGCCGCGCTGAAGGACCCGGCGCAAAAGAACAACCGCGACCATGTCGACATCATCATCGCGCTCGGCATGGCGAAGGAGGGCTTCGACTGGATTTGGTGCGAGCACGCGCTGACGGTCGGCTATCGGTCGAGCCTGACCGAGATCGTGCAGATCATCGGCCGCGCCACCCGCGACGCACCGGGCAAGACCCGCGCCCGCTTCACCAACCTGATCGCCGAGCCGGACGCCTCCGAGGAGGCCGTCACCGAGGCCGTCAACGACACCTTGAAGGCCATCGCGGCGAGCCTCTTGATGGAGCAGGTGCTCGCGCCCCGCTTCGAGTTCAAGCCGAAGAACCCGGCGAGCGGCCCGGCGGAGGGGTTCGACTATGGCGAAGGCGGCTACGACCCGAACAAGTGCAATGTCGGCTTCAACGAGGAAAGCGGGGAAGTTCCAGATCGAGATCAAGGGCCTGGTCGAACCGAAGAGCAAGGAGGCGCAACGCATCTGCCAGGAGGACCTGAACGAGGTGATCGCCGCCTTCGTCCAGGACAAGACCACGATCGAGCGCGGCCTGTTCGATAAGGAGCTGGTGCCGGAGGAGCTGACCCAGCTCCGCATGGGCAAGATCATCAAGGACAAGTATCCCGAGCTGGACGAGGAGGATCAGGAGGCGGTGCGCCAGCACGCCGTCGCCGCCCTCAACCTGACGCAGCAGGCCAAGCAAATTGCACTCGGAGGCGCCGATGCGACTGAATCGAGCGCCAACACTGCTCTGATCGACGGCGTCCGCAAGTTCGCCATGGACGTGCGCGAGCTGGACATCGACCTGATCGACCGTATCAACCCGTTCGGGGAAGCCTATGCGATTCTCGCCAAGACCATGAGCGAGGAGAGCCTGAAGCGGGTCCACGCCGTGATCGCCGGCAAGAAGGTCAACCTCACGATCGAGGAGGCGCGGGAGCTCGCCAAACGGGCCTTGAAGTTCAAGCAGGAGCGCGGCCGGCTGCCCTCGATCACCTCGCCCGACGCCTGGGAAAAGCGCATGGCCGAGGGCGTGGCCTTCCTTGCCCGCATGAGGGCGGAGGCCGCGCGTGCCTAGCTTCACCGATGAGGACGACGCGCTTCTCGACGGAACTTGGCGTCGAGGTCGAGACCGGAGAAGAAGTCGAGCCGGACGCCGCGCGAGGAGCGGATCATCGCCGGCTTCGAGGAGATTCAGCGTTTCGTCGAGCAGCACGGCCGCGCTCCGCAGCATGGAGAAGGCCGCGACATCTTCGAGCGGCTTTACGCGGTGCGCCTCGATCGCCTGCGCGAGCTGGCCGACTGCCGCGCCCTGCTCGAACCCCTCGATCATCAAGGGCTTCTGGCCGGGGCAGAGGCCGGCCGCGGCCAGCGTCGCCGACGAGATCGACGATGACGAGCTTCTGGCCCAACTCGGGGTGGAGGCCGCCGAGCCGGCCGACATCACGGAACTCCGTCACGTCCGCTCGGCGGCGGAGAAGCGTGCCGCCGAGGAGATCGCCAATCGCCAAAAATGCGAGGATTTCGATAGCTTCAAGCCGCTGTTCGAGCAGGTGCAGAAGGAACTCGGCGCGGGCTTGCGGCAGACCAGGCGGTTCGAGCGCAAGTCCGAGATCGCGGCGGGACGGTTCTACATTCTGGGCGGTCAGAAAGCCTATGTCGCGGCGACGGAGGAGCCGTTCACCAACGAACACGGCAACATAGACGCCCGCCTTCGCGTGATCTTCGACAATGGGACCGAGAGCAACCTGCTGATGCGGTCCCTCCAAAAGGCGCTGCAACAGGACCCCGCCGGCCGGCGGATCATCGAACCGTCCGCAGGCCCTCTCTTCACCGACCGGAACGAGGAGGGGGATGAACCAAGCGGCATCGTTTATGTGCTGCGGAGCAAATCCGATCATCCGGCGGTCGCGGCCAACCGCGATGTTCTGCACAAGATCGGCGTGACCGGCGGCGATGTAATGCGGCGGATCGCCGACGCCCGCCTCGACCCGACGTTCCTGATGGCGGATGTCGAGATCGTCGCGACTTACGAGCTGTACAACATCAACCGGACCCGGCTCGAAAACCTGATCCACCGCGTTTTTGGTGCGGCACGCCTCGATATCGAAATAAAAGACAGGTTCGGGCAGCCGGTCGTCCCGCGCGAGTGGTTTCTGGTGCCGCTTTTCGTCGTCGACGAGGCCGTCGAGCGGATCAGGGACGGCACGATCACCGGCTACACCTACGACCGGAAAACCGCCTCGCTCGTGCGGGCCGCCAGCTCATAGCAGTGGGCGCTGGTCAGCCGCGGCCCCACAATTCCTTGGTCGATGCGGGCGCCGTCGGCGAGGGCCGCGAGCTTGGCCCAGACCACGCTCGCGCAGGAGATCGAGACAGCGGTCGCGGGGCCGAAGCACGGTCGGTCCGACCGGTCGGCGGATCAGCCGACCGGAAAATTTCGCGTTGTGTGCGGGACCTCACATTTCCGCTGCGTCGATCTCTGGTAGGTAGGCCTCGGCTGGCGGGGCTGGGCTACTGGTTGGTTCCCGCTGCGCTTGTTTGGAAAAATCAGCCGAAATAGCATGGTAAGATCGTCGTAAGAAAAGCAGGGCCGAGGTCGCGGCCTCGGACCGCCGCGGCGCTCGGCCTCTGCCTGGCGCGAAACTGGAGGGCGCAGAATGGTTCTCTGGTGCCCAGCACAGCATTGCGAGCGGAGGCGCTTGGAGTTGGCCGCATTGTCGGTGCTGCTCTTGGTTGTCGTCGATTTTCTGCCGCTCCGCGCTGCGGGACAGACCCGGTGCGAGATCGCGGTCGCCAGGATCGTCTCGGCGGAGGGCGAGGTTTCGGTCAGCGGGACAGCGGCGGGCTCGATCCGTCCTGTCGCGGCCGAGGCAGAGGCGCGCCTGTGTCCCGGAGATACGGTTCTCGTGGGCCCGCGGAGCAGAGCCGCCGTCCGCCTCGAAGACACCGGTCAGGTGGTTCGGCTCGATCAGGGCACGATATTGCGGGTCCTGCCGCCGCGGCGGGCCGGGCGACCGCTGCTCGACCTTACCCGCGGCATGATCGAGCTGTTCAGCCCCGGCGGACGACCGCTCGATGTCCAAACCCCCTACGTCACCGCCGGTGTCGAGGGGACCGAATTTTTTGTTGTCGTCGACCTTGCGCGCAAGCTGGCCCAAGTAGGCGTCATCGATGGCCGGGTCGGCGTCGAAAACGCCCAGGGGCGGCTCTCGCTCGCTTCGGGCGAGACGGCCGTCGCCCAACCGGGCGCGGCGCCGCGCCGGATCGATCTCCGGCCGCGCGATCAGGTGCGATGGTCGATCTACTATCCACCGGCAATGTGGGACCTGCCGGCCGGCGGGCCGCCCGTCGACCCGGGCGTTCGCCGAGCCTGGCAGGCGTGGCAGGCCGGGAATCTCGCGGCGGCCGTGCGGTACATCGGCGCCATTTCTTCGACTGCGCCGCTCGACGCCGTATCCCTCGACTTTCTCGCCGCCATTCTGATTTCGTTGGGCAGGATCGACGAGGCGGGCCCCTTGCTCGAGCGCAGCGCGCGGCTCGATCCGAGATCGCCGCGCGCGCCGGCGCTGCGCGCCATCGTCGAGGTGGCGAGAAACCAACCGCAACGGGCTGTCGAGGCGGCGGATGCCGCGGTTGCGCTCGACCCGGCGAGCCCGGCGGCGCGCATCGCTCAATCCTACGCGCTGCAAGCGGGGCTCCGGCTCGAGCAAGCCCGGGCCGCGCTGCGCGCCGCGACTCCCCCAAATGATCCGTTGGTGCTGGCGCGGCTTGCCGAAGTCGAATTTTACCTCGGCAATATCGGAGAGGCGCGGCGCACCGCGGAGCGCGCGATCGCGGCGGCGCCGACGCTGAGCCGCCCACGCTCGATCCTTGGTTTCGCCGATCTCGCCCAATTCCGCTTCGCCGCGGCCGAGGAGGCATTTCACGCCGCGGCAAAGCTCGATCCGGCGGACCCGCTGCCGCGCCTCGGGCTGGGGCTGACCGCCATTCGGCGCGGCGAATTGGCCGGAGGGACCAAGGAACTCGAGCTTGCGGTCGCTCTCGATCCCGCGAGTTCGGTGCTCCGCAGTTATCTGGGCAAGGCCTATGCGGCCGATTTGCGTTATCCCTCCGCTCAGCGCGAATGGGGGCTGGCTAAGCAGAACGACCCGAACGACCCCACTCCCTGGCTGTATCAGGCGCTCGCCGAGCGCTCGCTGAACCGGCCGGGCGATGCGCTGGCGGATCTGCAGCAATCGATCGCGAGAAACGACAATCGCGCGGTTTACCGATCGAGCCTTCTGCTCGATCAGGATCTGGCGACGCGCAGCGCCGATCTCGCCGGCATCTACCGCGATCTGGGGTTCGACCAGGCCGCTGTGGTTCAGGGATACAAGTCGGTAAACACCGATCCTTCCGACCCTTCGGCGCACCGGTTTCTGTCGGGGAGTTTTCTCGGGCTGCCGCGTTACGAGACGGCCAGCGACAGCGAATTGTTGCAATCGCTGTTGCTGCAGCCGCTCAACGTCAATCCGCCGCCGCCGCGCCTCTCGCGCCAGGTGCTGGGCCTTCTCCCGCTCTTCGAACCGACCCGGACCACGTACAACGAATTTTCGCCGCTCTTTGCCAGCGACGGTCTCGGCCTGCTGACGGACGGATTTGCCGGCAATTACGGCGCTGTCGGGGGGACCCTTCTGGCCAATGGCCTGTACCGCAACATCTCTCTGAGCCTTGGCCAGTTTTATTCGCGCACCGACGGCATTCATCCGAACGGCGATCTTCGCCAACGCGTCACCGATCTCATTTTTCAACCGGCGCTGTCCGATCAGGCGAGCCTGCTCGCCGAGTTCCGTTATTCGGATTTCGATGCCGGCGATTTTCAGAACCGGTTCAACCTCGCAAATTTTGACCCAACCGAACGCCAGACCGACAATGATCGGGAGTATCGGCTCGGCGGACATTACGATGTGGCTCCGGGTGTGACCCTGGTCGGCGTCTGGACGCATGGCAATACCAATGCATTGACGACCACCGATCTGCCTTCTGCCCTGCAGCAGAGCATCAATGCAGACACCGGCGAAGCCGCGGTATACCTGACGGGGCATCGCTTCAATATCGTCGCCGGCGGGAGCGCTTTTTCCGGACTTGTTCAGCCGCAGGCAACCGTTTTCGGCGCTCCCGTATCAGTCCCGACTATTCAGGATACCAACCAAAGCCTTTGGCTTTACAATAATCTTCTGCCAATTCCGGAGTTACAGCTCACCATCGGCGGCAGCTTCGACCAGTTCCGCGGGATCGTCGATCGGACGGAGTTCGACCCGAAACTGGGGGCGAGCTGGAATCTTCTGCCGAATACCACTCTGCGTGCCGCGTGGTTCACCACTTTGAGACGGCCGCTGATCGGCGATCTGGAATTTCGCAGCGGCCAAACGATCGAACCCACTCAAATCGCCGGTTTCAACCAGTTGTTTGACGACGATGCCGGCACCAAGGCCCAGCGCTGGGGTATCGGCATCGATCAGAAGGTTTCGCACCCGTTCTTTGAGGCCGACACGCTGCTGCTCGGCGCAGAATGGTCGCAACGCCGGCTCAGCGTGCCTCTCCTGCCAAAAATCGACGAAGTCGTCGAGCAGACTTGGAAAGAACAACTCGGCCTGGCGTATTTGAGCTGGTTGCCGAGCGACCGGCTCGCCTTAAATGCAGAGCTCGATTACGAGACGTCGCTCCGGCCCCCTTTGGCGGCGAGCCTCGACGGCTTCTCTAGGATTCGGTTGCTGCAAGTCCCGATCGAGGCGCGATATTTCGATCCGAACGGCTTGATAGGCCTGGTGAGGACGACAGTCGTGCGGGAGCAAGGACGATTTTTCGATTTCGCCACCAACCACTTGATCCCTGGTGAAGGGACTTTTGCAACGTTGGATATGGGTATCGGCTGGAGATATCCCGGCCGGCCGTTTATTGTAACATTCGAGGTCGAGAATTTGCTGGATTCGCATTTCCAATATCAGGACATCGACCCGCTCAACCAGCGCATATTTCCGCGCCGTACCTTTCTTGCCCGTCTCACCTGCCGTCTATGAAGCACATTGCATCGGACCCTTGGGATGGCGCCGAAGCCGCCGCAGCAATTCGGGGAGCATCGGTGGTCTTGCGTCACTCAAATATCGAGGAGCTCACGAACATGGAGAAATGCCCGGAGTACACGATATGCGCAAAGGGTATTGCTGTTTTGACCGCGGCGTTCATCGCCGTTCTGCTTGCGGGATGTGCTCCGCAAGGCGGTGCCTCGTCGTCGGAACCCGTATCCCTCGAGATAACTCAGAGTGGCGACATCGCCGGGGGGCTCGGGACGCCCGGGGTCCTGCCTACGACACCTGATTATCCAGGTGTGAGAACCGGTTCTCCTCCCGGCAGAGTAAGGAATTACACGATCGGCAGGGGCATGGCGTCGAGCTCGACCAATCTGTCGGCCGCGGTCCAGTCTGTCTGCCTGTGGGATACCGACCCGAAACAGGCGGAATGCTGGCCCGCCGATCGTCCGGCCCAGGTTGAGCTGGACAGCACCGGTATCCGAAGCGTTTCATACCAATCACCCGACGGCAAGCCGATCAAGGGGGGAGCGCCGATAGGAGCGGCGCCAACTCCGATTCCAGGCAAGGGGTTCAGCATCTTCCTGTGCAAGCACGGGTGTGCATTTAAAGTAGACGGCACGACCATGTGTATCTGCTGACG
The DNA here is from genome assembly GCA_963701815.1 of uncultured Alphaproteobacteria bacterium. Lineage (GTDB taxonomy): Bacteria > Pseudomonadota > Alphaproteobacteria > ATCC43930 > CGMCC-115725 > AP-15. Next base: position 155,567 of record CAVPBN010000031.1, read on the forward strand.
GTTTCTCGCCGGCAGGGGCCGTGGAACGGTATAGACACATGCCGGAAACGGTCGGCGCTGCGCTCAGATCGATACCGTGGCCGCGCCGGGCCAGGCTGGGGGTTGCGGCCTGGGTCACCCTCGCGGCCGGGCTCGCGGGGCTGTTGCTGAGCGCCGATCTGCTCGGCGGCGGCATCGAGGATCGGCTCGGACATTTCGTCCTGTTCCGCATGCGCGGCGCCCTACCGCCTCCACCGGAGGTGGTGGTCGTGGCCGAGGACCGCGCCTCCGCCGAGGCGCTGGGGTTGCCTCACGGCACCGGACGTTGGCCGCGCGCTTTGCACGCCCGGGCCATCGAAAGACTGATGGCGCGTCATGCCGCCGTCATCGCCTTCGACCTGATATTCGACACGCCCGACCCCGGCGACGACGAGGTGCTCGCCCGTGCACTCCGTCGAGCCGGCTGCGTCGTCCTGTTGCGAGGCCTCGAACGCCGCATCATGGCCGGACAAGCCGGTTCTTCGATCGAGATCGACCAGCCGATCGATCCGATCCCGAAGCTCGCCGAAGCGGCCGCCGCCGTCACCCGCTTTCCGCTCCCCAAGGTCCCGGCTCGGATCGATCAGTTCTGGACCTTTCACGGCCTGACCGGAGTTCCGACGACGCCGAGCGCGGTGTTGCAATTGGCCGCGCGCGACATCGCCGGGCGCTGGACCGCGTTTCTGGCTTTGGAGGCCGATCTGCCGAAGTTCGATGCAAAGGATTGGCAGGGCGCCGGTGTCATCGCCGCGATGCAAAAGCTGCATGCGGCGCTTCGCGCCGATCCGGACGCAGCCGGCCGGCTGCGGGCCCGGCTGCAGGACGGCGGGTGGAATGAGGCCGATAGGCGCCGGATCTCTGCGCTCCTCGCCCTTTATGCGGGCGAGGACAGCCGATACCTCGACTTCCGCGGTCCGGCAGGGAGCGTCCGGACCATCAGCTATGCGGCGCTGTTCTCCGAATCCGACAAGCAGGCGGAAGCCGCAATTGGAGACCTTTCCGGCAAGGTCGTCTTCATCGGGGTTTCAGAACTCCACAGCACCACCCAGGCCGACGCTTACGACACCGTCTTTTCCGGGGAGACCGGGGTCAATATCACCGGCGCCGAGATCGGCGCGACGGCGTTCGCCGATCTCGCCGAGGAGGCGTCGCCGCGTCGCCCGGTTGCCGCCGCCACGATCGAGATGATCCTGGTCGCACTGTCGCTCGGTGTCGCCGCCGGCTCGGGCCGCATGATCGCGGTCGCTGCCGTCGGGGCAGCGATCGCCACCGGCGTTCTCGTCGTGGGCTGGCACGCCTTTCTGACGCGGGGCTGGTTTCTGCCGGTCGCCGGTCCGATCCTGTTTCAGATCCCCGCCGGCTTGCTGACCGCCGCTGCGTGCCTGCGCCTGGAGGAAAGACGCCGGCGGGAGCGCATGGCCGGCGCCGCCCGGCAATATCTGCCGGAGGAAGTAGTGCGCAGCCTGGCCTCCGGGCCGCTGCACAGTTCCGCTCGCCTGACCGGCGAAACCCGTTTCTCGGTGTGCCTGGCGTCGGACATCGAAGGTTTCACTACCGTTTCGGAACGGCTTCCGCCGCACACGGTCCAGACCCTGCTCAATCAGTACTTCAACCTCATGTTCGGAGTCATCCAGCGGCATGGCGGAATTATTTCCGACATAGCCGGCGACGGAGTCATGTCGGTGTGGAGCGCCCCAGCCTACTCCCTGGCGGCTTGCACCGGCGCGGTCGCCGCGGCGGTCGAGCTGTTGGAGGTCGTAGCGCGATTTAACCTCGCGCATCCAGATCAGCCGCTGCCGACCAGGATCGGCATCCATGCGGGTTCGGCGCTCGTCGGGATCGTTGGCGGGGCCGGCCATTATGCCTCTACGGTGGTCGGAGATGTAGCCAATACCGCGTCGCGGATCGAAAGCTTGAACAAGCAGCTCGGGACCCGCCTATTGGCCTCGGAACAATCGTTGACGGAAGTGGCGGGCTTTACTCTGCGGCCCCTTGGAGCGTTCCTGCTCGCTGGGAAGTCCGAGCCCATCCGCGTCGCCGAGGTGCTCGGACCAACCGGAGACCAACGTGCGGCGGCGCTGGCCGGCGACTTTGCAGCAGCGTTCGCATCGCTCCAATCCCAGCGCTGGGACGAAGCCGTGAAGCTGCTGGGGGCCCTATTGCGGGCCTATCCGGGCGATGGGCCATCTTCCTTTTTTCTTGCGCGGGCGCTGCGGTTGCGTGCGGCGCCCCGGCAAGCCTCGCTGGCGCTGGTCCCGCGCATCGACAAGAAATAGCCGAGCCGATCAGCCCGCCCGACAGTTGGAAAAATCGGCCGGCTGGTCGCCAATCCGGGTCGAATGCTCAGGCGCGGCCCCACAACTCCCTGGTCGCGATGCGGGCGCCGTCGGCGAGGGCGGCGAGCTTGGCCCAGACGACGCTGGGGTGGACCTCGCAGGAGGTCGAAAAGCTGGCAAACCCGCAATCGGCGCCGGCGATCACGTTTTCGCGGCCGACGACGCCGGCAAAGCGGCCGATGCGCTGGGCCACCGCTTCCGGGTGTTCGACCAGGTTCGAGGCATGGGTGACGATGCCGGGGATCAGCGCCTTGCCTTCCGGCAATTTGACCGTCTCCCACACCCGCCACTCGTGCTCGTGGCGCGGGTTGGCGGCCTCGAACGAATACGCCCCGGCCTGCACGCCGAGCATGATGTCGACGATGTTCTTGAGTTCGAGATCATGGATTCGAGGGCCCATATTGATGCTGTAGCAGGTGTGATAGCGGACCCGCTCGGCGGGGATGCCGGCAAGCGCGTGGTTCAGCAGTTCGACGCTGGCGCCGGCCCATTTGCGGCACTGGCCGAGATCGAGCTCCGGGTGCATCGCCCAGTGGCTGGCGAGCTGCGGATCGTCGATCTGCAATACCAGGCCGGCGGCGACGATCGCCTTGTATTCCTCGTGCAGCGCGTCGGCCAGCGCCACCCGGAATTCCTCGTCGGTGTTGTAATATTCGTTGGTGTTCCAGTTGGCGAGATTGGTCGGCGAAATCGCCGGCATGAACGCCTCCTCGCAGGCGATGCCGGCGAGCGCGGTTGTCAGATTGTCGATGTCGCGCTGCAATGCGTCCGATCCCCGGTAGGTGATCGGGCCGGTGCAGACCCAGTTGGTCGGCGGCGCCTTGCCGGCGGTCCCCGGCATCTGCGACGCCCATTCGTAGTATTCAGGAAAGGCCAGGTATTCGCGCGAAGCCGCCCAGCCGCTCCGCCCGCCCGCACTCTTGCGCGGCTCGATCCCGGCCAGGCGCTCGTTGACGTAGGGAATGAACCCGAACCGCCCCATCTCGCCGTCGGCGACGACGTCGATGCCGCTTTCGGCCTGGCGTCTGACGCTCTCGGCAACGGCGCCCTTGACCCGGCCGGCATAGGCATCGGCGTCAAAGCCGGCGCCCTGCTCCTTCGCCTGGATCATCGCCAACAGGTCGGGCGGCCGCGGCAGGCTGCCGACATGGGTGGTCAGGATCCGCTCGCTGCTCCGCTTCATGCCGCCCTCCTCAATTCGCACCGATGGCAGCAGAAGACTAACGCGGGTCGGGCTCGCGCGGTCGATCAGGTCAGCACCGTGCGCAATGCGGTCAAGGACGGCACGAAGAAATAGGCGGCGGCGGTCAGCTTTACGAACTGGTCCGGGATGTCGAGCGTGGTTCGGCGCGAGCCGGCCGGGTAGTTCGGGAACGGTTCGTCCATCTCGCGGGCGCCGTTGCCGGCTGCCTGCCCGACGATCGGATCGAACCCCGGCGTCACCGCACCGCCGCCCGGCCGTTGCTTGCCGCCGATGAAATCGGGGTCGTTGGCACAGCGGCGCTGGATGTACTCGAACTGGCGCTCGATCGAGGTCTGGTAGCAGACGAACATCAGGCCGCGGCTCTGCCGGGTTGCGATCTCGCCGGGCGCTACCTCGGGACCGAACGGAATGCCGGCGCGGATGATGCGGTGCCGCTGCGCCTCCGCCTCGTTGCCGGCGTCGTCGCGCGGGTAAACCTTGCGGATATGGCGACGCGTAGGGGCATTTGCGCTGCCACGGATCGTCGGCAAACCCGAAATCGTTGTTGCGGTTGTCGTCGCCGCCGAGCGCCGGGTCGTCGCGCAGCGGCGCCAGCTCCAGCGGCGCGCCGCTCTTCCAGCGGCCGACCATCCGCGCCATCAGCAATTCCGGGTCCATGCCGAGCCGCGCCGCCCGTTCGGCGACGAACCGGCGGAACTCGGGCACTTTCTGTTCGAGGCGCCGAAACACCATGTATGAGCCGTTTTTGAGCCACGGCGCGGCCATCTCGGGCGGCGGTCCGGGTTTGACCGGATCGTCCGGATGCTGCCCGGGATAGCCGAAGACAAATTCTCCCGGCCACAGCAGATCCTCCCCGGGCAATCCCTGATCGGGTTGGTAGTGCGGCTTCGACCGGGACGTCAGCCCGCGGATGCCCGGTTGCGAAATGCCGTCGAGAAAGCCGAAATGCTCATGTCCGCGCTGCGCCCCCGGGCGCGTCGCGCCGAGTTCCGCATAGACGACCCTGATCGAGGGACCGAGAAATCTGAGCAGCTCGTTTTGGTGGAAGGTCGCGAACGGTCGGCTGGGCCCGGCGATCACGAACACTCCGTCGATCCGGTCCGAGACGAACTCCGGCAGCCAGGTCGAGATCGCGGGATCATGCAGAGCAGCGATCGTCGACGGGTGACCGGCGCCCTTCTCGAACGACGCATCCAGATGCGGCAAACGCATGCCGATCAGCTGGATCAGCCCGTCTTTGGTCAATCCGAGGTTCAGCCCATAGAAATAATTGCTGCCTTGCTGACCAAGCCGTTTGCGCCGCTCGATCACCAGATCGCGCTGCCGCGCCTGGTGGACGCTGGTAATCCGGTCGATCACATGCCGCTTTAACGCCTGCTTGAAGGCCACGGCATTCGTGATCTTAAAGAACAGTAAAATTTCGACATTCTTCTGAAGGTAGGCGAGAACATCGCCTTGAATGTCATTCAGCTCCAATTGCGGCTGTCCCATGAGAAGCGCTCCGCTGCGGCTCGATACCCTCAAGGCGCCGGTCGACAAAGCGGCGAACCCAGGTCACGGCAGGAGGCAAACAGCCGCACAGCTCCGCCGGCAGCTCGAGGGTCGTCTGATCCCGGTCACCACATGGCGGTGGAAGCGGCAGCTGCGGACCGGAGATCCCGTGTCCGGCCCGCAGGCCTAAGGCAGGTTAGTTGCCGCCGGAGCCTTCGAAACCGACCAGCAAATAGTCGGTTACCCAGCATACAAAGTTGTTGTTTCCGTCGAATTTCGGCCAGCGATACATGATCCGGACCGCCGTATTGATCTTGTGCGGTTGCCCTTTGAAATTCCAGGCGTCCGCGTACTCTCCTTCCAATTCCATATTAAATTGGCTGAGATCGACATGGCCCGAATCCGACATCGGCGCCGCATTCGGCGTGACCTCAGGGGCGCTAGCTCCAAAGATAATCGGTCTGCCGTTCGAATACGGGTTCAACTTTCGGATCAACGTCCCGAGGTCCCTCTCTACAGACATGTGTTGCTCTCCTCCGTGCCAGATGCTGAGAAACGCCTTCTATTGATCCGGTGGTTCGGATCAGACGCTAAACGGCCTTCGATCGCCAAGTTAGAGCGTTACTTCTGTCCAATGTGTGAACCGCCTCACACGCCATCGATAAATTTGCCGGACGGCCCCTGCGCCGTCATGGTCGCGGGCGGCGCTTCAATCCCGACGGGGCCTGCGGCGTCATGATCGACCTGCTCAGGTCGCGTCCGGGGTCAGCGCCGCCCGGACGGCGGCGGCCCTGGCCGGCTCGTCCAGGGTGCCGAGGGCCTGGAAAATCGCGCACGCTTGATCGAGGAGCCGCCGAGCGGCCGCAACGTCTCCGGCATTGCGGCGCAGCTCGGCTCGTGTAACCATCGCTTTGGCGAGATCGTTACGCGCACCGACGCGCTCCAGGATCCGCATCGCCGAATCCGAATACTGATCGGCCGCCGCCGGAGCCTCGGCGGCCAGGCAATCGCTCATCAACCAACACGCCCGGCCCTCGAAGTGGAGATAGCCCATACTCCGGCTCGTGTTCAGCGCGGCTTCGATCAGCGGCCCCGCCTTCACGCGGTCGCCCCGACGAAGATGACCCTCGGCCAGCCACAAAGCTTGGTGCAGGTGGGTGTAGCGCAGCTTGGAACGTTCGGACCAGGCGACTACATCGCTCAGTTCTGCGATACCGGCTTCGATTCGACCTGCCTTTATTTCCGCATAACCGCGTGCCGCCCTGGCCATGGCGGCATCATAGGGGATCGGTGCGAGCGCGAGCGCTTGCTCGCAACATTCCAATCCGCTTGGTAAATTACCCTGTTGAATATGGGCGGACCCCATTCGCAACCAGCCGACAGCCTTCAGGCGGAGGTCGTCGAGAGCGACCCCGTGAGCGAGCGCACGCCTGCAATAGTCGAGGCTCGCATCCCATTCTCCCAGCCCGTTGGCGGCCACGCTGAGGTGCCAGAGCGTCCGGCTCGCCCACCAGAAATTGTCGCGCAATTCAAAGATTTCCAAAGCGCGCTCTCCGGCTTCTACGGCCTCCTTCAACATCCCGACAAAGGTGTAGATCTGGGCGAGGCAGGAGGTCGCGATGGCGCCGATCTGATCCAGGCCGGCCGAGGCAGCGAGGTCGGCTGCCACACGGCAGTGCTCGATCACGAGCTCCGGCCGGCCTCCGGTCAGGCTGTGCAGAAAACCGGTCCAGTAATGCCAAGTGGCGCGGCGGCGCGGGTCGCCGCAGCCGTCCACCATGCCACGGATCGCGTCGAGCGCCTCGATGTGTTCGGCGTGCCGACCCAAAGCAAACTTGACCTCGGCCTGCTCGGTCACGGCGTCGATGCGGCGCAGTCGGTTCGGTTCGGTGTCGGACATCGTGTCGAGACGCCGCAGCGCGTCGGTAAAATAGGACAGGGCATCGTTGTTGGCCCACCGACGTTGCGCCTTTTCTGCGCTCAAGATCCCGTAATCCACGGCCCGTTCTGCTCTGGTCGCTGCGCCCGAAATGAAATGCCAGCAACTCTGCGACCTCGGCCGCGCGGCCGTCGTAGAGCCTTTCGAGGGCGCGTCCGATATCGGCATGATAGGCGGCGCGGTGCCGCTCGAGCAGGCTGCCGTAGGCCGCCTCTTGCGTCAGCCAATGGCGAAAGACGAAGAGGCTTCCCTCAGGCTCGACCCGCTCGTAGATGAATTCGAGACGGCCCAGTTCGCGCAGCTGACCGTCGAGCGAACCGCCCCCTTTCCATACCGCCCGCAACAGGCGAAGCGAGAATTCACGACCGATCACCGCGGCGTTTTGCAACAGTTGCTTGGTTGTCGCCGGCAGCCGATCGATGCGCGCCATGACAACGCCGTGAATGGTCTGGGGGACCATCAGATCCGAGCGATGATCGCTGATTTCGCCGGCGTGCAGAGCGAGTTGTTCGAGAAACAGCGGGTTGCCGTCGGCCTTGGCGACGATCTCCTCGGTCAACGGATCGGCGAGACTGTCCTGTCGCAGCACGGAGCGGACGATGTGAAGGCTGTCGTCCCAGGACAACGGCTGCAGCTGGATCTGGGCTGGTTGCGATTTGTCGATCCAGGGCGGACGATACTCAGGGCGATGCGTAGCCAGCAGCAGGATGCGGGCATCAGCGACATTCTCCGCCAGAAACTCGAGCAGTTCCTCGGATACCGTGTCGATCCAATGCAGGTCCTCCAATACCAGCACCAGCGGGCGTCTTCGGCTTCCCTCGATGCAGAGCCTGTGCAAGACGTCAAAGCTCTTGGATTTTACCGCTTCGGGGTTCGAGAATGCCGGCAGGCCGGAAACTTCCTCGATTCCCAGAAGATGCAGCAGAACCGGGCCGTCCTGATCCGGATCCATCCCGACCTCGCGCAGCCCGGAATGGATTTTAACGACGATGGTTTCGGCCGTGTCCGTCTCGACGATCCCGCAATTGCTGCGCAGAACGTCGAGCGCGAGCGAATAGGGAATGGCGCTGCCGTAGGACAGGCATCTTCCCTCCACCCAGGTTATCCGGCCATCGCCGATCCGGCGGCGGAATTCGCCCACGAGCCTCGATTTGCCGATGCCCGGTTCGCCGACGATGCCGATCACCTGGCCGCGGCCGTCCTCGACCCGGCGCAACACATCGTGCAGCACGGCGCGTTCGCCCTCGCGGCCGACAAAATCCGACATCCGCGCCGGCATGACCGCATCGCGAGCGGAGCGCGACCGGGAGACGCCGAGCAGGCGATAGGCCGGGATCGGATCGGTCTTGCCCTTGAGGGTCAGCGGCCCGACCGGTTCGACGCGCGCGTAACCCTGGGCCAATGCCCGGACCGCGCCGCTGACCAGGATCTCTCCCGGTTCGGCGGCTTGTTGCAATCTGGCGGCGAGGTTTGCGGTGTCGCCGATCGCGGTATCCATGCGGAAGCTTCCGCCGATCGCGCCAAAGACGACCGGTCCGGTATGGATGCCGATCCGAACCCGCAGTTTGCGGCCGATTCCGGCGTCCCGATCGCCGGCCTCGCCGAGAGCCCGTCGAATGGCGAGCCCCGAGAGCAGGGCGCGCCGCACATGGTCCTCATGGGTGACCGGCGCGCCGAACAGCGCCATAAAGCCGTCGCCGCTGAATTGCGGTGCGATACCGTCGAGGCGGTGCACTTCGGCCAGCGATACCTCGATAAATTCGCTGACGAGGTCGTGCATCGCCTCGGCGCCGAGACGATCGGTAAGCGCGGTCGAGTTCGACGATGTCGCAAAAAAGCGCGGTCACCTGCTTGATTTCGCCGGCTGGCGCGCTTCGGGCGGCGGCGATCTGCGGGGCAGATCGCCCGGGCATTTCGGTCCCGGCGATGATCATCGGCGCCGGCCCGCCGAGCGCCGCCGCACAGCGGCCGCAGAACCTGTTTTCGGGAGGATTGCCGGCGCCGCAGGACGGACAAACCACGGCGAGAGGCGCGGCGCACTGGCCGCAAAATCTCATATCGGCCGGGTTCTCGGCGTGGCACCGAGCGCATCTCATACCGGCCTCCGCAGGCAGCGCCGGAGTATTGAGCGGCACCCCATGTTAACCCCTGGAAGCGAAGGGTTTCAAGGACCGGCTGTCCAGCTGGTGTCGCCGCTTGCGGCCGAGCGAAGAAATTTCGGTTCTGTGAGGGATCTCACATGGGCGGTTTGAGACAGCGGGCTATGGACAGGGCGGAGAAACCGGCTTTTTAACCTTAAGAAGGCGAACGGCCCAACAAATGATATGCTGCCTGAACGGATCGTCTGCTAATTTGATCTTCATCAGGCGCGCCAAGTCCGACAGGCCGGACGCCGGTTGAGGCCGGGATCCACGGCCGTGGCGGCAGGATCGGCGGTGCGTGCGTGCGGACTCGGGTCCGTCGCCGCGCAGCTTATGGAGGATCGTCTATGACCGGCCCGACTTTCGAAGAGAAGCGGCGGATCTTCGAGCAACACTTCCTGCTCGGCAAGTTGAGCACCGCCGAGATCGACCAGTTGCTGACCTATTCCCGGGTCGAGCGCTACCCGGCCGGCGAGGAGATCTATCCGAAAGGCTCGCCGGGGCAGAGCATGATGGTGGTGTTGCGCGGCACTGCCAAGATGAGCTCCGTTTCCCTCGAGGGAAAGGAAATCGTCCTCAACATCATCCATGCCGGCGAGATCTTTGGCGAGATAGCCTTACTGGACGGGGCGGAACGCTCCGCCGATGCGATCGCCATGACCGATTGCGAATTGCTGGTGCTGAGCCGTCGCAACTTCATGCCGATGCTCGAACAGCATCCCGAAATGTGCATGATGCTGATCAAAATCCTGTGCCAGCGGCTGCGGCGCACCAGCGAACAGGTCGAGGACGTGCTGTTCCGCCATCTCGAATCGCGGATCGCCAAAGCGCTGTTGCAGCTCGCCGAACGCCCGGACCGGGATCATGTCGGCCGCGCGCCCGTCAAACTGACGCTGTCGCAGAGCGAACTCGGCAATATCGTCGGCAGCTCGCGCGAGAGCGTCAACAAACAGCTGCAGGTCTGGCAGCGCGCCGGCTTGATCGATCTGGCGAAGGGCTCGATCGTGATCCACGACGCGGGCGCGTTCGAGCAACTGGTCTGAGCGCATTGCGGCGCCCGCCGACCGGCGCCGCTGCGAGCGACGGTTTTCGCTTCGCTGCCGGCGCCCGATATCGCAGAGACGCCGCCCGATCTTCGAATACCGCTTGATGCCGACCGCCGCGCCGCGCCCCGCGACCTGGATCAGGACGACCCCATCCGGGCTCTACTGCGAGCCGGGCGACTTCTACATCGATCCGCTGCACCCGGCGCCGCGCGCCGTCATCACCCACGGGCATGGCGATCACGCGCGATCGGGCAACGACCGGGTGCTCGCTACGCCGGGGACGATCGCCATCATGCGATCGCGCTACGGCGAGTTGGCCGGCGGCTCGCTGCAGGCGCTGGCCTACGGGGAAACGGTCGCGATCGGCGGCGTCACGGTGCGCCTGGTGCCGGCCGGCCACGTGCTCGGCAGCGCGCAAATCGTCCTCGACTACCGCGGCAGCCGGATCGTCGTCTCCGGCGACTACAAGCGCCGGCCCGATCCGACCTGCCCGCCTTTCGAACCCTGCGCTTGCGATCTCTTTATAACCGAGGCGACCTTTGCGCTGCCGGTCTTCCGACATCCGCCGGACCGTCTGGAGATCGACCGGTTGCTGCACTCGCTGGCGCTGTTCCCGGAGCGCTGCCATCTGGTCGGCGTCTATGCGCTCGGCAAATGCCAGCGCGTGCTGGCGCTGTTGCGGCAGGCGGGATACCGGGAACCCGTCTATCTGCACGGCGCGTTGATCGGGCTGACCGAGCTTTACGAGCATCTGGGCGTGCCGCTCGGCCCGGTGCTTCCGGTGACCGCGGTGGCGCGCGACGCATTGAAAGGCAGCATTGTATTGGCGCCGCCAGGCGCCAGGGCGGAGCTCTGGTCGCGTCGGCTGCCCGACCCGCTCGTCGCGATGGCCTCGGGCTGGATGCGGGTGCGTCAGCGCGCCAAGGCAAGCGGCGTCGAGTTGCCGCTGGTGATTTCCGATCATGCCGATTGGGACGAGCTGACCGCAACGATCGACGAGGTCGCCGCCGACGAGATCTGGGTCACGCACGGGCGCGAGGAGGCGCTCGTCCATTACGCGACCAAGCGCGGCTACCAGGCTCGCGCCCTGGCCCTCGTCGGCTTTGAGGAGGATCAGTGAACCGCTTTGCCGCATTGCTCGATGCGCTGCTGTTGACCCCGTCGCGCAACGGCAAATTGCGGCTGATGCAGGAATATTTCGCAACCGAGAACGATCCCGACCGGGGTTGGGCATTGGCGGCGCTGACCGGCGAACTCTCCTTCGCCGCGGCGAAACCGAGCCAGGTGCGGGCTCTCGCCGCGGCGAGGGTCGACCCCGAACTCCTCGGCTGGTCTTACGATTTTGTCGGCGATCTCGCCGAAACGGTGTCCTTGATCTGGCCCGAAGCCGCGTCCGGCGCGGGCAGCATTCCGAGTCTCGCGGAAATCGTCGACCGGCTGAACCGGGCGAGCCGCGCCGAGGTCGCCGACCTGCTGGCGCCCTGGCTCGACGCGCTCGACGCGGCCGGCCGCTGGGCATTGCTCAAGCTGGTCACCGGCAGCCTGCGTATCGGCGTCTCGTCCCGTCTCGCCAAGACTGCGCTCGCCGAATGGAGCGGCGTTGGTCTCGACGATATCGAGGCGGTTTGGCATGGCCTTGCTCCGCCGTATCGGCCGTTGTTCGGTTGGCTCCAAGGCAGCTGCCCACCGCCCGATACCGGCGACTCGCCGATTTTTTCGCCGCTGATGCTGGCCCAGCCGCTCGATGACGCCGACTTGGCCGCGCTTGATCCACGCGACTATCTGGCCGAATGGAAATGGGACGGCATCCGCGTTCAGCTGGTCGGCCGCGGCGGCGACCGGCGGATTTATTCGCGCTCGGGCGACGAGGTCGGCGCCGCCTTTCCTGATCTCTGCGCGGCGTTGCCCGGGGAGGTTACCCTCGACGGCGAACTCCTCGTGATGCGCGACGGCGAGGTGGCCCCGTTCAACGATCTGCAGCAGCGTCTCAACCGCAAAGCTCCGAACGCGAAGCTGCTGCGCGATTATCCGGCGGCGGTACGGCTCTATGACATCCTGCGCGAAGGCCCGGAGGATCTGCGCGGCCTCGCTTTCGCCGAGCGCCGCAGACGGCTCGAAAGCTGGTACGCGCGGGGGCCGCGCACGGCGCTCGATCTGTCGCCGCTGGTGCCGTTTTCGAGCTGGGACGAACTCAGGGAGCTGCGCGATGCCGCCCGCGGGCGCGGCATCGAGGGGCTGATGCTGAAGCGGGCGGATTTGCTCTATGTCGCCGGCCGCGCAAAGGGGCCGTGGTTCAAGTGGAAGCGCGGCGCGCTGACGCTCGACACCGTCCTGATGTACGCCCAGCGCGGCCACGGCAAGCGCTCGTCCTTCTATTCCGACTACACCTTCGGCGTTTGGCGCGGAGACGAGCTGGTCCCTGTCGGCAAGGCCTATTCGGGGTTTACCGATGACGAACTGCGCCGGCTCGACCGCTGGATACGGGACAATACCGAGCACCGTTATGGGCCGGTGCGCGAGGTGGCTGCGCAGATCGTGCTCGAAGTCGCGTTCGACAGCGTCCACCGCTCGGCTCGCCACAAATCGGGGGTGGCGATGCGCTTCCCCCGGATCCACCGCATCCGCTGGGACAAGCCGGCGCGCCGAAGCCGACACCCTCGAAGCACTCGAAAAGCTGTTGAACTAGAGGTGCAGACCAGACGCTTGCTCGCGGGCAGGTCCGCGTCGAGATTGCTTCGCTGCGCTCGCAATGACAGCGTAAGTGCTTGTCATTGCGAGTTTCTGACCGGCCTGCGGCCGACCCGCCCTGGATGAAACCGGCACGGTGGCGGAGCGGGAGTATGATGGCCCGTCGTCGGACAGAGGTCGACGCTCCTTGGTGCTGGAAAGCCCGGTTGCGAGTTGGACCCGCGGAGCCTCGAAGACCGCCACTGGTGCCAGGGCGGCAACGCCTGGAGCGCGCTTGTTAGATTTCGTTTTGTTGGAGGCTCCGACCCCGGCGGCACAGGTGTGGAGGAAACGACATGGAAGTAATGCACAAACGGGTAGCCGGTCTCGATGTCCACAAGAGCCTGCCCTCGCGAAGGCGGGGGCGACGGTCGCGGCCTGCGTGCGACTGATGGCTGGTCGCCGGCCGGCGCGGGAATGCCGGACCTTTGCGACGACGACCGAGGGTCTGTTGGGCTTGCGGGACTGGCTGGCGGCGAGCCGGGTCACGCATGTCGCGATGGAAGCGACCGGTGTGTATTGGACGCCGGTGTGGAAGATCCTGAGCGAGGGCGAGTTCGAGTTGGTCGTGGCCAACGCGGCGAACATCAAGCAGGTGCCGGGCCGCAAGACGGACATCAACGATGCGATGTGGATGCCGACTTGCAGGCGTGCGGGCTGATCAAGGCCAGTTTCGTGCCGGAAGAAAACGACCAGGAATTGCGATCGTTGACCCGGAGCCGCAAGCAACTGGTGCGGGAGCAGACCCGGCATGTTCAGCGCATCGAGAAAACCCTCGAAGAGGCCAACATCAAGCTCGGCGCGGTGATCAGCGACCTGATGGGGGTGAGCGGTCGGCGGATGATCGAAGCGATGATCCCCACGGGTCAAGCCCGTGGGCTGAAGGCCCACGGCGAGCGCAACCCGCATCGATTGGCAGGCTTGGCGGAGCGCACCATAAAGCCTCGCCAAATGCGCTGGACGACGCCCTGCATGGCCGGCTGGGCGAGCATCATCGCTTTTCTGCTGAAGGTCCATCTTCGGCAGTGGGACGCGCTCGATGCAGCGATCCGAGAGATCGACCGGCAAGTCGCCCGGCAGATCGAGCGCATGGACGCGGAGGCAGCCGACGGGCAGCCGCCCTTTTGCGAGCTGATCCATCGCCTGTCTGCGAACCCCGGCGTCGCTCGCCTGTCGGCGACCGCCATTCTCGCCGAGATCGGCCGCGACATGAGCCGCTTCCCGACCGCCGGACATCTGGTCGCCTGGGCCGGGCTGTGTCCCGGCCAAAACGAGAGTGCCGGCAAACGCAAATCCGCGCGGCAGCGCCGCGGCGCCCCGTGGCTGAAGACCATGCTCGTGCAATGTGCCTGGGCCGCCAAACGCGCCAAGGAGAGCTACTATAGGGCGCAGTTCCATCGCCTGCGGGGCCGGCGCGGACCGCAAAAAGCGTTCTGCGCCGTCGCCGCTACGACAAAACCGCCATCTATCACATGCTGAATTTTCTGGCGCGCCGCATCGCGACCTCGGCGCCGACTATCATTGCTCAATCGCCGCACGCCCGAAGCCAAAGCCAAACGTCTGCTCGCCCAGCTCGCCAAGCTCGGATTCGCAGCACATCACCAACCACCATCCCGACGAAGCTGGATCCTCTCGGGCATCGCTACAGTGGTGAGGTTTCTGCCAGGATGTACAGCGAGAAAGGAACTGGCAAAAGCAACTTCAACGGAGGGAATCTTCTGAACTGATAGACTACTAGCGGGTTATTCACTCCGCCGCGATCGGCTCTCGCCGGGCCTCGGACGGCGCCGGTCGATTGCACTTCGCCAAAACCGCTTCGAGGGTGGTGCGGATTCTCGAGAGCTTGGCGGGGTGGTCGATCTTGTGGCCAAAAATATCCTTTACATAGAATACGTCGACCACCTTTTCGCCATAGGTTGAAATCTTCGCGTTCGACACCTGCAGGTTGAGCCGGGTCAATTCGCGCGTCAGCTCGAACAACAAACCTGGCCGGTCGCGGCCATTGACCTCGATGACCGTGTGCGTTGCACTGGCTTTATTGTCGATCAGCACGCGGGGCAGCACGGTGAACGCCTGCGTCCGGCTCGGAAAGGCAGGCGGTCGGGCGAGTTCCCGGTGCGGCTTCAAGTCGCCGGTCAGCACATTCTCAAATACCGTCGCCAGCCGGGCGAGCTTGTCCGGCCGATCGAATGCCCGGCCGCTGAAGTCTTGAACCCAAAACGTGTCGAGCGCCGTCCCGTTCGACATCGTCATGATCTTGGCGTCGACGATGTTGGCGCCGCTGATCGCAAGCGCACCGGCGATGCGCGAAAACAGCCCGGCGTGATCGGCGGTATAGAGCGTAATCTCCGTCACCCCGCGGATCGCATCGACCCGCGTCTCGACGGTCAGCTTGGCGCCATCGGCTTCCGCCTGGCGCATCAGCCGCGCATGCCGGGCGTGCGTTTCGCCGTCGAAGGACAGCCAATAAAACGGGTAGCCGTTCTTGGCGAACTCGGCAAAATCGGATTCGGAGAAATCGGTCAGCTTCTGCTGCGCCGCGGCGAGGGCGTCGGCAACGCGAGAATCCTGGCCGCCGATCGTCAGACCGCCCACCATCACCGCCATCGCGCGGTGATACAGGTCGCTCAGCAAAGTTGCTTTCCAGCCGTTCCACACGTTGGGTCCGACGGCCCGGATGTCGGCGAATGTCAGAACCATCAGCAGTTTGAGCCGCTCCGGCGACTGCACCCGCTCGACGAAGTCGCGGACCGTTTGCGGGTCGCCGATGTCGCGTTTGAACGCTGTGCCGCTCATCAGCAGGTGCCAGCGCACCAGCCACGCGACCGTCTCGGTTTCCTCGGCGGCAAGACCGAGTCGCGGGCCGAGTTTGAGCGCAATGCGCTCGCCGAGCACCGAGTGGTCGCCGCCGCGCCCCTTGGCGACATCATGCAACAGCGTCGCCAGATAGAGCTCCCGGCGCGAAACGATCTTCGTCGTCAATTCCGTCGCCAGCGGCAGTTCTTCTTCGAGTACGCCGGTCTCGATGTCGTGGAGGTTGCCGATGGCGAATAAGGTATGCTCGTCCACCGTATAATGGTGGTACATGTCGTATTGCATTTGCGCGACAACCCGCCCGAAATCGGGGACGAAGCGGCCGAAGACGCCAGCCTCGTTCATCCGGCGCAGTGCCGTTGCCGGGTCCTTGCGCGAAGTCAGAATCTCGAGGAACAGCCGATTGGCTTCGGGGTCCTCCCGCACTTGCCGGTTGATCAGCCGCAGCGACTGGCTCGCGCGGCGCAGCGCGCGCGGGTGGATGTCGAGTTCCTGCTGTTGCGCGATATGGAACAGGCGCAGCAGCGCCACCGGGTCTTTTGCGAAGAAGTCTTCGGACGGTATCGTCAATCGCTCGCCGTCGAGAACGAACCCGTCGAGCCCGCGTCGGCCGGCGCCCCAGCGCCTCCAGCGAAACCGGCGCCTGCCCTGTTGGTCGGCTTCGAGGATCGCGCAGAACACCCGGGTCAGATCGCCGACATCCTTGGCGACCAGGAAATAGTGCTTCATCAGGCGCTCGACCCCGCGGCTGCCGGCATGGTCGGTGTAGCCCATCCGCCGCCCGATCTCCGCCTGCACGTCGAAGGTCAGCCGCTCCTCGGCGCGGCCGGTCAGATAGTGGAGCTGGCAGCGCACCTTCCACAGAAAGTTCTGGGCGCGCGCAAAGCGCCGGGACTCCTCCGCCGACAGCACGCCGAGATCGACCAGCCTGCCGACATCGTCGATGCGGTAGATGTACTTGGCGATCCAGTAGAGGCAGTGAAGGTCTCGCAGCCCGCCCTTGCCTTCCTTGACGTTGGGCTCGAGCCGGTAACGGCTCTCGCCGACGTGCTGGTGCCGTTCATCGCGCTCGGCGAGCTTTGCCTCGACAAACTGCGCTGCGGTGCCGCGCACGATCTCGGCGTCGAAACGATGCTTGAGTTCGTCGAAAAGCGCCGCTTCGCCCGACAGACAGCGGGCTTCGAGCAATCCGGTACGGATCGTCATATCGGATTTTGCCTGCCGCACACACTCGTCGATCGAGCGCGTGGCATGTCCGATCTTCAGCCCGAGGTCCCAGAGCAGGTATAGGATAAACTCTACGACCTGCTCGGTGTGCGGGGTCTGCTTGTAAGGCAGCAGAAACAACAGGTCGATGTCGGAGAAGGGCGCCAATTCGCCGCGTCCGTAGCCGCCGACGGCGACGATCGCGAGGCGCTCGCCCGAGGTCGGGTTGGACAGCGGGAAGATCTGCCGGGCGACCACATCGTAGAGCGCGCCGATCAGCTGGTCGATCAGAAAGCACTGTTCGTGCACAACGGCAGCGCCGTCGCCGGTCGCCTCGAAGCGGCGGCGGATATCGTCCCGGCCGGTCGTAAGGGCCGCTTTCAGCGGTGCTGCCAGCGGGGCGCGATCGAGGGCGGGCATCTGCACCGACCCGGCGGCGGCGGCCAGCTGCTCGACCAGCGCTTGGCGATCGATCAGGCAGCGCTGCCGGGCGAGGGTCAAGATCGACCCTCTCCCCGGCCGCGACGGAACACCGGCTGCGGCGCGTCCGCGTCTACCGACGCTGCGGAGCCGCTGCCGGGCCAGGTAGGTCGAAGGCGAAAGCGACAGCAAGATTCACCTGTGATGAAGTCGGCAAGGTCAGCCGTTACAAATGTCGGCCGGCATCGACGGCGATGATCGACCCGGTCGTATGCTTCAGATGGGTAATGCTGGCCATCACCGCCAGCGCTACGTCATGCGCCTCGATCGCTCGCTTCAACGGCGTTGCGAGCGCCGCTTTCTCCATCATTTCCTCGGTGCGGCCCGGGACAAAACCGGTATGGACCATTCCCGGAGCGACGATGACGACGCGGATTTCGGGGCCGAGCACCCGCGCCAACGCCATGCTCATGGTGTTGAGCGCCGCCTTGGAAGCGCCGTAAATGATCGAGCTGCCGGTGCCGTGCTGCGCTGCGCCCGACGAAATATTGACGATCACCCCGTCGCCGGACGCCCGCAGCAGCGGAACAAAAGCGCGAATGGTCGCAAACGGCCCGCGTACATTGGCGGTCAACACCGCGTCGATCAGATCGTCGTCGAGCGCTTCGAGATCATGATGCGCGACCATGCGGGTAAAGCCGGCGGAATTGACGAGGATATCCGCGCGGCCGAATCCCTGCGCCACGGCGGCGGCCACCTGACGGATCCGGGCCGTGTCTTCCAGCGGCAGTTGCATCGCCCGATGACCGCTGCCGGGCAGTTCGGCGACGATCGAAGCGGCGCGCTCGGCGCCCTTGTTGTAGCCGACGACGACTCGCGCGCCCGCCGCAGCGAGCAACCGCACGCACGCCGCACCGATGCCGCTGCTGCCGCCGGTAACGACCGCGACCTTGCCGCTCAGCGAAGGCGCGTTGTTCATCTCCATCGGCATCGCTCCACGAATTGCTGTTTTGCCGGCCAGTCTAATCGAGTCTCGATCCGGCGGCCATCAGGCGTTGCCGCGCCGCCGGCGGGGTCGAGCGTCGGGGTTTCGGCGGCGATGTTGCCCGGGACATCGCCGCCATCTAGGATCTCGGCATCCACGATGGACGCGGCGGAGGCAGGGCAATGGAATTCGGCGTTTCGATCTTTTTCACCGACTATTCGATCTCGCCGGCGGCGCTCGGGGTCGCGTCTGGAAGAGCGCGGTTTCGATTCGTTGTGGGTGGCCGAGCATTCGCACATTCCGGTGCCGCGGCGCACGCCCCCGCCGGGCGGCGGCGAACTCGCCAAGCGCTATTACGACGTGATGGACCCGTTTGTGACGCTGGCGGTCGCCGGCGCTGTTACCAAAAAGCTCAAGCTCGGCACCGGCGTCTGCCTGGTAATCCAGCGCGACACGATACAGACGGCAAAGTCGGTCGCCTCGATCGATCAGGTTTCGGGCGGGCGGTTTCTGTTCGGCATCGGCGGCGGCTGGAATACCGAGGAAATCGAGAACCACGGCACCCCCTTCGCCACCCGCATGCTGCACATGCGCGAACAGATCGAGGCGATGAAAGAGATCTGGACCAAGAGCACCGCCGAATATCATGGCCAAACCGTCAATGTGGCGTCGATGATGACCTGGCCGAAACCGGTGCAGAAGCCGCACCCGCCTGTCATCCTCGGCGGCGCCTTTCCGTGGGCGGCGCGCCGCGCGGTCCGCTATGGCGACGGCTGGTATCCGAACGCCAGCAGCGGCAACCCGGAAGAATATCTGCCGAAGTTTCGCCAGATGGCGCGGGAGGCCGGGCGCGATCCGCAATCCTTGTCGGTGACCCTGGGCGGCGCGCCCGAAGACGCGGACAAGTTGAAGCGGTTTCGCGATCTCGGCGTGGAGCGGGTCAATTATCCGCTGATGTCGGAGAAGAGCGACGAAATCCTGCCGATCCTCGACCGCCTGGCGAAGCTCAAGCAGCAGGTCGGCGCATAGCGCCGATCCTGGCCGTCGCCGGGTCCGCCGGCGCGGCCGTCTGCGGGAGCGCCCGGCGGGCGCCGGAACTCGGCCGTCAGTGAAAGCGCGGCATGACTTCCCGGCATAAGAGGTGCAGCGCGCGCATCACCTGCTGGTGCGGGATCAGGCCGCCGCAATTCAACTCGGCCAGGATGCCGTCGAGACCCAGCTCCTCCTGCAACGCGCGCAGTTGTGCGCCGACCTTGTCCGGCGTGCCGATCAGCACCTGCCCATCCAGCGCCTCCTCATAGGTCAGGCTTTCGAGGCGCTGCAGGCGCTCCGCCCGGCCTTCGATCGCACGCGTGCCGCCGCGGGACATCGAGTTGCGCAGCCGTTCGGTCTGCTCGCGGTAGAAATGCATCAGGCTCGCGCGCGGCTCCTCGCGCGCAGCGGCTGCGGTTTCGGCGAGGTAAGCCGGGACGCGCAGATAGACGCGGCCCTTTCCCGGATGCCCGGCGGCGGCATAGGCCTCGCGGTATTCCCGGATTGCCGGGGCGAATTCGGAAAACGAGCCGTGCCGGGCATTGAGAAAGATCGGCAATCCGCGCGCGCCGACCGCCGGGTAGGTGTCGGGGCTGGCGGCGGCGACGCGGATCGGCGGCAACGGCTGCTGGAACGGCTTTGGCGCGACCGCGATATTCTTGAAGCTGTAGTACTTGCCTTCATAGCTGACCGCCGGCTGCGACCAGGCCTGCTCGACGATGTCGAGGACTTCGGCGAAGCGGTCGCGGCTCTCGGCGTAGGACACGCCGTAATCTTCGTAGGTGCGCGGCAGGCCGCTGCGGCCGACGCCGAAGATCAGCCGGCCATGGCTGATCTGATCGACCGTCGCGGCCTCTTCGGCCAATCGCAGCGGGTGGCACAACGGCAATACCTGGACCGCAATGCCGATCCCGATGCGCCGGGTGCGCGCGGCGATGGCGCTGGCGATGCTGAGCGGCGCCGACAAGACCGACCGCTGCGGATCGAAATGGAGTTCGGCCAGCCACATCACGTCGAGGCCCAGCTCTTCGGCCGCATCGATCTGCGCGAAGGCCTCGGCGAAGGTGTCGGCGTCGGTGCGCCCCGGCAGTGACGGAAACTGGTGAAACATGCCGAATTCCATGGCCAACTCCTCCTGCAGTCCGGCGCCGGGCCGCCCGAACGCGCAAACGCTCTATGGTGAACGCGGTGGAATGCGCGCGCAATACCGAGATCCGGTAAAGCGGAGAGCGAGCCTGGACGCGGCGATACGCCGCTGCTCCCCCCGTTCGGAGGTTGCAGAAAGCCCGGAATTCGGCCCGGCTCAACGACGGCTCGCGAGCTGAGGCCAGGATTTGGCCGGCAGTGACATCCGGGGCAGGATGTCCCAGATCCCGCCATCCGCGCTGGGTAATTAATCACCCTTCTGCGGCAATCGCCGGCTCAGCCAGCTTGTCGAGCAGCGTCTTGGCCTCTTTGAGGTCGGGCGTATCGAAGCCTTCGGCGAACCAGCCATAGACCGGTGCGAGAACATCGCGGGCTTCGGCGGGACGACCCTGCGCGGCCCACAGGCGAGCGAGATCGCCGGCGGCGCGCAGTTCGAGCGAGTGTGCCTCCTGCGCCCGCGCCACCTCCAGCGCTTTCACAAAGCAGGCTTCGGCCTCGGCCGCGCCGTTCTCCGCGAGCAGCAGATTGCCCTTGAGCCGGTGGATCTCCGCCTCGACGAAACGCTCGCCGGTATCCTCGACCAGCTCCGCCGCCTCGTGCAGCGTAGCGAGGCCTTCGCCATAACGGCCGCAGGCGGCAAGCGCTTGCGCCAGCAGGATCAGATGATAGGTGCTCTGAAACCGAGCGCCGGTGGCGCGGTATGCCGCCAATGCCTCGCGGATCTGGGTCACGGATTCGTCCCGCGGCTCCAGCATCGCTCGCGCCGCCCCCCGCATGATCCGACCCACTGCCGCGACCATGGCGGATCCTCGCTCTTGCGCCGAGGCGATCGCCGCCGCAGCGCGCTCCTCGACGATCGACCATTCGCGGCGGTACGCGTGGAAGGCGCTGTTCCAGTAGAGACACCGAGAGTGAGAATAGCCATGCTGTAGGCGTTCTACGATCCCTAGTGCCTCGTTGCCTAGCCGCAATGCCTGGTCCGGATAGCCGACCAGCCATAAACACCAAGCGCCATAGGCATAACTGGCAGCGCCCAGACTCGACGCCGTACTCATAGGCGAGGCGCATCGCCTCAGCCTCGGTAACGGTATGATAGCTGCCAATGGCCTTTTCAAAATGCAAGCGGGCATGCGCCAAAGCTGCAAGATGTAACCCGCCGACTCCCGCACTCAGATCCCCGGCAATACGAGCCCCGGTGTTATCCGTCCGTCCGGCCCGATCGATGATCTCGTTGGCGATCATCACAGAATTTGTATGATGCGCGCCGGTCAATTCGAAAAGGTAGACGCCGAACAGTATGGGGCAGATGTTGACGTCGTCGCCGATCGCCCAGCACAGCTCCCGCGCGCGGCTGAAAACACGAATCGTTTCAGGAGACGCATAACCCCTGGTGGCCATAGTTTGCCGGGCCGAGCAAACGCTGCAGCGCGAGTTCCTGCCTCGACCTCTCTTGCGTCTCGGGAAGCTGCGCCAATTGGGCAAGGCCAGCGGTCAGGTGGCCGATCGCCTCCAGATTGGCCGAGCGCTCGACCGCTCGCTCGCCGGCACGCTGCCAATAGGTGACCGCCCGCGCCGGCAAGCCGGCCTCGCTGTAGTGATGTGCAACCAGCTCGGGGCTTGCCTCAACCGTGTCGGCGAATTTGCTCTCCAGCAATTCGGCGACCTGGCGGTGATATTGCTGGCGGGTCCGCCGCAACAGCGACTGATAGGCCGCGTCCTGGATCAGCGCATGCTTAAAGATGTAGCGCGAACGCGGCGGCCGCCCGCGCTGATAGAGCAATTCTGCCTCGACTAGGCGACCGAGCACGTCGCGCAACCGCGGCTCGTCGAGGGCGGTGATCGCCCGCAGCATCTCATAGGCAAAATCGCGGCCCAGGACGGCGCCCAATTGCGCCACCTCGCGCAATGTCGGAAGCCGGTCGAGCCGCGCCATCAGCGATTCGTGGAGGCTCGCCGGAATGCTGACCTCGGACAGCGGGCCGGTAAGGACGTAACGGTCTCCGCCGGCGCGCAGCACGCTGGAGCCCAGCACCGCCTTCGTCATTTCCTCGACGAACAATGGCACGCCATCGGTCTTCTGCACGATATGCTCGACGACCTCCGCCGGCAGTGCTTTGCCGCCGGCGAGGCGGGTCGCCATGGCCTCGATCTGCGGCCGTTCGAGCCGGGCGAGGGTCAAGCGTCCTGACATGCGAGCGCGCCGGCCAGGGCGGCACGAATTCCGGGCGAAAGGTCAGCACGATCAGCAGCGGCACGGTCGGCGCCTGATCGATCAGCTGGCCGAGCAGGTCCAAGGTCGACGGGTCGGCCCAATGCACGTCTTCCCAGACCTCGAGCAGCGTTGCGTTCGGCTTCCTCGAGGGTCAATGCGACGAGCACTTCCCCGGTCTGCTCCTTGAGCTGTTCCGGCGTCAGGTCGAGCTTCGGATAGCCGTCGCCGAGCGGCAATGACAGCAGGGATGCGAAGAGTGGCACCGCCTCCTCGCGGGACAGCCGATAGGGCGCCAGCGCATTTTCGAGCTTGGCGAGCCGGGCCGCGCCGTCGTCTTCCGGCTGCCACCCGGGGAGCCGTTTCCAATGCTCGATGGCCGGATAGAGGGCGCTATTGGTGTGATAGGGCGAGCAACGGAAGGTGATGCGCGTCAACCCCTCGGCGCGTACCTCGCGGCGCAAGGTGTCGACGAGCGCTGATTTGCCGATCCCCGGCTCGCCGCTGACGAAGACGATCTGGCCATGCCCCTCGTCCTTGGTCTGCTGCCAGGCGCGGCGTAACAGGCCGATCTCCTCGTCGCGGCCGACCAGCGGGAACTCTGCCGCCGTGGTGTCGAACTCGGCCTCCTCCTCTTCCTCCTCGCGCAAGCCGGCGACGCGCCAGACCTGCACAGGTTCGGCGATGCCCTTGAGCGCATGCGCACTGAGAGCCTCGCAGGCAAAAATGTCGCAGACGAGATCGTGCGTCGCGGCGCTGATCAGAATGGTATCGGGACCGGCGAGTGCCTGCAGGCGGGCGGCGAGGTTGGGCGTCTCTCCGACCACCGTCTGCTCGCGGGCGGCCCCTTCGCCGATCGTTTCGCCGACGACGACGATCCCGCTCGCGACGCCGATGCGCACGGCAAGGCGGGTGCCGTTGCCGCGGGCCGTCTGGGCATTGAGCGCCGGCAGCGCGTCGAGAATCGCCAGGCCAGCGCGGACCGCCCGCTCGGCATCCTTCTCCTGCGCGTTCGGATAGCCGAAATAGACAAGCACGCCGTCGCCCATGAACTTGGCGATGTAGCCGTCGAAATGCCGGACGGCTTCGCTCACCGCCTCCTGATAGGCGCGGATCACGTCGCCCATATCCTCGGGATCGATCTGCGCCGAGAGGTGCGTCGAATCCGGCCAAGTCGCAGAACATCACAGTCAGGTGCCGTCGCTCGGCCCCCGGCAGGTCGCGATCGGCAGCGGGGGCAACCGGCCTTACGGCGTGCCGCAAGGCCGGCAATGGTTGCGGCGACGCCATGGCCTCGGGTCGGGCCGTGCGCCCATCGGGCGCCCAGACGAGACGCTCGCCGTCGAGGTCGGTCGCAGATGCTTCAATGCGTCGATCAGCTCGCGCCGGACGTCGTCGAGGGCGTCGTCGTCGAGCCCGAAGCTGCGCTTGATCCGGCGATACGAGATGCTGCCCTCGGTGACGAGGCGCCAGAGGACCTCTTTCAGGATCTGCTCAAAGTCCACGCTTCCGCCCCGTTCGCCATTATATTCGCGGGTCGTCAACCAGATCCGCTGTTACCGCGCGATAGTTGTATCGACGCAATATCTACCGGTCAAACGGGTGAGCCGGCAACCCTGCCTTCCGGCGATCATCGCCACGATCCGATCGGTGGTGTCGAAAGTCAGAAGATCGCCAGTGCCGATCGTGAGGCAGGCCTCGCCTATCTGCTTTGCCGGCGGCCCCAGGCGATAAAGCCGTCGTTTTTGAGGCCGGGTTTGCCGTAGGCGAGCGCGGCGCCGTCGCGGGTTTCGACCCGGCCGCCGGCGGCTTCGAGGATTGCCTGGCCGGCCGCGGTGTCCCATTCCATCGTCGTGCCGAAGCGCGGGTAGAGGTCGGCGTCGCCGGCGGCGAGGACGCCGAATTTCAACGCGCTGCCGCATTTCATCCGCTCGCGGACCGGATAATCTGCAAGAAACTCGGCGAGCCTGCGGCTGTTTTCGTGCGAGCGGCTGTGGACGACGACGAGCCCGTCGGGCGGCGCCGAGCGGGCCTGCGATCGGCTCGGGCATGCCGCCGTCGCGCCAGCGGATCGCGGTCTGCGGGCCGCGCGCGGCATAGGTCAGGCCGAGCGCCGGGCCGTGGACGACGCCGAGGACCGGCCGGCCGTCCTCGACGAGCCCGATGCAGACCGCGAACTCGCCGTTTTTGGCGACGAATTCGCGCGTACCGTCGAGCGGGTCGACCGCCCAGAAGCGCGCCGCCGAGGGCGGCAGCCCTTCGGCCTCGACCCGTTCCTCGGAAATCACCGGGATGTCGGGAAAGGCCTGTTCGAGCATGGCGACGATGATCCGCTCGGCGGCGAGATCGGCCTCGGTCACCGGCGTTTTGTCGGTCTTTTGGCGGACGTCGAAATCCTCGGCATAGACCCGCATGATCGCCTCGCCGGCGGCGAGCGCGGCGCGGCGGGCGGTTTCCAGCAGCTCTTCGCGCGTCGCGGTCATGCGGCCCGCCGCGCGTCGGCGGCGCGAATCGCCTGCCACAATCGTCCCGGCGTCAGCGGCATGTCGAGATGCTCGATCCCCAATGGGGCGAGTGCGTCGAGGACCGCATTGACCAGGGCCGGCGGGGAGCCGATCGCGCCGGCTTCGCCGGCCCCCTTGACGCCGAGCGGGTTGGTGCGGCACGGCACGACGTTGTAGGCGAATTCGATCGCCGGCAGGTCGGCGGCCCGCGGCAGGCAGTAATCGGTCAGAGAGCCGGTCAGCAATTGCCCCGTCTCCGGGTCGAATACGCAATTTTCGAGCATCGCCTGACCCACTCCTTGCGCCACACCGCCCTGCACCTGGCCGCGCAGCAACAGCGGATTGATTACCGTGCCGAAATCGTCGACGACCAGATAGCGCAGAATCTCGATATGCCCGGTATCGGGCTCGATCTCAACCTCGCAGACATGGCAGCCGTTGGGAAAGGTCGGCGATGACGGGGTGAAATGGCCGCTCTCGGCAAAGCCGGGCTCGACGCCGGGCGGCTGCAGCATCGGGTTGAAGGCGGCGCGCGCCACCTCCTCGATACCGAGCCGGCGGTCGGTGCCGGCGATCGTGAATACGCCGTCGGCAAATTCCACATCCGCCTCGGCGGCCTCGAACAAATGCGCAGCGATGCGCCGGCCCTTGGCGACCAGCTTGTCGGCGGCATGAACCAGCGCCGCACCGCCGACCGGCAACGAGCGCGAGCCGCCGGTGCCGCGGCCGAACGAGACCACCGCGGTGTCGCCCTGCAAGACCCGCATCTTGTCCGGGGCGAGGCCGAGCCGTTCGGCGGCGAGCTGGGCGTAAGCGGTCTGATGGCCTTGCCCCGATGACTGCGTCCCCATCAGGATCGTCAGCGCGCCGCTCGGATCGAAGCGCAATTCGGCGAATTCGTCGGGCGGGAAACCCGATTGCTCGATGTAAACCGCATGACCCAGACCGCGATAACGGCCGCGCGCCCGCGCCGCCGCCCGCCGCGCCGGAAACCCGGCGGCGTCGGCGGCGGCGAGCGCCTGCTCCAGGTTGCGGGCGAACTCGCCGCTGTCGTAGGTCACGCCGAGCGGCGTCGCATACGGCATCGCCTCCGGCCGGACGAAATTGCGCCGCCGCAATTCGCCGGGCGGGACGCCGAGCCGGCGCGCCGCGACATCGACCAGGCGTTCGAGCGCATAGGCGGCCTCGGGCCGTCCGGCGCCGCGATAGGCGTCGACCGGGACGGTATGGGTGAAGACGCCCTTGACCGCGACATGGATCGCCGGAATTCGATAGACGCCGCTCAGCATCGGGCCGCCCGAGGCGGTCGGGATCTCCGGCGCAAAGTTCGACAGATACGCGCCCATATTGGCGATCGTCGTCACCCTGAGCGCGAGAAAGCGCAGCTCGTCGTCGAGGCCGAGCTCGAGCCGGGTCAGATTGTCCCGGCCCTGCGTGTCGGTCATGAAGCATTCGGAACGCTCCGGCGTCCATTTGACCGGGCGGCCGAGCCGTTTCGCCGCCCACAGCACCAGAATGTGTTCGGGGTAGAGAAAGAGCTTCATGCCGAAGCCGCCGCCGACATCCGGGGTGACCACGCGGATCCGGTTCTCCGGGATCTTGAAGATGCTCTCGGCCAAGAGGTTGCGCAGAAAATGCGAGCCCTGGGTCGAACTCCACAGCGTGTAGCAATCTTCGCCCGGGTCGATGCTCGCCGATCGCGCCGCGCGGCTCCATCGAGTTGACGACGACGCGGTTGTTGACGAGTTCCACGGCAATGCGGTGGCGCGCCGCGGCCATCGCCCGCGCGACCGCGGCGTCATCGCCCAATTCCCAGTCGAAAGCGAGGTTGCCGGGCGCCTCGTCCCATACCACCGGTTGGCCCGGATCGAGGGCGTGCGCGGTCTCGACGACCGCCGGCAACGGCTCGATAGTCGACCTCGACCAGCTCGGCCGCGTCGCGTGCGGCGGCGGCGCTCTCCGCCACGATCATCGCCACCGTGTCGCCGACATGCCGGACCCGGTCGCGAGCGATCGCCGGATGCGGCGGCATCGGCATGGCCGATCCGTCGCGGTTGGTGACGGCGCTCAGGCACGGGATCGGGCCGAGCCCGTCGCGGGCCACATCTTCGCCGGTCAGGACGGCGAGCACGCCCGGCGCCGCGGCGGCGGCGGCGGCAGCGATCCCACGGATGCGGGCATGCGCGTGCGGCGAGCGCAGCATGCACCGCATAGGCCTGGCGCGGCAGGCTGAGATCGTCGACGTAGCGACCGCGGCCGGTGATGAAACGCCGGTCCTCTACGCGGCGGACCGGCTGGCCAATGCCGTATTGGTTCATCGCACGAAACCTCCGATCCCGGATATGGCTGCGGGGACCGGTTTTCCCATAGCCGCAGGCGCCGGTTCCATGCCGCCGCGGGAGCCCTGGGGCGCCGCAGCCGCCATATCACCCGGCCGCAAGCACCCGCAAGCCGGGCACCATGAAATTGCCGGCGATCAGCTTCAGCCGCTCGTCTTCGCTGCCCAGATGTGCCAGGCGCAACGCAAAGAGCGACTTCCCGGCGACGGTTTCGTTCCAGAACCAGTCGGTCTGCTGCCGGCTCGACGGCTTGCCGGGACCGGCGAGTGCGGCTTC
Organism: uncultured Alphaproteobacteria bacterium; assembly: GCA_963701815.1. Lineage (GTDB taxonomy): Bacteria > Pseudomonadota > Alphaproteobacteria > ATCC43930 > CGMCC-115725 > AP-15. The sequence goes on from CAVPBN010000031.1 coordinate 183,400, forward strand.
GAGGTAGTAGGCCTTCAGATCGTCGATCGCAAACCGCAGGGCGAGCGGCGGCGACATGTCGCCGACCGGGCTCGGCGGCGCCTCACCCTTCATCCAGCCGCCGATATATTCGCCGATCTCGGCGATCGGCAGCCCGGTCAGCCCGACCGTCGTGCGGCCGCGTTGCGCCGCCGACCGGCGATAGGCGCCGTCGAGCAGAGCGATCTCGTCGTCCAGCCGATCGGCCGCGCCGGCGGCGAGCGGCGCCCGCCATCCGGGGTCCGGCCGTTCGCGCGGGTCGTCGTCCGGAAAGTCGTTGATGACGACCGGACCCGCCGCCCCTTCGAGCATGCGCAAGGCAGCCAGGATCACCCGCCTCTGAAAAGCCGAATCGCCGGGTGGACCCAACGGCCGGCCGAGTTCGAACGGCACCCATAAGGCCCGCGGCGGACGGGTATTCACGGTCTGCGGGCGAATCAGGCTGATCGCTACCGACGCAATGCCCTCTTCCTCGAAATAATGCCCCAGCGCGCTCACGGCGCGCGAACAGAGCGGTCAGACAGGAGAGAGCAGAACCGCGTCGACCCCGTCTTTCTTTAGATGACCCGCCACCTGGCGCGCATAGGCTTCCATCAGTATCGGATCGGTGGCGCCCATGAACGAGTAATGCGTTGCCGCGACAGAACCGATTTCGTTTTCGGCCTGCAGCTCGCGCAACCGGTCGACCGGGAAGACGACGTTGCGGTCCTCCTGGAAGCCGGTTCGGTCGTAATTGATCGAAATATGGCTCATCAGCAGCCGGTCGGGCGGCGTCTCAGTGGGGATAGCCCGGAAGTCGGGATCGCGGCCGCGAAACGGGCTTTCGCCGCGAACGACGAGCCCCGCCGACGACACCACCGCGACCCGCCGTTGCCGCAGCGGCGGGCCTTCGACCCACGGCGTCGTCGCAAAGTTCGGGGTTTCGAGTTCGGCGAGGCGTTTGGCCATCGCCTCGGGCAGATCGGTCAACCGCGCCATGTCGGCTCCTCCTTGTGGTTGTCGATTGCTTGCGAACGGGTCATTGCGGCATCGCCCGGGCCGGCCGCGACGGCCAGTCGAGAAGGGCCAAGGCCGGCCGCACCGTACCTTCGAGCAGGTCGCGCCGCGGGTTCGAACGGGCGAGCACGCGCACGCCCAGGGTCACGCCGAGCAGCAGACGGGCGAGATCGGCCGGATCTCGGTCCGGCGGCACGGCGCCGTCGGTCTGCGCCGCGACGATGGAGCGGCGAAAGAACGCCTCGATCTCGCCCAGCCGGCCCGCTATCTCGACACCCAGCTCGGCATCATGCGGGGCGATCTCGACGGCGGAGCTGACCAGCAGGCAGCCGCGGCGATCGCGATCGTCGAGCGAGCGCTCGATGATTTCCGCGAGAAAAGCGTGGATCGCCTGCTTTGGCGGCAGGTTTGATTCGAGCCGGGCAATGCGCTCGCGCGTCGACCGTTCGACATAGCGGCGCAGCACCCGGCAAAACAGCGCGCGCTTGTCGCCGAACGCGTTGTAGAGGCTTGCTGCGGTGAGACCCATGCGTTCGGCGAGACGGCGCACCGACGTTCTCTCAAAGCCGTCGCGCCAGAAGCAATCGGTCGCCGCATCGAGGGCGGCCGCCTCGTCGAACTCTCTCGGTCTGGCCATTGCGGATCCGTTCGCGAGCCTTCTCGCGCAGTCAGTTTGGATAGTTTTTTAACGATCGTTCAAAAACCAATGCGTATGGCAGGTATGCACATTTGTGGATACGCCCGGGAGACACGTCGGCAGTTCGGGATAATCGGTGGCGTCGCGGCATCGATCGCGATATCGTCAGCCCCGGCAAGCTCGACCGCGCGGCAGACCGCGCACAAAAAACCCGCGAGGAGGAGAACGACCATGGCCTATGCGATCCAGCATGTGCACATCAAGACCGCCGACCCGAAGCAGACCGCGCAATTCTATATCGACAATTTCGGCGCGACGATGAAGGCCGAAATCCCCGGCCGCGGCGTCCGCCTCGACCTGCACGGCCTGCAGCTCAACATCACGACGATTATCGCCAGCCAGAACCACCAGCAGCATTTGGGCATCGAGCACATCGCCGTCGAAACCGACGACTACGCCGGGACTTTGGCCCGGATGAAGTCGAACGGGGTGCATATCCTCGAAGAGATGGCCAATAACGGCCGCCACGTGTGCTTCCTCGAAGCGCCCGACGGTGCGCAAATGGAGCTGATCGAAAAAGTGTAGCGCGCCGGTCAAGGCGCCGCGCGTGAAGCTCAAGGACCAGATCCCGCTCGGCGTCTCGCTGCCGCATCGGTCGCCCGATCCGTTGCCGATGTCGGTCGTGCGCGAGGTCGCCGTGCGGGCCGAGCGGCTCGGCTTCGCCGATCTCTGGGTTACCGAAAACACGCTCGACCACGTCTTCTGCTTCGATCCGATCGTGGTGCTGACTTGGGCGGCCGCGGTCACCAGCCGAATCCGGCTCGGCGCCTCGGTGGTCGTGCTGCCGGTGCACAATCCGATCCATGTCGCGCATCAATGGGCGAGCCTCGACTATGCCAGCAATGGCCGCGCCATCCTCGGCCTCGGGCTGGGCCGCGACCATCACTACGCGCAATTCGGCGTCTCGCTCGATCGCCGGGTGCGCCGGTTCGGCGAAGGGGTCGAATTGATCCGGGCCCTGTGGTCCGAGCAGCGGGTCGATTACCGCGGCGCCATCTTCGCCCTCGAAGGCGGCGGCATGATGCCGAAGCCGGTGCAGCAGCCCGGCCTGCCGATCTGGATGGGGGTCGGCCACCCCGACGCGGTACGCCGCGCCGCGCGGATCGCCGATGGCTGGATGGGCTCGGGCGGGTCGAGCATCGCCGCCTTTGCCCAATCCGTCCCGATCCTGCGCGCCGCCCTCGAAAAAGCAGGCCGCGACCCGGCGACCTTTCCGATCTCGAAGCGGGTGTTCATGGCGGTCGACGAGCGCCCGGAGGTGGCGCGCGCCGAACTCAACCGCTGGTTCACCACGGTCTATCGCAACCCGGAGGGGACCGACGCCTCGGGCATTCACGGCACGCCCGAAGAGGTGCGCGAGCGGCTCGAAGAACTGGTCGCGATGGGCGCCAACCACATCCTCCTCAACCCGGTGTCGCGCCACGCTGAGCAGGTGGAGGCGCTGGCCGCGATCGTCGGGCTATCATAAGGGTCTTCCCGATGGCATCCGCACAAACCGACCCGGTCAAGCAGCAGGTCGCCGCTCATTGGAACCGGCGGGCGGCGCATTTCGACGAAGATTTCGGGCACAGCATCGGCAGCCCGGCCGAACGCGCCGCCTGGGACCGGGTCCTCGACCTCTTCCTGCCGCGGGACGGCGCCCGCGACGCGCTCGACATCGGCTGCGGCACGGGGTTCTTGAGCCTCGAACTGGCGGCGCGCGGGCATCGGGTGACCGGCGTCGATTTCGCCCCGGCGATGCTCGCATCGGCGCGGCGGAAAGCAGCCGAGCGCCGCGCTGCGATCCGCTTCGAGGAAGCCGACGCCGAGCAATTGCCGTTCGCCGCCGCCAGCTTCGATCTGGCGGTAAGCCGCCATCTGCTGTGGACATTGCCGCATCCCGAGGCCGCGATCGACGAGTGGGTGCGCGTGTTGCGGCCGGGTGGTCGGCTCGTCGTCGTCGACGGCCAAGCCGATGTCAATGCCCAGCCGGAACTGCCCGATAATGCCCGGCGCAGCGCCGAATACGCCGAGATCGGCGACAGACTGCCGTTTATGGCCGGCCGGCCGCGCGAAGAGATCGAAAGACTGCTGGCGGCGCACGGCCTTGTCGCAATTCTCAGCGATCCGTTTCTCGATCTCGTCGCCGCCCAGGAGCGGCGCATGGAGGGGGAAGGCCGCGAACGGCGCACCCGCCGCCGTTACGCGGTCTGGGGCGACGTCCCACGCTGAAGCCGGGTCAAAACAAAATCGATCGGAGGAACATGCCATGGCGCAAACCGCAAAACGTATCGAACAATTGGCCCCGGAACTCGACGCAATCGTCTCGACGACCGAAACGATCCACGATTTGGCCGATGGGTTCGGCGGCGCGCACGGTCCGGCCGAAGGGCCGCTCTGGTGGAAGGAAGGCGGTTATCTCGTCTTCAGCGATATCCACAACAACAAGCGGCTGAAATACGAGCCCGGCAAGGGCGTGTCGCTGCTGAAGGAGCCGACCAACCGGGCCAATGGGCTGACACGCGACCTGCAGGGCCGGCTGATCGCCTGCGAGCACGACAGCCGCCGGGTGACCCGTCAGGAACCCGACGGCAGCATTACGGTTGTCGCCAACAGCTTTCAGGGGCGGCAGTTGAACCGCCCAAACGATGTGGTCGTCAAATCCGACGGCTGCATCTACTTCACCGATCCCTGGACCAGCCCCGCCGCACCCGAGCAGTGGGACCTGACCTTTTCCGGCGTCTACCGGGTCACGCCCGATCTCGGCAGCCTCAGCCTCCTGGTCGGCGACTTTGTCGTGCCGAACGGATTGGCCTTTTCGCCCGATGAATCGGTGCTCTACATCAATGATTCGCGACGCGGGCATATTCGGGCATTCGATCTGATGCCGAACGGCATGCTGGCGAAACAAACCGACCGGGTCTTTGTCGATCTGCGCGGCGCCGAGCCGGGCGTACCCGACGGCATGAAGGTCGATGTCGCGGGCAATGTCTATTGCGGCGGCGCCGGCGGGCTGTGGATCATCGACGCGAACGGCAGGAAACTCGGCCGCATCGTCCACGGCGCTCCGGCCACAACCAACCTCGCCTTTGGCGGCGACGACTGGAAGACTCTCTATTTCACCAGCCGCAGCCATCTCGGTTCGGTCAAAGTCAAAATCGCCGGCGTCCCGGTCCCGGCTCCGGGGAGATAGCGGTCCCGGCGCCGGCCGGACCCGAGTTTGCTGAGGAGCAGGGCAGGCCGGTCAGCAGAATGCACGATTTGCATAAGATGAATGAACAGTGTTCATTCAAGTAACTATCGCCGATGTGTAATCGGGGAGAAGATGTTGCCGGACCCTGCGGCAAAGCGTAGCATTCGTCCTGCACCTTTCGAAGGGTGGTTGCGGGCCACGAACCCTGGGTAGGGAAGGGGCCGGCGGTGACGGCCCCGGGCTCGCGCGGAGCGGGGCAACAAGGAGAAAAACATGGCGTATGATCTCTTGATCAAAAACGGGCGAGTCGTCGACGGCTCGGGCGAGCCGTCATTTGCAGCGGATGTGGCGGTGCAGGACGGCAAGATTGTCGGGGTCGGGAAATACGCCGGTGCGGCGTCCAAGCGCACCATCGATGCCGAGGGGCGTGTCGTAGCACCCGGGTTCATCGATCATCATACCCATTTCGACCCGCAGGCCGTGTGGGACCCGTATTGCGGCTCGTGGGTACACAACGGCCATACCACCGTCATCGTCGGCCAGTGCGGCCAGGTCATCGCCCCGGTCCGGCCGGGCGACGGAGAGTGGTATCTCGAATTCTTCTCGGACGCGGAACAGATCCCGCTGCCGGTCCTGAAGGCCGGCGTCGACGTGACCTGGGAATCGGTCGGCGACTATCTGAATGCGCTCGGCAAGAAGCGCGGCATCAATGTCGGCACCCTGGTGGGCCATTCCGGCATCCGCCGCTATGTGATGGGCGAGGCGGCCTCCGAGCGGCAGGCGACGCCTGAGGAAATGGCCGCGATGCAGCGGCTGATCCGCGAGGCGATGCATGACGGCGCGCTCGGCTTCTCGACGGCGCCCAAGGACCGCGGCGACCCGGCCGGCGTCGGCGACGACGCGGAGCGCTGGGCGCTTGCCAGCGTGCTCGGCGAACTCGGCACCGGCGTGTTCCAGGTCGCCGGCGGCGCTCCAGGCGGCACCAAGCAGACCCGCGCCGTCGCCCGCGAATTGGCGGCGCGCACCGGGCGCCCGTCGATCTACAATTTGATGTCGGATCCGATCGGCAACCCCGACGAGTGGGTCGAGCATTTGAAGTGGCTCGAGGACGGCTTCAAGAGCGGCGCACGCTGCTACGGCTCGTGCCTCTCGACCGTTGCCGGCGCGATCTTTGACCTGCAGCGCGGCCTCAATGTCCCTCAGGATGAGGACATCACTCATCCTGAAGGCATCTTCCGCGGTATGCCGACCTGGGACAAGGTCATGGCCCTGCCCTATCAGGAACGGATGCGGGCGTTCCGCGACCCCGAACTGCGCAAGGCGCTGTCGGCCGAGGCGGTTGAGGGGACGGGCACTCAGGAAGGCGGGATGACCGACCGGCGCGGCCGCGCCCGCGGCATCTTTAACCGCCGCTGGGATCTCGTCGAGGTGTTCATGACGACGAAGGGGCAGAACCGGCACCTCGAAGGCAAGAGCGTCGAACAGATCGCCAAAGAGCAGAACAAGGGCATCATGGATGCCTTCCTCGACCTGTCGCTCGACGAGGATCTGCAGACCTGTTTCCAGGCGATCGACCGCAACAACGATCCGAAGACGCAAAAGCACATCCTCGGCTCGCAATTTACCGTCATCGGCACCAGCGACGGCGGCGGCCGGCCGCACACCGCCGACCGGCACGAGACCAGCACAAATCTGCTGGGCCATTGGGTGCGCGAACAGCAGGTGATGACGCTCGAAGAGGCAGTTTATCGGCTGACCGGCAAGACCGCGCTGATGCACGACATTACCGATCGCGGCTTCATCGCCGCCGGTAAGGTCGCCGACATCACGATCTTCGATCCCGACACGATCGCATCCAAACCACGCGAGCCGGTCGCGACATTGCCGGCAGGCGGCGTCCAGGTCAGGCGCGACGCGGTCGGCATCGATCACGTGATCGTCAACGGCGCGGTCTTGCTGGAGAACGGCCAACTGACCGACGCGTTGCCCGGCCAGATCATCAGAGGCCCGCTCTATCAGGCAAGCCACGCCAGCTGAATCTGCCGTTAGGCCTGTCAACATCGCCCCTCCCGGCGACCAGGTGTCGCCGGGAGGGTTTTTCTTGGATCTACGACCGGATGACCGGCGGTTTCCGAAAGGCCTCGTAAGCGGCCGACCCCGAACGACAGATCAGCGACGGGCCCGAGACCGGCATCGGCCGCTTCGGCGCGTGCTCTGCGGCCCAAATTTTACTTGATATTTCAAATTTTAGTCCGACTGGACCTCGCCGAGATAAGCTTGGCGTATCATTTCGTTCTCGCGCAACTGGGCGGCGGGGCCGCTCAATATGACCTGGCCGGTCTGCAATACGTAGGCGCGGTCGGCGATCGTCAACGCCATGTTGGCGTTCTGCTCGACCATGAAGATCGTCGTGCCCTGCCGGTTGATTTCGCGGATGATGTCGAAAACCTGCTCGACATAAGCGGGCGAGAGGCCCATCGACGGTTCGTCCATGCACAACAGCTTGGGCCGCGCCATCAACGCCCGGCTGATCGCCACCATCTGCTGCTCGCCGCCCGACAATGTCCCGGCAAGCTGGTACAGCCGCTCTTCGACCCGCGGAAAAAGCCCGAAGACACGCGCCAGGTCCTCTTTGAATTCGGCCCTGCCGTGGCGCGTATAGGCGCCCATTTCCAGGTTTTCGTAGACGGTCATTCGCGGGAACAGTCGCCTTGCCTCGAGCACCGGAGCAATGCCGCGATGCACCCGCTCGGCCGTGCTGACGCCCTTGAGCGAACGCCCTTCGTAAAGAATGTCCCCCCGGCTCGGCCGGACGATCCCCATGATCGCTTTCATCGTCGTCGATTTGCCCGAGGCATTGCCGCCCAACAGACAGACGATCTCGCCTGTCTCGATTCGATAATCGACCGATTTGAGAACGTGCAATTCGCCGTAATGCGTGTCGACCGCCTGGAACTCAAGCATAGGCGGCACTCCGGCCGAGATAGGCGCGGATGACTTCCTCGTCGCTGCGGACCGCAGCGGGCTCCCCTTCGGCGATCTTCTCGCCGTGATCGAGCACGATGACCTTGTCCGCCAGGCTGACGACGATGTCGAATTTGTGCTCGATCAGAACGATCGTCAGGCCGTGCCGGTGCAGGCTCTTGATCTGGTCGGCGAGCTCCAGGGTTTCGGCCGGGTTCATGCCCGCCGTCGGCTCGTCGAGCAACAAGAGCTTGGGCTGCGAGGCGATCGCGCGCGCGATCTCGGTGCGTCGCCGATTGGCGTAGGACAGGCTCGCGGCGATATGGTCGGCGCGCGGCAGCAGCCGGTTGCCGAACAGCGCCAGGATCTCGGCGGCGCGGGCGCGCGCCGCCTGCTCCTCGCGGCGGGTGCGGGGCAGCCGCAGCATCGCACCCGCCGCCCCGGTCGCGAGGCGGGCATGCATGCCGATCATGACGTTTTCGAGCACCGTCAAATTCGCAAACAGTCGGACGTTCTGAAAGGTGCGGGCGATGCCGCGTTCGAGCACCTTGTGCGACGGCAACCGTCCGATCTCTTCGCCGGCGAAACGCACGGCGCCGCGGTCGGCGGCGACCAGCCCGGTCACGACATTGAATAAAGTGGATTTTCCCGAGCCGTTCGGACCGATGACGGCGACGACCGAGCCTGTCGGGACGCTGAGCGAAACCGAGCGCAAGGCGACGAGCCCGCCAAAGCTGACGGTCAGATCGGCGATGTCCAGCAGCGGTCCGGCGCTGCCGCGATCTTCCCCGCCGAAATCGCCGAGCGCATCAAAGCCGCCGCGCACCGCGTGCGCCGCCTGTTCGTCAAGGCTCAGCGGCGGGGTCCTGCGCGACGCCGGGATCAGCCCTTCCCGGCGGTACAGCATCATCAGCACCAAAATCAGCCCGAAAATCAGCTCGATCGACGAAGCGAGTTCGACCCGCTGCAGCCAAACGACATTGATCAGCCGGCCGATCGCGTGCAGCCATTGCGACAGATCTTCGAGAAACCAGGATTGCAGCACCTGCAATATCAGCGCGCCGAGAACGACCCCCCATACGCTGCCGATCCCGCCAAATACAATCATGACGAGGATCATGACCGAGACCGGGAACATGAACATGTCCGGGGTCGCAGTCTGAAGTTTGGCGATGTAGAGGGTGCCGGTGGCTCCGGCAAAGGCGGCGCCGGTGGCAAAAGCCAGCAGCTTGAAACGCACGCGATTGACGCCCATCGCCGCGGCGGCGATCTCGTCCTCGCGGATCGCCATCCAGGCCCGGCCGATGCGCGAATCCTTGAGCCGCAGGCTGGTCACGATCAACAGCGCGACGAGGGCGACGCCGACGTAATAATAAGGGGTGGCATTGATGCCGAAGCTGTGACCGAAGAGTTGCGGCGCGGCGACGCCGTTCAAACCCATGGCGCCATTCGTGACGCTCGGCGTATTGCGCACCACGATCGGTACGATCTCGCCGAAGCCCAGGGTCACGATCGCCAAATAATCGCCCTTGAGCCGCAAGGTCGGGGCGCCGAACAGCACGCCGAAAAAAGCGGCGACGGCGGCGGAAATCGGCAGCATCAACCAGAACGAGACCTGGAAATGGACGACGTCGCCGCCGGTCCCGGGCATCCGGGCGACGAGGTCGAGCCAGCGGAACGGCTCCCAAAAGCCGCTCCATTCCGGCTGCAACTGAAACGAGCTGGCGATTCCGTAGGTGTAGGCGCCGATCGCAAAAAACGCGGCGTAGCCGAGATCGAGCAATCCGGCAAAGCCGACGACGATGTTGAGTCCGAGCGCCAGCGCGGCAAAGGCGAGCGCGTTCGCTGCCGAATCGATGTCGGCGTCGTTGCGGTGCAGCAGCGGGAACAGCAGCGCGAACGTCGTCGCCAGCAGAACTGCGGTGCGGGCGCGGGTGCGCGGCGAGACGCGGAACACCGCCAGCGCCGATGCTTTGGCGCGCAGTCCGGTCCGGCGGGCTGAAGCCCTGGCCGGAGGCAGCCCGCCGATATTCGCCATCTTAGGATTTGGTCGGCGTCGAACGACCGAACAGCCCGGCCGGGACAAAGACGAGCACGAGGACGAGGAGCGAAAAGATGATCACATCGGTCCAGCGCACCGCGATCAGCTGGCCGCCCAAAGTCTCGATCAGCCCGATCAGCAATCCGCCCACCATCGCGCCCGGAATGCTGCCGATGCCGCCCAGCACCGCCGCGGTGAAGGCGCGCAGGCCGGCGGTATAGCCGATGATGAAGCTGGTATAGTTATAGTATAGGCCAAAGATCAGCGCCGCCGCGCCGGCCAGCGCCGATCCCAGAAAAAACGCGGTGACGATGACCCGGTCGACATTGACGCCCATCATTCGCGCGGCTTCCGCATCCTGCGCGGTCGCGCGCATCGCCTTGCCGAGGCGGGTGCGGCTGACAAAGAGGTGGAGCGCAATCATCAGCGCCACGGCCACGCCCCAGATCAGCAATTCCTTCAGTTCCACCGTCACCTGGCCGAATTGCCAACGCACGACGGGCAGTGGATTGGGGTAGTTCTCCGAGCCCGCACCGACGGTCAGCAGGATGATGTTGAACAGGATGTAGGAGACGCCGATCGTCGTGATCATCGCCGCGGTTCCGCCCACGCCGCGCAACGGCCGCAGCGACAGGCGTTCGATGACGACCCCGATTATGCCCGCCGCCGCCATCGTGACAAAAAAGGCGAACGCAAGGGCTCCGGCCAGGGCCACCCCGCTCAAGACGTGGGTCTGCCCCGAGATGCCCAGCAGCTGCAGCGCCCACATGCCGATAAACGAGGCGACCATAAATACATTGAAATGGGCGAAGTTGATCAATTCGAGGATGCCGTAGACAAGGGTGAAGCCCAGCGCCAGCAGAGCGTACATGGCGCCGAGGCTCAGCCCGTTGATTACCTGCTGCAGCAATACCGCAGAATTGGTCATGGCGGCGCCCGGCGTCAGGGGGTTTGCGGCGCTGCGCCGATGCACATATAGGCGCGCTCCGAACTGTCGCCCGCCGCGTGCGAGTCGGTTGTCACCTTTAATCGCTCGATTTGGCGACCTGCCGGCGCCACCGCAACCGGAGTTACGAGCTTGCCGGCGCCACCCCCATATACTTGTATTGGTGGAGGACGTCGTCGAGCGGATATTTGTCGTTCCGGGTTATCTGAAATACGCTGATCACCCGGTTCTCGACATCGCCATTGGCGTCGAAGCTGATTTCGCCCTGCAGGGTCTTGACGTGCGAGTTCTGGATCGCATCCCGTACCGCCTCGCGCGTTATGTCCTTGCCTGACGCGGCGAGGGTCTTTACCGCATCGAGGATGACGAGCGCCGCATCATAGGCGGTGATCGAATAATTATCGGGCTGCTGACCGTATTTCTTGACAAAGCGTTCGATCATCGGCGCCGCATCGGGATTTTCCAACACATTCGGTGCGGCGATCGTTGCGTACCATCCCTGCGCCGCCGGAAAGCCCGCGCCTTTCAAAATCTCGGCGCCATAGACCCCGTCCCCGCCGGCTTTGACGATGTCGGGGACGATGTCGTGGGATTGCTTGACCACCTTGACCCCGGCTTGGGCGACGCCGCCGTAATAGAGCGAATCGGGGTTGAGGGACTTCATTTTCGTCAGGGTCGTCGCGTAATCGGCCTCCTTCGGGTTCAACTGGTCTCGGCCGAGCACGTTCAGACCGCGTTTTTTCGCCTGGGCCTCGAACGCATCGGCGAGTCCGACGCCGTAGGCGCCGCTGTCGTCGAGAACGTAGACCGACTTGACCTTCAGGGTGTCGGCGAAATAGTTCGCCATATTCGGCCCCTGAAAGGCATCGGTCGTGACCGTCCGAAAATAGATGGGTTTGCCGGCCGGCCGATACTGCGCGGCGAATTTCGGATTGGTGATATCGGGGTTGGTCGAACTTGGAGTGACCGTGGCGAGACCGCCCTGGCTCAAAATCGGCGACATCGCCTTGCCCGAACCGCTCATCTGCGGGCCGATCGCGGCAACAACCGAATCGTTCGCCACCATCTTGCGCGCGTTGGTGGCGGCCTGTGCCGGATCGTATTGCCCGGCGGTGGCCGTGCCGTCGTCGAGCTGCAGCACGTCGATCTTGTAACCGCCGACGCCGCCGGCCGCGTTGGCTTCGTCGATCGCCAGCATCGCGCCGTCCTTGATCAGCTCGGCATCATGTGCGTCGGCGCCGGTGAACGGCAGGTTTATGCCGACGGTGACCGTCTTGTCGGCGGCGGCGGCAAATTGCGATCTGGCCGCGATGATGCCGACAAGTCCGGTTGTCGACAGATAAAACACCAACGATCGACGGGTCAGCATGGGTTGCGGCCTTCCGGTTCAGAAACTTCTGTCACTGTCTATACGCCGGTCCGTGGCCAGCTGGCCACAGACCGGCCGCAAGGGCGGCAGATTAACCGATCTGGCGCAGCAGATCAGCTCTCGGAACGCCTTAGCGCAAAAAAAAGCGAAAATGCAACGCCTCGGCGGCGCGATCGTCATCCGCCGGGCATATGCGGTGCAGTCGGTCCCGACCGCACCGGAAGATCGCGGTTTTCCCCGTGGCGCCCTAATTTTTCGGACATTGCCGTTTTTCTTGCCGCAGACACCGAATGCCCGTAATTCTGCGGCGTCACAGCGTCTGCTCGAGGATGACCGAGCCGCCCTCGCCGATTGCCGGCATCGAACGTTTTCGCGACGCGCGTGTGCTTTGTGTCGGCGACGTCATGCTCGATCATTATGTCTACGGTCAGGTCGAGCGGGTTTCCCCCGAGGCGCCGATCCCGGTCCTGCGGGTTGAGCGGGAAACGCGGACACTGGGCGGCGCCGGCAATGTGGTGCGCAACCTTCACGCACTCGGCGTCCATGCCTGCTTGATCTCCGTCCTCGGCGACGATGCCGCCGGAGATGACGTAGTCCGGTTGATCGACGGCGAGATCGCCGCGCACTTGCTGGTGGAAGCCGGCCGGCCGACGACCACCAAGACACGATATGTCGGCGCCACCCAGCAGATGCTGCGCGCCGATCGCGAGACCGCATCGTCGCTCGGCATGCCGACCCGCACCAAATTGCTGCGGCTGGTCGAACAGACGGTCGACGACTACCAGATCGTCATCATCTCGGATTATGCCAAAGGGGCTCTCGGCGACGGTATCGCCGCGGCGGTCATTGCCGCGGCGCGCAAGGCCGGAAAGCCGGTCGTGGTAGACCCGAAGGGGGCCGACTATACGCCGTACCGCGGCGCTGACGTGCTGAAGCCGAACCGGCGCGAACTCGCTCTGGCAACCGGCATGCCGGTGGCCACCGAATCCCGAAATCGTCGCTGCTGCGCGCCACCTGATGCTGTCCTGCGAATTCGGCGCGGTGCTGGTCTCGCTCGGTCAGAACGGCATGATTCTGGTCGCGGCCGGCGGCGCGGTCCATCAGCTTCCGGCGGCTGCGCGCGAGGTGTACGACGTCTCCGGCGCCGGCGACACGGCGATTGCCGTACTCGCCGCGGCGCTCGCCGCCCGCATGAGCCTGCTCGATGCGGCGAGGCTGGCAAATGTCGCGGCGGGAATCGTCGTCGGCAAAGTCGGCACCGCGGTCACCCATTCGAGCGAACTCGGCGCCGCGCTGCTGCGGCATGACGAGGCCGGGGCAGACAAGGTCCAGCCGCTCCCCCGCGCCCTCGAGCGGATCGAGCACTGGCGACATCGCGGTTTGCGGATCGGCTTTACCAACGGGTGCTTCGACCTCCTGCATCCCGGACACGTCATGCTGTTGGCGCGGGCGCGGCAGGAGTGCGATCGTCTGGTGGTCGGGTTGAACGGCGATGCCTCGGTGGCGCGATTGAAGGGGCCGACCCGACCGGTTCAACCGGAAGGGGCGCGAGGCGCCGTACTCGCTGCGCTGTCGCCGGTTGACCTCGTCGTCATATTTTCCGAGGACACGCCGACCTCGCTGCTCGCGGCGATCCGGCCCGATGTCCTCGTCAAGGGCGCCGATTATCGCCTCGACGAGGTCGTCGGCGCCGATTTCGTAAAATCCTATGGCGGGAGGGTAGTCCTTGCCGAGTTGCTGCCGGGCTACAGCACCACGGCGACGGTACGCAAGTTAAAACCGTCTTGACGGAGTTGCGTAAACTGCCGGATGTCGCAACAAAGGGTGGCGCGAACCCGCAAACGTCGCGATCCCCGGCGGTCGTCTTGCCGAACGAATATCTGTTATGATTGCGAGCCTGATCTGCGGCGGGTTGTCAGAGGAGTTCGACCATGAACCCGGGTATTCGTTTTCTCTGGATAGCACTGACGGTTTTTTCGCCGTTGGTCGGCTGTTCGTCAGGCAGCGATCTGCCGCCCCTTCCCGCAAAGCAAGATGCTTCGGCCTATCGCCTGGGTCCCGACGACAAGCTCGATATCAAGGTGCTCGGCGCCAACGAACTCGGTGGAACCTACCAAGTTCAAGACGACGGCACCATCAGGATGCTGATGATCGGCAAGGTGCCTGCGGCGGGTCTCACATCAGACGCGTTGGCGAGCAATATTTCAGAAATGCTGAAGAGCGGCCGCTATATTACAAAGCCCTTTGTCAGCGTGTCGGTTGTGACCTACCGACCGTTTTACATTTTGGGTGAGGTCGCAATCCCCGGCGCCTATCCCTACGCGAGCGACATGCGCGTGCTCAGCGCAGTGGCCGCTGCTCACGGCTATACTTACCGGGCCAATCAAGATTACGTAATTATTACGCGAAACGGCAAAGAGGGAAGGGCCGGCGCCTTGTCGTCGATCCAGCCCGAAGACATCATCCGCGTCCCCGAGCGCTATTTTTGACTTGGCGAGCGCATCCGGGCGTGCCCCGAGAATTTCGCATCTTGCGGCGGCTCACGGCGTTGGACGCGTCCCTTCGCGTGCGCAGCCGACGCATTCGGCTGATCGGCGGCGGCTCGATCACGCGCAGCGGGCGTCGTTGCGTGGGCTTGCATTTGGCCGCGCGGCGGGCGACGCTGCGGATCAATCGAATACTCGTCCAGCGATAGGAGAGGGCCGTGAACGATATCGCACCGTCGCGCTACAAATGGGTGGGAACCCGGCCGGTCCGTCCGGACGGCGTGCCGAAGGTCACGGGCCGGGCGATGTACGGCGCCGATTTGGCGATGGCCGGGGCGCTCTACGGCAAGATCGTCCGCTCCCCCCACGCGCATGCGCGCATCCGCGCGATCGACGCCTCCAAGGCGCTGGCATTGCCCGGGGTGAAGGCGGTCGTCACAGCGGCCGATTTCCCCGACCATAAATTCGAATATGTCGGGCCGGAGCGGGTGGCGCAGAATTTCTGGCATATCTCCCGCAACGTCATGGCGCGCGAAAAAGCGCTCTACGAAGGCCATGCGGTCGCCGCCGTCGCCGCTGCCAGCCGGAGCGTCGCCGAAGAGGCGGCAGCGCTGATCGAGATCGACTACGAGGTCTTGCCGCACGTCATCGATGTCGACGAGGCGATGGCCCCCGACGCGCCGCTGCTGTTCGAGGACATGATCGCGCGCGGGGTCGAGCCGACCCCGACCAAGCCTTCAAACATCTCCAAGCGCCTCGAATTCGCGATCGGCGACCTCGACGCCGGCTTTGCCGAGGCCGACTTCGTCGTCGAAAAGGAATTCAAGACCGCGGCGGTGCACCAGGCCTATATCGAACCTCACGCCACGATCGCCCGCGTCGAGGCCGACGGCCAAACCGAGATCTGGGCGTCGAGCCAGGGTCATTTCGTCGTCCGCGCACTGACCGCGAAACTGCTCGGCATGCCGGTCGGCGATGTGCGGGTAAACCCGGCCGAGATCGGCGGCGGGTTCGGCGGCAAGACCGTGGTTTACCTCGAACCCGTCGCGGCGGCGCTGTCGAAGAAGGCGGGGCGCCCGGTCAAGATCGTGATGAGCCGCGACGAGGTGTTCAAAGCCTCCGGCCCGACCTCGGGCGCCTCGATGTGGGTCAAGATCGGCATCAAGAAGGATGGGACCCTGACCGCCGCCGACGGCATCTTCAAATTTCAGGCGGGCGCGTTTCCCGGTTCGCCGGTCATGAATGCGTGCCTGTGCGCCTTTGCCCCCTACAACATCCCGAATGCACGCACGGTCGGCTACGACGTCGTGTGCAACCGGCCGAAAGCCGCCGCCTACCGCGCGCCGGGCTCCCCGATCTCGGCCTTCGCGGTCGAGAGCGTGCTCGACATACTGGCCAAGAAGATCGGCATGGACCCGTTGCAGTTGCGGCTCAAAAACGCGGCGCGGCCGGGGACGACGATGATCTACGGGCCCAAGATGGCCCATGGCGGCTGTGTCGAAACCCTCGAAGCGTTGATCAACCATCCGGCCTACCAGGCGCCGCTCGGTCCGAACCAGGGGCGCGGCGTCGCCTCCGGCTATTGGTTCAACGGCGGCGGCGAATCGAGCGCCACGGTGCAGATCAACGAGGACGGCACCGTCGTCGTCGCCACCGGCAGCCCGGATATCGGCGGCTCGCGCGCGTCGATGGCGCTGATGGCGGCGGAAACTTTGGGGGTCGACTACAGCCAGGTGCGGGCGATCGTCGCCGACACCGCGTCGATCGGCTACACCCACGTGACCGGCGGCTCGCGCGTCACCTTTGCGACCGGCATGGCCGTCGTCGACGCCAGCAAAAAGGTGGTCGACGAATTGCGCGCCCGGGCGGCGGTGATCTGGGATGTCGATGTCGACGGCGTCGTCTGGGAAGACGGCCACGCCAAGCCCGCCAGCAGCAATGTCGGCGATTTCCCGCCGTTGTCGCTGAAGGAATTGGCGGCCAAGAAGGCCTTGACCGGCGGCCCGATCGGCGCACAGGCGTCGGTCAACGCCGGCGGCCAGGCGCCCGGTTTCGCCACCCATTTCTGCGATGTCGAGGTCGATCCCGAAACCGGCAAGGTGACGGTATTGCGCTTTGTCGCGGCGCAGGATGTCGGCAAGGCGATCCATCCCTCCTATGTCGAGGGCCAGATCCAGGGCGGCGTGACCCAGGGCATCGGCTGGGCCTTGAACGAGGAGTACATCTACGACCGCAACGGGCGTCTCGATAACGCCGGCTTCCTCGACTATCGTTGTCCGGTCGCCTCCGACGTGCCGATGATCGAAGCGGTCCTGGTCGAGGTGCCGAACCCGGCCCATCCCTACGGGGCCAAGGGGGTCGGCGAAGTCAACATCTGCCCGCCGATGGCGGCGATCGCCAACGCGATCGACAATGCGATCGGGCGGCGCCTGACCGAACTGCCGATGTCGCCGCCCAAATTGCGCGCCGCGCTCGACGCCGCCGGCGCGGACTAGACCGATGGCCGAGACGACCGCGCGGGTCGTTTTGTCGGGCGGGTTCAGCCGCCGCTACACCGGCGGCGAGCGCGAATTCGAAATTCCGGCAAAAAACCTGCGCGGCGTCATCAAGGCGCTGGACCGTCTCTATCCGGGCCTGGGCCTGCATCTCGAAGAGGAAACCACCGTCGCCATCGACGGCGAGATCCACGAAGTCGGCTATTTGCAGCCGCTGCGCCAGGGCAGCGAGGTCTTCTTCATCCCCAAGCTCGAGGGCGGCTGACGCCCAAGGACGGGACCCCCAAAGTCACGATCGGACGAAAGTGCGCAGCCATGCCGATCACGCTCGCCGAGGCCGCAGGCCTTGCTGATTTCTCGTTTCCAGCCGCGGGAAGCGGGCCGGGGCTGCTGCTGTTGGGCGGCGGCTTTCCCGGCGATCGGGACAGGCTGCAGGTCGCGCAGCTCTTTGCCGCCGAAGGCTATGTCGTGTCGTCCCGGCGGGAAGCGGGCGACCTGTCGGCGGCGCTGAGCGCGTTGCGGGGTCGCGGCGAATGCACCGGCAAGGTCGCCGCGCTCGGCTTTGGCGATGGCGGCCGGCTCGCCTACCTCGCCGCGGCGGAGGGGCTGGTCGATGGCGCGGTGCTGTATCAGCCGACCGGGATCGAGGCCGCGCTCGATCTCGCGCCGCGCATCGCCTGCCCGCTGGTCATGCACTTTGCCGAGCGCGATCCGGCCTCGGCGGTTGCGAGGATCAGGGAGGCTTTCGCCTTGCGCCCCGAGATCGCGGTCCATGTTTATCCCGGTACGGAGCGCGGGTTCGAGCGCATCGGCGGGCCTGCCTACGACAAGGCGGCAGCCGGATTGGCGCATTCGCGCTCGATCGCAACGCTCCGCCGGGCGATCGGGCCGAGCTACGATCTCGAAGCCTTGTGGGAAGCGCATACGACCTACGAGTTCGGCTCCCGCGATGTCGACGCGACGATGCGGACGATGGTCGCCGAGCCCTATGTCAACCACGTTCCGGTGATGACCGGCGGGGTCGGCGCACGCGACCTCGCGCGCTTTTACGCCAACCACTTTATTCCGACATGCCCGCAGGACATCAAAATGGTGCCGGTTTCGCGCACGGTCGGCGCCGACCGGGTGGTCGACGAGATGGTGGTCTCGTTCACCCATGACGTCGAGATCGACTGGATGCTGCCGGGCGTGGCGCCGACCGGGCGTCGGGTCGAGGTGCCGCTGGTTGCGATAGTCGGTTTTCGCGGCGACAAGCTTTGCCACGAACACATCTACTGGGACCAGGCGAGCGTCCTGGTGCAGATCGGGTTGCTCGACCCGGGCCTGCTGCCGATCGCCGGCGCCGAGACCGCGCGCAAATTGCTCGACGAGGGCCGCCCCTCGAACACCCTGATGAAACGCTGGGCGGACAGCGCGCCGAAAGTCTAGATCTAGCCGAAAACGGTAGTGTCTTAATTTGAATGCGGACCTCGCCGGCGATGGCCGCCGGTATCGAGACGCGGTTATGGTCTATGGAGGACGTGGTTGTGATGATTGATACTCGCGATACCAAAATCGGCGATCATACTCTTGTTGGATAATTATGTCTCAAAACGGCCTGATGTGATCGGAATCAATCCAAATAGTGTGCTCATCGCCACGACTATCTCTAAATTCCAGCTCGGCTTGCCCGTACGAAACGCCGGCGAACGTTACTGGCTTTCCTATGATCGAAACTATCTCCGTCTGGTCATCATCTGGTAGACCTGCCAACAATGTGGGCGGTACACTTAGGATAACCACTAAATCGCCGGGGCGTAGGTTTACCATGTGGGTACCTACCCCGAAAACGGCCTCAGCCGGCCATGAAGCGGTTGAGTTCGGGTGTGGTCATCCCGGTCTCGACATAGCCGAAGGTCCCGCGCTCCGCGACCTCGCGGGCCGCATCGACGAGACCGTTCATCGCCGCCCGATACAATGACGTGGCGAGGCTGATCCGCTTGACGCCGGCGGTCGCCAGCTCGGCAACCGAGAACGAGCGGCCCCTGATGCCGGCCATGAAGTTGAACGGCCGGGAGAGTGCGGCGCAGACGGTCCGCACCGCGGCGAGATCGGGCAGTCCCGGCGCCATCAGCACATCGGCGCCGGCGGCCTCAAAGGCCTGCAGGCGCCTGATCGTGTCGTCGAGATCGGGGTTGCCGCGCAGGAAATTCTCGGCCCGCGCCGTCAGCGTGAACCGAAAAGATAGGGCGTGCGCCGCCTCGGCCGCCGCGGCGACCCGCTCGGTCGCCTGACCCCGATCGTAGAGCGGCTGCTGCGGATCGGCGCTGAAATCCTCGATCGAACCGCCGACGAGGCCGGTTGCGGCGGCGAGCCGAATCGTCTGCGCGCACCCCTCCGGTGCGTCGTCGAAGCCTTTTTCGAGGTCGGCCGAGACCGGCAGGTCGACCGCCTCGACGATGGCGCCGGCATGGGCGAGGGCTTCCTGCCGCGATACCATGCCGTCTCGGCGCCCGAGCACGCCGGCCGAAGCGCCGCTCGAAGTCGCCAGCGCAGCAAAGCCGAGCCCGGCGAGAACCCGCGCCGACCCCGCATCCCAGGCATTGGCGATCACAAAGAAACCCGGGTCCCGGTGCAGCGCATCGAAACGGGCGGCCTTCTCGATCTGACTGGCGGTCATTTGGCGCTCCTCGCGGGGTTTGGCGTGCAGCCGATGATACCCGGATCCGTCCAGCGAAATAGCGCGGATTCGGACGGTCTCGCGCGCGCCGCGTCAGCGGTCCGAAGCGAGGCTGAGGACGTTCAGCACCGCGACCGGGCGGCTCAGGCCCTTCAGCGCAAGATCGCCTCGCGACTCGAACTCGGCGAGTTTTTCGATCGCCGCGGCGACGCGCCCGGTCACCAGGATCTGGCCGTCCTGCGCCTCGTCGCACAGCCTGGCCGCAAGGTTGGTCACGGTGCCGATCGCGGTGTAGTCGGAGCGGCCCTCGAAACCGACGCGGCCGAGCGTGGCGTAACCTTGGGCGATGCCGACGCCAAATCCGATCCGATGCCCGCGCGCCGCCCAGGAACGGGCGAGCGACGCGACCGCTTCGCGCATCGCGACCGCCAGCCGGACGGCGCGCAACGGCGGATCGGGGCAGGGCACCGGGTCGTTGTAGAAGACAATCAGGCCGTCGCCGGCAAAGCGGTCGAGGGTCCCTTCATGGCGGTGGATCAGCGGCCCGAGCGCGCCGTGATACTCGCGCAATACCGCCATCACGTCCTCAGGC
>CAVPBN010000032.1:0-37062 GCA_963701815.1 uncultured Alphaproteobacteria bacterium
TGCTCAGACGCAGATACAAGATTCATTCCAACCGCGATGGCCGGGCTCGTCCCACTGCTGTCCGGTTTCGGATATTGGCGGTTGCAGTGAAGCACCAGTACCCCGTGGCCGGGCTTGACCCGTGGGCCTTCAGCCCACGGACTTTGTTCCGTGGGCACCCACGTCTTTTTCTTGCAAGACCCCGCCATTGCAAGCGTGGACGGCCGGGTCGAGCCCGGCCGAGGGGGAGAATGTGCTTTGAAGCATTTGAAGATCATCGTAAATCTGAACCGGACAGCCGTGGGCTCGTCCCGGCCATCCACGACGCGGCACAAACCCTGGCGGTTTCCGTGGATGCCCGGCACAAAGCTGCACAAGGCCGGGCATGACGAGTGCGGTGAGGGTGCGCCATCTGAAGTGTCTGACCACTAGGTTCTGTGGTCCTCCTCTGATCGCATGACGCTGATGCGTCCGGGCCTTCCCGGCGAGAAGGTCCCGGCGCCGCAGCGGGGCCATGTCGAACACGGCTTTCGGCACGAAGCGATCTCGGGTGGGAGGGAGCCGCAACCGGCCCGAGATTGCTTCGTCGCCCTGCGGCCGCCCCGCTGCGATATACCAGCCTCGGAAGCGGGACACCGGCGCGCGGCCGCCCCCCACTCTAACAGCGGGGGGCGGGACGTATTCGTCAGGCGCCGGGCGGAAAGAACACCAGCATGCGCACTTCGAGGCTTTCGCGCGGCGGCGCGTCGGGCGGCGAGGTCGGGTCATCGAACCCGGTATGGGCGGAAAACCGGTGCGCGCCCTGCGGGGCCGAGTCGAAGCAGCGGATCAGCACCGGCTCGTCGGGTTGCATCTTCGGGAAATAGTAGTAGCGCTGATCCGGATTGAAGGTAATCGAATAAGTCTCGCCGATCCGGTCGGGATAGCGCAGCTCGCCGGGGATCAAATTCTCTTCGGCGAGACTCTGCGCGTCGCACAGCGTCAGCGGCGATTCGAGCACCGGCCCGCGGATCGGGCGCCACAGATTGTTGATGGCGAAGCGGTGCTTGAGGAGTTCCTCGGCTTCATCGCCCATCAGGTCGCGGACGCGCTGCGGCGCCGACCAGGCGGTGTAGTCGTTATGGACCCGCTTTGCCGGGATCTTGATCGTCTTGTCCTTGGCGGCCACCGCGGCGTTGCGCACGATGTGGTCGAAGGCGACGGCGCGGACCGCTCCGGTCGCCTCCTTCATGACCCGCTCGCATTCCGGGTAATAGACGGACTTGATTTCGTCCTCATCGTAGAAATTCTGCACCGCCGACTGGTGATGCAGCATGACGAAGCCCTCTCGATCCAGCGACAGCCGGTCGACGATCGGCCGCGCGTCGCGGATCGTCACCTGGTATTCGATATTGCGCCCGGTCCTCACCGGCGTTCCGGGCGGCGGCTCGTAATTATAGGCCACCGATTTTTCCGCCATCGGCAGCAAAAAGTTCAGCGGCGCCACGATGCTGTTCAGGTTTACCGGTGTGATGCCGTCCATCATGCCCCTCCGCGGGTGAATTGATCGACCGAGCCTAGGACAGCCCGCTTCGATCGTCAAACGCGCCCGATACAACAAATGCCTATTGTATTTTGGCGGGTCTCGGCGCCGGTTCGACCTTGCGCGTCGGTGCGCCGGCTGCGACAATTCGGTTGAAACCCTCGGAGTGCGCTCGATGACCGAAGTCAAAGGCTATCACGCCCACGTCTATTACAACCCGGCAACCAAGCCCGTCGCGGCCCGGCTGCGCGAGACGCTGATCGAAAAATTTGCGATCGAACCGCGCGATCTCAGCGACGAACCGCGCGGCCCGCACCCGATCTCGCAGTTCAACGTCATTTTCAAGATCGAGGAATTCCATATGGTGGTGCCTTGGCTGATGTTGAACCGCGAAGGCCTCGACGTACTGGTCCATCCGCTGACCGAAAGCTCGTATGACGACCACAGCAAGAACGCGTTGTGGCTCGGGACGCCGGTGCCGATGAAGCTCGACATCTTGCGCCCGACCTATCGTGCCGAGCAGTTTCCGACCGGTGCGGCTCACCCGGCGTAGCATCGCGGCGCGCCCGGGTACGTCGGCGAGGCTGCGCATAAGGACGACGTTGCGATGCCGGATTATCAGATCTTCGAGGCCGGCGACGTCGTCCTGCAATCGGGACTGACCTATCGGAAGGCCCGCCTGGCCTACAAAACCTACGGCACGCTCGATGCGGCAAAGACGAACGCGATCGTCTATCCGACCTCGTACGGCGCGCAGCATTACGATCTCGAATGGGCCGTCGCACCGGGCAAAGCGCTCGATCCTTCCAAATACTTCATCGTCATCGTCAACAAGTTCGGCAACGGCTTGTCGTCCTCGCCGAGCAATACGCCGCCGCCCTTCGACCGCGCCCGCTATCCGCATTTCACGATGACCGACAATGTCCGCGTGCAGCAGCGGCTGTTGCAGGAGGTGTTCGGGATCGAGCGGGTCAAGCTGGTCTACGGGTTTTCGATGGGGGCGCAGCAGGCGTTTCACTGGGGCGCCTTGTTTCCCGACCGGGTCGAGCGCATCGCCGCGATCTGCGGCTCGGCCAGGACCTCGCCGCATAATTTCGTCTTTCTCGAAGGGGTCAGGGCGG
Organism: uncultured Alphaproteobacteria bacterium; assembly: GCA_963701815.1. GTDB lineage: Bacteria > Pseudomonadota > Alphaproteobacteria > ATCC43930 > CGMCC-115725 > AP-15. The sequence goes on from CAVPBN010000032.1 coordinate 2,623, forward strand.
CGTTGACGGCCGATCCGGCCTGGCAGGACGGCTGGTTCGCGACCCCGCCCGCGCGTGGCTTTCAGGCGATGGGCCGGGTCTATGCCGGTTGGGGGTTGAGCCAGGCGTTTTACCGCGAGGAGGAATGGCGCAAACTCGGGTTCTCGTCGCTCGAGGATTTTCTGGTCGGCAATTGGGAAGCCGGCTTTCGCCGCCGCGACGCCAACGATCTGCTGGCGATGCTGTGGACCTGGCAATACGCCGACATCAGCGCCAACGAATTATACGGCGGCGATCTCGGCAAGGCGCTCGGCGCCATCACGGCGGACGCGATGGTCATGCCGTGCGACACCGATCTTTACTTCACCGTCGAGGACAACCGCCGCGAGGTCGCCCGCATGCCGCGGGCGGAATTGCGGCCGATCCCGTCGATCTGGGGCCACCGTGCCGGCAACCCGGCCGCTCACCCGCCCGACGCCAAATTCCTCGACGACGCGGTGCGCGAGCTGCTGGCGCGCTGAGCCGATGCGCTCAGCGCTACCGCCCGGCAATTTGCCGCTCCACGGTATCGGGAGGCAGGTCGGCGCGTTCGATGTGACGGCGGTGCCACAGCGCGTAAAACAACAGGTTCCACGCGGCGCGGCCGGCGCGCCGTTGCCCGGCGGCGGCAAACAGGCCTTCGACCGCGTCCGGCCGGCAGATTTCGCACACCGCCGGCGAGCGGGCCACGAGCGGGCCGATCGTGTCGGCGCGGCGCGCGATCCATTGCGCCACCGGTACCGTAAAGCCGCGCTTGCGGGCCAGAGGCCGCGCCTGCGGCAGGTGATCGGCGAGCCAGCGGCGCAACAGCCATTTTCCGAGCCCGCGCTTGATCTTGAGCTCGTCGGGCAGGCGAAAGGCGAGCGCCGCCAGCGCCGGGTCGAGAAACGGGGTGCGGCCCTCGGCGCCATGCGCCATCAGGCAGCGATCGAGCTTGGCCAACAGATCGTTCGGCAGCCAATCGGCGCAATCGACCGCTTGCGCCACCTGCAGCGGCGTACAGCCCTGGCCGCCGATCCTGGCCTCGGCGGCAGCGATCCCATCGCGCCAGCCGGCGATCTCGCCGCGCAGCACGCCGAGCCCGTCGAGCATGCCGCGCGCCCGCGGCATCCGTCCTCCCGCCCACCACGGCCGCGTGACCCCACGATAACGACCATAGCCGGCGAACAGCTCGTCTCCGCCCTCGCCCGACAGGATGACCTTGAGCCCGGCCTGGCGAGCCGCACGGGCCAGGACCCAAGTCGGCAGGATCGCATAGTCGGCGGCCGGGTCGTCGATCCCGGCGACGATCTGCGGCAGCAGCCGCCAGAAATCGGCCTCGGCGAAAACGATCTCGACATGCTCGGCGCCGACCGCGGCAGCGGCCGCTCGCGCCGCCGGCCGCTCATCGGCGACATCGCCGTCGGCAAAGCCGATCGTGAAGGCCTTGACCGGCCTTTCGGCGAGCCGCGCCATCATGATCAGCACCGCCGTCGAATTGATGCCCCCAGACAGAAACATGCCGAACGGCACATCGGCGCGCTGGTGCAGGCGCACGCTCTCGGCCAGCGCCAGATCGAGCCGGGCCAACGCCTCGTCTTCGCCGAGCGGCACCGGTCCGGATTGGGGCAAGGCGGCACGCTGCCGGCGCTCGACGATCCGCCCCTGGCGCACCACCACCGTCTCCCCCGGCAGGACCCTGTCGATGCCGGCAAAGATCGTCGCCCGACCGGTAGTAAACTGCATCTGCAACAACTCGTTGCGGACCTCCGGCGCCAGTTTGGGCATGACGATGCCGGCCTCGATCAGCGCGCCGGGCTCGGAGGCAAAGGCGAAGCCGTGCGCGGTTTCGGCGTAGTAGAGCGGTTTGATCCCGAATGGGTCGCGCGCCAGGATCAGCCGGCCGTCGCCAGGGTCGTGCATCGCCAACGCGTACATACCGCGCAGGTGCGCGGTGAAGTCGAGCCCGTGCCGGCGATAGAGGTGCAATGGCACCTCGCAATCCGATTGCGTCGAGAAAACCACTTGGCGAGAGCAGCGCAACGCGTCTCGCAGCTCGAGGTAGTTGTAGATTTCCCCGTTGGCGATCAGCGCGGCGCCGCCCGGCTCGTAAATCGGCTGGTCGCCGGTCGCCAGGTCGATGATCGCGAGCCGTGTCTGGACCATGCCGACATCGGCCGAGCGATAGCGCCCGTCGCCGTCCGGGCCGCGGTGGCGCAGCGCCGCCTCCATCGCCCGCAGCGGGGTGACCGGCGGCGCCGCGCCGTCGAGCGTCATCATTCCGGCAATCCCGCACATCAGCAGGCCACCCGCTCGAAAAAGCGGCGATAACCGGCGATCACCGCCGCCTCGGTGAACTCCGCCTCGTAGGCTCGGCGGCCGGCCTGCCCGAGCCGCTCGCGCAATGCCGGATCGCGGCAGACACGCTCGATCGCCTCGGCGAGTGCTGCTGCGCCGCCGGTACGGCCGGGAAGCGGCACCAGCAGCCCGCTCTCGCCATCGACGATCAGCCCGGCCGGCCCGTCGCTGGCGGTGGCGACGACCGGCACGCCGGCAGACCACGCCTCGATCACGACATTGCCGAGCGGTTCTTCCCGCGATGGGCACACGAGGAGGTCGGCGTCGGCGAGCAATGCCGACAAATCCTCGCGCCAGCCGAGAAACCGTACCCGTTCGGCAATCCCGAGACGGACGGCCAGATTTTGGAGGGCCGGGCGCAGCGGACCCTCGCCGGCGATCCGCAGACCGATCTCCTGGGTCATCGCCAGCGCCTCGAGCAACAGATCAAACCCCTTGTTCGGGTGAAAGCGACCCAACGCCAGCACCACCGGGACCCGACGCGACGTCGCGTCGGCCGCACCCGGCAACGCCGCGACGCGCAGATCGGGGACGAAATTCGGCAGGTAGTCGATCCTGTCGCGGGGCCAGCCGCGTGCAACGGCGTAATCGACGATGGCGCGCGTGTTGCCGATCAGATGATTGCAGCGCCGGTAATATTTCAAATCGTAATACCCCCCGAGCCGGGCAACATGCACGAAAGCGCCGCGCGGACATAGTGAGGTCGCCCGACTCATCCAGGTCAGCACGATATTCGGCTGCCAGGCGGCGATCTCGCGGCGAAAGGCACGCCGGGTCGACAGGTCGAACGGGCCGCCAAAGCGCTGCTCGGCGACGGCCACCCCTGCCATTTGCAAGGCCTTCGCGCGCGCCGGGTCGCGGCGGATCAGCACCCGCTGCGTCTCGCCGGCACGCTGCAAACCCGTCGCCAGCCGCATAAAGAAGGTTTCGGCGCCGCCGTATCGGGCGCCGGCGATCGCCTGCAACAAGCGCCGCGTCACCCGATCAGCGCCTCGAACTGCGACGCGACCATGTCCCAGGTCATGCCGCGTTGCTCAGCGAGAGCGGCGAGATGCCAGCGCCGCCACAGCGCGTCGTCGCGCAACGCCGAGATTGCGGCAGCGACGAAATCGTCGTCGTTCGTCGCCACCCGCCCGGTCGCGTCGTCGATCACCCGCTCTGCGACCGAACCGAGCGGCGTTACCACCGCCGGCACACCCATCGCCTGCGCCTCGGCCAGGGACAGGCAGAAGGTCTCGCCCGGATCGCCGCGATAGAGCATCACCCGCGCCGTCGTCAGCGCCGGCGCCAGCGCCGAATGGCCGACCGGGGCGAATCGACGGACGCCGCATGATGCGAGCGCATCGGCGCGGGCGAGAATCTGTTCGATTTGCGGCGACGGCCCCTTGGCGCCGTAGACAGCACCGCCGGCATAGATGTGCAATTCGGCGCCCGGCACCGCCGGGGCGATCCGCGCCGCCCAGAGATCAAGCAGCCAGCCGAGCCCGCGTAGCGGGTTGGAGGTGAAGATCGCGTGCGGCGGCGGCGGCTCGCGCGGCGCCGCGTGGCGAAAGCAGTCGAGAATCCCGTACGGGATAATCCTGCGCCCGCCGCAAGGCAGCCACCGCGGGACCGTCCCATGATGATACCTGCCGGTCGTAACCAGGATCGGCCGATACCACGCAAGCCGCCACAGATTGCGCGGCTTTTTCAGATAGAAGGCGGGATTGTGCAACCAGAACAGCCGCTGCCGCGCCCGGCGGACGAGATTGATGACCCGATGGCCGCGACTGCCGATATAGAGATCGCAGTCGGCCGGCACATCAGCCGACAGCGGCGCCCAGCGCACACCCTTATGGGTCAGGGCATTGCGGCAATGATTGCGCACCTCGACGATATGGCCGCGCCCCGCCAGCGCTTCGGCGAGAGCGACAAAGGCGGTTTCGGCGCCGCCGAGCGGTGCGGTTTCGGCCATCATTCCATCGAATGCGACGCCGTCATCGGCCATCACCACGCTCGCCATCAGCGCCGCTCGGATAGGCCGAGTTTGGTCGCGTATTGCCCCTCACCCTCCCGCTGCGCGGGTCCCTCCCTCTCCCCGCCTGCGGGGAGAGGGCTGGGGTGAGGGGCTGCTTCGGGCGGCGGATCGAGCCTCGCCTTCAGATAGGACAGGATCGGATAGAGCGCCGCGCACAGCGCGATCAGAAACCCGTACGGTCCTTCGCGATAGCCTTTGCGGCCGATATAGCACTTCCAGAAGCGCGAGACGATGCGCCGCAGATTGCGCGGATAGCTGCCGATAGCGCCGCTGTCGCGCAAATCCTGCGCCCGCGCTGTCGTGTAGCGGTCGAGGCGCCGGAGCATCTCGGAGATGTCGCGATCGACATAATGGACGATCGGCGACGACAGCCGGGCCCCTCCGCGCCCGACAGCGATACCGCGGGATGGACGCGCTGGTCGCCCCATTGCTTGACGCCGCGGCGAAACAGCGCCGCATGGGCCGATCGGCCGAAGGACGCGCCCCAACCCCACCGCACCAGACGGTCGCCGATGTAATTGTCGACCGGGACCAGATGCCAGGCGGCCGACGAACCGGCGACGATCCGGCTGATTTCCGCGGCGAGTTCCGGCGTTACCCGTTCGTCGGCGTCGATTTCGAGGATCCAGTCGCCATGGCAGGCGTCGATCCCGGCATGGCGGCGCGGTCCCTCGCGGTCCCAGCCGCCTTCGATCAGACGCTCGGTAAACGACCGGGCAATTTCGCGCGAGCGGTCGCCGCAGCGGTCGAGGACGACGACGATCTCATCGGCAAAACCGAGCCCGCCGAGACAATCGGCGAGCTGATCTTCCTCGTCATGCGCGACGACGAGGGCGGAAAGCGTCGGCGGTCGCGACCCGGTCACGCCGCGGCGCCCGCGATCGCGCCCCACAGCCGGTGCGCCGCGGTCTCGGCGGCGTCGACCGAAAGCCCGTCCATCAACGTGTCGGTGGTGCGGTGGTCGAAGCCCGGTCCGAACATCGTCTCGGGCGGGTCGGCCGACTGGACAAAGGCGGCATGCGGCCCCCATGGCGCGTACTGCACGACCGGGCTCGGGCCAAACAGGCCGAGCGTCGGCGTGCTCGACGCCGCAGCCAGGTGCATCAGACCCGTGTCGTTGCCGATGAACAAGGCGCAGCGAGCCAGCACCGACGCCGCGGTCAACAGATCGACGCGGCCGACCAGATCGATCCGCCGACGGCACGGGATCGCGGCCAGCAATGCCTCGCGCCTGCGGGCGTTCGTGGCCGGCCGCCAGCACCGCGACCCGCGCCCCGGGCAGCGGGCCGCCGGCCCCGGTCAAGCGCGAGGCCAGCTCGGCAAAGCGCTCCGCCCGCCACTGCTTGCCGCGCCAGTTTGCGGCGGGGCCGATGGCCAATACCGGGCCTCCGGCGGCAACCAGCGCGCCGGCGGCCCGTTCATGCTGCGGCGATCGCCACAAATGCGGGTTCGGCGGCGGATCGAGGCCGAACAGACGGCCGAGCTGGCGCACCCGGTGTTCGCGCGGGTCGCCCTTGGCCATGACCTTGCGCTCCTTGGCGCGCAACAGCCAGGCGAGCGCCGAGCCGCGCAAATCGACGACGAGGTCCCAGGACTGCGCGGCAACCCCGGCATAGAGCGGCAGCCAATGCGACGCCCAACGCCGCTTGGCCACGACCAGCACCCGCTCGACGCCGGGCACGGCTTCGAACAGCGGCGCCGCAAAGGGGCCCGCCGCGATCGTCAGTCGCGCATTCGGGTGGCGCTCGACCAGATAGGACAGCAGACCGGTCGACAGCACGGCGTCGCCGATGCGCGTCGCAGTGACAAAGAGAATTTTCATACCGCCGATCCGCCGCCCTTATATCCGGCGCCATCCGGCTTGCCAAGAAACGGCCCCGCCTCTAACTGTTCCAGGCGATGGCCGATGCGAATTTTGTGCTGCTCGAAGAGCGGGGCGTCCTCGCCGTCTCCGGCGACGACCGCCGCAGCTTTCTGCAAGGGCTCGTCTCGAACGATGTCGACAAGATCGGCCCGGCGCAGACGCGCTACGCCGCGCTGCTGACGGCGCAAGGCAAGTACCTGCACGATTTCTTTATGATCGAGGCCGACGACGCGATCCTGCTCGACGCCGAACGCGGCCGGCTCGCCGACCTCAAACGACGGCTCTCGCTCTACCGGCTGCGCGCCAAAGTCGCGCTCGACGAGAGACCCGACCTCGTCGTGACGGCGGTCTTCGGCGGCCGCGCCCCGGCGATTTTCGATCTGCCGCCCGAACCGGGCGTCGCCCGTCGATTCGGCTCGGGCGTCGCCTTTGTCGATCCGCGCCTGACCGAACTCGGCGTTCGCTGCGTGCTGCCGCGCGCGAGCTGGCGTGCGACGCTCGCCGCCGAAGCCGATCTCGATCAGGTCGAGTTCGCGGCCTATGACCGGTTGCGGCTCGAACTCGGCATCCCCGACGGCAGCCGCGATCTGGTGCTCGAAAAGTCGATTCTGCTCGAATTGGGGTTCGACGAGCTGAACGGCGTCGATTGGCAGAAGGGCTGCTACATCGGCCAGGAACTGACCGCGCGCACCAAATACCGCGGTCTGGTCAAAAAGCGGTTGATGCCGGTGCGGATCGAAGGCCCCGCCCCGGCGCCGGGAACGATCTTGACGGCGCAAGGCCGCGAAATCGGCGAGATGCGCTCGAGCCGCGACGGGATCGGCCTCGCCCTATTGCGCCTGGACTTCGACGCACGACGGCGAGCCGATCATCGCCGGCGACACCGCCATCATCCCGGTCAAGCCGGACTGGATGCGCATCGGGGCGGACGCCGACTGCTGAGTGGACGCATACTCCCCTGTCAAAAGCGGCAGGAATCGGCGCATAAGGGCGGTTAGGGAAATTCCGCACAACCGACGTTCTAGTGGTATGATCGAAACAAAGGATTCCCTCGGGTCGGGTTCTGTGGCATCATGCAATGATGCGTGCAGATGTGGAAGTTCGGCTCGGACCGGGGGATCGGGAACGGTTGCATGCCGTCGTCGCCGATCACAACAGTTCCCAGAAACATGTATGGCGGGCGCAGATCATCCTGGCTACGGCCGAAGGCTGCGGCACGGTGGAGATTATGCGCCGGGCCGGGGTCTCCAAACCCTGCGTGTGGCGCTGGCAGCGCCGCTTTATGGAAGCCGGCGTCGACGGGCTGTTGCACGAGAAGACGCGCAAGCCCGGTAAAGCGCCAATCCCCGAGCCGGTCGTCAGGCAATTGATCGCGCGGACGCTCGCTCCGCCGCCGGGCGAGACCACCCATTGGACGAGCCGTGCGATGGCGGCGGCGATGGGGTTGGCGGTCAGCACCGTGCAAAAGATCTGGCACGCCCATGGCCTCGCCCCGCACCGGCTGCGGGTCTTCAAGCTCAGCCGTGATCCGCAGTTCGCCGACAAATTGCGCGACGTTGTCGGGCTTTATGTCGACCCTCCGGCACACAGCCTGGTGCTCTCGGTCGATGAAAAGAGCCAGATCCAGGCTCTGGATCGCACCCAACCGGGCCTGCCGATGAAGCGTGGGCGCGCCGGGACGATGACCCACGATTATATCCGGCACGGCACGACGACCTTGTTCGCCGCCCTCAATGTCCTCGACGGCACGGTGGTCGGCCAGTGCATGCAGCGCCATCGCCACCAGGAGTTTCTGCGCTTTTTGAACCGCCTCGAGCGCAACATCCCAGCCGGCCGGCTGATCCACGTGATCCTCGACAATTACGGCAGTCACAAGCACCCCAAAGTTCGCGCCTGGCTCGGCCGCCACCCGCGCTGGACGTTCCATTTCATCCCGACCTCAGCCTCTTGGCTCAACGCGGTCGAGGGCTTTTTCGCCAAGCTCACCCGCCGCCGTCTCAAACGCGGCGTCTTTCACTCGCTGGTCGACCTCCAAGCCGCGATCAAGCGGTACCTCGACGACCACAATCAAAACCAAAACCGTTTGTCTGGACCGCCGACCCCGAACGCATCATCGCCGCTGCTAACCGCGGGTACCAAATGTTAAATTCGATCCACTAGCAAATCAACCGTTCTTCGGGTCTCCGAAAGTCAGAATGAGTGCGCGTCGCCGGTAGCGCAACCTTGCAGGACATCCTATATGGTCTGATGATTTGACGGAGCAGGCTGTGGTGCAGCATCAAGAAGAACACGATTTTGTGGCGGTGCAACAATTCTTTGCTGAAAGAGGACTTAAGCTGGAGCGCATCCCTAACACAACTACTAAGACACCCGATTTTCAAATTCTGCGCGGTGATATCGTTGTAGCCTATTGTGAAGTCAAGTCGCCGCAAGATGTGTTCCCGGAACGGATCGCTGACGCTATCCGACAGGCGACGGGAGCCATCATCGACATTGGCAACGATACCCGGCAAGGCCGCTGCATCGCTAGAGCTGCGGGAAAAAGCGGAACGGCAATTCACAGCTATGAATCGAACTCATTCGGTGCCGAATATTTTACTTATTGTTAATCACGATAGTACTCGCGCATGGCCGATTTTGTCGAAGCAGTGACAGGTTATATAGAGGAGTTGAGACTGTATAGTCGCGCGCCAACACTCCGGAAAGAGCTACCCGAAATTGATGCCTATGTGTGTTAAATTTGGCAGAACCGGAAACGCGCTCCAACAGGACCAAATGAGAAACACATTGTTGCGCTTCTTAAGCGTGCTAGCGTTATCCCAGCGAATGCCGTAAAGTCCTTCGAGCAGCGAAAAAAACACGTCCCGATCAAAGCAGTGCGAATGGTCGTCCCGGTTATCGGGACGAAGCGGGCGACGTGCCCCATGACCGTGCTGGCCGGACGGCATTCGATACGGTCTGGAAATCGGAAGAGCTTTCATTCGTAGACGCTCATTATGAGCATACCTGTATTCGAGAACACACGGCCGTCTTTCATGAAACGCTTGCCGTGGTACACAAACTCACCACTTTCCCCGATCTGCGCGGTATAGCGCGCTATTCGGCTATCAAATGTTCGGCGTGAGAGTTCTTCGTAAATGTTCACCTCGGCTCGGGCCTGCGCTTCCCGATACACCAAAGCCGCGACCAAGCGGACTTACATGGGCTATTTTAATAGGGGTTGGATTGTTTTTCAGGAAAATCTCAAACCATAAATGATGATGAATGCTCATCTGCGGATAATATCTCCGTATTATATATTCAAATCGGATCGAAGTAATCACGTTATAGTCGACGGTGAGCGGGCCTGCCAAAAACTCATGAGAACGGAAGGTCACGTCTTTAGAGTCTGATGGTCGGCATAGCGCCTCTCGGCAGCTACGTCAGGTTATAAAGTCGGGAAATTGGTGCTCTTGCCCACGTGGTAGCTGCGGGCAAGTTCAGCAAGCGTCGCGCCTTCGGCGCGTCGTCGCCGCGCTTCGGCCTTCTGCGCTTCAGTAAGTTTCGAGGGTCGGCCTATATGCTGCCCGCGCTTCCTGCGCACGGCTCCTGCCTTCGGCAGTGCGGGTGCGGATAAGATCGCGCTCAACATCGGCCAAGCCGCCGAGTACCGCCAGCATCAAGCGCCCGGTGCTGGTGCCGGTGTCGGCCCACGGCTCCGCGAGGGACCGGAATTGCTCCTTGGCGTCCACGATGCGTTTGACGATGGCGAACAGATCGATGATTTCGATGTTGCGCACAACCGCGTCCTGCACCTGCGGGTTCTGCTCGAAGGCGGCGCGGTCGGGCAATGGCTGAACGTAGCCGGTGGCGCGCTCGATGGCCTCGGCAATATGCCCAAGGTAATCTTCGACGCGCTGCGGGTGGTTCACAGCGCCTCGGCCTGCTGCAAAACCTCACTGCGGAACTTCAGCGGCAGGGCATTGGGGGTCAGGACGGATACCGGCACGCCAAGCAATTGTTCGGCGTCGTGCTTGAACGCGGCCAGTGTCAACAGGCTGGTGGTTTCGACCGGATCAACGAGCAAATCGAGGTCGCTTTCGTCGTCGTCGGTGCCGGTCAGAACCGACCCGAAGATGCGCGCGCGCGCCAGACCGTGGCGGCTGACAAGCTGCCGCAATTCGCCGCGATGGGTCGCCAGTGCGTCGGAGGGTTTCATCGCGGCATTGTAGCACAAAACGGTTAATACGAAATAGCTGCTGTAGATAGCAGATCACTTTCGGCGGTATATTATTGAATTTCTCCCATCGGGCATCCGTAAATCTTCGCCGCTATTGTGGACCGTCCGCGCCATCGGGCGGCTGTGGTTGCTGGCGGATCTCGCCGCTCCGCCCGGTATCGGGGTTGAGGCCGCCGCGGTCGCGTTGCCATTCTCGGTCGCGCAGCTCGTTATGGTAGGCGCGCAGTTTCTGCTGGTCGATCGGGCCGGGCAAGAGCGGCGGCGGGTAGCGCGGGCTTGCCGGTTCGGGGCCGGGAAATAACGGTCCGGGTTGGCTCAGGATCGGCGACAGGCCGGCCGGCGGGGCGACGGCCGGACCGGGATTGATCGGCGGCATCAGCGGCGCCGGGGTCAACGCCGGCGCGATGCCGGGCAACGGCAGCAGCTGCACCGGCCTCTGGGGCGGGGCGCCGGCAGCGGGACCGCAACGTCGCAGCAGCGCGAGGCCCGCCGCGCGGAACACGCTGCCTCGCTCCACCGGCTCGCTCAGACCGGGCGCTCACGCTCTAGTCCTCTGGCTCATTCAATTGGTGCATGATGTCAACCAACTCGTCATGCCCGGACTTGATCCGGGCATCCACGCAACCGCGGCGGGCGCTGCGGAGAAAAGACGTGGATGGCCGGGACAAGCCCGGCCATGACGACGATGTATATGTTTGCGTCCGAGCGCTGGCGTTCCTGCGCCCTGACTCATGCCGTCGTGTCGGTGCGCTCGCCGGCCAGCGCCGCCTGCGCGGCGGCCAGGCGGGCGATCGGCACCCGATAGGGCGAGCACGACACATAATCGAGGCCGACCTCCTGGCAAAAGCGGATCGAGGCCGGGTCGCCGCCATGCTCGCCGCAGATGCCGAGCTTTAGATCCCGGCCGGGCCGCCCGCCCGCGCTCGGCGGCGATGCGCACCAGCTCGCCGACCCCTTCGACGTCGAGGGTCACGAACGGATCGTGCTCGAAGATCCCGGCCTTCTGATAGGTGCCGATAAAGCTCGCCGAATCGTCGCGCGACAGGCCGAAGACGGTCTGCGTCAGATCGTTGGTGCCAAAGCTGAAAAATTCGGCGGTCTCGGCGATGTCGCGGGCGCGCAGCGCCGCCCGCGGCAACTCGATCATCGTCCCGACCAGATAGGGCACCTTGACCCCGGCCCGCTCCATGACCCGCGACGCCGACGCGATCGATGACCTCCTTGAGGATGTCGAATTCCTTGCGGGTGGCGATCAGCGGCACCATGATTTCGGGCTCGACCGCGACGCCGGTCTCCTTGGTCACCGCGGCCGCGGCTTCGAAGATCGCGGTCGCCTGCATCTCGTAGATCTCGGGATAGCTGATGCCGAGACGGCAGCCGCGATGGCCGAGCATCGGGTTCGACTTCGTGCAGCACGATCGCCGCGATGCCGGATCGCGGCAACGTCCTTGCCGGTCAGTCGCGCCATCTCGACGAATTCCGCCTCGGTCTTGGGCAGGAATTCGTGAAACGGCGGGTCGAGCAGGCGGATCGTGACCGGCAATCCGGCCATGATGCGAAAGATCTCGGCGAAATCCTCGCGCTGCATCGGCAACAGCTCGGCCAGCCCGGCGCGCCTGCCGGCCTCGTCGTCGGCCATGATCACCCGGCGGATCGCGCCGATCCGGTCGGCCTCGAAGAACATGTGCTCGGTGCGGGAGAGCCCGATGCCCTCGGCGCCGAAGCGGCGCGCCATGCGGGTATCGAGCGGGGTTTCCGCATTGGCCCGGACCTTCATCGTGCGGATCGCGTCGGCCCAGCTCATCAGGGTCACGAAATCGCCGGACAGGTCGGGCTGGACCGTCGCCACCTCGCCGCCGATCACCTCGCCGGTCGAGCCGTCGATGGTGATGATCTCGCCCGCCTTCAGCACCGTATTGCGCACCGCGATCGTGCCCGCCGCCGCATCGACCCGCAGATCGCCGGCGCCGGAGACGCAGGGCCGCCCCATGCCGCGGGCGACCACCGCGGCATGGCTGGTCATGCCGCCGCGGGTGGTCAGGATGCCGCGCGCCGCGTGCATGCCGTGAATGTCCTCCGGGCTGGTCTCGACCCGGACCAGGATCACCGCCTCGCCGCGCACGGCGAGCGGCTTCGGCCTCGTTTGCCGAAAACACGATCTTGCCCGAGGCCGCACCGGGAGACGCCGGCAGACCGCGGGCGAGGACGTTTTTTTCCGCCCGCGGGTCGAGGGTCGGATGCAACAGCTGATCGAGCGAATTGGGGTCGATGCGCCGGATCGCCTCGTCGCGGCCGATGATCCCCTCCTCGACCAGCGACACGGCGATCTTCAGCGCGGCCTGGGCGGTGCGCTTGCCGGTCCGCGTCTGCAGCATCCACAACTTGCCGCGCTGCACGGTAAACTCGATGTCCTGCATGTCGCAGTAGTGGTCTTCGAGCGTCCGACGCACCCGGTACAGCTCGTCGAGGACCCCGGGCATGACTTCTTCCATCGCCGGCAAGGCCGATCTGTTGGCGGCCTTGCCGGCGATCGTCAGGTGTTGCGGGGTGCGGATGCCGGCGACGACATCTTCGCCCTGGGCGTTGACCAGGTATTCTCCGTAAAACTCGTCCGTGCCGGTCGACGGGTTGCGGGTGAAGGCGACGCCGGTCGCGCAATCCATCCCCATATTGCCGAACACCATCGCCTGGACATTGACCGCGGTGCCCCAATCGGCGGGGATCTCGTGCAATCGCCGATAGGTCATCGCGCGCGGGTTCATCCACGACCCGAAGACGGCGCCGATCGCGCCCCACAGCTGGTCGCGCGGCTGCCTGCGGAAACGGATGCCCGCGTTCCTGGGTGACGATATCCTTGAACCCGGCGACGACGATCTTCCAATCCTCGACCGATAGATCGGTGTCGAGCGAGGCGCCGGTGTCGAGCTTGTGGTTTTCGAGCAATTCCTCGAAATGGTGGTGCTCGATGCCGAGCACGACCTGCCCGTACATCTGGATGAAACGGCGATAGCTGTCATAGGCAAAACGATCGTCGCCGCTTTTTCGCGCCAGCCCGTCGACCGCCTGGTCGTTGAGACCGAGATTGAGGACGGTGTCCATCATGCCCGGCATCGAGACCCGCGCACCCGAGCGGACCGAGACCAAGCAGCGGGTTGTCGGCGTCGCCAAAGCGGGCGCCGAGGGCATGTTCGAGCCCGGCCAGCCCTTCGGCGACCTGCTGTTCGAGTTCGGACGGATAGGATTTGCCGTTGGCGTAGAACCAGGTGCAGACCTCGGTGGTGATCGTGAAGCCGGGCGGCACCGGCAATCCGAGGCTGCTCATCTCGGCCAGGCCCGCGCCCTTGCCGCCGAGCAGGTTGCGCATCTCGGCCCGGCCTTCGGCCGTGCCGTTACCAAAGCCGTAGACCCATTTCGTCATTCGCGGCTCACCCTTCGATCTGCGAAAAATCGGCGATTTGGTTCATCGTGTCACGGATTCGCGACAGCAAACGCAGCCGGTTCTCGCGCAGTTTCGGCTCATCGGCGTTAACGGTGACTTTATCGAAAAATTCGTCGACCGGCTGACGCAAGCGCGACAGCTCGACCATTGCCTCCGCGAATTGCTCGTTTCGTTGCAACGGTTCAGCGCGGGCGCTCATCTCGTCGAGGCGCTCTGCGAGCACTCTCTCTTCCGGCTGCCGCAACATCCTTGGATCGACGGCCCCCTGATAATCGCGACCGTCTCGCCGCTTTTCGATGACTACGATATTGGCTGCGCGGCGGTAGGCGGTAAGCAGATTTGCCCCGTCGTCGGTACCTACGAAGTCCGCCAGCGCCTCGGCGCGCGCGACGATATGGAGTAAATTGTCGTCCGGACCGGCGCTGTCGGACTTCCAGAATGCGGCGCCGATCAGATCGTGACGGAACCCCTTCTCGCGCAAATGGACCTTCAGCCGCTCGACGACGAACATCAGCACCCTGCCGGTGACAAGCGCGATCGCCTTCCAACAGCGCCTCGGCGTGAAATAAGCCGGGGCTCAGACCCAGCCGCAACTCGATTCTCGAAAATCAGCCGGACGACGCCGAGGGCCGCTCGCCGCAATGCGAACGGATCGCGAGAGCCGGTCGGCTCCTCGCCGATCGCAAAGAACGAAACGAGGGTATCGATCTTTTCGGCCAGCGCGAGGACGATGCTGACCGGCGCGCTCGCACAGGCGTCGTTGGGTCCGAGCGGCTTGTAGTGATCGGCGATCGCATCGGCGACGCGCGAATCTTCGCCGTCATGGAGCGCGTAATAACGGCCCATCACGCCTTGCAATTCGGGAAACTCGCCGACCATGCCGGTCGACAGGTCGGCTTTTGCGAGATGCGCCGCCCGTCGCGCCAATCGGCCTACCTCGCCATCGTCATTCCCGCGAAAGCGGGAATCGGGGGCGGCGAGATCGGAGCGTTCGCCCGGTCGATCCAGCGGCAGGGTCTGGACCCCGGCTTGCGCGGGGGTGACGGTGGGATAGAGCTGTTCCGCAAGAAAGACCGCGAGCTTTTCGACCCGCTCGACCTTGTCGAACACGCTGCCGAGCTTGGCGTGGAAGACCCGGTCCTTCAGCGCCTCGACCCGGTCTTCGAGCCGGATCTTGCGGTCCTGGTCCCAGAAAAAGCGGGCGTCGGCGAGCCGCGCCCGCAGACACCCGCTCGTTGCCGGCGACGATCGCTTCGCCGCCGTCTTCGGCCAGGTTGTCGGCGACGAACAGGAAATGCGGGACGGGCCCGCCATGGGGATCGACGCACGAGAAATATTTTTGATGCGTGCGCATCGCCGTCGCCAGCACTTCGGGCGGCAAGGTCATGAAATCGGCGTCGATCGCGCCGGCGAGCACGACCGGGAATTCGGCGAGACCGGCGACCTCGTCGAGCAGCGCCGGATCGGCCCTGACGGCGACGCCCAGTTCCGCCGCCCGGCGGTCGAGATCGGCCCGGATGATTTCCCGGCGGCGGTCCTGATCAAGGACCACGTAGGCGCGCTGCAGCTTTTCGAGGTACTCCTGCGACGCTGTCGACGCAGATTTTGTCCGGCGCCAGAAAGCGGTGGCCGCGAGTAACGCGGCCGACCGGCACGCCGTCCAGCGCCAATGGCACGATCTCGCCGTCGAATAGGCAGACGACCGAGGTCAGCGGCCGTACCCAGCGCAACGATGAACCCGGCCAGCGCATCGATTTCGGCCAGGGCAACTCGGCGATCGCGGATTTGATCAGATCCGGCAATATTTCGACCGAAGGCCGGCCCGACCTCTTGACGACCGCGAAATAGAATTCGCCGCGGCCGGTGTCGCGGATTTCGCATTCGCTCGATCGCACTGAGCCCGGCCGATCGCAGGAAACCGTCGATCGCGGGTTGCGGCGCGCCGACCCGCGGCCCGCGCCGCTCCTCGGTGTGGTCGGGCTGTGTCGCTGCGATCCCGTCGGCGATGACGGTGAGCCGGCGCGGCGTCACATAGCCGCGCAGATCCGCAGCCGGGACCTCGGCGGCGGCGAGCTTGTCGCGCAGCAGCGCCGCCAGATCCTCGATCGCCCGGCGCTGCATCCGCGCCGGGATCTCCTCCGAGAGGAGTTCGAGAAGCAGTTCGGGCATATCAGCCCGCCGCGCCGGCGAGCCAGGCTTCGCAGCAGCCTTTGGCCAGCGCGCGGACGCGCAAGATGTAGGCGGCGCGTTCGGTCACGCCGAGGGCGCCGCGCGCATCCAGCAGATTGAACAGATGGCTCGCCTTCAGACACTGGTCGTAAGCCGGCAGCGCCTTGCGGCGATCGAGCACGGCGCGGCATTCGCTCTCGGCATCGACGAAATGCCGGGTCAGCAGTGCGGTATCGGCGATTTCGAAATTGTAGGCGGAGAATTCCCGCTCGGCGCGCATGAACACGTCGCCGTAGCTGACCGCGCCGTTGTAATCGAGGTCGAAGACGCTCTCGACCCCCTGCACATACATCGCCAGCCGTTCGAGCCCGTAGGTCAGCTCGGTCGAGACCGGATCGCATTCGATGCCGCCGACCTGCTGGAAATAGGTGAACTGGCTGACTTCCATGCCGTCGAGCCAGACCTCCCAGCCGAGCCCCCAGGCGCCGAGCGTCGGGCTCTCCCAGTCATCCTCGACAAAGCGGATGTCGTGATGCCGCGCTTCGATGCCGATCGCGGCGAGGCTGCCGAGGTACAATTCCTGACTGTCCGCGGGCGCCGGCTTCAGGATCACCTGCAGCTGATAATATTGCTGCAGGCGGTTCGGGTTCTCGCCGTACCTGCCATCGGTCGGACGGCGCGACGGCTGGACATAGGCCGCACGCCATGGTTCGGGTCCGAGCGCGCGCAGCGCCGTCGCCGGATGAAAGGTCCCGGCGCCGATCTCGACATCGTAGGGCTGCAGAACGACGCAGCCTTGCGCCGCCCAATAGCTTTGCAAGGTCATGATCAACGACTGGAAATTCAAACCCGATCCCCGATCCCGGCGCGATTACCGAGGGCGCGGGCAGTCGGCCCGGGTGCAAGGGCGCGCGCCCGCGGCGACATAGGCGCCGCATACGCCGCAGGCCGACAGATCCTCGGCCTCGATGACCCGGCGCCGCGCCGCCGGCGGCCGCCGCGGCAGATTGCGCGCCAGCCCGTTCAACCACCGATAGGCGATCCAGACGGCGCCGAACACCAGGATCAGCACCACGAGCTTCGGAACGTCGAACATCGACGAGGTTTAGCGGCAGCGGCGATCCGCGGTCAAGGAATCTGCCGCAGTTTTGCTCACAACCCAAAGCGCGCCCATAACAGCCGCGCCTCGACCCAGTCCGCGATGTCGGCGATCAGCGCCATCGGGTCGCGCGCCGCGAACGGCAGGCGGCGCCAGAACGGCCGACGGCGCTCGGCGGCGATCGGGCGCAGTCGGACCTTTTCGCCGAAACGGGCGCGCATGACGGCGCGCAATTCGCCGATGCCGTCGATCAGACCGCGCTCGACCGCCGTCTGTCCGGTAAAGATGTCGCCGTTGAACAGGGTTTCGTCGGCCGCATCGATCTTGCCCGCGCGGCGGCGGCGCACATGCTCCTTGAAGGCGCGGTGGATATCCTGCTGCAAGCCGCTCAATCGGGCGACATCGGCCGGGTCCTCGGGTAGGAACGGGTCGAGCATGGCCTTGTTCGTCCCGGCGGTGTGCAGGCGGCGCTCGACGCCCAGCCGGTCGATCAGCCGGGTAAAGCCGAAACCGGCGCTGATGACGCCGATCGAGCCGAATACCGAGGTCTCCTCGCCGAAGATCTCGTCGCCGGCAAGCGCCAGCCAATAGCCGCCCGAGGCTGCCACGTCCTCGGCAAAGGCGACGACCGGTATGCCCTTCTCGTCGGCCAGTTCGCGGATCCGGCGGCAGATCAGCGCCGACTGCGCCGCAGAGCCGCCGGGCGAATTGACCACCAGCGCCACCGCGACGAGCCCACGGGCGGCGAAGGCCCGCTCGATCGCCGCCGCGTGGCCGGCGAGCGAGATCGAGCCGGGCCTTCGCCGGGCCATGATCACGCCTTCGAAGCGCAATACGGAAACGACCGGCCGGCGCCGCCACGGCCATCGTTCGTGAAGTCGGTCGCGAAGGCTCATACCCGATCAGATGGGGAGCAGCTGCTCCGGCCACCACCGGCGTCAGAGGTCGAGCCCATTGCCCTCGCGCAGCACCCCGTCGGCGGCGGCGGAGAACCGCCCGTCGGGTTCGTGCAGAACCAGCCCGGCGGCAAGCCGGGCCGGCGCCGCGACCTGTTTGCGGGCCCGCACCAGGATCCGGCTCGCCGGCTTTCCCGACCCCGGCCACAGCGGAAAGACGACGACTTCGCCGGCATGCCCGGAAATCCGAGCCAGCAAGGCGTCGATCCGGTCGGCGCGGTGGATGAAGGTCACCGTGCCTTTGGCCCGCACCATCGACAGCGAGAACCGCACCCAGGCGGTCAGATCGGCCTCGCCCTCGACGGTCGCATCAGCCTTGCCCGCCGCCGCCGACGCGCGGCCCCGATCGAGATAAGGCGGGTTCGCCATCACGTGATCGAACACCCCCGGCGACAGCCGCGGCGGCGCGTGCAGCAGGTCGCCGAACACGACCGAGACTCGCGCTTCCATGCCGTTCAGGATCGTGTTGTCGCCGGCCAGGCGGACGAGATCGCGCTGAAGGTCGAGCCCGACGACGCGCAAACGCGGCACCCGTGCGGCAAGACACAGCATCGCGGCCCCCGCCCCGCAGCCGACATCGAGGACCAGCTGATGGGGCTCGGCCGGCACCGAAGCGGCCAGAAAAACCGGGTCGATGGCGACGCGATAGCCGCCCGCCGGCTGACGCAATCGCACCCGGCCGCCGAGCAGCCGATCCTCGGTGCAACCGGACTCGGCCGGACCGGCGGCTTCAGCGCCGGTCATCGGTCTTCGTCGCCGGCGTCGGCGAGCAGCCGGCAGGCCCGCCGATGGTCCCGCGCCGACACCATCAGGCGGCGCGGGATCGCGCCGATGCTGCCTTCGATGATGCTGGTGTGCTGGTCGAGAACCAGGCTGTCGATGCCGGCATCCGCCAGGATCGCCTGCGCCCAGGACAGGCGGACGGGATCGTTGGTGCGCAGCAGCTCCCTCATGTTAATAAAGGACCAAGACTTTGGTTCGGGCGTTCGGGGTTGCGGCTCTTGACCGGGTTTGCCGCCATCCTATGCTCGCACCGGTTCGGACGCGTCAAGTTGCCTGGGCGACGGCGCGGCCGGGATGCAAACAACGGGAGAAGCGGGTGGCGGTGGAGGTCGATCGCATGGGCGCCCACAATAAGGCCTCGCTCGATCCGCTTGCCCGATTTTTAAAAGCCGACCTGGAACTCGTTAACCATCTGATAATCGAGCGGATGCAAAGCCCGGTGGCGCTGATCCCGCAACTCGCCGGCCATATCGTCGCCGGCGGCGGCAAGCGGCTGCGGCCGATGCTGACCCTCGGCTGCGCCCGGCTGTGCGGGTATCGCGGCCGGCGCCACATCGCCCTCGCCGCCGCGGTCGAGTTTATTCACACCGCGACGCTGCTGCATGACGATGTCGTGGATTCGAGCGGTCTGCGCCGCGGCCGGGATACGGCGAACGCGCTCTGGGGCAACAAGCCGGCGATCCTGGTCGGCGATTTCCTGTTCAGCCGATCGTTTGAGCTGATGGTGGCGGACGGGTCGCTGCGCATTCTCGGGATCCTGTCGCGGGCCTCCTCGGTCATCGCCGAGGGCGAAGTCTTGCAACTGATGACGGCGAACGACACTCAAACAAGCGAATCCGCCTATCTCGCGGTCGTCGAGGCCAAGACCGCCGAACTGTTCGCGGCGGCGAGCCGTATCGGGGCGGTCATCGCCGAACGGCCGGCCGAGGAAGAGCAGGCGCTCGATCGCTTTGGCCGCAACCTGGGGATCGCGTTCCAGATGGTCGACGATCTGCTCGACTTCTCCCCCCAGCACCTCGAACTCGGCAAAGCGGTCGGCGACGATTTTCGCGACGGCAAGGTGACCTTGCCGATCCTGCTGGCCTATGTCCGCGGCAACGATCAGGAGCGCGCGTTCTGGCGCCGCACCATCGAAGACATGGATCAGCGGCCGGGCGACCTCGAGCAGGCGATGCTGCTGGTCGAGCGCTCGGGCGCCCTCGCCGAGACCTTGTCGCGCGCCCGCACCTACGCCGCCACCGCAATCGACGCTCTGTCGGTGTTCGGCGACGACGTCGCGCGGCGCGCGTTGACCGAGGCGGCGGTCTTCGCCACCGAGCGCCGTTTCTGACCGGACGCGCTCCGGTTCGGCCGGTATTGCGCGGACGCCGGCGATCTTGCCTGCCGGCGACGACAGCGCTATAGACAGCCGCCGGTTCGGCGGAGTGTAGCTCAGCCTGGTAGAGCACTGCTTTCGGGAGGCAGGGGCCGGAGGTTCAAATCCTCTCACTCCGACCATGATTTAAACGAATTGCGGATCGGCAAAAAGCGTTTCGAGGGCGTTACGACATGACCCGATAGCGGCCGCGGGACGGTCCCTGGCGAATGCAGCGCGATGATCGTCTGTAGAGGGATCGGCCGGCTGCCGCAGCAGACAAACCTTGCGGCCAAACGACGCTCGAAAAGCATGCCGCGCACGCGACTTTGGAAACCGATCCTCGGACCTCGCGTGGCGCCGTTCCCTCGCCCGGATGGCGGTGACCTGCACAGGTTCCTAATTTGTGCCGAATATTTGAACAAATCACAGCATGTAAAGCTCGGCGGACGATGAACGTTCGCCGATCGTGGCGGCGATGCTTATATCGAAGGCAAACAATATCCAAAGGCAGCCGTTGCCTATCACGAGGCTTTTCTGATAGACTTGCGAAGAAGCTCGTAATTCCATGAGGTGACGGTTGCTCGTGTGTAAGGAAATGCCCAAAGCGCTTTGGTTGCGCAGAGATAGACCGGATCCGCCGGCAGGGCAGAGCGCGGTCTTCTTCGACAGGCGAGCAGCGGGAGCGGTTGGGCGTCACCGTCGATGCTGATGACAAGTCCGGACGCCGCTTTCCAACACACCATATCGACCGGGGCCCCGACCGCTCGCCGGCCCGCGCTTTCGCCCATGTTGCGCGCAGCGCCCGGTAAACCCGAAGGCATTTCGTCATGGTCGAATTTAAACATGCTGAACGAGGAAGAGCCTTGCTGCACCGATATTGAGTGAAGAATTTCGATGGTACCGTACTTAATGTGTGTCTAAACATCCGTAACTGCTCAGCTGACCACGCTTGCGGTAATAGGCCGATGAAGAGGATGTTTGATGCCGGGATTTAAAAAAGCTTTCTTGTGGGCGTCGGCCGGACGATATGTTGTTACGATAATAGGGCTTGTGACATCTTTAATTATGTCTCGCTTACTCACGCCGGCAGAGTACGGTCTTTCCGTGCTCGGCGGCGCGATTTTGTTGATAGCCGACGCCATCCGCGGTCTCGCCGGCGGGGCATATCTCGTGCAAACGGAGGGGTTAAATTCTGACAAGATCAGAACCAGTTGGACGATCAGCGTACTTGTGACATTAGTGATGGCGATTGCGGTCATCGGCATGGCGCGGCCAATAGCGTTATATTACGGCGATCCTATGCTTGAGCGTTATTTGCAGGTAATCGTGATTACCTATTTGATGGGTCCTTTTTCGCTTCCGATCATGGCGCTGCTGGCGCGAGAAATGGCCTTTGAACGTCTTGCTATAATCGGGATTGTGTCCATCGCGATCTACGGAGCGATAGGTATTGCCTTGGCGGCTCTCGGATTTGGCTTCATGAGTTATGCGTGGGCCACCGTCGGCGCAGCCGTATCGAGGGTATTCATGTTGCTTTTGGTTTTATCGTGACTTATCAATCTTTCGCCCATTACTCAGTGAGTGGCGCAACGTGTTGGGGTTCGGCATCTTCGACAGCGCCACTATAGTAATACGTAGTTTATCAGAAAATCTATTCTATCTCGTTCTGGGCAGGGTTCTCAATGTTGAAGCCGTCGGCCTCTGTCAGCGCGCGTTTTCGCTGGCGGGATTCCCGGAACGGGTCATTCTCGCGGGTTTCGGTGCTGTGGCCCTTCCCGCCTTTTCCGACAAGGTCCGCCGCGGGCATGCGTTAAAGGACAGCTATCTCAAGGCGATTGAATACCTCACCGCGATCCAATGGCCGGCTCTGATGCTGTTGGTGGTTTTGGCTCATCCGCTCGTCGAAATTTTGCTGGGACAGAAGTGGCTGGCGGTCGCGCCGATCCTGCAAATCATAGCAGCCTCCTTGTTTTTCAATTTCCCGGTAGGTCTCGAATATCCAACGCTCATTGCCGCCGGCGCCGTTCGATTTCTGCCGGTAATTGTCCTGGCGCAAGCTATCATATTCACGAGTTTATGGTGGCTGGGAACGGCATTGTACGGGCTTTACGGCGGTCCGTTGAGCATGCTGGTCATTGTACCCATCAATGTTTTCATTTCACTTTTAATCGTGCGTTCCCGGCTCGCTTTCACTATCGGAGAGCTGGCCGGCGCTATGCGAAAGAGTATCGTGATATTGGCGTTGAGTGCGATCGGCCCGATAATTACGATGCTCGGCGCCGGTTCGGGGGCTGATTTATCGAAACAAATGGCGCTTGTTGCGGGAATGCTTTGCGCTGTCGGCTGGGTCTACGGATTGCGGCTTTCTCGGCATCCGCTCGGGCAGGATGTGCTCCACGCGCGAGATGCCTTGCTCAAAGGCTTGGGCGCCATGCGGCTGATAGCTGCCTCGGTGCGCCTCTTCAGGCGAGCGGTGTAAGGCGGGCGGTCCGGCCGTCGTTTGTGCCGACGGCGACCATCTCGCGATAGTGGCGGGCGATCGGGTCAGATTTCGGCTTGCCCGCCCAATTCGACGATGCGGTTGATCGGGATCCGGAAAAACTCGGTCGCATCGAGCGCCATGTTCGACATCGTAATGAACAGGGTCTTGAACGGCAGCGCCAGGCTGAAGCGCCGCTTGGCGACGATCTTTTCGCGCCCGACAAAAAAAGAGGTGTCCATCAGATTGAACCGGAACCCACCGACCCGGCACAGCGCCAGGGCACGCGGGATGTCGGGCTCTTCGAGGAAACCGTAATGGATCCTGACGGTATGAAAGTTCAGGCCGAGATGGTGGATTTCCAGTCGGTCCGCCTCGGGCAGCCGCGGCACGTCTTCGGTGCGTACCGTCATCAGCACGTTGCGCTCGTGCAGGACCTTGTTGTGCTTCATGTTGTGGAGCAGCGCCGCCGGCACGTTCTCGACCCGCGCCGTCATGTAGATTGCGGTGCCGGGTACCCGCACCGGATGATCGGGCCGCAGTGTTTCGATCAGGGTGACCAGCGGCATCGCCCCGCTGGCCCGCTGGGCGGCGACGCGGTTGCGGCCCCAGATCCAGGTCATCATGACCGCATAACCGGTACCGGCGATAACCAGCGGAAACCACCCGCCTTCGACGATCTTGATCAGATTGGCGGAAAAAAATGACAGGTCGACGAACAGAAAAATCCCAAACAGCGGGATGAGCCGCCACAACCGCCAACGGGCGCCGAGGCGAAGATAGGTGAAGGCGAGCAGCGTCGTGACCGTCATCGTACCGGTCACGGCGACGCCGTAGGCGCTGCCGAGCGCGTCCGACGAGCGAAACACCAGCACAGTCGCCACCACGGCCGCCAGCAAGGTGCTGTTCATTGCCGGGACATAAACTTGGCCGATTTCCTGTTCCGAGGTATGGCGGACCTGCATGCGGGGCAGATAACCGAGTTGCACGGCCTGACTGGTAAGCGAAAAAGCACCCGAGATCACCGCCTGCGAAGCGATGATGGTCGCGATCGAGGCGAGGGCGACGAGCGGATAGATCGCCCAAGCCGGGCCAAGGCGATAAAACGGGTTTTCAACCGCGTCGGGATGGGCGAGGAGCAGCGCGCCCTGGCCGAAATAATTCAGCAGCAAGGCCGGGAACACAAAGCGCAGCCAGGCCGCCCGGATCGGCCCGCGCCCGAAATGGCCCATATCGGCATAGAGCGCTTCGGCGCCGGTCACCGCCAGCACGACCGAGCCGAGCAGCACGAAACCTTTGCCGGGCTTGTGCAACAACAGATCGATCGCGTAGAGCGGGTCGACGGCCCTGAGGATTGCCGGGTTGCGCGCGATCTCAATCGATCCGAGCAGCCCGATCACGCCGAACCAGAGGATCATCACCGGGCCGAAATAGCGGCCGACGCTGGCCGTTCCGCCGCGCTGGACGACAAAGATCACGATCAGCAGCACCAAGGTCAGCGGCACCACATAGGGTTCGAGCGCCGGCGTCGCGACCTTCAAGCCCTCGACCGCGCTCAACACCGAGATCGACGGGGTGATCACCCCGTCGCCGAAAAACAATGCCGCGCCGAACAGCCCGGCCAACAGGATCCAGCGATTGCGCGCGCCGCCCGCCGCGCGCATCGCCAGCACCATCAGCGCCAGAATGCCGCCTTCGCCGCGATTGTCGGCGCGCATCAGGACCAGCACGTATTTGACCGTGACCACCACGGTCAGCGACCAGACGATCAGCGACAGCACGCCGAATATCCGCAGACGGCTGACCCCTTCGGCCGTCTCGAAGCACTGCTTGACGGCATAGAGCGGCGAGGTGCCGATATCGCCATAGACCACGCCCAGCGCGGCGACCGCCAAATTGCGGCCGATCAGTTGGGGTCCGGTATGGGCGACGACCGTATCTGGCATAGTGTGCTCGGTCCGTGTGCCAAGCTACGCTGAAATCGGGAACCCGGATCAACCCTCGCGCGCCGCCGCTCTTGCCTGCCCGGGCGCTTCCCGAGCCGACTGCACCGGCAAGCGGCGCCGCCGGCGCGCGTTATACGCAGAATTCCCGGCGGCAAGCCAGCACATCGGCAGCGGCGGGTCCCGCATCGGAGGCATGGCCCTCTCCCGGTTGCCCCGGATCGAGACATGCAGATAAAAAGCGCCGGTCGGAGCGCGGCCGATTTTGCCCTGAAACAGGCGGTGAGCGAGATGACTTGGCGCAGCGGTATGCTGGTGTTTCCGAACCTGACCCAGCTCGACTTGACCGGCCCCTACGAGGTATTGGCCCGTCTGCCCGGTGCCGAGACCCTGTTGCTGGCAAAGGACCTGGAGCCGGTGCGCTCAGAGCACGGGCTGACGATCCTGCCGCAGGTCCGTCTCGCCGACTGCCCGGCGCTCGATCTGATCCTGGTTCCCGGCGGGCCCGGCATCAACCCATTGCTCGAGGACGAGGAAGTGCTGCGGTTTTTGCGCCGAGCGGCGGCAGGTGCTCGCTGTGTCGTCGGCATCTGCACCGGCTCGCTGGTTCTCGGCGCGGCCGGGTTGCTGCGCCACCGGCGGGCGGCGACCCACTGGATGTCCCGCGATCTGCTGCGCGCCTTCGGCGCCGAGCCGGTGGCGCAGCGGGTCGTCGTCGACGGCAATCTGTTCACCGGCGGCGGGGTCACCGCCGGGATCGACGTGGCCCTGAGCGTGGCGGCCGAGATCGCCGGCCCGGCGGCGGCGAAAGCGATCCAGCTCGCGATCGAGTACGACCCGGCGCCGCCCTTTTCGTCCGGATCGCCCGAGACGGCCGAACCCGCCATTCGGCAGGCCGTTCTCGCCGCCGCCGAGCCGCGCCAGCGCGATCGCGCCGACCGGGTCGCCCGCGCCGCCAAGGCGCTCGGATAACCGCCTCGCCGGTCTTTCGACGGATCGCGCTCGCGACACCGTGCGCCTGTCGGCCCGGCGGCCCGCAGCTTCGAGACGCCGCGCCAGGACCGACGTAATGCGAGGCCGAAAACGGTGCAGACGCGATCGTCTCACCGGCGAAAGGTCGCCACCAATTCGAGGTGCGGGGTCCAGGCGAACTGGTCGACCGGCATGATCCGGTGCAGGCGATAGCCGCCGGCGATCAGCCGGGCGGCGTCGCGAGCGAAGGTTGCCGGATTGCACGAGACCGCGACCACGGTGTCGAGGCGCGCTGCGGCAAGCCCGGCAACCTGCCGGGCGGCGCCGGCGCGCGGCGGATCGAACACCGCGGCCTTGTAGAACGCGAGCATTTCGGGCGGCAGCGGGTCGCGCGCGAGGTCGCGCCGCTCGACGGTCAGGCCCCGAACGCCTGCGCCGGCATGGCCGAGCGCAGCGGCGGCGCGCGCCTCGCCTTCGACCGCATGCACCGGCCCGATCCCGGCCTCGACCAAAGCCAGGGAGAAGGCGCCGAGACCGGCATAGAGGTCGAGCGCCGGGCGGCGTGTCCCGATCGCCGCCACGACCTCTTCGACGAGGAATTGCTCGGCTTTCGCACTCGGCTGCAGAAAGGCGCCGGGTGGCACCGCGACCGCTGCCCCCGACAGCAGCACGCGCACCGGGCGACGTTCGACGATCGGGATTTCCGAGCCGGGCGAGCGCCAGACGATCCGGGCGAGATCGGCCGCTTCGGCCAGTCCCGCCAAGGCCTCGAATTCCCCGAGCCCGGGTGGTTCGCGGGCTTCGAACAGCAGATCGACCCCGCTGTCGGTGCAGGTCAGCGTCGCCTCGCCGCCACCCCCCGGCGGCAGCAGCGCCGCGGCGTGCCGCCGCAGCGGTTCGACGAGAGCGAACAACCCCGGCTCCAGCACCGGACATTCCTCGAGGTCGATCAGATCGTGACGCCAGCGCCGGCGAAATCCGATTCGCGCCGGCTTCCGCGGATCGCGCGGGCGCGCCAGGCCGAGCCGCGCCCGGCGTCGCGCCGGCGGCACCATCCGCAGCGGTGAGACGAGTGCGGGGTCTATCCCGACACGATCGAGCGCGGTCGTCAGCGCGCCGAGCTTGACCCGGCGATAAAGCGCCGGATCGAGATGCTGCAAGGCGCAACCGCCGCAATGGCCGAAATGCCGGCACGGCGGCGCAACGCGTTCGGGACCGGGGACCAGGATCGAAACCGGACGGCCTTCCCACCCGGCGCCGCGGCGACCGCCGAGCCGCGCACGCACCCGATCGCCCGGCACGGTGAACGGCAGGAATACGGGCTCGCCCCGCCACTGTGCGACGCCGTCCCCGGCAGCGCCGATGCCCTCGACCGACAATTCGACGCATCCGTCCGGCTGACCGCGCATCGTCTTCGCTCTCGGCGCCCATGTTGCGGTGCGGGGACGACACCCGGCCTCGGTCCCTATAGCCCTGCCAGGTGGTGCCGGCGACGGAATTTGCCCGATCGTCATCATCGGCGCCAGGAGGCCTGCGATGTACCGATGGGTTTATTGGGGCGGGGTGACGGTGCTCATTTTCTGGTCCGCGTTCTCGTTCTACAGCACATTGAAGGGAATGTAGCAGCCGATCGTTGCGCCGGCGGCGGGGCCGCAGCGATCAGTCCGGCCGCCGCTTCGCCGCCGCGGTGTTTGGCGCCGGGAACAATTCCCGCGTCCAGCCGAACATCCGGTAGGCGGCGAGCCCCACCCACTCCTTGCCGGCGAGCGTTGCCATGTCGAGCCCGTCGAGCAGACTGAAGCCGGGGCGCAGCCAGGTATGCGGATCGACCCGGAAGTCGACCGGGTACGGGATCGATGGCCAGCCTATTGCGCGAAACGACGCAACGGCGCGCGGCATGTGATAGGCCGAGGTCACCAGCACCCATACCTGGCCGGGTTCGGGCCGGAGCAACGCCTTGGCAAAGACCGCGTTCTCGTGGGTGCTGCGCGACTTCTCTTCGAGGATGACCCGGTCGCGGGCGATCCCTTGATCGAGGACAAAGCCGAGGGTCGCGCGCGCCTCGGAATAGCCGACGGGCAACAACTCGCCTTCGCCGCTGAGCAGCGCCACCCTCGCCTCGGGATGGCGCCGGGCGAGTGCGGTCCCGGTCAGGACGCGGGTGACCGCGCTGTTGAATACGGTTTCGCCGTAGGCCAGCGAGAGCCGCGGGACGACGGCGCCGCCAAGGATCAGGATGCCGTCGATTTTGGCCGGCAGGGTGGCCGGCCGCGAAAAGCGCTGTTCGAGCGGGAGCAGCAGCGCCGGACCGACCGGCGCCACCGCCAGCACCAGCAGGCCGAATGTCGCCAGCGCGACCAGGGTCCGGCCGCGCCTGCCGCGCGAGGCCAGCCCGAGCAGGACGCCGCCGCAGAGGCACAGCAGCAGCAGATTGCCGGGTTGGAGGATGGCCCAGACGAGTTTGCCGACGATGAACAACGGGTGTCCTCAGGTATTCGGTTGCGCCACAGAAGGATGGTCCGTCATCAGCGAAACGCCTATCATGCCCGGCTTCGGCATGGCAGCGGGCGGATCGATCGAGATGAGCGACGTGCAGCATTATATCGGCGGCAAGCGGATCGACGGGTCGAATGGGCGCTCGGGCGACATCTTTAACCCCGCGACCGGCGAGAAGATCCGCCGCGTCGCCTTTGCCGCGGCGGGCGAGGTCGACCAGGCGGTGCAGGCGGCAGCCATGGCCTTCCCGGGCTGGGCCGCCACCCCGCCGCTGACCCGCGCGCGGACCATGTTCAAATTCCTCGAATTGCTGAACCGCGAAGCCGACGCGCTGGCGCGCACGATCTCCGAGGAGCACGGCAAGGTGTTTTCGGACGCCCAGGGCGAGATCACCCGCGGCGCCGAAGTCGTCGAATTCGCCTGCGGCATCCCGCATCTGCTGAAGGGCGAGTTCACCGAGCAGGTCGGCCGCGGAATCGACAGCTGGTCGGTGCGCCAGCCCTTGGGAGTGTGCGCCGGCATCACCCCGTTCAACTTTCCGGCGATGGTGCCGATGTGGATGTTCCCGATGGCGCTCGCCACCGGCAACACGTTTATCCTGAAACCGTCGGAGCGCGACCCGTCGGCCGGCCTGCGCATCGCCGAATTGCTGACCGAGGCCGGCCTGCCGCCCGGGGTCTTCAACATCGTCAACGGCGACAAGGCGGCGGTCGACGCGCTGTTGCAGCATCCCGGGATCGCGGCGGTCAGCTTTGTCGGCTCGACCGCGATCGCCGAATACATCTACACGACCGCCGCCGCGGCCGGTAAGCGGGTGCAGGCGTTGGGCGGCGCCAAGAACCACATGGTGGTGATGCCCGACGCCGATCTCGATCAGGCGACCGACGCGCTGATGGGGGCGGCCTATGGCGCCGCCGGCGAGCGCTGCATGGCGGTGTCGGTCGCGGTCGCGGTCGGCGGGGTCGGCGACCGGCTCATGGACAAGCTGGTGCCGCGGGTCCGGGCGCTGAAGATCGGGCCCGGCACCGATCCCGAGGCGGAGATGGGCCCCCTGGTCACCCGCCAGCATCTCGACAAGGTCGGCTCCTATGTCGACCTCGGCATCAGGGAGGGCGCCAAGCTCGTCGTCGACGGCCGCGGCCTCAAATTGCAGGGCTACGAGAACGGGTTCTTTATCGGCGGCTGCGTGTTCGACGAGGTCAAGCCCGAGATGCGGATCTACCGGGAAGAGATCTTCGGCCCGGTCCTGTCGGTCGTGCGCAGCCCCGATTTCGAGCATGCGACAAAACTCGTCAGCGATCACGAATACGGCAACGGGGCCGCGATCTTCACCCGCGACGGCGACGCCGCGCGCGAATTCGCCAACCGCGTCCAGATCGGCATGGTCGGGATCAACGTGCCGATCCCGGTGCCGATGGCGTTTCACAGTTTTGGCGGCTGGAAGCGCTCGCTGTTCGGCGACATGGCGGTCTACGGCAGCGAAGGCGTGCGCTTTTACACCCGCCTCAAAACCACGACCGCGCGCTGGCCCGCCGGCATCCGCGCCGGCGCCGAGTACGTCATGCCGACGATGCGGTAGGCGCCCAATTGCATCATTTGGGGCGGGTTGACGCATGAGAAGCAGCCGCCGTCTGCCGCAACTGCGATATCATGGGCGGCACACCGGTCTTCTGTGGAACCCGCGTACCGGTGCAGACGCTGCTCGACTATCTCGAAGCGGGCGAATTGATCGACGATTTCCTCGCGGGCTTCCCGTCGGTCACGCGCGAGCAGGTAATTGACTTTCTTGAGGCGGCAAAGGACAGCCTGATTGAAACGACGGCATGAGGATTTTTCTCGACGAATGCGTCGATCGGCGGCTGGCGCACGACCTCCTCGGGCACGAGGTCCGCACTGCCCGGCAAATGGGGTGGACTGCGGTCGGCAACGGCGAACTATTAGCGCTCGCATCGCAGGAATTTGACGTGTTTCTCACCGTCGACCGGAATTCTGTCGTTCCAGCAGGACGTCGACGCGCTCACCATCGCGGTCATCGTCCTCCGCTAGCTGCCCGATCAGGCCGGCGAGATCGCGAACTTCTGCCGGATTTTCTGTGGGATCGGCAGGAACGGAGCCCAATCGGATGCCGCGGGGTAACCTCCGGGCTTCATCGGAGGGCAGGCCTCTTCAGGATACCAGCCGAACAGTTGATAGGAGCGATACCGAATGCATTCGGCAACAGACCGGTGGTGATCGGAGAGGCCCGCCAAGGGAGCAGGTAACAGAACCAGATTTGCGAGGCTCGTATGATATCGCACGTCGTAGCAGGTTTCCGGCCATACGTGACATACATGCAGACGCGTGCAAAGGTCGCGAGAGCCAAACACGGCTACCTTGATCGCCAAATTGGCCATCGTGTTGTCGTCAAATCGGACCCCGTTCGCCACTCCTCTCTTCGGCTCGCCGTTCTTTCCCCGCCTACAATCAGGGAACCATGCGGCGTGGGCGTGCTGCATCCGTCGAGCGTGGAAGACGGCAGGGTCTACCCAGATGGCGGATTTGGCGATAAGCCTAGGCAAGTCAACCCCCAACTCGGCGGTCACCTTCAGCAGAAGGTCATCACCGTCCAGTACGGCGGAGCCGGCGTTATCGCTGGGGACGATTTGCCGAATCATTTGACAAGGCCTCGGGGCTTCGCCCTTGCGGAATTTTATATAGAGGCAAACCGCATGG
The DNA here is from genome assembly GCA_963701815.1 of uncultured Alphaproteobacteria bacterium. Lineage (GTDB taxonomy): Bacteria > Pseudomonadota > Alphaproteobacteria > ATCC43930 > CGMCC-115725 > AP-15. Next base: position 33,483 of record CAVPBN010000032.1, read on the forward strand.
CGGAGCGCAGCCAGCCCAGTACGTAAGATGCCCTGGATTGGTATTTTCGATGGATTTGGTCGCCCATGTCTCTCGTCATCCGTGGAATATTCAAGACACGAGAGGAGAGTTGTCATTCTATGAGTGTCGTACAGGAGGTCGAGATCTTCGTAGTGCTCCTCAACTCTCTTGCAATTGGACATCCGGCTGGCAACCACGTTGGGCCTGTAACAACTCTCTAACCAGGTCTTGAAGCCCGGTTTCATCAATGCCCCTTATCTTCGATACAGACGAGTATCAATCTGCTACCGCGTACAGCCCATTTGGTTAAGAACCGGTTTACGATCTTATGAAGGTTTACCCGATGAGCGACAGGTCCATTTGGACTTTGCGCACCAGCACTTCGGGAGCGATCGAGCCGCGCTTGCCGGGAGCGAGCCTTACCAGACCGTATTGGCTCATGGTCTTGAGGGTACGCGACAGGTTGCTTGCCTTCCTGCCGGTCAACGCCTCCAATTCGGCAAGTGAGGACGGGTGCCGCTCGTCGATGATGCGCAGCAGCTTGCGGTTGGGTCCCGACAGCACCTTGGCCAGCGAATCCAGCGACGTGAACCAGATTTTCGGTTCGGCCGGCCGGCGCCGACGGTCCCCGCGAGCAATCTCTAAGGCGCGCTCGCGAAGCTCGTCGTGGCTGGCGATGCCGACCTTGATTTTATCAGCCATCCTTCCGCTCCTTTAGAATGCGCTCGATTTCATCGAAGAAATCGGCAATGAGCTTCTCGGCGGTCACGAAGCGATAGGGCCGCCCTTCGTCGCTCGCGTCACGGTGCCAGTGATCAAAGGGGACCTGCCGGTCGACAAACCTGCCGCCCCGGTGCGGCACCCCGTGGGCATTGTCGTAGCCGATCAGCCGTCGACCGTCCGCCGCGTGGAAGGTCAGCGAATACGAGATGCCATGAGGTTTCTCAGGCGTAGCCTCGATCCTCTTGACGCTGAACCGCGCCACATGCCCGCCGTCGTAGACGATCTCCTCGCCATCGAGGTCGAGCAGGTAGGCGAGGGTTTGACAGGCGCCGGACACGCCAAACCTTATCACTAAGTGATAGGAGACCGCAAATATTCAAGGCTGCGCAAACCAGCGTTCGGGCACCAATCGTTGGCATCGAAAGCGCGGCTGCCCCCTCCGGCTCCCTTCGGTCGCCACCTCCCCCGCTGTGCGGAGGAGGACCGACCGCCGGAAACCATGGCGGCCCGCAAGCGCAAACAGAATTCCGGTCAGCGGCCGCGGAAGCGTTTGTAGAATTCGATCGCGTCCGGGCCCTGCTCAAAACCGAGATAGATGCTCAGATCGCTCGGCTTATGCCCGCGCAGCGGGATCGCTTCTTCGATATGGTCGGTAACCCCGGCGCGGACCTTGCCGGGAGCGAAGGCGATGCGAACGCTGAACGAATTTCGCGACAGCACCGACTGGTCGGGTCCGGTGACCGCGACGAAATAGGGTAGATCGACGGTGTCGCCTTTGGCTGCCGGGCCGCGCTGGCCGATCACGACGACATCGAACTTGGCCTGCATCGCATCGGGGCCGGCGCTGCATTTCGTCGCGACTTCGCTGAGCAGCCCGTAAAACGCGACGTTTTCCGGCCTACGCCCGGCGCCCGGGCCGAATACCGCGGTGTTGGCGAGCGACCGCAGGATGATCGCACTCGGACACTGCGCCGCCGGCTCGGACGAGGACGACAAAAACCAGCCGCAGCCGGAAAGCGCCACAAGGCCGAGGAGCGCCGCTCCCCGGGCCGCCTGCACCCAATTCACAGGCCGTTATGGGTCCCGTCGCAGAACGGCCCGCCGGTCTGCTTGCAGCCGCAGAGCCAGACCTCTTCGCTCGCCGCCGCGGTGAACATGAACGGGGTCAGTCCGGTGCCCTGGTGCGACCCGTCACAGAACGGCTGATTGCCGCTGCGCCCGCAAGCACACCAGAAATACCGCTTGCCGGCTTCGACAGTGATGCCGTAGGGCTCTTTTTGCGCGGGGATCGGATCGGTCATTCGTTCCTTCCTGGCGTCGCCGCTGCTGCGTTCCGCGCCTCGCGGGCGATTTTTATGCAGCGCCCGCACTTTATTCGAGCCGCGCCCCCCGCACAAGACGGGTCGACGGCGGAGGGCATGGACACCCGATGGCGGTCTACACCGACGTTGCCGACGACGCGCTGCGGGCCTTTGTCGCGCATTACGACATCGGTGAGGTGCTGTCGTGCAAGGGGATCGCCGAGGGCGTCGAGAACTCGAATTTTCTGGTGCAGACCGAGCGCGGCAATTTCATCCTGACGCTCTATGAGAAACGGGTGGCCCCGGCCGACCTGCCGTTCTTCATAGCGCTGATGGAGCATCTGGCCCGCCGCGGCGTCGCCTGCCCGACGCCGGTAAACGGGCGCGACGGCATCGCGCTGCGCCGGCTGTGCGGCCGGCCGGCGGCGTTGGTGACCTTTCTGGCCGGCATGTGGCCGCGGCGCATCGAACCGTTCCATTGCGCCGGCCTCGGCCGTGCTCTGGCCGGTCTGCATCGCGCCGGGGCGTCATTCGGGATGCAGCGGGCCAACGACCTGTCGGTCGCCGGATGGCGGCGGCTCCAGCGATCGTGCCGAACCCGCGCGGACGAATTCCGGCCGGGGCTGGCCGAGGAGATCGAAGCCGAACTCGCCCGGCTGCAAAACGCCTGGCCGCAGACCCTGCCGACCGGCGTCATCCACGCCGACCTGTTCCCGGACAATGTGTTTTTCCACGGCCGTGAGGTGTCCGGGCTGATCGATTTCTATTTCGCCTGCACCGATTTCCTGGCCTATGACTTGGCGATCTGCCTCAACGCCTGGTGTTTTGAAGCCGATGGGAGCTTCAACGTGACCAAGGCGAGGGCGCTGCTCGACGGCTACCGGCAGGTGCGAGACCTGTCGGCGGCCGAACTCGCGGCATTGCCGTTGCTCGCCCGCGGCAGCGCGCTGCGGTTTCTGCTGACCCGGCTGTTCGACTGGTTCAACCAGGCCGAAGGCGCGCTGGTCCGGCCGAAAGACCCGCTCGAATATCTGAAGAAGCTGCGTTTCCACCGCGGCATCGCCGATTTGCGCGCCTATGGCCTCGATGCCTGACCCCGACGAGGTCGAGATCTTCACCGACGGCGCCTGCCGCGGCAATCCGGGGCCGGGCGGCTGGGCCGCCATCCTGCGCTGTCGCGGGGTCGAGCGGGAGTTGAGCGGTTTCGAGCGCGACACGACCAACAACCGCATGGAGGTGACGGCGGCAATTGCCGCCCTCGAAGCCTTGAAGCGCCGTTGCCGGGTGCGGCTCTACAGCGACAGCCAATATCTGCGCGACGGCATCACCAAATGGATCCACGGCTGGAAGGCCCGCGGCTGGCGCACCGCCGACAAAAAGCCGGTCAAGAACATCGATCTGTGGCAGCGCCTCGATGCCGCCGCCGCCGGACACGAGATCGCCTGGATCTGGGTCCGCGGCCATGCCGGCCATCCCGAGAACGAGCGCGCCGATGCGCTGGCCCGCGCCGCGATCGACGAGGCCGGGCGCGGGGCAGCCTCGGTCTGAACCCGCCC
>CAVPBN010000033.1:0-176320 GCA_963701815.1 uncultured Alphaproteobacteria bacterium
AAGCCGACCTCGAACGCGTCAACCGGCTGATCGTCGAGCGCATGCACAGCCCGGTGGCGCTGATCCCGCAGCTCGCCGGCCACATCGTCGCGGCCGGCGGCAAGCGGCTGCGGCCGATGCTGACCCTCGGCTGCGCCCGGCTGTGCGGCTATCGCGGCGAGCGCCACATCGCGCTCGCCGCCGCGGTCGAGTTCATCCACACCGCGACCCTGCTGCACGACGATGTCGTCGACGCGAGCGACCTGCGCCGCGGCCGCGACACCGCCAACGCCGTGTGGGGCAACAAGCCGGCGGTGCTGGTCGGCGATTTCCTGTTCAGCCGCGTCGTTCGAGCTGATGGTCGAGGACGGCTCGCTGCGCATCCTCGAGATCCTGTCGCGCGCCGCCGCGGTCATCGCCGAGGGCGAGGTGCACAGCTGATGACCGCCAACGACACCGCGACCACGCGAGGCGGCCTATCTCGAAGTCATCGAGGCCAAGACCGCCGCGCTGTTCGCCGCGGCGAGCCGGATCGGCGCGGTCATCGCCGAGCGGCCCGGCCGAGGAAGAGGAGGCGCTCGAGCGCTTCGGCCGCAATCTCGGCATCGCCTTCCAGCTGATCGACGACATGCTCGATTTCTCGGCGCAGCAGGACGAGCTCGGCAAGGCGGTCGGCGACGATTTCCGCGACGGCAAGATGACCCTGCCGATCATCATCGCCTATGCCCGCGGCGACGCCGAGGAGCGCGCGTTCTGGCGGCGCACGCTCGAAGACAGGCGAGCAGGGCCGGGCGATCTCGACCGCGCGATGCGGCTCGTCGAGCGGCGCGGCGCGCTGGCCGAGACCCTGGCGCGCGCCCGCGCCTACGCCGCCGAGGCGATCGAGGCGCTGGCGGTTTTCCCCGACGCCGCCGCTGCGCCGCGCGCTGACCGAGGCCGCGGCCTTCGCCACCGAGCGCGGCTTCTGACCGGACGCGCTCCGATCGGCCGGCATTGCGCGACGCCGGATCTGCCTGCCGGCGCCGACAGCGCTATAGACGCGCCCGGTCGGCGGAGTGTAGCTCAGCCTGGTAGAGCACTGCTTTCGGGAGGCAGGGGCCGGAGGTTCAAATCCTCTCACTCCGACCATATTTAAACGAATTGCGGATCAAAAAGCGTTTCGAGGGCGTTACGACATGACCCGATAGCGGCCGCGGGACGGTCCCTGGCGAAAGCAGCGCGATGGTCGTCTGTAGAGGGATCGGCCGGCTGCCTCAGCAGACAAGCCTTGCGGCCAAGCGACGCTCGAAAAGCATGCCGCGCACGCGACTTTGGAAACCGATCCTCGGACCTCGCGTGGTGCCGTTCCCTCGCCCGGATGGCGGTGACCTGCACAGGTTCCTAATTTGTGCCGAATATTTGAACGATTCACAGCATGTAAAGCTCGGCGGACGATGGACGTTCACCGATCGTGGCGGCGATGCTTATATCGAAGGCAAACAATATCCAAAAGGCAGCCGTTGCCTATCACGAGGCTTTTCTGATAGACTTGCGAAGAAGCTCGTAATTCCATGAGGTGACGGTTGCTCGTGTGTAGGGAAATGCCCAAAGCGCTTTGGTTGCGCAGAGATAGACCGGATCCGCCGGCAGGGCAGAGCGCGGTCTACTTCGACAGGCGAGCAGCGGGAGCGGTTGGGCGTCACCGTCGATGCTGATGACAAGTTCGGACGCCGCTTTCCAAGACACCATATCGACCGGGGCCCCGACCGCTCGCCGGCCCGCGCTTTCGCCCATGTTGCGCGCAGCGCCCGGTAAACCCGAAGGCATTTCGTCATGGTCGAATTTGAACATGCTGAACGAGGAAGAGCCTTGCTGCACCGATATTGAGTGAAGAATTTCGATGGTACCGTACTTAATGTGTGTCTAAACATCCGTAACTGCTCAGCTGACCACGCTTGCGGTAATAGGCCGATGAAGAGGATGTTTGATGCCGGGATTTAAAAAAGCTTTCTTGTGGGCGTCGGCCGGACGATATGTTGTTACGATAATAGGGCTTGTGACATCTTTAATTATGTCTCGCTTACTCACGCCGGCAGAGTACGGTCTTTCCGTGCTCGGCGGCGCGATTTTGTTGATAGCCGACGCCATCCGCGGTCTCGCCGGCGGGGCATATCTCGTGCAAACGGAGGGGTTAAATTCTGACAAGATCAGAACCAGTTGGACGATCAGCGTACTTGTGACATTAGTGATGGCGATTGCGGTCACCGGCATGGCGCGGCCAATAGCGTTATATTACGGCGATCCTATGCTTGAGCGTTATTTGCAGGTAATCGTGATTACCTATTTGATGGGTCCTTTTTCGCTTCCGATCATGGCGCTGTTGGCGCGAGAAATGGCCTTTGAACGTCTTGCTATAATCGGGATTGTGTCCATCGCGATCTACGGAGCGATAGGTATTGCCTTGGCGGCTCTCGGATTTGGCTTCATGAGTTATGCGTGGGCCACCGTCGGCGCAGCCGTATCGGGGGTATCCTGTTGCTTTTGGTTTTATCGTGACTTATCAATCTTTCGTCCATTACTAAGTGAGTGGCGCAACGTGTTGGGGTTCGGCGTCTTCGACAGCGCCACTATCGTAATACGCAGTTTATCAGAAAATCTTTTCTATCTCGTTCTGGGCAGGGTTCTCAATGTTGAAGCCGTCGGCCTCGTTCAGCGCGCGTTTTCGCTGGCGGGATTTCCGGAACGGGTCATTCTCGCGGGTTTCGGTGCTGTGGCCCTTCCCGCCTTTTCCGACAAGGTCCGCCGCGGGCATGCGTTAAAGGACAGCTATCTCAAGGCGATTGAATACCTCACCGCGATCCAATGGCCGGCGCTGATGCTGTTGGTGGTTTTGGCTCATCCGCTCGTCGAAATTTTGCTGGGACAGAAGTGGCTGGCGGTCGCGCCGATCCTGCAAATCATTGCAGCTTCCTTGTTTTTCAATTTCCCGGTAGGTCTCGAATATCCAACGCTCATTGCCGCCGGCGCCGTTCGATTTCTGCCGGTCATTGTCCTGGCGCAAGCTATCATATTCACGAGTTTATGGTGGCTGGGAACGGCATGGTACGGACTTTACGGCGGTCCGTTGAGCATGCTGGTCATTGTACCCATCAATGTTTTCATTTCACTTTTAATCGTGCGTTCCCGGCTCGCCTTCACTATCGCAGAGCTGGCCGGCGCTATGCGAAAGAGTATCGTGATATTGGCGCTGAGTGCGATCGGCCCGGTAATTACTATGCTCGGCGCCGGTTCGGGGGCTGATTTATCGAAACAGATGGCGCTTGTTGCGGGAATGCTTTGCGCTGTCGGCTGGGTCTACGGATTGCGGCTTTCTCGGCATCCGCTCGGGCAGGATGTGCTCCACGCGCGAGATGTCTTGCTCAAAGGCTTGGGCGGCATGAGGCTGATAGCTGCCTCGGTGCGCCTCTTCAGGCGGGCGGTGTAAGGCGGGCGGTCCGGCCGTCGTTTGTGCCGATGGCGACCATCTCGCGATAGTGGCGGGCGATCGGGTCAGATTTCGGCTTGCCCGCCCAATTCGACGATGCGGTTGATCGGGATCCGGAAAAACTCGGTCGCATCGAGCGCCATGTTCGACATCGTAATGAACAGGGTCTTGAACGGCAGCGCCAGGCTGAAGCGCCGCTTGGCGACGATCTTTTCGCGCCCGACAAAAAAAGAGGTGTCCATCAGGTTGAACCGGAACCCACCGACCCGGCACAGCGCCAAGGCACGCGGGATGTCGGGCTCTTCGAGGAAACCGTAATGGATCCTGACGGTATGAAAGTTCAGGCCGAGATGGTGGATTTCCAGTCGGTCCGCCTCGGGCAGCCGCGGCACGTCTTCGGTGCTTACCGTCATCAGCACGTTGCGCTCGTGCAGGACCTTGTTGTGCTTCATGTTGTGGAGCAGCGCCGCCGGCACGTTCTCGACCCGCGCCGTCATGTAGATTGCGGTGCCGGGCACCCGCACCGGATGATCGGGCCGCAGGGTTTCGATCAGGGTGACCAGCGGCATCGCCCCGCTTGCCCGCTGCGCCGCGACGCGCTTGCGGCCCCAGATCCAGGTCATCATGGTTGCATAGCCGAAGCCGGCGATGGCCAGCGGAAACCAGCCTCCTTCGACAATCTTCAGCATATTGGCGCTGAAAAACGACAGATCGACGAACAGGAACACGCCAAACAGCGGGATCAACTGCCACAACCGCCAGCCGGCGCCGCGCCAAAAATAGGTAAAGGCTAGAGTGTTATCCACCGTCATCGTGCCGGTGACGGCGATGCCGTAAGCGCTGCCGAGCGCGTCCGACGACCGAAACACCAGCACAGTCGCCACCACCGCCACCAGCAAGGTGCTGTTCATTGCCGGCACATAGACTTGGCCGATCGCCTGCTCCGAAGTATGGCGCACCTGCATGCGGGGCAGATAACCGAGTTGCACGGCCTGACTGGTCAGCGAAAAGGCGCCCGAGATCACCGCCTGCGAAGCGATGACGGTCGCGATCGAGGCGAGCGCCACGAGCGGATAGATCGCCCAACCCGGGCCAAGTCGATAAAACGGGTTTTCCACCGCGTCCGGATGGGCGAGGAGCAGCGCGCCCTGACCGAAGTAATTCAGCAGCAGGGCCGGGAACACAAAGCGCAGCCAGGCCCTGCGGATCGGCCCGCGCCCGAAATGGCCCATATCGGCATAGAGCGCTTCGGCGCCGGTCACCGCCAGCACGACCGAGCCGAGCAGCACGAATCCTTTGCCGGGCTTGTGCAACAACAGATCGATCGCGTAGAACGGATCGACGGCCCTGAGGATCGCCGGGTTGCGCGCGATCTCAAGCAGCCCGAGCAGCCCGATCACGCCGAACCAGAGGATCATCACCGGGCCGAAATAGCGGCCGACGCTGGCCGGTTCCGCCGCGCTGCACGACAAAGAGCACGATCAGCAGCACCAAGGTCAGCGGCACCACATAGGGTTCGAGCGCCGGCGTCGCGACCTTCAAGCCCTCGACCGCGCTCAACACCGAGATCGACGGGGTGATCACCCCGTCGCCGAAAAACAATGCCGCGCCGAACAGCCCGGCCAACAGGATCCAGCGATTGCGCGCGCCGCCCGCCGCGCGCATCGCCAGCACCATCAGCGCCAAAATGCCGCCTTCGCCGCGATTGTCGGCGCGCATCAGGACCAGCACGTATTTGACCGTGACCACCACGGTCAGCGACCAGACGATCAGCGACAGCACGCCGAATATCCGCAGCCGGCTGACCCCTTCGGCCGTCTCGAAGCACTGCTTGACGGCATAGAGCGGCGAGGTGCCGATATCGCCGTAGACCACGCCGAGCGCGGCGACCGCCAAGTTTCGGCCGATCGCATGGGCTCCGGTGTGGGCGACGACCGTATCTGGCATAGGTGTGCTCGGTCCGTGTGCCAAGCTGAAATCGGGGAACTCGGATCAACCCTTCGCGTGCCGCACGCTTTGCCGGTCCGGGCGCTTCCCAGCCGACTCGCACCGGCAAGCGGTCGCCGCCGGCGCGCGTTATACGCAGAATTCCCGGCGGCAAGCCAGCACATCGGCAGCGGCGGGTCCCGCATCGGAGGCATGGCCCTCTCCCGGTTGCCCCGGATCGAGACATGCAGATAAAAAGCGCCGGTCGGAGCGCGGCCGATTTTGCCCTGAAACAGGCGGTGAGCGAGATGACTTGGCGCAGCGGTATGCTGGTGTTTCCGAACCTGACCCAGCTCGACTTGACCGGCCCCTACGAGGTATTGGCCCGTCTGCCCGGCGCCGAGACCCTGTTGCTGGCAAAGGACCTGGAGCCGGTGCGCTCAGAGCACGGGCTGACGATCCTGCCGCAGGTCCGTCTCGCCGACTGCCCGGCGCTCGATCTGATCCTGGTTCCCGGCGGGCCCGGCATCAACCCATTGCTCGAGGATGAGGAAGTGCTGCGGTTTTTGCGCCGAGCGGCGGCAGGTGCTCGCTGTGTCGTCGGCATCTGCACCGGCTCGCTGGTTCTCGGCGCGGCCGGGTTGCTGCGCCACCGGCGGGCGGCGACCCACTGGATGTCCCGCGATCTGCTGCGCGCCTTCGGCGCCGAGCCGGTGGCGCAGCGGGTCGTCGTCGACGGCAATCTGTTCACCGGCGGCGGGGTCACCGCCGGGATCGACGTGGCCCTGAGCGTGGCGGCCGAGATCGCCGGCCCGGCGGCGGCGCAAGCGATCCAGCTCGCGATCGAGTACGACCCGGCGCCGCCCTTTTCATCCGGATCGCCCGAGACGGCCGAACCCGCCATTCGGCAGGCCGTTCTCGCCGCCGCCGAGCCGCGCCAGCGCGATCGCGCCGACCGGGTCGCCCGCGCCGCCAAGGCGCTCGGATAACCGCCTCGCCGGTCTTTCGGCGGATCGCGCTCGCGACACCGGCGCCTGTCGGCCCGGAAGGCCCGCAGCTTCGAGACGCCGCGCCGGGACCGACGTCTCGAAAACCACGGCAGACGCGATCGTAATGCAGAGGCCGAAAAGGGTGCGGACGCGATCGTCTCACCGGCGAAAGGTCGCCACCAATTCGAGGTGCGGGGTCCAGGCGAACTGGTCGACCGGCATGATCCGGTGCAGGCGATAGCCGCCGGCGATCAGCCGGGCGGCGTCGCGAGCGAAGGTTGCCGGATTGCACGAGACCGCGACCACGGTGTCGAGGCGCGCGGCGGCGAGCGCGGCAACCTGCCGGGCGGCGCCGGCGCGCGGCGGATCGAACACCGCGGCCTTGTAGAACGCGAGCATTTCGGGCGACAGCGGGTCGCGCGCGAGGTCGCGCCGCTCGACGGTCAGACCCCGAACGCCTGCGGCGGCATGGCCGAGCGCAGCGGCGGCGCGCGCCTCGCCTTCGACCGCATGCACCGGCCCGATCCCGGCCTCGACCAAAGCCAGGGAGAAGGCGCCGAGACCGGCATAGAGGTCGAGCGCCGGACGGCGTGTCCCGATCGCCGCCACGACCTCTTCGACGAGGAATTGCTCGGCTTTCGCGCTCGGCTGCAGAAAGGCGCCGGGTGGCACCGCGACCGCTGCCCCCGACAGCAGCACGCGCACCGGGCGACGTTCGACGATCGGGATTTCCGAGCCGGGCGAGCGCCAGACGATCCGGGCGAGATCGGTCAATTCGGCCAGTCCCGCCAAGGCCTCGAATTCCCCGAGCCCGGGTGGTTCGCGGGCTTCGAACAGCAGATCGACGCCGCTGTCGGTGCGGGTCAGCGTCGCCTCGCCGCCGCCGCCCGGCGGCAGCAGCGCAGCGACGTGCCGCCGCAGCGGTTCGACGAGAGCGAACAGCCCCGGCTCCAGCACCGGACATTCCTCGAGGTCGATCAGATCGTGACGCCAGCGCCGGCGAAATCCGATCTCGGCCGGCTTCCGCGGATCGCGCGGGCGCGCCAGGCCGAGCCGCGCCCGGCGTCGCGCCGGCGGCACCATCCGCAGCGGTGAGACGAGTGCGGGGTCTATCCCGACACGATCGAGCGCGGTCGTAAGCGCGCCGAGCTTGACCCGGCGATAAAGCGCCGGATCGAGATGCTGCAAGGCGCAACCGCCGCAATGGCCGAAATGCCGGCACGGGGGCGCAACGCGTTCGGGGCCGGGGACCAGGATCGAAACCGGACGGCCTTCCCACCCGGCGCCGCGGCGACTGCCGAGCCGCGCACGCACCCGATCGCCCGGCACGGTGAACGGCAGGAATACAGGCTCGCCCCGCCACTGTGCGATGCCGTCCCCGGCGACGCCGATGCCCTCGACCGACAATTCGACGCATCCGTCCGGCTGACCGCGCATCGTCTTCGCTCTCGACGCCCATGCCCATGTTGCGGTGCGGGGACGACACCCGGCCTCGGTCCCTATAGCCCTGCCAGGTGGTGCCGGCGACGGAATTTGCCCGATCGTCATCATCGGCGCCAGGAGGCCTGCGATGTACCGATGGGTTTATTGGGGCGGGGTGACGGTGCTGATTTTCTGGTCCGCGTTCTCTTTCTACAGCACATTGAAGGGAATGTAGCAGCGGACCGTTGCGCCGGGCGGCGGGGCCGCATCGATCAGTCTGGCCGCCGCGTCGCCGCTGCGGTGTTCGGCGCCGGGAACAATTCCCGCGTCCAGCCGAACATCCGGTAGGCGGCGAGCCCCACCCACTCCTTGCCGGCGAGCGTCGCCATGTCGAGCCCGTCGAGCAGACTGAAGCCGGGGCGCAGCCAGGTATGCGGATCGACCCGGAAGTCGACCGGGTACGGGATCGATGGCCAGCCTACTGCGCGAAACGACGCAACGGCGCGCGGCATGTGATAGGCCGAGGTCACCAGCACCCATACCTGGCCGGGTTCGGGCCGGATCAACGCCTTGGCAAAGACCGCGTTCTCGTGGGTGCTGCGCGACCTCTCTTCGAGGATGACCCGGTCGCGGGCGATCCCTTGATCGAGGACAAAGCCGAGGGTCGCGCGCGCCTCGGAATAGCCGACGGGCAACAACTCGCCTTCGCCGCTGAGCAGCGCCACCCTCGCCTCGGGATGGCGCCGGGCGAGTGCGGTCCCGGTCAGGACGCGGGTGACCGCGCTGTTGAATACGGTTTCGCCGTAGGCCAGCGAGAGGCGCGGGACGACGGCGCCGCCGAGGATCAGGATGCCGTCGATTTTGGCCGGCAGGGTGGCCGGCCGCGAAAAGCGCTGTTCGAGAGGGAGCAGCAGCGCCGGGCCGACCGGCGCCACCGCCAGCACCAGCAGGCCGAATGTCGCCAGCGCGACCAGGATCCGGCCGCGCCTGCCGCGCGAGGCCAGCCCGAGCAGGACGCCGCCGCAGAGGCACAGCAGCAGCAGATTGCCGGGCTGGAGGATGGCCCAGACGAGTTTGCCGACGATGAACAACGGGTGTCCTCAGCTTTTCGGTTGCGCCACAGAAGGATGGTCCGTCATCGAGCGAAACGCCTATCATGCCCAGCTTCGGCATGGCAGCGGGCGGATCGATCGAGATGAGCGACGTCCAGCATTATATCGGCGGCAAGCGGATCGACGGGTCGAACGGGCGCTGGGGCGACGTGTTCAACCCGGCGACCGGCGAGAAGATCCGCCGCGTCGCCTTTGCCGCGGCGGGCGAGGTCGACCAGGCGGTGCAGGCGGCAGCCAAGGCCTTCCCGGGCTGGGCCGCGACCCCGCCGCTGACCCGCGCGCGGGTCATGTTCAAGTTCCTCGAACTGCTGAACCGCGAAGCCGACGCGCTGGCGCGCACGATCTCCGAGGAGCACGGCAAGGTGTTTTCCGACGCCCAGGGCGAGATCACCCGCGGCGCCGAAGTCGTCGAATTCGCCTGCGGCATCCCGCATCTGATGAAGGGCGAGTTCACCGAGCAGGTCGGCCGCGGCATCGACAGCTGGTCGGTGCGCCAGCCCTTGGGCGTGTGCGCCGGCATCACCCCGTTCAATTTTCCGGCGATGGTGCCGATGTGGATGTTCCCGATGGCGCTCGCCAGCGGCAACACCTTTATCCTGAAGCCGTCGGAGCGCGACCCGTCGGCCGGCCTGCGCATCGCCGAATTGCTGACCGAGGCCGGGCTGCCGCCGGGCGTCTTCAACGTCGTCAACGGCGACAAGGAGGCGGTCGACGCGATCCTGCAGCATCCCGGCGTCGCGGCGGTCAGCTTTGTCGGCTCGACCGCGATCGCCGAATACATCTACACGACCGCCGCCGCGGCCGGTAAGCGGGTGCAGGCGCTGGGCGGCGCCAAGAACCACATGGTGGTGATGCCCGACGCCGATCTCGACCAGGCGACCGACGCGCTGATGGGCGCGGCCTACGGCGCCGCCGGCGAGCGCTGCATGGCGGTGTCGGTCGCGGTCGCGGTCGGCGGGGTCGGCGACCGGCTGATGGACAAGCTGGTGCCGCGGGTGCGCGCGCTGAAGATCGGCCCCGGCACCGATCCCGAGGCCGAGATGGGGCCGCTGGTCACCCGGCAGCATCTCGACAAGGTCCGCTCCTATGTCGATCTCGGCGTCAAGGAGGGCGCCAAGCTCGTCGTCGACGGCCGCGGCCTCAAATTGCAGGGCTACGAGAACGGCTTCTTCCTCGGCGGCTGCGTGTTCGACGAGGTCAAGCCCGAGATGCGGATCTACAAGGAGGAGATCTTCGGCCCGGTCCTGTCGGTCGTGCGCAGCCCCGATTTCGACAGCGCGACAAAGCTCGTCAACGACCACGAATACGGCAACGGCGCCGCGATCTTCACCCGCGACGGCGACGCCGCGCGCGAATTCGCCAACCGCGTCCAGATCGGCATGGTCGGGATCAACGTGCCGATCCCGGTGCCGATGGCGTTCCACAGCTTTGGCGGCTGGAAGCGCTCGCTGTTCGGCGACATGGCGGTCTACGGCAGCGAAGGCGTGCGCTTTTACACCCGGCTCAAGACGATGACCGCGCGCTGGCCGACCGGCATCCGCGCCGGCGCCGAATACGTGATGCCGACGATGCGGTAAGCGCCCAATTGCATCATTTGGGGCGGGTTGACGCATGAGAAGCACGCCGTCTGCCGCAACTCCGATGTCATGGGCGGCACACCGGTCTTCTGCGGCACCCGCGTTCCGGTGCAGACGCTGCTCGACTATCTCGAAGCGGGCGAATCGATCGACGATTTCCTCGCCGGCTTCCCATCGGTCACGCGCGAGCAGGTCATTGAATTTCTCGAGGCGGCAAAGGACAGCCTGATTGAAACGACGGCATGAGGATTTTTCTCGACGAATGCGTCGATTGGCGGCTGGCGCGCGATCTCGTCGGGCACGAGGTCAGCACTGCCCGGCAAATGGGGTGGACTGCGGTCGGCAACGGCGAACTATTAGCGCTCGCGTCGCAGGAATTTGACGTGTTTTCTCACCGTCGATCGGAATCTGGCCTTCCAGCAGGACGTCGACGCGCTCGCCATCGCGGTCATCGTCCTCCGCTAGCTGCCCGATCAGGCCGGCGAGATCGCGAACTTCTGCCGGATTTTCTGTGGGATCGGCAGGAACGGAGCCCAATGGGATGCCGCGGGGTAACCTCCGGGCTTCATCGGAGGGCAGGCCTCTTCAGGATACCAGCCGAACAGTTGATAGGAGCGATACCGAATGCATTCGGCAACAGACCGGTGGTGATCGGAGAGGCCCGCCAAGGGAGCAGGTAACAGAACCAGATTTGCGAGGCTCGTGATGATATCGCACGTCGTAGCAGGTTTCCGGCCATACGTGACATACATGCAGACGCGTGCAAAGGTCGCGAGAGCCAAACACGGCTACCTTGATCGCCAAATTGGCCATCGTGTTGTCGTCAAATCGGACCCCGTTCGCCACTCCTCTCTTCGGCTCGCCGTTCTTTCCCCGCCTACAATCAGGGAACCATGCGGCGTGGGCGTGCTGCATCCGTCGAGCGTGGAAGACGGCAGGGTCTACCCAGATGGCGGATTTGGCGATAAGCCTAGGCAAGTCAACCCCCAACTCGGCGGTCACCTTCAGCAGAAGGTCATCACCATCCCATGCGGCGGAGCCGGCGTTATCGCTGGGGACGATTTGCCAAGTGATCTGACGAGGCCTCGGGGCTTCGCCCTTGCGGAATTTTATATAGAGGCAAACCGCATGGCGGAGCGCAGCCAGCCCAGTACGTAAGATGCCCTGGATTGGTATTTTCGATGGATTTGGTCGCCCATGTCTCTCGTCATCCGTGGAATATTCAAGACACGAGAGGAGAGTTGTCATTCTATGAGTGTCGTACAGGAGGTCGAGATCTTCGTAGTGCTCCTCAACTCTCTTGCAATTGGACATCCGGCTGGCAACCACGTTGGGCCTGTAACAACTCTCTAACCAGGTCTTGAAGCCCGGTTTCATCAATGCCCCTTATCTTCGATACAGACGAGTATCAATCTGCTACCGCGTACAGCCCATTTGGTTAAGAACCGGTTTACGATCTTATGAAGGTTTACCCGATGAGCGACAGGTCCATTTGGACTTTGCGCACCAGCACTTCGGGAGCGATCGAGCCGCGCTTGCCGGGAGCGAGCCTTACCAGACCGTATTGGCTCATGGTCTTGAGGGTACGCGACAGGTTGCTTGCCTTCCTGCCGGTCAACGCCTCCAATTCGGCAAGTGAGGACGGGTGCCGCTCGTCGATGATGCGCAGCAGCTTGCGGTTGGGTCCCGACAGCACCTTGGCCAGCGAATCCAGCGACGTGAACCAGATTTTCGGTTCGGCCGGCCGGCGCCGACGGTCCCCGCGAGCAATCTCTAAGGCGCGCTCGCGAAGCTCGTCGTGGCTGGCGATGCCGACCTTGATTTTATCAGCCATCCTTCCGCTCCTTTAGAATGCGCTCGATTTCATCGAAGAAATCGGCAATGAGCTTCTCGGCGGTCACGAAGCGATAGGGCCGCCCTTCGTCGCTCGCGTCACGGTGCCAGTGATCAAAGGGGACCTGCCGGTCGACAAACCTGCCGCCCCGGTGCGGCACCCCGTGGGCATTGTCGTAGCCGATCAGCCGTCGACCGTCCGCCGCGTGGAAGGTCAGCGAATACGAGATGCCATGAGGTTTCTCAGGCGTAGCCTCGATCCTCTTGACGCTGAACCGCGCCACATGCCCGCCGTCGTAGACGATCTCCTCGCCATCGAGGTCGAGCAGGTAGGCGAGGGTTTGACAGGCGCCGGACACGCCAAACCATATCACTAAGTGATAGGAGACCGCAAATATTCAAGGCTGCGCAAACCAGCGTTCGGGCACCAATCGTTGGCATCGAAAGCGCGGCTGCCCCCTCCGGCTCCCTTCGGTCGCCACCTCCCCCGCTGTGCGGAGGAGGAACCGACCGCCGGAAACCATGGCGGCCCGCAAGCGCAAACAGAATTCCGGTCAGCGGCCGCGGAAGCGTTTGTAGAATTCGATCGCGTCCGGGCCCTGCTCAAAACCGAGATAGATGCTCAGATCGCTCGGCTTATGCCCGCGCAGCGGGATCGCTTCTTCGATATGGTCGGTAACCCCGGCGCGGACCTTGCCGGGAGCGAAGGCGATGCGAACGCTGAACGAATTTCGCGACAGCACCGACTGGTCGGGTCCGGTGACCGCGACGAAATAGGGTAGATCGACGGTGTCGCCTTTGGCTGCCGGGCCGCGCTGGCCGATCACGACGACATCGAACTTGGCCTGCATCGCATCGGGGCCGGCGCTGCATTTCGTCGCGACTTCGCTGAGCAGCCCGTAAAACGCGACGTTTTCCGGCCTACGCCCGGTGCCCGGGCCGAATACCGCAGTGTTGGCGAGCGACCGCAGGATGATCGCACTCGGACACTGCGCCGCCGGCTCGGACGAGGACGACGAAAACCAGCCGCAGCCGGAAAGCGCCACAAGGCCGAGGAGTGCCGCTCCCCGGGCCGCCTGCACCCGATTCACAGGCCGTTATGGGTCCCGTCGCAGAACGGCTTGCCGCCGGTCTGCTTGCAGCCGCAGAGCCAGACCTCTTCGCTCGCCGCCGCGGTGAACATGAAGGGGGTCAGTCCGGTGCCCTGGTGCGACCCGTCGCAGAACGGCTGATTGCCGCTGCGCCCGCAAGCACACCAGAAATACCGCTTGCCGGCTTCGACAGTGATGCCGTAGGGCTCTTTTTGCGCGGGGATCGGATCGGTCATTCGTTCCTTCCTGGCGTCGCCGCTGCTGCGTTCCGCGCCTCGCGGGCGATTTTTATGCAGCGCCCGCACTTTATTCGAGCCGCGCCCCCCGCACAAGACGGGTCGACGGCGGAGGGCATGGACACCCGATGGCGGTCTACACCGACGTTGCCGACGACGCGCTGCGGGCCTTTGTCGCGCATTACGACATCGGCGAGGTGCTGTCGTGCAAGGGGATCGCCGAGGGCGTCGAGAACTCGAATTTTCTGGTGCAGACCGAGCGCGGCAATTTCATCCTGACGCTCTATGAGAAACGGGTGGCCCCGGCCGACCTGCCGTTCTTCATAGCGCTGATGGAGCATCTGGCCCGCCGCGGCGTCGCCTGCCCGACGCCGGTAAACGGGCGCGACGGCATCGCGCTGCGCCGGCTGTGCGGCCGGCCGGCGGCGTTGGTGACCTTTCTGGCCGGCATGTGGCCGCGGCGCATCGAACCGTTCCATTGCGCCGGCCTCGGCCGTGCTCTGGCCGGTCTGCATCGCGCCGGGGCGTCATTCGGGATGCAGCGGGCCAACGACCTGTCGGTCGCCGGATGGCGGCGGCTCCAGCGATCGTGCCGAACTCGCGCGGACGAATTCCGGCCGGGGCTGGCCGAGGAGCT
Organism: uncultured Alphaproteobacteria bacterium; assembly: GCA_963701815.1. Lineage (GTDB taxonomy): Bacteria > Pseudomonadota > Alphaproteobacteria > ATCC43930 > CGMCC-115725 > AP-15. Next base: position 14,266 of record CAVPBN010000033.1, read on the forward strand.
CGAAGCCGAACTCGCCCGGCTGCAAAACGCCTGGCCGCAGACCCTGCCGACCGGCGTCATCCACGCCGACCTGTTCCCGGACAATGTGTTTTTCCACGGCCGTGAGGTGTCCGGGCTGATCGATTTCTATTTCGCCTGCACCGATTTCCTGGCCTATGACTTGGCGATCTGCCTCAACGCCTGGTGTTTTGAAGCCGATGGGAGCTTCAACGTGACCAAGGCGAGGGCGCTGCTCGACGGCTACCGGCAGGTGCGAGACCTGTCGGCGGCCGAACTCGCGGCATTGCCGTTGCTCGCCCGCGGCAGCGCGCTGCGGTTTCTGCTGACCCGGCTGTTCGACTGGTTCAACCAGGCCGAAGGCGCGCTGGTCCGGCCGAAAGACCCGCTCGAATATCTGAAGAAGCTGCGTTTCCACCGCGGCATCGCCGATTTGCGCGCCTATGGCCTCGATGCCTGACCCCGACGAGGTCGAGATCTTCACCGACGGCGCCTGCCGCGGCAATCCGGGGCCGGGCGGCTGGGCCGCCATCCTGCGCTGTCGCGGGGTCGAGCGGGAGTTGAGCGGTTTCGAGCGCGACACGACCAACAACCGCATGGAGGTGACGGCGGCAATTGCCGCCCTCGAAGCCTTGAAGCGCCGTTGCCGGGTGCGGCTCTACAGCGACAGCCAATATCTGCGCGACGGCATCACCAAATGGATCCACGGCTGGAAGGCCCGCGGCTGGCGCACCGCCGACAAAAAGCCGGTCAAGAACATCGATCTGTGGCAGCGGCTCGATGCCGCCGCCGCCGGACACGAGATCAGCCTGGATCTGGGTCCGCGGCCATGCCGGCCATCCCGAGAACGAGCGCGCCGATGCGCTGGCCCGCGCCGCTATCGACGAGGCCGGGCGCGGGGCAGCCGCGGTCTGAACCCGCCCCCGGGATCGATCAGGCGCACACCGGCTAGTTCACACCTTCGACGATGAAGAGGCGGCCGGTCGAGTTGTCGAGCCGGCTCGGCAGGATCTTCTGGTACTCCGCTGAATCGTACCAGCGCTTCAAAGCCGCGTTATCGGGAAATTCCAGGATCACGACTATTTTCGGCTCCGGTCCACCCTCGATCAGTTCCGTAGCCCCGCCCCGGACCAGGAAGCGGCCGCCATATTGCGTGACAGTGGCGCCGACCGCCGCCCCATAGGGCTCGAATCCGGCCCGGTTGGTAATTTCGACCTCCGCGACTAGATAGGCCGGCATGTTTGCCTCCCTTGCCAATGTTTTTGGGGGTGGCAAACTACGGGCGTGATGCTTTAAATTCAATGCCGGTTAAGCCGGAGGGCGCTCACCCGCTCTCGGAAACGCGCACTGGCTAAGTAAGTATCGGAAATCCCCGAAGTTTGGGCGCGTTCGGCAGACGCTCGCCGGGCTCTACGCCGCGCCCGTGGTGTGACCCCCGAGCCGCCCCAGGAAGGGCGTCTCGGCCATTCGTTCACGATCTCTCTTGCCCGTTCGGCTGGCCGGCTGATTTCTCGATCGCAAGTTCCGGGCTCCGTCTCGCAGAAAGTCGTGGACATGGCGCCGCGGGCTCGCCGAGATTGACCTTGCCCGTCTCGCGACGCGCCGGGAGCGGATCGGCTGGCGGAGAAAGGCTAGGGTGGCAGTATCCGGCCGCAGCTTTCTGTTTTTGCAGGGCTTGGCGTCGCGGTTCTTCGAGCGGCTCGGCAAGGCCCTGGCGATGCGCGGCCACGCCGTCCACCGGGTCAATTTCAACGGCGGCGACCGGGCCTTTTGGCGGCTGCCCGGGGCGGTCGATTTTCGCGACGGCGCCGAGGCCTGGCCGGCGTTTCTCGAACGCCTGCTGATCGACCGGCGGGTCGACGACATGGTCCTTTTTGGCGATTGCCGGCCGCTGCACCGGGCGGCGATCCCGGTGGCCCGGGCGCGCGGGGTGCGGGCGATGGTGGTCGAAGAGGGCTATCTGCGGCCCGATTGGATCACCTTCGAGGAAGGCGGGGTCAACGCCTTTTCGGCCTTGCCGCGCGTGCCGGATTGGTACCGCGAGGAAGTCCGGCTTTTACCGGAGTGGAGCGATCCGCCCTCGGTGCCGGGGAGTTTCCGCCGCCGGGCCGTCGAGGATGTTCTGTACACCGCGGCATCGATGCTGGCGGCGCGGCGGTTTCCGCATTATGCGAGCCATCGGCCCTATTTCCAGTTGATCGAATATGCCGGCTGGCTGCGTCGGCTGGCCTTGCAGCGCGGCGCCGAGCGGCGGGCCAGGGCGGCGATCGACGAGTTGGTCCGCGGCGCCGACCCGGTCTTTCTGTTTCCGCTGCAGCTCGACTGCGACTATCAGATGCGCCTGCATTCGCCGTTTCGGGCAGTGCATGTGGCGATCGAGCATGTGCTGACATCGTTCGCCCGGCACGCCCCGCCGGCGGCGCGGCTGGTGGTCAAACTGCACCCGCTCGACAGCGGCCTCTATGACTGGGCGGCGATTACCGGCCACATCGCGATGGCGCTCGGCATCTCCGATCGACTGACCGTGCTCGATGGCGGCGCATTGGCGGCCTTGCTGGCGGCGTGCCGCGGGGTGGTCACGATCAACAGCACGCTCGGCTGCCGGGCGCTGGCCGAAAGCCGTCCGGTGATCGCCCTCGGCCAGCCGATCTACGATCTGCCCGGGCTGACCTTTCAGGGCGAACTCGACGATTTTTGGGCCGACCCGGCGCCGCCCGATCCGGAATTGTTCGACGCGTTCCGCCGGGTGCTGGCGGCGCGGGTGCTGATCCCCGGCTCGTTTTTCGACGCAGAGGGGCTGAGGATCGCGGTCGACGCGGCGGTTGCCCGGCTCGAAGCCGCCGACCGCCCGGCGCATGCCACAGTCGTCGCGCCGCCGGCCGCCGCGCCATGCCGGTCGCCGCAGCGACCCCCGCCCTATAGCAGCTCTCGCTCATCGGCGGCGCCGGCCCGCCGTTTCCGGCGGCTCGTTCCTGGATCCCCACGCCGGCGATGCGGCGCTTGCCTGCACCGGCGCCGCGGCGGCAAGCTGGCCCATCTGTGCTGGCGAGAGGACAACATGAGCGAACCCTCCGGCCCCCTGCCCGGCCTGGCGCGCGGCCTGACAAATTACGGCGACCCGGATTTCGCGCTCTATCTGCGGCGCTCTTTCGCCCGCTCGATGGGCTATTCGACCGAGTTGCTGTCGCGCCCGGTGATCGGCATCGCCGACACCTATTCGGGCTACAACAACTGCCACCGCCATTTCCCCGAGCTGATCGAGGCGGTCAAGCGCGGCGTCCTCGCGGCGGGCGGGCTGCCCTTGACCTTTCCGACGATCTCGCTCGGCGAGGTGTTCCTGAACCCGACCAGCCTGATGTTCCGCAACCTGATGGCGATCGACACCGAGGAGATGATCCGCGCCCAGCCGATGGATGCGGTCGTGTTGGTCGGCGGCTGCGACAAGACGGTGCCGGCGCAATTGATGGGCGCGGTATCCGCCAACCGGCCGGCGATCGGCCTCGTCGCCGGGCCGATGATGACCTCGCGCTGGCACGGCGAGCGGCTCGGCGCCTGCACCGATTGCCGGCGCTTCTGGGCCAAATACCGCGCCGGCGAGATCGAGACCGACGAGATCCGCGAGATCGAGGGCAATCTGGCGACCACCGCCGGAACCTGCGCGGTGATGGGGACGGCGAGCACGATGGCCTCGCTCGCCGAGGCGCTCGGCATGATCCTGCCGGGCAGTGCCGCGATCCCGGCGGTGCATGCCGACCGGCTGCGCGCCGCCGAGGCGACCGGGCGCGCGGCGATGCAATTGGCGCGCAGCGGGCTCGCCCCCGACCGGATCGTGACGCCGCAATCGGTCGAGAACGCGCTGCGGGTATTGATGGCGATCGGCGGCTCGACCAACGCGGTATTGCACCTGACCGCGGTCGCCGGACGCGCCGGCATCGACATCGACCTCGACCGGCTCAACCGGATCAGCGATTCGACCCCGGTTTTGGTCGATCTGAAACCGACCGGCCCGCATTACATGGAAGACCTGTTCGCCGCCGGCGGCATCGGCGCGGTATTGCGCGAGTTGCGGCCATTGTTGCACCTCGATTGCCTGACGGTCGCCGGCGAAACGCTCGGGGAGCGCCTGGCGCAGCCGTCCGGACCGGTCGACCGAAGCGTCGTCAAGCCGCTCGCCGACCCGTTGCAGCCGACGGGCGGGCTCGTCGCCTTGTTCGGCTCATTGGCCCCGAAGGGAGCGATCTTCAAGCGCTCGGCCGCCGACCCGAAATTGTTCGAAAAGGAGGGCCGCGCCGTCGTCTTCGCCTCGCTCGAGGACCTGTCGGCGCGGATCGACGACCCCGGTCTCGACGTGACGCCCGACGATTTCCTGGTGTTGCAGAATGCCGGGCCGCTGTCGGCCTCGGGCATGCCGGAAGCCGGCTACCTGCCGATCCCGCAGAAGCTCGCGCGCGCCGGGGTCAGGGACATGGTGCGGATCTCCGACGCGCGGATGAGCGGCACCGCCTACGGTTCGATCGTTTTGCACGTGACCCCCGACGCAGCCTCGGGCGGCCCGCTCGCCCAGGTCAGGAACGGCGACCGTATCCGCCTCTCGGTCGAGGAGCGGCGGATCGACCTCATGGTCGCCGCCCGACGAACTGGCCCGCCGCCCGGTGTCGCTCCCGCCGATCCCCGAGCGCGGCTACGCCCGCCTCTACCGCCGCGAAATCCTGCAGGCCGACAAGGGCTGCGACTTCAACTTCCTGCGCAAACACCCGCTCGCCGAGGGGGCGCGATAGCTGGAAGCATCTATTCGGCATCGATGCTCAAGCAGCGCGCCCTTCCGGTCAGCGAAGACCTCATGTTCAAGAGGCGGCCGCCGGCCGAGCCGGCTGGGTCGCGCGGACGGGCGATCGGCTGATAGGATACGAGCGTCGCGAAGCATTCCCACCCGCTCGCCTGCCATGAACCGGTCCAGACCATCCCTGCGGGATCGAGTGCAGGCCGCGGCGCTGCGGGCGGGCATCCGCGTTGCCCGCGCGCTCGGGCCGGCGGCCGCCTCCGATCTCGGCGGTCGCGTGGCGCGGACCGTCGGACCCTGGCTGCCCGTCTCGCGGGTAGCGGCGGCGAATCTGCACCGCGCGTTGCCCGAGCTGGATGCGCATGCCCGCCGCCGGGTATTGCTCGGCGCCTGGGAGAATTTGGGCCGCACGGTAGCCGAGCTTCCCCATGTCGGCGCGCTGCGGCGGACCGCGGACGGCCCCGGCTGGATATGCGACGACGACACCGGGTTTCGCGCCCTGCGCGACCGCGGCGGTCCCGCGATCCTGTTTTCCGGTCATTTGGCGAATTGGGAGATCGGTCTGCCGGTCGCCGCCTCGCTCGGTCTGGCCGTATCCTGGTTTTATCGGGCGGCTTCCAACCCGGCGGCCGACGCCGCGATCCAGCGCATGCGGCGCGAGGCGATGGGGGCGGAGGTGCCGATGTTCGCCAAAGGCAGCGCCGGCGCACGCGAGGCGTTGGCGCATCTGCGGCGCGGCGGCGTGCTGGGCATGCTGGTCGACCAAAAGCTCAACGAAGGCCTTGCCGTGCCGTTCTTCGGACGACCGGCGATGACCACGCCGGCGCTCGCGCAGTTCGCCCTGCGCTTCCGCTGCCCGGTCATACCGGTCCGTTCGGTGCGCCTCGGGCCGGCGCGGTTCCGGGTGATCTGCGAACCGCCGATGGAACTGCCCGACACCAGCGACCGCACGGCGGACGTCTATGCGCTCAGTCTGGCGATGAACGCCATGCTGGAGCGGTGGATTCGCGAGCAGCCCAAATCTTGGCTGTGGCTGCACCGGCGCTGGCCCGAGGCCCCGGCTTAGGCGCGTTGCGCCGGATCGCCGGAGCGCTTGACGGCGGGCCCGGGCCGGGCATTTTCTGTCGTGTCGGACGGACGGGATCGAGCGGGGGCAGGCGATGGCCGATTACATTTTGCGCGGCGGCGAGGTCGTCGACGGCAGCGGCGGGGCGCGACTGCGCGCGCGATGTCGCGATCGAGGGCGACCGGATCGCCGCAATCGGCAATGTCGGACGCAGCGCGGGCGCGCGCGAGGTCGACGTGTCGGGCCATATCGTCGCCCCCGGCTTTATCGACGTGCACACCCATGACGACCGGGCCTTGTTCGCGACCCCCGAAATGGCGGCCAAGGCGAGCCAGGGCGTCACCACCGTCGTCACCGGCAATTGCGGCATCAGCCTGGCGCCGCTCCTGATCGACCATACGCCGCCGCCGCCGCTCGACCTGATCGGCGAGGCCGCGGATTACCGTTACGGCCGTTTTGCCGACTATCTGGCCGCACTCGACCGGGCTCCCGCAGCGCTGAACGCCGCCTGCCTCGTCGGCCATTCGACATTGCGGGTCGGGACGATGGCGGCGCTCGACCGGCCGGCCGATCGGCAGGAATTGGCGCGGATGGGCGAGCGGTTGCAGGAGGCGCTCGATGCCGGTGCGATCGGCTTGTCGAGCGGGCTCGCCTATGCCCCGGCGGCCCATGCGCCGCCCGGCGAAATCGAGGCGCTCGCCGCCGTGCTGCGGCCGGCCGGCGCGGTCTATACGACGCATATGCGCAACGAGGGCGGCGGCGTCATCGACAGCCTCGACGAGAGCTTTGCCGCCGGCCGCGCCGCCGGGGTGCCGGTGGTCATCTCGCACCACAAGACGGTCGGCCGCGACAATTTCGGACTGACCGCCCGGACCCTGCCGTTGATCGCCGCGGCGATCGCCCGGCAGCAGGTCGGGCTCGACGCCTACCCCTACATCGCCTCGTCGACGGTGCTGAGCGCCGCACAGGCCGAACGCGCGACCAGGGTGATGGTGACCTGGTCGAAAGCGGCCCCAGACCAGGCCGGCCGCGACCTGGCGGCGATCGCCGCCGATTGGGGCGTCGGCGTCGAGGCTGCGGTCGAACGATTGCAGCCGGCGGGGGCGATCTATTGGATGATGGACGAGGCCGATGTGCAGCGCGTGCTTGCGGTTCGAGCACACGATGATCGGCTCGGACGGATTGCCGCATGACAGTCATCCGCACCCGCGGCTGTGGGGTACCTTTCCGCGGGTGCTCGGCCATTATTGCCGCGACCTCGGCCTGTTCACCCTCGAAGAGGCGGTGCGCCGGATGACCGGGCTGCCGGCCGGCCGGTTCGGCCTCGCCGGCCGCGGCCGCATCGCCGTCGGCGCCTATGCCGACATCACCGTATTCGACCCGCAAACGGTCATCGATCGCGCCACCTTCGAGACGCCGGTCATGCCGGCCGCCGGCATCGCGCATGTCTTTGTCAACGGCCGTCCGGTCTGGGCCGCAGGCCAGCCGACCGGCGAGCGCCCGGGCCGCGCCCTGCGCCGCCGGCAGATGCAGGCCGAGGCGCGGTAGGCGATGGCCAAAAAGTGACGCCGGTCACCTCCAAGCCGAGAGAGAGAACCGCCTTCTCGCTGTCACGCGACCGTGGAACAGGCTGCGGGCGTCGTGCCCGGCCTTGTGCCGGGCATCCACGGAAACCGCCAGGGTTGTGCCGCGTCGTGGATGGCCGGGACGAGCCCACGGCTGTCCGGTTCAGATTTACGATGATCTTCAAATACTTCGAAGCACATCCTCCCTCGGCCGGGCTCGACCCGGCCGTCCACGTCTTGCAATGGAGGGGTCTTGCAAGAAAAAGACGTGGGTGCCCACGGAACCAAGTCCGTGGGCTGACGGCCCACGGGTCAAGCCCGGCCACGGGGTACTGGTGCTTCACTACAACTGCCAAATTAACCAATATATCCGAAACTGGACAGCGGTGGGACGAGCCCGGCCATGACGGTTGGAATGAATCTTGTGTCTGCGTCTACGGTCGAGGCTGCTCGCCGGGCGCCGGCGTCGCAGCGGCCGGCGACGCGCCGCCGGAGCCGGTCGGATGGCGAAAATCGAGCCAATCCAAGGTAAACGGCTGCTTGAACAGCACCGTCCACAAATAATTCATGCCGTATTGGAACGCGACGCGGCAAAGACCTTCGGCGGCGAGCCGTCGCCCCGACGAGAAGGCCGGCAATGCGAGCGAAAATTTGACGGCCCCGACCTTGCTCAGGCGGCGCGCCAATTCGGTATCCTCGCCGTAAAAGCTGAAATTGGGATTGAATGCATTTGCGGTCGCGAGAGCGCTCTTGCGCACGACGAAATTGCCGCCCTGCATCATCGAGCCGGCGCGAAAGACAAACCGCACCAGCAGATAACCGGCAAACGCAAACCGATAAAATATCGCCACGACGACCCGTACGGTTTTCGGCAGGTCATAGTGAACAAACGGCCCGCTCAGCGCCGCCAGATCGGGATGCGCTTCGAAGGCGGCAAGCACCTTGTCCAACCAACCCGGAGGAATCATCGTGTCGGCGTCGATATTGGCGACCAGTCGGCCGCTTGCGGCGAGGCACCCCGCCCGGCGCGCCTGCATCAATCCCCGTTGCGGCTCATCGACGATCGCGACGCCCGGTATCGCCGAAGCGATCTGCCGCGTGCGATCGGTGCTGTCGTTGTCGACGACGATGATTTCCGCGCCGCAGCCGACGCGCGCGGTTTCGGCTGAAATCGCGTGCAGGCATGAGGCGATCAACGCCTCCTCGTTGTAGGCGGGCACCACAAAACTGACCAATATTTCCGACATGCTCGATCCCCCCTTTACCGAAGACGAGTGAAGTCCGCCGCGCGATCCGACCCGGCGCGCGGGTCGAGGGCCACACCCCGCTCACGGTTCGGCGCCGATCAATGCCGGGAGTTCTTCTTCCCCGTCCGCCGCCGCAGCCGGCATTCGGACGAGCAGCGGGTCGAGTGCCGCCCGGTCGATCCAGTCGACGAGTTCGAGCCGTCCGTCGAAATGTTCGACGAGCGCGGTGCAGCTCTCGACCCAGTCGCCGTCGTTGCAGTAAAGCACACCGCCCAGATCGCGGATCTCTGCGTGGTGGATGTGGCCGCAGACGACCCCGTCGACTCCGCGTCGGCGCGCCTCGTCGGCAACGGCTTCCGCGAACGAGTTCATATACTGGACGGCGTTCTTGACGCGCCGCTTCAGGTAGGCGGACAGCGACCAATAGTCGTAACCGAGCCGTCGCCGCACCGTATTGAAATGGCGGTTGAGCCAAAGCGCCGCGTCATAGGCATGGTCCCCGAGAACCGCCAGCCAGCGGGCGTAGATGACGACGGCGTCGAACATGTCGCCGTGGAACACCAGCAGGCGGCGGCCGTCGGCGGTGACGTGGATCGCCTCCTCGACGACCTCGACCCCGCCGAATTGCAAACCGGCATAATCGCGCAGCCATTCATCGTGATTGCCTGGGACGTAGACGACCCTGGCGCCCTTGCGCACCTTGCGGAGAACCTTCTGGACCACGTCGTTGTGGGCCTGCGGCCAATACCAGACCTTCCTCAGGCGCCAGCAATCGATGATGTCGCCGACCAGGTAGATCGTGTCGGCTTCGGTGCGGCGCAGAAAATCGAGCAGAAACTCAGCCTTGCAGCCACGGGTGCCGAGATGCAGATCCGAGATCCAGATCGTGCGGTATTCGAGGGTTTCGTCAAAGCTGGCCATTCCGATCATCCTCGGCGCGGCGATCGGCGAACCCCAACCCGCGCCGGAGCGCGGCCCGGCGGCCATGGGGCGAAGACGACAGCAAAATCCTCGGTCACTATTCCCCCGCACGATCGACCGATCGCGCAGCATTCTACCAAGGGTATATGACACTTTTTCGATCGCTAAATGTTGTAAGCCGGTGCGTCAGCCCCGACAGACCGCCGGCAAAGCGGCGCCAACGACCTTGCCTCAGAACAAAACCCCGGCAAGAAGTCCGCTTTCCTTCGCTGCGGGATCGGCTGCCATGCGCAATCGTCGCGGCACAAGACACGATGCCGGCGTTAGACTTGTCCGGGTAATCAGAGGAAGGTGGATTTGCAGTACCCGGCTAAAACAGACGGTCGCAAGACCAACAAGCGCAAGACCGGAAATCGCCCGTTAGCACCGGTGATATATCGTCTCAATCGCGTGACCGGTCATCTGAACCCATATTTGCTGGTGGTGGCGATCGCATTGGTGGTCCTGAATTATTCGGGCCTGCTGGCGTTGATCGATGCCAATCCTTCGACGATGCGACGCGTCGCGGCGCCGTTGTCGTTTCTGCCGCACGCCAGCATTCGCGGACTGTCGATCAGCGCGAATGACGACCGGCGGCTTCCGCCCGAGCAGCACTGATCGCAATGCTTGCGTGTTGCTCGCGCGCGCCGATCGCGTCCTTGGGTCGAACCGCGGAATCAGACGCTCAGGAAGCCTTCGAGACCGCAATTTAATCGCGGGTTGCCGGCGCTGCCGACGATGGCGTGGGCCGCCGGGAGCGCCGGTCCGGTGGTCAGGCGCCGCGCGCGGTCGGCGGCACGGCGCGGCCGTAGCGGGCGAAGACGTCGTTGAAGGCGGCGACCGCGGCGCGCGGCCCTCGCGGGTGGGACCAGATCGCGCCGATGACGGCGAGAAAATCGGCGCCCGCCTCGACCAGCGGGCCGCAGTTTTCCTGGGTGATGCCGCCGATCGCGCAACACGGCACGACCGTAGTCTCGCTCCAATCCTTCAGCACTTCCGGGTCGGCATGGTGCTTGGTCGCGGTCTTGGTCATGCTCGGGAAAAAGGCGCCGAAGGCGACATAATCGGCGCCGGCCTCGGCGGCGACGAGGGCGCGGTGCCGGCTGTCGCCGCAGGTCACGCCGACGATCCGCTGAGGACCCAGGAGCCGCCTCGCCTCGGCATAGGGCATGTCCTCCTCGCCGACATGCACCCCGTCGCAATCGAGTTCGGCGGCGAGATCGGGACGGTCGTTCATGATGAAGGCGACGCCCCTAGCCTGGGCGATCGGCTTCAGCACCGCAGTCGCCCGGCGGACCGTGTCGTCGTCGACATCCTTGAGCCGCAATTGCAGGCAGGCGACATCGCCGCCGGCCAAGGCCTCTTCGAGCTGCGGCGCAAACAGCGCCGGCTCGAATGCCGGCGGCGTGATCAGGTAGAGCCGGCTGGTCGCCGGCGTATCGCGGCCCGGCAAGATCGATCCTTTCCCTGACAGGTCCTTTCAGCGCCCGAAAGCCGAGGCGCTCGCGGGGCGGGTTGCGGCGCCGATTTTATCAGATTGGGGAAGTCCGGGCGAGGATCTCGGCGCAGCGCCGCTCGAGGGTTTCCGCCGAGGCGAAAAACTCGTCGCCGAGGTCGAGGGCGGGGTCCGGATATTCGGTTTCGAGGCGCACGCCCTGTTGTTGCGCGATATCGGCAAGCCGCCGGGCGACATCGGCGCGGCCGGTGAAGACGACCCGCTCGATCCCCGAGCGGATCGTGGCCAATGCGGCGCCGGCCCGATCGCCGCAGTCGAGGATTGCGGAGAAACGGGCGGCGGGGACCGCCGCATGCCCGGCTTCGACCAATGCCCGGAACCAGCCGGCGCCGGCGTAGTTCCCGGCCTCCCGCGCACTGGCGATCACGATAGTTCGCCCGGAATCCGCGGCAGCCTTCAGCGCGGCGACCGCGTGCGCCAGCGAGTGGACGACGATGACCGGGGTCGGGGGCGACGGCATCGCTCAACAGTCGAATATTTCGACCGCCTCGTCGAGGTGGCCGCCCGGATCGACAATATCGCCGCGAGACCCGAAATTGCTCCGGCCGATCGCCACGGTCTTGATCACCGCATAGACCTGCCGCCCCGGCGCGAGCCCGAGCGCCTCGCCGGAGCGCCGCGTCACCCGCGCCAGCAATTGGTCGTCCCCGAGCCGGAGCTGCACTTCGAGCGCCGCCCCCTCGATCGGCACCACGGCCTCGACCAGACCCGGCAAGACGTTCAACGCGCTGATCCCGACCGGCGGAGCGACGGCTAAGAATCACGTCGCGCGCACGGATATGGACGCGGAGCGCGCTGCCGACCGCCGCCTCGAGCCGCGGCACCATCAGCCGGCCGAAGGAACCGGCGAGTTCGGTCAGACCCCAACGCGCGTCGGCGCCTGCAACCCGGGCCGAGAGCACCGCACCCGCCTCGAACCGGCCGGTATGGGGATAAAGCTCGGCGCGGCCCATAATCTGCTGCACCGGGCCGACGGCGCGGACCCTGCCGTCGGCGATCAGCACGATCGTGCCGGCGAGCCGGGCTACTTCGGCAACCGAGTGGCTGACATAAACGATCGGCACATTCGCCTGATCGCGCAGCCGCTCGAGATAGGGCAGGATCTCGTCCTTGCGCGTCGTGTCGAGCGAGGCCAGCGGCTCGTCCATCAACAGCAGGCGCGGGCGCGCCAGCAAGGCCCGGCCGATCGCCACCCGCTGTTTTTCGCCGCCCGAGAGACGGCCCGGCCGACGGTCGAGCAACGGACCGATCCCGAGCAGATCGACAATCTCGGCGAACCCGCCGCCGGTCGCCGCGCGGGGCGCGAACCAATGCCCGAACATCAGGTTCCGGCGCACCGTCAGGTGCGGAAAGAGGCGGTCTTCCTGAAAGACATAGCCTATCCGGCGCCGGTGCGCCGGCAGCTCGACGCCGTTTTCGGTGTCGAGCAACACCGTCCCATCGACGGCGATGCGGCCGTGCTGCGGCCGGATCAACCCGGCAATCGCCTTGACGATCGAGGTCTTGCCGGCGCCCGACCGGCCGAACAGCGCGGTCAGGCCGTCCCCGCTGGTGAAATGGACGTCGAGGGCAAAGCCGCCGAGCCGATGCGCGAGATCGACTTCGAGCATCGCCGTCAATCGCCGGCGACGCGGCGGCCGAGCCGCTGCGCCAGCATCTCGGAGGCGAGCAGGGCCAGCATCGACAGCGCCACCGCCACCAGGGTCAGGCGCAGCGCCGCCGGATCGCCGCCCGGGACCTGGGTCAGGGTATAGATCGCCACCGGCAGGGTCCGCGTCTCGCCGGGGATGTTCGAGACAAAGGTGATGGTGGCGCCGAATTCGCCGAGGCTGCGGGCAAACGACAAGACCATGCCGGCGGCGATTCCCGGCGCGATCAACGGCAGGGTGATCAGCGCGAAGACAAAGAGCCGGTTGGCGCCGAGAGTGCCCGCAGCCTCCTCGATCCGACGGTCGACCGCATCGAGCGACAGACGGATCGCCCGCACCATCAGCGGAAACCCCATCACCGCCGAGGCGAGGGCGGCGCCGGTCCAGCGAAAGGCAAAGACGAGCCCGAAGCTGTCGGCGAAAAACCGGCCGAGCGGCCCGTTTCGGCCGAACAGCAGCAGCAGCAGATAGCCGGTCACCACCGGCGGCATGACCAGCGGCAGATGGACCACACCGTCGAATACGCTCTTGCCCCAGAACCGGGCGCGCGACAGCACCAGTGCGGTAACAAGACCGAACGGCAGGCTGCCCAGCATCGCGCAGAACGCGACGCGCAGGCTGAGGCGCACCGCCTCGATCTCGTCTGCGGTGAAGCCGAGCATTCCGATCAACGCGTCGTCCAAAGAATGGGTCGCTGAGAGACGATGCCTGCCATGGTTCGACCGGCTGTTGGGCGCGTCGTTATATACTGCGGAAGCGATCGGAACAGGATTATGGCGGCGGCGCGCGGCCGATGATAGATTGCCGCGGTCACGTTCTTACCGGAGACGCGGGATGAAGGTCAGGATCGAATACTGCGTGCCCTGAAACTATTTGCCGAGGGCCCTCCGTGCGAGGGACAGACTGATAGAGAAGTACGGCGCCGAGGTCGAACTGGTAAAGGGCGTCGCCGGGGTGTTTGAGATCACCGTCGACGGAAAGCTCGCCTTTTCCAAAAAACAGCTCGGCCGGTTTCCGGAGGACGCGGAAATCGACGCGGTCGGCGGCGGGTAGGCCGCCGGTCCGCAGCTTCGACAGAAGCGGTCGAGGTGAACCGCATCGCCGTCAGCGAGGTCGCTCCAGGGGCATTTCCCCCATTGGGCGAAATGGGCCCGCCTTCGGACGAGGGCGGGCGCGCCCTGCGCTCGACGCCAAACGAGTTCTGACGAACGGCGCGGCGTACCCGGAGCGATCGCGGCGCGTCAGAGCGGGCGCAGCGGCGGGAGCAGTTCAGCCGGGTCGAGACCCAATTCGTACACCGCCATGTTGAACAGGCAAAAATCCGCCTGCGGCGGCTGGATCGGCGCCAGGGCCCCATCGCGAAACAGTTGCTCGAGCCGCGATCCCTTGAAGATCCCATGGGCGCCGCCCAAGGTCAGCGCGGTGCGGGTGATCCGGCTCGCCGCCTCGCCGACCACGTACTTTGCCCGGTAGAGCGCCGCAGTCGTTTGCGCTGTCGGCCCCTCGGTGTCGCTGAGCCAGGCGGCGTGATAGGTGACGAGGCGGGCCGCTTCGAGGTCGGCGCTCATCTGCGCCACATGACGCCGCACATCCGCCTGATAGGCCAGCGGTTGCGCATAGCCCGGCGGCCGGCGCGCCTGCATTGCCTTCAGCGCTTCGCCATAGGCAGCCGCCGCCACCCCGAGATAGACCGCGGTATACGAGCCCCAGAACCAGTTGATGTGGGCCAGCCGAAAGGGCCGGATATCGTCGGATTGAAAAACGACGGCGCTCTCCGGCAGCCGGCACTCGTCGAGGATCAGCGCGTCGCTGCGGGTGGCGCGCATGCCGAGCGTGTCCCAGTTCGGATCGACGCGGCGCCCCTCGGCGTTTTTCGGCACCATCAGCATGATCCCGGCGGCAGGGTTGGTCGCCGCGTCGGGATAGGCGAGCACCAGGCAATAATCGGCGGCTTCGAGCATCGAGGCGAACATCTTGCAGCCGGTGACGCGGTAGCCGCCCTCGACCCGCGTCGCCCGGGCGGCGAGCGGTCGCTCGCCGATCAGCGAGGTCGTGCCCGGCTCGGAGAAGTTGCCGGCGATCAGCTTGCGCTGCCTGACCACCAGATCGGCCAGCCGCTCTTTGACCTCGACCGCGACCTCGGGGCTCTCCAACAGCGGCATCACGACCGAGGCGTGCATATTGAAGGCGAGCGCCGTAGCCGGGCAGCCCTGGGCCAACGCCTCGAACGCCACGGTGTGGCCGAGCAGCCCGACCCCGGCGCCGCCCCAGTGCTGCGGGACGCTGAGTTCGTAGAAGCCCGCCTCGCGCAATTTCCGGTAGTTTTCGAGCGGATGCGTCGCCTCGCGGTCATGTTCGGCCGACCGCAGGGCAAAATCGGCGGCCAGCGCCCGGCAGCGCTGCTGCAAGCGACTTTGCTGCTCGGTCAGCCGAAAATCCAACCGCCGCCGCTCCCGGCCATCGGCCGAGCGGGGTTCAGCCGCGCGCCAGCGCGTAGATCTGGGTCCCGCCCGGCGGCGCCGGCAAGACGGCCCAGTTCTGGCCTCCGTCGAGACTGTTGAAGACCTCACCGCCATTGGTGGCGCAGGACATCAAGGTCGGCCGGCGCTCGTCGAAGGCCACCTTGAACATCGTATGCGGCACCGGCGCCCCGACATCGACCTGCGCCCAGCTGTCGCCGCCGTCGCGGCTGTGCAGCAATATGCCGAGATCGCTGATAAAGCCGGAGCCGGCCGCGACCCAGAGATGGCGCGGATTGCCCGGCACCTCGCGGATATCGCGGCAGTAGATCTGCCCCTTGGCGTTGAGCGGCTCCAGCGGCACGTGGTTCCAGTGGTCGCCGCCATCGACGCTGCGCCACATACCGGCGCGGGCGATGCCGAACACGGTGCCCGGCCGCCAGCGGCTCGCCAGCACGCCGTGCATGTCGACCATGTCGTCATTGATGTACTGGCCGTGGCTCAGATTCTCCCAATGCTCGCCGCCGTCGGTCGAACGGATCGTGCCGCCGACCTCGATCGCGCCGTAAAGATGATCGGGCTCGCTGGCGCTGGCGTCGAGCATCAGTATCCGCTTTGCCGGGTTGGCGCCCGGTGCCGTTGTGATCTCCGGGAAACGGACGCTGACCGGCAGTCGGACCCAGTGTTCGCCGGCGTCGTCGCTGCGATGGATCTCGCAATTTTCGCAGCCGACCAGGATCACGTCGGGATCGTGCGGGTGAAACAGGATCGACCACACCGGCAGGCCGTGATCGGCCAGTTCGGCCCTCTCCCAGTGCTCGCCGCGATCATTGCTCCGATAGAGGCCGGCCTGGGTGCCGGCATAGATGATGTCGGGATTGCGCGGGTGCACCGCCAATGCCCGCACCGCCGGCGCCTCGGGCAGGCCGAGGCGCAGCGTCTCCCATTCGTCGCTGCCGTCAGCGAGGCGCAGCAGCCCCGAATGCACCACTCGGCCTTGCCCGGTTTCACCGGCCAGGCCCACATAAAGGTAGGATCTGCGATCGTTCGCCCGGTCTGTCGTCATTGTCTCGCCCGCCTCTGATTGCCCCGCCGTTCTCGGCCGTCTCGCGCCGCTCGCTCTCGATCGAGCCACATCGATCAAGCCGAGGGCAGCTTACAGGCGGGCCGCGCCGGCGTGAAGTCGATGTGAGGAGAGTTCGCCCGATAACCGGCAATCGGCCCAAACCTGATCGAGGCGGCGGCCTGGCGGTCCGCTCGACCACATGCAAATCGAACTGTTGAAGCGCCATCGCGGCGGCAGCGCCGACGACGGGTGGTCAAGGGCATCCATCCGACGATCAACGGCATCGCCGCCGGCTTGCGCAACAGCGGACAGCCCGATCAATTCCCGAAATTTCGCCGCGCTTCGGTGGGATTGCCCGATCATCCGGTATCGAATATAGGCTTTGACCGGGCCAATTCGTCAGGGGATTGCCGTGTCTGTTTCTTTCAGCCGATGCGCCGCCCGGATCGGCGCGGGTGTCGTCGGCGGTGCGCTTTTGACCTTGCTGCCGGCGCCGCCGGTTTTCGCCGCCTGCGCCTTGCCGCAGGGGACGAAGACCCCGATACGATGCACCTATACCGGCGTCGGCATCGCCTTCAGCATTGAACACGCCGGGGCTGCGGGCACTGCGGTTCCGGTCGCGATCAGAGGGATTGCGACCGGCAGCGGCGGCGTCGGCGTGCGGGGTGTCGCAACCGATCGGGACGGGATTGGGGTCGCTGGCCTCAACACCGGCGTCAGCGGCCATGCCGGCGCGTTCCGGATCAGCAACACCGCCAATCTTTCGCCGGCGGTGTCGGTCAGAACGGACGCAGGCGCACCAACCGGCGACCCCAGCTACGCGTTGCGGGTCGTCAACACCGGCAACGGGGTAGGCGGCCATTTTGCGTACGACAACGACACGCAGGACGCCGCGGGGACTGCGGTGTTCGCCGTCAACTCCTCGGGTCCGACACAGACCCGCTGCACCGGCGGCAGCCCGTGCGGCCATCATGGCTCTGCCGGAGTATTTGAGATCACCAATTCGAATAACGCGGATGAAGCGCTGGCGGTCAGTACGAACGCTGCGGCAGGCACCGCCGTTCTGGCCTCGGCCAAGGGACCGGGCAGCAACGGCATCGCGGTATCGGCAGCGGATGACACGAATGGCGGCGGGACCGCGGTGTACGGCGTTTCGCGCCGCGGGAAATCGGCGGTTTTCATCGGCGGCGCCGGAAACCCGAAGGGGTCGGTGTACTTTGACGGCGGCGGGAGCTGGAACTTCAGCAGCGACCGACGACTGAAGGACCATTTTGCCGAGGCAGATCCAGCCACGATTCTCGATCAACTCGGCGCGATGCCGGTTTACTACTATCGCTCAAAGGGGGCGATACTACCCACCCGCTACCTCGGGCCGACCGCGCAGGATTTCAAAAGCGCATTTGCTCTCGGGGAAAGCGATACCTCGATCAACGAGGCGAACGCGCTCGGCGTGGCGCTTGCCGCGGCCAAAGGTCTGTTGAACAGGGTAAAGGCCGACGAAGCGGAAATCGCGGCGTTGCAGGCGCAGCTGACGGCCGCGCGAGCGGCCGTTGCAAAAATCGGCGCGGAAGAAGCGCGGCTGACGCGGCTGGAAGCAGCGTTGGCTGCCCTTCGCCCGTCCCGATCAGTTTCGAGCAACGGTGCGGCGGTGGCCGATATCGTCCGCTGATGCGGCGGTGCCGGCGAACGCTGTGCGTTCGCCGGCACGGCGCTCAGCGGGATTCGATCCCCGGCGCCGCCGCCTTTAGGGCGTCTCCGGTCAATCGCAGGATGGTCAGGCCGGAACCTGCTCGATCGAGGTTATAGATATAGCCTCGATCATCGACTTCCCCGAGATCGGAGAAGATCGCTTTGCGGCAATACTTGGTGTTGTCGCGGTAGGTCCCGCAGCTGACCCGTGTGTTGCGGTTCGGCGCCTGGATGAAATAGGCGACCCGTCTCGGGCTGTAGGGATCGCGGATGTCCCAGACCTGCAGCCCCGCATTGAACATCGCGGCGATCAGCAGCCGGCCGTAAAAGGGCGCGTAAATCTGCCGGTTGAGCTCATGGACGCCAAAGCGCGCTCCCTTGGCGCAAAAATCTCCCGGGAACTGAGGGACGGCCAAGACCGCAATCGGCCACGGCGCGCGATCGTTGGTGATGTCGATCAAAGACGGATTTTTCCACGGCTGCCTCAAGCAGTTGTTGACCGTCTCCTCGGAAGTGACCGCCAGCAGGTCCGATGTTTGCGGTTTGCCGTCGAGATAGTTTTGCTGTTCCGCCGGGATCGGCACCCCGAAGATCGGGATCGCGGTATGCCCCCCTTGGTTGGGGTTGGTGGTGATATAGCCGACCTGCGGGTAGAGCAGGTCGGCCTGCGTCGGCCGGGTCGCGCAATTCGCCGAAGCGCTCGGGGCGGTGCAGCCGGTCAGCAGCTTTTGCCGGTCGACGATTTGAAAGACCCCGTTATTGTCGACGCCATAGGCGAGATACACTCGGTTTTTGACGACACCGGCGGAATACAGCTGATGGACGCCGCCCGGGGGGTTGGTAATCCCTTCGTAGCAATCGGGCCCGGGTGCATCGTAGCAGCTCCGCGCGGTGGCGAGCTTGGCGTCCGGTTGTTGCCCGACCAGCCCGAACTGACGGACCAATACCGGGCTCGCCGGGTTGCTCAGGTCATAAATATAGACGTGCTGCTTTGACCCGGTTTCCTGCCAGCCGTCGGTCTTGGTCTGCGAGATCGTGTAAGCGATCCCGGTGTCGCATTCCCACCAGTCATGGTGCGTCCCGCTCAACCCGCTGATGACGACGGCGAGCCGCACCGGGGCCGACGGGTTGGTGACGTCCCAGACCTCCTGGTTGGTCGATCCGTCATGCCGCAACAGATACCAATGGTTTTTCTGCGCGTGCGGCAATGTGTTGCCGCCGCACACGGCCACATGCGTGGCGCCGCCGCCGCTCGGCGCCGGAATATGAAACACGAAAACCGGTTTGGTCGGGTCGGTGACGTCGATCAGCGAGGTGCCGTTGTTCTCGTCCTTGCCGGTCAGCGGATCAAACCCGGCGCCGGGGCTGTCGGCCATGTATAGGATGTAGCGGCCGTTCTGGTTTTCGATCCAACCGTCATCCGAACTGGGCCGCCCCTGGTTGTCCTGAAACCCCACGACCTTCATGTTCCAGATCGACTCGTGGTCCCATCCGTTGGGCGCAGGCACAGGCAGCGGCGGCAACTCGGCCGCCCCGCTCTGGTTCTCGTTGAGGGTGACGACCGGAACATTCGGCCCGTCCGGGATATAGGCTTGCGCCGAAGCTCGGCCGCTCGATCCAAACCCGAGACCGCAACAGCCGATAACCAGCGTGAGCCCAAAGATGCGAGCCATTTGACCCGGACCAGTCATTGCAACTCCTCCCCAAAACCCCGATGCCTTTTGCCGGCGCCGATCAGAACTGCACGCGCTGGGTCAGGGCGCCGTCGATGATCAGGTTGGTGCCGGTGATGAAGCCGGCGCGCGGGCTGGCGAGAAAGACGACGGCGTTCGCCACCTCTTCGGGCGTGCCCATGCGGCCCATCGGGTTGCGCGACAGCATCGTCTGGAACAATTCGGGGCTGTTCTGCTCGACCGTGTGCCACACCCCGCCCTTGAAATAGACGTTGCCGGGCGAGACCATGTTGGCCCGCACGCCCTTGGCGGCGAGGTTGCGGGCGAGCGCCTTGACGTAGGGGACCAAAGCCGCCTTGACCGAGGCATAGGGGCGCGGCGCCCCGGCGATCTCGACCGCCCCGGTGGTGCCGATCACGACGATGGCGCCGGCCGCCGATTTTTCGAGAAACGGGATCGCCGCCTCGACCCCGGCAATGGTGCCCAGCACGTCGATGTCGAAACTGCGGCGCCAGGAATCCTCGTCCATCGCCTGCGCCAATGCGCTGACATTGGCGACGAACAGATCGAGGCCGCCCAACTCCCCGGCCGTTTCGGCGACCCAGCCGCGCAAGCGCCGCAGTATCGGCGACATCGACGGCCCCGCCAAAGGCCCGCACCCCCTTGCCGGCGAGCGTTGCCGTCGCTTCCTCGACGCCGGCGCGATGGCGGGCGCAGACCGCCACATCGCAACCCTCGTCGGCCAGCAACAGGGCGATGGCGCGGCCGATCCCGCGCGTGCCGCCGGTCACGATCGCCTTCTTTCCCGCCAGACCAAGATCCACCATCCGCTCCTTTCGCCGACTCTTTCGCGCGTCGACCCACGATAGCGCAAGCCGCCGGGAATTGCCTTTTCCGCCTCGGTTGGCGAAACTGAGGCCGAGCACCATCGCAGGAGGCCGCCGATGTCTCTCGCCAACGAACGCGTCGCCTGGTTCAACGGCCGGATCATGCGCGAGAGCGAGGTCGTGATCCCGTTCCGCGACCAGGGCTTCCTGCGCGGCGATGCGGTCTTCGACATGGCCCGCAGCTTCAACGGCAAGGCGTTTCGGCTCGAGGAGCATGTCGCCCGGTTGTACCGCTCGCTCAGATATCTCGACATCGATCCGGGTCTGCCGCCGGCCGAGATGGCGGCGGTCAGCGAGGACGTCCTCGCCCGCAACCGCCATCTGCTCGGCCCCGGCGAGGATTACTGGATCGCCCAGCGCGTCAGCCGCGGCGTCGCCCGCATCGCCGGCGACAATTGGGACCATTACGGGCCGAATGTGATCGTCGAGTGCCAGCCCTTGCCGCTGCGCGAGCGCGCCCGGCATTTCCGCGACGGCATCGAGGTGATTACCCCGTCCTTGCGCCGCACCCCGCCCGATTCGCTGTCGCCGCGCGCCAAGATGCACCAGTATCTGAACCTGGTTCTGGCCGACCGCGAGGTCAAAGCGCAGAACCCCGACGCCTGGGCGGTATTGCTCGATGTCAACGGCAATCTCGCCGAGGGCCAGGGCAGCAATATTTTTCTGGTGCGCGACGGCGGTTTGCTGACGCCGCGCGAACGCTACGTGCTGCCGGGCGTGACCCGCCAGGCGGTGATCGACCTCGCCGGCCGGCTCGGCATCGCCTGCGCCGAACAGGATATCGACCTCTACGACGCCTATACCGCCGACGAGTGCTTTCTGACCTCGACCAGCCTGTGCCTGTGCGGCGTACGCAGCCTGAACGGCCGCAAATTTGCTGCCGGCGCAGTGCCGGGGCCGGTCACCCGCCGCCTTATCGGAGGCTTCAGCGAGTTGGTCGGGTGCGACTTCGTCGCCCAGTACCTCGGCCGTCTCTAAAGTGCCGCCCGCATGCCGGCCAACTTGTTTCCGCGCACAATAACACACGTGCTCCGCGCGGGTCTGCACCAGGGATTGAGAGTACCGAGGAAATTTCCCAACAAAGCTCTCTGGGATAAAGCCGGCCGGGTGTGTGTCGAGACCGGCCGATCAAGACGAGTCCCGGGCTCGACCCGACGTCCACTCGTCGGATCTTGCACCGAAATTGAGCGAGGGTAGGGCGGAATAGCCAAAGCGCATTCCGCCGTCTGGATCGCTCGGCATTGGCGGATTCCGCTGCGCTGATCCGCCCTATCGATCAGCGTGATCGAATGCGTTCAAGGAGCAATGCCATGCCGTTCTATGAAAAGGGTGATGTTCGCGTTCATTACGAAGAGGCCGGCTCGGGCTTTCCGTTGCTGGTCATTCCGGGCGGTGGGCTCAACTCGACGGTCGCGGGCCTCGCGACCCATCCGTTCAACCCCTTCGACGAATTCAAGGACGAATATCGGGTCATCGCGGCGGATTTGCGCAACGCCAAGGGTGGCCAATCGACCGGGCCGCTCGAGACCGACCGGCCGTGGGACGCCTATACCGATGATCACATCGGCCTGATGGATCACCTCGGCATACGCCGGTTCATGGTGCTGGGCTTCTGCATCGGCGGCCCGTTCATCTGGAACCTGCTTGAAGCGGGCCGGCGACCGCGTCGTCGCGGCCGTGCCGGCGCAGCCCAGCGGCTACCGCCCGGAGATGCCCGATCTCTCCTACAACAACAACATGAAGAGCTGGGGCCCGGAGTTGTGCGCCCGCCGGCCCGACATCACGATGGCGAGGTCGACGCGTTCCTGACCAACATGTACCGCGCCCGCGCCGATTTCGTATACACCGTGACGCGCGATTTCGTGCGCAACTGTCAGACGCCGATCCTGGTGTTGCCGGACGACGTTCCGGGGCACCCCTATGTCGTCGCGATGGAGACCGTGCATCTCGCGCCGAATGCGCAGGTCAGCCTCTACCCGTGGAAGGACACCCCGGACAAGATCCCGCTGGCGGTGCGCCACATCCGCAGCTTCCTGCGGGCATATCGGCCGATGGCCGGCGCGCAACCCATGGCGGCCGCCGCACAGTGACGCCTGATCGGTGCGAATTGATCATCGCGTCAATTCGTCGGCGCCCGCCTGACCCAGACTGTCGAGGAGAAACTCCATGCCGTTATACGAAAGAGGCGACGTTCGCATCCACTACGAAGAGGTCGGCTCCGGCTTCCCGCTGCTGGTCATCCCCGGCGGCGGGTTGAACTCGACGGTCGCGGGCCTCGCGACGAGCCATCCGTTTGACCCGATGGTGGAATTCAAGGACGAATACCGCGTGATCTCGATGGATTTGCGCAACGCCAACGGCGGCCAGTCTACCGGTCCGCTCGAGAGCGACCGGCCGTGGGACGCCCATGCCGACGATCAGCTCGGGTTGATGGACCACCTCGGCATCGGCGAGTTCCTGGTGCTGGGCTTCTGCATCGGCGGCCCGTTCATCTGGAACCTGCTGCGGCGGGCGCCGCGGCGCATCGTCGCCGCAGTGCTGGCGCAGCCGAGCGGGTTTCGCCCGGAACTGCCCGACCTCTTCTACCAGAACAACATCAAAGGCTGGGGTCCGGCATTGTGCGAGCGCCGGCCCGACGTCACGATGGCGATGGTCGACGCGTTCTTGAACAAAATGTACCGCGTCAACGCGGATTTCGTCTTCACCGTGACGCGCGATTTCGTGCGCGACTGCCAGGCGCCGATCCTGGTGCTGCCCGACGACGTCCCGGCGCACCCCTACGCCGTCGCGATGGAGAGCGCATTGCTAGCGCCGAACGCGCAGGTGAGCCTCTACCCGTGGAAGGACACCAAGGAAAAGATCCCGCTGGCGGTGCGCCATATACGCACCTTCCTGCGGGCAAATCGACCTGCGGCGGGCGCCGCCTAAGAAGGGGCTCCAGGCGCCGGAAGCCCGCGCGGCCTCGATCGGCTCCGTCATCGGACAGGGTCCCATGCCGATTTGGGACCCTGTTCTCGGGCAACTATCGAGATCGGAGAACAGCCGCGAAAGGCGGCGCGGAACCACGGCGTCGCAGCCTGCAACCACCAAATCGATGTGCTGATGGAAACACGGGATCAGCGCTCGCCGAAGCGATGCCGCGCGGCCAAATGGGGCAGCGACCGCATCGAGCAAAGGAATGTCCGAAAGCTCGCCGACGGCGATGTTAATGATTACGGACAAAAATCGGAATCTCGATGACAAAAGATTTTTATCTGATAAATTAACCAAACAATCATGCGACTATAGTCCCTGATTAGGGTATAATCGGTTGTTCCGACGACAGCAACGACCGAAATGCGCATGTTTGCCACTCATCGCAGCAATAAAATATCGAAACACGTGCCGGGTATTGCTGTATTACTTGTTTTGTTGATGATTTTTATCCATCAACTTAGACATCCGCAATACGACTGGGATATGTTGCCCTACATGGCGATAGCCCTGATGGATGCCGGCGACACGATCGATGCCGCTCACCATAAGGTTTATGACGCAATACAGGTCGACACCCCAGCTGCCACATACGACGAACTGACGACGGGTAAGGTAAAAACCACAGAATATGCTCCGAGATATCGGAGGGATGCCACATTTAATTTCAATAAATTTGCAGCAAGTTTGCCGTTTTACGCGGTCAAACCCGTATATCCGGCATTGATTTCGCTTTTATACCTGAGAGGGGTTGATCTGGTCGTCGCCGCGGGAATTATAGCCGGCATCGGTTATCTGGCGAGTTGCCTGGTCGTTTATGTTTGGCTGAAGCGCTGGCTGTCGGCCCGGATCGCGGCCCCGCTGACGATCATGCTCGCGCTGGTCCCGCAATTGACCGCCGTTGCCAAGCTGCCGACCCCGGACTCCCTTTCTCTCTTCGTCCTCTTGCTGGGGCTTTATCTCGCGATCGAGCATGATCGCGTCATACTTGGCCTCGCCACCCTAGTCGTGGCAATTGCCGTCCGGCCGGAGAACATATTATATTTTATTACGTTTGCGAGCTATTTTAGTATCATGCGGAAATTTGATATTCGTATCATGCTATTGGCCGTTGGTGCAATTGCAGTGTTTATTATAATTCGAGATTACAGCCACAGCTACGCTTGGAGCACTTTATTTTATTTTACGTTCATCGACCCAACGATAGATTTGTCGAGGTTCATTTCCCCGTTGCGCATAATTGACTATATTACGATTTACATGCATCAGTTAAAACAAGAAATCCTCAATCCCGAGGACGGTATCCCGATCTTCATGCTCATCGGTTTCGGTGCAGCTGCGATGAAAATTCGCGCCGGTGACTTTAGAGATCCGTATCTCCACCTTATTTTCCTGGTGTGCATATTAGCGATCGGTCGCATGCTGCTCTTGCCTCTAGAGGCTTTTAGAGCGCTGCTGCCCTGTTACATATTGGTGACGCTCGCGCTGATCCAGGCCTGCGTCAATATCGGGCGACAGGGCGCAGATGCTCAGCCGGGCTCAGGTCCTGAAGCTGGAGCCGGCTCGGCCGGCGCGACCTGGTCTTGAGCGGGCAGGAGCCGCGCGCAGGCGTGTCTTCAATGGTGCAGGCGGCGGGATTGCGTCGCCGCGGTCTTGCGTCGAGGGCGGCACGCCCGATAGTCTGAGCCGGTTTGGCCCGATGGCCGGTTTGGCCCGATGGATGGAGGGAACATGCAGATCCGCGACGGTTTTGTCGCGACGGTCGGCAATACGCCGCTGATCAGATTGCGGCGCGCCTCGGAAATGACCGGGTGTACGATCCTCGGCAAGGCCGAATTCCTGAACCCGGGCGGTTCGGTCAAGGACCGCGCGGCGTTGGCGATCATCACCGACGCCGAGGAGCGCGGCGTGCTTCGGCCCGGCGGGGTCATTGTCGAGGGCACCGCCGGCAACACCGGCATCGGGCTCGCATTGGTCGGCAACGCCCGCGGCTATCGCACCGTCATCGTCATGCCCGAAACGCAGAGCCAGGAGAAAAAGGACATGCTGCGGCTGTGCGGCGCCGATCTGCGCCTGGTGCCGGCAGCACCCTATACCAACCCGAACAATTACGTGCGCTATTCCGGGCGGCTGGCCGAAGAGATCGCGGCCGACGAGCCGAACGGCGCAATCTGGGCCAACCAGTTCGACAACCTCGCCAACCGCCGTGGTCATTACCAGACGACCGGTCCCGAGATCTGGCAGCAGACCGAGGGAAAGGTCGACGGCTTTGCCTGCTCGGTCGGCACCGGCGGCACCTTGTCCGGCGTCGGCATCGCCCTCAAGGAGCGCAACCCCGCGGTGCAGATTTATCTCGCCGATTGCATGGGCTCCGGGATCTACAGCTGGTATGCGCGGGGTGAATTCAAACCCGAAGGCAATTCGATCACCGAAGGGATCGGCAACAACCGCGAAACCAGAGAATCTCGAAGGCTTTGCCCCCGACGGTCAGTTCCAGATCAGCGATGCGGAAATGCTGCCGGTGTTGTTCGACCTCGTCGTCGAAGAGGGGCTCGTGCTCGGCGGGTCGACCGGCATCAATGTGTGCGGCGCGATCCGCCTGGCGCGATTGCTCGGCCCCGGTCATACGGTCGTGACGATCCTCGCCGATTCCGGCACCCGCTATCAGTCGAAATTGTTCAATCCGACCTTCCTCAAGGAGCGCGATCTGCCGACCCCGCCCTGGCTGGAGGCGCAATGATCTTATCGTCCCGCCGCTCAGGGTGGACAAGCGGGCTCGGCAATCGCCACAATTAACCACTCTTCATTGTCGAAAAGGAGCATCCCCGATGATCGAGCTGTATTTTTGGCCGACCGGAAACGGCAAAAAAATCATCATTCTGCTCGAAGAGCTCGGGCTTCCCTACACGATCAAGCCGATCAACATCGGCCGCGGCGACCAGTTGACGCCCGAGTTTCTGAAGATTTCGCCCAACGGGCGAATGCCGGCGATCGTCGATGACGAGCCGCTCGGCGGCGGCGCGCCGATTTCGATCTTCGAATCCGGGGCGATCATGACCTATCTGGCCGAAAAGACCGGAAGGTTCTGCCCCTCGGACACGCGCGGCAAATACGATGTCGCCCAATGGGTCAGCTGGCAATTGGCCAATCAGGGCCCCAAGCTCGGCGAGCAGGGCCATTTTCGGCGGGCGCTCGCCGCCGGCAACAACGGCGATCTGACCTATGCGCTGCACCGCTTCGACAACGAGGCGCATCGCATCTTCGGCGTGATGAATCTCGGCCTGTTCAACAAGCGGTATCTGGCCGCCGGCGAATACACGATCGCCGACATGATATGCTATCCGTGGGCATCGAGCTGGGCCACCCGCGGGATCGAGATCGACGAGTTCCCGAACGCCAAGCGCTGGCTCGACGAGATCGGCGAACGGCCGGCGGTCAAGAAGGCGATGGCGATGGGGCCGGAATTCCGCGAAGACCCGGCATCGATCAGCGCCGAGGAACAGGCGCGCCGCCGCCGGCTCGTCGCCGATCAGCGGGCGCAGCCGATCCCGGCCGCCTGGCTGCACGCGGCGGCGGACTAGCCGCACGACCGCGGCACGCGCCGGCGACGGCCGGCGCGTCGCCTGCGGGTTGCCCGAGATCGGCCGCGGCGGCCTCGCCCCAATCGCGGGGCGGCCGGTGGGAGATCGGCATGGGACGGCGATGCCGGTCGGTACGGGCGCGTTGCATTCCGCCTCGCGTGCATTCCCGGGGCTCCTCGAGATCGGGGCTCCTCGAGAAAAGAAGCGCCGCGACGATCCCGACACCGCGATGAATGCCGTTTATTTGCCGGGCCCGGTCACAAATCTGCAATAATCCGGGAGGCAGCCGGCATTGCGGCGGTGGCGAGATTTAGACGATGTCATTGATCACGGCGACCCTCGACCGGCTTGCCGCGCCGCAGCGGCGGACCATGGCGGTCGCTTGCGGCGCCCATGTGCTGCATGACGGGTATACCGACCTGCTCTACGTGCTGCTGCCGCTGTGGCAGGCCGAGTTCGGGCTCGGCTATGCCGCAATCGGGTTGTTGCGCGCGCTTTACGTCGGCTCGATGGCCGGGTTCCAGGTGCCGGCGGGGCTCATCGCCGAGCGCCTCGGCGGACCATTGATCCTCGGCCTCGGCACCGCGCTCGCCGGGATCGGCTATCTTGCCGCCGGGGCGAGCGTCGGGTTCGCAATGCTGGCCGGGGCGCTGATTCTCGGCGGGCTGGGCTCGGGGGTGCAGCATCCGATCGGCGCGCATCTGGTCTCCCAGGCCTTTGCCGGCAGCCGCTCGCGCACTGCGTTGGCGCGATACAATTTCTCCGGCGACCTCGGCAAGATGGCGTTTCCGGCGGCGACCGCCTGGCTGCTGACGCTGATGCCGTGGCGGGCGGCGACGATGGCGATCGGCATCCTCGGGCTCGTCGCCGCAGCAACGATCCTGGCGGTGCGCGGCCTGCCGGGCGCCGCCGCGACGGGCGAAGCAGCCGGCAAGCCGGCGCCGGCGCGGGCGGCGCCGAGCGGTCACGGCTTTCGGCTGCTGTTGGCGATCGCGATGATCGACAGCGCGACCCGCATGGGGTTTCTGACCTTTTTGCCGTTTCTGCTGAAGACGAAGGGCGCCGATCTGCCGATGATCGGCATCGCATTGACCCTGATCTTCGCCGGCGGGGCCGCCGGCAAGCTCGTCTGCGGCTGGCTCGGCGCCCGGCTCGGCGTGGTCCGCGCCACCTTCGTCACCGAAGGGCTGACCGCCGCCGGCATCCTGGTGTTGCTGCCCTTGCCTCTGACCGCGGGTCTGATCGTATTGCCGCTGATCGGAATGGCGCTCAACGGCACCTCGTCGGTATTGTACGGCACGGTGCCGGAATTGGTGGCGCCGGAGCGCCGCCAGCGAGCCTTCGGCATTTTTTATACCGGCGGGGTCGGCGCCGGGGCGCTGGCCCCGGTGCTTTATGGTCTGATCAGCGATCTTGCCAGCGTCCCGACGATGATGCTGCTGGTTGCCGCCGTCGTGCTCACGACCCTGCCCCTCGCCTGGCGGCTCGGCCCCCATCTGCACCGGAGCGCAGCACCGAGCTGACCAATTCGGCGAAGCTGCGCTATTCCGGCGGCACTTCGGTATCTTGCCGCAGACGGCTCGACAGCAGCTCGCCGCGTCTTTCGAGCACCGCGTAGGCGGCGGCGGCAACATGGGAGTTGATCCGCTTGAGATCGCGCAGCACGTCGAGATGCAATGCGCTGGTCTCGACGCTCTCCACCCGGCCGGCGCGGATACGCGCGAAATGGGCCTCGGTGGCGCGCGCTTCCAGATCGCGAAAGATCTCCTTTTCGCCGAGGAGGTTGCGGGCCGCCCGCACGTCGTCGGTCATGAACACCGCGGCGGCTGTGTGCACATTGCCGGCAAGCCGTTCGAGCATCGCGCGGATTTCCGCCTGGCCCTCGATCGAGAAGGCGAGACCGCGTTTGAGCCGCTTGGCGGCAACCGCCATCAGATTGCTCTCCACGATGTCGCCGGCATGTTCGAGATTGGTGATAAAGGCGAGGATTTCGGTCAGCCGGCGATTGTCGTCGTCATCGAGCGTGTCAGGGTCGAGTTCGGTCAGATACACCTTGATCGCCCGGTTGAGGTGGTCGAGCACATCGTCGAGGCCCCTGGTCGCACCGACACGCTTGCGATCGCCTTGATCGATCGCGTCGAGGGCGCCGCGAAGCATCGCTTCGAGCACGTCGGCCATACGCAATGCCTCGCGCGCCGCGCCGGCGAGGGCGATCGCCGGCATCTCGCGCGCGGTATCGTCCAGATAGAGCGGCCTCGACGGATCGGACGGCGCCGCGCGCGACGGCAGCAGCCACAACAGCAACCGGGCAAAGGGCTGCAGGAGCGGCAGAAATATCGCCGCCATGACGAGATTGAATGCGGTGTGGAAATCGGCGACCAGCCGTCCGGCATCGGGTTCGATCGTCACCAGCCATGGCCCGAGCCAATTGAGCAGCGCCAGTCCGAGCACCACGCCGACGCACCGGTTCAGCAGATTGCCCGCGGGCACCCGTTTTGCCGCCGGATCGCCGCTGGTCGCGCCTTCGAGCAGCGGGTTGAGGGCGGAGCCGAGATTGGCCCCGAGCACCAGGGCGAAGGCCGCGTGCGGCGGCACCACGCCCTGGCCGGCCAACGACATCGTCAACAGCACCGTCGCGACGCTCGAATGCGCCGCCCAGGTCATTGCCGCGGCGATGATCACGTCGATGATCGGCTGGGTCGCGATCGCGCCCATCAACAAACGCAGGCTCGGCACGTCCTCATAAGGCGTCAACAGGGCAAGCAATTGCTGCAGAGCAAGGAGCATCAGCCCGAGCCCGATCGCGACGCGGCCGAGGTCGCGCGTCCGGGTCGCGAAGCTCCGCCGAAACAGAACGACGCCGACCAGCACCAGCACCGGCGCGACGCGGCCGATGTCGAAAGACAAAAGCTGCACGATCAGGGTGGTGCCGACATTGGCCCCGAGCATCACAGCCAGTGCCGGCACCAGATCGACCAGTCCGCTGGCGGCGAAGCTCGCGACCATCAGCCCGGTCGCAGTGCTGCTTTGCAACACCGCCGTAACGCCGAGCCCGGACAGGAAAGCGGGAAAACGCCCGTGCAAGGTGCGAGCGAGGAAGCGGCGCAAATGCGGGCCGAACGCGCGCTGGATGCCGCTCTGCACCATGTGCACGCCCCACAGCAGCAGGGCGATCGAGCCGGCGAGATCGATCAACGTAAGGGTGGTGTCCATGCCGCCCCTCCCGCAGCCGCGCGCGAGCATCGCGTGACGCGATAAACAGCCGTTGCGAGCGCAAATTCAACAGCGAAATCGATCGAAAATCATCGCCGGCGGCGGGCCGACCCGCCGATTGGAAGCTATGCGCCTCCGATCGGGAACAGGCGCGGTTTTCGAGAGCGGCGGCAGCTGTAGCGCCGATCCTTCACCGAGCCGGCGCGATCGCCGACCGCATCCCGGACGGCAAGGTTCGGGTGCTGTTGCCGACCTCGCGCGATGCCGGCCGGCGGGGTCAGAACCGGCGGGCAACGACAGCGGGCGCGACGACCCGGACCGTCACCGTACCGCCCGAATGTCCGAGCGCTATCGGAACATGCGCCCCTCGGGCGGCAGACCGAGCAGGATCTGGCCGACGGTCTCGAAATGGACGGGGCGGCCTTGGCCCTGCTGGCTGCCGGCATGCATGTCGCGCAGCCGCCGCTCGAACGGGTTCTCGTTGAATACCGCGGTGGCGCCGGCAGCGCTGTAGACATCGGCGACGACGTCCCGCGACTGCTGGATCGCCCAGGTCGCGGCCAGCCGCAACCGGGCGTGCTGCTCGGGCAGGAAATCGCCGGTGCGCTCGGCCGCATCCCACATCTCGTTGAGCGTGGCATGGATGAAGGCGCGGCAGGAGCGCAGCCGGGCCTCGCATTGCGCCACCTGCGACTGGATCACGTTGTTCTCGCGCAAGGTCTTGCGGGCGCCGCGCGGGATCTTGTCGCGCGCCAGCTCGACAAACGCCTCCAGCGCGCCGCGGGCGATGCCTAAGGACACGTTCGAGAACCCCATCGCATAGACCATGCCGCTGGTGAATTTGTAGAGCAGGCCCGGCTCGCGCCGCTCGGCCTGGTTGTCGCGCGAGCAGGTGTATTTCTGCGGCACAAACAGATCCTCGACCCGATAGCTGTCGCTGCCGGTGCCGCGCAGCCCGATCACCTGCCAATTGTCGATGATCTCGGCGCTCGATTTCGGGAACAGCACGGTACGCACGAACGGGCGGCCGTTCGGGTTCATCCGCGGCGCGCCGTCGGGCTCGAAGATCGGCACATGCGCGCCGAGCCAGGTCGCGTGCCGGCTGCCGGTGGCGAAACCCCAGCGCCCGGTGACGCGGACGCCGCCTTCGACGGCGACGCCGCGCCCGGCGCCGGGCAGTTCCGGCCCCCAGGCGAGGATGCCGCGCGGCGGCCCGAAGACCTCGCGCGCCACCGCCGGATCGAGATAGGGGGCGGTCATCGAGCAACCCGAGTTCTGCCCGAGCGACCAGGCGGTGCTCGGCTCGGCCTTGGCGATTTCTTCCAATACCTGGACATAGGTCACCGGGTGCAGCTCGGCCCCGCCCAGCGAGCGCGGTATCAGCAATTTGAAACAGCCGCTCTCGACCAACGCCTCGACCACCCGCTGCGGCAATTGCCGGTGCTCCTCGATCTCGTCGGCGGCATCCTTGAGCAACGGGGCCAGATCGCGCGCGCGCTGGATATAGTCGATGCCGCGGCTCTCGGCGCGGCGCAGATCGAACGGGGTCGACGACATTATTTTCTCCGTTTTACGGCGGCGTTCGGCGTTTTGCGTGTGCGGCGAACAGGATACATCGGCGCGCGCCGGGCGGCGACGATTTCCGAGGCGCGCCTGCGGTCCCTCACGGGCGCTCAGCCGGCCATGGCCAGCGGGCGCCACCAGCGCCGGGTCAGCGCCAGCGCCAGAAGCCCCTCGCATCCGGTCGCCGCGGTCGCCCACGATGCGCCGACCAGCCCGGCGAGCAGCCCGATATGGATGAAGCCGACCAGGCCGATGCCGATGCACACCGAGAGGACGCCGAAGACCCGACTGCGCATCTCGGCCGGTGCGGCCAGATAGACGAGCGTCGCCTGCATGATGCTGAAAGCGGCGTTGGCGAGCCCGGTCAGCAGCAGCAGCCCGCCGGCAAACAGCGGCGCCGCCGCCAGCGCGAAAATCGGCACCAGCGCCAGATACGCCACCACCCCGCCCAGATAGAGCCGCGAGAACAGCGCCGGCCTGACCAGCAGCGCTATCGCGATCGCACCGCAGAAGGAGCCGATCCCGTCCATGCTCGACAGCACGCCGACCCCGATCGCGCCGAGCTGCAGCCGGTCATGGCCGATCACCGGGATCATGCTGGTGAACGGCCAGCCGAACATGTTGTAGATGACGGTGATCACCAGGACCGCGGTCAGCCGCGGGTCGCGCCGGGCCACCATCAGCCCGGCGATCATCCGCTCGAACACGCTCCCTCCGCCGGACGGCGCGACGGCGTTGCGGTGCCGGATCTGGATCGCCGCGGCGAGTGCGACAAGATAGCACAACACGCTGACCGCAAAAGCGCCGCCGATGCCGCCGGTCGCCAGCAGCACGCCGCCCAGCGTCGGCCCCAGCATGCGGCTGGCATTGTTGGCGCCGACATCGATCGACATTGCGGCGCTCATCCGCTCGCCGCCGACGACTTCGCCGATCATCGTGCGCCGGACCGGGTTGTCTGCGGTCCAGCCAAAGCCGTTGCAAAAGCTGGCGACCGCCAGCTGCCATACGGCGAGCGCCCCGGCCCAGGCCAATACCGCCAAGGTCAGCGAGGTCAGCAGCATCGACAGCACGACCAGGATCAGCGCAGTGCGCCGCTCGATCCGCTCGGCCGCGACGCCGATCAGCGCGCCGAACAACGCCATCGGCAGCATCCGCAGCATGGTCAGCGCGGCGACGACGAAAGGAGAGCCGGTCTCGCGATAGGCGAACACGGCGACCGCCAGCATCTCCAGCCAGCGCACCGCGAACACCACCAGGCCGACCAGCCACAAGCGCCGGAAATCGGGCTCGTCGAACGGCGACGCCCGCCCGCCGCCGACCTCGCCGCGGCACCGCCCACCGGCGCAGGCACCCCCAGCCTGCGCCTCCCCAAATCCATACCCGGCATCCCTCCCCCGCCTGCGAGCCGGATCATACGCGGCCGAGGCGATCGGCGGTTCCGCCACCGACGCAACCCTGCCGTGAACCGTATCACGTTCAATGTCGCGCCGATCGGCGAAAGCAGCTCGAGATTACCGCCGGCGCCCGAATGGTTCCTTTATGTCGGTGCGGCCGGTCCCGAGCGGATCCGCCGCCGCCGGTTCAGGCAGCGGCGACCTTGGCCGGGATCGGGCAGGAGACGCCGGTGCCGCCGAGCCCGCAATAACCGTGCGGATTCTTGGCCAGATATTGCTGGTGATACGCCTCGGCGAAATAAAACGGCGGGGCGTCGGCGATTTCGGTGGTGATCCGCCCCAGGCCGGCCGCGTCGAGCCGGCCCTGGTAGCCGTCGCGCGAGGCCTCGGCGAGCTGACGCTGCGCCGGAGAAAATGTGTAGACGGCGGAGCGGTACTGGGTCCCGACGTCATTGCCCTGGCGCATGCCCTGGGTCGGGTCGTGGCTCTCCCAAAACAGCTTCAGCAACGCTTCGTAGCTGGTCAGTTTCGGGTCGTAGACGACCAGCACCGCCTCGGTATGCCCGGTGCGGCCGCTGCATACCTCTTCGTAGGTCGGGTTCGGCGTCGAACCGCCGGCATAGCCGACCGCGGTGACCCGGACCCCCGGCATTTGCCAGAACACCCGTTCGGCGCCCCAGAAGCAGCCCAGCCCGAACACCGCCTGCTGCAGGCCCTCCGGGTAAGGGCCGGCGAGAGGATGGCCGTTGACGAAGTGCCGCTCCGGCACCGGCATCCGCACCGCCCGCCCCGGCAAGCAATCCTCAGGCGCCGGAACGACCAGCTTGCCACCCGTGAACGGCCACATGTCGCGTCCCCTTTCAATAAGCCACTGCCGCCAGAAATATGGGGAACGCAGCGCCTGCGCCAACCATCGCCGTTTCGACGCCGCGAAAATCGCGATTTTTGCACCGCCGGTCGGCTGCTCAGGATCATGCCGTGTGCGGCGGCATTCGCCACCGGGGCCCGACCATGGTAGTTGATCGTCGATGGGTCCTTTGGCCGCCGACGAGCTGCGCCGGGCGACGCCGCGCGGCCGCCCGCGGCGAGATCGGGATCCGGTGCGGCCGCCGATGACTGCGTATGCGGCGATGCTGGCGCTCGGCACGCTGCTGTTCTGGCTCTCGGCGGACCACCCGTCGTCGATGCCGTTCTGGGCGCCATGGGATTTTTCCCCGCCGGTCTATCTGCTGACGGCGCTGGTGCTGCTGTGGTTCCGGCGCGGGCTGGCGCTGTCGCCGCCCGAGACCAGACCGCCGGTCTGGCGCCGCGTCGTCTTCCTGACCGGGGTCGGCTTGATCTACGCCGTGCTGCAGACGCGGTTCGAATATTGGTCGCAGCACATGTTCTTCCTCAACAGCATCCAGCACGTGGTCATGCACCATATCGGGCCGTTTCTGATCGGCCTCGGCGGCGCAGGCGCCACGCTGAAGCGCGGCATGCCGCGGGGGTTGCGCAGGATTGTCGAAATGCCGGCCGTCGGCGCCGCGATCGGCGTGCTGCAGCAGCCGGTGCTGGCGGTGTTGCTGTTTTCCGGGCTGTTCTTTGCCCTCTGGCTCGTTCCGGCAGTTCACTTCCGGGCGATGATCGACCCGCGGCTCTATGCCGTGATGAATTGGGGCATGGCGCTGAACGGCATCCTGTTCTGGTCGCTCGTCCTCGACCCGCGACCGAAACCGCCTGCGAGGGTCGGATACGGCACCCGCATGGCGCTTGCCTTTGCCGTGATGTTTCCGCAGATCGCGCTCGGCGCGACGATCACCTTGTCGCAGCGCGACCTCTATCCCTATTACGAGCTGTGCGGGCGGCTGCTGCCGTCGATCGGCGTGCTGCTCGATCAGCATATCGGCGGCATCGTCATCTGGGATCAGGCGACGATGAGCGCCGTCGCCGTGTTGTTTGTCCTGAACGCGATGCGGCGACACGACGAATCGACCGCGCCGGACGGCGAAAAGGCATCGGCGATGGCGGCCTTGGCGAGCCGCTGGACCGGCCGCTAGTGGTGCAAACCAGACGCTTGCTCCCGGACTGGTCCGCGTCGAGATTGCTTCGCTTCGCTCGCAATGACAGCGTAAGTGCTTGTCATTGCGAGGAGTACAGCGACGAAGCAATCTCGGTCAAGGTACGCACCGGAGGGAATCATCTGTCTGGTTTGGACCACCAGCTGCCGGACCAGCTCGGCGGGCCGCGATTGCTTCACGGGGTGGTTTGCGGGCCTTCTCGATTTTGCCCAGTGATGCCATGCTTGAGCTTTATCGCAGGAGGCGTTCCGTGGCGGGGGCTTTTCACGTCGAAATGATCAAGCCCTCGCACTACGACGACGACGGCTACGTCATCCAGTGGTGGAAGGCGTCGATCCCCTCCAATTCGCTCGCCAGCCTCTATGCGATCGTGCAGGACGCAGCCGACCGACGCGTGCTCGGCGAGCAGGTCGCGCTGACGTTCGACGGCTGGGACGAGTGCAACACCATCCTCTCGGAGGACAGTGTCGTGCGGCGGATTGCGGCCGCGGGGGCGGGGATCGTCTTTCTTGTGGGCGTCCAGAGCAACCAGTTCCCGCGCGCTGTAGACATGGCGCGTGCGTTCCGCGCGCGCGGCCTCGATGTCGTCATCGGCGGCTTCCATGTCAGCGGCTGCCTCTCGATGCTCGACGAACTGCCCTGGGACCTGCAGGAGGCGGTCGACCTCGGCATCACTCTGTTCGCCGGCGAGGCCGAGGGGCATATCGACACGCTCCTTCAGGACGCATTCGCGAACCGGCTGCGGCCGATCTACAATTTCATCGCCGATCTGCCGGGGCTGCAAGGCGCCGCCGTGCCCTACCTGCCGCCGGAGCGGCTGCGGCGCTACTCGCCGCCGATCGGGTCCTTCGACGCCGGACGCGGCTGCCCGTTCCAGTGCAGCTTTTGCACAATCATCAATGTGCAAGGGCGCAAGTCGCGCTACCGGACCGCTGACGACGTCGAGCGGCTGCTGCTCGCGCATCTCGAAAAGGGCGTGATCCGATTCTTCATCACCGACGACGACTTCGCGCGAAATCGTCATTGGGAGGAAATTCTCGATCGCGTCATCGCGCTGCGCGAGCGGTTGAATATACCGTTCACCTTCCTGATCCAGGTCGACGCGCTCGCCTATCGCATTGCGAACTTCATCGAGAAATGCCGCCGCGCCGGATGCCTGCGGGTCTTTATCGGGCTGGAGACGATCAATCCCGGCAATCTGGTGCACGCCAAAAAGCGCCAGAACAAGATCGGCGAGTACCGCCGGATGCTGCAGGCTTGGCGGGCGGCCGGCATCATCACCTTCTGCGGCTACATTCTCGGCTTTCCCGAAGACACGGCCGCCTCCATCGAACACGACATCGAGATCCTCAAACGCGAACTACCGGTCGATTGCCTGGAGTTCTTCGTGCTGACGCCGCTGCCGGGATCGGAGGACCACCAGAAATTGGCCCGATCGGGCGTCGCGATGGAGCGCGACATGAACAATTACGATCTCGAGCATGTCTGCACCGCACACGGGCGAATGACGCCCGAGGAGTGGCAGAGCGTCTATCAGCGCGCGTGGCTGCAATACTACGACATGGCGCATATCGAGACGCTGCTGCGGCGTGCGGCGGCCGATGGGATCGCGACGAAGCGGCTGATGGGCAGTCTCGTCGTGTTCCGCGGCATGCCGCTGATCGAACACCTGCATCCGCTCCAGGGCGGATATCTGCGCCGGAAAATCCGGCGCACGCGGCGCCCCGGATCGCCGCGCGACAATACGCTGCTGTTTTACGTCAGGCACTGGACGGACACGCTGGTGAAGATTGCGCGGCTGGCCGCACTGCTCTGGCGGGTGAACGAGATCCGCCGCCGCGTGCTGCGCGAACACGCGCGCTGCTGCTATACCGACGTCGCGATCGCGAAGCTGCCGCAAGAAGCCGAGGATCGGCTGGAAATGATGCAGGATCGGCCTCGTCTGTCGGTCGCACAATTCGGCTGACGGTCGACTGTAAATGTCCGCTTCGGTTCGATAGTGTCGGAAGGACTTTGCAGCCGAATTTGAGACGAAATATTGTTTCGAAGGTAACCGAGGGGTCCGCAGAGGATGCGGCGCATCTCGCCGCATTTCTCCGGTAACATGACCCGATGTCCTACGACGGCGTCGCCAAAACCCTGCACTGGCTGATCGTCACCCTGCTGGTCATGCAATTCCCGCTGGCCTGGACGATGCCCGACATTCCGCCGGGACAGATGCCGGAGACGCTGACCCGCCTGCATTTATCGATGGGGCTGGTGATTCTGGCGGTCATGCTGGTGCGCCTCGGCTGGCGTCTGACCCATCCGCCGCCGCCGCTGCCCGCAGGCCTGAAGCAGTGGCAGGTTCTCGGCTCGCAACTGGTGCACGGCGCGCTCTATGCGCTGCTGATCGCGACGCCTGTCGCCGGCTGGACCTGGGCCTCGGCCAAGGGCTGGCCGATCATCGTCTTTGGCGCGGTGCGGCTGCCGCCGCTGGTCGCGACCGGCTCGCCGTGGCGTCCGGTCGCCGCCGTCGCGCATCAGTATCTGGCCTGGGCCATCCTGGTGCTGGTCGGGCTCCATGTGGCGGCGGCCGCGTATCATCAATTTCTGCGGCGCGACGATGTCGTCTTGCGCATGTTGCCCAGATCGGACTGAAGGCCGGGCGCGCTCGATCGTCGGCGCCGCCCTGCCGGCTGCTCGAAACCGGTTCACGGTCGCCGACGGTCGCCGCCGGGCTGTACCTCGCCGTCGAGGGGAGCCTCGACGAGGTCCCACAGCGACCGCTCGCGCGCCGTCGCTTTTGCCTGGCGCAACCGGTCGCGCGCTTCGGCGTATTCGGCGAGCGCCGCCCGGTCGGCCGCGGCGACCGAAGCCTGCGTCGGCAGCACGCATGCGGTCGGGCAGCGCGTCACCCCGCGCCTGCGGATGTATTCGGCCACCGCCGTCTCGGCCCCGCTCTGCGACCCCGTGAGAACTGCTTTGTCGTTGCTCATCTTGCCACCCGTCTTTGCCCTGGCGCGAGCCGGAAGCATCCCGCCCAGGCAGGCATTTAATCGGGCGCAGAGGCGCCTTCTATGAAGGGGATCACACGGGTTTTCGGCGGCAAACCGAACCGGGGGTTTGCCGGTCGGTTGCGGTAGGCGATTGCCGAGCAACAGCCCAAACCTCATCGCGCCCAGAGCCGGCGGGCAAACTTCGTCATGTTTCCGATACGTTCTCCGCTCTGCGCGAGTTGGCCGTGCGCGATTGTTTACGCCGACCGGCGCCGCGGGCGGGAACCGACGGGCTATTCGGCGGCGAGCGCGGCGTCGGCAGGCTCGGCCTCGCGTCTGCCGTCGCCGATCATCAGCACCATCGCCGCCGCAGCAAGGCACAGCAGCCCGGCAAACAGAAAGGCTTCGAGATAGGTGCCGAACGAGATCCGCAACACGCCGCCGAGATAGGCCGCTGCGGCGCCGCCGACCTGGTGGATGACGGTGATCCAGGCGACCATGATCGCCGCCCGCTCGGTGCCGACGATGCGGGTCAACAACCGTACGGTCGGCGGCACGGTGGCGATCCAGTCGAGGCCGTAAAACACCGAAAACAACGTCAGGCCGAAAGCCGAGGTGCCAAAGGCGAACGGCAGATACATCAGCGCCAGACCGCGCAATCCGAAATACCAGGCGAGCAGCGCCCGGTTGTCCCAACGGTCGCTGAACCAGCCCGACATCGTGCCGCCGGCAAAGCTGAATACGCCGGTCGCCGCCAGCAGACCGGCGCCGGTGACTTCGCTGATGCCGTGATCGACGCAGGCCGGGATCAGATGCGTGCCGATCAGCCCGTTGGTCGTGGCCCCGCAGATCATATAGGCGCTCGCGAGCAGCCAAAAATCGCGCGTTCGCGCACCCTCGGCGAGCGCCCGGAAGGCGATGCCGATCGGGTTGCCGAGGACCGGCCGGACCAGCTGCGGCCCGCGATCGTCGCCATAAGGGGCGAGACCGACTTCGGCCGGGCGGTCGCGCATCAACAGCGCCACGACCGGCAGGACGCAGACGACCGCCGCGGCCAATACAAACGACATCGCCCGCCAGCCGGCATGGGTGGCCAGGCTCGCCATCGTCGGCAGGAAGACGAGCTGCCCCGCCGCGTTGGAGGCGGTCAGGACCCCGACGACGAGCCCCTGACGGTCACGGAACCAGCGCGCCGCGACAAAGGCCACCAGATAGTTGCCGACGACGCCGCAGCCGGCGCCGACGACCACGCCCCACAGCAGCACGAGCTGCCAGGATTGCCGCATCGCCGGGGTCAGCGCGATGCCGGCGGCGGTCACCGCGAGCGCCAACGTCATCGTCCGGCGCACGCCCCAGCGGTCCATCCAGGCCGCGGCGAACGGGCCGACCAGCCCGTACAGCAGCAGATTGACCGCAATCGCAAACGATATCGTCGCCCGCGACCAGTGAAACTCGCTCTCGAACGGAACGATCAGCACGCCCGGCGCGGCGCGGATGCCGGCGGTCAGCAGCAGCACGACAAAAGTGACCGCGGCGATGATCCAGGCGTAGTGCAGCTTGGCCGGCAGACGCATCGCCGCTCCTCTATCCTCGCGCCACCCGCTGCCGCGGCGACCGGCGTCGGCGACAGCTTGCCGCCGCTATTCGCCTTCGAGCGGCTCGGTCTCGACGATTTCGATGCCGAAGCCGGCGATGCCGACATAGGTGCGCGACCGCGTCGCCAGCAACCGGATCGACGAAATCCGCAGATCCCGCAGGATCTG
This sequence comes from uncultured Alphaproteobacteria bacterium, assembly GCA_963701815.1. Classification (GTDB taxonomy): domain Bacteria; phylum Pseudomonadota; class Alphaproteobacteria; order ATCC43930; family CGMCC-115725; genus AP-15. The sequence goes on from CAVPBN010000033.1 coordinate 54,345, forward strand.
CGCGCCCAGCCCGACCTCGCGCCACTGGACGTTGCGCTCGCGCTCGGACGGGGTCGCATCCTCGCCGATCGCCGCGGTCGGCACCCCCGAGGTGCCGTCGCGCAAATAGACCAGCACGCCCTGTCCTGCGGTCTTGAAGCGAGCGAGGGCGGCGTGGATCGGCTTCGCCCCGCTGAACACGTCCTCGATCACATTGGCGCGGTGCAGTCGGGTCGGCACCGCCGCGCCGTCGCCGATCCGGCCATAGACGAAGGCGTAGTGGTGCACCTTGTCGAACGGCGTCACATAGGCGAAGCCGGCCAGCTCGCCGATCTCGCTGGCGACCTTGAATTCGGCGACCCTGGTGACGAGCTTTTCGCGCGCCTGGCGATAGGCGATCAGATCGGCGACCGAGATGCGCGCCAGTTTGTGCTTCAGCGCGAAGTCCGCGACCTGCGGCCCGCGCATCACGCTGCCGTCGTCATTGACCAGCTCGCAGATCGCCGCGACCGGTTCGAGCCCGGAGAGCCGGCAGAAATCGACCGCCGCCTCGGTATGACCCGACCGCATCAGCACGCCGCCGTCCTTGGCGATCAGCGGAAAGATGTGGCCGGGGCGGACGAAATCGGCGCGGCCGGCATTGCCGTTCGCCAGATTGCGGATCGTCGCGGTGCGGTCGTCGGCCGAGATGCCGGTCGAGGTGCCGTGCCGGTAATCGACCGAAACGGTAAAGGCGGTGCCGTGGATCGCGTCGCTGTCGGCGACCATCGGCGCCAGATGCAGCCGCCGCGCGATCTCCGCCGTCAGCGGGGCGCAGACGATGCCGCAGGTGTGGCGGATGATGAACGCCATTTTCTCCGGCGTCGCATAGGCCGCCGCGATGATCAGATCGCCCTCGTTCTCGCGATCGTCGTCGTCGGTAACGACGACGATCTCGCCCGCAGCGAACGCTTCGATGGCCCGGCGGACATCGGATTGGGGCAAGGCGGGACCCTCCTGGCTCGGCGCCCGGCTAGGCGAGGCCATTGGCGGCGAGAAATCTCGGGTTGGCGCGGCGCAGTTTGGCGATCGTCAGCCGCCACAGGATAGCCCGCGCCCGGGCCTCGGCGTCGGGCGAATTCTCGAAGGCGGCGATGCGCAGGTCGCAGGCCAGACGGCGCCACAACTCCGCCATGCCGCGATCCGGCTCCCGGATGGCCGGGTCGGTCGGCGAACGATAGAGCGCCGCGAGCTGCTCGGCGACTGCGCCCGTCGCCTCGGCGGTCTCGGCCTCGCGCGCGGCGATCGCCATGCAATTGGCGACGAGGCGGGCATCGAGCCGGCGCTCTTCCGGCAACAGCGGGAGCAGCTCGTTCAGCAGCACCTCGCGGGCGGCCGTCAGCAATCCGGGGGCGCCGGGCAGATCGTTCGGTAGCTGCCGGTCATAGCATCCTCGGGAGGCCCTCCCGGATCGAGCAGCATCAGGATCTCCAACTCGCACTCGGTCGCGCGTCGCCCGGTCAGCGCCAGGTCGAGGTCTCGTTCGCCGTCCAAGATGTGGCGGTCGCTCTGCTGCAAGGCAATCACCGCCCAGCGCACGCTCGCCAGGACCTCCCAGAAACGGACCCGTTCCGGCTCGACGGACCGGCCCGACCGGCTCTCGTAGCCACGATAAAAGACGGCGCGGTCGGCGATCCCGCCGGCCTCCCGATCGAGCCGGGCAAAGCGCCAGCCCTTGCAGCAGAACCAGCCGATATCCTCGTGCGGATCGCCCCAGCCGGCAAACTCCCAGTCGAGAATTCCGGTCAGCCGCGCGCCGTCGAGCAAATAATTGCCGGTGCGGAAATCATGATGGCACAGGACCGGCGGGACCGGGGGCGGCAGATGCGTCTCGAGCCAGCGAATGCCCCATTCCAGCACCGGCCGCGGCGTCGGATGGGTGTCGAGATAATCGCGAAACCCGGCGATCTGCCGGACCGGGCCGACCATGTCGCCGGTCGCGAGAAAAGCGAGGTCGGGCCTCGGCGGTCTGATCGAGTGGAGCAGCGCCAGCTCCTGCCCGAGCCGCTCGGCGATCGCCGGCAACGCCGAGTCGAGTTCCGGATCGCGGGTGATGCGATGCGCGGCCGCGGTGCCGGAAACGCGCCGCATGATCAGGAACGGCTTGCCGAAAACGCCCGGGTCGGCGGCGGCGAACAGCGGTTCGGGCACCGTCACTCCGGCGGCAAAAGCCGCCTTGAGCACGGCGAATTCCTGCAGCCGGTCGAGGCTCGACGGGACCCCGGTCGCGGCCGCGGCGCGCAAGACCAGATGCTGTTCGCCGGCGAGCGGGCCATCGGCAAAACAGGCGTCGAGCCCCCAATTCTCCTGGATCGCGCCGCCCCGCAGCCGGGTCAGCCGGGCGATGTCGACAGCGCGGGCATGGCCCGCCTCGGCGAGAAAGCGCGCCAGCGCCGCTTGCCGGTCCGCGCCGTCGGGCGACAGATCAGATCGCGGCGACGTTGTGGCCGCCATCGACCGCGATCACGGCGCCGGTGATATAGGCGCCGGCCGGCGCCGCCAGCAGCAGCATCGCGCCGTCGAGATCGTCCGGCTGCGCGACACGGCGCAGCGGGATGCGCGATTCGAGCTTTTTGCCGGCCTCGCTCTGGAGGAACTCGCGGTTGAAGTCGGTCTCGACATAACCGGGAGCGATCGCATTGACCAGAATGCCGTGGCGCGCCCATTCCATCGCCAGCACATGGGTCAGATGAATCAGCCCGGCCTTGGCCGCGCAATAGCTCGGGACCCGGGCGATCGTGCGCGTCCCCAGCACCGAGGCGATGTTGACGATGCGGCCGGGCCGCCGCCCGGCGACGAGATGGGCCGCAAATTCGCGGGCCATCAGCCAGGCGCCCTTCAGGTTGGTGTCGACGACGTAATCCCACTCCGCCTCGGTGTGTTCGAGCACGGGTTTGGAGACGACGACGCCGGCGTTGTTGACGAGCAGGGTCAGCTGCCCGAGCGCCTGCTCGGCCAGGTCGATCGCGGCGGCGGCGCTCGTCGATTGGGTCACGTCGAGCGGCACCGGCACACAGCGCCCGCCTGCCGCTTCGATTTCCCGCGCCGCCTCGGCGAGGCGGTCGGTGCGGCGCGCGGCCAGCGCCACCCCGGCGCCGGCGGCGGCCAACAGCAGCGCCAGGTGGCGGCCGATGCCGCTCGAAGCGCCGGTCACCAGCGCCACCTGCCCGCCGAGGTCAAAGCTCGGCAGCGCGGTCACGGTACGATCCCCTTTGCCCGTTCGCGCAGCTCGAATTTCTGGATCTTGCCGGTCGAGGTCTTCGGCAACGGCCCGAAGACGACGTCGCTCGGCGCCTTGTAATGGGCGAGATTGGCCCGGCACCAGGCGATGATCTCGGCCGCCGTAACCGAGCCGGCGTCCGGTTTCGGGGCGACGAAGGCGCACGGCGTCTCGCCCCAAATCGGGTGCGGACGGGCGACGACCGCCGCCTCCATGATTTGCGGATGGCGATAGAGCGCCTCCTCGACTTCGAGCGAAGAGATGTTCTCGCCGCCGGAGATGATGATGTCCTTGGCGCGGTCCTTGATCTCGATATACCCGTCCGGATGCTGGACCGCGAGATCCCCGGTGTGAAACCAGCCATCGGCAAAGGCCGCCTCGGTCGCCGCCGGGTTTTTTAGGTACCCCTTCATCAGAGTATTGCCGCGCAGCACCAGTTCCCCCAGGCTGACGCCGTCAGCCGGCACATCCGCCATCGTCGCCGGATCGACGACCCGCTGCCGGTCGAGGATCAGGGTCGCGACGCCCTGCCTGGCCATATACCCGGCACGCGCCTCGAGCGGCAGATCGCCCCACGCCTCCTGCCAGGCGCAAAGCGCCGACGGACCGCAGCTTTCGGTCAGGCCGTACATGTGGGTGACGCGAAATCCCATCCGCTCCATCCCGGCGATCACCGTCGAGGGCGGGGCAGCGCCTCCGGTGGCGACTTCCACGACATGGTCGAACCGGCGTTTGTCGGCCTCGGCAGCGTGCACCAGCAGGTTGAGCACGATCGGCGCGCCGCACAGATGGGTCACCCGGTGCTCGGCGATCGCCGCAAAAATCTGCGCCGGCTCGACCCGGCGCAGACAGATATGGGTCCCGGCGACCGCCGTCACCGCCCACGGGTACATCCAGCCGTTGCAGTGAAACATCGGCAGGGTCCACAGATAGACCGAGTCGCGATCGAGCCCAAAGGCGATCGCATTGCCGAGCGCATTCAGATAAGCGCCGCGATGATCGTACACCACGCCCTTGGGATTGCCGGTCGTACCCGAGGTGTAGTTGAGCGCGATCGGCGCCCATTCGTCCTCGGGGCCGGACCACTGCGCCGTCGGGTCGGCCGCGCCGATAAACGTCTCGTAATCGACGCCGCCGAGGCGCTCGCCGCCGACGCCGTCGTCGATCTCGACCAGCGGCAGGGGGCGGCCGAATTCGACGAGGGCCGCCTTGACGATCGGAGCGAATTCGCGATCGGCGATCAGCAGCCGGGCTTCGCCGTGCGCCAGGATGAAGGCGATCGAGCGCGCATCGAGGCGGTAGTTCAGCGCGTTCAGCACCGCCCCGGCCATCGGCACGCCGTAATGCGCCTCGAGCAACGCCGGCACGTTCGGGGCCATGACCGCGACGGTGTCGCCGGGCCGGATGCCGCAGCCGCGCAGCGCCGCGGCGAGCCGGCGGCAGCGGTCATCGAGCTGCCGGTAGGTACGCCGGGAACCGCCATGGACGACCGCGAGCTTATCGGGATAGACGGCGGCCGCCCGCGACAGAAAGCCGAGCGGGGTCAGCGCCGCAAAATTCGCGGCGTTTTTTGCCAAATGCGGCGCCTCGTAGCGGTCCGCGGGCGGCGGCACGATCAAACCTCTTCCCTGCCCGGTACTTCTGCCGGCATCCTCACGGCACAAAATCCCAAGGTCAAGCCTGGGCCTAAGGTCAAGCCTGGGCCTAAGGTCAAGCCTGGGCCTAAGGTAAGGTCGAGCCGGGGCCTAAGGTCTAGCACGGGGCCGTGGCCGCGGAGAGGATAATGCGCGTTGATATCGTCTCGGATGTCGTCTGCCCCTGGTGCTACATCGGCAAGCGTCGGTTCGAGCGGGCGCTGGCGCAGCGGCCCGGCCTCAGGGTGACGCAGTCTTGGCGCGCCTTTCAGCTGAACCCCGACCTGCCGGGCGACGGTGTCCCGCGGGCATTCTATCTTGCCGCCAAATATGGCAGCGCCCGTCAGGCCGGCCGCGCCTTCGCCGCCCTTTCCGCCGCCGGCAGAGGCGAAGGCATCGACTTTGCCTTCGACCGGATCGGGCGCGTGCCGAATACTTTGCGCGCCCACCGTATGATCCTGCTCGCCGCCGATGCGGGCTGCGCCGATGCCGTCGTCGAAGCGCTGTTCCGGGCCTATCTCGTCGAAGGGCTCGATATCGGGGACCTCGACACCCTGGCGATGATCGGCGTGCGCGCCGGCCTCGACTGGCCGACGGTACGCCGCTACCTGGCCGGCGAGGCCGGCGCCGACAGGGTGCGCGCCGAAGACCGCTGGGCGCGGCGCCTCGGCATCCATGCGGTGCCGTGCTTTGTGCTGGGGCGCGACTACACGATATCGGGCGCGCAGGAGCCGGAAATGTTCCTGCCGCTTTTCGACGTCGCCGCCGGCCTCGGCAACCGCTCCCCGGCGCGGGCCTGACGCTGCTGTCGACCGGAGCGATCAACTCGAGGCGGCCGGTCTCGATGCGATGCGCTGCCTTGGCCGGGCCGCCCTTTTGCGACTGCGTTCCGTCTGTTATGATCAAAGTCCGAGTAGACGGCGCATTAGGCGGCCGGCGAAGGGTAGAGGATGGCGTCGTTCCGCTGGTCGGCGATCAATGGCGGCGGCGAGGTGGTGCGCGGCGTCATGGAGGCGCCCGATCGGAGCGCCGTCGTCGAGCGCTTGCAGAATCAGGGGCAGATCGTGCTGCGGGCCGATCCGGCCGGCGGGCGCGCCGGTCTGGCCGAATTGCTGCAGCTCGAGCTCGGCGGCAAAGGCGGCCTCGATAAGGGCGCCCTGGCCGAAGCCACTCGCGAATTGGCGATCATGCTGGCGGCGGGCCAGGATCTCGACCGCGCGCTGCGCTTTGTCGTCGACAATACCCGCAACGCCCGCGCCCGGGCGATCCTCGACCGGGTCCGCGACAAGGTGCGAGCCGGCCGCTCGCTGGCTGCGGCCCTGGCCGGCGAACCGCGCAGTTTTTCCCGGCTCTATGTCGGTCTGGTGCGGGCCGGCGAGGCCGGCGGCACCCTGGCGGCCACGCTCGATCGGCTGGCGTTGCTGCTCGAACGCGAGCGCAGCCTCAACGCCAATCTGCGCTCGGCGCTGATTTACCCGGCGCTGCTCGTCGTCACCGCGATCGGTTCGATCGTGTTTCTGCTCGACTACGTCTTGCCGCAATTCACCCCGATCTTCGAACAGGCCGGGGCAACGCTGCCGATGGCGACCAGGACCTTGATGGCGCTTGGCTCGGCGGTCGGCACCGCCGGGCCTTATCTGCTGGTGGCATTGGCCGCCGCCGGCCTCGTCGCCTACCGGCTGCTGGCGCTGCCCGCTTATCGTCTGGGCTTCGACCGGTTGGTGCTGCGGGTGCCGGTCATCGGCGCCCTGATCCGCGAAACCCTGGCGGCGCGGCTGACCCGCACCCTCGGCAGCCTGCTCGAAAACGGGGTACCGCTGATATCGGCGCTCGGCATCGCCAAGGACGCGCTCGGCAACCTCGCCGCCGCAGCCGCGGTCGAAGCGGCGGCGCTGAAGGCCAAGGATGGCGCCGGTCTGGCCCGACCTCTCGCCGCCGCCGGGTTGTTTCCGGCGCGCACGATCCATTTGCTGCAGCTCGGCGAGGAAGCCGCGCAGCTTGCGGCGATGTCGCTCAGGGCGGCTGAGATACACGACGAGCAGGCGCGGCTGATGACCCAGCGGCTGGTGGCGCTGGCGGTCCCGGCGATCACGATCGCCATGGGCCTCGCCGTCGCCGGCATCGTCAGCGCGCTGCTGACGGCGATGCTGAGCCTCAATGATCTGGCGACCTGAGCGAGCCGAACGGCAAGCGGTGAACCGGCCCGCCTGCACTACTCCGCCAGGCGGCGTTACCCCGCCAGCCGGTTTTACCCTGCCGGCCGGTTTTACCCTTATCGAGGTCATCGTGACGCTGGCGATCCTCGGTCTCGCCCTCGCCCTGATCACCGGCTACAAACCGCCCTGGAGCAGCGGGCTCGGACTGAAGGGGACAGCCGCCGAACTGGCCTCTGGTTTGCGGCTGGCGCGCTCGCAGGCGATCCTGCGCAACCGCCAGGTCGCCTTCGATGTCGATCTGGCCGGGCATCGCTATCGCGTCGGCGACGGCGCGCCGCAACCGCTCCCGCCCAATCTGGCGATCAAACTATTGACGGTCAGCGGTGAAAACCGCGGCCGGACCGAAGGCGACATCCGCTTCAACCCCGACGGCAGCTCGACCGGCGGCCGGATATCGCTGGCCGACGGCCAGCGCCGGATCGCCGTCGGCGTCGATTGGCTGACCGGCAGGGTCAGCGTCGCCGATGTCCGTTGAGACACAACCCGCCGCCGGCTTTACGCTGCTCGAGGTGGCGGTGGCGGTGGCGATCGCCGGGCTGGCGCTGGTTGCCCTGTTCCAGGCCGGGAGCGGTGGCCTGATTGCCGCCGACACCGCAGCTCGGGCCGAAGAAGCGGTGCAGCGGGCCCAGTCGCATTTGGCCGCGGTCGGGCGCAACGCCGCGTTGACCGCCGGCGAATTCACCGATGATGACGGCGGCGGCTTCCGCTGGCGCCTCAGCGTGCATCCGGTGAATGCCCGTCAGGTGCCCGGGCCGGACGGCGTTTCCCGGTCGACCAGCACATTGTTCTCTGTCGAGGTCGAAATCTCGTGGCGGACCCAAGGTCACAACCGATCGGTCGCATTAAGGACGCTGCGCCTCGGCACCGCGACGAGCGGTGGCGGGTGATCGGGTGCAGCCCGAGCAGTCCGAGCCGCCAGGGCGGCTTCACTCTGCTCGAAATGCTGGTGGCGCTTGTCGTCCTGGGTCTGCTGGTGGTCGGGCTGACCCAGGGCGTGCGCACCGGTCTCGCCCTGTGGTCCGCACAATCGCGCCGCATCGGCACCGCCGCCGATCTCGACGCGGTGGCGCGCACATTGCGCACAATTCTGAGCGGGATCCCGCCCGCAGCTTCGACCGCCGACGGCACCGTCTCGTTTGACGGCCATCCCGATCACCTGGTTTTTATCGGGAACCTGCCGACCGGCCTCGGCACCACTCAGCGCGCGGACATCGACCTTGGATTGCATAGCGGGTGGCTGATCCTGCGCTGGACCCCGCATCGGCAGGAGACCCTGACCGGGCCGCCGCCCAAACCCGTCGAGACCCGGCTGCTCGGCGGGATTCGCCGTCTCGATCTGGCTTATTGGGGCTCTTCCTCGCCCGACCAGCAGGCTGGTTGGCAGACAGAGTGGCAGGGGCCGCAGCTTCCCGACCTCATTCGATTGCGGTTGGCCTTCGCCAGCGGCGACCCGCGGCATTGGCCCGATCTGGTTGCGGCCTCGCAACCCTGAGGCCATTCCGGTGATTCGCGACGACGATGGCGACGCGACGCCGTCGATTCGCGTCCGGGCCGACAATTGGGCGGCGGCGGCGATCATCGCTTTTCTCCCAATTCGCGAATAAGGCCATTCGCCGACACGCGATACGGGAAATCATCAGCTTTTTACGCGGGCATGGCCGCGGCGCCGGCGATCCTCGCCTTGATCGGGCCACATTCCGACCCTTCGCTGGTGAGTGCGCCGGCCGGCGGGCTGTCGGCCTTTGCGGGGTGCGCGCTACTCTGTAGCATGGCGGCCTAGCTGGCAGCGCGGGTGAGAATCGGCTCGGTTCCCGGTCATGATGCGCGAATTTCTTAACTGGTGGTTTGCACAGCTCGTGGATCTGCTGCCGCAGAGTGTGCATCGATCCGGCGCAGACGGCCGCTGACGCGACAGTGATCACGCCGCTGGCGCCGCTGGCCAGGGGCATCGATGCGGTCGCCGTCGGGCTGAGGCGCAACGGCAGGGAAACGTCGCTCGGGCGCTTTGCGCTCGGCGCAACCGATCTGGCCGAGTTGCCGCGCCCGGCCGGCAGCCCGACCGTGCTCCGCCTCGGCGAGGCCGATGTGCTGGGCAAGACCGTAACCCTGCCGCTGGCTGCGGAGCGCGAGCTGGAACAGGTGTTGTCCTTCGAAATGGATCGGGAGACACCGTTTCAGGCCGAAGAGCTGTATTGGAGCCATCGCCTCGAAGCCGCCGACCGCAAGGCCGGCAGGATGTCGGTGCGGCTGCGGCTGGTGCCCAAAGCGAGCCTCGCCCCGATCCTCGCCGCTCTCGGCCAGGCTGGGATAGTGCCGGAGCGGGTGGAGATCGCGGACGGCCCGGACCAGGGGGGCTACCTGCCGTTGGTGGCGGACAATGTCCGTTCCCGGCGCAGCTCGGGGCGGCTCATCGTGCCGGCAGCGATTTGTTGCGGCGCGCTGGCGCTGGCCACCGTGGTCATCCCGTTCGTGCGCCAGTCGATCGCGTTCGGCAAGCTCGAGCAGGCTGTGGCGAGCGGCCGGGCCGCTGCCGACGAGGCGGCGGGCTTGCGCCGCGAGATCGACCAGCTGTCCGGCAGCGCCGATTTGATCCAGAGCGAGCGCGACAAGGCCGGCCGACCGCTCGAAGTGCTGGCGGCCGCGACCCGCATTCTGCCCGACAACACCTATCTGACCGAGTTGGAGCTGGCACAGCGCAAACTGACGCTGAGCGGCCGGTCGGCCGCCGCCGCGCGCCTGATCGGCGCCTTTGCCGCCGACAGCGAATTCCGCAACCCGGCCTTCGCCGCACCGGTGACTCGAATCGAAGCGCTCCATCAGGAGATTTTCACGATAATCGCGGAGGTTGGACCGTAGTCTCGCTCGCAGCCATGCCGACGGGCCGGCGAGGCCGGCTTGCGGCGCTGAGTTTGGCCCTCATTGCGTTGGGCGCCGCGTATCTCTTGATCGTCGCCCCAATTGTCGATTTCCATGCCGGGCGCGAGGCCCGGCTGGAGGATCTGCGGATATTGCTGCCGCGGCTGCAGGCCGCGGCCGATCGGGTGCCCGAGCTGCGCGTCCGGCTGGCCGAGCTGCGCGCCGCTGCAAAAACCCGCAAGGTGACCCTCGAGGGGGCCAGCGACGCGATCGCCTCGGCCGATCTCCAAAGCCGCATCGAGGCGCTCGCCGCCTCGGTCGGGGCGGCCATCGGCAGTACGGAGAGCCTGCCGGCCGAACCCCGCGGCGCCTACCGCCGCATCGGCCTGCGCCTGGCGTTGAGCGGTCCCTACGCAACTCTGGTCAAGCTGCTGGCCCAGCTCGACGAGGCGACCCCACCGCTGGTCATCGACAATCTGCAGATTCACGGCGTGCTGCGCCGGCCGGGTCTGCCGACGGAACCAGACTTCGATTCCGGTCTCGATTCGGGGCTCGACGTCTACGGTTTCCGCCGCAACGACAGCAAGGTCGCGGCCAAGCCATGATCGGGAGGCTTCCGCTCTATGTGCTGCTGTTCGGCTGCGTCCTGTTCGGCGCGATCCTGGTCAAGCAAATCACCCGGCCCGGCGGCGATCCGCCGTTACCGACCGAGCCTGCCGCCGCACCCGATGCCGCACCTGCCGCGCCGCGAATGCCGCGCATGCGGGCGGGCGGCGAACCGATCGCCGCGATCCTCGCCCGCCCGCTGTTCAGCCCGACCCGACGACCGCCGCAGGCGAATGCCGCCAATCCCGGCAACGCCTCCGGGCTCGACGACACGCGGCTGACCGGTATCGTCATCGCCCCCGGCAAGCATCTGGCGATATTCGCCCCGACCGACGCCGCATTGCTGACGGTCACGGAGGGTGAAAGCATCAGCGGATGGCGGGTCGACAACATTACTCCGCGCGAGGTGTCGTTGAGCGGTCCGGACGGCACCAAGACCTTGGAGCCCAAATTCGATCCGAACCTCGCTCCGGCGGCTGCGGCGGATGCGCAGCCGCAGCGCAGCCGCCGCAGCCGCAGCCTGTCGCCGCCTTCCGCGAGCGGGGTCCGCCGGTCCGGGCGGCGCCCGGGGTCGCGATCCCGCGGCCCGGACAGCCGGTCTTGATGCCGGGCCCCGCTCGAATGCGGCAGCTGAGGCGTCGATGAGCCAATCGCAGCCGCACCGGCGGCAACTCGGCGCGACGCTGGCGGCGGTGCTCCTGGCCGCCTGCCAGCCGCCGGCACCCGGGCTGATGCCGCTCGAACAGCCGACTGCCCTGCAAGCGGCGGCACCGCGAATCAGCGGGGCGATCCCGACCGATCAGGACCGGCAGCGTGCCTTTGTGGAGCGCGGCAGGTCGGCGCCGGCAACGATCTCGACAGCGCCGGGGGCGATCCCGACCGGAGCTGCGCCACCCGCCGGGGTCGCAGGCGAGGGCGGCGACATCACTCTCAATTTCGTCGACACCGACATCCGCGTGATCGCGCGCACGATCCTCGGTTCGACTCTGAAGGTGAGCTACACGATCGACCCCAGCGTCCATGGCACGGGTTCGATCGAAACCGGCACCCCGCTGCCGCGCTCGGCCCTACTGCCGACGCTCGAAACCCTGCTCAACCAGAACGGCGCAACCCTGGTCCAAAAGAACGGGGTCTATTCGGTCGTGCCGATCCCGGTCGGCACCGCCACCAACCAGGTCAGCGGCGCCGCCTCCGTCGGCGCCGGCGCCCAGGTGGTCCCGGTGCGCTACACCTCGGCGAAGGACCTCGCCAAGGTCCTCGAACCCTATGTCGCCGAGGGCGGCAAAATCACCAGCGAGGAGGCGGGGAATGCGCTGTTGGTCAGCGGCGATGCCGCGGTCCGGCAGACGCTGGTCGGCCTGATCCGCGCCTTCGACACCGATCTTCTGGCCGGCCAATCCTACGCGATGTTCCCGGTCCACGAAGGCGATCCGGCCAAGCTCGCCGGCGAACTCCAGACGGTGCTGCAGGCGCAGAGCCAAGGCCCGCTCGCCGGACTGGTTCGGGTGGTGCCGATGGAGCGGGTCAACGCCGTTCTCGTCGTGTCCTCGCAACCAAGGTACATCGATGCGGCGAGCCGGTTCTTCAACCTCGCCTCGCGGGTCGAGGGGGCCTCGGCGCGGGCCTGGCATGTCTATTATGTTCAGAACGGTCAAAGCGCCGATCTGGAAAACCTGCTGCAGCGCGCGTTTACGCCCAGCCACGTCTCGCCGACCCCGGCGGCGCCGGGCAGCACCACGCCCAACGCCACGCCGCTTGACGTTGGGCGCAAGCCCAGCCTCGGGCGGGGGAACCACCGGTCTCGGCGCGTCCGGCGCCTCCACCGGTCTCGCGGCGGGCGCTTCCGGCGCCACCGGCGGAGGTCTGTCGGGTGGGGCCGGGGCCACCGGCGGATTGGGCAGCGGCATCACCCCGCTGACGCCGACCAGCGAGGCCCAGTCGCCGGCCACCGAGCCGTTGGGCGGCGGCGGACCGGAGAATGCCGGCGGAGCCAACGAGAACCGCATCCGCATCATCGCCAACCGGGTCAACAACGCGCTGCTGGTTTATGCCACGCCGACCGAGTATTCGGTTATCGAGGGCATGCTGCGCAAGATCGACATCATCCCGCTGCAGGTGCTGATCGAAGCCACGATCGCCGAGGTCGACCTCAACGACCAGCTGCAATACGGAACCCAATTCTTTTTCAAGACCGATCATTTCGCCGAGACCTTGGGCGTGCCGACAGGTTCGACCATTCCTCAGCTGGGAACTTTGAACGTTTTGGCGAACTCGCCTTATTTCGTGCTGAGCAAGTCGCCCAACTTCGCGCTTTCGGCGCTTGCCGCGGTGACCAAGGTCAAGGTGCTCTCGGCGCCCCAGGTCATGGTGCTCGACAACCAGCCGGCGAGCCTGCAGGTCGGCCAGCAGGTGCCGGTATTGACCGGAACCGCGACCAGCACGCTCACCACGGGCGCGCCGACGGTCAACAGCGTCGATTATCACGAGACCGGCGTCATCATGCAGGTGACGCCGCGGGTCAATTCGAGCGGCCTCGTCACCCTCGACATCGCCCAGGAAGTCAGCGATGTGGCGGCAGCCGCGACAAATACGGTGCAGGGGTCGCCGACCTTCGACGATCAGGTGTTCCGCACCCGGGTCGCGGTCCAGGACGGCCAGACCGTGGGCATGGCCGGCCTGATCCGAGACAACCTCTCCGAAGGCAATTCGGGCCTGCCGTTCTTCAAGGACATTCCGGTCATCGGCACCCTGTTCTCGACCCAGGCCAATGCGCGTGCGCGCACCGAGTTGTTGGTGCTGATCACGCCGCATGTCGTGCACGATCAGCGCGACGCGCGGGCATTGACCGAAGATCTGCGCAACCAGGTGATCAATGCCGGTTTGGTTCCGCAACAGCTCCAGCGGCGCGGCGCTTCCGGGTCGAGCAATCCGAACGGCCTATAGGCCGATGCCGCGACTGCGGCCGCCCGAACCGCCGCGCCGCAGCGGCGGCTTTGCGCTGCTGATCGTGCTGTGGACGCTGGTGCTGATCGCCTTTATCGTCGCCCACATCACGGCGAGCGGGCGAACCGAAGTGCGCATCGCCGGCAACCTGATCGCTAATTCGGTCGCCCAGGCCGCCGCCGACGGGGCGATCTACGCGGCAATTTTCAATCTGGCGAACCCGCAGGCCGATCAGCGCTGGCCGCTCGACGGGTCGACGCGGCAACTGACGATCGGCGACAGCCGCGTCACCCTGCTGCTTGAAGACGAGGCCTCGTGGATCAATCCCAACACCGCCTCGCCGGCGCTTCTCGAGGCGCTGCTGCGGATTCTCGGCAGCAGTCCCGAAAAAGCCAAGAGCCTCGCCAGCGCGATCGCCGAGTGGGTCGGCTCGGCTCAGGATGTGCGGCCGCCGGCGGCGATCCTCGCGGATTATCAGGCGGCCGGGCTCGACTACCAGCCGCCGGGCGCCGCGCTCGACACGCTCGGCGAACTCGGCCGGGTGCTGGGCATGACCCCCGCCCTGCTGGCGACAATGCGGCCGCATCTGACCCTGTTTGGGCCGGCCGAGCCGAACCCGGCCGGCACCGATCGGGTGGTGCGGGCGGCCGTCGCTTTGGTCGGTCAGCCGAGCGGAGCAGCGGCGCCGGCGGAGCCGACGCCGCCCGACCTGGTGACGGCGCGGGTCACCGCGGTCGCCGTCGGCCCGGGGAACGCCCGGGTCACCCGGGTTGCGGTCGTCCGCATCGGCGCGGCGATACAAAGCGGCTACGCCGTGCTCGCCTGGGGTAGTCGCATCGACTGACGCACGCGTTTAGCGAACCCGGGCTCGCTGCCCGGGGCGTTGCGGCATCGGTCGCGGCCGATCAGTTGTTCATGATCTTGTCGGCTTGATTGCCGGCATTGGCTTGGCCGGTCGGGCCGTCGGAATAGAGGTCGTAATCATGACCGGGACGCTGGCTCGGCATGCGATAGACAAACGGCCGGCCCCACGGGTCCTGCGGCACGCCTTCCCCCTTCAGGTAGGGCCCGCTCCAATGGGCGACGCCGGTCGGCTGCGTCAGCAGCGCCTGCAACCCCTGTTCGGTCGTCGGATAGACCCCGACATCGAGCTTGTAGATGTCGAGCACGCCGGCCAGACGCTCGATCGATTGGTGCGCGACTTTTTCCTTGGCCGAGCCGAGCTGACGCAATGCGGCCGGCGCCACCAGGCCGATCAGCAGACCGAGGATGGCGAGGACGACCAGCAGTTCCAGCAAGGTGAAGCCCTGCTCTCGGCGCCGCCGATCGCCCGGCGACGCGGTCATACCAAGCTGAGCGATCATCAGATTCAAGATGAAGATTTCCCGATTTCCAGACTGGCGTCCATTTTGGCGGATCCGCCGATCGTCGGGCATAATCCCGAAATCGGGCAGATTCATGGTGGCGACCGGCAAAAATCCTTCCGTCGCCGTCAGTGCAAGCTCCGGCAGAGCTGCGGAGACAGGCTGCCGCCGAGCTCGGTCCGGGACCCGGCCCCCGCGGGGAGGGTCCACTCCCGCGCGGGCGGCTTTGCGATCAGTGGTGGAACAGGTTCAGCGCCGAGCCCTTGCGGAACCATTCGAGCTGCGAGGCGCTGAAGGTGTGATTCAGCTTCAGGGTCTCGGTCGTGCCGTCGGCGTGCTTGATCCGGCATTCGACCGGCTGGCCCGCGGCCATCTCCTCCAGACCGACGAGGCTCAGCCGGTCGTCGGCACGAATCCGGTCGTAATCGGCCGGGTCCTGAAAGGTCAGCGCCAGCAGCCCCTGCTTCTTCAGGTTCGACTCGTGAATGCGGGCAAAGCTGCGCACGATCACCGCGCAGGCGCCGAGCAGCCGCGGCGAAAATGCGGCATGCTCGCGGCTGCTGCCCTCGCCGTAATTGCTGTCGCCGACCGCCACCCATTTGATCCCGTGCGCCTGGTAGTCGCGGGCAATCGCCGCGATCGGCACCCCCGTCTCGCCGGTCAGCACGTTGATGCCGGTCCCGGCCTCGCCGTTGAAGGCGTTGATCGCGCCCATGAACACATTGTCGCTGAACTTGTCGAGATGGCCGCGATAGCGCAGCCACGGCCCGGCCGGCGAAATGTGATCGGTCGTCGTCTTGCCCTGGGTTTTGATCG
Source organism: uncultured Alphaproteobacteria bacterium (assembly GCA_963701815.1). Lineage (GTDB taxonomy): Bacteria > Pseudomonadota > Alphaproteobacteria > ATCC43930 > CGMCC-115725 > AP-15. Next base: position 70,018 of record CAVPBN010000033.1, read on the forward strand.
CCACCGGGCAATCGACAAAATCCTTGTGGTCCCAGGCCGCCCAGGGCTGCATCAACTGCAGCCGCTCGCTGTCCGGCGCCACCGCCAATTCGATGCCGCTGCCGTCCTCGGGCGGGGCGATGTAGGTCGCATGACCGCGGGCGAAATCGCGCGCCGGCACCTCCGGGGCGGGCTTTGGCGGGTCGAGCTTGAACGGCCGGCCCCCGGCGTCGCTCAGCGTGTCGGTCAGCGGGTTGAACGACAGCCTGCCGGCAAGCGCCAGGGCGGTGACGATCTCTGGACTGCCGATAAAGTTCATCGTCGTCGGCTGGCCGTCGTTGCGCCGCGGAAAATTGCGGTTGTACGAGGTGAGGATGGTATTGGGGACCGCCCCCTCCGCGGCCGACCGGCGCCATTGGCCGATGCACGGGCCGCAGGCATTGGCCAAGACGGTGCCGTCGATCTCCTTCAACGACTGCATCTGGCCGTCGCGCTCGATCGTCGCGCGGACCTGCTCGGAGCCCGGCGTGACCAGAAACGGCACACCCGCCTTGACCCCGTGCGCCTTGGCCTGTTCGGCGACATCGGCAGCACGGCTCATGTCTTCGTAAGAGGAGTTCGTGCAGCTGCCGATCAGCGCCGTCGAGATGCGATCGATGAACCCGTTCTTCGGGTCGGCGACCTCGGCAGCGAGCCGCGACAAGGGCCGTGCCCGGTCGGGCGAATGCGGGCCGACGATGTAGGGCTCGAGCTGCGACAGATCGAGTTCGACGACGCGATCGTAATATTTGCCGGGGTCGGCCTCGACCTCCGGGTCGGGCTCCAGCAACTCCCGATGCTGCTCGATCAGCGGCACCAGCGCGCCCTTGCCGGTGGCCCGCAGGTATCTGGCCATGTGCTCGTCGACGGGGAACATCGACGTGGTGGCGCCGAGTTCGGCGCCCATATTGGTGATCGTCGCCTTGCCGGTGGCGCTGATCGTGCGGGCGCCGGGGCCGATATATTCGACGATCGCATTGGTCGCGCCGGACACGGTCAACTGCCCGGCGACGTACAAAATCACGTCCTTGGGCGCGGTCCATCCGTTCAGCTTGCCGGTCAAATAGACCGCGATGTGCCGCGGATAAAGCACCTCCCACGGCAACCCGGCGATGACCTCGACGGCATCGGCGCCGCCGACGCCGACTGCGCACGAACCGAGGCCCCCGGCATTGGGAGTATGCGAGTTGGTGCCGATGATCATCTCGCCGGGAAACGCGTAATTCTCCAGCACCACCTGATGGATGATCCCGGCGCCCGGACCCCAAAAACCGAGGCCGTATTTAGCCGCGGCCGAGCGGAGAAAATCGTAGACCTCGCCGTTCTCGGCAAGCGATTCCCGCAGATCCGCCGCCCCCTCGACTCGCGCCTGGATCAGATGGTCGCAGTGGATCGTGGCCGGGACCGCAATCTTGGCGCGCCGCGTCTGCATGAATTGCAGCAGTCCGGTCTGTCCGAGCACGTCTTGAAAGACGACGCGGTCCGGGCGCAGCAGCAGGTAGCTGGCGCCGGGTTCGAGCTCCTGTTGTTCCGGGTCGTCGAGATGCCCGAGCACCACCTTGTCGGCCAGGGTCAAAGGCTTGCCCAGACGGCGGCGGACCACCGCCAGATTGCGCGCCATCGTCGCGTACACCGCCGCGGCCATTTCCGGGGTCGATTTGATCGAAACCATTGTCGAGCCTTTCCTGCCGATACTTCCTCGTACCTCAAACCGCGAGCAATCGACCGCGCGCAGAACACGAACCCCGAGCGTCGACGGAAGACCGATTGGGAGGACCCACCGCCGCGGCAGCGGTAGCGCGAGGATGCCCGAAGCCGCGCCGACGGTCCAGGAAATCTTGTCCGGCGCGGCCGGCGCAATTGGCGAAGTCGTGCACCGCGACGGCGCCCGGCGCCGCGATCTATCCCGCTTTTTCGAGCTGGTTGGCGGCGCCCGCCGGGGCGGCGGCGGCCAGCACTGCCGGAAAACGGAGCGAAAAGACGGCGCCGCCGCCGCCCAGCCGGTCATCGACCTCGATCGTGGCGCGGTGCAGTTCCGCGATGCGCGCGACGATCGCCAGGCCGAGCCCGGCGCTCCCTGGCCGCCGGCGGTCCCGGCGCCAGAACCGTCGAAAGATCTGCTCGCGTTGCGCCGCCGGCACCCCTGGCCCGAAATCCATGACGCGCAAAGCCCCGGTTGCATCGACCTCGATATCGACCGTCGTGCCGGGCGGGGTATGGGCGAGCGCGTTTTCGAGCAGGTTGCGCACGGCGCGCCCGAGCATGGCCGCATCGCCATGCACAGGTACCGGCTGGCGCGCGCCGCTGACCGCCACCGTCTTGTCTTCGCGCAGCGCCAGCGGGGCGATAAACGACGCGGCATCGGTCGCAATCGCGGCGAGATCGGCGGTCTCGCCGTCGCCGATCGCCAAGGTTTCGAGTTCTGAGATTTCGAGCAGCTGATTGACCAGGCGGCTCATGCTCTCGACATCGTCGCGCAGTGCCGCGGCCAGTTCGCGATCGTCGATCATGTCGATCTGTACGCGCAGGATCGCCAGCGGGGTGCGCAGCTCATGCGCGGCGTCGGCGGTAAATTCGCGCTGATGGCGAAACCCGCCGTCGAGCCGGTCGAACGCCTCGTTGACGGCCCGCACCAGCGGCAGCACCTCGCGAGGCAGCGCCTGTTCCGGCAGTCGCAGATCGGTATGGGCCGGATCGATCTCCTCGGCCAGCGCCGAAGCGGCGACTATCGGTTGCATCGCGCGGCGGAAGATGACGACATCGATGATCAGCAGCAGCACCAGAATGGGCCCGGTGATCCAACCGACGCGGGTGAAGAATTCGGCAAGAATGTCGTCGATCAGCACGTCGCGATGCAGCACATCTTCGACGACCTGGACCAGGACCCGCCGTCCGTCGAACTCCACCGCCACGGTCGCCCCATAGAGCGCCTTGCCGTCGCGATCCTGCTGGAAAAACGAGATCGGTGTGCCTTCGGGTCGAACAGGCGCGATCGCGCCGACGCGATCTTGTTGGAAAAATTCGACCGAGCTGTCCGCCGGGCGGACGTGCGTGATCGCGCGGCCCCCGGGCAAAGAGGAAAACAGAACCCGCCCGTCTTCGTCGAGCACGGCAAACGCGGCGCGCCCATAGCCTTTGGAATAGAACTCGGCCAGGCCCAGCGGCAACGACAACCGGAGCGTCCCGTCCGGCGCGGTGCCGAGATACCGGACGATCTCGGCGGCCTGATCGCGCAAGGCCTGATGGTGCAATTGCTCGACCGCATGTCTGAGCATCAGGAACAGCGCCAGCGGCATGCAGATCGAGGTCGCGACAATCGCCAGCAGATGCAGTGCGACGATCCGCGAGACGACCGTGCGAAGCCGGATCAACTCATTTTCTCTCGGCGATCAGGTAGCCGACGCCGCGCAGCGTGTGGATCTGGACCGAGGCATCGATTTCGGCGAGGCGTTTGCGCAGGCGGTGAACGTAGACCTCGACCGCATTCGACCCGACCTCCTGCGACATTCCGTAAAGATTGCTTTCGAGGAGACTCTTGCCGACCACCCGCCCGCTGCGCCGCAGCAAGTGCTCGAGCACGGCGATTTCGCGCGGCGAAAAGAAGATCGGCCGGTCGCCGACAAATGCCTGACGCGCCTCCGTGTCGAGGGTCAGGTTGCCGAGCTGCAGCGCGACGCTGAGCAGATTGCCCGGGCGGCGCAGCACCGCCCGCAACCGCGCCACCAGTTCCTCGAGAGCGAACGGCTTGACGAGGTAGTCGTCCGCCCCATTGCCGAGGCCGACGACGCGGTCCTTGAGGCTGCCGCGCGCGGTCAGCACCAGAACCGGCGTCGCGTCGCCGCGTCGCCGCATCTCGGCCAGCACCTCGAGCCCATCGGCATCCGGCAGGCCGAGATCGAGGATGACGACCTCGAAGCGTTCCGCCAGCAGCGCGGCTGTCGCATCGGCCGCTGTCGACAGCACATCGACGACAAAGCCGGCGCCGGTCAGGCCGCGCTTAAGCAACGCCGCGAAACGCTCGTTATCCTCGATCAGCAGCAATCGCATCCGGCCCTCCCACCGGCGCTGCACGCAGCGCCCAAACGCGGCGGATAATCCCCCGTGCCGGTCGTCGGCACGGTCTTGCCGCCTTCGCCCAGACGGCTCAACCCGGCTCGATCTGCGCAGTTGGCTCAGATGGCGTCGAGCTGCCAGGCGACGTCGTTGCCGATCCCCCACAGATAGCCGACATCGGCATGACCGACCAGCGCATAGGCCCGGCCCTGATGCCGCCAATAGAGCAGATTGACCTCCTGGCGGCGATCGAACGTCGGCGGAATGTCGGGCTGCCGCGACGAGCCGATGATCAGGGCCAGCGGGCCGATCGCCTTGTTCTCGGTGGTATAGACGAGCTGCGCCGCCGGCCGGCCCTCGACGACGACCAGCCGGGCGCCGCGAAACTCCAGCCCCCAGGGTTTGAGATCGGGCAGGCGCACCTCCTGCGGCAGGCTCTGGCTGATCTTCTGCAAGGCCTGGCGCGGATCGCCGGTTGCCGGGACATCGACCAGCGCGGCATCGCCGGCGCTGACGAACAATTTGTAGTAACCGGCGGCGTTGTCGAGCCAGACGTCATTGACCGCCGCGGCTTCGAGCGCCGGCCGCCCGGCGGCGATTTTCGCGGCGTTGAACTGATCGACGACGAAATAAGCGGCGCCGGCGCCCGCCAGCAGGCCGAACAGCGACGCCGCCAGCGGCAAGCCGATGCGCCAGCGCCGCCACAGCGCTGCGGATCTGGCCGCCGCGGCACCGGCCCGCGCCGGCAGCCGCACGACCTGCGGCGCCGGCTCGATCGCCGCGGGCCGCGGCAATCAATCGCTCCGGCACGGGCTCGTGAAGAACATCGTCGAAGGCGAGCCGCAGCAGCCTGGCCGATTGGGCAAGCTGCGCCAGTCGTCTCGGCGGCTTCGGGATCGGCCGCGAGCCAGGCTTCGACATCCCGCTGTTCCGCGCTGTCGAGCTGGCCATCGAGATAGGCGACGAGCCGGTCGTCATCGCGCTTCGGCATCGGTCCTGCTCCTGCCTGCCCGCCGCCCGCTTCGAGCCGGTGCAGCAGCGCGATCCGGGCGCGCGCCAACCGGCTCATGATCGTCCCGACCGGCACTCCGACCACCACGGCCGCCTCCCGATAGCTCAACCCGTCCACCGTCACCAACAACAGCGCCGCCCGCTGATCCGGCGGCAGCCGGTCGACCGCGCGGCGCACCGCGGCCAGCGCCAGGCGCGCTTCGATCGCGCCGCACCGGTTCGTCCGAGCCCAGCCGTTCCAGTTCGATCTCGCCGTCCTCCTTGCGCACCTCGCGGGCCCGGAGCTGATCGATCCAGCTCGTCTGAACGATACGGAACATCCAGCTGTCGAACCGCGTCCCTTCCTGAAACTGATGCCGGCGGGCCAATGCCCGCTCGCATGCCGCCTGAACCAGATCGTCGGCCTCGACCGCAGAACCGGTCAGTCCGCGGGCGAACCGGCGCAGTCGCGGCAGTACCGCGATCAACTGATCGCTGAACCGGCCGGCTGCCGCCGACGCCTCGTCGGCAACCAGGTGCACCGCCGGTTCCGCCATTTCCTGCCGCAGAGACAACGCACCTCCAGAAGAATTATTCCCGCCGGCGCGCTGCAATCGGCTATGCGCCGCTCGTTTTGCGCGAATCACCCGCCAGCAGCGGAGGATTGTCGCCCGCCGAGAATTGTTATACGCCAACCCGGCGCCAACCTCCCCGCAAAGCAGCCGGCATCGCAGCATAGGCCGAACCGGTGACGGTCACCTACTGCCGTCGAGGCCCGAAGCCGAAATGATTTCGCGTGGCGCACCCGATATTCCGGCCGCATCGCGGTTTCTCTCCGGTTCTCCCTCCGCTTCGGTTCGCTCTTCACAAATTTGGGCGGCGGCGGCATTGTGGCCCGGCTGCCGGCCCCGCCAAGCAAGACTGCCCGCCAAGACCGCCCAACCAGGAACCGCCGCCCGATGAAGGTTGCCGTCGTCAAGGAAAGGCGGGCGTACGAACGCCGGGTCGCGGCCTCGCCCGACACCGTCAGGCGCATGGTGGCGATGGGGCTCGACGTCGTCGTCGAAAAGCGGCGCCGGCGACGGCGCGTTTTTCGCCGACGCCGCCTTTGCCTCGGCCGGCGCCGCGATCGCGCCGGATCAGGCCGCCGTACTCGGCGACGCCGACATCGTCCTCAAGGTGCAGCGGCCCCTGCGCGGCGGCGAATCGGAAATCGACGAATTGCGGCATCTGCGGCAGGGCGCGGCGCTGATCGGCCTGTTGCAGCCGCTTGAGGACGCCGCCGGGGTCGCCGCCTATGCCGCCGCCGGCATCGCCGCCTTCGCGCTCGAACTGGTGCCGCGGATCACCCGCGCCCAGTCGATGGACGTACTGTCCTCGCAGGCCAATCTGGCCGGCTACAAGGCGGTGATCGATGCCGCCGACGCGTTTGGCCGGGCCTTTCCGATGATGATGACGGCGGCCGGGACGATCAAGGCGGCGCGGGTCCTGGTGATGGGTGCGGGCGTCGCCGGCTTGCAGGCGATCGCCACCGCCCGGCGGCTGGGCGCAATCGTCCAGGCGACCGATGTGCGGGCCGCCGCCAAGGAGCAGGTCGAGAGCCTGGGGGCGAGTTTCATCGCCGTCGACGAGGCGGCGGCCGGTGCGGCCGAGACGGCGCAGGGCTATGCCCGCGAGATGGGCGAGGAATATCAGCGCCGTCAGCGCGAGCGGATCGGCGAGGCGCTCAAGCGCATCGATATCGTGATCTGTACGGCACTCGTTCCGGGGCGCCGGGCGCCGGTGTTGCTGACCCGCGAGATGGTCGAGGCGATGGCGCCGGGATCGGTCATCGTCGATCTCGCGGTCGAGGCCGGCGGCAATGTCGAGGGCAGCCGCCCCGACGAAATCGTCGCCACGGCAAACGGGGCGACGATACTCGGCCACGCCAATGTGCCCTCGCGCATCGCCGTCGATGCGAGCCTGCTCTATGCCCGCAATCTGCTGGCGTTTTTGACCCTGCTCGTCGACCCGGAGGGCCGGCTCAAGATCGATCGCGGCGACGAGATCGTCCGGGCGACGCTGCTGACCGAAAACGGCGCGGTGGTGAACCCGGCGCTGCTGTCGTCGGCGCCGGCGGCGACAACGGCCGCGCCGACCTCGGCCACGGCATCCACCAGCTGACGGAGAATGGCGATGGCCGACCCCGCAACCCTGGCCGAGCGCGCCGGCGGGCTCGCCGGCGATGCAGCCGGGCTGGCCCAGCAGCTCGCAGCACTGTACCGCGACCTGGCGACGCAGGCCCCGGCGATCGCGCCGGCCGGCGCCTCGCCGTTCGTTTTCGAGCTGACCGTGTTCGTGCTCGCCGTCTTTGTCGGCTATCACGTGGTATGGCGGGTGACGCCGGCGCTGCACTCGCCGCTGATGAGCGTCACCAATGCGATTTCGAGCGTGATCGTCGTCGGCGCCTTGATCGCCGCCGGCCCGCTCGGGTTCAGTTTCGCCAAAATCATCGGCTTTGTTGCGGTGACCCTCGCCGCGGTCAACATCTTCGGCGGCTTTATCGTCACCCAGCGAATGCTGCAAATGTTCCAGAAAAAGAAATAGCGGGGCGACGGTGAACGACAACCTGCCGGCCCTGTTCTACCTGGTCGCCTCGGTCTGCTTCATCCTGGCATTGCGCGGGCTGTCCTCGCCGCGGACGGCGCGGGCCGGCAATCTCTACGGCATCGCCGGCATGGTCATCGCCGTCGCCACGACGCTGGCGGCGCCGCACGTCGTCAGCTATTGGCTGATCGTCCTCGGCATCCTGATCGGCGGCGCCGTCGGCACCTGGATAGCCTGGCGCATCCAGATGACGGCCCTGCCGCAGCTGGTGGCGGCGTTCCACAGCCTGGTCGGGCTGGCCGCGGTCTGCGTCGCCGCCGCCGCCTTCAGCGCCCCCGACGAATACGGCATCGGCGTGCGCGGCGCGATCCATCGCGGCAGCCTGGTCGAGATGGCGATCGGCATGGCGATCGGCGCCGTCACCTTTACCGGCTCGATCGTCGCCTTCGGCAAATTGCAGGGCCTGGTCACCGGCCGGCCGTTGACCTTTCCGGGGCAGCATCCGCTGAACGCGGCGATCGGCGTCGTGCTGGTGCTGCTGGTCGTCTCGTTCGTCGCGACCGGCGGCGCCGCGGCGGCGTTCTGGCTGATCCTGCTGTTGTCGTTGGCGCTGGGCTTTTTGTTGATCGTGCCGATCGGCGGCGCCGACATGCCGGTCGTGATCTCGATGCTGAACTCCTATTCCGGTTGGGCCGCCTGCGGCATCGGGTTCACGCTGTCGAACAGCCTGCTGATCATCACCGGGGCATTGGTCGGCTCGTCGGGCGCCATCCTCAGCTACATCATGTGCAAGGGGATGAACCGCTCGATCGTCAACGTGATCCTCGGCGGCTTCGGCACCGAGGGCGGCGCCGTCGCGGCCGGCGCCGGGGCCGGCGACCGGTCGGTCCGCTCGGGCAGCGCCGAGGACGCCGCCTTTATCCTGAAGAACGGCGGCTCGGTGATCATCGTGCCGGGCTACGGCATGGCGGTGGCGCAGGCGCAGCACGCGCTGAAGGAGATGGCCGATCTGTTGAAAAAAGACGGGGTCGGCGTGCGCTATGCGATCCACCCGGTCGCCGGGCGCATGCCGGGCCACATGAACGTGCTGTTGGCCGAGGCCAACGTCTCCTACGACGAGGTCTTCGAACTCGACGAGATCAACCGCGACTTTGCCGCCACCGACGTCGCCTTTGTGATCGGCGCCAACGACGTGACCAACCCGGCGGCCAAGACCGACCCGCAATCGCCGATCTACGGGATGCCGATCCTCGAAGTCGAGCGCGCCAAGACCGTGTTGTTCGTCAAGCGCTCGATGGCCTCGGGCTACGCCGGCGTCGACAACGAACTCTTTTACCGCAACAACACGATGATGCTGTTCGGCGACGCCAAAAAAATGTGCGAGGAGGTCGTCAAGGCGCTGGAGTAAACGGCCGGGCCACGATTTGCGGGATGCTTATCCGCATCCCTGCCCCCTCGGGGGAACGTGCGTCAGCCCTCCGGGCTGTCGGCGCGCGCCCGTGTCTCAATTCGACTTATAGTAGATCGGAGTTGAGGCGAAGACGGAATTTTTATTGGTTAATGCCGACGAAAGGTCGCGCGTCGGCCCGGATCTATCTCCTACAGCCGATCCGCGGCATGCCGATCATCGAGTTCGACCGTGCCGTTGAGCAACGACGCCGGCGGTTCGCTCTGATTCCACCGATTTACCGGACCAGGCGGGCTCATCCGTTCTCCGTGGGTTACTGAGCGGCCGGCGCCCGCCGCTTGCCCGGCGCCGGTGTCGGGCCATAGTTTTGGAAAGAGGAGACGCAACTTGCGTGCAGTTGCGCATCGGTAATCGGTCCACATTCTATTTGCATGCGCTTTTGACGGAAGGAGGGATTGCTGCGCAGCAATGCGTCGAACCGATTGCTGTCGCGGACGTTGGCCATCGCCTCCGGGTCGTTGGTCGGCGCTGCCTGAGCCAGGGCGGCCCCGGCGGACGCGATTGTCAGCAGAGCGGCAAGAGTTGCCGCCTGAACCCTTTGCATGACCCCTCTCCCTGTCTCGTCGTCCGCCCCACCGAGGAGCTCGGCATCGAAACCAATGCAGATTAACGCGATCAATGACGAAGAAAAGAATTCTTTGCGTGATTTTGGCGATCGCGTTGCCGGGTCCTCCAGCCAGCGCATTCGTTGATCCGAAAGAGGGCGACCGACGCCGCCCGGCGTCGTCATCGCCTGGACATTGCCTCGGTCGGAATGTACACGCTGGTGCGTGTGTTCGAGACACGCAGCGAACGCAAGCCGATTATGCTCGCATGGCTTGCGGGTTTTCTGGATCAGGAGGAACTGTGCCATGAAGCAACTGTCTATCGGCGTGGCCACGATTGCCGCGCTGGCGATTTCCGCGCCCGTCTGGGCGCAACCGGCTCCGCCGGCTGCCCCGGGACCCGGCGCGAACGCGCCGCCGCAGGCCGCTTCGGGGGTGCAACAGATGAACCGGATGCCGGCCGGAGGGAGAGCGACGTCGGAGAGAGGCGCCAGGGGGGCGGCGAGCCGCACCCATCACCGGCAAGCGTGTTCAGCCGGCAGGGAGTCAATCGGCCGGGAGTACCGCCGATCAGCTGAACCGACAGGAACTCTCCACGTTGGATGCCAATCCAACCACGACGAACCGGATGCCCGCCGGCGGGAGGGCGACGTCGGGCGGGCAGCGCTGACCGCAGAGTTTGGCCGGCCGGGCGGCCGATCTCGGCAGGGACGACGTTCTCATCAAGCGAGCGGCGCGAACCCAGCAATCGCAGGAGATTGCTGTGTTCTCGCCGACTTGCAGGATAACCATAGACGGCGGGGGGCACTGCGCCGGCCGGTCATCCGCAGGGCCGCAACACGCGCCATCGTTGCTGAAAGGGAGGAGGCCATGTTGTTTTCTGGCGGCGCTCCCGCCCCAATCCCCGGGGTCTTCGCTACGCCGGCATCGTCCTCAAAGCCGGATGATACCTCTTAATCAGGCAGTCGGATCGTGGATCGAAAAGATCAAATCGAGGTTCGGAGACCGTCGCGCTTCCTGCGGTCGCGCCTCCTGATGATTGCGGTATGCGCATCGCTCGCCGCAGTCTCGCCGGTACGGCTGGCGGAGTCGGCGATTGCGGCGCCCGCCGGCCAACTCGCCGACGGCGCCTGGACCGTGCAGGGACGAGAAATTCCCGGCTCCCGCCGCTGCGGTCATTGGCTTGTTCGCCTGACGAATGCACGGGGGCAACTGTCCGGCGTGCTCTCGCTTGCGCGATCCAGCGTGCCTATTCGGAATTTGGCGCTGCTTGCGGACGGCAGCTTCTCGGGAACGACGCAACCCGGCTTTGCCGGATCGAGACGTGTGCGGGCTTACAAAGTCACCGGAAAGTTCTCCGGGGACGCGGTCGGCCTTACCCTCGAAGACAACGTCTGCCCCCCTCGCCACGGGACAGCCACGCGACGTGCGGTAGGCAGCTGAACGACGGGTCGCAATCCCGGTCGTCTGGAGCTTACGGCCCCGGCCGGCCGGCGGCTGCTTCCTGGTCTGCCCGACGCTGTCGATTATCGCGCCGCGCCGCCTGAGGGGTTGACGGCAGGGGCTGCAGGAAAGCTGCGATCGCCCCCGCGTCTCGGCGGATCATCGTCTCGCCGGCGGTCACCAAGGCATCGACCTGCCCGCGCGGCAGGGTGAGCCCGGTGCGGATGGCGACGAGGCGCGCCCGCGTCTCGGGATCGGGATAATCGGACAGGCTGACGCGCCGCACCTCGCCGGCGACATCGCCGCACGCATGGCCGGCGACGACCGGCCCTTGACGGCAGCGCAACGCCTTCAGCTTGGCGACGAGATCGTCGATCGTGTGCTCGACGGCGATCAGGGTCTCGATGTTGTAGGCGCCGATCTGCGCGCTCGTCACCGCCGAAATGATCTGCCCGAGCCCGCTGACGATCCGCTGTTGCGGCCAATTCGGGTTCGGCGCCGCCTGACCGTCGACGCTGATCACCAGGATGCGGCGGACCGGCAGCAGGGCGGCGGCGAACCGATCCATCCTGGTATCGAGCAGCAGCATGTCGTTGAGCAATACCCGCAGCGCCAGATTGTCCGAAATTCCGCCGTCCATCAGGTGAATCCATTCGACCCGCTGACCGTTGGAATAGCGATACAGGTTGGCGAGAAGCGCCCGAGTCCGCAAATCGTTCTGCGCCCTATACGACGGCTCCGGCGGCAGCGGCGACGGCAGCGGGCAATCGGGTCCGCGGTAATTGCGCAACGTCACCGGGCCGAACAGCACCGGAAACCCGTTGGAGGCAGCGACCGCACGGGCGACCGGCACGCTCGACAGCTCCGAGCAGATCACGTCGAAAGTCTGCGGCAGAAAGCCGAAGGGACTGCCAAAGTTGATGTCGGTCGCGTTGATGCTGATTTGCGGGCGGTTGCGGCGGTAGAAGTCAGCAAACGTCGCGCCGCGGAACATCAGCCGGTCGTAGATTTGCGTCATCCGGTCGTTGGTGCCGACCAGCGGGTTGAATACCCAGCCCCAGTTCCACGGCAGCAGAAAGGTGCCCCAGATATAGGCATCGATGTCGGGGTAGAGGAATTCGTCGGGGAAAGTCTCAAAGGACTTCTGGCCGTAAAGGCCGAAATGCGCCGCCGGAAAGGACCCGCCGGAGACGCCGGCCAACAGGTCTACCTCGTCGAGCAAGGTGCTGTCCCGCCCAGCGGGTCGAACATGGATGTCGCGCATCCCGCGCAGCACGCCAAAGCCGAACGCCGCCGAGCGCTTGCCGCCGCCGGAGAGGGCGACCATCACCAGCGCGCTTTCGTCCCCGCCCTGGCGATTTACGTCGAGCAGCCGATACTCCGCGTTTCCCGCGTTCGAGCGCAGCGGTTCGTTCACCGGGACGGTGAACGAGGCGCACCCGCCGAGCGAAACTGCGGCGATAACTACGAGCAATCGCAATCGGTGCATTCGCAAGACCTGTGACCGTTATTCAGGGAGCCGGTCGCCCGTGGGCGTACCGCGGCGCCCCGCTGCACGGCCCGCGATCAACGCCACGCCAGCATCGTGGCGTAGAGCAACACCGCCACCGCCAACAGCGACAGGCTTGCGACCGGCCATCGTCGCAGCCAGTGGTCCGCCCGCTCGACCGCCAGGCTCCAGGCGGCGACCGAACGAGCCGCGGTTTCGCCGGCCACGACGATATCGCCTTCGGGTATGCGCGGCAGCCGGTGTCCCGAGCGCCAAATCCCGAACGCCAAAAGTCCCCCCAGCAAAACCGGCCAGAGACCGGCCCAAAGCTCCCCGGGGCCCAACGCATCGAGCCGCTTGCCGCCCTCGGCCAGCGGATAAAGCACCCAGGGGACCGCGACCGAAGCGACCGCCATCGCCGCCCAGGGCCAGGCAAGCCCGGGCGGCGCCGCCTCGGCGTCGCGTGATTTGATCGCGGCCAGACGGCGCACGAAATGGAGCATCAGCAACGTGCTGCCGGCCGCCGACAATGACGCCAACACGCCGACGAGGCCCTCTCCCAACTCCGCCTTGACCGCAAGCTTCGCCAAGGCGCCCCCGGTGAGCGGCAGCCCGCCGAGCCCGAGCGCCAATATCGCGGCCGGCGCCAACACCGGCCACAGGCGCGGCCGGGTCGCGGCGGCAACGCCGATCGCCAGGAACAGCGCGCCTTTGACCAAGACATGGCTCGCCGCATAATAGCCCGCCGACAGCGCCGCGCCGGCGTCGCCCGCCGCCCACCCCATTCCGAGCACGGCGGTCAGCAACCCCATCTGGCTGACGCTCGAATAGGCCAGTATTGTCCGCGGATTGTCCTGCGTGATCCCGACCGCGACACCGTAGAAGGCCGAGAGCATCCCGGCAGCGGCCAGCGCTTCGCCCCACGCCGGCATCGCCACGCCAAGCGGCAGAAAGCGGATCAGGCCGATCACCCCGGCCTTGACCGCCGCACCGCTCAGCACGGCCGCAGCGGGGGTCGCCGCCGCCGTATAGGCAAGCGGCATCCATACATGTCCCGGCACCAGCCCGATCTTGAGCCCGAAACCCAGGATCAGCAGCACGAGCGAGGCATCGCGCCACGGCGAACCGGGCAACGCCGCCACGGCATCGCGGATCAGCAGGCTGCCGTTCGGGGCGGCCTGCGCCATGAACACGAACCCCATCAACAGGATGGCCTCGCCCAGCACCGCCAGCGCGACATAGATGGCGCCGGCGCGGCGACCGCCGGGGCTGCCGTCATGCGCGATCAGGCCATAAGCTGCCAGACTGACGACGGAATAGGCCAAATAGAAGCTCACCAGATCAGCGGCCATAAAGACGCCGAGGTTGCCCGTCAGGGTCAGCAGCCACCATTCCGCGAAACGGCCGGCATTCGGCTCGCCGCGCAAGTATGTCGCGCAGTAGGCGCCCGCGAAAATCCACAGCAGAGCGGCGGCCCCGAGCAGCATGGCCGAGGGGGTGTCGAGCGTAAGGACCATGCGCAACGGCGGCGGGAACGTCACCAGCGGCGCACTCCCGCCGGACGACAGCGCTGCCGCCAGGGCCGGTACCGGGGCGAACGCCAGCAATGTCGGCATGCGCTTCCTGAGACGACGAGACACACAAGCCGACAGCATCCCGAGAGGTGCGGCAAGTGCAGCGACGAGCAACGCGTCTGCGGCGATCACAGCCGAAAATCCTGCGCAACCTTTGGTCTGGCCGGCGACCACAACGATGAGGCGGCCGGCGATAAGTCGCGATTCACCCGAAGCCCGTTACGATCGCGGTCGGCCTGCCGATGAGCAGCAGCTCCGACGGCCGAAGCGGTACAAAGCCAAGCGCCACCGCGATCAGCGCCAGCGCCAATACCACCGCCTGCCGGCCCTGCGATATGTTTGCCAGCAACGTCAACGGTTCTTTTGGATCGGCCAGGGCTCGCGCAAGGACCAGGAAGACGTAGCCGCCTGCGAGGACCCCGCCGACCAGGACGACCACTGCCCACCACCACTGGCCTTCCGCAACCGCGGCGGTCAGCAACATCGCCTTGGCGACAAAGCCCCCGCTGGGCGGCAGCCCCATCAGCGACATTCCGCCGAGCCCGAGCGCGAAAACCGCTATCGGCAGGGCCCGGCCGATGCCCGCGAGGCTGGCGATCCGGTCGTGCCCGAGCGCCTCCGCGATCAGACCGGCCGCCATGAACATCGCGGCCTTGGCAAAAGCGTGGGAGATGGCCTGGAGCACGCCGCCGGTCCACGCCGAAGCGCCCCAGGGATGGCCCATCAGGGTACCGCGGGAAAGCGGAAAAATCAGGAACAAATAGCCGATCTGCGCCACCGTCGAGTATGCGATCAGAAGCTTCAGCCGGACCTGGCGCAGGGCGAGCACGCTGCCGAACAGGATTGCCGCGGCGGCCAGGATGCCCAACACCTGCGCCGCTGCCCGGTCGGGCAGCCTCGGCATCACGTCGAACCACAGCCGAACCACCAGAAAGAAAGGCGCCTTTACGACCAGCCCCGACAGCACGGCGCTGGCCGGGGCCGGCGCGCCGGCATGGGCCGGCGGCAGCCACAGATGCAGCGGATAGAGCGCGGCCTTAGCCAACAGCCCCGCCGTCATCAGCGAGAGCGCGGCCCAGGCGGCCGGCTCCGCACCGATCCGAACCGCAAGCAGAGCGATATCGAGGGTGCCGTAGGCTCCGTATAAGAGCACGGTCCCGAGCAGGTAGAGGGCGGAGCCGAACAATGCGAAGAGCAGGTAGCGCAAGGCGGCCGCCAGCGTCTCGGCGCGGCCGTCCAGGCAGACCAACGGCACCGCGGCGAAAGTCAAGAGTTCGAGCGCGACGAAGAGCGTAAACAAGTCGGCGCCGAGAAAGACGGTGTTCAACGCTCCCCAAACCGCCAGCAGCAATATCCAGAAGACCAGCGGAGCGCGCGCCTCCGCCCCCGGCGGCATCGAAAATTGCCCTCGCGCAAAGATCCCGATAGCACAGATCAGCAATGCCGCGGTCACCAGCAGCGCCGCTGAAAGGCCGTCCGCCCGCAAGGCCACCCCGAGCGGCGGGACCCAGCCGCCGATCACATATTGCAACGCGTTTCGAGACCTCGCGACCCCCGTGGCGATCGCCATCGCGATGCCGAGCCCGAACGGCATCACGGCGAGCGCAACGCGCTCGGCGTGGCGCCCGCCCAGCAGCAACGCGAAGAGCACGCCCGCGACGGGAAGAACAATCGCCAGGACCAGAAGGAACCCGCCGGCCGTCGGAGAATTCGGCATCAGGGTCGGCTATTCGTCCGACGGCAAGATCGCTTGCCCGGTAGTTTGGAAAAGCCGCAACAGCAGCGTCACCGCCAGCGCCGTTGCCGAGAAGGCGACCACGATGCCGGTGATGACCAATGCCTGCGGCACCGGGTCGCCGCCGAAACCGGCAGCGGCGCCCCGGCGGGCGAAGACCCCGAGCAACACAAACGCGCCGCCGCCGATCAAGTTCAGGGCGAGGATCTTGCGGAGCAGCTGCGGGTGCACGATCAGACCGAACAGGCCGATGCCGACCAGCGTCGCGCCGCACAACCCGTACAGCGTGGCGGCGCTCATCGCTGAAGCACCCGTTCCGGCGGGCCGGCCACCAGCAGCGCGAGCGTCGCGGAGATCGACAGCGTCACCGGCACCTCGATCGTCAGAATCAGCAGCTTGGCGTGGGATTCCGGGTAGGCCAGGAAGGCGCCCGCCGTCGCGAAGCCGGCAAACCCGATCGCGATGAACACGGCCGGTCCGGCAATCAGCGCGAGCCGCAACCGCCGCCGGCTCGACGGCGGCGCGTCCGCCAGCCCGGCCATCATGGCGAGGAGCCACATGGCGGCGAGGATCGTTGCACCCTGGAATTCACCCCCGGGAGCGACCGAGCCGACCCAGAAGACATGGATGCCGACGAGTATCCCGATCGGCGCCAGCACCTGCGCGAGAAAAGTCAGAACGCCGTTTGCGCCTGCCCGACGGCGCGGGCCGGGAAAGCCGCCCCAAACGCGGTCCGGCGCCAGCGACCAGACACCAAGCAGGGCGAGCAACAGCACCACCGTCTCCAGCAATGTGTCGATCGCACGGAACGCCATCAAGACGGCGGTAACCGGGTTGCCGAGGCCTGTCGCCGCAAGATTCGCTGCCGCCTGCGGCGCGAGCGTCGGCGCGGGATCGGGCACCGTCAGCACGATTGCCGCCAGCCCCGCCCACAACGCTGCACAAAGCGCGGCGGCCGCGAGCAGCAGGCCTGCGCCCGGCCTCTCTCCGGCCGCCGGACTCTCGGCCGGGCGCAACCGGGCGCTTGCCCCCAACAGCAGCACGCCGGTCAGCCCGCTGCCGATCGCCGCTTCGGTCAGCGCCACGTCCGGCGCGGCAAGACGCACCCAAACCAGAGCAAGCAACAGCCCATAGGCGACAAAACCGACAATTGCGGCGTAGGTATCGCGGGCGGCGACGGTCCATGCGGCCAGGCCGAGAACCAACAAGGCAAGGCCGGCGTCAAAGGCCGACACGAACCGTCACTCGGGTACCTCGTCCGGCCGGGCGGCCCGCGCGATCAGTTGGCTCACGGCGGCGCCGGCCATCAGGGTGAGGAGCCAGACACCGACGAGCTTCAGGGCCGCGAACGGCCCTTCGGCCTGAAACAGCAATCCGAACGCGACCAGACCGAGCCCGAGATTGTCCGCCTTGGTCAGCGCGTGCAGGCGGGTGAGCGGGTCGGGAAAGCGCAACAGCCCGACCGTTCCCGCCAGGTAGAAGAAGGCGCCGGCGCAGACCGCCAGAATGGTCGCCGCATCGCGCGCGAGACTCATGCCTGATCCGCCTCCGGGCGGGTGCCGCCCTTGACAAAGGCGACCGTGACGAAGGCGGCGAGCAACGCCAGTACCAGCGCCACGTCCACCGCAGCCGGGTCGTTCGTCGCCGCGCCCAGCAACAGCAACGCAGCGGTCCCGCCGGTGCCGAACAGCTGCGCCGCCATGACGCGATCGGCATCGCCCGGCCCCCGTAGAATACGGACCAATCCCAGCGCCACCATCGCCAGCACAAACCCCGCAGCGGCGAGCAGGAAACTATCCATCGCTGCCCGCCTTGCCGATGGCCCGAACGAACCGGGCCTCCTCCGCCGCGAGCTGCGCAGCCACCGGCTGGCCGACATCGAGGCAGTGGATAGGAAGTCGCCCGCTCGCATCCGCTGCGGTCGGTACGGTGCCCGGCAGCAGGCTCATCAACGAGGTAAATGCATTGCGCGCTGCACCGGGCGGCAGGCCGACGGGATAGGTCACGAAACCGGGGCGCAGCGGGAGCCGGGGATCGAGCGCCCGGCGCGCGACATCCGCTCCGGCAACCATGGACTGAGAAAGAAACCGCAGGGCGAGCCCCGCCAAGGCGAGAGGCCGGATGCGGCCCGAGCCCGGCGGCAGCAGCCAAAGGCTCGCCGAGGTCGCCGCCAGCGTCGCCACGACGCCCGGCAGGAAACCGGTCGGATCGCCGCCGTAAAGGACCATCCAAACGATAAACAGACATGGCGCCCGCAGCGCAGCCGACCGCGACAGCGCCGAGTTCATGCGGCATCCGTGGCTGTGGGACTGGGCATCGCAGTTCTCCCGATCGCCGCCGGCTCGACGACACGGAACCAGGCGACATAGAGCGCCGGCAGAAAAATCAGAGTGAGAACCGTCGCGACCAGCAAACCACCCATGACGGCTACTGCCATCGGACCCCAGAATATCGTGACCGCGATCGGAATCAGCCCGAGGACCGTGGATATCGCCGTCAGCATAATCGGGCGAAAGCGGGACACGCTCGCCTCGATGACCGCATTCCAAACGTCGAGACCCTGCGCCAGTTCATAATCGATCTGCTCGATCAGAATGACCGCGTTTCGAGCGATCATGCCGAGCAATGACAGAATGCCGAGAATGGCCACGAACCCGAGCGGCTGGTGGAACAGCAGGAGCGCCGCGACGATGCCGATCAGGCCCATAGGGACGACACTCAGGACCAGGAGGAGACGGTTGAAGCTCCTTAATTGGAGCATCAGGAACGAGATCATCACGAACAGCATCAGCGGCACGACGGCAAAAACCGAAGCTTGAGATTTCTGGCTTTCCTCGACCGTGCCTCCGACCTCGATCCGATAGGATTGCGGAAGATCGGCGTTCAGTTTGGCGACCGCCGGAGCGAGTGCTTCGACCACCGATTCGGGCAGCACCCCCGCGGCGACATCGGCTTGAACGGTCAATGTCGGCACACGGTCGCGTCGCCAGATCAGCGGGTATTCCTGCGCGAAATCGAAGGTCGCGATCTGGCTGAGCGGCACCGTGCGACCGTTCGGGAGTGGAATCTGCAACGTCCGCAATGTCGCAAGCGACAGGCGATCCTCGTCGGTCGCCCGCGTCAGGACGTCGACCAGGTAAATGCCGTCGCGGAGCTGCGTCACGGGCTTGCCGGTCACGACGCTGTTCATGACCGCAGCGATCGCCTGCGAACTCAAGCCCAGCAGCCGCGCCTGGTCCTGGTCGATGCGGATGCGGACCATCCGGGCCGGCTCCATCCAATCGAAATTGACATGCCTTGCACCGGGGTCGGTCGACACGATCTGGGCAAGCCGCAGCCCGATGTCGCGCAGCTCGCCGATGTCCGAACCGCTCACTCGATATTGCACCGGCCATCCGACCGGCGGACCGAGGCCCAGCGGCGACACTCGGCTCACCGCACTCGGAAGTTTCTCCGCGAGGGCCGATTCGAGCTTTTTCTGGAGCCGCTCGCGGGCGGCCACGTCCTTGGCGAGGACGACGGCCTGGGAAAAGAACGGGTTCGGCAATTCGACGTTGAGGGGGAGATAAAAGCGGATTGCGCCGCGGCCGACATAGGTGCTCCACCGGTCCACATCGGGGTCGCCGGCGAGCAGGCCGTCGAGCGTTTCGGCCGCCTTTTCGCTGGCATAAATCGAGGCGTTTTGCGGCAGGGAAAGGTCGACCAGAAGGTCCGGGCGGTCCGACGGCGGAAAGAACTGTCTGGCGATGAACGGGCTTGCCGCAGCGGCCGCAACAAAACACGCCAGCGTCGCCCCGATGGTGACCCAACGGGCCCGCATTGCGCCGACCAGAAACCCCCGAAAGTAGCCGAGAAATCGGCCGGGTTTGCCTCCCGGTTTTGTTTTCGGTTTGGCGAGCAGCACGACACCGAGCAGCGGAGCAAACAGTACCGCAACGATCCAGGAAATAATCAGCGCGTAGGACACCACAGCGAAAATCGAAAACGTGTATTCTCCGGCCGAACTCTTGGCAAAGCCGATCGGTATGAAACCCGCCGCCGTGACAAAAGACCCGGTCAGCATCGGCAACGCGAGCGTTTTGTAGGCGAATGTCGCCGCCTCTTCTTTGCCGTCTCCGGCCGCGAGGCGAGAGGTCATGACGTCGACCGTGGTCATCGCATCGTCGACAAGCAGACCCAGCGCGATGATCAACGCACCCAGCGAGATGCGCTGCAGGTCGATCCCGGTCAATTCCATGATCGGAAACACTATGGCGAGCGTCAGCGGGATAGAGAGCGCGATGACGGCGCCCGCCCGAACGCCGAGAGTCACAAAGCTGACCGCCATGATGATCGCGATGGCCTGCCACAGCGAGGTCGTGAAGTCGCGGATCGCGTGATCGACGACAAACGGCTGATCGGCCATCAGCACCGGCTCGATACCGAGCGGCAGATTGGCCTTGATCTCGTGCATGGCCTGCTCGACGTTCCGGCCGAGGGTCAGGATATCGCCCCCTTCGCGCATCGCGACGGCAATGCCGATGGCCGGTTTTCCGTTGACCCGGAACATCGGCTGCGGCGGATCCGAGTAGTCGCGGTGCACCTGGGCGATATCGCGCAGCCGGATCAAACGGCCGTTCGCGACGAAATTCACCCCGAGGATATCCTGCTCGGATTCAAATGCGCCCGAGACGCGGAGCGTGAGCCGTTCATCGCCGGTTTGCAAAATGCCGGACGGACTGACGATGTTTTGCGCGGCCAGCGCGGCGGTCAGAGCCGACCGGTCGATCCCCAGACCCGCGAGTTGCCGAACCGAGAATTCGACGAAGATCTTTTCGTCCTGGGCCCCCAATATCTCGATCTTCGCCACGTCCGGCACCTGCATCAACCGGGAGCGAATTTCTTCGGCGTGGTCTCTCAGTTCCCGATGCGTAAATCCGTCGGCGGTGATGCCGTAGATGATCCCGAAAACGTCGCCGAACTTGTCGTTGAAACCCGGACCGATCACCCCGTTCGGGAGCGTGTGGCGCATGTCGCCGACGCTGGTGCGAACGTCGTACCAAATGGCGGGAATTTCCGCGGCGCGCGTCTTGCCTTTCAGGTTGACAAAGATCGTCGTCAGCCCCGGGCTGGTAAAACTGCGCAGAAAATCGAGACTTGGGGTTTCCTGAAGGGTCCGCTCGAGCCGGTCGGTAACCTGCTGCAAGGTGTCGTCCAGGGTTGCGCCGGGCCACGCGGCTTGTACGATCATCGTCTTGATGACAAAGGGCGGATCTTCGTCGCGCCCCAAGCTGAAAAAGCTCGCCAGCCCGGCAATCGTCGCGGCGATCATGATGTAGACGACGAGCGAGCGGTTCTCGAGCGCCCACTTCGAAAGATTGAACTGCATTTACGAGGACGACCCGAGCAGTCGCACTTTCTGGCCGGGATGAAGCGCCTGGATTCCCGCGGTCACGACAATGTCGCCGGTGTCGAGGCCCTGGGCGATGACAACCGTCCCGGGGTCGTGGCGCAGCAATTCCACGTTTCGCAAAGACACCGTGAAGCCTTTCGGATCGACAATCCAGACAGCGGGTTGCCGATCGTGTTCGGTCAGGGCGGTGGCGGGAATGGCGATGACCGGCTCGGATTCCAGTTTGACGCTCCCGGTCACGGTCGCGCCGAGCCGCATCGCCTCGGGCGGGTCGCTCAAACCGACTTTGACCTCGAAGGTCCGGGTAACCGGGTCGGCCTGCGCCGCGACTTCGCGCACCCGCCCGGTGGCGGTCACGCTCGGATCGTCGGTCAGCTTCACCGAGATCGGGGTATCGCTCGGCGCCGAACGCAGCAATTGGGCCGGTACGTCGAAAACCGCGTCGCGCCCGCCCTGACGTGCGAGCCGAACGATCATTTGTCCCGCCTGCACGACCTCGCCCGGCTCGGCGCCTCGGGCGGTGACCGTTCCCGCCGCATCCGCCGTCAACGTGGTCCAGCTGACGCGGTCCCGCGCGATCTGCAATTGGGCTTGCGTGTTGTCCACCTGGGACTGCGCGTTCTGCAGCGCCTTCTGCGCCTGATCGAAACGCGCTCGCGGCGTGTGGCCGTTCGCCAATAGATGGCGTTGTCGTTCGAATTGGCCGCGCGCATAGGTCAATTGTCCTTGCGCGGCGGTAAGCGCCGATTCCGCCGAGCGCAACTGATTGAGTTCGTTCTCCGGGTCGAGCTTGGCCAGCACTTGGCCCGCTTTGACGCGGTCGCCGACATTGACCGGTCTTTCGATCATCCGCCCGCTGATGCGAAAAGCGATCGCCGGCTCGTCTTGCGCGTGAATGTGCCCGGTCAACACCACGGTTTCGTTGGCCTCGCCTCTCGCGGCGACGACCGTCCGCACGGGGCGCACCTCGGGGGCCTGGGCTTTGGTGTCCGGATTGCACGCTGCGACAGCGACCGCGACCGCCGGGACAACCCACCAGATCAGAAGGGAACTGACATTTTTCACTGAAATCGCCCCGAGGCGGTTCTTAACCCCAGGTCAGGCGGCGCGCAAGGCGCATCGCGACACAGGTCCGGCGCAGGCGAGCGCCGAACCAGCCCGGCTGTCGCGATTGCCGGCGCCGCCGCACCCGGGGTATTCTCGGCTCGGCTCGGCGCGGCCCGCGGCGGGTCGAACGGCGACGCGCCGGGATTGGCCAAGGGGAAAAAGGGCACAGTGCGATCGACGAGCCCAAAACGCGCGCTGCGCCATGCTCTGCTTTGGGTCGCGCTGCAGGCGGGCGGGGCGCCGTGCGGACCGGCAACGGCCTGGGTGGCTTCGGTCGGCGCGATCGCGGCGGTTTCGTCGCCCGCGGCCGCACAGAGCAGCGGCGGCTATGGCCGGCCGGGCGGAAGCGGTCCATCCGGCGCCTATCGCAGCTATGGCGGTTACGATCGCCGGCCCGCTGTCGGCAGCGGAGGATATGGCCGCCCATCGGGTCCCTCGATCGGCGGCTTCGGGCTGAACAGCTCGCGCGGCGGCGACCGGGCGATCTCGCGACGGGCCTCGAACCAGGCGTTGCAGGACTACCGAGCGTCGCAGGCTCCGCTCGCGTCGCCGCCGATATCGGCAGACCGCCGTCCGTCCACCGGTTGGGGCAGCGGCTATGGAGCCACGGCCCCGACGCAGCGCCGTCCTCCGGCCGCTGGGCGGGGCGACAGCGCCTACGCGCCCGGTTATGCCGGGTCCGCTCCGCGGTTCGGGGCATGGGACGCAGTTTTGGCGTGGTCGCTGCTGAACTCGCTGTCAAGGCCGCAGAGCGCGAGCTATTTCCAGGGAAATCGAGACGATCCGCGCTACGCCGAGTGGCGTTCCGAGGCGGACCGCGCCGCGGCGAGCGATCCGGCCGTGGCCCAAAAGCTGGCGGAGCTCGACAAGTTGATGGCGCAAAACAAGGCGCGGCCGGCGGACCCGAATACCGCGGCAGCCGGTTCCGAAGGAGCCGGCGTCATCCTGGTCGTCGTCCTGGTCGGAGCCGGCGTCCTTGGCGGCCTCTGGGTGCTCCGCCGCCGCTCGGCAGCGATCGCCGGCGCCGGTCCGACGAGTGCGGCGCGCAGCTCGTCCGGCCTTCCGCCGCCGCCGGGCCTGTCGGGCAGCGCGGCAAGCCGGTTTCGCGTCGGCATGGCATTTCCGGCGGACCCAGCGCCGTTTTTGCTCGCCGCGGGGGCGACCAAGGTAACGCCGCCCGCATCGAGCGGGATGATCAACGTGGAGGCGCTGGGGCTGATCGCCGACGGCGCCGTGTCATTGCATCGGCTGTATTTGCCGGGGCGCGAGGCGTTCTTCATGCTGCATCTGGGAGCGGGGGGGACACCGGACGAGTGCCGATATTTTTCTCTGCTCGACCAGGTCGCGCCGACCACCCGAGACGAGTGGGGGTTCTGGCTGGCCCCAGCCGACGGAATGATCGGCTGGCCGCAGTTCCAGACGAAAGACGGCAAGACCTACGACCGCGTATGGGCGCCGGGGAGCTCGCGCGTGCAGCCGCGCCAGCAGGCGGAGACGCTGCAGGATCTCGGCGGCATCACCGAGCGGAAGCTGCAGGCCATGCTCTACGGCGCCCAAACCGGCGCGGCGCCGCCGGCGCCGGCGGTCGAATATGTGATGGTCTGCGCCGTCGAGCAGGGCGCCGAAGCCTGGGTCGAGGTGCATGCGGGCATCGACATCTCCCCGGCGGCGCTGACGCTTCCCGCCGTGCCGCTTGACAGCTGAACAGAACCCCTTAAGGGGAACGCGATGAACCCGCCTGCCCCCGGATCGCTCGCTGCCATCTTCGACGCGCTCGGTCACGGGTTGCCGATATTGATCGCGCAGGTCGTGGCCTGCGCGGTGCTGTTGGCCGTCGGGGTGATGATTTACGTCAAGCTGACGCCATTTCACGAGCACGAGTTGGTGGCCGGCGGCAACGCCGCTGCGGGCACCGTACTGGCGGGCACGATCCTGGCGCTGGCGATCCCGCTGGCGGCGATGCTGGCGACGAGCGGCGCGTTGCTCGACGTACTGATCTGGGGCGTCGTCGCGTTGGTCCTGCAGCTTCTGACGCTGGGCGTCGTGGCGATCGCCATGCGCAATTTTCGCGGCATGATCGAGAGCGGCAATGTCGCCGCGGCAATCACGCTGGCCGGCGCGCAGATCGCCGTCGCGCTGCTCAACGCGGCGGCGATGGTGCCGAACTGAGGAGAGGTCGACATGTTGGCGTTCATGAGGAACCTGATCGGCGTGAAGATGGATAATGCCGCCTCTGCCGGCATCGAGGCGCTGGTGCGCTGGGACCCGAAATCGGCCAGCGAGGCGGAGCTGCGGACGATGGAACAGCGGCTCGACGAATTGGGCCGCGAGGTCGCCCTGGCGCGGCAAAGCTACGACAAGGAAAAGCGCGAGGCCGAGGTGATCCAGGCGCTGTCGCAACAGCGGATGGCGGCGGCCGAGCAACTGCAGCGACAGATCGGCGGCGAGAGCGATCCCGCCCGCCGGGCAGGGCTGGAAAAAAGTCTCGAAACGCTGGTGTCGATGCTCGAGCAGATGGCTCCCGAGGTCGAGCGCGAGAAGGCCGAAGAGGCTGACGCCAAGGACTACCTGACGATGTTGGAGCAAACCTACGCCGAGGCCGGCGGCAAACTCAAAACGGCGCGCTCCGAACTCGATCGGGCGCAACGCGACATGGCGCGGGCGGCGCAGCAGCGCGAACAGGCGGAGCGCCAGGCCGAAGCGGCGCGAAGCGCGGCGGGGCTGGCCAGCCACACCAACGGTCTGACCGTCGCACTCAAGGCGATGCAGGACGCCGCGGCAAAGGACCTCGCCTCGGCCGATGCGCAGATGAGCAAGGCGAGGCTGCTGCGGCCCACCCGTCCCGAGCAGGACGACCCCAACATCGCTGCCGCCTTGGCCGCCGCCGCCGGCAAGCCGCTCGCGCCGCAGAGCTTGAGCGAGCGGCTCGCGGCGCTGAAGGCGCATTGATCGCGCTTATCGGACAGGTCGTGAGGCCGGCGCCAACCGGCTGCGATTTCGCGTCGATCCGGCTGCGCCCGGCGCCTGCCGCCGGCTGATCCAGGCTCGTCAATCGCCGCGATTGCCCCCATATAGCGCGGCATGCCGTATGCCAGCCTGCGCGATTTCATCGATCGGCTCGAGACCGGCGGGCGGCTCGCGCGGGTCGCGGCGCCGGTGTCGCCCTATCTCGAAATGACCGAGATTCAGACGCGGCTGCTGGCCGAGGGCGGCCCTGCGGTGTTGTTCGAGAATGTCGCCAACGGCGCCCACGCGACCTACCCGATGCCGGTGCTGGTCAATCTGTTCGGCACCGTCGAGCGGGTTGCCTGGGGCATGGATCGCGAACCCGCCGAGCTGCGCCAGATCGGCCGGACCCTGGCCTTTCTGAAGCAGCCCGAGCCGCCCGGCGGCTGGCGCGAAGCCTATGAGATGCTGCCCCTGCTGCGCACGGTGATGGCGATGCGGCCGCGTACGGTGAATTCCGCACCGTGCCAGGAGGTCGTGCTGCGCGGCGCCGAGATCGACCTGGCCGCCCTGCCGGTCCAGACCTGCTGGCCGGGCGAGCCGGCGCCGCTGATCACCTGGCCGCTGGTCGTGACCAAAGGGCCGGGCGAGCGCCGCGAGGACGGCTTCAACCTCGGCATCTACCGGATGCAGGTGACCGGCCGCGACACGACCTTGATGCGCTGGCTCAAGCATCGCGGCGGGGCGCAGCATCACCGGCGCTGGAGCGCCGAGCGCCGCGAGCCGCTGCCTGCGGCGGCGGTCATCGGCGCCGATCCGGGGACGATCCTCGCCGCGGTGACGCCGGTCCCCGACACCTTGTCGGAATATCAGTTCGCCGGGCTGTTGCGGGGCCGCCGGGTCGAGCTGGTGGAGTGCAAAACGGTCCCGCTGAAGGTGCCGGCGCAGGCCGAAATCGTGCTCGAAGGCCACGTCTCGCTCGACGAGTACGCGGACGAAGGCCCCTATGGCGACCACACCGGCTACTACAACGCGGTCGAGCGCTTTCCGGTCTTCCGCCTGTCGGCGATCACGATGCGGCGAAGCCCGATCTATCTGTCGACCTTTACCGGCCGCCCGCCCGACGAGCCCTCGATCCTCGGTCAGGCGCTGAACGAGGTATTCATCCCGCTGTTGCAGCAGCAATTCGAGGAAATCGTCGATTTCTGGCTGCCGCCCGAAGGTTGTTCCTACCGGATAGCGGTGGTGGCGATCAGGAAGGCCTATCCCGGCCATGCCAAGCGGATAATGATGGGCATCTGGTCGTTTTTGCGCCAGTTCATGTATACAAAGTTCGTCATCGTCGTCGACGACGACATCGACGCGCGCGACTGGAAAGACGTGATGTGGGCGGTCTCGACCCGCATGGACCCGGTCCGCGATGTCACTCTCGTAGACAACACCCCGATCGACTACCTCGATTTCGCCTCGCCCGAATCGGGTCTCGGCGGCAAGATCGGACTCGACGCGACCACCAAGCTGCCGCCGGAGACGCGGCGCGAGTGGGGCCGGCCGATCCGCATGACCGAGCAGATCGTCGCCGAAGTCACCCGGAAATGGGCGAGTTATGGGCTGCCCGGCTCCGGAAACCCCATCTGGAAGTGAGCGAAGATCCGATGAACGATGTCAGCCAAGACTTGCCGGTCCTCGATCTGCTGCACGATCTGATCGGGCGGGCCCGGCGGGCCGGCGCCGACGCTGCCGATGCGATCGCGGTCGCCGGCACGTCGTTGTCGCATGGCCGCCGGCTCGGCAGGACCGAGAAGCTCGAGCGCTCGGAGGGCAGCGATCTGGGCCTCCGGGTCTTTATCGGGCGGCAGCAGGCGGTGGTGTCGTCGAGCGACCGTTCGCCCAAGGCGCTGAGCGAACTCGTCGAGCGGGCGGTGGCAATGGCCCGAGCCGTCCCCGAAGACCCGTTTTGCGGCATCGCCGCCCCTGACGAGATCGCGCGCGAGTGGCCCGTCCTCGACATGTTCGATGCCGAGGAGCCCAGCGCCGAGGTGCTGATCGAGCGCGCCCGAGCCGCCGAGGAGGCCGCGCTTGCAGTCAAAGGCGTGACCAATTCCGAAGGCGCCGAGGCCGGATGGGGACGTTCCGAGGTGGCGCTCGTCGCCTCGAACGGGTTTGCCGGCTCCTACAAGGGATCGAGCCATGGCGTCAGCGCCTCGGTCATCGGCGGCCACGGCACCGAGATGGAGCGCGACTACGATTACACCAGCGCCATCTATGCCGCCGATCTGCGCGACCCGGCCGAAATCGGCAGGAGCGCCGGCGAGCGGGCCGTGCGCCGATTGGGCGCCCGGAAGATGCCGACGGCTCGCGTTCCGGTGGTGTTCGACCCGCGTGTCGCGCGCAGTTTCATCTCGCACCTCTTAGGGGCAATCTCGGGGCCGTCGATTGCTCGCGGCACCAGTTTTTTGAAGGACCGGCTCGGCGAGCGGATCTTCCCCGAAGCGATCACGATCGTCGACGACCCGCACCGGCGGCGCGGTTTCCGCTCAAAGCCGTTCGACGGCGAAGGCATCGCCAACCGCCGCCGCGCGCTGATCGACAAGGGCGTGCTGACGACCTGGCTCCTGGATCTGCGCTCGGCCCGTCAGCTCGGCCTCGGGACCACCGGCCACGCCGCGCGCGGCACCTCCTCGCCGCCCGGGCCGTCGGCGACCAATGTGTGGATCGAGCCGGGCCTGGTCGGCCGGCAGGCGCTGATCGCCGATATCGACAGCGGGTTTTACGTGACCGAGATGATGGGTATGGGGGTCAACGGCGTCACCGGCGATTACAGTCGGGGTGCCGCCGGCTTCTGGATCGACAAGGGCGAGATCGCCTTTCCGGTCAGCGAGATGACGGTCGCCGGCAATTTGAAGGAGATGTTCGCCCGCCTGGTCGCCGCCGACGATCTCGAATTCAAGGCCGGCACCGATTCGCCGACCCTGCGGGTCGATGGTCTGACCGTCGCCGGGGCGTGACTTCTCCCGACCGGTGGCGTCCGTCTCAGTCTTACATCCACTCCGCAATTTCGGCTAAGCGCAATCGCGGCAGACGGGGCCGCAACGCGTCGCGGTCGCCATAGCCGATGTTCAGCAGGAAGTTGCTGCGGGAACGGCCGTCCGGGAAAAACTCGGCGTCGACTTTGGCGTTGTCGAAGCCCGACATCGGGCCGCAATCGAGCCCCTGCGCGCGCAACGCCAGGATCAGATAGGCGCCCTGCAATGAGCTGTTGCGAAAGCCGGTTTCGATTGTCAATGCCTCGTTGCCGGTAAACCAGGCCCGCGCATCGGTGTGCGGGTAAAGGCGCGGCAGGTGCTCGTAGAATTCGCGGTCATAGGCGACGATCGCGGTCACCGGCGCCGTTTTGACTTTGTCGTAATTCCCCGAAGAGACGCAGGGCAGCAACCGCTCCTTGCCGGCCGGACTCTTCACCAGAACCAGCCGCATCGGCTGGCAATTGCCGCTGGTCGGCCCGCACTGGGCCAACGCCAGCGCCGCTTCGATGAGCTCGTCGGCCACCGGCCGCTGCCGCCACCGGCTGAAGGTCCGCGCCTCGCCGAACAGGGTTGCGAGCGCCCTGTCTTCGAGCGGGTTCATCCGACGGCCCGGCTCACGCGGCGAGCGCCTTGGCGCGGCTTTTCATCATGGGCCCGATGCGCCGGCCGAACTGCGCCTCCCCGATCGCGAAATCGTCGAATGTCGGCATCACGCCCCTGACCCCCGGCTCCTCGGCGACCTCGTCGAGCATCCGCCGCGACGCTAGCATAGGAGCCGTCCGGCGCGCCATGCGTCGCCGGGATGTCGGGGTCGCCGAGCCTGCGACGCAATCGAGGACCTCGACTGGGAAGTGGCGGCCCGCCGCCCTGGTAATCCAGCGTCAGAAATGACGATAGCCCGCGCTCTCGACCTTGATCGCCCGGCCGTCGAAATCGACGAGCCGCACCTCTGCTCCCGGCTCGATCCGGCCGATCGGCGTGATCGGCAGGCCGAGGCGGGAGGATAATTCGGCGATCGCCGGCGCCGCGGCCGGGGGTGCGGCGAACAGCAATTCGTAATCGTCGCCGCCGACGGCGAGGCGCGGCCGGATGCCGGGCTCGACCGCAACGACGGCCCGTGTCGCCGGCGACAAGGGGAGCGCGGCCAGTTCGATCACCGCGGCAAGGTGCGAGGTCTCGCAGATATGCCCGAGATCGGCGAGAAGACCATCGGAGACATCGATCATCGCATGCGCGACCCCGGAGAGCAGCGGTCCCAATGATGACGCGCGGCTCAGGAAGCTGGAAGCGGGCGATCAGCGCCGCGCGATGCTCGGGTTTCAGACCGGGATAGGCGCCGCGCAGCACGCCGAGCCCGAGAAACGCATCGCCGATCGTGCCGGAAACCCAGACGATGTCTCCCGCACGCGCGCCGCTGCGGCGGACCTCCGTCCCGGCGGCGATTTCGCCGATCGCGGTCAGGGAGAGAGCCGCCGGCCCCGGCGTCGCGACCGAATCCCCGCCCAACAGCGCGACCCCGAAACGGCGCTGGTCCTCGGCGAGGCCGCGGGCAAAGCCGGCGACCCACTCGGCGCCGAGTTCGGCCGGCAACGCCGTCGTCAGCAGGTAGTGCAACGGCCGGGCCGCCATCGCCGCCAAATCCGACAAATTGACCCGCAACAGCTTTCTGGCGACGAGATCGGGCGGGTCGTCCGGCAGGTAGTGCACGCCGGCCACCATCGCGTCGGCGGTCAGCACCAGTCGGCGCCCGGCCGGGCAGTCGATCAGTGCCGCGTCGTCGAGCAGGTCCAGCCCGCCCGGGCCGGCCAGCGGGGCAAAAAAGCGGCGGATGCGCTCGAATTCGCCGATCGGAGCTTGATCCGGTGGCGCCGCCATCGGCGGCTACATCTCGGCCGCGCGCAAGGTGCGGCCGAGCCGATCGAGCACGCCGTTGGCGAGACCCGGCTCCTTGCCGTCGAAAAAGGCATAGGCGACGGCGGTGTATTCGCTGATCGACACCCGCGCCGGGACATCGTGCCGATGCACCAGCTCATAAACCCCGGCGCGCAGGATCGCGCGCAACACCGCGTCGAGCCGCGCCAAAGGCCAGTCCTCGACCAGCGACGCCGAGATGTCGCTGTCGAGCCGCTCCCGGTCGGCGGCCGCGCCGCGGACGATGTCGGAAAAAAACTGCGGATCGGCCTCGCCCAGCTGATCGTGGTCGATTTCCTGGCCGAAATGATGCCGGGCGAACTCGCGCACAACCGATTCGGGCTCGATCTCCGGGTTCAGTTCGAGCTGATAGAGCGCCTGCACGGCGGCGAGCCGGGCGACGCTGCGCCGGCCGCCTCCGCCGCGCTGACCGCTGCCGCGCGGAACGTAATTCGCGGCGCCCGCCTCGCTGCCTGCCGCCGGCATCGCTACCCGCCCGCCGGCGGGAAGCGCCGCTGCAACTCGATGATCGCCAGGCAGGCGCGCACGGCCGCGCCGCCGTGGTCGCGGCGGCCGGGCGCGGCGCGGACCAGCGCCTGGGCTTCGTTCTCGACCGTCAATATGCCGTAGCCGATCGCGAGCCGGTCGCGCACCGCCAGTTCTTGCAACCCGCGCGCGCTCTCGGCGCAGATGTGGTCGTAATGCGTGGTCTCGCCGCGGATCACGCAGCCGAGCGCGACATAGCCGTCAAAGCGCGGGCCGGCCAGGGCGACGACGCCGATCGCCGCCGGGATCTCGAACGCTCCCGGCACGCTGATCTGTTCATGGGTGGCGCCGGCGACGGTCAGCGCACGCTCGGCGCCGCGCCGCAATTCGTCGGAGATGTGCGCGTAATAGCGCGCCTCGACAAGCAGCAGATGCGGCGGTTTGGCGTTCATGGCGTCGGCGGACCCTCCCGCGCCGCCATCAGGCGCGCGACATAGCGGGCGATCATGTCGATTTCGAGGTTCAGCCGCTGCCCGGGTTGCGCCGCGCCGAAACCGGTGCAGGCGAGCGTGTGCGGGATGATGTTGACGCCGAAATGGCCGCCCGAAACCTCGTTGACGGTCAGGCTGACCCCGTCGAGAGCGACCGAGCCCTTGGGCGCGATAAAACCCATCAACGCATCGGGAGCGGCAAAGACAAATCGAACCAACTCGGCCTCGGGCCGCCGCTCGACGATCCGGGCGATGCCGTCGACATGGCCGGAGACAAGGTGCCCACCGAGTTCATCGCCGAGACGCAGCGATTTTTCGAGATTGACCGCCGTCCCCTCGCGCCACTCGCCGATCGTCGTGCGCGCCACCGTCTCGGCCGAGGCCTGGGCGGTGAACGCCCCCGGCTCGACGGCGATGGCCGTCAGACATGCGCCCGAGCAGGCGATCGAGGCGCCGATCGGGATCGCCGCGGTGTCGAACCGGGTGGCGATGGTCAATTCGACCAGTTCGCCGCGGCGCAGGCGGCGGACCTGTCCGAGATCGGTGACGATGCCGGTAAACATGCGGCCCAGCCTACGAGCCCGGCCGACGATTTGCCAGCCGCGTTTCGTGCTGGTGCATGGCCGTCATGCCGAATGGCGCAGAGGAGGGCCGCCCGGTCCCTCCGGCGCCGGTTGCTTCTCTGCGGCAAGCGCAGGACCGGCCGCGCCCTCGCCGGCCGGCAACCACGCTGTAGTTGGGGATTAGGCCGCGCTCGCCACTTTTTTGCCGACGGTACGGTCGTAGTCCTCCCACAGCAGCCGGCAGATCGTGCCCGGGGTGAAGCGGTGGTGGCCGTGCTCGCCGATGATCTCGCCGACCGGCGTCACCTCGGCGGCCGAGCCGGTCAGAAACACCTCCTCGGCCTTGGCCAGTTCTTCGGGCATGATCGCACGCTCGACGATCTTGATGCCGCGCTTTCGGGCGAGGCCGATCACGGTCTGGCGGGTGATCCCGTTCAGAAAGCAATCCGGCGTCGGGGTGTGCAGTTCGCCGTCGATGACCAGAAAGATGTTGGCCCCGGTACCCTCGGCGAGCCGGCCGCGCCAATCGAGCATCAGCGCGTCGTCGCAGCCGGCGGCCTCGGCGATGTGCTTGGACATTGTGCAGATCATATAGAGCCCGGCCGCCTTGGCCTGGGTCGGAGCGGTATCGGGCGCGGGGCGCTTCCACGGCGCCCATTTCATGCGGATGCCCTTGGCCCGCGCCTCGGGCGAGAAATAGGCCGGCCAGTCCCAGGCGGCGAGCGCCAGATGGATCTTTGTCGCCTGCGCCGAGACGCCCATCATCTCGGCCCCGCGCCAGGCGATCGGTCGGACGTAGCCGTCGACGATATGGTTGGCGGCGATCAGTTCGCGGGTTGCCGCCGCCAGATCGTCCATCCCGGCCGGCACCTCGAAACCGAGGATCCGCGCCGAGTTCAACAGCCGCTCGCTGTGATCGTCGAGCCGGAAGACGCTGCCGTTATAGACCCGCTCGCCCTCGAAGACGCAGCTGGCGTAGTGCAGGCCGTGGCTCAGCACATGCAATTTGGCATCGCGCCACGGGACGAGGCGGCCGTCGTACCAGATAAAGCCGTCGCGGTCGTCGAACGGAACCATGGACATCAGCGTCTTCCTCGCGCCAATCGGCCCGGCCGGTCCGCCGCACGGCGTGACCGGCCCTCCCTGTTGAAACTATATAATCACGTTGCGGTCCGGGTGATACCGAATGTGGCGAGATAAGTCAATATGGCTGACATAGATATTCCGGGCGACGCGCTGTTTCCGGGCGAGGCGGAAATCCGGCACGGGATCGAACTGCTGTTCTTCGCCTACCGCGACTTTACCGCCGAGCCGGACGCGATCCTGGCGCGGCATGGTTTCGGGCGCGCCCATCATCGCGTCATCCATTTCGTCGGACGCCACCCTTCGATGACGGTCAGCGAGTTGCTCGGCATCCTGCGCATCACCAAGCAAAGCCTCAGTCGGGTCCTCGGCCAGCTGGTGCGCCAGGGCTTCATCGTACGGCAACCCGGCCCGCACGACCGGCGGCAGCGCCGGCTCGATCTCGCGCCCAAGGGGCGGGAGCTCGAACGCCAATTGTCGGAACCGCAGCGGGCCCGCATCGCCGGCGCCTATCGCCGCGCCGGGAGCCAGGCGGTCGCGGGGTTCCGCGAGGTCCTGCTCGGGGTCATCGCCGACGAAGAAGACCGGCGCCGCTTTGTTGCTGCGGGCCGGCCGGGCGGCGACGAACAGCCGCTCCGATAGTCGCGCCGACGCCGGCCCGGCGCCCAAACGGCCCCCGGCTTTCACCGGCGCAGCGCCGCCGTCGTCAGCCTGATGAAGCCGTCCATCGCTGCCGGGTCGGTCCAACGCAGCACCGCGACGAGATCGTTCTCGGGATCGATCCAGGTCAGGTTGCCGCCGGCGCCGCGGGCGCACCAGCTGCGTGCCGAGGCGCTCGGATAAAGCGCGCGGCCGGTGTTGAGCCACCACAGATATCCGTATTGCGGGTAGAGCTCGCACGGCGTCAGCATTTGCTCGATCCACGCTTCCGAAAGGATGCGCCGGCCGGCCCACACCCCGCGCCGCAGCATCAACAAGCCGATGCGGGCCTGGTCGCGTGCATCGATAAAGACGCCGCCGCCCCAATGACCGCCGCCCGAGACCGATTGCACCCGCCGCCCTTCGATCTCGACCCAGGAGTTGCGATAGCCGTGCCACTCCCAATCGGGCGAGGCGCCGATCGGGTCCATCACCAACTCGCGAAAGATTTCGGGCAAGGGCCGCCGCCACAACCGCAGCAGCGCGAGGCTCAGCCGATTGACCCGGACATCGTTGTATTCCCAGAAGCCGCCCGGCGGATGGAGATCGCGATGGGTGCCCTTCGGCGCCCGGCTCGGACGACCGCCGACTGCCCGATTGCGGTCGACGAGGTCCGGCTTGTCCCACAGCACTCCTTCCCATTCCGAGGTCTGCTGCAACAGATGGCGCCAGGTGATCGCGTCATTGTGCGGCGGGTCGAAGCCGCCATCGTCGATGGTGTCTCGGACCTTCTGATCCGGGCTGCGGATCAGCCCACGATCGAAGGCGAGACCGGCGAGGATCGACAGATAGCTCTTGGCGACGCTGAAGGTCATGTCGACCTGGCCGGTATCGCCCCACTCGGCGACGATCGTACCGCCGCGCAACAACAGACCGTTTGGCCCGCCGCGCGGCCGCACCGGCCCGAGCGTCTCGTTCCACGGCGGGGCTTCGCCGAAATCGCCGGTCACCATCAGGGCGAGGTCCCGCTGCCACGGCGTCTCGTGCCGGGCGGCGTGGTCGGCAGCCGCGGCGATGGCGGCGTCATCGAACCCCGCTTCGGCAGGCGGGCGGCGCGGCCAATTGCCGGGATAGGGCGGGGGGAAGCGGCTCGCAGGCGGCACGGCTGGGTCCATCAGGCTTGACTTTCTGGGGATTCGCACGACTTTCGTACTATCACAGCATGACGCGCGCCAGCCGACAATGCGGCGCTGTCGCGTGCTGGGATGGCGTTCGATCAGCCTGCCGGGGTCGTTGCGATGGGTTCCTTCAGCTTGATGCACTGGATCGTGGTTTTGGCCATCATCCTGATTTTGTTCGGCGCCGGAAAGCTGCCGCGGGTCATGGGCGATTTTGCCAAGGGCATCAAGGCGTTCAAGGCCGGCATGAAAGAAGAGGACGAGACCGACATGCCGCCGCCGGCTCAGGTCCCGCCGCCCGTCGCCGCGACCCATGCGGGCGAGCAGGTCGGCGTCGCCGATCGCCCGCGCGAGCACGTCTGAACCATCGCGATTATCGGCGGCGCGCCTGAGCGCCGCTAAAGACGCACAGCCGACAGGCCGCCTCCCAGCGGTATGTACCAGACATCGGCACCCATCCCTCTTTTTCCGTCGCCCTCGAAAAGCGGGGTCGAGGGCCCCCATACGCAGTGCTTGCCCGCCCCTGGGTGCCCGCTTTCACGGGCATGACGATAATTGTGCGTGGTGCGTATCTTGACCTGTCTTTGCGACCCGCGGGCCTGACCCGCGGGGAAGCCATCTCGACGCGGACCTGCCAGGGAGCAAGCGTCTGGTTTGCACCACTAGCAGCCGCCAGAATCCGAGAATTAAACCAGATCCATATCTGATCTTGCGTATTGTTGTATTTAAAGGTATCCTTTAATTGTTACGATTAACTTAACGGGCGAAGCGGTCATGAAATTAGGGTTAACATTGATGGCTCTCCTGCTGACCACAAGGGCCGCCGCAGCCGCTACTACTCCGACGGTGTGGCAGGGGGATGTGTTTTTTACAGCAGTGTCGAGTACTTGTACGACTGATGGTATTGCTTCCGTAGGCGGCTTCAACGAAATCGTCTATCGACCCGACCTCGTCTTTGGTGAGTCGCCCGAAGCATTGTCATTGATAACGACGCGATCCGCATATCTGCTCGAAGCGCCGTCGGGGAAAACCTTGCGCACCCGCAACGCCACTGCCGATGTTACGTTGCTCAGCTCACGAGCGGATGTCATCCTCGGCACAACCACGGTAACCCTCAAATTCAAGCCTGCAAAAATTACCGCGACGACTCCCGTCGTGCAGATTTCGGGGACGATCAACAACCTGTTCAATACGCCGGCTGCAACGTCACGATAGACGCCGTCTTGGGTATTCGGCCCGATTAACAGCGGCCGCGACGACCTCCGCGACGGCGATCGAGTTGGTCTTAACCGCGTTATTCGGGCGTGGTCCGGCGTCGCCGCACCGTTGTCGATTGCCGTCATGCAACGCGGTCGCCGATCTTGCGATATCGCGTCGTCGCGCTGGCGCCGTGCCGCGCCGCAGGTTATGTGATCGCCCTCGTGAGCCGAATACGCTGAGGGGTACGCAGCGACCATGCGACGTTTCGAGGGCACCGACAGCTATGTTGCGACGCCGGACCTGCAGGTCGCGGTCAACGCCGCGATCGCGCTCGAACGGCCGCTGCTGGTCAAGGGCGAGCCCGGCACCGGCAAGACGATCCTCGCGCATGAGGTGGCCCAAGGCATCGCCAGGGACCTGATCACCTGGCACATCAAATCGACGACCAAGGCGCAGCAGGGGCTCTACGAATACGACGCGGTGTCGCGGCTGCGCGACGGCCAGCTCGGCGACGAACGGGTGCACGACATCGGCAATTACATCGTGCCCGGCAAGCTGTGGCAGGCGTTCGAGGCCGACGAAGCGCCGGTGCTGCTGATCGACGAGATCGACAAGGCCGACATCGAATTTCCCAACGATCTGCTGCTCGAACTCGACCGGATGGAGTTCTACGTCTACGAAACACGCCGCACGATCCAGGCGCGCCATCGTCCGGTCGTCATCATCACCTCGAACAATGAAAAGGAATTGCCGGACGCGTTTTTGCGTCGTTGCTTTTTTCATTACATCCGCTTTCCCGACCGCGAGACGATGGTCAGGATCGTCGACGTGCATTTTCCGGGTCTGAAGCACGATCTGGTGCATGAGGCTTTGACGATTTTCTTCGATATCCGCGACGTGCCCGGGCTGAAGAAAAAGCCGTCGACTTCCGAACTTCTCGATTGGATCAAATTGCTGCTGGTCGAGGACATCTCGCCCGAAACCTTGCGCACCCGCGACCCGGCCAAGCTGATCCCGCCATTGCACGGCGCCCTCTTGAAGAACGAGCAGGATGTGCACCTGTTCGAGCGCCTGGCCTTCCTGCACCGCCGCGAGGGACGGTGACGGCACCCAATGGGAAGCGAAACATGAAGGCAGGCAATCTCGCCTCGGCATCATTCGAAGCGGCTGGGTCCGAGGATATCTTCGAAATGACCAATCTGTCGCCTCGCATGACCGGCCTGCCCATGTCCGTATGGGTGAGCCCGCGCGGCAATGCGCGACATGATGTACGAATCAAGGTGAACATGACCCATGGGCGGCAAATGAATATCGACAATACCGCCGTTGTCGCCGTTCGCCCGTCGCCGCGGGTGATTGCAGGTCACCTTACTACGGACGACCAGCGCGTCGTCGCTGAATGGATCGCACTCAACGCTGCCGCCATCATAGAATACTGGGATGAAATGCTCGACACCGACCAGCTTCTAGAGAGGTTAACGCGGCTTCCGCAAAAATGACGCTTACACGGTGGTTGGTTTGTCGGATTAAGCGGGCTTAGTTGTGTTCTTCTTGTTCCTCACCGAGTTGCGCGCGGCCAGGGTGCCGGTGTCGCTGCGCGAGTACCTGACCCTGATGGAGGCGATGGACAAGCGGGTCGCCGGCTTCGACATCGAGGAATTCTACTTTTTGGCGCGCACCGCCTTGGTCAAGGACGAGCGCCATCTCGACCGCTTCGACCGGGTGTTCGGGCATTGTTTCAAGGGGATCGAGACGCTGGCCGAGCCCAAGGCTGAAATCCCCGAGGAGTGGCTGCGGAAGCTCGCCGAGCGGCTGCTGACCGACGAGGAAAAAAAGCTGATCGAGACGCTCGGCGGCTGGGAAGAGCTGATCGAAACGCTGCGCCGGCGGCTCGCCGAGCAAAAGGCGCGTCACCAGGGCGGCGGCAAATGGATCGGCACCGCCGGCACCTCGCCGTTCGGCGCCTATGGCTACAACCCGGAAGGCGTGCGCATCGGCCAAGCCGAGGGCAGAAACCGCCGCGCGGTCAAGGTGTGGGACCGGCGCGAGTTCCGCAATCTGGACGACAATGTCGAACTCGGCACCCGCAACATAAAGCTGGCGTTGCGCCGGTTGCGGCGGTTCGCCCGCGAAGGCGCGGCCGACGAACTCGATCTCGACGGCACCATTCGCTCGACCGCGCATAATGCCGGCTGGCTCGACCTCAAGCTGGTGCCGGAGCGGCACAATGCCGTCAAATTGCTGCTTTTCGTCGATGTCGGCGGATCGATGGAGGACCATGTCCGGGTCTGCGAGGAGTTGTTCTCGGCTGCGCGCAGCGAGTTCAAGCACCTGATCCACTTCTATTTCCACAATTGCCTGTACGACACGGTGTGGCGCGACTCGCGGCGGCGCCATGTCGAGCAGATCCCGGTCATGGGGTTGTTCCGCACCTACGATCCGAGTTGGCGCATCGTGCTGGTCGGCGACGCCAGCATGAGCCCCTACGAGATCGACAAGGAGGGCGGCAGCGTCGAGCGCTGGAACGACGAACCGGGGAGAACCTGGCTGGGCCGACTACTCGAGGCGTATCCCCGCGCAGTATGGCTCAACCCGGTCCCGGAAAAATACTGGGCCGGCACCGCCAGCATCGGCATGATCCGGCAAATCACCGACGACCGGATGTTCCCGCTGACCCTCGACGGCCTCGACCAGGCGATGCGCCGGCTGCGCCGCTGACCGATTTTATGCGGCGTGCGATTTCCCGTCCTTCGGCCGGACATAGGCGATCGCCGCGTGCTCGGCGCAATAGGGCTTGCCGGGCAAGGGCCGCGCCCCGCAAAAGCGGAAATTCGCATCGTTCGGGTGACCGTCGGGCCACAGACAGCCCGGTCCGGTGAATTCGAAAACGTTGCGCCGCGGCGGTCGCGGCACCGGCGCGCGACGGGTCATCGCGTTGCGGTTCAGGCGGCCGATCACGGCATTTTTGGTCAGGCCCAGGCGGCGGCCGATCTCCGCGGTCGGCAGCCCCTCGGCAAATAGCTGCGCCAACCGTTCGACGCGCTCAGGCGTCCAGGTGATGTCCATTTATTCCCCCGTATTCTGTGGACTTTGCAGTCCACCCCCACAAAATACGGTAACATCCCGATCGGGCGATGCCAAGCCCATTTTATGCGTTTGTTTAATGAAAATCGGCGCCGCGGCGATAGGTCAGCACCTTTGAAAAATAGGCTGGGAAGCGCCGCAACGGAGACAGGCCGGGGCGCATCAAACCGTCCAAATCCTCGCGCAGATAGCTCGCGTAGTAAGGCTCGTGAAAGGCGGCGGGAAAATATTCGAGCATCGCGTCGTAATCGGGCTCGTCGCCGGTCTGCAGTGAATCGACGAGGACCAGGGTGCCCCCGGGTTTCAGTACCCGCACGATCTCGCCGACAACAGCCCGGCGCACCCGCGGCGGCAGTTCGTGAAACAGATAAATGCAGGTCGCCGCATCGAACTCGGCATCGGCAAAAGGCATCGCCTCGGCGGCGCCCTCGATCAGCCGCACCCGCGACCACGGCGCCAGGTCGCGCCGGGCCACGGTCAGGTAATGCGGCGACAGATCGAGCCCGGTGACACGGAGGCGCGGATAGTTGGTCTTGATCTCGCGCAGAAACCGCCCGGTGCCGCAGGCGATGTCGAGCAGACGCCCGGCGGGATTGCCGGACAGGGCGGATTTGAGCGGCACCAGCGCCTGGCGGCGCATCGCCGCCGCACCGCCGCCGAACAGCACTTCGACCTGATGGTCGTAACGCTCGGCCGAGGCGCCGCTCAGGTAGCCGTCGCTCTGGAAGTGAAATTTCTGCAGATAGTAGCGCGGGATACCGGCCGGGCAGCGTCTCGGTCAACGTCTCGGGCAGCGTTCGCTCGCGATCCTCGCCGTGCCGCCTGCCGTCAACCGCGGCGAGATCGGCGAAGAAATCGACCGCGCGGCGCAGCGCTGCCATCGGGCCGCCGAGGTCGTCGTGCGGGAACGCATAACAGCCGGCCTCGATGTTGCGCCAATCCTGCTCGAGCAATGCCCGCAGATCGGCGAGGATGCGCCGCCGGTCCGGCATCGGCCGGCCGCGCAGCGCCTCCGGTAAAGGCAGCGGCCGACTGATCCGTGCGGCCAGCAGTTTCTGCCCAAAGAACCAGGACACCCGCGCCGCCTGTACGGCCTCGAAAGCGAGCTTGTCGAGAGCGGATTGCATAGCCCACCGAGTTATCGCGGCAGCGCGGCTTTGCAAGCGACGATCTTGCCGCGGCCCGGAGGTCCGCCTAATATCGGCAGCCCTATCGTGCCATTCGATCGACGGAGATGACGCTGCTCGATCCTGCCGCTTCGGCACCCCGGCCCGGGTCGGGGCTCGGGGACGCGGTCGCGGGCTGAACCGGTCCGTCTTGGGCGACCGGGACCGGCCGATGTCGGATGATCCTGCGCAGCGCGGCCCGTCGGTTCGCAGCATTCCGGAAGGCGACAACCGCGAGCGCATGATCTGCGCAGATTGCGGCTATATCCTTTACGACAACCCGAAAATCGTCGTCGGCTCGGTCGCCCGGTGGGGCGAGCGCATCCTGTTGTGCCGGCGGTCGATCGAGCCGCGGCGCGGCTATTGGACCCTGCCGGCCGGCTATCTCGAACTCAACGAATCGGCCGGCGCCGGCGCCGAGCGCGAAGCCTGGGAGGAGGCGCAGGCGCGCATCGAGATCGAAGGACTGCTCGCCATCTACGACATCCCGCGGATCAGCCAGGTGCAGCTGATCTATCGCGCGCGCCTGCTGGACGAGACCATATCGGCCGGACCGGAAAGCCTCGAGGTCGGGCTTTTCCTGTGGGAGGAGATCCCATGGAGCCAGCTCGCCTTTCCGTCGATCGGCTGGGCGCTCCGGCATGACCGCGAGGCGCGGGCGACGCGCGATTTCACCGCCCGGGTAAACCCGCCCGGCTCGTGAGGTTGCCGATCGCCGCTGCCCCGCCGAGCGCCGATCAGGCGTCGAGCCCGACCAGACTGCGGGCATAGGCGCGCGCTTCGAAGGGCCGCAGATCGTCGGCGGCCTCGCCGACGCCGACGGCATGGATCGGGATGCCGTATTTCTCGGCCAGAGACACCAACACGCCGCCCCGCGCGGTGCCGTCGAGCTTGGTCATGACGATGCCGGTAACGCCGATCATTTCGCGGAAGATTTCGGCCTGGGCATGGGCGTTCTGTCCGGTCGTCGCATCGAGCACCAGCAGTACCGAATGCGGCGCGCGCGGGTCGATCTTTTTGACGACGCGGACGATCTTCTGCAACTCGCCCATCAGATCGGCCTTGTTGTGCAGTCTTCCGGCGGTGTCGATCAGCAGGATATCGGCAGCCTCCGCCCGCGCCTGGGCGAACGCGTCATAGGCGAGCCCGGCCGCGTCGGACCCGTCGGGCCGCGTCACCACCGGGCAGCCGATGCGCTCGCCCCAGATCCGCAACTGCTCGACCGCCGCGGCGCGGAAGGTGTCGCCGGCGGCGAGCACGACGTTGAGCCGTTGGTCGCGGTACTGCTTGGCGAGCTTGGCGACCGTCGTCGTCTTGCCGCTGCCGTTGACGCCGATCACCAGGATGACGAACGGGCGGCAGGCCGGGTCGGGGCGCAGCGGTTTCATGACCGGCTCGACCAGCCGGACCACCTCCTCGGCCAGCGCGGCCCTGACCTCTTCGGGCGAAATCTCTTGATTGAACCGCGTGCGGCGCAGCGCCTGGGTGACCTCGGCGGCGACGCCGACCCCCATATCGCTGGCGATCAGCAGCTCTTCGAGCTCGAGGAGCGCGGCGTCGTCGAGCCGGCGGCGATTGAAAATCGTGCCGATGCCTTCGGTCAGCCGGGCCGAACTGCGCGCCATCCCGGCCCGCAGCCGGCCGAGCCAGCCGCGCCGCGCCGCACTCTCCGCCGATTCCGGCGCTTCAACCGCAGCGGACCGCGCCGGGTCCGGTTGCGGCGGGGTGACGACAGGCTCTTCGATCTCTGTCGTGTCGACGAACGCAGGGGCCGGCGCCGGGGCCTCCGGCGCGGTCTCGGTTTGATCGCCGCGGCGCCAGAACCTCATCCGATCGGCTCTCCGACCAGACCGCGCGCATCGCTGCCGACCAATCGCATCGGTCGGATCG
This sequence comes from uncultured Alphaproteobacteria bacterium, assembly GCA_963701815.1. Taxonomy (GTDB): domain Bacteria; phylum Pseudomonadota; class Alphaproteobacteria; order ATCC43930; family CGMCC-115725; genus AP-15. The sequence goes on from CAVPBN010000033.1 coordinate 112,081, forward strand.
ATCCCGTGGCGATCGAGCTTACCGCGGCGTCAAAATTTACCGGGGCATAAAACGCGGCGCGGCCCATCCCCGGTCGTTCGACCAGGATCTCGGTTTTGCCGCCGACCCGCGATGCCAGCTCGCCGGCGAGCGCCTCGGCGCCGGCGGCCCGCAATCGCGCGGCGCGCTCCTTGACGAGGGCGTCGGCGAGCGGCGGCATCCGCGCGGCGGGGGTCCCGGGTCGAGCGCTGTATGGGAACACATGGACAAAGGCGAGCCCGCATTCGCCGATCAGGTCGAGGCTGCGCTGGAACATCTGCTCGCTCTCGGTCGGGAAGCCGGCTATCAGATCGGCGCCGAGCGCCACCTCCGGGCGCAAGGCGCGGGCCCGGCGGGCGACCGCGATCGCCTCCGCCCGCGAATGCCGTCGCTTCATGCGCTTTAGGATCAGATCGTCGCCGGCCTGCAGCGACAGATGCAGATGCGGCATCAATCGCGGCTCCTCGGCCAGCAGCCGCCAGAGTGCATCGTCGATCTCGATCGGGTCGAGCGAGGAAAGTCGCAGGCGTTCGAGTTCGGGCACCGCTGCGAGCAGCCGCCGCGCCATCTGCCCGAGGCTCGGCCGCCCCGGCAGATCGGCGCCGTAACCAGTCAGATCGACCCCGGTCAGGACAATCTCGCGATAGCCGGCGGCGACGAAGCGGCGGGCCTGGTCGGCGACGAGACCCATCGGCACCGAACGGCTGGGCCCGCGGGCATAAGGGATGATGCAGAATGTGCAACGGTGGTCGCAGCCCTGCTGAACTTGCAGAATGGCGCGCGCCCTGCCCTCGAAACCGTCGATCGGATGGACCCCGGTCTCGCCGAAATCCGGCGCCGCCTCGACAGTCGGCTGGGCCCCTGCCGGGCGGTAGCTGTCGACCCGGAGCTTGGCGCGGTTGTCGAGCACGCGGTCGACTTCGGGCAAGGCCGCGTATTTCTCCGGTGCGATCTCGGCGGCGCAGCCGGTGACGATGATTTGAGCGGTGGGGTGATGCCGGCGGGCCCGGCGGATCGCCTGGCGCGCCTGACGCTCGGCCTCGGCGGTCACGGCGCAGGTGTTGACGATGACGGCGCCTTCGAGACCGGCATCGCTCGCGGCCCGCCGGATCACCTCGGCTTCAAAGGCGTTCAGCCGGCAGCCGAAGGTGATGACCTGATTGTCCGGCATCGCCAGGATCACCCGGCCGCGAGGCGGCCGGCAGACTTCAGCAAGTCGCGGTCGAAGACGCCTTCGAAGCTCAGCGCCGCCGGCCCGGTCATGACGACGTGTCGGTCCCGGCGCCACTCGATCTCGAGCGTGCCGCCATCGAGGATCACGGCGGCCTGGGGCTCGGCCAAGCCGCGCCGGCAGGCGGCGACCAGCGCGGCGCAAGCGCCGCTGCCGCAGGCGCGGGTGATCCCGGCGCCGCGCTCCCAGACCCGCAACCGGATCTGCCGGCGGTTGCGGATGGTTGCGATGCCGATATTGGCGCGCTCGGGAAAGATCGGATCATGTTCCAGCGCGGGGCCGAGCGCCGGCAGATCGACCGTCTCGGCGTCATCGACGAAAAAGGTCGCATGCGGGTTGCCGATATTGGTGCAGACCGGCGCCGACAACGGGCCGAGCGCGAGATCGAGGCGATCGGTATCGGCCTCTCGGGCAAGCGGGATCTCCCGCCAACCGGTGCGCACCGGCCCCATATCGACCGCGATCCGCCCATCCCCGATTATCGCGGATTCGAGGAGCCCGGCGGCGGTCTCGATCACGACCCGCGATTCGTCCGACCCGCGCCCGACCAGCCAGGCAACGCAGCGGGCGGCATTGCCGCAGGCCTCGGCCTCGCTGCCGTCGGGGTTGCGGATCCTCATCGCCAGCCGCGCCGCCGGATCGCGCGCCGGTTCGAGGACGATCACCTGATCGCAGCCGATCCCGGTGTGCCGGTCCGCCAGGGCGCGAGCGGCTTCGGCCCCGATGGCGAGGGGCGCACAGCGGGCGTCGAGCACGACAAAGTCGTTGCCGAGGCCGTGCATTTTCAGAAACGGCACCTTGCCCATGGCGCCGCTTATATGGCGGCGCGGCCGGCCCTGTCCAATATCGCCGACGGCAGCGTCGACGGCGCGGGGTTCAGCCTTTTCTCGAAGCCGATCTGGCCGCGGCGTGCCGGATGCCTGATTTGCCGGATCTTATGCTGCCGCCCTTCGCCGTCGTTGCGGTTCCGGCGGCGGCCGTCCGGGCCCGCACCGACTGGGTCCGGCGGCTCGCGATACCGGAATCCGCGGCGGCGCGGCTGGTGGCCCGATGCGCGCCGGCGGGCCCCCCGTGCCGCCTGTTCGCCGAGGCGGCCGAATGCGACGTCGCCGACGCGACATGCGGCCGGTCGATGGTTTTGTCGAGCCCGTCGTCGGACGCTGCCGGATCTTCGCCCGCGCCGCTGCCGTGCGTGAAAAACGCCGGCGCATCGCCGCCCGGGACAAAATTCTTGGTGCCCAAAACCGGCATCTCGCCGGCCACCGCCGGCGAGACGGCAACGGCCAACGCGGCCGCAAACCAGATTTTCGTCAGCCTGCCCGCCATCGATTTCCCCCGTCGTCCCCACCCGACAATCATCCGAAAATTTCGTCCGCGAGTAAAATCCCCCTGCAATGACGATAATCCCAGGCAACGAGGACCTCGCGGCCGGGCAAATCAGCGGCGCCGCCGATATTGATCGCACCGACGCGGCGGCATCGTCGCGGCAACACGGATACGGGGACCCCCGACTGAGCCGTACGTGGTCAAATCGAGCAAAAACGTAAAAGTGGCTGGATTTGTTTAACCAGCGAAAGACAAGACGGCTGCGTCGCGCGCGTCGGACGCCGACGAGGCCGCCGCGACCGCCTCTTCGCGAAGCTGCGGCGCGGCGAACAATCCTTGGCGGTAGACGACCGGCGGCCGCGCAGCGGGCCGATTCGGCCCTATGCCGCCGCCTTTCGCGGTTCGGGAGCGCCGATCCCGGCGGCGGTTCGCCGCGGCGTCGGCTCGGGCGCGCAGCGCGCGCGACCGAGCCGGCATGGCCTCGTCGGCCGCAGCCGGCGACGCCGAGCGGGACGTGATCCAGGCGCGGCCCGCCGGCGCCTCGACGGTGTCGAAGACGCGGATCTCGCCGGGTATCAGAAAGCGCAACGCTTTGACGGTCAATCTGACCCAGGCGATGTCGGTGACGATCGCAATCCGCTCGCAGCGCGACGCCTGTTCGCGCCGAGATCGAGTTCGTCCCAGGCGGCGCCGGGAAAGCGCGAACAGAGTTCGTAGTAGAGCCGGATTTTCTCGTGTCGCTTGAGCGAGTTCGCGACGGCGGGCCGCAATATGTCGCGGCATTCCTGCTGGGTCACGCGACCCTTGACGAAGATGCCTACGACATTTTTCGGCAGCCCCTCGATCAGCTCGATCATCGACCGCTCCTGCCGGCCTGGCGGCCGGCGATTCCTCGGCGCCCTGGGCGCCGAGGACAGATCGCGTATGCAACTAGAAAGCGACGCGGAACTTGCCGATCAGCACGTTCTCGTGGCCCTTGAGGTTGGCGACGACGATGCGCTTGCCATACATGTACTCGACGCCGGTGGTGATGAACGCGACCGGGTTCCACACCAGATTGACGAAAGCGTTGACCAGCTGCTGGTTCACGCTCTGCGCCTGGACCGGTCCGATCAGCTGCGAGGAGACGGACTGCTGGAGCGATGCCCGCGGCGACGGTCGACCGCAGGGTCGGCGTCCACCAGTGCTGAATGCCGCCGTTCGCGCTGAACGCAGGGACCGGCTGGACGAGGACGTTCGACGACGCCAACCCGGCACCGCAGCCCGGCTGCGGTGTTGCGCACGCGGTCTTGACCGTGAAGTTGGTCGCCAGCGGGTACAGCGCGGTTTCGCCGCCGCTCGCATAAGAGCCGATCGCGTTGCCGACGATGAAGCTGAACAGGATGTCGTCCTTGGTGTAGCCGAACCAGTTGGGGTGCACGTCGCCCGAGATATGGCCGCCGTAACCGATATACTGGCGGTCGATGAACCCGCCATCCTGGAGTTGGTAAAAGCGGACGATGCCGGCGAAGTCCATATGCCCCCAGGGCTGCGACCAATAGGAGGCGAAGGTCAGGTTGGGCGCCTTGGCGACGGTCGGGTTGGCCTGCACCGGGCCGCCGACGCCGGTGCAGGGCTGGCCGTTGCAGATCGCTGGGATCGCCTGGCCATCCGGGGTGGTGCTGCTCCCGGTGAGCCCGGACAGAGCCTGGTCGCTCGCCTGTACGCCGCTCGGGGTGATGACGGTGGTCCACGGGTTTTCCGCCGACACCGAAAAGGCGCTGCCGTACGGGCCGGGAATGGTGTAGCGCACCTGCGGGATGCGCTGACCGCCGGTCGACCCCAGGGCGCCGCCGAATTCCATCGACTCGGTGTCGGCGTCGGCGTCGGAGAAGTTCGACAGGGCCTGGCCGCCGAGGAACCCGCCCAACGTGCCGTAGGCGAACCGGAGGCGGGTCAGCTGGTTGTTGCCGCTCTGCTGCGACGTCCTGGCAGCTGAAATTGTTGCAGCCGGCCCAGTCCCACTCGAAAAACGTGCGCGCCTCGCCCCACGAGGTCGGGGTGCGGGTCTCGATGTTGAACCGCGATTGCTGCGGGCTGAATTCGAGGACGCCGTTGTTGCGCCCGGGCGCCCGAGCGGTCGCGTTCGGGTTGACAAAGCCGAGACCGGGGACGAACCCGCCGGCCAACGGCAAAGAGTGCACGATTGCCGTTCTGGCCCGAGTTGGAGCCGTAATTGGTGCCGTTGACGTTGCCGCCGCCTTGCAGGAAGTCGAGGATGGTCAAATCGACAAAGCCGCCGACGCGGACCGAGGTGTCGGTGCCCGGGATCAGAAACGATCGCGGAAAGCTGCCGCCCAGCGACGGGGCGGTCGGCGCCGCGACGTTGCCGTAGGCGCTCGCCCCGGTCTGCCCGGGGAACTGCTTCGTCGCCTGGGCCAGCTGGTCGATCCGCTGCTGCAGCAGCAGCTGGTTGGCGCGCAGATCCGCCATTTCGTCGGCCTTGGCGACGGGGAGACCCGTCTGCACTGCAACTATGGCGGTCAGGCCGCCAATCGCTGCCAGGATTCCGATACCCCGCGTTCTCGTCATCGTCAGCCGCTCCCCCGGTAACCGACCTCTTAAATCAGAGGTTGACGATGATCGGCCGAGCGGCGGCTGTCGGCTATCCATCGTAGGATTGAAAAGAGAATGAATGTGAGATTGGGACCTATATCATCAAGATTTAAACCTATATCTGCCATATTCGCGGAAAAGTGCCCGGTATTCCGGCCCAATCGGCAGCATCTGTGGATTGATTCACTCCTTCTAACGATTTAAATCTATTTTCGGCGAGAGATGGACCCGACAACTCCGCCCCGCCGACGGCGACCGCCTTCGATCGGCGGCTGCGCGGGACCTGAGGCACGCGACGCAAAGCGCGCCGGCGCAATCGGCAGAATCGAGCAAAATTGCCGAACGTAAAAGGTGAAAATGGCGAGCCGGGCCAGCCGATGTTCGACATCGCCCGGCCAGCGGCGGCCCGGCCCCGACCGCCGGCCCGCGTCAGCGCCGTTGCTGTCGGTTCATCGAGACCAGCGCGCAAATCCCGGCCTCGGATGCCGCGACGGTCGCGGGCCGTGCCGATTATTGCGGATGTTGTTCGTACCCGCGCAAGGAACCGGCCACCTCGCTCCGGCGGCGCGCGTTCAGCTTGCCGAGCAGGTTGTGCACGTGCGACTTCGTCGTCGCCAGGCTGATGTTCAACTGACGAGCGACCTCTTTGTCGCTCAGCCCGCTCCGGATCAATTCGGCGACCTGGCGTTCGCGCTTGGTCAGCGCCGGCGCCGCGACCGCCGCGCCGCGGTCGGCGCCTCGCCTGGCGCTCAAAGCGATATGGCGGAGCAGCCCGGTCGCGACCTTGCCGGCGCAAACCTGCTCGCCGCTGTGAATATCCATGATCAGGCGCACCAAATCGGCCAGCGCCGCGGTTCTCGGAACATAGCCGACGACCCCCGCCTCGGCCCAGGCGACGATGTCGTCCTCGGTCTCCCTGACCCCGGAAGCGACAACGCGCAAAGCCGGATAGACCTCGATCACGCGCCTGACGACGGCAGCGGCATCGGGGATTCTGGCATCGAACAGCACCACGTCCGCCTGCCCGGAATCGCTCAGCGCCGCGGCCTCCGAGAGATCCGCGCATTGCCCGACGACCGAAACCTCGGGATCGAGCTCGAGGGTCGCCGCCAGGATTTCCCCGAGGAAGCGCACGCCCCATACGATTACGATGCGCAGAGTCCGGCCGTCGCGGCTCTCCGCAACTGCCTGATCGGGTGCGAGGTTCGCCTCCACCGCCTCCCCCTCCCAGCGAGGCCTTCCGCGCGGAATTTCCCGCACCGGACCAGGCCCGACAGGATCCAATTGAAGCTTCTCCTGTCCCGAAACCGATCTCCAGACCAAGGTCGGGCGGCCAATTCCGGTGTCGTCGTCGATCCGGGCGCGCTGTTTTGCTTATTGGTAGAGGGTCTGCCCGGGACCGCCACGACTTAATCCAACGTTAATTCGCGCGGCCGCGGCCTGTCCAGAACGATCTTCGCGCAATCATCGTAAAAGGCGCTCAGCCGTAAGATTGGGCCGGATATGGCGGCCTCGTTCCGCGAGGCGCGCGAAATACCGGCGGATATTCATGTGCCGGTCGGCGACGGGCCAGCGGCCGATTGACATAAAACCGCGGCCGACCTAGGTTCGGGTTGCGCGTCGCTGCGACGCGGCGCGTCAGCCGCGGCAGCGGCGGTCGCCAGTCCGCGAGTTTCGCGCACTGGCCCTTTTTGTCGGCATCTCTGCTGCGGGATTGCGGATGTTCGAAAACCTGACCGATCGCCTCGGCGACGTGTTCGACCGGCTGCGGCGGCACGGTGCGCTGACCGAGACCGATATCGGAGCGGCCCTCCGCGAGATCCGCCTCGCCCTGCTCGAGGCCGATGTGGCCTTGCCGGTAGTGCGCGATTTTATTGCTGCGGTCAGGGAAAAGGCGCAGGGCCAGGAGGTGTTGCGCTCGGTTACGCCGGCGCAGATGGTGGTCAAGATCGTACACGACCATCTCGTCGAAGCCCTCGGCGGCAGTGGCGCGAGCGGGTCGGACGGGCTCGATCTCAATGCTCCGCGGCCGGTGGCGATCATGCTGGTCGGGCTGCAGGGCTCGGGCAAGACGACGACCGCGGCCAAGATCGCCAATCGGCTCAAATTGCGCGAGCGCAAAAAGATATTGCTCGCCTCTCTCGACGTGCAGCGGCCGGCGGCGCAGGAACAGCTCGCCGTGCTCGGCCGCCAGATCGGGGTGGCGAGCCTGCCGGTGGTGGCGGGCGAAAGACCGGTGGCGATCACCCGGCGGGCGCTCGAAACGGCGCGGACCGAGGGCTATGACGCGGTCATCCTCGACACCGCCGGCCGGCTTCACGTCAACGAGGAGCTGATGCTCGAAGTTGCCGCGGTCCGCGAGGCCGCGGCGCCGTACCAGACCCTGCTGGTCGCCGACGCGATGACCGGGCAGGACGCGGTCAACGTCGCCCGCGCTTTTGGCGAGCGCGCCGGCATCACCGGCATCGTCTTGACCCGGGTCGACGGCGATGCGCGCGGCGGCGCGGCGTTGTCGATGCGCTCGATCACCGGCAAGCCGATCGTGCTGATCGGCACCGGGGAGCGGATCGAGGCGCTGGAACCCTTTCATCCCGAGCGCATCGCCGGACGCATCCTCGGCATGGGCGACGTCGTCAGCCTGGTTGAAAAGGCGGCGGAGACGGTCGACCAGGAGGAGGCCGAAAAGCTCGCCGCCAAACTGGAAAAGGGACGGTTCGATCTCGACGACCTCGCCGCCCAGCTGCGCCAGATCCGCCGCATGGGCGGGATGGGCGGGATGCTGTCGCTGCTGCCGGGGGTGGCCAAGATCAAAAAGCAGCTCGGCGAGGCCAACATCGACGAGGGGATCATCAAACGCCAGCAGGCGATCATCTCGTCGATGACCAAGAGCGAGCGGCGCAACCCCAAGCTGTTGAACGCCTCGCGCCGGCGGCGGATTGCGCTCGGCTCCGGCACCTCGGTGCCGGAGATCAATCGGCTGCTCAAGCAGTACCAGGACATGAGCGACATGATGAAGAAGATGAAAAGGCTCGGGCAGAAAGGCTTGGCCCGGCACGGCCTCGCCGGGTTGATGCCGGGGGCCGGCTACCGCCATTAGGATGAGGGGTTTGGAATGAGGGCTTTGGAATGAGGGTCGGGGCATGCCGCTGAAGATCCGGCTCGCGCGCGGCGGGGCGAAGAAACGCCCGTTCTACAGCATCGTCGTGGCCGATTCGCGCAGCCCGCGAGACGGCCGCTTCATCGAAAAGCTCGGGACCTACAACCCGATGCTCGAACGCACCCATGCCGATCGGGTCACGCTCAAGACCGAGCGGATCCAGCATTGGCTGGGTGTCGGGGCGTTGCCGACCGACCGCGTCGCGCGTTTTCTCGGCGATGCCGGCCTGATCGAAAAACCGGCGCAGCGCGAGAACCCGGTCAAGTCGCAACCCAAGGCGCGGGCGCAGGAACGCGCGAAAGCCGCCGCGGAAGCTGCCGGCGCCGCGGCCGGACACGACTGACCCGGCTTGTTGGGCCCGCCAATCGATGATTGCGCCCGAGAAAAAGATCTGCGTCGGGGTGATCACCGGCCCGCACGGCGTGACCGGCGCGGTCCGCATCAAGAGCTTTACCGCGCAGCCGGACGACATCGCCGGTTACGGCCCGCTCGGCGACGAGAGCGGGCGCCGGCATTTTGATCTGCATCTGGTCGGCGCCGCAAAGGGGGTGGTGATCGGCCGTCTGGCCGGGGTCGACGACCGCGACCGCGCGGCGGCGCTGCGCGGGCAGCGCCTCTATCTGTCGCGCGCGGCGTTGCCGCAGCCCGAGGCGGAGGAATATTACCACGCCGATCTGATCGGTCTCGAGGCCGTGCTCGGCGACGGCACGCCGGTCGGCGAGGTATGCGCGGTGCATGATTTCGGCGCCGGGGATACGCTGGAAATCGTGCGCCCGAATGCGCCGCCGGCCATGGTGCCGTTCACCCGCGCCATCGTCCCGATCGTCGATCTCGCCGCCGGGCGGCTGGTCATCGACCCGCCGGCCGGGCTGCTCGACGAGGTGCGGCCCGCATCACGCCGGTCCGGTTCGCGCAATGCGGCCCAGCCGGCGGATCGCCGGCCGGCGGAAGGGCCCGCATGAGCTGGCGGGCGACGGTGTTGACGATCTTTCCGCAGATGCTGCCGGGTCCGCTCGCCTTTTCGCTGGCCGGCAAGGCGCACGAGGCGGGGCTGTGGCGTCTCGAAACCGTGGATATTCGCGCTTTCGCGCAGGACCGGCATCGCTCGGTCGACGATGCCCCGTTCGGCGGCGGCCCGGGCATGGTGATGCGGCCCGATGTGCTCGGCGCTGCGGTTGCCGGGTCGAACGGGGTCGGGCCGTTGATCCTGTTGTCGCCGCGCGGCCGCCGCCTCGACCAGGAACGGGTGCGGAATTTGGCCGCCGCACCGGGGGTCAGGCTGATCTGCGGCCGTTTCGAGGGCGTCGACGAGCGCGTCCTCGAGGCCTGCGCGATCGAGGAGCTGAGCCTCGGCGATTTTGTGCTCTCGGGCGGCGAACCGGCGGCGATCGCGCTGATCGACGCCTGCGTCAGGCTGCTGCCCGGGGTCGTCGGCCGAAGCGAAGCGCTGGCCGAGGAGAGCTTCGCCGAAGGGCTGTTGGAATACCCGCAATACACCAGGCCGCAGCTCTGGCATGGTCGGGCCGTGCCCGAGGTGCTGGTATCGGGCGATCACGCGCAAATCCGGGCCTGGCGGCGGGTCGAGGCGGAGCGCCTGACGCGCGAGCGCCGCGGCGATCTGTGGGAGCGTCATATCGCGGCGCGCATTGCGCCGGCGACCGAGCTTGAAAGGTAGACCGATGAACCTTTTGCAGCAATTGGACCGCGAAGAGGTCGAGAGGCTCGCTGCCGAGCGGCCGGTGCCGAAATTCCAGCCGGGCGACACTGTGCGGGTCATGGTCAAGGTGGTCGAAGGCGAGCGCGAGCGGGTCCAGGCCTTTGAAGGCGTCTGCATCGCCCGCAAAAACGCCGGCGCCAACTCCAACTTCACCTTGCGCAAGATCTCCTACGGCGAGGGGGTGGAGCGGGTCTTCCCGCTCTATTCGCCGCGGATCACCGCGATCGAGGTGGTGCGCCGCGGCGTCGTCCGCCGGGCCAAGCTCTATTATCTGCGCGGCCGCACCGGCAAGCGGGCCCGCATTGCCGAGCGGCCGCGCGACAGCGTCCGCCCCGAAGCGCGACCGGCCCCGGCAAAAACCGGCGACGGCAGCAGTAGTCAATCAAACCGCAACCGGGAGTGACAATCGTCATGGCTGCGCCGCAGACCCTGTTCGACAAGATCTGGCAAAGTCACGTGATCGCCCCGCAGGGCCACGGCACCTACCTGATCTATATCGACCTGCACCTGATCCATGAGGTGACGACGCCGCAGGCCTTCGAGGGGCTGAAGCTCGCCGGACGCAAGGTGCGCCGCCCCGACGCGACGATGGCCGTCGCCGACCACAATATCCCGACCACCAACCGCAGCGCCGGCGTCGCCGGCATCGACGAGCCCGAACTCGAAGCTCCAGGTCGACACGCTCGAGCGCAACGTCAAGGAATTCGGCGTTCCCTATTTCCCGATCGACAGCATCGACCAGGGCATCGTCCACATCATCGGGCCGGAGCAGGGCCTGAGCCAGCCGGGCATGACCATCGTCTGCGGCGACAGCCACACCGCGACGCACGGCGCCCTGGGCGCGCTCGCCTTCGGCATCGGCACATCGGAGGTCGAGCATGTGCTGGCGACCCAGACCTTGATCCAGGCGCCGGCCAAGAACATGCTGATCAAGGTCGACGGCTCGCTCGGCCAGGGCGTCAGCCCGAAGGACGTGATCCTCGCGATCATCGCCAAGATCGGCACCGCGGGCGGCACCGGCCATGTCTTCGAATACGCCGGCAGCACGTTTCGCGACATGTCGATGGAAGGCCGGATGACGGTCTGCAACATGTCGATCGAGGCCGGCGCGCGAGCCGGGCTCGTCGCCCCGGACGACAAGACCTTCGCCTATGTCATGGGCCGGCCCTACGCGCCCAAAGGCGCGGCCTGGGAGCAGGCGCTCGCCTATTGGAAGACGCTGCCGACCGACCCGGGCGCCGCTTACGACAAGGAGGCGCATCTCGCTGCCGCCGACATCGCACCGCACGTCACCTGGGGCACCAACCCGGAACAGGCCGCGCCGGTTACCGGACGGGTGCCCGACCCGTCCCGGATCGACGACCCGCTCAAGCGGGCGGCGGTGGAACGCGCGCTGCATTACATGCAGCTCGAGCCGAACACGTTGTTGACCGACGTGCCGGTGCAGCGCGTCTTCATCGGCTCCTGCACCAACAGCCGCATCGAGGATCTGCGCGCCGCCGCGGCGATCGCCAAGGGCCGCCGGGTCGCCGACGGCGTCACCGCGCTGGTCGTCCCCGGCTCCGGCCACGTCAAGCACCAGGCCGAGGAGGAAGGGCTCGACCGCGTCTTCCTCGAAGCCGGGTTCGAGTGGCGCGAGGCGGGTTGCTCGATGTGCATGTCGATGAACAACGACAAGGCGATGAACGGCGAGCGGATCGCCACGACCTCGAACCGCAATTTCGAGGGCCGCCAGGGCAAGAACGCCAAATCCCACCTGATGGGCCCGGCGATGGCCGCCGCCGCCGCCGTTACCGGCCGTCTCACCGACGTCCGCCAGTTGGGGTGAGATATAGACATCAACTGGGCTGCTTTCTCAACAAGATGACTCCGAGCGCAGAAACGACCGCCATCACAAGGGCTCTTCTTTCGCTGTTGACCGCCACGGCTGAAATAGAGGCAGCATTGTTCGAGTTAACGCCTCAGCAGAATGAGGAGTATCGAGGTCATCTGGAAGCAATAAAGAAAGCAAGAAACGAATGTCTGCAGAACCTTAGAAAGGTTGTCGAGCTCATGGATAAGAACCCTGAGTAATCTAGATATCGATATGCTCCGCCGGCAGCTAGATCGTATCGAAGCCAGTAGAGGCATAGGGACGTCGAGCGCTGACGGGGGAAACGGCGCACCTCCTTCGTCCGGCGCTTGGCTTGGCTGGCGGGCGTCCGTCGATGCGCGGCTCGAGGGATTGAAGGCTTCGATCGACGGTACGCGTTGGGTCGTCGGCATTGTCGCGGTAATCATGATCGGCGGCTTCGGCTTTCTTGGCTTCCAACTTAATCGACTGGAAGGTCGCGTAGATCGGGTCGAGACCGCTGTCGCCGCGATCCCGGCGCGTCTATCCGATGAATTCCGTGCGATGCGCTCCGAAATGGCGGAGCAAACCAACGCCATCGCCAACTCGATCACCGCCACGCGCCAAGCCCAGCCTCCGGCGCCGCAAATCATTGTGGTGCCAGCCCCGCAACCGGGCCAACCGCCGCCTGCCCAGCCTAAGCCTTAGCTGACGGCGGCAATTTAAAAACCTGTACGGAGGGATCTTGCATTGGACAAGTTCACTACGCTGACCGGCGTCGCCGCACCGTTGCCGATCCACAATCTCGACACCGACAAGATCTTTCCGGCGATCTATCTGAAGACGATCAAGCGGACCGGCCTCTCGCAATGGCTGTTTCAGGAGATCCGCTTTCGTCCGGACGGGTCGGAGGACCCGGACTTCGTCTTGAACCAGGCGCCGTATCGCAAGGCGCAAATCCTGATCGGGGCGGAGAATTTCGGCTGCGGGTCGAGCCGCGAGCACGCCCCCTGGGCGTTGCTCGATTTCGGCATACGCTGCGTCATCGCGCCCAGCTTTGCCGACATCTTCTACAACAACTGCTTCAAGAACGGCATCCTGCCGATCGCCCTGCCGAAAGAACTCTGCGACGAGCTGATGGAAGACGCCAAGAAGGGCGCCAACGCGGTCATGACGATCGATCTCGAAAACCAGACGATATCGCGCCCGGACGGAGAAAAGGTGCGATTCGATCTGGACCCGTTCCGCAAGCACTGCTTGCTGAACGGGCTCGACGACATCGGCCTGACCGAGCAGAAGGGCATGGAAATCGGCGCCTACGAGGCCAAGGCGCGGCTCGCCCGTCCCTGGCAGTTCGGCATGACCCGGCGCGGGGCCTGAGTCCGTGGCGCAGACCCGCGCGTCCAACCGTAAGGTGCTGGTGTTGCCGGGCGACGGCATCGGCCCGGAGATCATGCGCGAAGTCATGCGGGTGATCGAGTTCTTCGACCGCCGCCATATCGCCAGCTTCGATCTTGCCGAAGACCTCGTCGGCGGCGCCGCCTACGACGCCTCGGGGTCGCCGCTGACCGACTCGACCCTGGCCAAGGCGCAGGCGAGCGATGCGGTGCTGTTCGGCTCGGTCGGCGGCCCGAAATGGGAGCGCCTGCCGTTCGAATTGCAGCCTGAGCGCGGCCTGTTGCGGCTGCGCAAGGAGATGGACCTGTTCGCCAATCTGCGGCCGGCGGTGGTCTTCGACGCGCTCGCCGACGCGTCGAGCCTGAAGCGCGAGCTGGTCGCCGACCTCGATCTGATGATCGTGCGCGAGCTGACCGGCGGGATCTATTTCGGCGAGCCGCGCGGCGTCGAAACCCTGCCCGACGGCAGCCGCCGCGGCGTCAACACCGAGGTCTACACCGAGGCCGAAATCGAGCGCGTCGTCCGTGTCGCCTGCGACTTGGCGAAGAAGCGCCAGGGCCGGGTCTGCGAGGTCGACAAGGCCAACGTCATGGAGTCGGGCGGGTTGTGGCGCGAGGTGGCGCGGCGGGTGCGCGACGCCGATTACCCCGAAATCGAGCTGTCCTTCATGTACGCCGACAACTGCGCGATGCAGCTGGTGCGCCAGCCGAAGCAGTTCGATGTGATCGTCACCAGCAATCTGTTCGGCGATCTGCTGTCGGATTGCGCGGCGATGCTGACCGGCTCGCTCGGCATGCTGCCCTCCGCCTCGCTCGGGAGGGCGGACCCGGCCGGGCGGCGCAAGGCGCTCTACGAGCCGGTCCACGGCAGCGCCCCCGACATCGCCGGCAAGAATCTGGCGAACCCTTTGGCCGCAATCCAGTCATTCTCGATGATGCTGCGCTACTCGTTCGATCTGGCCGAAGAAGCCGACCTCGTCGACAATGCGGTGCGGCGGGCCCTGGCCGCCGGGGTCCGAACCGGCGACATCGCCCAGCCGGGAATGACGCGGGTCACGACTCGGGCGATGGGCGACGCGATCCTGCGCGAGCTCGAGGCGGTCGCTTAACCCGGCCCCGGCCGTGCTTCCGGCCCCATGTCCACCACCGCACGGCGAACCCGACGCAGAAAATTCCGCGTTGTCGGTTGCGTTCAGTTTTTTGTAATATGCAGACGAGCGCGGGTTGCGGGCGGCTTGACACGCCCGGATACGCGTCGGCCTAGTATTGGAAACCGCTCGAAACGGGCGACCGGAAGTCCGGGCGCGAAAAAGGGTAGGAGATTGAAATGGGGCGTTTAACTCGTCGGTCGTTGCTGCACTCGTCATTGGGGCTGGTGGCGGCGGGAAGCCTGGCAAGACCTTATATCGCCAATGCCGCCGGCAAAACCGCGACCGTATGGTGGACCCAAGGATTTGCGCAGGAAGAAGATATCGCGTTCAAGAAGATCGTCGGCGATTATGAAAAGGCAAGCGGCAACACGATCGACTATACGATCGTTCCTTACGCGCCATTGCGCCAAAAGATCATCTCGGCGTTGACCAGCGGCATCGTTCCCGATCTGTTTCAGAACACGCCGCCGGAGCAAATCGCGCTGCAGGCCTGGGCGGACAAGCTGGTCGACGTAACCGATGTCATCGAGACGCAAAAGGAGGAATACACCGAAACTGCGCTACTCTTCACCCACTGTTACAACGGCGTCGAGAAAAAACGCAGTTATTACGGTGTGCCGTACACCACCAATTCCTTCATAAATCACATCTGGCGGCCCCTTGTCGAAAAGGCGGGTTACAAGATGGCGGACATCCCAAACACCTGGGATGCCTTTTATGATTTTTTCAAGGACGTACAAAAAAAGCTGCGCGACAAAGGCATGCGTCATGTCTACGGTCTTGGGTTTCAACTGACCTCGAACGGCGGCGACCCCAACAATTTTTTCAATTATTTCCTGATTGCTTATGGCGGTAAGAACATCGTTACCAAGGACGGCAAATTGCACCTCGATGATCCGCAGGTGCGCGCAGCGGCGATCAAGGCATTGACCTATCCGACCACCGCCTATTCGGGGGGCTTTGTCCCGTCAAGCGCCATCAACTGGAACGACGCCGACGACAACAACGCGTTTCATTCCAAAGAGATCGTCATGGATCTCGACGGCTCGCTGTCGACCGAGGTCGCCATTATTGCAAACCAGCAGGATTACAACGACATCGTGACGATGCCGCTGGCCTTGAGCAATGACGGCAAGCCGGTACCGGCCCTGACCCAGAACCTCTGCGGTCTGATCCCAAAAGGCGCGCACAATATCGACGTGGCCAAGGATTTCCTTAAATTCTTGATCCAGCCAAAGGTACTCGACGATTACCTCAGGACCGGGCTCGGGCGAAGGGTGCCCCCGATGCCCTCGATTGCGAAGAATAATCCGTGGTGGCTCGACCCCAAAGACCCCCATCGGGTCGCCTACACTACTCAGTTGTTGTTGAGGCCGACCGTGCCCGATTTCTTTTCGTTCAACCCGGCCTACGCCCGGGTTGAGAACGAGCATGTCTGGCAGGCAGCCTGGGCCGACATCATCCGTAACGGGATGACGCCCGAAGCAGCCGCGGATAAGGCATTTAAGCGGGTCCGGGAGATCTTTGCCCAATACCCGATCGCACAGGGTTGATCTGGCGGATCGGCTGACCGACCGGTCGACCGATCCGGAGCTCGGAATGGGGCGTCCGTGTACCCGCGCGCCCCAAGCGCATTTCGGGCAGCGCAGCGGGTATGCGCGCGGCACCCTTGGCTGAACGCCGTTGAGGCACGGACGGTCGCGGCCGAATATTCCGCGTTGTCGTTTGCGTTCAGTTTTTTGTAATATGCAGCCGAGCGCGGGTTGCGGGCGGCTTGACACGCCCGGATACGCGTCGGCCTAGTATTGGAAACCGCTCGAAACGGGCGACCGGAAGTCCGGGCGCGAAAAAGGTAGGAGATTGAAATGGGGCGTTTAACTCGTCGGTCGTTGCTGCACTCGTCATTGGGGCTGGTGGCGGCGGGAAGCCTGGCAAGACCTTATATCGCCAATGCCGCCGCGAAAACCGCGACCGTGTGGTGGGTGCAAGGCTTCGCCCATGAGGAAGACATCGCTTTTCAAAAGCTCATCGCGGATTACGAGAAAGCGAGCGGCAACACGATCGACTATACGATCATCCCCTACGCCCCGATGCGGCAAAAAATCGTCTCGGCGGTGACGAGCGGCGTGGTACCCGATCTATTCCAGAATACCCCGACCGAGATCTCGCAGTTATGGGCATGGCAAGACAAGTTGGTCGATATGACCGACGTCGTCGAAACGCAAAAAGAGGAGTACACAGAGGCTGCGTTGCTCTCCGCATATTCTTATAACGGAGCGAAGCGCCATCGGAGTTATTACCTTGCCCCGTACCAGACGGCTGCCTTGGCGAACCACGTCTGGCAACCTCTGGTCGAGAAGGCGGGCTACAAAATCGCGGACATCCCGAAAACCTGGGATGCCTATTACGATTTCTTCAAGGAAGTGCAGAAAAAGCTGCGTACCCAGGGCATGCGCCAAGTCTATGGCCTGGGCTTTCAGGTTACGACCCAAGGCAACGACCCCAACAACTTTTTCAATTATTTTCTGATCGCCTATGGCGGCAGGGACATGGTGACCAAGGACGGGAAATTGCATCTCGATGACCCGAAAGTGCGCGAGGCGGTAATCAAGGCGCTGACCTTTCCGACCACCGCCTACAAGGAGGGCTTTGTGCCGTCGGGAGCGATAAACTGGAACGATTCCGACGACAACAACGCCTTTCACGCCAAGCAGATCGTGATGGATCTCGACGGCACGATCTCGACCGAGGTGGCCATCATCAAGGACCAAAAGGATTACAACGACATCGTCGTCATGGGGCTGCCGCTCGGCAATGACGGCAAGCCGGTGCCGGCCCAGGTCACCAATGGCGGCGGGATGATCCCAAAGGGCGCAAAAAACGTCGATGTGGCGAAAGATTTTATGAAATACATGATCCAGCCAAAGGTTACCGGCGAATACCTGAAGGTTGGGCTTGGCCGAAATATTCCGGCGATGAAGTCGATCGTAAAGGACGACCCGTGGTGGACCGCGGACCCTCACCGCAAGGCGTATGTGGAGTTGGGGCTGCTCGGACCGACGGTACCGGAATTCTTCGTTTACAATCCGGCCTACGCCGAGGTCCGCAACCAGCATGTCTTTGGCGCGGCCTGGGCCGACGTCATCGCGCACGGGATGACCCCGGAGGCGGCGGCCGACAAGGCGTTCAAGTGGGTCGAGACGATCTTTGCGAAATACCCGATGGCGCAAAGCTGAGCCGGCGCGGCAGGCGCGACTGCGTAACGCGGCCGCAAGGCTGCGGTAAGGTCGTGGCCGCGCCGAGCCGGTGTTCGGCGCTGGAATCGGCGCCGCGCCCGCTCTAATCTGGTGCGGGCGACGACCGCCATGAGACGCCCGCCAAGGGCGCGCGGCGGAGACACAAAACAGGGGGAGGAACAACCGCCATGGACCCGACCAGGCGTTCGTTGTTGCGCGGCTCTGTCGCTTTGGCCACCGCCGTCGCTTTGGCGCGGCCCTCTATCGCCAACGCCGCGGCGACGACCGCGACCGCGTGGTGGGACCGTCCGTTGCGCCACCGGGCCGGCGGAGCCCTTTTCAACAATGAGGATTGAACCGGTGGCGCAACAGTTTTAAACTGGCAAATCGCTGATGCCGAAAAGCGTCAAATAAAGACGCGCGGCGTGAACAGGAGAGGAATACGAGAATGATCAGCCCGACCAGGCGTTCGTTGCTGCGCAGTTCGCTGGCGCTTGCCGCCGCCGGCAGTCTCACGAAACCCTACATCGCCAACGCTGCGGCGACGACCGCGACGGTGTGGTGGGCGCAAGGCTTTGCTCAAGAAGAAGACATCTCGTTCAAGAAGATGATCGACAATTATGAGAAAGCGAGCGGCAATACGATCGAGTACAGCATCATCCCGTTTGCCCCCGAGCGCCAAAAGATCATCTCGGCGGTGACCAGCGGTGCTGTCCCCGACGTCTTCCAGAATAACCCGGCCGAGATCATCGCGCTGTTTGCCTGGCAGGACAAGCTGCTCGACGTCACCGACGTCGTCGAGACCCAAAAAGAGGAATATACCGAGACGGCATTGCTGTCCGCTTATTGCTACAACGGAGTCGAAAAGAAGCGAAGCTATTATGGGGTTCCCTATAATCAGAACGTGTTTACAAACCATATCTGGGGTTCCTTGGTCAAAAAAGCGGGTTACAACATTGCCGACGTACCAAAAACCTGGGACGCCTTTTACGACTTCTTCAAGCCGGTGCAGAAGAGATTGCGCGAGCAGGGCATGCGCAACGTCTATGCCTTCGGCTTTCAGGTCACCAGCAACGGCGTCGACCCGAACTTCACATTCAACAATTTTCTGATCGCCAATGGCGGCGTCGGGGTCGTCACCCAGGACGGCCGGCTCCATCTCGACGATCCGCAGGTCAAAGAGGCGGTGATCAAGGCGCTGACCTACCCCGCCAACGCCTACAAGGAAGGCTATGTGCCGTCGAGCGCGATCAACTGGAACGACGCCGACGACAACAACGCCTTCCACTCCAAGCAGACGATCATGGATCTCGACGGCACGATCTCGACCGAGGTCGCGCTGTTTTCCGACAAGGAAGCCTACAACGACATCGTGACGATGGGGCTGGCGCTGTCGAACGACGGCAAGCCGGTGCCCAGCTCGACCGGCGTCGGCTGCGGGCTGATCCCCAAGGGGGCGAAGAACGTGGCGGTGGCGAAGGAATTTCTCAAATATCTGATCCAGCCCAAGATCTGCAACGAGTATCTGAAAGTCGGGCTCGGCCGCAGCACGCCCTGCATGCCGTCGATCGCCAAGAACGACCATTGGTGGTTCGACGACCCGCACCGCGCTCCGTACACGACGCAGGTCCTGATGGGCCCGACCGTGCCGCAATTCTGGTGCTACAATCCGGCCTATGCGCAGGTCCAGACCGAGCATGTCTGGAGCGCAGGCTGGGCCGATGTCATGCTCCACGGGATGACGCCGCAGGCGGCGGCGGAAAAGGCGTTCCAACGGGTCGAAGCGATCTTTGCCAAATACCCGATCCAACAGAGCTGAGGCGCGGCGGGTGCGCCGGCGATCGGCGGCCGGGATCGGCGGCGCCAATCGGGCGCGGCAGATCGGGCGGCGTCAGCCGGAGGTCAAGATGGGCCGTTGAGCCGCCGCCGCCGCCGGGTTTTTTATCGATGACCGCAAGGCGCTCGCAAACCACCCGCAAGAGGTGCGGCGCAAACAGGGAGGAGGACCGGCATGATCAATCCCACCAGGCGCTCGCTGCTGCGCGGCTCGCTGGCATTCGCCGCCGCCGGGGGGCTGGCGCACCCGTATCTCGCCAATGCCGCGGCGAGCACCGCCACGGTGTGGTGGATACAGGGCTTCGCGCATGAGGAAGACCTCTCGTTCAAAAAGATCGTCGCCGATTATGAAAAGGCGAGCGGCAACACGATCGACTACACGATCATTCCCTACGCGCCGATGCGCCAGAAAATCATCTCGGCGGTGACCAGCGGCGTTGTCCCCGACCTGTTTCAAAGCACCCCGGCCGAAGCGATCGCGCTGTTCGCGTGGAACGACAAATTGCTCGATGTGACCGACGTCGTCGACACCCAGCGCGAGGAGTATGCCGAAACGGCGCTGCTTTCGGCCTATTGCTACAACAGCGTCGAAAAGAAGCGCACCTATTACGGAGTACCGTACAACCAGGGGGTCTTTACCAACCACATCTGGAAGTCCCTGGTCGAAAAAGCCGGCTACAAGATGACCGACATCCCGCAGAATTGGGACGCGTTTTACGATTTCTTCAAAGGCGCGCAGAAGAAATTACGCGAGCAGGGCGTGCGCGGCGTCTACGGTCTGGGGTTCCAGGTGACAACCAACGGCGGCGATCCGAACTCGTTCTTCCGGCAATTCCTGATCGCCTATGGCGGCGGCGGGATCGTCAGCAAGGACGGCCATTTGCGGCTCGACGATCCGCAGGTGCGCGAGGCGGCGATCAAGGCGCTGACCTATCCCGCCACCGCCTACAAGGAAGGCTTTGTGCCGCCGAGCGCCATCAACTGGAACGACGCCGACGACAACAACGCCTTCCACTCCAAGCAGACGATGATGGATCTCGACGGCTCGATCTCGACCGAGGTCGCGATCATCGCCGACAAGCAGGATTACGACGACATCGTGACTTACGGGCTGGCGCTGTCGAACGACGGAAAGAAGGTGCCGAGCAGCGCCGCCAATGGCTGCGGCCTGGTCCCGAAGGGGGCAAAAA
Source organism: uncultured Alphaproteobacteria bacterium (assembly GCA_963701815.1). Lineage (GTDB taxonomy): Bacteria > Pseudomonadota > Alphaproteobacteria > ATCC43930 > CGMCC-115725 > AP-15. Next base: position 132,766 of record CAVPBN010000033.1, read on the forward strand.
ACGTCGCCGTCGCCAAGGACTTTCTGAAATATTTGATCCAGCCCAAGGTGTGCAACGAGTATTTGAAGGTCGGGCTCGGGCGGAACACGCCGTGCATGCCGTCGATCGTCAAGAACGACCCGTGGTGGTTTGCCGACCCGCACCGCGCGGCCTACACCAAGCAAGCCCTGCTCGACCCGAGCCTGCCGCAATTCTGGTGCTACAACCCGGCCTATGCCGAGGTCGAGAGCCAGCATGTCTGGGGCGTCGGCTGGGCCGACATCATGGCGCACGGGATGGCGCCGCAGGCGGCGGCGGAAAAGGCGTTCAAACGGGTCGAAGCAATCTTTGCCAAATACCCGATCGCGCAGGGTTGAAGCCCTCGCGGCGCCGCGGAAACGGCGCCGCGGCTGCGTCTGATTGCCGCGGAAATCAGGGGAGCCGGCGGTCCCGGAGGGAGGGCGCTGTTCGTGCGTTGGAAACTGACGGCCAAGAGGCGAAATGCGCGTTCCCGAGGGCCGCTGTGCCCAAGCGGCGATAACAATTTGAGAACGGCGCGTATCCGCTCTATAGTCGCGCCGCCATGATCGCCGAAACGAGCCGAGCGACGCGTCGTCGCGGCGCGAGCGGGCAGGAGGAAGACGCGTTATGAGAAGTACGAGCAGGCGTTCCGTGTTGCGCGGCTCACTGGCTTTCGCCGCGGCCGGGACGCTGGCGCGCCCCTACATCGCCAACGCCGCCGCCACGACCGCAAACGTCTGGTGGACCCAGGGTTTCGTGCGCGAAGAAGACCAGGCATTCAAGCGGATCGTCGACGAATACCAAAAGCAATCGGGCAACACGATCGAGTACAGCCTGATCCCGTTTGCGCCGCTGATGCAGAAGATCGTCTCGGCGATCACCGGCGGCGATGTCCCGGATTTGATTTCGCACGACATCAACGATCAGGTCATCGTCCCGCAGAATGCCTGGGACGACAAGGTGGTCGATGTCAGCGACGTCATCGACACCCAGAAGGACCTTTATCATCCGACCGTTTATCTCGCGACGCAGTATTACAACGCCACGACCAAGAAGCGCGGCGGGTATTTGATCCCGTTCAAGATGGCGGTGCTGCCGTTCCACGTGTGGACCCCACTGGTCGAGAAGGCCGGCTTCAAGCTCTCGGACGCGCCGAAAACCTGGGATGCGTTCTGGGATTTCTTCAAGCCGATGCAGGCGAAGCTGCGCGACAGCGGCATGCGCAACGTTTATTCGATGGGCCTGCAGTGCACGACGACGGGCCCGGCCGACGGCAACAACATGTTCCACCATTTCCTGATCGCCAATGGCGGCAACGGCATCGTCACCAAGGACGGCCGGGCGCATCTCGATGACCCGAAGGTCAAGGAAGCGGTCGTCAAATCCCTGACCTACATCACCAACGCCTATAAGGGCGGCTACGTACCCTCAGGCGCGCTGAGCTGGAACGACGCCGACGACAACAACGCCTTCCATTCCAAGCTGTTCGTGATGGACCTCGACGGCACGATCTCGACCGAGGTCGCGATCAAGGACAAGGACGAACGCGCCCAGGTCACGACCATGGGGCTGCCGAACAAGAACGACGGTACGCCGATGACCGCGGAGCTCGGGGTCGGGGGCGCGTTCGTCCCCAAGGGCGCCAAGAACATCACGGTCGGCAAGGAGTTCATGACCTATTTGATCCAGCCCAAAGTAACCAACGGGTTTCTGAAAGAGGGGCTCGGCCGCTGGATGCCGACCATGCCGTCGGTCGTCAAGAACGATCCGTTCTGGACCGACGGCAACCCGCAGGTCAAAGCCTATGTGACCGAGGGCCTGCTGAGCGAGACCGTCGCGAACTACCCGGTGTTCAATCCGGGCTGGGCGGAGGTCAACGCACAGCAAGTCTGGGGCTCCGCCGAGGCCGACATCATCAGAAACGGGATGAGCGCGGAGATGGCCGCAGACAAGGCGTTCAAAAAAATCGAAACGATCCTGGCGAAATACCCGATTGTGCAGAGCTGAGAGGCGGTCATGGCGAGCGTATCGGTCGTTGAAGCCCGCCGTCGTCCGGTATCGCGGCGGCAGTCATTTCTACGTGTCTGGCGGGGCAATCTGCAGGGCTCCGAGTTCGCTTGGGCGATTGCCTTTTGCATCCCCTATGTTGCGGTGTTCGCCGCCTTTGTCGCCTACCCGATCGTTTACGGGTTGTGGCTCGGTCATCGGCCGGGATTATACCTGGAGCTGTGGGAAGACCCGATTTTTCAGATGACGGTGGTCAATACCATCCTCTATCTGGTGATCGGCGTTAACGTCAAAATGTTCGGCGCCCTGCTGCTTTCCGGCTTCTTCATGCGGCGCGGCTGGTGGGTCAAGGGTCTGTTGATGATTTACGTCCTGCCCTGGGCGGTGCCGGCATTGCCGACGTTTATCTCGATCCATTGGATGCTGAACAGCCAATGGGGCCTGTTCAACAATGTATTGTATAACGTCTTTCACGTCGACGGCCCGGGCTGGCTCGACACGTCGCGCTGGTTGGCGCTCGGTTCGGTCATCGTCTCCTACATCTGGAAGAACATGCCGTTCTGGACCGTAATCCTGCTCGCCGGCAGGATGTCGATTCCCCAAGAACTCTACGAGGCGGCCGAGGTCGACGGCGCTACCGGGATCCGCCGGTTCACCCATATCAGCTTCCCGTTGCTGGCGAACCTGTATCTGGTGTGCACCTTGCTCTCGACCATCTTCACCCTCGGCGACTTCAATACGGCGACGTTCGTCTCGGGCGGCGGGCCGGCGTTGACGACCCATGTGCTCGCGACGATCGGCATCCGCGATGCCTTCGAGATTGCGAGGCCCGATCTCGGCGTGGCCGCGGTGATGTCGGCCTTGCCGCTGATGATACCGCTGGTACTGATCTTGATGCGCAAGCTGCGCACGTCGGAGGTGCAACTATGAGCGCGATCCTGCTGGATACCCGATCGGCACGACAAGCATCGGCGATCGGGGTAAAGCGAAAGAACTACCGGCTGCGGCGTGCGCTGACCGAGGTCGCTTGCCTGGCGCTGGCCGCCGTGCTGCTGGTGTGGACGCTGGCGCCGCTCTACAACATGGTGATGGTCGCGCTCCAGTCGCACAACGACGTATTTTCCAACGATATCTGGCCGAGACAGCCATCCGCCTACAGCTTTTGGATCGTCGTTACCCAGGGGTACTGGTACCTCGAATATTTCTGGCACCAGTTCGGCAACAGCCTCTACATCGGCGTGATGACGGTGTTCTTTACCCTGTTCGTCGGGTCCTTGGTCAGCTTTTCGGTCAGCCGGATGCGTCTGCGCAATGGTTGGCTGTTGACCAACGCGGCGTTGCTGACTTACGTGATCCCGGCCTCGTTCCTGGCGATCCCGCTCTACCGGATCATGCAGGGCTACGGCCTCGGCAACAATGTCTGGTCGATCGTCGCGGTCGAGGTGACCTTCGCCACGCCCTATGCCATTTTCATTTTCCAGCAATACGGCAGGAGCATCCCGATCGAGCTCGATGAAGCGGCCAGGGTCGACGGCGCTTCGCCGTGGCAGGTCTATTTCAGGATCTATCTGCCGATGATGGCGCCGGCATTGGTCGCTGTCGGCACTTACGCGCTGTTGCTCGCGTGGAACGAGTATCTGTACCAGTTCCTGCTGTTGTCGGATAAACGCAGCATGACGGTGCCGGTGGCGCTCGCCCAGTTCCTCAACAGCGACGAGTCGCCGTGGAACTACATGATGGCGACCGCGATAATCTACGCGATCCCGCCGGTCGTGATCTATTATATGTTCCGCGGTCGCATGACTTCCGGCCTGACGATGGGTGGGGTCAAGGGCTGAGCGGCCGACCCAAAACGAATTCCGCCCTTGCAACGGGTTATCGCCACCCCCCGCGAAAACGGGGGCCAGCGCCTGCCCCCGGCTCGAACAGGGGGCAACCCCGCCGCGGCCTTGCCGGCTCTGGATTCCCGCTTTCGCGGGAATGACGAGGAGGAACGGTAACGCTCTGAGACTCCGGGCTTTATTCTTGGCCGGGCTCTGAGACTTCCCCGGGACGCCGAGGTTGCCGTTTCCAACCGCAGCGACCTCGGCCCACGCAGCAGGTCCGCTCCGCGACGCGTACTACTCATTGCCCGCATACAGCCTGAAGCCGGCCGCGATGTGGCGGCGAAGGGCAAACAGCAGGACAATCGGCGGCAACACATAAATGATGGCGGCAGCCATCATCGCATTCCAGGGGGCGTCGGTGTCTTCGAACAATTGGCCCTGCGTCACCGCAATCGTCATGTTGCGCACCGAGAGCAGTACCGCCTGATACAAATAGTCGTTCCAGGCGAGCAACAGCGCGTAGATGGCCACTATCGCCAGCGCCGGCGTCATCAAGGGCAGATAAATCCGCCGATACAATTGAAACGCGGATGCGCCGTCGATACGCGCCGCATCGTCCAATTCAGTGGGTATCAACCTTGCGTAGAGCTGCAGGATCAGGATCGCAAATGGAGTGGCGAACGTCACTTCCGGAGCGATGACCGCCCAATGGCTGTTCAAGAGCCCGTAAGTATGCATGGCGCGATAATACGGGACGAAGACGAAGGATGCCGGGATCGCGTAGGTAAGGAGCGCGGCGCCGGTCAGCAGCGAGCCTTTGCTCGGCCGCATCCGGCTCACGGCGAAGCTCGCCAGCGATCCGATCAACAGGGTCAGCACCATCGTCGACAGACCGATGAACAGGCTGTTGCCGAATTGACGCCAAAAATCCTCGAGATACCGGGCCTGCTGTGTGACGACTGCGACGAAGCCGGCGAGCGATGGCTGCGGCGGCCAAAGGTTGCCGTCGAACTCGATTTCACCCTCCTCGGGATCGAGTGCGATCTGCAACATGTTATAGATCGGCAAGAGCGACCAGATCAGCAGGACGATGCCGAGCGTGATCGAGCCGGCCTCGGCGAAAACCCGGCGCAGCCGGTTATGCCGGCGCATCGACCCGCCGGAACCCAGGGCGATGCTCACAGACCCACCTCGCTCGTCCGGAGCCGGTGCATCAATACGATCGCCAGCGGTATCAGCAGCGGGAGGGTCGACATCACCGCCGCAACGCCGAGCGCCGGATTGCTGAGGTCGAAGGCATAGCGAAAGGCGAGCGTTGCCAGCACCTCCGTTGACCAAGCTCCACCCGAGACGAGATAGGCGGTGGTAAAGTCGCCAAGCGCCCAGAGGGCGGAGAGCAGCGTGCAGATCAGATAGAGGTTCGCCAGCAGCGGGAAGGTTATATGGACGAAGCTGCGCAGACCTGTCGCTCCGTCGACTTCGCCCGCGTCGTAGATTGCCCGTGGGATCGTCAATCGACCGGCAAGGAAGATGACGGTCCAGAACGGCATCCATTTCCAGATGTAGGCGGCAATGTTGGCTCCGAGCGCGAGCCAGTGGCCGCCGAACCAGTTCGGACCTTCAATGCCGAACGCTGCCAGCAATAAGCCGTTGACCAAACCCTGCTCGCCGATCAGCATCCAGTGGAACGAGACGCAGGCTTGTGCCGCCGCTATCAGCCAGGGCACCATATAGATCACCAGCAATGCCCTGATCCACCAGCGGCGGCGCAGGAAAAAGCCTGACAGCAGCAGCGCCAGAAACATCTTCAAGTTCACGCCGAGCCCGACGAAGAGCAGGGTATTGACCAGCGCCGGCAGATACTCCGGTTGTGCGATCAGCTCGGCGTAAAGCGCGGGCCTGGCGGCCATCCAAAGCGCGTAGCCGAAAGGATACGCAACAAAGGCGAGGAACACCGCCGCATAGGGCGCGATAAAAGCGATCGCCCAACGGAAATCCGACCCGCGCAGGCGGCGGCCCCCAAGCGGTCGCCTCGCCCCGCCGATCGACAGCGGCGTGCTGCTCATGGTTGCTCCCAAGGCGGCGACGCTGCAAATCCGGCTCAGATCAGGTCGACAATCTCGACCCAGTTCGGCATTTCGCCGAGCCGGTATTGCTGCAGTGCCGCAAGGGCGCCGCTGTTTGGATCGATGGCGCTGACCGTCAAAGCGTTCGAAGCCAGTCCGGCGGCGAGCAGAAACCGTCCGCGCGGATCGATCGCAAACCCGCGCGGCGTCGTCTCGGTCGGCCAGCGCCCGAGCCGCGACAGCGTCCCACGCTCGGGGTCGACGCGAAACCCTTTGATCGTGCTGGTGGCGCGCTCGCTCGCGTAAAGAAAACGCCCGTCGGGGGTCACATGGATATCGGCCGCCGACGGTTTGCCCGCGAAATCAGCCGGCAAAGTCGGGACGGTCTGCAATTCGGCGAGCGTACCGGCAGCGGGATCGACGGCATAGGCGCCGACCGTCGCATCGGTTTCGTTCAGCAGATACAGAAATTTGCCGTTCGGGTGGAACGCCAGATGACGCGGACCGGCATTGGCTTTGGTCGCGATCGAGGCAGGCCGGTTCGGCGCCACGGTCCCGGAGGCCGGATCGAACCGCATCTGCATGATGATGTCGCCGCCGAGGCTGGTACAGTAGGCAAAGCGGTTCGAGCCGTCGAGGACGACGCAGTGCGCCTTGGGCTGCGTCGACAGCAGCTGCGTCATCCGCTCGCCGACCCGACCGGCGGCGTCGATCGGGTTGATCGCCAATTTCGCCCCCGGATAGGAGGCGCCGAGCAGGAACCGGCCGCTGCGGTCGGTCGCGATATAGGCCATGCTGTCGGCGAGCGGCGCGAGGCCGAGATGTCTGAGCCGCCCGGTCGTCCGATCGATCGCAAAACTCGACACCGGATAGGGCTCGCTGCGCAACGCGGCATAGAGAAACCGCCGATCGGGGCTGACCGCCATCGGCAGGCTGGTCGGCGACGGTTTGTCGGTGCCGGGGACCGCAACCCGTTCGATCGGCGTCAGTTCCCCGCTGTCGCGGTCCATCGCCAGCACAAAAACCTCTTTGGTGCCGGCATTCGACACGTAGACGACGGTGCGCGGCGTTTCCGCCATGACTTACCCCTCCCGCTGCAGCCGGCGCGCGGTCTGCGCTGCCGGCCGGTCGTGGCAGGTCTTGAGCCATGCCTCGACCCGCGGAAACGCGGCGAGAGCGACCCTGGCCTGGCGCGCCCACGCCAGGATGCTCGCAACATTGAGGTCGGCGACGGTGAAATGGTCGCCGAGCAGATAGGGCGGCGGCCCGAGCGCCCCGTCGAGCACCTTCAGCGGGGCGGCGAGCGCGCGCTCGGCCTCGTCGGCGGCGGCGACATCGCGGCCCTCTTCGGGGCCGATCCGGTTCAACAGCGCGGTCAAGGCCGGCCGCTCGATTTCGGTCATCCCCCAGAAGCTCCATTGCCAAGCCCGCGCCTCGTCTTCGACGCTTGCCGGATAAAGACCACCCGGGCCGCTGCCGTATTTCTTGGCGAGGTAGAGGTTGATCGCCATTGATTCCCAGAGCTTGAAACCGCCGTCATCGATCGCCGGGACGTGCCCGTTCGGGTTGATCGCGAGATAATCCGGCCGACGCGTGCCGTTATCGGCGAAATCGACCTTATGATGCCGGTATTCGAGCCCGAGCTCGGCCGCCATCCACAGGGTGCGGAACGCCCGCGAGCGGGCGACGCCATAGATCTCGAGTGCCATGCCCGCCTCCTTGAATGCCGACGCCGAGCTGCGAGGCTGCCGATCGGGCGAGCATAGCCGCGCCGCGCGGCCAGGGTCCAGGACGCCGCCGTCCGTATCGCTTTGGGCAGGCGCCAAGCCTTACATCGGACTGACGCGAGGCCGGGGCAAGCCGCGTCCGCGCGCCGCAAAAAATGCCCCTCGCCGCTGGCATTGACAGCCATCGGTGCAGCCGATACCAAACAGGCTCGCGGATCAGAAAGACGAATTCCGCGGGATTCCACGGGAGGAAAGGAAACCGGCGCCTTGCCACCGCTTCTCGAGGTCAGAAATCTGCACACCGAGTTTCGCACCGGTGCGGGAGCGGTGCCTGCGGTCGACGGCATCTCGTACACGATCGAACGCGGCGAGACGGTGGCGATCGTCGGCGAGAGCGGGTCGGGAAAGACGGCCGGCGCGTTGTCGCTGCTGCGGCTGATCCCCGATCCGCCGGGGCGGATCACCCAGGGCGAGATCCTGTTTGCCGGCCGCGATCTGCTGCGGCTTTCGGCCGATGAGATGCGCCAAGTGCGCGGCGGCGACATCGGCATGATCTTTCAGGAGCCGATGACCTCGCTGAACCCGGTGTTGACGATCGGGCGGCAGATCACCGAGACGCTGGAGCAGCACCGGGGCGCCGATCCAAAAGCCGCGCAACGGCGCGCGATCGAGCTTTTGGGACTGGTCGGCATCGCCGATCCTGTCCGTCGCCTCAAACAATACCCGCATCAGCTTTCGGGCGGCATGCGGCAGCGGATCATGATCGCGATCGCGATCGCCTGCGACCCCAAATTGATCATCGCCGACGAGCCGACGACCGCCCTCGATGTGACGATCCAGGCGCAGATCCTGGAACTGATGAAAGAGTTGACCCGACGGCTCGACGTGGCGCTGATCATCATCACCCACAATCTCGGCGTGGTCGCGCGCTATGCGAACCGGGTCAATGTCATGTATGCCGGCCGCATCGTCGAGAGCGGTACGGCGGCGGCGATCTACCACGAGCCGCGCCATCCCTACACCATCGCGCTGTTGCGCTCGGTGCCGCGGCTCGATCGTCCGCGACAGGCGCGGCTCGACCCGGTCGACGGCCAGCCGCCCGATCTGACCCGTCTCGACGAGGGCTGTTCGTTCCGGCCGCGGTGCCGGTTCGCGATCGATCTTTGCGCCCGCAAGCGGCCGGCGCTCGAACCCGCCGGCGCACCGCCGCATCTCGCTGCCTGTTTCCGCAGCCGCGAGATCGCCGCCGAGACCGAAACGGCGCCGATGCGGGCCCCGGTCGGCATTGCCGCCGGCACCTGACCGGACGATGCCAGATCAGGACGATCACGGGAGGAATCGATGAAAATCGGACGCGGGGTCGCGGCATGCCTGGGCGCCCTCCTCACCACTGCAACGATCGCGGTGGCGGCCGGCGACGAGGAGGCGCCAAAGCGCGGCGGCACATTGGCTTACATGATTCCGGCCGATGCACCGCCGAGTTTCGACGGCCATCGCGAGGGCACCTTCGCGACCTTGCAAGCGATGGCGCCGTTTTACAGCGTTCTGATCCGCATCAACCCAGAAAACCCGTCATCGACCACCGACTTTGTCTGCGATCTATGCACGGCGATGCCGCAGCCGACCGACGGCGGCAAGACCTACACCTTTAAGATCCGCGACGGCGTCAAGTTCCACGACGGTTCGCCGCTGACGGCAGCGGATGTGGCGGCGAGCTGGGAGCACATTGTTCACCCGCCCAAAGGCGTGTTGAGCCCACGCCAGAGCTGGTACCAGATGGTCGACAAGATCGAGGCCCCCGACCCAACAACAGTCGTGTTTCATCTTCAGTTCGCAACCAATGCATTTCTGCCGGCGCTCGCCGATCCGTTCACCTTTATCTATCAGAAAAAGAACCTCGACAAAGATCCGCGTTGGTACGAAAAGAACGTCGTTGGCACTGGGCCGTTCAAATTTGCCCAATACGAGACCGGCCAATCGGTCAAAGGGGAGCGAAACCCTGATTACTATCGCAAAGGCTTGCCTTATCTCGACGGTTTCACCGCCATTTTCGCCGACAAGCAGGCCGTCCGGGTCGCCGCCATTCGCGCCGACCGCGCCGCGATCGAGTTTCGCGGTATGCCGCCGGCGGCGCGCGACGAACTCGTCAGGGCCCTCGGCGACAAAATTACGGTCCAGGAGAGCGACTGGAATTGCGGCAGCCTTATCGTCCCCAACCACAAACACAAGCCGTTCGACGACGCCAGGGTGCGCCGCGCACTCAGCCTGGCGATAGACCGTTGGCACGGTGCGCCGGCGCTCGCCAAGATCGCGATTGTGCGAACCGTCGGCGGCATCGTTTTCCCTGGCTCGCCGCTGGCGGCGACCAAGGCGGAGCTGGAGCAGACCGCCGGCTATTGGCCCGACATCGAGAAGTCGCGCGCCGAGGCGCGGCGATTGTTGAAGGAGGCAGGAGCTGAAGGGCTCAGCTTCGAGCTGCTGAACCGGGGCGTCGACCAACCCTACAAATATGTCGGCACGTGGCTGATCGACCAGTGGAGCAAGATCGGGCTCCATGTGACGCAACGAGTGATGCCTACCGCCCCAGAATTGGACGCGCTGCGGAGCGGCAACTTCCAGATTGTCTTGCAAGCGAATTGCCACGGCGTGCCAAACCCGGTTCTCGATGTCCAGGCGTACCTGCCGAGTTCGGTCTACGAGGCCAATTACGGTTACTACGAAGACCAGAAAGAATTGGACCTCTACGGGAAATTGCTGCGCGAGACCGACGTTGCCAAGCAGCGCGCCTTGATGCGCGAATTCGAAAAATACGTCATTGACGATCAAGCCCACGAAATATGGGTCGTGTGGTGGAACCGGATCATTCCTTCCCGGTCTTATGTAAAAGGCTGGAAGATCAGCCCGAGCCATTACATCAACCAGGATCTGGCGACGGTGTGGCTGGATAAATGATGGCCGAGAGAATGCAATTTCCTCTCTCGCCATTCCTACCCAAGCGGGAACCAACGGTTACGGGGCTCACAGCGGCTCCCCGGGCTGCCGCGTTCTCGGGAACGACGAGATGACATTCGGGACGGCGTTGATGAGAGCGGGGTTCGCTGCGATCGTCGGTCTCGCGCCGCTCGCGACGCCGGCAGCAGCGGACGAGGAGGCGCCGAAGCGCGGCGGCACATTGACTTACATGATTCCGGCCGATGCGCCGCCAAGCTTCGACGGCCATCGCGAGGGCACTTATGCGACGCTGCACGCGGTCGCGCCCTTTTACAGCGTGCTGATCCGCATAAACCCGGAGAACCCGTCCTCGACCACCGATTTCGTCTGCGATCTGTGCACGGCGATGCCGCAGCCGACCGATGGCGGCAAGACCTACACCTTCAAGATACGCGACGGCGTCAAATTCGCCGACGGCTCGCAACTGACCGCGGCCGATGTCGTGGCGAGCTGGAACCACATCATCCACCCGCCCAAGGGGGTCTTGAGCCCCCGTCAGAGCTGGTACGACATGGTCGACACGGTCACTGCCCCGGACCCGTCGACCGCGGTCTTTCACCTCAAATTCGCGACCGGCGCCTTTCTCCCGGCATTGGCTGATCCATTTACCTTCGTTTATAAGAAAGAAATACTCGACAAGGACCCGCGCTGGTACGAAAAAAATATTATGGGATCGGGTCCATTTAAATTCGTCGAATACCAGGTCGGTCAATCGATAAAGGGTGTCAGAAATCCATATTACTACCATAAAGGGCTGCCGTATCTCGACGGATTCAACGGTATCTTTGCCGACAAGCAGGCGGTTCGGGTCGCCGCAATCCGCAGCGATCGCGCGGCGATCGAGTTCCGGGGCTTTCCGCCCTCGGCGCGCGACGATCTCAAGGCCGCGCTCGGCGACAAACTCGCGGTGCAGGAGAGCGACTGGAATTGCGGCAGCCTCGTCACCCCCAACCACAAGAAGAAACCGTTCGACGATGTTCGGGTGCGTCGTGCGTTGACGCTGGCGATCGACCGCTGGAATGGTGCGCCGGCGCTCGCCAAAATCGCCGATGTGCGCACGGTCGGCGGCATCGCCTTTCCCGGCTCGCCATTGGCGGCGACCAAGAAGGAGCTCCAGCAGGTCGCCGGTTTCTGGCCCGATATCGAAAAATCGCGGGCGGAGGCAAAGCGCCTGCTGAAAGAGGCCGGGGCCGAGGGGCTGAGCTTCGAGCTGCTGAACCGTAATGTCGACCAGCCCTACAAATACGTCGGCACCTGGCTGGTCGATGAATGGAGCAAGGTCGGACTTCACGTCACGCAGCGAGTGGCGCCTACGGGGCCGTGGCTCGACGCGATGCGCAGCGGAAAATTCGACGTCGTGCTGCAGGCCGATTGCCACGGCGTGCCCAACCCGCTGCTCGACGTCCAACCGTACCTGCCGAGCTCGGTCTACAGCGCGAATTACGCCCAGTACGAAGACCCGCCGGAGGTCGGTCTCTACAACAAGATGTTGCGTGAGACCGATTTCGCGAAACAGCGCGCGTTGATGCGCGAATTCGAGAAACACGTAGTCGATACGCAGGCGCACGAGATCTGGATCGTATGGTGGTATCGGATTATACCCTATCAGTCTTATGTCAAAGGATGGAAAATAAGTCCGAGCCACTTCCTTAATCAAGACTTGGCGACGGTGTGGCTGGATAAATAATGACTATAAGGAATATTGAGATACACCTGCCAACCCTTCCGCTCCGGCGACAGCGGAAACCGGGGGCACGCGGCCTCGGCCATGGTTCCGGCGTCTCCGCTACCGCCGGCGAGACGGAAGGGCGGCTGATGGGCCGAGTGGCGTTGAAGAGAGCGATGTTGGCTGCGATTGTCGGTCTCGCGCCGATCGCGGCATCGGCAGCGGCGGATGAGGAGGCGCCGAAGCACGGCGGCACGCTGACCTATATGATCCCGGCAGACGCGCCGCCGAGCTTTGACGGGCACCGCGAGAGCACCTATGCGACCGTGCATGCGGTTGCGCCGTTCTACAGCGTCTTGATCCGCATCAACCCGGACAATCCATCCTCGACGACGGATTTCGTCTGCGATCTGTGCAGCGAAATCCCGCAGCCTACCGACGACGGCAAAACCTACGCTTTCAAGATCCGCGGCGGCGTCAAATTCACCGACGGCTCGCCGCTGACCGCCCAAGACGTCGCCGCCAGTTTTAACGAGATCGCGTTTCCGCCTAAGGGCGTGCTGAGCCCGCGGGCCAGCAACTACCTGATGATCGACAAGATCGAGGCGCCCGATCCGAGCACCGTCGTCTTCCGTTTGAAATTTGCGACCACCGCATTTCTGCCGGCGCTCGCCGATCCGTTCAACTGGATTTACCAGAAGGCGATCCTCGACAAGGACCCGCGCTGGTACGAAACGCATGTCTTGGGCTCGGGCCCGTTCAAATTCGCCGGATACGAGACGGGCCAATCGATCAAGGGCGTTCGCAACGCCGATTACTACCGCAAGGGGCTGCCGTATCTCGATGGTTTCATCGGTATCTTTGCCGACAAGCAGGCGGTGCGGGTCGCCGCAATCCGCAGCGACCGCGCGGCGATCGAGTTTCGCGGCATGCCGCCGGCGGCGCGCGACGAGCTGGTGAACGCCCTCGGCGACAAGATCTCGGTGCAGCAGGGCGATTGGAACGTCGGCAGCGCGGTGACCCCGAACCACAAGAAGAAACCGTTCGACGACCCGCGGGTCCGGCGGGCGCTGAGTCTGGCGATCGACCGCTGGGGCAGTGCGCCGGGATTGTCGAAGATCGCAATCGTCCGGACCGTCGGCGGCATCGTCTTTCCCGGCTCGCCGCTGGCGGCGACCAAGGAGGAACTCGAACAGATCGCCGGCTATTGGCCCGATATCGAGAAATCGCGGGCCGAGGCCAGGCGCCTGTTGAAGGAAGCGGGGGCGGAGGGCCTTTCCTTCGCGCTCCTCAACCGCAATGTCGACCAGCCCTACAAATACGTCGCGACCTGGCTGATCGACCAGTGGAGCAAGATCGGGCTGCACGTGACCCAGCGTGTCGAGCCGACCGGGCCCTGGTTCGAAGCGATGCGCAGCGGCAATTTCGACGTCGTGCTCGAAGCCCCGGGCCACGGTCTGGTAAACCCGCTGCTCGATGTTCAGAAATTCCTGCCGGAATCGGTCGATGCCGAAAACTACGCGCATTACCAGGACGACGCGGAGGTCGACCTCTACCAGCGGATGCTTCGCGAAACCGATCCGGCGAAGCAGCGCGTTTTGATGCGCCGGTTTGAAAAATACCTGCTTGATGACCAGGCGCACGAGATCTGGCTATTGTGGTGGTACCGGATCGTGCCGTACCGCTCTTATGTGAAGGGCTGGAAGATCGCCCCGACCCATTTCATCAATCAGGACCTGGCGAGGATCTGGCTGAATTAATAAAAGAGACCCGAACCGCGCGAAACAGCTCGAGTTGCGAGTAGGAGGTGAGAGTGCACATTAAGACGGCGGCTTTGGCGGCAATCCTTGGTGCGACGGCGTTTGCGGCATCGGCCGCGCAGGACGAGGAAGCCCCCAAACGCGGAGGAACCTTGACCTATATGATCCCGGCCGACGCGCCGCCGAGCTTTGACGCGCATCGCGAGGAGACCTACGCGACGATCCATACGGCGGCGCCGTTCTACAGCACGCTGGTCCGCGCCAACCCCGACAATCCGGGCAAGACCGACGACATCGTTTGCGACGTGTGCGCGGCGATGCCGCAGCCGACCGACGGCGGCAAGACCTGGACCTTCAAGATCCGCGACGGCATCAAATTCACCGATGGCTCGCCCTTGACCGCCGATGATGTCGCGGCGAGCTGGAACGAGATCATCTTCCCGCCGCAAGGCGTCCTCAGCGTGCGCCAGAGCAATTTCGTGATGGTCGATTCGGTCGACGGCGCCCGACCCGTCCACCGTCGTCTTCCGCCTCAAATTCGCGACCGACGCATTCCTGCCGGCATTGGCCGATCCCTATGCCTGGATCTACGAGAAGAAGATCCTCGACAAGGATCCGCACTGGTACGAAAAGAACATCATGGGCTCGGGCCCGTTCAAGTTTGTCGATTACCAGGTCGGCCAGTCGATCAAAGGCGAGCGCAACCCCGATTATTTCCGCAAGGGGATGCCGTACCTCGACGGCTTCACCGGCATCTTCGCCCCCAAGCAGGCGGTCGAGATCGCGGCGATCCGCAGCGGTCGCGCCGACATCGAATTCCGCGGTTTTCCGCCCTCGGCGGTCGACGAGCTGAAAAAGGCGCTCGGCGACAAGCTGGCGATCCAGACCAGCGACTGGAACTGCGGCGGGCTGGTGACCCCGAACCACAAGCGCAAGCCGTTCGACGACGTGCGGGTGCGCCGCGCCCTGACCCTCGCGATCGACCGCTGGGGCAGCGCGCCCGAGCTGTCCAAGATCGCCCTCGTGCACACGGTCGGCGGCGTCACTTTCCCGGGGTCGCCCTTGGCCCCGAGCAAGGAGGAATTGCAGCAGATCGCCGGCTACTGGCCCGATATCGAGAAATCGCGCGCCGAGGCAAAGCGCCTGTTGCGGGAAGCCGGGGCCGAGGGTCTGAGCTTCGAACTGCTCAACCGCAACAACGATCAGCCTTACAAATATTACGGGATCTGGGTCGTCGACCAGTGGAACAAGATAGGCCTGCACGTGACGCAGAAGGTCGTCCCTGTCGGTCCCTGGTTCGAAGCTCAGCGCAGCGGCAAATTCGACGTCACGGTCGAGGGCAATTGCCAGAATGTGGTCAATCCGCTCGCCGATGTCGGCAAATACCTGCCGCATTCCGTATCCAACTCGAACTACGGCAATTTCGAAGACGCCAAGGAAGTCGAGATGTACAACCGTCAGCTGCGCGAGCTCGACAAGGCGAAGCAGAAGGCTGATCTGCTCGAATTTGCGAAATACGTATTGGACGAGCAGGCGCACGAGATCTTCCTTTTGTGGTGGCAGCGGGTGGTGCCGTACCATTCATACGTGAAGGGTTGGAAGATCGGGCCGAGCCACTACGTCAATCAGGACCTGGGAACGATCTGGCTGGATAAATAGCGGCAGAGTGAAAGGGCGGCATCGGCGTGTCGGCGATCGGCGAAACTCCGCTCCTCGAAGTCAAGGGATTGCAGATGCACTTCCCGGTCACCGAGGGGAATATCGCACAACACAGGGTCGGCGAGGTCAAAGCGGTCGACGGCGTCGACTTTACCGTAGGCCGCGGCGAGACTCTCGGACTGGTCGGCGAGAGCGGGTGCGGCAAGACGACGACCGGGCGCTGCATCTTGCGGCTCGAACGCCCGACAGCGGGCGAGATCCGCTATGACGGCGTCGATATCGCCAAGCTCGGGCGGCGCGAGCTGTCGGCGTTGCGACGACGCATCCAGGTCATCTTTCAAGACCCGTACAGCTCGCTGAACCCGCGCATGAAGGTCGGCGAGATCATCGCCGAGCCGATCAAGGTGCACCGGCTCGAGCGCGATGCGACCCGGCGGACGGCGCGGGTGCGCGAGTTGCTGTCGGTGTGCGGGCTCGACCCAAAATTTGCCGACCGCTATCCGCACGAGATGTCCGGCGGCCAGCGGCAGCGGGTCGGGATCGCGCGCGCCTTGGCGATGGAGCCGGAATTCATCGTCTGCGACGAAGCAGTCTCGGCATTGGACGTGTCGATCCAGGCGCAGATCGTCAATCTGCTGGAGGATCTGCGCGACCGCTTTGGCCTGACTTATCTGTTCATCGCCCACGACCTGTCGGTTGTGCGGCATTTGTGCCAGCGGGTCGCGGTCATGTATCTCGGCCGCATCGTCGAGCTGGCCGAATGCGACGAACTGTTCGACAATCCGCGCCACCCCTACACGCAGGCCTTGCTGTCGGCGGTGCCGGTGCCCGATCCGACGGTCGAGGAGACCCGCCTGTTCCGCCCGGTCAAAGGCGAGGTGCCGAGCCCGATCAACCCGCCATCGGGTTGCGTGTTTCACCCGCGCTGTCCGATCGCAGTCGACAGCTGCCGGCGGGACCGGCCCGATCTGCGCGAGTTGCGGCCGGGACACTGGGCCGCGTGCAGCCAGATTCAGTAGCGGCCGGCCCTGCCGATCGTGCCGCGCAACGGCCTGTGAGGAGAAGAATATGCGGTTCAAAACAATGGCGGCGGCGACGGCCCTCGGCGCTGTTTTTGCGGTTGCGGCGTCGGCCGCGCCGCCTTCGGAAGAGGAGGGGCCGAAACACGGCGGGACCCTGACCTATATGATCCCGGCCGACGCACCGCCGAGCCTCGACGGCCACCGCGAGACGACCTACGCGACCGTACACACCGCGGCCCCCTTTTACAGCGTCCTGATCCGCGTCAATCCGCAAAACCCGTCCTCGACCACGGATTTCGTCTGCGATCTGTGCACCGCGATGCCGCAACCGACCGATGCGGGCAAGACCTACACCTTCAAGATCCGCGACGGCGTCAAATTTGCCGACGGCTCGCCGCTGACCGCGGCGGACGTGGCGGCGAGCTGGAGCGCGATCATCCACCCGGCCAAGGGCGTTTCGAGCGCGCGCGAGAGCTACTACGTCATGGTCGACACGGTCGCGGCCCCCGACCCGACCACCGTGGTCTTTCATTTGAAGTTCGCGACCGGGGCCTTTCTGCCGGCATTGGCCGATCCCTTTGCCTGGATCTACGAAAAGAAGATCCTCGATAAAGACCCGCACTGGTACGAGAAAAACGTCATGGGCTCGGGGCCGTTCAAATTCGTCGGCTATCAAATCGGCCAGTCGATCACCGGCGTGCGCAACCCCGATTACTATCACAAAGGGTTACCCTATCTCGACGGCTTTACCGGCGTCTTTGCCGACAAGCAGGCGGTCCGGGTCGCCGCCATCCGCGCCGACCGCGCGGCGATCGAGTTCCGCGGCCTCCCGCCGGCGGCGCGCGACGAACTGGTCAGGGACCTGGGCGACAAGATCGCGGTGCAGCAGAGCGACTGGAACTGCGGCAATCTCGTCACCTTAAACAGCAAGAAAAAGCCGTTCGACGACGTTCGGGTGCGCCGCGCGCTGGCGCTGGCGGTCGACCAGTGGCACGGCGCCCCGGCGCTCGCCAAGATCGCCGACGTGCATACCGTCGGCGGCATCGTCTTCCCCGGCTCGCCGTTGGCCGCGACCAAGGCCGAGCTGCAGCAGATCGCGGGTTTCTGGCCGGACATCGACAAGTCGCGGGCCGAGGCCGAGCACCTGCTGCAGCAGGCGGGGGCCGCAGGTCTGAGCTTCGAACTGCTGAACCGCAATGTCGATCAGCCCTATAAATATGTCGGCACCTGGTTGATCGACCAGTGGAGCAAAGTCGGGCTGCACGCCACGCAGCGGGTCGTGCCGACCGGGCCCTGGTTCGAGGCCATGCGCAGCGGCAATTTCGACGTCGTCCTCGAAGCCAATTGCTCGGGCGTGGTCAACCCGCTGATGGACGTGCAAAAATACCTGCCGCGTTCGGTCTACAGCGAGAACTACGGGAACTATGACGATCCGCAGGAAATCGAGACCTATCAGAAGATGCTGCATGCGAGCGATTTTGCCGAGCAGCGCGCCTTGATGCGCGCTTTCGAAAAGCGGGTGGTCGATACCGAGGCGCACGAAATTCCGATGCTGTGGTGGTATCGGATCGTCCCCTACCGGTCCTATGTCAAGGGCTGGAAGATCAGCCCGAGTCACTACCTGAACCAGGATCTGGCGACGATCTGGCTCGACAAATAGGGGGCAAGGCCGGACGAGAGCCATGTACCGATACGTTATCCGACGGATACTTTTGGTTGTGCCGACCTTGATCGGGGCGGCGGCATTGGTGTTTCTGCTGATGCGCCTGATTCCCGGCGACATCTGCGTCGTGCGCTTGGGCTCCGGCGGCGGCACTTTCGACGAGCGCGCGGTCGCCGCCTGTCATGCCGAACTCGGCCTCGATCGCCCGATCTGGCTCCAATTCTTCGATTTCGTCTGGGGATTCATGCGCTTCGATCTCGGTACCTCGATGTGGTCCGGCAAACCGGTGTCCTACGAGATCGCGGCGCGATTTCCGATCTCGCTCGAGATCGCGATCCTGGCAACCGTCGTTGCCGTCGTCATCGCCATCCCGTTCGGCACGATCTCGGCGCTCAAGCAGAACAGCGTGCTCGACCTGGTGGTTCGCACGATCGCCATCGCCGGTCTGGCCACCCCCTCGTTCTGGCTGGGCATTCTGATCATTCTCGCCATTCTCAACATTTCCCAGTCGGCTTTCGGTGCGCCGTGGATGCCGCCGATCGATTATGTGCCGCTGTGGAAAGACCCGGTGCGCAATCTGTCGATGGCGATCTGGCCGGCGATCGCGGTCGGCTATCGCACTTCCGCCGTTACCATGCGCATGACGCGTTCGGCGATGCTCGAGGTGATGCGTGAAGACTACATTCGCACCGCGCGCGCCAAGGGCCTGATCGAGCGGATCGTCGTCAACCGGCATGCGCTCAAGAATGCGTTGTTGCCGGTGGTGACCTTGATCGGCATCGAGTCGGCGTTTCTGATCGGCGGCCTGGTCGTGACCGAGCAGGTATTCAACCTGAACGGGGTCGGCCGCCTGCTCGTTCAGGCCGTGCAAAACCAGGACTACACCTTGACCCAGGCGCTTGTGATGCTGACCGTCGCCGTTTTCGTGTTTACAAACACCGCCGTCGACATGCTCTATGCTTGGCTCGACCCCCGCATCCGCTACGCGTGAGTGACACCATGACCATCGCCTCCCCGAACCAAGTTGCCGTCTCCCTCGTCCTCGACGATGTGTCCGGCGGCAGACAATCGCTGGCCGGCAGGGCGCTGGTCTTCGCCCGCCGCCAGCCGCTCGGCACCTTCGGCCTGGTGCTGGTGCTGGTCATGGGGGCGGCCGGCCTCGGCGCCAATTGGATCGCTCCCTACAACCCGACCGCCAACGATTTCGCCGCGATGACCGAGGCGCCGAGCTGGGCGCATTGGCTGGGCACCGACCAGTTCGGGCGCGATCAGCTGTCGCGCATCATCTACGGAGCGCGCACCGCGCTGATCGTCGGCTTCTCCTGTGCGATCGTCAGCAGTTTTGCCGGGCTGGTGATCGGCGTCGGCAGCGCCTATTTCGGCGGGCGCCTCGATCTCTACCTGCAGCGTCTGCTCGATATCCTGATGGCCTTTCCGCTGATCATCATGGCGCTCGCGGTCGTATCGATTTTCGGCACCGGCGTGCACAACGTGATCGTCGCGATCACGATCCCGCTGATCCCGCGCTGCGCCCGCATCATCCGATCGAGCGCGCTGTCGATCCGCGAGGTGCCGTATGTCGACGCCGCGCGCGCCTGCGGCTTTGGCCACTCGCGGATCATCCTGCGCCACATGGCGCCTAATGTGATGGCGCCGTTCCTCATTCTGCTGACCGCGTTTGTCGGCCAGGCGATCCTGGCGGAGGCCTCGCTGTCCTATCTCGGCCTCGGCGTGCAGGAGCCGGTCCCGGCCTGGGGCCTGATGCTGCAGGGCGGGGCCGAGGAGTACGCCTCGACCGCGCCGTGGATCGCGATCTTCCCGGGGTTGGCGATCGCGGTGACGGTGTTCGGCTTCAGCCTGTTCGGCGACGCGCTGCGCGACGCGCTCGATCCCAAGCTGCGCGACCGGTGATTTCGGCGTCCTTGCAGGCGGCGGCGCCGACCTGCCCATTCGTCCGGTAGCAGAGGCGCGCGGCCGGGCCCATTCTCTTCGGCATCTCGACCGAGGAGAGCATCATGCCCGACAGCACCCAGGGTGTTCTTGCCCAAATTTCCGCTGAGTTGACCGAGAAAGCGGCGGCCGCGCGGCCGCTGGTCGTCGGCATCCGCGTTCGCGGGCACTCGCTGCGCTCCGGGACGTTTTGGCGCAAGGATGTGGTCGTCACGTCCGAGCAGGCACTGCCCGAGGCCGAAGCGGTCGAGGCGGTCTTGGCCGACGGCGGCATCCTTGCGGCGCGGCCGGCTGGGCGCGATCCCGGCACCAACATCGCCGTGCTGCGGCTCGACGGCGCCTCGGGGCCGGCCCTGCCCGCTGCCGGCGAGCCTCAAACCGGCGCGCTCGTTCTCGCATTCGCCGCCGATCGGGCCGCCGGGGTCGCGGTGCGGCTCGGCGTCGTGCATTCGGTCGGACCCGCCTGGTACAGCCGCGCCGGCGGGCGGATCGACCGCCGCATCGGGCTCGACATCAGACTGGACAGAGGCGAGGAGGGCGGGCCGGTGCTCGACGCCGCGGGCGGCTTGCTCGGCATTTCGACCCAAGGCCCGGGTCGGCGTGTGCTGGTGATCCCGGCGGCGACGGTCGAGCGCGTGCTCGAACCGCTGCTGGCGACCGGGCATGTCGCGCGCGGCTGGCTCGGCGCGGCCGTGCAGCCGGTTCTCGTGCCCGAAGCGCTGCATGGCGAAGCCGGTCAGGCCCTGGGGCTGATGATCATCGGCGTCACCGGGCAAGGGCCGGCGGCGCAGGCCGGGATCCTGATGGGCGACATTCTGATCGGCGTCGACGGCGCCGGCCTCGAAAGCCCATCGCAGCTCGCCCATATGCTCGGCCCGGAAGCGGTCGGCCGGCAGGTCCAATTGCGGTTGATCCGCGCCGGCACGATCGAGTCGCTCACGGCGACGGTAGGTGCGCGGCCGCGATGAACGCCGTCGCCGCGGCGGCCCAACCCTCGCGGCGGCTTCACATCGCGGTCGCGGCCGCAGATCCGACGGTAGCGGCCCGATTGGCTTCGCTCGTTGCCGCCGCCGGGCACGAATTGGTTGCGGACGCCGAACGCGCGGACGCGGTCTTGACCGACGGCTCTGCCGAGCCGCTGCCGGGCATACCGATCGTTGCCTTGGGGGCAATCGGCGATGCCTTCGCCGGGACCCTCCCGGTCGATGCGGGGCCGGCTCAGGTCGATGCGGCGTTGCGCGCGGTTGTCGCCGGGCTCTGCGTCCAGCCGGGCCGGAGGCAACAGGACGCATTCGCGGCCCTGCCCGACGGCTCGGCGCCGTTGCTGACGCCGCGCGAGGTCGAGGTGCTGACCGCGCTCGCCAACGGGTTGAGCAACAAGGCAGCGGCGCGGCAGCTCGGCATCTCGCCGCACACCGTCAAATTCCACATCGAGCAGCTGTTCGGCAAGCTCGGCGCCGGCAACCGCGCCGAAGCGGTTGCCAAAGGGCTCAAACAACAGATCGTCGAGTTGTAGCGCCGCTCTTTGCTCGTGCTTCGTCGACGCGAGCGGTTACATCCCCTCGCGCACCACCGGGTTGGTCAGGGTGCCGATCCCGGTGATCTCGATGTCGATCGTGTCGCCGTGCTTGACGTTTTCCGGAGCGCCTTCGGTCCCCATCCACACGACGTCGCCGGGATACAAGGTCAGGTATTGCGACATCCGGCTGATGAAATGCGCCGGGCCGAACAGCATGTGGTCGGTCTTGAACCGGATCTTTTCGTCGCCGTTGACCCGGATGATCGTCTGCGCCGCCTCGAGGTTGAAATCGGTCTCGATCCACGGCCCCATCGGCTTGAAGGTGTCGGCGTTCTTGGCCCGCCACAGGGTGCGGTCGCCGGCCTGCCAGGTGCGTTCGCTGAAGTCGTTGCCGATGGTCCAGCCGAGCACGCAGGAGAGCGCGTCCTGTTCGCTCAGATGCCTGGCTTTCTTCCCGATCACCGCGACCAATTCGCCCTCATACTGGCAGCGCTCGGTCGCGTCCTTCGGGATGACGATGTTCTCGCCATGCGCCACCAGCGCGTTGTTGGCGCGATAACCGATATCGGCGGCCTTCGGCAAATTCGGCTCCTGGCCGCGCTTGCGGGCCGCCTCGATCACGTGCTCGGCGTAGTTCAACCCGGCGCAATAAAAGGTGCGCGGCTCGACCGGCGTCAGCAATTTGATCGCCGCGAACGGCCGGCGGATCGCGGTCTTCTCGCAGCCGGCGAACGGGTCGCCTTTGACCTCGGTCACGGTGTCGCCCTCGACGATGCCATAGGCCGCACCGCCGTTTGCCTCGTATCTTACCCAACGCATCTTCCGTCTCCTCCAATTTGGGCGCCTGGAGATCCCGAAGGGACCCGATCATCGCCGCGTCGACCTCGGCCCCGTGCGGTGCGCGCGATCTTCCGTCGGGAAACGCCGTCAGACCGGCGCTTCGCCCTGCAGCATCAGGCGGTAAAGATAGCGCCGCTCGTTCATGTCGTAATCCGGGTTGGCCTTGTGGATCACGCTGCGATTGTCCCAGATCACCATGTCGCCGTGCCGCCATTTATGGCGGTATTCGTATTTTTGCTGGATCGCATGCGCCATCAGCTCGGCGACCAGGTCGAGCGCCTCGCTGTCTTCCATGCCCTCGATCGCCTCGATCCGCACCGGGTTCAGATAAAGCGCCTTGCGGCCGTTCTCCGGGTGGGTGCGCACCAGCGGATGAACGCCGGGCGGCGGCACCTGCCGGGCGCTGTCCTCGCTGAGCGGGCGCAATTCGCGCGGGCTGTATTTGCTCAGATAGACATGGACCGCTTTGAGCGCGTCGATCCGCTGTTTGGTCTGCGTCGGCAAGTCGTCATAGGCCTTGTGCATGTTGACGTACTGCGTATCGCCGCCGGTCTTGGGCAACGACACCGGGAACAGCAGGGTCGCCTTCGGCGGGGTCGGGTGGTTCGAGTGATCGGTGTGAAACGTCTCGCCCGAGATGTAGCGTTTGCCGGGCACCGTCTGCTCGTTCGACACGTAATACATCTGCGGCCAGCCGGGAACGTGCATTTCCCGCTTGTCGTGCTGAAACAATTCGCCAAAGATCTGCGCTGCGGCGAGGAATTGCCCCGGGGTGAATTGCTGCTCGCGGATCGCCAGCACGTGATGGTCGGCAAAGGCGCGGTTCAGTGCGCCGCGCGTCTCCGGGTCGACGCCCCGGTTGAGATCGAGCCCGCGCACCTCGGCCCCGGTATGGTCGGTCAGCGGCGTGATCGTATAGGCCATGGGCTGATTCCCTACTCTGTTTGTTGACGCCGGCGACATCAGTATGGCGGTGCGACGTCCGGTTTTGCAATCGCCGAGGCCGGCGAAGACCGCTGCTGCTACACCTCGGTCTCGGCGCCGGCGCGCTCGGTGATCAGCCCGTAATGCTCGATGCGGCGGTGCTTTGCGAAATTGAAGACGGTGCGCCGCAGATATTCGCCGAGGTCGAGGTCGAGATCGGCGGCGACGACCTCGTCGTCTTCGCTCAAGGCCTGCGCGGCGATCTCGCCGGTCGGCGCCACGATCGCCGAACCGCCGATCATCGCAAACCCGTCCTCGGCGCCGCATTTTGCCGCCGCCAATACCCAGACCGCGTTCTGATAGGCCCCGGCCTGCAACGACAGCAGATGGTGGAACATCCGCAGGTGCTCGGGCTCGCGGTGATGGATGTTCAGGGTCGGCGTGTTGTAGCCGAGCGCCACGATCTCGGCCCCCTGCAACCCCATGACGCGCTAGGTCTCGGGCCAGCGCCGGTCGTTGCAGATGCACATGCCGACGACCGCGTCATGGGTGCGCCAGACCCGGAAACCCTCGTTGCCGACGTCGAAATAGCGCTTTTCGAGGTGCTGGAACGGGGCATCGGGCAGATGCTCCGAATGGCCGGGCAGATGGATCTTGCGGTAACGCCCGACGATCCGGCCGGTAGGGTCCACCAGGATCGAGGTGTTGTAATGTCGCAGCTCGCCCTTCTCCCGGGTCAATTCGGCATAGCCGAGATAGAAGCCGACGCCGAGGTCTCCGGCCAGATCGAACAACGGCCGGGTTTCGGCATTGGGCATCTCCCGCTCGAAAAAGCGGTCGATTTCGGCCTGGTCGGTCATCCACCAGCGCGGAAAGAAGGTCGTCAGCGCCAGCTCGGGAAACACCACAAAACGCGACCCGCGGCCATGCGCCTCGCGCAGCATCGCCATCAGCCGTTTGACGACCGAGGCTCGGCCGTCGGCCAAATGGATCGGCCCGAGCTGGGCCACCGCGGCGTGGAGCCTTCGGGACATAGAACCTCCGCACCAGGTTGGGCGCTCAGCGCGTGGATTCGGCCGGTTCGGCCGCGGTTACGCGAGAGCGACAGATAGTACAGCGCCGGCTCGGGGTCTTTAGCCTTCCCCCGGAACGGGATAAATTTCCGGCTCGTGGGACAGCGAGCTCCACTCAACGTATAAAGATACGAACCTAATGGAAGTCTGTTGCCTCAGACAGATTTGAGCGTCCTCAAAACATTGAATGATATCAAGGATATGCAGTATATAAATCATCAGCAAGTGCGGAGTGCAATTGCCGCAACCACTCCACTACTCTTCCGGAGATTTTGTTGATGCGAAGGCCATATTCCTCGCTGATCAGATGCATCATCGTCCGCATGTTCTGCACCTCACGCTGCGTAATCGTAGAGCAGATCGTAATAGAACTTGAATGAGCCCGTCCGGTTGTCGGGTTTCATGCGCAGCCGTTGGATCTTGTCAAGCCAACCGCGACTTCGCGCCGGAAATGCCGACGCTGCTCGGCCGGGAAATCGAACCCAGCCAATTTGACCAGGTGCTGATTGAGCGGCTCCTCCAGCCCGATGATGATGTGTTCAAGATATTTCCTGGGGTAGGCCATCTCCAGGTTTTCGTCGCGCTTCATGCATCTCACCATCGGCACGCGGCACATAAAACCTACACGAGTGCTTCGCCCTTTGCTGCGACAAAGTCGAGCTCCGGGGTCGGCCGACCCAAGGGCCTGGCTGCATCCGAGAGAGCGCAGGGCAGGAAGGCGCCGCTGCCGCGCTCGGCTGCGAGGGCGCCGTTTTCGACGACGACCCGACCGCGGCTCAGCACCGTCACCGGCCAGCCGTGCAGATGGCGGCCTTCATAGGGGGTGTAGCCGACATTGTCGTGCAGCATTCCGGCGGTAATCGTCACCTCGCGGTCCGGGTCCCAGATCGCGATGTCGGCGTCGCTGCCGACGGCGATCGTGCCCTTCCTCGGATAAAGCCCGTACAGCTTGGCGTGGTTGGTCGCGGTCAGCGCGACAAAGGCGTTGAGGTCGAGCCGGCCCTGCCCGACGCCCTCGGAAAACAACAACGGCAGGCGCAGTTCGATGCCCGGCAGACCGTTGGCGATGTCCTTGAAGATTGTCTTGTCGCCGTGCGGCAATTTGCCGGAGGCGTCATAGCGGTAGGGCGCGTGGTCGGAGGAAAATACCTGGAATGTGCCGTTGCGCAGCCCGGTCCACACCGCCTGTTGCGCGGCGCGGTCGCGCGGCGGCGGGCTGCAGCAGAATTTGGCGCCTTCGAGCCCCGCCTTGTCGAGGTCGTCGGCGGTCAGGAACAGATATTGCGGGCAGGTCTCGCCGTAGATCTTGAGGCCCTTGGTCTGGGCGTTGCGGATCACCTCGATCGCCTCGGCGGCCGAGACATGGACCAAGAGGATCGGCACATCGAGCAATTGCGCCAGGGCGACGGCGCGGTTGGTCGCCTCGCCCTCGGCCAGCCGCGCATGGCTGACCGCGTGATAGCGCGGCGCGCCGAGACCGCGCTCCAGCAACCGCGCGGTGAGCCATTTGATCATCTCGTAATTCTCGGCGTGAACCATGACGAGGGCGCCCTCGCGCCGCGCCACCGCCAGGATGTCGAGCATCTGCCCGTCATCGAGCTGCATCAGATCATAGGTCATGTAGACTTTGAACGAGGTATAGCCGTCGCGGATCAGGGCCGGCAGTTCCTGGCCCATGATTTGCTCGGTCGGGTCGGTGATGATCAGGTGAAAGGCGTAGTCGATGACCGCCTTCGGCCGCGCCGCCATGTGGTATTCCTCGACGACCCGGCGCAGGGACTGGCCGCGATGCTGGGCGGCGAACGGGATCACCGTCGTCGTCCCGCCGAACGCCGCGGCAACAGTGGCGCTGTAGAAATCGTCGGCGCAGACGACCCCGGCCGACGAGCACTGCTCGATATGGCAATGGCTGTCGATGCCGCCCGGCAATACGAGCTTGCCGGCCGCATCGATCTCGCGCATGCCGGGCCCGAGACTACGGCCGAGTGCGGCGACGGCACCGCCGCTGATCCCGACATCGCACAAGGTCGTATCGGCCGCGGTCGCGACCGTGCCGTTGCGGATCACCAGATCATAATCGCTCATGCCGAACCCTCCGATGCGGTTGCCGCCGATCGCTGTTTCGTTGTGCCATAAATCGGCGCGCCGGCCGACGCCGATTTGTCGGCGATCAAGGCGGCGCTCGGTTGATTTTGACCCGTTCGCGCAGCGAATCGTATATCGGCGCGGTGCGCAGCAGGTTGGCCGCCAGCATCGCGGCGAAGCAGGCCGCCAGCATCGGCAGCAGGGTGGTGAATGCCGCGGTCATTTCGGTGACGAGAACGATCCCGGTGACCGGCGCCTGCACGACGCCGGTAAAGAACGCCGCCATGCCGACGACGGCAAAAGCCTCCGGGTCGATGCCGAGACCCGGAAAGGCGGCTTGGCACAGCGCACCGCAGACGAGGCCTAGCTGGGCGCCGAGCACCAACAGCGGGGCGAACAGGCCGCCCGGCGTGCGCGCGGCGTAGCAGGCGGCGCCGAGCCCGAAGCGCACGACAAAGGCGAGCGGGACCATGGCGGTCGCGACGCCGCTCGCCAAGACCCGCTGGGTGATGCCGTCGCCGCCGCCGATCAGCCCGGGTGCGAACCAGCCGATGATCCCGACGAGCGCGCCGATCGCCGCGGCCTGGATTTCGACCGGGCAGCGTTGGTCGAGCCGCGCCGCCAGCGCGATCGCGCCGAGGATCGCGCGGTTGTACAGGCCTGCGGCGGCGCCGGCGACTACTCCCAGCACCAGGTATAGCGGCCAGGTTGCTGCGACGGCGTAGGGCAGCGGACCGGTGGCCGTCACGGCCTGCGCCGACACGGCCACTCGAAAATCGGGGGCGTCGCCGAGAAACAGGCGCGAGATCAGGATCGCGCTCGACGATGCGCCGATCGCAGCGATCGCGATCCGGGTCTCCAACCGCCGCACCAGCTCTTCGAGCACGAACACCGCACCGGCGATCGGGGCGTTGAAGGCGACCGCCAGTCCGGCGCCCGCACCCGCGGCGAGCAAGGTTCGCGAATCCGGCCAGGAGCGGCGGAACCGTTTGCCGACGAGCTCGGCGACGACGGCGCCCATCTGCACGCTCGGTCCCTCGCGGCCGAGCGCCATTCCGGCGCCGATCGTCAACAGGCCGCCAAAGAACTTGACCGGGATCAGCCGCGGCGGAGCCGGGGGCAAATCGCCGGTCAGCGCTTCCTCGACCTGCGGGATGCCGCTGCCCGACGCATAGGGCGAAAACCGCCGCACGAGCCAGGCGGCGAGCGCCACCGAAACGGCGCAACCGGCGACGACCAGGGCAAACCCGACGAGCGGCTGGTGGTGGGCACGGGCGATCAGCGAGTCGCGCCAGCGATCGGCCTGAGCCAATGCCAGCCGGAAGATTGCGACGATCAGCCCCGACCCGGCCCCCGCGATCAGCGCCAACGCCGCCAGCACCGGCAGGCTGCCTTCGCCGGCGGTCGGCTCGTCGCGGGGCTCTCGCCGCCACCTCACCCGACGCAAGCCGGTCCCGCGGTGCAAGACAGGTGTCCTCATCCGAAATCCCCCAATCCCTGCGAGCACGCCCCTTCTACAGAGGGCCGGTCAAGCGCTACTGTGAGCGCGACCCATCGTGCAAGGGGCTTCGCCATGACCGCATCAGCCGCGCATCGCCCGACCATCGCCGTGACCCGCCATGCGATCTCGGCCGGCCACTATCTCGCCGCCACCGCCGGGTTTGCGATCCTCGAAGCCGGCGGCAACGCGATCGACGCCGGCTGCGCCGCCGGGATCGCGCTCGGCGTGCTGCAAAGCGATCTGGTCGATGTCGCCGGCGTCGCGCCGATCATGATCTATCACGCCGAGAGCCGGGAGGTCGTGACCATCGCCGGGCTCGGCCCCTGGCCGAAGGCGCTCGACCCCGAATTGTTCATGCGCGACCACGGCGGCAAGATCCCCAAAGGGGTGTTGCGCACGGTGGTGCCGGCGGCCCCCGACGCCTGGATCACGGCGCTCGCGCGTTACGGCACGATGAGCTTTGGCGAGGTCGCGGCGGCGGCGATCCGGCTCGCCCGCGACGGCTTTCCGATGTACCCGCTGATGGCCGACAGCCTGCAGCGGCACGCGGCCGACCATCGCGCCTGGCCTTCCTCGGCAGCGATCTTTCTGCCGGACGGCCGGGTGCCCGAAGCCGGCGAGCTGTTCCGCCAGACCGATCTCGCCGGATCGCTGCAATACATGGCCGACGAGGAGCGCGCCGCCGCCAATCGTAGCGCCGATGGGGGCGGACGCGAGGCCGGGCTCAGGGCCGCGCGCGACGCCTTCTACCGCGGCGACATCGCCGGGAAGATCGTCGCCTTCATGAAACAGGAAGGCGGGCTGCTGTCGGCCGAGGATCTCGCCGACTACCATTCGCCGATCGCCCGACCGGAGCGCCGCCGCTTTGGCGATCTCGAAGTCTTCACCTGCGGCGCCTGGTGCCAGGGGCCGGTGTTGCTGCAGACCCTGGCCTTGCTGGAGGGCGCCGATCTGGCCGGTCTCGGCCACAACAGCGCCGATTACATCCACCATCTGGCGGAGGCGCTGAAGCTCGCCTTTGCCGATCGCGAGGCCTATTACGGCGACCCGGCGATGGTCGAGGTGCCGCTCGAGACCCTGATCTCGGCCGAATATGCGGCCGAGCGGCGCCAGCTGATCCGCCCCGACCGCGCCTGGCCGGAAATGCCGCCGGCCGGCGAACTCGGCAGCCAGGCCGGCCACGGCTTCGGCGATTTCGCCCGGCCGGGCGGCGACCCGAACCCCGAGCCCGACACCTCCTATGTCTGCGTCGCCGACCGCCACGGCAATCTGTTCTCGGCGACGCCGAGCGACGGCTCCTACGGCTCGCCGGTGGTGCCGGGAACCGGGCTGATCCCGTCCAACCGCGGCTCGCAATCGCGCCCCGATCCGCGTCACCCGGCCGGGGTCGCGCCCGGCAAGCGGCCTCGGCTGACGCCGAACCCGGCATTGGCGATCAAGGGCGGCGACCGGTTTTTGCCGTTCGGCACGCCGGGCGGCGACGTGCAGACCCAGGCGATGCTGCAGGTATTGCTGAATTTCTTCGTCTTCGGGCAGGATGTGCAAACCGCGATCGAGAGCCCGCGCTTTGCCAGCTACAGCTATCCGTCATCCTTTGCGCCGTTCGACTACTACCCCGGCCGGCTGGCGGTCGAGGGCCGCATCCCCGAAGCCGGTCATCGCCGAACTGGCGCGCCGCGGCCACGAAATCCAGCGCTGGCCCGACTGGATCTGGACCGCGGGCGCGGTCTGCGCGATCCATGTCGACAAGAAGCGCGGCGTCATCGAAGCCGGCGCCGACCCCCGCCGCGCCGCCTACGCGCTCGGGTGGTAAGCCGTTACTAGAGCAATTTCCGATCGGGTCGCACCCCCCTCACCCAGCTTCGGGTAAGGCTCGGCTGCGCCTCGCCAACCCTTCTCAACCCTCTCCCCCCGGCCGGGGGGAGAGGGAAGGGTGAGGGGGCCGACGTGCGGTGCAATCTGATCGGAAACCGCTCTAGCCGCTGGCGGGCTGTAGGCTCAGTGCAACCTTGCGAAAGCGGTCGAGCGCTGCTTCCAGGTTTTCGACGATCTCGGCGGCGATCTCGTCGGGCGGCGGCAATAGGTCGGGGTCGTCGAGCGTGTCGTCTTTGAGCCAGAAGATGTCGAGATTGATCTTATCGCGGGCGACGAGCTCGGCATGCGCGAAACGCCGGAAGCGGTCGGTCTCGGCGCGCTCGTGCCGCCGCCCCGAATTGTAGCGGGCGACGAAATCGTCGAGGTCAGTGCGCGTCATCGGCCGCTCCTTCAACGTGAAGCGCTGGTTGGTGCGCAGATCGTAGATCCATAAATCCTTGGTGTTCGGCTCGGCCGAGACGCCGCTTCTTGTCGAAGAACAGCACGTTCGCCTTGACGCCCTGCTTGTAAAAGATGCCGGTCGGCAATCTCACGAGGGTGTGGAAATCGAAATTGTGCAGCAAGCGGCGGCGGATCGTCTCGCCGGCGCCGCCCTCGAACAGCACATTGTCGGGCATCACGACGGCGGCTCTGCCGTTCTCGGCCAGCACGGTCATGATGTGCTGCAGGAAATTGAGCTGCTTGTTCGAGGTCGTCACGAAGAAATCCTGGCGGTCGTAGTCCTCGCGCTCTGTGTCGATCTCGCCGTCGTCGCGGACGATCCGGTAACTCTGCTTCTTGCCAAAGGGGGGATTGGTCAGGACTACATCGTAAGTTCGCCCGCCGTCGCCGAGCAGCGCGTCGCGCGCCTCGATCGGGCTTTCGCGCGCCGGCGATGTCGTGCAGATAAAGGTTCATCGCGCACAGCCGCACCACTTCGGGCACGATGTCGACGCCCGAGAATCTTGATCGCATCGCGGTATAGATCTCGGCATTGCGCGCCAGCGGCTTCTTGCGCATTTGCTCCCAGGCGGCGAGCAGAAAGCCGCCGGTGCCGCAGGCGGGGTCGTGGACGGTTTCCCGCGGCTCGGGATCGACCACCGTCACCATCGCGTCGATCAGCGCGCGCGGCGTGAAATATTGCCCCGCACCCGACTTCACTTCCTGCGCATTGCGCTCGAGCAGCCCCTCGTAGATCGAGCCCTTGACATCGACGCCGAGGCCGAGCCAGGTTTCGCCGTCGATCAGGCCGACGAGCCGCCGCAGCTTCGCCGGGTCCTGGATCTCGTTCTGCGCTTTGAGAAAAGTGGTGCCGACGATGCCGGAAAGGCGCGAGAGCTGGTCGAGGATCGCCGAATAGCGCCGCGTCAACTCTTCGCCTTGCAGGTCGCGCAATACCGGCCAGCGGCAATCCTCCGGGAGCGCCGAGCTGCTCGCCCTTGATCAAGCCCGAGGCGACCAGCCCACCCCGCTCCTCGTCCATTTTGAGGAACAAGAGATACGAGATCTGCGAAATGTAGGCTTGGTACGGCACGCCTTGATCCCGCAACACATGGGCGTAGTTCCAGACCTTTTGGACGAGGGCGAGTTCATTCATCGCCGCGTGCTTCCGGTTTGTGATCAACGCGTGACGTAGAGCGCCAGGAAGAGAAGCGAATGCAGCACGGCGACGCCGCCGAGCAGCATCCAGAAAAGGCGCACTGTCATCCGGTTCAAGCTTCGCCGAAGGGACACTTCGAGATCTGGCTCAAATCGCCCTGGCGCGCGAAGCGCCTGGGGGACATCGTCCCGACGCTCGTCACATCTTTTCGAGATACTCTCGCAGAACCATGTTGATCCGCGATTGCCAGCCGGGGCCGGTAGCGCGAAAGCGCTCGATCACATCGGGGTCCAGGCGCAGCGCAATCAGCTTTTTGGCGGCGTCCGATTTGGGACGCCCGGGGCGCTTGGCGGGACGGACCACCTTGCCGCCAACAGCGAACTCCGCCTTGTCGAACCAGTCATCGGTCAACTCCGGGATGTCCTCGTATTCTTCCGGCTCGATTTTGTGGGCGTCCAGCTTAGCCAAGTCGGTGTGAATAGCGCGTTTGCTCTCGGTCATTGGCCTTCCTCATCGAAATGATGCGACGCCCGTCCTCGGCCGGTGTCCAAACCACGATCACCATTCGTCCGGCGAGCATGCCCGCTGTGATGTAACGCTCTTCCGGATAGTCAAACCGTTCGTCCGGAAACGTGAAAACCGGTCCCTCGAACACCACTGCGGCATCCGCGAAATCGACCCTCCGGTTCCGTAGTGTCGCCGCCCGTTTCGCGGGATCGAAGCTAATCCTCATCGAAATATGTAGCTACAGAATTGAGGAGCGGCAAGGGTTGGGCCAACCGGCTCACGCCGGCGCAGTTCCGCTTGGTGAGCGCGCAACCTGGCGATGATCTCTTCTCGATCAATGCCGACGCCCGCCCGCGGCTGATGCCGAACCTCACTCATCGTAGTTAATTTACTCGTCACCCACGGGCTTGACCCGAGGGTCTACGGATTGCCGGGTCAAGCGCGGCAATGATGGGTGGGAGAAATCCGCTGCTGCTCGCGCTCTCCACCGACGCGCTCCGTTCCCTGGATCGCTGTTGCGCACGCGGGCGAGCAGTGCGGAGGCCGGCTCGTCCGCTGGGTCCTGGGACACAAGCCGACCCTTGAAGGCAGATTTGAGAACGGATTGACGGAGAGCATCTCTGTCCCTGTCGCCGATAGCGGACTCCATGTCGTCGATCGTGTCACGCATCTCGCGACATCGGTGGACGATAACCTGCTGCTCCTTCCTTGGAGGCAAAGGGAACTCAATCGGCAAAAGCCGCTCCAACGTAAGGTGGGCCATATTGGTTGTGATGGGAGCAGCGCGGCGAAAGCGTTTTGAATGCAAATAGTGCAAGAACACGATCTGGGCGTATTCAGAGAATCACTGCCTCAGACGCACGAAAGCGGAGCAAGGTCTTTTGAAAACAACAACCCTCTATTTCTCCACGATATATGGCAGACCGCCCGACGAGATCAGAGGATTGTCCTTCGTTAAGCAGAATATCTTCGCATTGTAAATGATATTTATTAAATTCCGTAGGCGTGAAGTTCATAAATTTGACGTTCGAAGTGTCAATTCGATCTTCGAGTACATTTGCGACCCTGAGGTAGGGCCGCATATGCGGACCGCTGTGGTGCTGTGGCGCGCGCTGACGTTCCAAGGAGTACTTCTCCCGCCCGCTCAATCGTTGTCCAAATCCAACCACTGGGAATTGCATACGGCCCCAAGGTGTCGAGCCGGCCATTGCGGATGATGATTGCAGCATCGGCGCCGGTCTCGGTGGGGCGGTTCGCTTCGCGCCAGTCGCGCGTCAGCTCGCCGGTGACCGCGGCCTTGAGCAACGCGCGGCGCCAGGTGTCGAGGCCCTGGCGGGCACGCTGCAGCGCGGCTTCGCCCTCCGCGATCTCGGCGAACAGCTCGTCGATCCGCGCCACGATCCGCCGCTGCTCGGGGAGCGGCGGAAGCGGAAGCTGAAATTTCGAGATCTTGTCGAAGTCGACGCGCGGTCGGTCGCCCGAAGTGTCTCGGGTCGCGAAATTCACGAAACGCCTGGCGTGAAGGGCGAGCTGCACGTAGCGGGCATCGATACCTGCCTTAGGCTGGAGGACGATGAATTCAGCCAGACGCAGCAACAGAGCGACTCGCCTAGAGCTACCTTGTTGAGATAAGGCCGAAGCCGACCATAGAGGATATCGTCTGTGCCAGCCGCGTTTGCCGCGCTCTTCATGTCTCGAAACCAGCCATGGCTGGTGGCTTTCAATGAGCCTGGGGGGACGTCATCCATACCTATGAAAGGAAGAGCACTGGATCGATCCGGCCGAAGCTTCTCGGTGCGATGGGCGACGATTTCGACCCAACTGCGCCCGAGACCCAACCGACAGGCAGATCCGATTGCTGCGGCTCCGAGCCCAGTTGAAGCGTCGGGTGGCGTGACCGACAGCGCGTCGGGGCTCATGCGATCAGCGCCTGCGGCAGTTCGGTGCTTTCTCCCTCTCCGCCCTTGGGGGCGGAGAGGGCCGGGGTGAGGTAGGGGGATCATCGCGCAGCCGTTCGCCCCACCTCACCCTCCCGCTGCGCGGGCCCCTCCCTCTCCCCCCTGAAGGGCGGAGAGGGAATCTGCGGCGCGTCTGGGCTCATGCGATCAGCACCTGCGATCATCTCCCTCTCCGCCCTTGGGGGCGGAGAGGGTCGGGGTGAGGAGGGGGATCATCGCGCATCCGCTCGCCCCACCTCACCCTCTCCCGCTGCGCGGGCCCCTGCCCTCTCCCCCCTGAAGGGCGGAGAGGGCAATGCCACGGAGCCAGCGTCGGCAAGTGATGTGCAATCGCCTGGAGCACGCCCGAAAGGTTCTGCGTAACTTCGTTATTCCAGAACCGTATTACCCGATAGCCGCGGAGACGCGATCTTCGTGGTTCGGGTGAGCGTCGGCAGCCTCATTCATCGCGTGCTGGCCGCCATCGATCTCGATCGCAAGCCTGTGCGCTGGGCAGGCGAAATCGACGATGTAGCGGCCGATCGGATGCTGTCGGCGGAAGCGCGTTGCCGGAAAAACGTCGCGAAGTGCATTCCACAACCGCCCCTCGGCATCGGTCGCGCTGCCGCCGCAAGTAGCGCGCAACGCGGGTCCGGTCGCTCATGCCGTGAGCGCCCGAGGCAATTCGTCGAGGATCGGGCGGAGGCGGTCGCCGAACAATGCGTGGGCGCGGACGAGGCCGCCTTGGGCGGCGAAATCGGGCGCTCCATCAAATCCTCGGGGGTGATGTCGACGTTGACCGCGATGTAGTTGCGGATCGCGAAGAGCCAGGCGCGCTGGGCTTCGGTGTAGGTGCGGCCGGCGCGCTCCTCGCGGCCGAGCCATAGATTGAAGCGGCCGGCGATCGTCGCGGGCAATGGCTCCAACGTTGTCGTCGGCGCCGAGCGCGTAGCGCACCAGCATCACAATGTCGGACAGACGCGCGCGCCGGGTTGCCTTTGACCCGGTCGTCATCGAGGCGCTTGTAGGCGCGCCAGATGTCGAGCGGCTCCAACAGCCATGGCGGGCGGCGCATCGCATCGCGCAACTCCTCGATCGCCGCGCGGTCGAGACGCCGCGTCGCATGCGGCCGCGCGTAGAGGATCTGGAGCGCAACGAGGGTGTCGCGGTGCTCGGCGAGAAATTGGCGGAAGCGCTCGATGGTGTCCTGGGCGCGGGCGGCGTCGTAGCCGGAGGAAATCACCGCATCGGTCGAGATCTTATCGATCCGAATCTCGGTCTGGCGCTTGACGTCCTTCAACAGCCGGCGCAGCGCGGGATCGTCGAAGGGCCGGCACGCCTCCTCCTTCAGGGCCTCGGTTGCGGCTTCGGGACTGACCCGGCGAGCGACGGCTTCGCGCTCGATTGCGTCGGGATCGATCGCGTCGAGCAGCTTATGGGCCAGCGCCTTCGCATCGAGCCCGCCGGCGACCTTCGCGATATCAGCACGCGTTTTGTCGTCGATCTTGCGGTCGAGCGCGGCGAGGCGTGCCGCCAATGACGAGATCGCGTCATCGTCACGCCGGCCCGCGGCGATATCGTCGATCAGCCGGTCGAAGCCGATTTTCCGCTCGCGCTCCAGGGGCTGCGCGACATGCTTCAGGCTCTCGGTGACGCCGACCGCGTCGATCAGCACGAAGCGGGTCTTGTCCTCGGCGTCGGGCGTCACCTGGCGCAGATTGCGTCGGCGCTGATGGTGCGCGCGCCGCGCCCTTTCATCTGCTCGAAATAGAGCTCCGACTTGCACGTCGCGCATGAAGATCAGCACCTCGAGCGGCTTCATGTCGGTGCCGGTGGCGATCATGTCGACGGTGACGGCGATGCGCGGGTTGTAGTCGGTGCGGAATGCCGGATCAGCTGCTCGGGGTCGGCGCCGTCGGTACTGGTAGGTGATCTTCTTGGCAGAAATCGTTGCCCTTGCCGAAGACCTCGCGGGCGATGCCGACGATCTCCTCGGCATGGTGGTCGTCCTTGGCGAAGATCAGGGTCTTCGGCACTTCGCTGCGGCCGGGAAACAATTCGGTGAACAGGCTTGTCGCGATAGGCTTTGAGGACGGTGCGGATCTGGTTCGGCACGATGACCGAACGGTCGAGCTCCTGCGCGGTGTAGGTCGAGGTCCTGGTCGAGCTCTTCGTAGCGCTCGGCCCGGGTGCGCCGGTCGCGCGACCGGAACCGGGTAGCCGCTTCGACGATCGCGCCGCCATGCTCGCCGATATCGGTACTGATGCGGAAGATCTCGTAGCCGACGTTGACCCCGTCCGCGACCGAGCGCTCGTAGGGGTACTGCATCGACGAGGTTGCTGCTCGAAGAAGCCGAGCGTGTGCAGTCGACGGGGTCGCGGTCAGCCCGATCGATGAAGGCGTCGAAGTATTCGAGCACCTGGCGCCAGAGCCGTAGATCGAGCGGTGGCATTCATCGGTGATGATGAAATCGAAGCTCTCGATCGGGATCGCCGGGTTGTAGCGCGACGGGGCGCTGCGGCTCGCTGCGCGACGCGGTCTCGAAACCGCGAACGCTCCTCGTCTTCGCTCGGACAACTCGGCTCGCCGCTCAACATCGAATAGAGCGCGCTGGATCGTGGCGATGACGACCGAGGCGACCGGGTCGAGACCGGCCGGACCGAGGCGCTGGACATTGTAGAGCTCGGTGAACCTGCGGCCTGTTGCCGGGCGGGCGAAAGGCCTGGAACTCGTGCCTCGTCTGCCGGACCAGATTGGCGCGGTCGACGAGAAACAGGATGCGCCTGGCGCTCGGCGTGCTTGAGGAGCCGATAGACTGAAGATGCAGGCGGTGAAGGTCTTACCGGCGCCGGTCGCCATCTGGATCAACGCGCGCGGATGGTCGGCGGCGAGCGACGCTTCGAGGTTTGTGATGGCATCGATTTGGCATTCGCGCAGGCGCTCGGTGAAGAGCGGCGGCATCGCTTGCAGATGCGCCGCGGATGGTCGCCGGTTCGCCGAGCCAGCGCCGCAACGTCTCAGGGCGGTGAAAGAAGAACACGCGGCGCGAGCGCGGCGCCGGGTCGGCGTGGTCGCGAAACAGGATCTCGGTGCCGGATGCGACATATTCGAAGCGAACCTGTCCCTCACGGCGGACCAGGTGCTCGGGCACACTCCCCATATAGCGCGCGGCCTGGTCCGAAAAACCGGAAAGGGTCGTGCCCTCCGGCTTCGCTTCGACGACGCCGCACAGAGTTCCGCCGACAAACAGGGCATAGTCGACCGGACCGGAAGCCGTCGAAAACTCGCGCACGGCAACGCCGAGCCCGGCGCTGCGGTTCATCTGATCGCGCGACTGCACCAGCCAGCCGGCCTCCGCCAGCTGGCCGTCGATCGTCATGCGGGCGCGGTCTTCGGGATGGAAAATGTGCTACCTCGCGATCGGCCGCTATCATAACGTGCACAACCGCTATATGACAACGTCACCGCCGCGATCAGCGATAAATTCGCGGGACATCTGCCTGGGAAAACACGAAATTCCGGTAGGCGGCGAGCCTCTGGAGGCTAGCGCCGCCTACGCGCTCGGATTCTAGTGCTCAGGGACCGCGGCGCCTGATGTCCCGGTAGGGCGTTCCGTCTCGACGAGTATAGACTGCGGGCTCGCCGCCGGCCGGGGCGACCATGTCGATATCGCTGTAATAGCCGACATCGCCGACGACGCGGGTGCCGATCTCGATCACTCGGGCTTCGGCGGCGGAACGGTTTTGCAGGCAATGGCCGTTCGGATCGTTGGCCGGGAAGCCGGCTGCGTCGCCGGCGTGCAGGATTTCTTCGCCGTCGTCGGTGACGAGCACGACCTCACCGCAGAGTACGTAGACGAATTCGTCGCCGGCGCTGTGCCAATGGCGCTGGCTCGACCAGGCGCCGGGCGGCAGGGTCAAGAGGTTGACGCCGAACTGCGTCAGCCCGGCCGCATCGCCGAGCCTGGATCGCTGGCGCGGGCGCGGCACGGCAGGTCGAACGGCGGCGGATAGAGGGTGCCGACCACGGGGCCAGCGCCGCTGCATCGATGCGTTTTGTCATTGTCTCGGTCCTCCAAAACGATCGTCGGTCTCCAGGACCGTCTATCCGAGCAGCGGTTCGCCGGTCCCGCGTTCGGCGGCCGGCACGACCGGGCGCTCTTTGGGGCCGACATAAAGCTGGCGCGGGCGGACGATGCGGGTCTCGGGGTCGGTCATCATCTCGTTCCAATGGGCGACCCAGCCGACCGTGCGCGCCACCGCGAAGACCGGGGTGAACATCGCCGGCGGCAGTCCCAAGGCGCGGAAGATGATGCCGGAATAGAAATCGACATTGGGGTAGAGCTTGCGCGTGACGAAATAATCGTCCTCGAGCGCGATCCGCTCCAATTCCATCGCCAAGCCGAGCAGCGGGTCGTCCCGGCCGAGCGCCTGCAATACCTCGTGGCACAGCGGGCGCAGGACCTTGGCGCGCGGGTCGTAGCTCTTGTAGACGCGGTGGCCGAAGCCCATCAGCCGGAACGGGTCGTTCCGGTCCCTGGCGCGGCGCAGCATCTCCGGGATGCGGTCGATCGTGCCGATCGCTTCGAGGGTCTGCAACACCGCCTCGTTGGCGCCGCCGTGCAACGGCCCCCACAAGGCGGCGATCGCCGCCGCGGTCGCGGCATAGGGGTTGGCGCGGGTCGAACCGACCAGCCGCATCGCCGAGGTCGACGCATTCTGCTCGTGATCGGCCTGGATGATCAGCAATGCTTCGAGCGCCCGCACCATCGCCGGCGGCGCCTCGTAGGGCTCGCACGGCACCGCATAGAGCATGTGCAGGAAATTCTCGGCATAGCCGAGATCGTTGCGCGGATAGATGAAGGGTTGCCCGAGCGAGTATTTATAGGCCATCGCCGCGATCGTCGGCATCTTGGCGACGAGCCGATGCGAAGCGATCATCCGGTGTTGCGGATCGAAGATATCGAGGCCGTCGTGATAAAACGCCGCCAAGGCGCCGACCGCACCGCACATGACCGCCATCGGATGCGCGTCGCGGCGAAAGCCGCGATAGATCGCATGCAACTGCTCGTTGACCATCGTGTGATGGGTGATGTCGTCGGTAAATTTGGCCTTTTGCGCCGCGCTCGGCAGGTCGCCGTTGAGCAGCAGCCAGGCGACTTCGAGGAAGTCGCAGCTTTGGACGAGCTGGTCGATCGGATAGCCGCGATAAAGCAGGGTCCCTTCGTCGCCATCGACATAGGTAATCGCCGAACGGCAGGCGCCGGTCTCGCCAAAGGCCGGGTCATAGGCCCAGTAGCCGGTCTCCTCGCGCAGTCGCCGGGTATCGATCATCGTCGGGCCGAGCGCCGGTTCGATCAGCGGCAGCTCCGCGCGGCGATTGCCGTGGGCGATTTCGATGGTCGGGGCGGGCATCCGGCACCTCCTTCGTGACAGGTGCGGATGACTTGTGGTGCGCCGCAATAAGTGTCAATCTTGATTGTTTATAATCAATGTATCTCCGATGCTGTTGACCGCCCGCGAAACCGCCGACCGGCTCGGCGTCAAGCTCGATACGCTCTACGCCTATGTCAGCCGCGGCCGGTTGCGCTCGGTCGAGATCGCCGGCAGCCGAGAGCGCCGTTATATCGCCGAGGATGTCGAGCGCCTGCGCGCCGGACGCGGTGGCGCGCGGCGGACGCGCCCGCCGTCCGAGGCGCTGATGCCGGTGCTCGGCTCGTCGATCTGTCTGATCGAGAACCATCGTCTTTATTATCGCGGCCGGGACGCGCTGCGCCTGGCCGAGACCGCCACGGTCGAGGAAATCGCCGGGCTGCTGTGGGGAAATCCGGGCGCAATGCCGCCTGCTCCCGGGCCGACCCGTTCTCGCCCGCATGAGAGGGAACCCCGCATCGGCGCGCATGCGAGCGCTGAGGACCGCCTCGGGCTGATCGAACGCTGTCTGGTGCGCCTGGCGGAACTCGCCGGGGCCGACCCGGCCGCCCTCGACCTGGGCCGCGCCGCGGTCATCAGGACCGGACGACTGATCCTCGGCGAACTCGCCGGCTGCGTCGGCGACACGCCGCCCGGTGCGGCCCCGGTGCACCGGCGGCTGGCCGCGGCCTGGCGTCTCGACGAGGCCGGCGCCGACCTCGTGCGCCGCTCCATGGTGCTGCTCGCCGATCACGAACTCAACGCCTCGACCTTTGTCGCGCGCTGCGTCGCCTCGACCGGGGCGACGCCGTATGCCGTCGTTTCGGCGCGCGCTCGCGGCCTTGTCCGGCCGCCGTCATGGCGGCGCTTCGGCGCGGGCCGAGGCGTTGTGCCGGGAACTCGCCGGCGGCGGCGAGCCGATATCGCTGATGGCCGCACGCCTCGCCCGCGACGAAATCTTGCCGGGCATCGGCCACCCGCTCTACCCCGACGGCGACCCACGCGCCACAGCACTGCTCGCCTCGGCAAAGAAGGCCCGGCCGGCGCAGGCCGACTGGATCGACCGGGTGGCCGACGCCGCGGCGAGGCTGACCGGGCAACGCCCGAATGTCGATTTCGGGCTCGGCATCGCGGCGACCGCCCTGGGGCTGCCGCCAGGGAGCGCGCTCAGCTTGTTCCTGATCGGCCGCACGGTCGGCTGGATCGCCCATGCGATCGAGCAATACGAAAGCGGCGTGTTGATCCGCCCGCGCGCCCGCTACACCGGGCCGCGCCCGGAAGATTAGGCCGGCGAGGAGGCGACCAACTCGAGCCGTCGCTCGATACGATCGAGACGGGTCTCGATACGGTCGATGCGCAACGACATCGCCGCCATATCGCCGCGAATGTTCGCCATCTGGCCTTCGAGCGACGTGACCCGATGCTTCAGGTCCTGCACGTCGTCGATCAGACGATCGACCTTCTCGTCGATCCGTCGCAGGTAGACGAGGATCAGGTTGTCGGGCTCACCGCTCATGACCTGCCTCTTATGGTTTGCCGCGAGAACGGATTCAAGCTCGCCCGGCGATCATGCTAGGCTCGATCGACCGGAGATTGGCGTGGGGACGAGCGTGAGCGAGAGTGGGGCGGGAGAGCCGCCGGATTGGCGCGACGGGATTTTCGCGGCGCTGAAATCGGCGCAAATCCGCCAGGTCGGCTATGTGCCCGATGCCGGTCATGCGCGGCTGATCGAATTGTGCCGCGACGACCCGGAGATCCGGGCGGTGCCGCTGACCACCGAGGAGGAAGGGGTGGGGCTGGCCGCCGGCGCCTGGCTCGGCGGCCAGCGCGCCGCTCTGCTGATGCA
Organism: uncultured Alphaproteobacteria bacterium; assembly: GCA_963701815.1. GTDB lineage: Bacteria > Pseudomonadota > Alphaproteobacteria > ATCC43930 > CGMCC-115725 > AP-15. The sequence goes on from CAVPBN010000033.1 coordinate 174,201, forward strand.
ATCGAGCGGGGTCGGCAACTGCATCAACATGCTGTCCCTGACCCGAAACTGCCGCTTTCCGCTGGTCATGCTGGTGACGATGCGCGGCGAATGGGCCGAGTTCAACCCATGGCAGGTGCCGATGGGGACCAGGACCCAGGCGGCGCTCGAGCTGATGGATGTGCTGGTCTACCGGGTCGAGCGGGCGGAAGACGCCGCCGAGACCGTCGCCGCCGCGCTCGACATCGTCTTCGACGGCGATGTGGCGGCGGCGGTGCTGCTGTCGCAGCGCCTGATCGGGGCCAAACGGTGGGTCAAATGATTGCCAACGACCGCCGAATCGACCGCCGCGCCGCGATCCGCATCCTGCTCGAAAAGCGCGACGAGCTGCTGCTGGTGACCGGGCTCGGCTCGACCACCTGGGACGCCGCCTCGGTCGGCGACGACGACCGGAATTTCTATCTGTGGGGGGCGATGGGGGCGGCGGCGATGATCGGGCTGGGCCTGGCGATCGCGCGGCCCGACCGGCACATCCTCGTCGTCACCGGCGACGGCGAGATGCTGATGGGGTTGGGGGCGCTGGCGACGATCGGCCTGCAGCGACCGCCGAATCTGGCGATCGCGGTGTTCGACAACGGCCGCTACGGCGAGACCGGCATGCAGGCGAGCCACACCGAGGCCGCGGTCGAACTGGTCGAGGTCGCCCGAGGCTGCGGCATCCGCGAAACCTTCGACATCACCGACGAGTTGGGTCTGCGCGAATTTGCCGGCCGGGTCGGCAAATCGGCGACGACCCTGTTCGCGCGGGTCGCCATCGTCGCCGACGAGCCGCCGCGGGTCTTGCCGCCGCGCGACGGCGTTTTGTTGAAGACCCGTTTTCGCCGCGCGACCGGCGTCGAAGCTTGACCCCGGATCGCCGGCAAGGTGTAAGCTCCGCCTTAGGTTCACCTCGATCGGAAGGCCTGCAATCGTGAGCATCGGAACCCTGCCGCTGTCGAAATACACCGTCCTCGATCTGACCCATGCCCGCGCCGGGCCGACGGCGGTGCGCCAGCTCGCCGATTGGGGCGCCAACGTCATCAAGATCGAGCGACGCGGCGACGATGGCCGCGACGTGACCGGCTCGCGGCGCGACGGGTTCGATTTCCAAAACCTCCACCGCAACAAGCGCAGCCTCACCCTCGACCTGAAGACCAAGGAGGGGCTGGCGATCTTCCTGAAGCTGGCCGAGAAAGCCGATGTGATCGTCGAAAATTTCCGTTCGACGGTCAAACACCGGCTCGGGGTCGATTACGAAAGCGTCAAAAAGATCAACCCGCGCATCGTCTACGGCAGCATTTCGGGGTTTGGCCAAACCGGGCCTTACGCCAAGCGGCCGGGCGTCGACCAGATCGCCCAGGGCATGGGCGGGCTGATGTCGATCACCGGCTTCCCGGGGCAGGGACCGGTGCGCGTCGGTATTCCGATCGACGATCTCTGCGCCGGGCTGCTGCTCGCCCAGGGCATGCTGATGGCGCTGATCGAACGTGAGACGAGCGGCGAAGGCCAGTGGGTGCACACCTCCTTGCTCGAAGCGCAGATCTTCATGCTCGATTTCCAGGCCTCGCGCTGGCTGATGGCCGGCGAGGTCGCCAAGCAGGCCGGCAACGACCATCCGACCGGGATTCCGACCGGGCTGTTCCCGACCGCCGACGGGCAGATCAACATCGCCGCCTCGGGCGATCATATGTTCCGCCGCTTTTGCGAGGCAGCCGACGCGATGGCGCTGCTCGACGATCCGGATTACGCAAGCGGCCAGCAGCGCTCGAAAAACCGCAAGGCGCTCAACGAACGGATCGCCGAGATCACCAAGAAGCGCCCGAGCGCCTATTGGGTCGAACTGATGAACGAGGTCGGCGTGCCGTGCGGGCCGCTCTATACGATCGACCAGACCTTTGCCGATCCGCAGGTGCAGCACCTCGAAATGGCGCGGCCGATCGACCATCCAAAGCTCGGCCCGCTCAAAGCCGTCGGCCAGGCGATCAACATGATGCGCACCCCCGAGCCCGAAAAGCTGCGCCCGACCCCCGGTCTCGGCGAACACACCGACGAGGTATTGCGCGGGCTCGGCTACAGCGACGCCAAGATCGCCGATCTGCGCG
>CAVPBN010000034.1:0-23713 GCA_963701815.1 uncultured Alphaproteobacteria bacterium
CTCGCTGTGCGGATAGTCCGAGCCCCACATCATGTTGTCGACGCCGATGACGTCGCGCAGGCGAATGCCGATGGCGTCCTCCTGGAAGCTCAAGACGACGTTGCGGCGGAAGAAGTCGCTGGGCGTCATGCCGTCCTTGAACCGGTAGATCGCCTCGCCGTGGCGCTCGCGGTAGGTGTAGTCCATGGAGGAGAGCACGTTCGGCGCCCAGGCCAGCTCGAACTCGACGATGGCCAGTGTCAGGCGGGGATGGCGCTCGAAGACGCCGGAGAAGATCATGTCGCACATCGACAGTGCCGGATAGAACGCCTTGGTCGCGCGGCTGCTGGCGTCGCGCAGCGTCCCGGCGCCGGCGCCGCGGATCTTGCCCTGCCGCCGCGTCGCCGTGTGCAGGCTCAAGCGGCAGGTCGAGCGCCGCGGCGGCGGCCCAGAACGGCTCGTACTCGGGTTGGTCGTAGCGCCGGTCCTCGGCCGGGTACTCGGTGATCATCGCGCCGCAGAGGCCCAGGCGGGCGGCGCGCTCCAGCTCCCTGATCCCGTCCTGGACGTCGTCCAGGTTGATCATCGCGATGCCCTTCGAGCCGGGCGGGATCGGTGCGGCAGAACTCGGCGAGCCAGTCGTTGTAGGCGCGAAAGATGGCGGACATCAGCGCCGTGTCCGCCATCTTGAAGTAAAACAGCCCTTGCGAGGGATAGAGGACTTCGCCGGCCACCCCGTCGAGCGCCATGTCCTTGAGATGTTGCGCGGGGTCGTAGCCGCCGCGGTGCACGTCTTCAAAGCGCCCCTGGGCGGAGATCGTCTCGGGGGCCTCGAACCGCGCGCCGGCGTTCGAGATCAGGCCGATCCCGGAGAGGATCTGATCCGCCTCGACCACGACTGGTCGCCGCCGTCGATCCGCTCGATCCGCGGCGCCCGATCGCGGAACGCCGCGATCGATGCGGGTCTGCCACAGATCGGGCGGTTCGAACACGTGAGAGTCGGACGAGAGAACCAGCGGCAGCATCGGCATCTCCTTTCTCACCCGATCGCGGGCGGCAGCTTTGGCAACCGGCCCATCGCCGTCGAGCCGGGGGCAGTTGGCGATCGTGCCTCGGCCGCCGTCAAGTGCGGCAAGTCATCGGCACGAGCAAGCCGTCACCGCTGCCCAGGGAGACGGCGGCGCCGGGTGTTTGCAGGCCGGCGGCAATCAACGGCCTCGACGAGCCGCCGGTCAGTGCTTATGTCGCAGAAGTGCTGATCGGGGTCAGTCAACTCGGCGCGCTGCTGTCGGTGGTCATCATCGACGTCGTGCTGGCCGGCGATAATGCGATCGTCGTCGCGATGGCCGCCGCCGGCCTGCCTCCCGAGCAACGGCGCCGCGTCATCCTGCTCGGGATCGCGGCGGCCACGGTCTTGCGCATCCTGTTCGCTTATTTCACGGCGCAGATGCTGGCGATCATCGGCCTCAGCCTGGCCGGCGGGCTGCTGCTGCTGTGGGTGGCGTGGAAGATGTTCCGCGAATTGCAGGAGTCGCGCCGGGCGCGGGCGAAGGCCGGCGGGGGCGATTTGGCAGGCAAGGTTCGACGCAAGAGCCAAGCGCGGGCATTAGGCCGCATCGTCCTGGCCGACGTGTCGATGTCGCTCGACAACGTGCTGGCCGTGGCAGCCACCGCGCGCGACCATTTCTGGGTGCTGGCCTTCGGCCTGATGCTTTCGGTGGCGCTGATGGGGGTGGCCTCGACCTTTATCGCCCGGCTGCTCGAGCGCCATTACTGGATCTCGTGGATCGGCCTCGGGATCATCACCTTTGTCGCGTTGCGGATGATCTGGGAAGGCTCGAACGAGGTCCTCAAACAGGCCGCGACCTTGAGTTTGACGAACCTGCTGTAGATCCGACTTGGCGCGGTCCCCGTCGCCGGCAAAAAAATCTTGAACCGTCGGAATAAACATCGATTGCGAAGGGTCGGTGATATCTCACCATCGCGGACAGGGAGGCACGGACCGATGAACTCACCACTCTCGGGCAGCAGTACTGGCAATCGGTCTCCTCGCGGCAGGAGTCTTGCCCGTGCAGCGCGGCTAATCTGATCAAGAATCCGAGCTTCGAGGTGCCGAAGGTTAATGCCGGGACTTTCAGTTTGATCTGCGCTGGGCGGCAGCCGAATGCCGATTCGGGGGCTGGACGGTGGTGGGTGCAAATGGCGCCGGTATCGCCGTCGTCAATAACTTTACCCAGGACGGTTTGCCTTTACCGCCAAAGCCGGCAAACAATATGTTGATCTTACCGGCCAGTTTCAAACAAGTCGGCAGGAATTCAGCAAGTAGTCGCCACCAAAGAGGTGAAGACCTATAAGATCAGCTTTTTCGTCGGCGCGGCTTATAATGCGTCGTCGAGCACTTTCGCACCATGAGCAAAGTAGACGTGTACGTCGATGGCGTGTTCTTGACATCGGCGATCAATTTCGCAAGTCCCGGCGAGACCACCCAGGCATGGCAGAAGTTTGCGGTGACCTTCACGGCGAATTCAGCCAAGACGACGATTACCTTCTTTAACGGAGATCCGGCCGGCGTCGGCGGCAATAACGGCCTCGACGACATCTCGCTGGAGCTGGCGAAACCTTAGCGCGCGCCGGGGGCCGGTGGGACCGGCGGAATTTCGGCGAGGCCCATGTCGCGCAGAACGCGGTCGCGATAGCGCTCGACCTCAAACGGGAAAGCATTCGGCGGGCGACCATTGCCGATCCACCAATCCATGTTTCCGGGGCCCCAGTTGTAGGCCGCGATCGCGTCCGGCCAAGTGCCGTAGCGGCGAAAGAGGAGCGCCAGATAGGCGCGGCCCAGGAGTTGGTTCTGCGCGATGTCGAACCGATCGCCGCCGCCGATATCGGTAGCCGCGGCCGCCGAGACCTGCATCGGCCCCTGGGGTCCGTCGATCTCGGGACGCCACATGCGCAGGTCGGCGCCGTGGCTCGATTCGGCGCCGTCGACAGCGAACGCGGCGCGATCGAGGGCGCCGGCCCCTGCCGGACCGAAAAAGCCGACAGCGGCCGTCGGCGGTGGCAAGCCGCTGCGCAAAGCGGCGCCGCGCAGCACGGTCACCGCAGATTCATGCGGATCGGCGAAGGTTACCAGCTCGCTGGTCGGGCGATTCGACAGCGCCGCCGGCGCGTCGCGGGCGATCGCCTGATCGGCGGCCCCCGCTACCCGGGCCGACCCCGTCGCCGAAACGCCGAGATTGGCAAACCTCACGTCGCCGGGATTGGCCGGCTTCGATGGAAACCGGCCTTGCCCGCGCACCACCTTGACCGATTTCAGTCGGCGATCGGCAAAGTTGACGATCTCGGCATTCCCCGCATACCGCCCGATCAACGACCGGATCACGACGACATCGGGCAGCCTGCTTTTCGGCGCGCTTTGCGCGCCCGCCGCCGCGGCCACCGCGAGCGGGGCCACCGCCACCAGCGCGATCATGACCTGCGATTTGCAACACCGCATCGCGAAATGCTGATCGACCGCAATCGGCCTGTCAAGCAGCCGGGATCGGCCCTTGTCAGCGAATTGGCCGGTCAGCTAGCATCGCTGCTTCGTCCGATCGCAATACGAGGACACGCCGATGGCAAAAATCCTGATCGTGCACGGCGCCGGCATGAACATGCGCGGCAAGGTTCAGACCGAGATCTTCGGCCCGATGACGCTGCCCGAATATGACGAGCGCATCCGCGGCTATGCCGCCGAACTCGGGCTCGAGGTCGAGATTTTCCACTCCAACCTCGAAGGCGAGGTCGTCAACAAGTTCTACCAGGCGAACGACCAGGGGTTCGATGCGGCGATGTTCAACCCGGCGGCGTTCGGCAGCGGCTATCCGGCATTGGTCGCGGCGATCAGCCAGGTCAAGTTTCCGACCATCGAGATCCACATCTCGAACCCGATCCGTCGCGGCCCGGCCTCGGAGACGGCGCGGGTCAGCCATGGCATCGTCGCCGGCTTCGGGCTGCCGGGATATTACCTGGCATTGCGCGGGTTGCGGGACATGCTGACGGCGAAGAAATGATCCGCGCCGCGATCGTCGGCATCGGCAATTGGGGCCGCAACCTGGTCGGCGCGGTGCAGGGCGCCAGCACCGCGATCCGCTTTACCGCCGGCTATAACCGGACCCGAGCCGCGGCCGAGGGGTTCTGCGCCGAGAACGGCATCGAGCTGAAGGACGATTTCGACGCGGTTTTGAGCGATCCGGCGATCGACGCCGTCGTCTTTGCCACGCCGCACAGCCAGCACGGCGCCCAGGTCGAGCGGGCCGCTGCCGCCGGCAAGCACGTGATGATGGAAAAGCCGTTCACGCTCGACTCGCGCAGCGCCGAGGCGGCGCTCGACGCGGTGGCGCGGGCCGGCGTGGTGCTGGGCGTTGCCTACCCGCGGCGGTTTCATCCGGCGATGATCGAGCTGAAGGCGCGGATCGGCGATGGCCGGCTCGGCGTCGTCAGCCATTGCGAGAGCACGCAAAGCTCGCCGGCCGGGATTACGATGTCGGCGGATTACTGGCGATCGGACCCGCGGGAGGCGCCGGCCGGGGCGATGACCGCGACCGGCGTGCACAATCTCGACGCGTTGATCTACCTGTTCGGCCGGATCGATGAGGTTTACTGCATCAGCCGGCGCCGGGTCATGCCGCGGCTCGACGACACCACCATGGTCATGCTCGGTCTCGAATGCGGAATTTCGGCGACGCTCTACTGTTCGCTGGTCACCGCCCCGGCCTACCGCTTTGCGGTCTACGGCACGTCGGGTCATGTCGAACTGGCAACCCAGGCGGCGGAGTTCCGCTTCACCCCGGTGACGCCGCGGCCGGCAGCCGGCCGGCACCTGGCCGCCCCACCCGAGATCATCAGCCATAAAGGGTTCAACGCGCTCGCCGCCGAACTCGAAGGCTTTGCCGCGGCGATCAACGGCGAACGGCCCTATCCGATCGCCGCCGACGAAATCCTGCACGGCGTCGCCGCCTTCGAGGCGGTCGTGCAGTCGGCGGCCATCCATCAACCGGTCAAGGTCGCCCGCCGCTGAGGAGAGAAACTCGAATGCCCGTCACCGTACTTTACCCCGAAGACCGGCAGGTGCCGGATCTCGACCTGGAGCGGGAGATTTTCGGACCCGAAGTGGCGATCCTCAGGCGCACCAAGCAGAGCCTGGCCGAGCTGGACGCGGCCGATTGCGCCGAAATCGACGGGCTGATGATCATGCGCCATGCCGTCTCGGCCGCGGATGTCGCGCGCTTTCCGCGGCTTCGCGCGATCGTGCGGATGGGGGTCGGCTACGACAGGATCGACCGTCCGGCAGCGGCGGCGCGCAACGTCCTGGTCTGCAACGTGCCGGATTACGGCACGACCGAGGTGGCGGACCATGCGATGGCTCTGGCGTTGTCGCTGCGCCGCGGCGTCGTCTTCTATCACGAGCGGATGCGGGCAAGCCCGCCGGCGCCGTGGGGGGCGGTCAAGAACGAGCTGATCCGGCGCCTCGGCGTGCAGAATTTCGGCATCGTCGGGCTGGGCCGGATCGGCACCGCGGTCGCCCTTCGCGCCCGCGCATTCGGCTTTCGCGTGACGTTCTACGATCCCTACCTGCCGAACGGCGCCGACCTCGCGCTCGGCATCGGCCGCGCCGCCACCCTCGAAGACCTGTTGCGGCAGACCGACACCTTGTCGGTGCACACGCCGCTGACGCCCGAGACCCGCGGCCTGCTCGGGCATGACCAGCTTGCGCTGCTGCGCCGCGGCGCGGTGGTGGTCAACACCGCGCGCGGCCCGATCGTCGACCTCGACGCCTTGCTGGCCCTGCTGCGCAGCGGGCATATCGCCGCCGCGGGGCTCGACGTGTTGCCGGTCGAGCCGCCGGTCGAGCCGATCCCGGAGATCCTGCGCGCCTACCGGGCGCGCGAGCCCGGCCTCGAAGGACGATTGGTGATCACCCCGCATGCCGCCTGGTTCACCCCGCAATCCGAGCACGACACCAGGGTCAAATCGGCCGAGACGATGCGCGCCGCACTCCTGACCAACCGTCCGCAGAACGTGATCGCCCCCGAGATGTATTGAGGCCCTCTGCCGCCGAAGCGAGATGTGCGATGATCGCGGCGGGGCCGGCGATGCGCAAAGCCCAAGGCCAGACCCGAGGGCGGTCCCCGGTGCCTCGGGATCCGGTGGAGGAACAGTGATGGACGGAGCGCAATATCCCGATCCGACCGGAGACGCCTACGCGCTGCCGCTCGACCGGATCGATGTCAGCAATCCCAAATTGTACCAGGACGATATCTGGTATCCGTATTTCGAGCGGCTGCGCCGCGAAGACCCGGTGCATTGGTGCCGGGACGGCATGTACGGCTCGTACTGGTCGGTGACCAAGTACCGGGACATCATGGCGGTCGAGGTAAACCATCAGAGCTATTCGTCGGAAGCGATGCTCGGCGGCATTTCGATCACCGACCGGCCGATGGAATACCGGCGCGCAAGCTTTATTTCGATGGACCCGCCCAAGCACGACGAGCAGCGCAAGACCGTGTCGCCGGTCGTCGCGCCGATGAACCTGAACAAGCTCTCGACCACGATCCGCGAGCGCGCGTCGGCCATTCTCGACGGATTGCCGCGCAACGAGACCTTCGATTGGGTCAGCGAGGTCTCGATCGAGCTGACCATCCAGATGCTGACGACCCTGATGGATTTCCCGTTCGCCGACCGGCACAAACTCGTCTACTGGTCGGATTGCGCAATCGCCGACGTGAATGCCGGCGGCATCGTCGATTCCGAGGCGAAGCGGCTCGAGATCCTGACCGAGGCGCTCGATTATTTCACGCAGATCTGGCACGAGCGCGCCAAGGCCGAACCAAAGCCCGACCTGATCTCGATGCTGGCGCATGGCGAGGCGACGCGCGATCTGATCTCGCGACCGCAGGAATTTCTCGGCAACCTGACCCTGTTGATCGTCGGCGGCAACGAGACGACGCGCAATTCGATCTCGGGCGGCGTCTGGGCATTGAACAAGAACCCGGACGAATACCGCAAATTGCGGGAGAACCCGGATCTCGTGCCGAGCCTGGTGCCGGAGATCATCCGCTGGCAGACGCCGGTCATGCATATGCGGCGCACGGCGATCGCCGACGGCGAGATCGGCGGCAAGGCGATCAAGAAGGGCGACAAGGTGGTGATGTGGTACCTCTCCGGCAACCGGGACGAGGACGCCATCGAGCGGGCCAACGAATTCATCATCGATCGCGCCCGGCCGCGCCAGCACCTGTCCTTCGGGTTCGGCATCCACCGCTGCGTCGGCAACCGTCTGGCCGAGATGCAATTGGCGATCCTGTGGGAGGAGATCCTGAAGCGCCGGATGACGATCGAGGTCATCGAGGAACCGCAGCGCGTCTACGCCAATTTCATCCGCGGCATCGCGTCATTGCCGGTGCGCATCGCCGCCTGATCGAGCGGTGGCGACGACGGTCCGGTGCGGCCGTCTCAGCCGGGTGAGCGCGCCGGCTCGGCGCCGGCAAAGGCCGGCATCACGTCGCGGGCGAAGCGGCGCAGGCTGTCGCGGCCGCGCGCACCGCCGCCCGAGCCGCCGCCGTTGACCAGCACATAGCCGACCCCGGCGCGGCGCAATTCGTCGAGCCGCTCGGCGATATGGTCGGGGTCGCCGTACATTGCGCTCGCTTCGTTGACCGTGTGCGGGTCGCCGGTGGCGCGGTCGGGCCCGCCGAGGACGGTGCCGTCGGGCTGGGTCGCGAGCTTCAACTGACGCAGCCGGTTGGCCAGCCGGCGCGCCATCGCGGCTTCCCGTTCGGCCGGGTCGCCGGCGACAAAAAAGGCTCGGGTCACCGCGACCTGCATCGGGTCGAAACGCCGGCCGTGCGCCTCGACTTCGGATCTGTAGACGGCGATGTTGCGGGCGACGTCGCTCGGCGAGGCATATTGGCCGAGCAGCAGATTGCAGCCCTGGGCGGCGACCCGGCGTATCGAGCTCTCGCTGCCCGCTCCCATCCAGATCGGCGGGTGCGGCTGCTGCGCGGTCGGCGGTTCGACGACGATCTCGTCGAACTGCCAGTATTTGCCATGGTGCGAGAACGGCTCGTCGGCGGTCCAGGCCTTCAGGATCACCTCGAGGCATTCGTCAAAACGCGCGTCGGCCTCGGCGAGCGGGCTGCAGAAGCCCTTGAACTCGTTGTAGCGGTAGCCCTTGCCGACGCCGAAATCGAGCCGGCCGCCCGACAGCAGATCGAGGGTCGCCGCCTGCTCGGCGAGCAATACCGGGTTGTGCCACGGCAACACCATGACCGCCGTGCCGAGCCGCAGCCAGCGGGTGCGCGCGCCGAGCCATGTCAACAGGTTCAGCGTCGCCGACACCTGGCCGTAGCCGGTGAAATGGTGCTCGACGACAAAACTGCTGTGAAACCCGAGCGCCTCGGCCTCGATATTGTATTCGATGAAGTCGCGGAACCCTTCGCTGCTGTCGAACTCGGCCTCTTCGGGACCCCTGGCGCGCCGCGCCGCCGCACTGCCGAACAGACCGAACTGCATCGCCACGCCTCTGATTGCCGGGCCCCTGATTGCCGGGCGGCAAAACTACGCCTGGGCCGCAGATGTGCAAAATGCCGTATCTTGATCGCCAACATGCCGCATCGGCATGTTGCGGGTGCGAGCCCTCCGATTTTAATCCGGCGCTTCCCTTTCCGAACGGGCGGCGAATTGCCAAATCTTTGTCATTCCAGCCGTCGACGGGGCCCGCCGGACAGGTAATCCGCTTCAAGCAGGAGGACCAAGATGAGCATCGAGCTTAACCACACGATCATTCCGGCGAAGGACAAATGGGCGTCCGCAAAGTTCCTCGCCGACATTTTGAACCTGGAGGCGGGGCCGGAATGGGCCCATTTCGTTCCGGTCCGCACGGCCAACGGAGTTACGCTCGATTTTTCCGACGCGGTAGACTTCCGTCCCCAGCATTACGCTTTTCTGGTCGGCGAAGCCGAGTTCGACGCCGCTCTTTCCCGCATCCGCGCGATGGGTGTTCCGCACTACGCGAATTTTCGCCGCGAACTGCCCGGCGAGATCAACCACCTGTACGGCGGCCGCGGCGTCTATTTCGACGATCCCAACGGACATCTGCTCGAAATGATCACCCGGCCTTACGGCCCGACCCCGGAAGGTTGAGATCGGGCCTGCCTTAGATCCTGGCCAAGAATAAGTCCAGGCCTCTCAGAGCGTTACCGTTCCCCCTCGTCATTCCTGCGAAAGCGCCGCTTGCGCGGGGGTGACGATAACCCGTTGCAAAAGCAGATCATTTTGGCCTGCCTTGGCCGGCTGACGGCCGAGGTCGGGCATCGACGGAAGCTCGCGCTCGCTTCAGGCCGGGCGTTTCCAGCCGAGCCAGGCGCAGATCGCGTCGCCCATCACCAATTCCTGGTCGCGGCCTTTGAGCCACGGCAATTCCTCGGTGAACATCGTCACGCATTGCCGGTAGGAGCACGGCATGCGGGTGATGTCGGTGCCCCAGAAACAGCGCTGCGGGCCGAACGCGTCGACGATCTGGCGGATGTATTTGTGGATGTTGCGGTAGGGGTAGGGTTCGCTCGAATAGCTCGGCGCGCCCGACAGCTTGACCGCGACATTGGGATGTTCGGCGAGCGCCAGCATATCGCCGAGGTTCGCGAAAGCGGCATCGTCTTTCCCCGAACCGGCCCCGCCGCCGCGGCCGTGATGGTCGATGTGCAGTTTGAGGCCGGGATGGCGCTCGGCGATGCGGCCGAGGTCGGTCAGATGCCCGCCGGCCATTAGGCCGACCGGAAGTTTCTCGCGCTCGCAGGCCGCCCAAAACCAGTCGAGCGAGCCGTCATTCCACCAGCTCGCCTGGTGCGGCTGGTTGAAGGTGAAACGGAAGCCGAGCATGCCCGGGCGCTGCCGCCAGTTCTTGACGATCTCTTCGCGGTTCGGCGCCTGCAGGTCGAAATTGCCGAGGATGCAAAATTTGGCCGGATAGGCTTTGACCGCCTCGACCGCCTGCGCATTCGGGCCCTCGCCGAGCGTGCTGGGCGGATGAATGACCGCCGCATCGACCCCGGCCTCGGCCATCTCCTTCAGCGCATCGTCCACATTATAGGTCGGGATCTGGCGGTGCTGCGGCGACATCCGCGCGTTTTCCCAAAGATGGATCTGCGAATCGACGATTTGCATTGCGTTCCTCCGTAAGGTTAAGCCCCGATTTCAGCGCGTCCGGGAAGTCGAGCGCGCGATTCCGCGGCGGCTGCCGGGTCTTCGACGTCCGGGCCCAGCTTGCCGTCGGCCTCGATGTCGGCGAGCACCTGGGTGACGACTTCAGCCGCGGCTTGCCGTGCCGCCGACTGGCCGCGGCCCGCCGCCGTCCCCAGGGCCAATGTTCGAAAGATACCGCCGCCGGTGATGCGGTGCGCTTCGACGAGTTCGCGCGCGCATTCGCGATAGACCGAGGAGTGCGGCAGGATCGAGGCGCCGACGCCTTGCTGCACCATCAGCCTGATCGTCTCATGGTCGTTGAGCTCGGTGTCGACCTGCAGCACGATGCCGCGCCCGGCGAGCAGCACATCGAGCGCCGCCCGCAACCCGTCTCCGAGGATCAACGGGGTGCGGTTCAACTCCGCCGCCGACACGACGCCGTGCGGCCGCGCCCCCGGCCGCGTAACCAGCACCATCTCCTCTTCGGCGAGACGCATCGACGCGATCAGGCGGCTCTTCGAGATTTCCGCCAGGAGCGCCAGATCGACGCGGCCGTCGACGACGAACTCCTCGAGCCGCACGGTCCCCGCGTGGACCACCTTCAGCTCGATCATCGGATAGTGCCGGCGCATCCGGGCGAACAGCTCCGGCACCACGACCGGGCACAAGGTCGGGGTCACCCCGAGAATGATCTTGCCGCTGGGGTGCGCCTTGTGGGCCCGGATCTCATCGCCGGCGCGCTCCACGTCGCGCAGGATGCGCTGCGCGCTTTCGAGCAGTTTGTGGCCGGCCTCGGTCAGCCGCACGCCGCGGTTCGCGCGCGTGAACAGGACGGCATCGACCTCATCCTCGAGCCGCTGCACATGCCGGGTCAGCGCCGGCTGGGCGATCTGCAGATGCGCCGCGGCGCGGGTGATGCTGCCCAGTTCGGCGATGCGGACGAAGTAGTGCAGGCTGCGCAATTCCATGGCCGCCGCGATTTCACCCACCGGACAGCCCGATGGTCAATCGGAATTTCGGCCGACGACCGCCCGAGGTCGTCAGTGCGATCATCCTAGGCAAGCGTCATTTCAGCTAACGCATTTATCGGGGGACGGAACGCTTTCGTGAGAAAGTTATCTGGGTCGGTAATGGTCTTTCAGAAACTCGTGTATCACGTTAAACGTCTCGCTGCTGTGAAGGTCGTCCTGAAAACTGTTGCGCAAATTTTCAATTGACCGGAGGAATTTGTCGGTGCTGTCATCCAGCTCCTTATTTGTCTTTTTCACTAGGTTCGGATTTGCGGCGCCAAGCCATTGAAGGAATATCGACATTGCTGGCGTCAGTTTGTTCGACAACAACCTGAAGTTCTGAATTCCAAAAAAATTACAAGCGCCACCTCATAACCAGCGAAATCGTCAATTTCTTGGTCCAGAGTTTTGATTTGCATGTTTCAGGAAATTTTGTTTTTTTCTGAATAACCGCATAGCCTCTTTGTAATGTTCATCCTTGATGAATATTTTCATTTCTTCTCGAAACGAAAGACGGACCTCCATGGCACATCGCCCAGACGCGAAAGCTCCTCTTGAAAAATATCGGCCTTTCGCTTTTCACACAAATCATCGGTAATCTCACGAGATGCCGCAGCCAGTGTGTAAGACGACAAATGATCGATATTCTCAAAGAAAAGCCGTATAGCCGTATCCAATTGTTGTTCTGCGGCTTGTATTTTGGTAATCATGCCAATGCGAAGCCTAACCGTCGATCGTATCCGGCACGTGTTCCGTCAGGAACGACCGCGCGGTGACGATGCGTACGCCCCCAAATTGATCGAGCGCCAGCAGATCTTTGTCGCCGGTGACGATTGCATCCGCCTTGACGGCGAGAGCGGTCGCAATGACGTGATCATCGTTCGGGTCCCGGCAGGCCGGGCCGATATCGGGCAGCGGACCGAGAAACACGCTGCCGACCCGCCGCAAGTCCGCGCACCACGCAGTGACCGACTCTGCGTCGTGGCCGTAAACATCCCGCAGGCGGGTCGAGAGAAGCGCGTACCTGGTCTCGTCGAGAAGAAGCGGCGAAAGGTGCATGGCGAATACGCCCCGATCGGCCAACTTCAGAACCCGTCCCGGAACGCTTGCGGGAAACAGGAACGCGCTGACCAGCACCGAGGCATCAACGAGGGCGCTTGTCGGCATGGAAGGCTCTGGCCTCGTCAACGACAGCCAGAATTTCGGCTTCCTGTTCGAGGGTAGGCTCTCGCTCGGAAATGCTGACGGGCCGGAGAAGGATCGCGCCGCCTTCCGTGACCTCCGCTTCGAGATAGTCGCCTTCTTCCAGCCTTGCCGCTTCCCGGATATCGCGGGGCAAGGTGATTTGCGCGGCGCGGCGAACTTTGACGAGTGACATAGGATAATCCTCTCGAAATACGAATTTCATAATGTAAGAATTGCGTATATCATTGATCGCTCACCAAGTCAAATGGGCCAGAACGTCCAAGCCCGTTTTCCGATCCGCAGGCACGACGCTTTATCGTCTTTCCTCATAAATCGCTTCGCATGCCGGAATAGGGTGATTCCTACTACCATGCCGCTGCGGCATGAGCATGATCGGAAATCGGTATTTGCTTGATAGGCAGAACGAAACTAGCGTGACCGGGCGTGCGGTGTTCAAAAAGGAAAAGCGGCCATGGAAGTCGGCGTCTACCATGAATTCCACTGCCGGCCGGAGCAGACCCAGGCAGCGGCTTTCGCGGAGGCGCTGGCCCAGATCGAGGCGGCCGACCGCTGGGGGCTCGACGCGATCTGGCTCGCCGAGATCCATCAGCAGGCGCGCCGCTCGGTGATGAGCGCGCCGATGACCGTGGCCAGCGCCATCGCCGCCCGCACCAAGCGGATCAAGATCGGCACCGGGGTCCAGGTATCTGCCGTTGTGCCATCCGCTGCGTCTGGCCGAGGAAACCGCCACGGTCGACCAGATCAGCCAGGGCCGGCTGCTGTTCGGCGTCGGCCGCAGCGGCAACCCGCGCAGCTACATGGCCTATGGCGTGCCCTATTCGGAAAGCCGCGAACGCTTTCTCGAGACCCTGGACATCGTCAAGCGGGCGTGGACGCAGGAACGATTTTCCTACGACGGCAAGTACTGGCATTTCGACAACGCCAGCGCGGTGCCGCAGCCCTACCAGAAGCCCTGCCCGCCGATCCGCGTCGCCGCCGCCAGCGAGGAGACGTTTCCGTCTTTGGGCGAGGCCGGCTATCCGATTTTCGTCGCGGTGCGCAGCGGCTCGCTGTCGGGTCTGGCGCCCGATCTCGCCGCCTACCGCCAGGCCCATCAGGGCCGCCGGTCATCCCGGCGAGGGCGAGGTCTATCTGCGGCTGACCCTGCACATCGCCGACACCGACCAGCAGGCGCGCGACCAGGCCGAGGAGAGCATCATGTCCGGCTATCGGACGTTGAGCACGCGGCTCGAAGGCGCGCCCAACCGCCGCCGCGCGGCCGAGGCCGTAACCATCCGCGGCATCTCGTACGAGGAAGTGCAGCGCGACAAGGTGATCATCGGCAGCCCCGAGCGCGTCGCCGACCGGCTGCTGCAACTGCACGAGGAACTGGGGTTGAACGGCATCCTGGCCGAGCTGAATTTCGGCGCGCTGATCGCGCCCGAGCCGATGACCCGCTCGCTGCAATTGCTGTGCGAAAAAGTCGCACCCCGCCTGCATTGAGTACGCTTTCTTAAATTCGGGAGATTGGACGATGAAATTCGGATTGTTCGGCAGCGCACAAGCGAGACGAGCCGGTCCGGATACCGACAGCAGCCAGGGCTTTCGCGACTTCATCGACAATAATGTCGAAGCCGAGGCGCTGGGCTACTACAGCACATTTCTCGTCGAGCATCATTTCACCGGTTTCGGCCAGGTTTCGGCCAGCCTCAATCTGCTGACCTGGCTCGGCGCCCGCACCCGGCATCTGCGCCTCGGCACCGCCGTTCTGGTCTTGCCGTGGCACAACCCGGTATTGCTCGCCGAGCAGGCCGCGACCCTCGACCTGCTGTCCGGCGGGCGCCTCGATTTCGGCATCGGCAAAGGCTATCGCTGGAACGAGTTCGCCGGTTTCTGCGTGCCGATGGAGGAGGCCGACGAGCGCTTTGAGGAAGTGCTCGACGTGGTCACCAAGGCCTTTGTTTCGGAAACACCGTTCTCGCATCGCGGCAAATATTGGCGATTTGACGAGATCGTCGTTGAGCCGCCGGCCGCGCAAAAGCCGCATCCGCCGTTCTGGATGGGGGCGGGCAGCGCCAATTCGGTGCGACAGGTCGCCGAGCGCGGCTACAACATGCTCTTGGGCCAGCACTCGCTTGCCGAGGAAATCCTCGAACAGGTCGCGCAGTTCAGAGAAGAGGTCGAGGCGCGGGGCCGCCGCTTCAACCCGCTGGAGGTCGCGGTCGCCCGCGCGGTGCATTTCGCCAAAGACGCCGCCGACAAGGAGGCCGCTGTCGAACGCCGATATCAAGGCCATATGCGCGTCAATGCGCTGGCCCGCCGCCCGGGCAACGAAACGCGCGACCGCTACCGGTTGGATGACGAAAAAACAGCGCGCTACGAGAGCGCCGAAAGCGCGCTGTTCGGCACCCCCGACGAGATCATGCGCAAGCTCGAAAGGCTGCGTGCGGGCGGCGTCGAATACGTGATCATCAATTTCGGCGGCTCGCGCGAGAATATTCGACGCTTTGCCCGCGAGATCATGCCGGCGTTCAGCGACGAACCCGCGTTCGCCCTTGCCGGCAAGTGATGGTGTGAGAGGAGCAGCAACAATGTCATTCGAATTCGGCGTATTCCACGAGTTCCAGCGGCGGCCGGGGCAGAGCGAGGCCGAGGCCTTTTCCACGGCGTTCGAGCAGGTCGACGCTGCCGAGCGTTGGGGGCTCGACGCGATCTGGCTCGCCGAGATCCATATGGCGCCCGAGCGGTCGGTCTGCTCGGTGCCGATGACCATCGCCAGCGCGATCGCCGCCCGTACCAAGAACATCAAGATCGGCACCGGGGTTCAGGTCCTGCCGTTGTGCCAGCCGCTGCGGCTCGCCGAAGACGCCGCAACCGTCGACCACATCAGCCGCGGACGCCTGGTGTTTGGAGTCGGTCGCAGCGGCTTTCCGCGCGCCTACGAGGCCTACGGCATCCCTTACGGCGAGAGCCCGGAGCGTTTTGCCGAAGTGCTCGAAATCGTCAAACGCGCCTGGACGGACGAGACGTTTTCGTTCGCCGGCAAATTCTACAATTACGAGAATGTGTGTATCGTTCCAAAGCCGTACCACAAGCCGCATCCGCCGATCCGGATCGCCGCCAATCGTGCAGACACGTTCATTTCCGCCGGCCGGCAGGGTTACGCGATCTTTGTCGGCGCGCGGCAAGGCACGTTCGACGAAGTCCTGCCCAATGTCGGGATCTATCGCGAGGCCTGGAAGGAGGCTGGGCATCCTGGAAACGGCGAGGTCTATCTGCGCGCACCGGTCTATGTCGGCGACACCCTCGAAAAGGCGCTGACCGATCCGCAAGAGACCCTGATGAATTTCTATCGATATTTAGGGGCGCGACTTGAAGAGTTGGCCACCCGTCCCGGAATCTTCGACGCCACCCGGCGGATCGCGGGCGCCCAACGGCTGCAAACGATGACTTGGGACGAGGCGCGGCGCGGGCGCGCCATTGTCGGCACCCCGGAAATGGTGGCCGACAATCTCGCGAGTATAAGAGACCAGCTCGGCCTCGCCGGCATTCTCGCCGAACTCAACACCGGCGGGCTGATCCCGCATGAGCGGGTGATGCGCTCGATGCAGCTCTTGTGCGAAAAGGTGCAGCCGCGGCTGCGCTGAGGCGAGGGGCGGAAAATGAGCCGATACCGCGAGTTCAAAGAGGGCGAGCTGGACGAGGCGCAGCGGCGGGTCTGGGGCGAAATCGTCGCCGGACCGCGCGGTTCGGTGCCGCCGCCGGCGCATGTCTGGCTCAACAGCCCCGGCCTCGCCGACCACGCCCATAAGCTCGGCGCCCATGTCCGTTTCGCCACCGGGTTTTCGCCGCGGCTGACCGAGATTGCGATCCTGGTCACGGCGCGCTACTGGACTGCGCAATTCGAATGGTCCGCCCATGCCCGGCTTGCCCGCAACGCGGGCATCGGGCAGGACATCATCGACGCCATCGCCGAGCGGCGCGAACCGGCGCTGTCCGATCCCGATGACCGGCTCGTCTACGATTTCTGCAACAGCTTCTACCGCGACCACCGCGTCGAGGACTCGGTGGTCGACAGGGTCAAGGCGCGCTTTGGCGAGCGCGGTCTCGTCGATCTGACCGGGCTGATCGGCTACTATTCCTTCGTGTCGGTGACGCTCAACGTGTTTGAGGTGCCGGTCCCGCCGGGTGCGGCGTCATTGCCCGAATAGCCGCAACGGGTCAGGTGCATCGACTCGGTCGTATGCGATGCGCTTAAATGACGTGATGCCGCATCACGGCGAACGGGCACAATTGTGGAACCGGAAGGTTTCGGGGCCGAGCAGGTAACCGAAGAAGACCGCGGCTATCGCGGGTCGCGGTTCTCGGAAGTCCGCGACGCCGTCTTTGCCGACCCATACCAGAAAGTCTGGGGCAGGGCGGGCGAGCCGGCATTGCCGGTCTACGCGGTGACGCTCGCGGGCGTTCTTCGGGGCGCGCTGCGACCCGGTCGGCCGTTTTTCTTTCGCCAGGCTGTCGCCCGGGCCGTCGATTCCCGCGCCGATTTGCGCTGGGGCGATGATCGCCGGGGCTTCCGCCGGATCATTCACCCCAATGGCGTGTGCCTTACCGGGGTTTGGGACATCGTCGCCGATCCGCCATACACCGGCTATTTCCGCAAAGACAGCCGCGCGCTGGTCGTCGCCCGGTATTCGACCTGCTGCACCGAAACGCGGCGCGGGCATGGCCGCTCCTTGTCGATGGTCGGCAAATTGTTTCCGACGACCGACCCCGACCATGCCGAGCCGTTGCCGACGGCGAGCTTTATCACCCAGCAGGATCTGGGCGGCGACCATACCGCCTTCATCAACGACGCCGAACTGCGCAACGCGCCCAATACCAGCCTGTGGCGCCGCGGGCTCGGCGCGCCGATCCTCGGCGTCGAGGCCCTGTTATTCAGTCAGACCGACAAGGAGCCGACCGCGCGCCAGCTTTACCAGATCGCCGAACTCGGCAAACCCGCCGGCGAGCCGACGCTCGCGCCGGCGTTTATGCGCCTGGTCGTCGATCCGGCCCAGCCGAGGATACCGGGCGAAGCATTGGATTTCCGCGACGAGATCATGGCGCAGATCTACGACCCCGGCGACCCGACGCCAAAGCGCACGATCAAATTTCACATCGAGGTCACCGACACCGGGTCGACCCGCGGCCCGAACTTCTTTCAGCGGCGGAGTTTTCGCGACTGGATGCGGATCGGCACGCTGACCATCGATCGCGCGGTTGTCTCGTACAATGGCGATTTCGTGCTCCACTTCAATCACCCGACCTGGCGCGACGACCGCAACGACCCGTCGACCGCCACCCGCATCGGCGAGCACAAGCGACGCTGATCTTCGGGTAAGACCCAATCGGCTCGAACTTCTCGCCTCTGCCCGCATGGGGAAATCGAAAATGGCCATGACGGTTTGACGAAGGTTTTGTGACAAACCGGGGAAACAATAAGTCTTCGAGGGAAAGTCATTGCTCGGGGTCCTTTACGCTGCTGTTGGCGCGTTCACCTTTGCGCTGAATAACGTCACGATGCGCAGGGGAGTGGTGACCGGCAGCGTGCTGCAAGGCATGGCGTTGACCGTGCCGATCGGCGGACTTTCTTTCCTGGTCATGACCACCGCATTCGGCGAGCTGAACCAGCTCGTGGCGTTCCCGATGGCGGCGCTCGCCTGGTTGGCAGGCCAGGGCGTCGTTCATTTCGTCATTGGCCGATACTGCAACTATAAATCCAACCAGCTGATGGGCGTGAACCTGACCGCACCGGTCGTCCAGCTGCAGGTGCCGTTCGCGATGCTGTTGGCGGTGGCGATATTGCACGAGAAATTCACTGTGCTGCAGGCAATCGGGGCGGCTTTGATGCTCGGCGGCTCCTTCATCACCCAGGGCAATGCCGGCAAGGGAAAGAGAAAGGAGCCGGCGCCGCCGGGGGCGGGGACGCCGATCCCGACCGTGAGCCCGCAGGAGGAGCCGGCGGCCTCGGTACCAAAGTCGACCTTCCGGCCGCGCGTGTTCTCCGGCTACATCTTCGCTCTGGGCGCGGCGATGTGCTATGGCAGCTCGCCCTTGATGGCCCGCCAGGCCTTCCTGCACGCACCGGACATCGGTACGGCGGCCGGCGGCTGCCTCGCCTATGCTGCGGCGACATCTTTCTTCTTGCTGATCCTGTTCAAGCCCGGCTCCTGGGCCGACATCGCGTCGATGAAGCGCGAAAACCTGCCGTGGTTCCTCTCCTCGGCCGTACTGGTCGCCATCTCGCAGGCCTTCGTCTACGCCTCGCTCGCCGCAGCGCCGCTGATGGTGGTGACGCCGATCCTCCAGCTCTCCCTGGTCTTCCGGCTGTTTCTGTCGCAATTGATCAACCGCGATTACGAGGTGATGAACACCGCCGTCTTGACCGGCGCCTTCACCGCGGTGCTGGGTTCGATCCTGGTCTCGCTCGACACCGAAGCGCTCACGGCGTTGCTGGACTTGCCGCCCTCGTTCGCCGGCTTCCTGCACTACCGCCTCGCCGGTCGCTGAGCAGCGGAGGGCGGAAGCGCACATAGAGAGGTGGCCGGATCTAAGCTTGCCGGAGCATAATCCTTCCGACCAAACTCGCGTCGCACAGAGGAGCTTCCGCGATGACGATCATCGATTCCCAGGTCCACGTGTATGAGGCGAACACGCCGAAGCGGCCCTGGCACAGCGTGCCGAACTGGCCCGATCACGTCACCGGCGACGAGATGGTGGCGGCGATGGACAAAGTCGGCGTCGACGGCGCGATCTTCATCTCCGCCTTTTCGATGTACCAGTACGACGCCAGCTATGCGGTCGAGGTGCAGCGCGCCCATCCCGGCCGGTTCGCGCTCGTCAAGCCGGTCAACCCGGACGATCCGGCGGTGGCCGATGTCATCGCCGACTGGAAGAAAACGCCCGGCACGGTCGGCATCCGCATCATGCTGACGAAGGAGGCGAATCGCGCGCCGGACGACCCGGGTCTCGACCGGATCGCGCGCGCGGCGGCGCGCCACGATTTCCCGGTCAACGTCCTGTTCTGGGGCAATGTGGACGCGGGCACCGCGTTGATCGACCGCCATCCCGACACGCGGTTCATCATCGACCATCTCGGCATCCTGCAGCCGCGCGTGCCGCCCGCCCCGCCGCAGCCCTGGGCCGACCTCCCGAAGGTCCTGGAACTCGCCAAGCGCCCGAACGCGGTGATCAAGGTCAGCGGCGCCTGCACATTGTCGCGGGAGCCGTATCCGTTCCCGGACATCTGGGACCCGCTGGCCCGCGTGTTCGACGCCTGGGGTTTCGATCGCTGCCTGTGGGGCACCGACTGGACGCGCGCCTTCGCCGTCGTCAACTACGAGCAGGCCGTCGAGCCCTTCCGGAAGACCGACCGCCTGAGCGAGACCGAGCGGGCAACGCTGATGGGCGGCGCCACCGCCAAGGCTTACGGCTGGTCGCCGAAGAACGGTTAGTGCGGTTTTCGATCGAATGGCATCGGCAGCGACAGCCCCCCTCACCCTTCCCTCTCCCCACTGGGGAGAGGGTGAGAAGGGTTGGCGAGCTGAAGGCGAACTTACCCGGAGCTGGGTGAGGGGGTGCGTCCGGTCGAGATTGCTCAGCACTATCGGAGTGACCAGGGCGAGGCAGTGACCGAGACGAAGGGAGGCAGCGTATGGCAGCGGATTACAGCATCTGTCTTGGAACGGCCGGCTGGGGCGTGTGGCACAGCCCGGACGCCGGAAGGTCGTGGACGCGGCATCGCGCCCCGTTTCCGCTCAACAGCCGCATCCAGGCGTTGGTCGCCCATCCCACAGAGGCGCATACCGTTTTCGCCGGCGGCGATACCGGCTTGTTCGTGAGCCACGATGGCGGGGCGCGGTGGGAGCGCATCGGCGCCGATGGGGCCCTGCCGACGATCTGGTCGCTGGCCGTCGACCCGGTCGATCCCGATATTCTCTTTGCCGGCACGCGCCCGTCCGGGGTGTATCGTTCGCGCGATGGCGGACGGCACTGGGAGAAATTGGCGATAGGCGCCGCCCGCGAGTGCTCGATCGGCGAAGCCTTTGTGACCAGCCTCGTCGTCGACCCCGACGATCATCGCATGGTCTGGGCCGGGGTCGAAATCGACGGCGTCTTCCGCAGCCGCGACGGCGGAGACACTTGGACGCACCTCGATGGCGGGTTTGTACGACCCGGACATTCACGCCGTGACGATCGCGGCGACGCAGCCCAAGCGCCTCTATGCCAGCACGGCGCGCGAAGTGTTTGCCAGCAACGATCTGGGCGAGACCTGGCAGCCCTTGGGCATCAAGGAGAAATGGCCGCTGCCCTATGCCCGCGGCATGGTGGTCAAGGCCGATGATCCCGGCGTGCTGTTCGCCGGGTGCGGCGAGACCACGACCGGCGAAAAGGGGCATGTGCTCCGCACCACAGACTTCGGGCGAGACTTGGGAGATCCTGCCGCTCCCCACCCAGCCCAACGCGACTGTGTGGGGCCTTGCCGCGCATCCCGCCGACGCCAACCGCATTGTGGCGTTCAGCCTGTTCGGCGAGGTGTACGTCACCGAGGATGCCGGCGCCTCCTGGCGTAAGATCGCGCGCGAATTCGGCGAGATCAGGGCCGCAGCCTGGGTCCCGAACTAGCCCAGGGCCAGACCGTCATCGGCCGGCTCAGATGACGCCGTCCTGTTCGAGCGCGGCGATCTCGGCGGCCGACAATCCGAGCCAGCCGCCGTAGATCTCGTCGTTGTGCTGGCCGAGCTTGGGGCTGGGCATGGTCTCGACCGGGTCGGCGCCGTGGATGCGCAGCGGCGTCGTCGGCACGACGATACGGCCGATCTCGTCGTGCTCGATCCATTCGAGCATGCCGCGCTCGTGCATGTGGCGGTCGTGCATGACCTCGTCGACCTCGCGCACCGGCGCCAGCGGGATGCGGTGCCGTTTGGCGATCGCGAAAACCTCCATCTTGCCGAGCGTGCCGCGTCCAGGCCGCGATCAGCGCGTCGGTCGCCTCGCGGTTGGCGACGCGGGCCGCGTTGTCGGCAAAGCGCGGGTCGTCGCGCAAATCCTCGCGGCCCATCGCCTTGAGCAGGTTGTGCCAGTGCTCCTCGACCGCGAGGTTCATCGCGACATAGCCGTCATTGGTCGGGTAGACGTTGATCGGCACGCGGCCGTGGCTGGCGTTGCCGGTGCGCGGCGGCACCTTGCCGGTCTCGAAATAGGCGTGGAGTTGCGAGGTCAGCGTCGCGTAGGCGGCCTCCTGCATCGCCACCTCGACGAGGCGGCCGCGGCCGGTGCGCTCGCGCTCGAACAGCGCGGTCATCGTCGCGGCGTAGAGGTGGATGCCGGAAAGGAAATCGACGACCGCCGGGCCGGCCTTGACCGGCGGCCCGTCCGGCAAAGCCGGTCGACGCGATCAGCCCGGACACCGCCTGGATCGTCAGATCCATCGCCAGATTGTCGCGGTCCGGCCCGGAGAGGCCGTAGCCCGAGCCCGAGGCGTAGACGAGGCGCGGGTTGATCTCGGTGCAGCACCTCCAGCCGACGCCGAGCCGGTCCATGACCCCGGGCGCGAAATTCTCCAGCAGCACGTCGCCGTTCTCGACCATCCGGAACAGCAGCGCGCGGCCGCGCTCGTGCTTCAGGTTCAGGGTGATCGCGCGCTTGTTGCCGTTGAGCATCGCGATCGGAAAGGTCGTGCTCTTGCCCGGCGGCGCGCGGCGGCGCAGCGGCTCGCCCTGCGGCGGCTCGATCTTGATCACGTCGGCGCCGGCCTTGGCCATCAGCATGGTCGCGTAGGGCCCCTGGTAGACCTGGCCGAAATCGAGCACGATGATGCCGGCCAGCGGCCGGTTGGCGCCGGCCGGCATCAGCGGGCTTCCTGCGCTTGTAGGCATCGGGGCAGCTTGCGGGCGCCGCGGCTTGGGTGTCAACGCCGCTCCGCGAGATGACGCCGCGACCCCGCGCAGAGGATTGGATGAACGAACCGATGCATTTCGACCTGGTGGCGATCGGCGGCGGCTTCGCCGGGCTGTGCGCGGCGGTGCGCGGCGCCGAATTGGGGCTGCGCACGGCAGTGCTCGAAGCCGGCGCCGACGAGGGGTATCTGTGCAGCTCGCGCTGGGCCGGCGGGATTTTTCACGTCTCCTACCACGATGTGAAGCTGGGCCCGGACGACCTCCTCGCCGCAATCAACCACCAGACCGGCGGCGAGACGGATCAGGAATTGGCGGCGGCGATCGCCGCCGATGCCGGCCGCACGGTCGACTGGCTGGCGAGCCAGGGCGCCGCCTTCACCCAGGCCAGCCCGATCGGCTGGCACCGTTTTACCTTGGCGCCGCCGCGCCTGCCGGTGGCCGGGCAGGATTGGCGGGGGCGCGGCCCGGACCGGCTGCTCGGCGAATTATGCCGGCGGCTCGACGAGCGACAGGGCCGGCTCCTCTTGGCGCCAGAGCGGCGGCGCTGCGCCTGGAGCGCGGCCGGGTCGTCGGCGTCACGGCGCACAGGGATGGCGCGGAGCTGGATATCGGCGCCGAAGCGGTCGTCATCGCCGATGGCGGGTTTCCCGGCAATGCCGAGCTGTTCTGCAAATATATCGGGCCGCGGCCCGACCGGGTGCTGATGCGCCATGCCGGCACCGCGATCGGCGACGGGCTGAAGATGGCCGCCGAAGCGGGTGCGGCGCTGGTCGGGCTCGACCGATTTTACGGCCATCTGTTGAGCCGCGACGCGATGGAGAATAGGGTTTGTGGCCCTATCCGCAGATCGATGCGGTCGCGACTGCCGCTATCGTGGTGGATCGGCACGGCTGCCGGATTCTTGACGAGGGGCTGGGCGGCATCTCGATCACCAATGACCTCGCCCGGCTCGACGACCCGCTCTGCGCCACGGTGATCTGCGATGCGCCGATCTGGGAGACCGCCGGCAAGGCCGCGCAGATCCCGCCCAATCCGCAACTGCTTGCCGGCGGCGGCACACTGCACCGGGCCGAGACGATCGAGGCGTTGGCCGAGGCGGCGGGGCTGCCGCCGGAAAACCTGGCCGGGACCGTCGCCGAGCTACAACGACGCGGTTCGCTTCAACCGGCTGATGACATTGTTGCCCGAGCGCTCCACCCGCAGCGGCATGCCGCGGCGGATCGAGACCCCGCCATTCTTCGCGATCCCGATCTGCGCCGGCATCACCAACACGATGGGTGGCATCGCCATCGACGGGCACGGCAGGGTAAAGCGGCCGGACGGCTCGGCGATCGCCGGGCTTTACGCCGCCGGCGGCGCCACCGGCGGGCTCGAGGGCGG
>CAVPBN010000035.1:0-34094 GCA_963701815.1 uncultured Alphaproteobacteria bacterium
ACCGGGATGTCCCAGATGTCGCGGGCGTAGCCGGCGATCGTGCGGTCGGAGGAGAACCAGCCCATCCCGGCGATGTTGCGGATCGCCGCCCGGCCCCAGCCCGCCGGCGACCGCCACAGCGCGTCGACCTCGCTGCTGCGCGCTGCGATAGGCGGCGAAATCGGCGGCCACCATGTAGCGGTCGGCATGCTCAGCCGATCGGTCAGCGGGTCGAAGCGGCGCGGATCGTCGGGCGAGAACACGCCCTGTCGCAACGCCTCGAAGACGTCGGCGAGTTCCGGCGAGGCGGCGATGATCCCGTCGCGTCGAGCCCGTCGCCGATGCGTCTCTGCGACCTCGTCGGCCCGCAGGCCGAAGATGAAGATGTTCTCGGCGCCGACCTGCTCGCGGATCTCGATATTGGCGCCGTCGAAGGTGCCGATCGTCAGGGCGCCGTTCAGCGCCAGCTTCATGTTGCCGGTTCCGGAAGCCTCCATGCCGGCGGTCGAGATCTGCTCCGACAGATCGGCGGCCGGGATGATCATCTCGGCGAGGCTGACATTGTAGTTCGGCAGAAACACGAGCTTCAGCCGGTCGCCGACCACCGGGTCGTTGTTGACGACGCGGCGATGTCGTTGGCGAGCTTGATGATCAGCTTGGCCTGCGCATAGCTGGGCGCGGCCTTGCCGGCGAAGATCTTGACGCGCGGAACCCAGTCCCGGTCGGGTCGGCGCGGATCGCCTGGTAGCGGGCGATGGTGTCCAGCAGGTTGAGGAGTCTGCCGCTTGTATTCGTGGATCCGCTTGATGTGCACGTCGAACAGCGCGGCGGGATCGAGCCGCAAGCCCAGCCGCTCGCGGACGATCCGGGCGAGGACGCGCTTGTTGGCGTGCTTGACCGCGGCGAGCCGATCGTGCAGCCCGCAATCGTCGGCCTGATCGGCGAGCCGGCGCAGCGGCCGGGATCGTCGAGAATTTCGGCGCCGCAAGCCGCGCACAGCAGCCGGGTCAGCCGCGGATTGGCCTGATGCAGCCAGCGCCGGAAGGTGATGCCGTTGGTCTTGTTGACGATGCGGTCGGGGTAGAGGCGGTGAAAGTCGCCGAACACGGTCCGGCGCATCAGTTCGGTATGCAGCGCGGAGACGCCGTTGACCCGGTGCGAGCCGAGAAAGGCGAGATGCCCCATTCGCACCCGCCCGCCATCGCCTTCGTCGATCAGCGACAGCGCGGCAAGCCGGCTCGGGTTCGGCATCTCCCTGTTGCCGGATCGCCTCGAGATGACTGCCGTTGATCGCGTAGATGATCTCGAGATGACGCGGCAAAAACCGCTCGAACAGCGGCACCGGCCAGCTTTCCAGCGCCTCCGGCAGCAGCGAATGGTTGGTGTAGGAGAGTGTCGACGGGTGATCTGCCAGGCCTCGTCCCAGGCGACGTTGTGGACATCGACCAGGATCCGCATCAATTCGGCGATGGCGATGCTCGGATGCGTGTCGTTGAGCTGGATCGCGGCATGGCTCGGCAGGGTGTAGATGCTGCCGTAGGTGCGCAGGTGCCGCTGGACGAGATCCTGCAGCGAGGCGGAGACAAAGAAATATTCCTGCCGCAGCCGCAATTCGCGCCCGGCCGGCGTGCCGTCGCTCGGGTAGAGGATCTTGGAGATCGCCTCGGCGCGCGACTGCTCGGACAGCGCCGCGACATGGTCGCCGTCGTTGAAGACATCGAGGCGCAGCGGGTCGACCGCGCGCGCCGACCACAGCCGCAGCGGATTGACGTGCCGGCCGCGCCAGCCGACGATCGGGGTGTCGTAGGCGACCGCCTGGATCGTCTCCGCCGGGATGCCAGACCGACCGCGGCCGCCCGGCCGCCGACGCCTCGGTTCGACCCGGCCGCCATAAAGGATGTCGTAGATGACTTCCGGCCGCTCGAATTCCCACGGGTTGCCGAACGACAGCCAATGCTCGGGATATTCCTGCTGCCAGCCATCCTTGATGACCTGGCGGAACAGCCCGTGATCATAGCGGATGCCATAGCCGCAGGCGGGGATGCCGAGTGCGGCCATGCTGTCGATAAAGCAGGCGGCGAGCCGGCCGAGCCCGCCATTGCCGAATGCCGCGTCGGGCTCGGCGGCGGGATGCGGTCGAGATCGACGCCGATATCGCCGAGCGCGGTGGCCACGACATCGCCCAACCGCAGGTTCTCGATGACATCGTTGAGCAGCCGCCCGATCAGGAATTCCAGCGACAGGTAGTAGACCCGCTTGCGGCCCTTGGCCTGGTTGGCCCGGTCGGCGGCGAGCCAGCGGTGGATGATCCGGTCGCGCAGGGCAAGCGCAGTCGCGACAAACCAGTCGCGATCGGTGGCCCGGCCGGCATCCTTGCCGACCGCGAGGGTCAGTTTGGCGAGCACCGTCGCCCTGAATTCCTGGATTTCCGCGTCGCTCGCCCGCCGGTCGGCAATCGCCAAAAACGGTCCCGACGGCGCACGACCCGCTCCATTGCTGTCTGTCGGCATTGCGGCGCAACCCTGACTCAACCATCGATGTCGTAAATCAGCGGACGCAGCCGATCATCGAAGCGGAGCGTCAACCGTTACGCCAGGAAACCCCGGACAAGCAAGATCCGGCGGCGGGCCTTAAACATGCGTCAACACCGCAGCCGGCCGGCGCCCGAACCTACCGCAGGATTCACCTGCAAGAACGCCGCCAAATTCGACGCGCCGGCCTTCAGTCGAGGACGATGCGCGTGCCGGTGGCGCCGTTGAGCAGGCGCTTCAGGTGAAAGCCGACCAGACGGTCGTCGCTGTTCATGCCGAGCAATGCGGCAAAAGCCGGCATCGCCGCGGGGTCTTCGGCTTCGAGCTTGGCGAACGCGGCGAGATACGCCTGCGTCGCCGGCCCGGCGAAGGCCTCGGCCGACAACGGCTCGAACGCTCGTAAGGGTTCGCTGCGGCCGCGCAACAAGAGGTCGCCGACCGGCCTGCCGGTAAAGCCGTCTACCCGTCTGGCGACGCTGTGGCCGGCGCAGATGCGGATGCCGAGGTCCTTGTTGGCGGCTTCGAGCCGGGCGGCGGTGTTGACCGTGTCGCCATAGGCGGTGTAGTCGAAATACCGTCCGCCGCCGAAATTTCCGACGATCGCCGGCCCCGCTTCGAGGCCGAGACGCGTCTCGCCGAGAACGGTTCCCTGCGCGGCCCAGCGTGCGCGAAAGGCTTGGGCATATGCATCGAGCTCGATGCCGCAGGCGACGGCGCGCGCGGCATGGTCGGGCTGTTCGGCCGGCGCCCCGAACAGAATATGCATCGCGTCGCCGATGATCTTGACGACCGTCCCGCCATGGGCAAAGACGATGTCGGTCATGCCGCCGAGATAGTCGTTGAGCAACGGCGCGATGATCTCCGGCGCCAGGGTCTCGACCAGCGAGGTGAACCCGGCGATGTCGGTGAACAGCGAGGTGATTTCGCGCCGCTGTCCGCCGAGGTCGACAATTCCCGGATCGCTCGCCAGCCGATCGGCCAAATTCGGCGAGAAATAGCGCGACAGCAATGCCTGCGCCCGCTCCGCCTCGACCTG
The DNA here is from genome assembly GCA_963701815.1 of uncultured Alphaproteobacteria bacterium. Lineage (GTDB taxonomy): Bacteria > Pseudomonadota > Alphaproteobacteria > ATCC43930 > CGMCC-115725 > AP-15. The sequence continues at coordinate 3,547 of CAVPBN010000035.1, forward strand.
CCGACGCCGCGCCTCGCGCAACGTCCCGATATGCTGCAAGGTCTTGTTGATCGTGACTTCGAGATCGACAAAATCGATCGGCTTGGTGATGAAATCAAATGCGCCGCGGTTCATCGCAGTGCGGATATTCGCCATGTCTCCATAGGCGGAGACGATGACCGTCGACAGCTGATCGTCCTTCTCGCGGATCTTCTGCAGCAAGGTCAGACCGTCCATCCGCGGCATGTTGATGTCGCTGAGGACCATGTCGACGGCGCTGCCGTTGGCCAGTACTTCGAGCGCCTCGGCGCCGTCGTGGGCGAACAGAAAGGTAATCTCGCCGCCGCGGATCTGACGACGAAACCGCTGCTGGATCAGCGTTTCGAGGTCCGGCTCGTCGTCGACCACAAGGATCGTCGAGGTCATCGCACCTCTCCCGTCGCGACGGCGGCAAGCGGCGCCGAGGCGCGCGGCAAAATAATCGTGAACTCGGTGAATTCGCCGGGTTTGCTGTCGACGGCAAGTGTTCCGCCATGCTGCTTGGCGATGATGTCGAAGCTCAGCGACAGCCCGAGCCCGGTGCCCTCGCCGGGCGGCTTGGTGGTGAAGAACGGCTCGAAGATCTTGGCCCTGACCGATGCGGGAATCCCGGTGCCGTTGTCGCGCACCCGAATCTCGACCCGATCGCCGAGATCGCGGGTGGTCACGGTCAAGGCCGGTTCATAGCCGGTCTCGGCGCCGTCGAGCCGATGCTGGTGCATGGCGTAAAAGCCGTTGCCGATCAGGTTCAGCATGACGCGCATGAGCTCCTGCGGGTAGGCGTCGATCTGGCCTATGTCGGAGCCGTAATTCCGGTGCAGGGTGACGTTGAATTCCGGCTTCTCGGCGCGCATACCGTGATAGGCGAGATTTAAGCTTTCCTCTATTATCTTGTTGAGGTCGACCGGATGGTGCTCGCCGGTCCCGGCGCGCGAATGCGCCAGCATATTCTTGACGATGCTGTCGGCGCGCCTGCCATGCTCGACAATCTTGCCGAGATTGCCTTTCAGCATCCGGGTCAGATCATTGATCTCTTCGCGCGCGGCGTCAGGAAGCGCGGTGCTGCCGGCGGCGAGGACGCCATCGAGCTCGTCGACCAGCTCGCCCGACAACTCGGCAAAATTGTTGACGAAATTCAGCGGGTTCTTGATCTCGTGGGCGATGCCGGCGGTCAGCTGGCCGAGCGAGGCGAGTTTCTGGGTCTCGACCAGCCGGTCCTGCGCCTGGCGCAGTTCGGCAAGCGTCTGCTCGGCAGTGAGGCGAGCGTTGCGGGCCTCCTGCTCCTGCGCCCGCAGCGCCTCGGTTCGCGCGTCCACCCTGGCCTCGAGGGTATCGTGCAATTCCTGTACCTTGACGGCCATCTGGTTGAACCGGTCGGCAAGCGTTTCGATTTCGTCGCCGGTCCGGATTTCGATCGGCTGGTTGCGTTCGCCGGAACCCAGGCGCTCGGCGCCGGTCTGCAACTGCCGGATCGGGATCACCATGCGCCGGGCCACCACGGTCCCCGCCACCGTCGCCAGCAGCAGCCCGAGAGCCAGCAGCGCGCCCTCTCGCAACAGCGAGGCGTAAACCGGCGCCAGCGCTTCGGCGAGCGGCAGGTCGACAAAGACCGTCCAGTCGAGCGGCGTTACCGAGGCATAGGCGGTCAGCACCCGCTCGCCACCCGGCCCGTCCGCGGTATGCGCGCCGCCTGCCGCAGCGCCGGTTTGTCGTTTCTCCAGCGCCGCCGCCACCGGCGGCAGGTGCGACAGGTCGGTGTCGCGCAGCACCAAGCTGAGGTCGGGATGGGCGATCAGCCGGCCGCGCGCATCGACAACGTAGGCATAGCCCTTCTGCCCCAGCTGCATCGCCGTAATCAGGTCCCAGATGAATTTGAGGTTGACCTCGGCAATGGTTACCCCGGCGTCGTGCCCGGCATGCGCGACCGAGACCGTCATATAAGGTTCGGACTGGTTGCGGAAATAGACCGGGCCGTACCAGACGCCTTTGGCCTCCGCCTCGGCAAAGCGCGGAGCGGCGGCATCGCCGGCGCCGCTCGCTACGACATCGGGCGCGGTCCGCGACAGTCTGAGTTGTTCCTTCCCCGCACCGTCGACCTCGGTGATCTCGCTGATCGCCGGCACCTCGCGCAACAGGCGGATGAAGTCGTAGCGGCGCTGTTCGAGCGGCAGCGCATCCCATCGCGGGGTGGTCGTCCAGCCGATCTGCCGCTCGATCTCGGCGATGAACCCTTCGATTCGATGGGCGGCGTCCTGGGCCTTCACCTGCTCCATCTGGCCGGCGGTAAGTTCGGCTTCTCCATAGCCGAGCCATGAATCGATCGCACCGTTTACCAGCAGCACAAAGCTGACCAGGCCGACAAAAGCCAAGGCCAGCTTGCGGGCGAGCCCCAGTCGCAGACGCCGCCGGGCGGGCACGCCGGCGGCGCCCATCACCCCCGGCGCATCCGCCGGTTGGGCGAGCGCCAGACCGGCGCTGGGTTCATTCGATGACATCATCGGCGCGAGCGAGCAGCGAGGCCGGGATCGTCAGGCCGATCGTCTTGGCGGTCCTGAGATTGATCGCCAGCACAAACCGCGTCGGTTCCTCGAGCGGCAGCGCCGCCGGATCGGCGCCCTTCAGGATCCGCACGGCCAGCCCCGCCGCGCGATCATACATTTCGCTGACATCCGGGCCGTACGACATCAAGCCCCCTTCGTGCACCAAAAAATCATATTCGTAAATCGCCGGCAATTTATGCTCGGCGGCAAAATCGAAGACGCGCTTTCGGTTCAAGGTAGTCAAGACGTTGCTGACCATCAGGATCGCGTCCGGCGGTTGACGCATCATCTCGGCGAAGGCGCCATCGAAACCCTCGGGGGCGTGTACGCCGAGCGACTCGACTTCGATGCCGAGGCCGCGGGCCCGAGCTTCCGCTGCTTTGTAGCGCAACGACATGCCGAGATCCTCCTCGTTCCACAGCATCGCCACCCGATGGATTACCGGCACCGCCTCCTTGAGCAACGCCAGGCGCTTGGCGGAAAGCTCGACGGCCACCTCCGAGAGGCCGGTCAGGTGGCCGCCGGGCCGGGCAAAGCTCGCCGCCAGCCCGTCCTCGACAGGGTCGCCGGCCTGGACCGCGACGATCGGCAGATTTGCGTGCTGTTTGGCGGCGAGCGCCGCCGGGTAGCCGCTGGTCACGATGATCGCTGCCTTGCTCGCGACCAGTTCGTCGACGAGCTGCGGCAGCCGGTCGAGGCGCCCGTGCGCCGCCCGGCGCTCGAAGGCGAGGTTGCGGTCGAGGGTAAAACCCTGGCGGGCGAAGCCGCGGATCAGCCCGGCGCCGAACGGGCTGCGATCGGTCGGATCGGCGCCGACCGACAACAGCCCGACCCGATAAGTCGCGGCGGATGTCTGCGCGGCGGCGCCCGCGGCGACGCCGGCCAAGCCCGCCGCGGCAAGGACGAGCCAGCCGACCAACCCGATCCGTTTCATGCGGCAACCTCGCATTGCAGCTCAATTCACCATAGATCTGTGGCTCGATTGCGACCAGGCAACATGCTGATCATGCAAACATGTCGTGATTGAGATTCCCCCGCGTCGCGATAGCCCGCCGCTTTTACTCGCCACGGCGCCGAACTGCGGATTTGGAATACCACCCGAGCCACCGATAGAACTCGCCGCCCCGGTCAAAATCCGGCCTGGCGGCATGGTGTCAACAGCCGCGCGGCGGGTCTTTGCAGGCCGGAGCCCACTGCTGTCCGGTTCGGATATTGGTTGATTTGGCGGTTGTAGAGAAGCACCAGTACCCCATGGCCGGGCTTGACCCGTAGGCCGTCAGCCCACGGACTTTGTTCCGTGGGCGCCCACGTTTTTTTCTTGCAAGATCCCTCCATTGCAAGACGTGGACGGCCGGGTCGAGCCCGGCCGAGGGGGAAGATGTGCTTCGAAGCATTTGAAGATCATCGTAAATCTGAACCGGACAGCAGTGGCCGGAGCCGGAGCCGGAGCCGGAGCCGGCCGGCTCATTCGATGACCTCGTCGGCGCGGGCGAGGATCGACGGCGGCACGGTGAGGCCGAGCGCCTTGGCAGTCTTGAGATTGACGACCAGCTCAAATCTGGTCGGTTGCTTGACCCGCAGATCGGCGGGCTTGGCGCCGTTGAGGATCTTTCCGGCGTAAATGCCGAGCTGGCGATAGACAGCCGTAAAGCTCATTCCATAGCTGATCAGGCCGCCGGAAGCGGTGAATTCACGCAACGCATAGATCGCCGGGACGGCATGGCGTGATGCCAGCGCCACGAGCTGCTCGCGCCGGCTAATGAAGAAAGGATCAGCCTGGACGACGAGCGCGCCCGCTTGCAGTTCGACAAGGGAGGCGAAGGCGGCGTCGATCTCGCTTTCGGTGGCGGCCTTCAGAATCGGCAGCTGCACCCCCTTCGTGCGCGCCGCTTCCTGCACGTCTCGAATCGTGACCTCGGCAGCCCTGTTGTTCGGGTTCACGAGCAGAGCGATGAGCCTTGCTCGGGGAACAAGCTCGGAAAGCAGCTCGAGCCGCTTGGGCGTCAGCTCGACGGTTATGCCGCTGACGCCCGTGACGTTGCCGCCGGCCGCGCGAGACTGGCGACGAGGCCGAACTCGACCGGGTCGATGCCGACATTGAAGATGATCGGGATCGTCGAGGTCGCGCTTTTTGCCGCCTACCGCCGACGGCACGCCGCCCGTCGACAAGATCACGTCGACCTTGCGGTCGACGAGGTCTGCGACCAATGCGGGCAGCCGATCATAGCGGCCCTCCGCCCAGCGGTATTCGATTGCCAAATTTTGGCTCTCAACATAGCCGGTTTCGCTCAATTCCTGGCGGAACACGGCCAAATATGATGCGCGCGAGCCGGCCGAGGTGGCATCGAGCCAGCCGATGACCGGCATCGCCTTCTGCTGCGCGTGCAGTGCGCCGGCCGCCGTCATCGCGCCGCCCAGCAGCAGCATCAGCTTGCGCCGTCTCATTCGATGACCTCGACGGCGCGGGCGAGGATAAATGGCGAGCGGTGTCGCCATTGGCGACAAATTCCGGTTGACAACGCGGTCGCCAGCGGCGACGATGCGAGCTTGAGGCTGACCGTTTCTCTGCTTGCTGCCAAGGAGCTCGCCGCGCTACCTGGGCGCGACCGGCGGGCGCTCCTCGGCAAAGTCGAGGCTTTCGCTGCCGACCCCTTCGCGACGCATCCCGGAGCCCGTCGAATGCGCGGCCACGAGGACCGGATACGGGTGCGGCACGGCGATTGGCGCGCGGTCTGCCGCATCGACCGCGCTGCCGCGACCGTTACATTGGAGCATGTTGCCCACCGCAGAGAGATATACCGATGAGCGACAGCACCGACACCGTGACCCTGACTCGCGCCGAATACGAGGCGCTCATCGAGCGCCTCGAGGACGCCGAGGACAATTCCTTTCTCGACGGGGTCGAAGCGCGCGAGCGCGCCATCGGCAAAGAGAAGGCTCGCGCCGACTACCTCCCGGCCGAGCTCGTCCGCCGGCTCATCGACGGCGAGCACCCGGTCCGGGTTTGGCGCGCCCATCGCGGCCTCACCCGCGAGGCGCTTGCCGCCGCCGCCGGGGTCGCGCCGAGCTACCTGAGCGAGATCGAGACCCGGCGCAAGCCCGGCAGCTTCGCCGCGCTCGCCAAGATCGCTGCGGCGTTGCGGATCACGCTCGACGATCTCGCGGCGTGGCTCGAGCCGCAGCCAGAGTGAAGGGCGCCTCATTCGACGACCTCGTCGGCGCGGGCGAGGATCGATGGCGGCACGGCGAGGCCGAGCGCCTTGGCGGTTTTCAGATTGACGACCAGCTCGAATTTGGTCGGCTGCTGGACCGGCAGATCGGCCGGCTTGGCGCCGTTGAGGATCTTTCCGACATAAACGGCGAGTTGGCGATACACATCGGCGAGGCTGGCCCCATAGCTGATCAGGCCACCGGTCGTAGCGAATTCACGCCATGCATAGATCGCAGGAACCGCATGGCGCGCCGCCAGCGCCACGAGCTGCTGGCGACGGGTATCGAAGAACGGGTCGGAGCTCACGATGAGCGCGTCGGCGTGCTGTAGGGCGAGGCTCGCGAACGCAGCGTCGATCTCGGCTTCGGAGTCGGCCTTCCAGATATGGAGCTGTAGCCTCCTCGCGCGCGCAGCTTCTTGCACCTCTCTTATGACGCCCTCGGCGTTCACACCATTCGGGTTGACGAGCAAGGCGATCACGCGGACCTGGGAGACGAGTTCGGCAAGCAGATCGAGCCGCTTTGCGTACAGGGCCTCGATAAGCAGGGTCACGCCCGTGAGGTTGCCGCCCGGCCGGGTGAAGCTGACCACCAAACCATCTGCGACCGGATCCGTGCCAATGAGAAAAACGATTGGAATCGTCGAAGTCGCGTTTTTCGCCGCCCGAGCGGAAGCGATGCCGCCGGTTGCCGCGATAAGGTCAACCTTGCGGTCGACAAGATCGGCAGCCAATGCGGGGAGCCGATCGGTACGGCCCTCCGCCCACCGGTATTCGATCGCCAAATTTTGTCCCTCCGCGTAGCCCATTTCACTCAGCGCCTGGCGGTACATGGCCAGATAGGGGCCGGGCGAGGTGCTGCTGAGGTAGCCGATCACCGGCATCGCCTTCTGCTGCGCGCGCAGGGCGCGGGGCGCCGTCATCGCGCCGCCCAGCAGCAGCATCAGCTCGCGCCGTCTCACTCGATGACCTCGTCGGCGCGGGCGAGGATCGATGGCGGAACGGTGAGGCCGAGCGCCTTGGCGGTCTTCAGATTGACCACCAGCTCGAATTTGGTCGGCTGCACGACCGGCAGATCGGCGGGCTTGGCGCCGTTGAGGATCTTGCCGGCGTAAATACCGACCTGGCGATAGGCGGCCGTCAGGCTCGGCCCGTAGCTGATCAGGCCACCGGCCGCGGGAAAGTCATAGATCGCCGGAACGGCATAGCGTGCCGCCAATGCCACGAGCTGGTCGCGCCTGCTCATAAGGAAGGAATCACTGGCGACGATGAGCGCGCCGGCATGCAGTTCGACGAGGGTCGCGAAGGCGAAGTCGATCTCGGTTTCGATGCTCGCCTTCAGGACATGGGACGGCATTCCCTTCGCGCGCGCCGCTTCCTGCACCTCTCGCGTCTGACGCTCGGCACCCGGATTGTTTGGGTTTGAGAGCAGCGCGATCACGCCGGCCTGGGGAACCAGTTCGGACAGCAGATCGAGCCGCTTCGGCGTCATCTCGGTGTTCATGGTGCTGACGCCCGTGAGGTTGCCGCCCGGCCGGGATAGGCTGGCGATCACGCCGCCCTCGACCGGGTCGCCGCTTGAGAAGACGATCGGGATCGTCGAGGTAGCGCTTTTTGCCGCTAGTACCGCAGGGGTGCCGCCCGTCGCGATTACGTCGACCTTGGCGCCGACGAGTTCGCCGGCCAATCCGGGCAGTCGATCATAGTGCCCCTCCGCCCAGCGGTATTCGATCGCCAGGTTTTTTCCCTCGAAATAGCCGGTGTCGCTCAGTCCCTGGCGGAACGCGGCCAGATATACTGCACCCGCGCCGGGCGAGCCGTTGCCGAGATAGCCGATCACCGGCATCGCCTTCTGCTGCGCGCGCAGGGCGCGCGGGCGTCGTCATCGCGCCGCCCAGCAGCAGCATCAGCTCGCGCCGCCTCATTCGATGACCTCGTCGGCGCGGGCCAGGATCAAGGGCGGGATCGCGGCGGCGAACGGGTTTCCGCCGATGACGCGCCCCGCTTAAAGGGGGGCCGGCGCGTCCTGACGTATAAGGGTGACCGGTTGAAGCGGACCACTTTCCGCTCGCGCCTTATGTCGGCGCCATCGTATCGCCGGCGAGCTCAAGCCGGTGCTCGATGCGGCCGAGCCGGCGATCGACATTGTCGAGCCGCTGCTGAATGCCCGCGTAATCCATTTCGATGCCGGCGACTTTGCGCTCGAGCGCGCCGAGCCGGGTGACAATCTCGTCGAGCTTGCGGTCGATGCGGTCCAGACGATCGTCGAGCCTGGTGAACCGGGTGCGAAGAAAATCGAGAACGTCAGCGGGTTCGCTCATGGCCAATCTTCGATCACCTCGGCGCCCGTCGTGTCAACCCGAAACCGGTCGGCGCTTCACCGAGCACAATCGGCGGCAGCCGCGAGGATCATTCGGTCGGGTTTTCTGCGTTCGGGAGTGTCGGGTTCTTGAGATAAGCTATTGTTTTAGAGCCTTGAATCAGCTCGTGAAGGAGCTGCCAACGCTTTGCATCGGTCTCGGTCAGCAGCTAGGCAACACCCGTGACGTTGCCGCCCGAGCCTGTCTCCATCGAAAGTCCCGGCACTGCCCACCAAGCGGCAGGCTCGGCGAGATGCCGCGGTTGCTGGCTTTACCGGCCACGGCTTGTTAAAATCCCGCCGCGGCAGCGGGCGGGCCGCCGGAGCCGGGTGATGACCGGATCAGCCTATGTCCTGGCGATCGACCAGGGGACGACCAGCACGCGGGCGATCCTGTTCGACGCCGCCGGCCAGGTACGGACGAGTGCGCAAATCGAGCTGACCCAGCATCATCCGCGGCCGGGCTGGGTCGAGCACGACCCGGAGGAGATCTGGCGCGGCGTCGTCTCGACCTGCCGCGAAGCCGCTGCCGCCGCCGACGGCCCGATCGCCGCGATCGGCATCGCCAACCAGCGCGAGACGACGGTGCTGTGGGACCGCGCCACCGGCCGGCCGGTAGGCAACGCAATCGTCTGGCAGGACCGGCGCACCGCCGATTTGTGCGAGCGCTGGCGGCGCGACGGGCTCGGCGATACCGTCGCTCGGCGCACCGGGCTGGTCATCGACCCGTATTTTTCCGCCTCTAAAATCCGCTGGCTGCTCGACGCCGCGCCCGGGCTGCGCCGCCGGGCAGGCGACGGCGAGATCGCCTTCGGCACGATCGACAGCTTTCTGTTGTGGCGGCTGTGCGGCGGGCGCCGCCATCTGACCGACATGACCAACGCGTCGCGCACGATGCTGTTCGACATCGCCCGCCTCGAATGGGACCAGGAACTGCTCGATCTGTGCGAAATTCCGCCGGCGGTATTGCCCGGGCTGCGCGACACCGACGGCGATTTCGGCATGACCGAGCCGGGGTTTCTCGGCAGCGCAGTCCCGGTCGCGGCGATGGCCGGCGACCAGCAGGCGGCATTGATCGGGCAGGCCTGCTTTCGTCCCGGCATGGTCAAATCGACCTACGGCACCGGCGGTTTCGCCCTACTGAACATCGGCGCCGCCCCGGTCCGCTCGCGCCATCGGCTGCTGACGACGATCGCCTACCGGCTTGCCGGGCGCACCGCATACGCCCTCGAAGGCAGCATCTTTGTCGCCGGCGGCGCCGTTGCCTGGCTGCGCGACCGGCTCGGGGCGATCGCTGCCGCGGCGGAGGCCGACGGTCTGGCGCTGCGGGCCGATCCGGAGCAGCGGGTCTATCTGGTGCCGGGTTTTGCCGGGCTCGGCGCGCCTTATTGGTCGCCGCGGGCGCGCGGCGCGCTCCTCGGGCTGACCGCGGAATGCGGGCTGCCCGAGATCGCCCGCGCGGCTCTGGAAGCGGTCGGTCATCAGACGCGCGATCTGATCGCGGCGATGGCTGCCGATGCCGGCCTCGAAATCGGCACGTTGCGGGTCGATGGCGGCATGTCGGCAAGCGACTGGACGATGCAGTTTCTGGCCGACATCCTGCCGGCCGAGATCGATCGCCCGGCTTCGGTCGAGACCACCGCGTGGGGCGCCGCCTATGTCGCCGGGTTCGCCCGCGGGATCTACCCCGATCCCGAGACGATGGCCGCTCGCTGGCAGCCGCAGCGCCGCTTCGCCCCAGGGATGCCGGCGCCCGAGCGCGAGGCGCGTTACGAAGGGTGGCGCCGCGCGGTCGCGGGGGCCCTCGCGGCGGCGCCGCCCGCAATCGATGGAGAAAACGAATGACCAGCACCGAGATTTGGCCGGACCTGCCCTGGACCGAGTGGCATGAAACCTGCGCCACGCTGCATCTGTGGACGCAGGTGGTCGGCAAGATCCGCCTGGCGCGGATGCCGCTGATCAATCATTGGTGGCAGGTGCCGCTCTATGTGACCAGCCGCGGGCTGACCACCTCGCCGGTTCCCGATGGCGGCCGCTGCTTCCAGATCGATTTCGACTTCATCCGCCATCGCCTGGCGATCGGCGCCAGCGACGGCGCCACGGCCGGCTTTGCATTACGGCCGATCGCGGTGGCCGATTTCTACGGCGAGATCATGCAGGCCATGCGGGGCCTCGGGCTGGAAACCAGGATCTGGACGATGCCGGTCGAAATCGCCGATCCGACCCCGTTCGACCGCGATCGCCGGCACACCGCCTACGACCCGGACTATGCCAACCGCTTCTGGCGCGTGTTGCTGCAGGCCGACCGCATCCTGACCGAGTTTCGCGCGGGCTTTCTCGGCAAGGTCAGTCCGGTCCACTTTTTCTGGGGCAGTTTCGATTTGGCGGTGACCCGCTTTTCCGGCCGTCGCGCCCCGCCGCATCCCGGGGCCCCGAACATGGCCGACCGAATAACCCGCGAGGCCTATTCGCACGAGGTCAGCAGCTGCGGCTTCTGGCCGGGCGGCGCCGGGCTGGAACAGCCGGTGTTTTATTCCTACGCCTATCCGGCGCCCATTGGTTTTGCCGATGCCGCGATCGGCCCGTCCGCCGCCTTCTATCATCGCGAGATGGGCGAGTTCATCCTCCCGTACGACGCGGTCCGCCGATCGCCGACGCCGGAGGCGACATTGCTCGAGTTTTTGCAGAGCACTTACGCCGCCGCGGCCGATCTGGCGCGGTGGGATCGTGCCGATCTCGAACGCTCGGCCGCGCGGTGAACCTGCTCGCCCCGCTGCCCGATGCCCGCCGGGCCGAGACGGTCGATGCGCTGCTGACCCGGGCCCATCTACGGCTCGAACGCATCGTCTCGTTTGGTCAGTCGAGCCCGCCCGGGTTTTGGTACGACCAGCGCGAGGGGGAGTGGGTGTTGCTGCTGGCCGGCGCAGCGCATCTGCGCTTTGCCGACGAGGCTGAACCCCGGCGCCTCGTCGCCGGCGACGCGGTCGACATTGCGCCGCACCGCCGCCACCGCATCGACTGGACCGATCCGGCCCGGCCGACCGTCTGGCTGGCGCTCTTTTATCGGTAATACAAGCGCTGTGGGCGCCTTGCCCGACCGGCCCCGCAAAGCGCAGCCGGGTGGACGGAAGCTGCGGTGTCGTTCAATTCAACCGCGACCGCCGCCGGTCCGGTTGGCGCCGGACGATCTGGCCCGCCTGATGATGCGCGATCCGCCACTCGCCGTCTTCGCGAACAAAGAAGTTGCTCGCGGCGAGCGTACCGCCGTCGAGTTCCTCTTCGCACAGCACCAGCGCCGTGTCGCCATAGAGCAGGGCGCGCTCATCGAAACAGGCGACCCGCGGCGCTTCGGGGTTTGCCAGGATCGCCTCCCAGCTCGCCATGATTGCAGCGCGGTCGGTCAGCACCGTCCATCCGGGATGGAGGCAGGCGACCGGCGACGCACGCGCCCACAGCACATCCATGGCGGCCGCATCGCGTGCGGCGAATGCCCGATAGAATTCGAGATTGACGGCGAGCACGGCATCCTGGTCGGTCATGCCCAATTCCTGCGAACTCGGTCTCGACGATCGGCGCCGCCATAACGCCCCTCGGCTCCCGTCGGCGCCGCGCACGCGGCGGCGGCTGCCGACCGCCCGGATCACGGCCCAACGCTCAACTCTCTTCGACCGGCGGCGTGAAAATATAGCCGCTGCCGCGCACCGTCTTGATGATTGCCGGCCGTTGCGGGTCGTTTTCGAGCTTGCGCCGGAGCCGGCCGACCTGGACATCGATCGTGCGGTCGAACGGGCCTGCTTCGCGATTGCGCGCCAGATCCAAAAGCCGGTCGCGGGTCAACACCTGATTGGCGTTGTTGATGAACGCCGCGAGCAGATCGAACTCTCCGGTGGTCAGGCGGACTTCCTCCCCGGTAGGGGAACGAAGCTCCCTGCTCGAAAGATCGAGGCTCCAGCCGGCGAACTGGGCCTTGGACCGCAGCGCCGCGGCGCCGTCGACAGTCTGGCCGGACGAGACGCGGCGCAGCACGGTTTTGACCCGAGCCAGCAATTCGCGCAGATGGAACGGTTTGGGCAGATAGTCATCCGCCCCCATTTCCAGCCCGATGATGCGGTCGATGGTTTCCCCCCGCCCGGTCAGCATCACGATCCCGACGGCCGATTCGTCGCGCAGCGAGCGGGCGAGGGTCAACCCATCCTCGCCCGGCAGCATCAGGTCCAGGATGACGAGGTCGACCGTCGATTTCGCCATGATCCGCCGCATCTCGGCGCCGTCCCGGGCGATCGAGACCTGGTACCCCTCGCCGGAAAGATAATCGCGCACGACATCGCATATTTCCTGCTGATCGTCGACGACGAGGATATGACGGTTTTGGCCCATATGCCCTTTGCTTGCCTGCCCTTATCACGGTCATTTTCCGGCCCGGAAAAACCGGAGGCCGGATAGACGATCGTGCCCCGAAGGTATCATCATACATATGGTTACAATTTCTTACATGAAACAATCCAGGGCGAAATTGTTCTGTGACAATCTTCTGTCAGAGCGCGGTCGACCCGGCAACGGGCGAGTCGACTGCGAGCCACGGCTGTCCGGTTCAGCTTCGTAGAGTGGAGAATCCGAGAACGGACGTATCGACGGTACAAGCAAAGTCGTCATGGCCGGACTGTGTTCCGGCCATCCACGGACCCTGCCCCGGCGCCGGAAGACGTGGATACCCGTGACAAGCACGGGCATGACGAGCGGGGGTCGAGGTCCGGCAGCGCCCTCGCAACCGCTTTCTCTGAACCGGACAGCTGTGGCTGCGAGCGGGTGAAGGTTGATCGGCGGCAGCCGGGCTTCTGATCGCACGGCGCCGATTGGGCGGCGGTGCATCGACCGCGCTCCGGCGGTTTTGCGCGGGAAAATCCCGACGTAGGCGCGCCCAAAGATCGGGCCGCACGATCGGCGCGCCGTGTTCTCGGCCCTGGGGCGGCCTCATCGGCCGTCCCCATGGCCGAAATCGTAAAGGCGCCTACTTGCCGGGACCGGTGTCCGCGATCAGATAGGCGGCGCCGATCGGTTGCGCCTCGCCGTTCGGGGCCGACGCGAACGACACCGCCTCGACGGCGACTGCGGCAACGCCGGCATGCCTCATCCCGAGTTCGTCCGCAGCGCGCGGCGACAGGTCGATAATAAAGCGGCGATTGTAGGGGCCCCGATCATTGATCCTGACGATCACCGATCGCCCGGTGTCGAGGTCGGTTACTTTCGCCCGCGAGCCGAGCGGCAGCGAGCGGTGAGCGGCGGTAAACGTGATCGTGTCCAGCCGTTCGCCGGACGAGGTCCGGCCGCCGACCAGGTCATACCACGACGCCTGCCCGATCTGCATGGCTCGCGCCGGGCCCGTCGCATCCAGAGAGAGATTGTCGTCCGCCTGTTGCGCGACCGCATCCCGCTGACGCAACCGCCAACTCCGATGAGCGGCAAGCTTCGACGGCGACCGGACATGCGTCGCGCGATGCGGGATGCGACATTTTCCGGATCGATTTCCGGATCTCTTGGGTTCGACATTGGCCGATGAGGTCGGATAATAAGAGTTGGTCTTATCGGTCGCTTTGGCGACCGCACCGGCGGACATCACCGCGAACACGAGCGAAACACCGATCGTTCGACGCAAAGGCATCCTCCGGGTCTCCTTATGGTTGGCCAATCCATCGTTGAAGGACAAGGGCGCAGACGCGTCGCTCGGCCGACGGTATTGGCGGGCGCTCGAGGAAGAAGATCGGTGTCGTCCCGGATTGTTGCTTATCGATCCGGGTAGGACAGTGAGGGTCATGCGAAGCTAATCAGGGTAAATTGCCGCTGTCAACCCGATTTGTGCGCCCTCGTTGCCCGCGCCTTCGGCCGGTCTTATACCGGCTCAGCTGTCAACCCCGCATCCGTGCGCCGGCATTGTTCCGGAGGTTACCCTCTATATTGTACTGTGATACGGTTATTCTTGTGATCGATCGTGTCGAGGACCGGCGGTACGATGCCGGGTCGGCTCATGCAAGATGTCGATTGGTCAACGACGCCGGCCTACGTTATCCATAATGTCTAGTCGGGGCTGCTGTTGTCCTTCCCATGCCGTTCGACGACTTTTAACGGGATGCGTTGGATTTCGCGCTCGGCGGCGCCGAGCGGCGCGTCCGGATCGCGGACAGGCCGGCGTAAAACGGCGGAGCCGGACCGGGAATTCGTCGATTTGAGGGGCGCCCGGTTGCCGACTTCCCGACTACCGGACCTCGCGGCAATCGAAAGGCGGCGGGCGGGCGAGGCCTGCCCGAGCGGCGCCGGTCGGCACCGAACTCCGGCGACGCCGGCTCAATGCGACATCAGCACCGGGACGGTCATGCGGTCGAGCAGGTCGCGGCTGACCCCGCCGAGCAGGCTCTCGCGCAACGGCGAGTGATGATAGGCCCCGGCCACGATCATGTCGGCGGCGAGATCGGCGGCGCGCGACAGCAGGATGTCGGCGATCGCGATGCCGCCGCGCGGGCTCTCTTCGCGCCGCGCCGCGATCCCGTGCCGCGCCAGGTGGCGGAGGATGCGATCGAGCCACGGCCGGTCATGGTCGAAATCGGCCGCCGGCGTCCCGACATGCATGACCGTGACCGCCTCGGCGCCGCCGATCAGCGGCAGCGCGTCATGCAATGCCCGGTTGGCCTCGCGCGTCCCGTCCCAGGCGACCAGCACCCGTTTGCCGACGGAAGCGAAGACGCCGGCATAGGGGACGACGAGCGCCGGCCGGCCGATCTCGACCAGCTCGTCATCCGGCCGGAGCCAGGTCGCGCCGTCCGAGTCGTCGCCGGGATACTGCCCGAAGATCGCCAGATCGGCCGCCTGGGCCAGCCGGATCAGTTCCGGGAGTTCGCCACGGCCGAGCATCTGCCATTCGCCGTCGAGCGCGCGCGGCTCCAATTCCTCGCGAAAGCGCCGTTCGACGGTCTCGGCCCGCTCGCTGTCGCGCATCGCCTGCGCGGCCGGTGCGGGGGCTGTCGGCTGCCCGCCGATGGCCCCCGCACCGTCCGGCGAAACCGGCCCGAGGACCGTCGGCGGCAGACCGATGCCGGCCGGCGCCGCGGCCGATCCGTGGCGCTCCGGCATGACGTAAACCGCGGTCAGATACGCCTTGTTGGCCTGCGCGAGACCGAGCGCCAGATCGAGCCGCCCGTCGCCCGCTTCGGTCGCGTCGAGACAAACCAGGATATCGCAAATCGCCATCTCCGTTCTCCCTGTCGCCGCCTGAGATATCCCGGGCAAAGCCGAAAGCGCGAGATCCGCGGAGTTCGGTCAGCCGGGAGCTCGGGCAGCCCTTGGCCCTCAACACCCTCTCGCGCCCTTTAATTTAAAACGCGGCCACCACGCTCCGCCATGCCCGCAAACCCCGGGCGATCATAATTCGGAACGCTGGACTGACCTCGACCATGCTATCCATTTCCGTTGTTGCGGCGATGGACAATCGCGTGGACTGCGGCGATCGAGCTCCAACTGACGGCGGCACGGCGGTCGAAGAGTTTATCCGCCGATGGCGGCAATCGGCCGCCTCCGAGCGCGCCAATTACGCCTTGTTTCTCATCGAGCTGTGCGAAGTCCTCGGGCTTCCGCGGCCGGAGCCGGCCACCGGCGAACCGGAGCGAGACGGTTATGTGTTCGAGCGCCCGGTGCACTTTGACAATCCGGACGGGTCGACCTCCACGGGGTTCGCCGACCTGTACCGGCGTGGCGCTTTCGTCCTGGAGACAAAGCAGGGCTGCGAGGCAAAACGGGAAGCGACGCTGCTGGAGCAGGCGGGCCTGTCCTCCCCGCGGCGCCGGCGCGGCCACGGGGTCCGCGGCACCGGGGCCTGGGATACGGCGATGCTGCGCGCCCGCGGCCAGGCTGAGCAATATGCGAAGGGATTGCCCGAATGGCCGCCGTTTTTAATCATAGTCGATGTCGGGCACAGCATCGAGACCTACGCGGACTTCACCGGCGCTGGAAAGCATTACGCGCAATTCCCGGACACCAACAGTTTTCGCGTCCTTCTTCCTGAGCTGGTACGGGAGGAGGTGCGCGAGCGCCTGAAGGCGATTTGGCTCGACCCGTTATCGCTCGACCCGAGCCGTCACGCGGCGAGGGTCACGCGCGACATCGCGGCGCGTCTGGCATTGCTCGGCCGCAGCCTGGAGGATGCCGGGCACAACCCGGAACGGGTCGCGCTGTTCCTGATGCGCAGCCTGTTCACGATGTTTGCCGAGGACATCGGGCTGTTGCGGAAGAACGGCTTTCGCGAATTGCTGCGCGGGCTGCGAGGCAAGCCGCAGACTTTCGCCCCAATGATGCGGAGCTTGTGGGCCAACATGGACAAGGGCGGATTTTCGCCCGAGCTGGGCGAAGACATCCTGCGCTTCAATGGCGGCCTGTTCGAAAAGACCGAAGCGATCCCGCTCGATGCGGGGCAGCTCGAATTGCTGATCGACGCCGCCGAGGCCGATTGGTCGGCGGTCGAGCCGGCGATTTTCGGGACATTGCTGGAACGCGCGCTCGACGACCGCGAACGCGAGCGGCTCGGCGCGCATTACACGCCGCGCGCCTACGTCGAACGCCTGGTGCTGCCGACGATCATCGAGCCCTTGCGCGCCGACTGGGAGGCGGTCAAGGCCGCGGCGGTCGAACTGGCGGACGCCGGGGACAAGACCGGTGCAGTCGCCGTAGTGCGCCGCTTTCACGAAAACCTCTGCCGCGTCACGATACTCGACCCGGCCTGCGGCACCGGGAATTTCCTTTATGTCGCCTTGGAGCATCTGAAGCGGCTCGAAGGCGAGGTGCTGGACCTGCTCGCGAGCCTTGGCGAGATGCCCTCCCTCGAAGGGCCCGGATTCACGGTCGATCCCCACCAACTCCGCGGCATCGAACTGAACCCGCGCGCCGCCGCAATCACCGAATTGGTATTGTGGATCGGCTATCTGCAATGGCATTTCCGCATTCGCGGCACGGCGAAGCCGGCCGAGCCGGTGTTGCGCAATTTCAAAAACATCGAACATCGCGACGCGCTGTTGACGTGGCAGCGCGAGGAGCTGGTGCGCGGCCCGGACCGCCGTCCGCTGACCCGCTGGGACGGCCGCACCCGCAAGCCGCATCCTGTCACCGGCGAGATGGTCCCCGACGAAGAGGCGCGGGTCGAGGTCATCCGGCTGATCGGGGCGCAGCGGGCGAGATGGCCGAAAGCGGATTTCATCATCGGCAACCCGCCGTTCATCGGCGGCAAGGATCTCCGCGCGGTGCAGGGCGAGGGCTATGCCGAGGCGCTGTGGGACGTTTACCGTCAGATGCCGCAATCGGCCGATTACGTCATGTATTGGTGGCAGCGCGCCGCCCAGGAAATTGCCGCCGGGCGTACCCGGCGCTTTGGCTTGATCACCACCAACAGCCTGCCGCAGGCGTTCAACCGCAGGGTCGTGCAGGCGCATTTGGAGAATGTCGACGGCATCTCGCTGGCTTTCGCGATCCCGAACCATCCTTGGGTCGATGCCTCCGACGCCGCCGACGTGCGCATCGCGATGACCGTCTGCGTCGGCGGCCGGAACCGGCCCGGCCGGCTGCTCGAAGTTACGCGCGAGAAGCCGCTCGCCGACGGCGAGTCGGAGGTCGAATTGTCGCGAGCGCGTCGGCGTCATTCACGCCGATCTGCGCATCGGCGCCGATCTGACCCGCGCTCTGCCGTTGCGGGCGAACGAAGGCCTGTGCTCTCCCGGCGTAAAATTGCACGGCGCCGGGTTCATCGTCACGCCGGAGCAGGCGAAGGCGCTCGGCCTCGGCCGGGTGCCCGGGCTCGATCGGCATATCCGGCCGTATCTGAACGGCCGCGATCTGACCGGCCGCAGCCGCAATGTCATGGTCATCGATCTGTTCGGAATGACCGAAGCGGAAGTCCGGCAGCGCTTCCCCGATGTGTATCAATGGGTGCTGGAGCGGGTGAAGACCGGCGCGCGATGCCACGAACAACCGAGCGATCTTACCGGGATTGGTGGCTGTTCGGTAAGCCGCGGCCGGAACTTCGGCGGGCGTTGCTCGGCCTCAGACCGATACATCGTCACTGTTGAAACCGCCAAGCACCGAACTTTCGTATTCCTTGATGAATGTGGTACTACCCGACAACAAACTCATCGTCTTCGCGATCAAAGACGGGTTTAGCTTGGGTGTGCTGTCCAGTCGCACCCACGTCGCTTGGGCTCTGGCATCCCGCACCCGGCTTGGCTACGGTGACGATCCAGTCTACACCAAATCCCTTTGCTTCGACCCGTTCCCGTTCCCGGATTGCGGCGAAGACGAGCGTGCGACGATCGCGGCGATCGCCGAGGAATTGGATGCGCTCCGCAAGGAGCGGTTGCGTCTTCATCCCGACCTGACCCTCACCGCGCTCTACAATGTGCTCGTGAAACTCCGTTCTGGCGAGACCACTGACCGCGGCGGAGCGCGGTATCCACGACCGCGGCCTCGTCGGCGTCATCCGGCGCCTGCACGACGATCTCGACCACGTAGTCTTCGCCGCCTATGGCTGGCCCGCCGATCTTGGCGACGACGATCTGCTCGCCCGCCTCGTCGCCCTCAACCGCGAGCGCGCGGAAGAGGAATGGCGCGGCAAGATCCGCTGGCTGCGTCCCGAATTCCAGACCAGTATCAGACAGGCGCCGGTCGCAGCGCGAATTGGAGGTGGCGGCCGCCGCCGAGGCGGAACGGCGATCCTGGCCGCGGGAATTGCCGGAGCAATTCAAGGCGGTGCGCGCCGCACTCGCCGGCGAGGGTGGGCCCGCCGCCGCCGAGCAGGTCGCCGCTCGTTTTATCCGCGCCCGGCGCGACCGCGTTGCGGAGGTCCTGGAAACCCTCGTCTCGCTCGGCCAAGCGCGACAAGCCGGCCCCGGCCGCTTTACCGTATAGGCCTTCCTCCGATTGGCGGGATCTCAACACATCGACGCCCTGGTGTGGGAGTTTTGGACCCAAAGAGGCGCTTCAGCGGAGTCCGATTGCTGTGCTGGTGGAAGTGGCGCCCGAACCGGCCCACCTTGGTGACTCCCGTTCAAGCCATATCCAAAGCCCTGGTCGCGAGCGCGACGACGCGGGGGATCGGGCGGTCGCCCTTCTCGTAATAGGCGACCGTGCGCCGGCTGAGACCGAGCGCCCGCGCGGCTTCGTCCAGGGTATAGGCCCTGCGCTCGCGCCAGTCCCGAAACGCGTCCGCCGTCATGGTCTCCCCCGACTGCTCCTGCGCCAGACGCCACAAGGTATCGGCCGCCATGTCGATCTCGTCGGTCCAAACGACGTCGGCTCCGTACTCGCCCACCTGCGCCCGGCGAAACAGTTCCGGCGACTGCCGCAGCGGCGCGTAGACGCGGAAGCTCTCGATCATGCCGGACACGTCGACGAGGCTCTCCTCGCCTTTGTCCCAGCGAACACGCAGGGTCATCGGCTGTTCGCCAGGCGTTACCGCGACGATGCGCGGCAAAATCTTCCTCGGCATGGTCAACCTCGTTCATTCAACTCGGCCCACTTGAGCGCCAGGCTCTCCCGATGCTCGCGCGCCCATGCGATCACTTCGCCGACAACGAACGCGCGGGATTTCATCGAGCTGCTCAATGTCGAACTGCATCCCGGACTGATCGAAACCGGCGGGGTTGGGTTTGCGGCGACGGAGGGGGTATAACCTCCGATAGAAGAACCGGATGTTGGGAGGTGATGCTATGGCGACGGCCGATGTCCTTGGCGGACCATTATCCGAAACCGAGCACCGCACGCAATTGCGTAAGGCGGTGATCGCCAGCACGGTCGGCACGACCATCGAGTGGTACGATTTCCTCCTCTACAGCGTCGTCACCGGCCTCGTATTCGGCAAACTGTTCTTTCCGAATTCCGACCCGCTGGTCGGCGTGCTGCAAGCCTTCGCGATCTATACCGTCGGCTTCATCGCCCGCCCGATCGGCGCCTTCATCTTCGGCCATTACGGCGACCGCATCGGCCGCAAGGCGACGCTGATCGCCACGTTGCTGATCACCGGGCTGGCCACCTTTGCGGTCGGCTTTGTCCGAACCTACGCTCGGTCGGCATCTGGGGCGCGGTTATCCTGACCGTCATCCGCTTTATCCAGGGGGTCGGCGTCGGCGGCGAATGGGGCGGCTCGGTGCTGCTGGCGATGGAATGGGCGCGCACCAACAAGCATCGCGGCTTCATCACCTCATGGCCGCAATTCGGCGGGCCGGCGGGCTGTTCCTGGCGAACATGGCGGTGCTGGTCGGCAGCGCCGTTTCCGGCGACAAGTTTCTGGTCTGGGGCTGGCGCATCCCGTTCATGCTCAGCATCATCATGGTCGGGATCGGCCTCTACATCCGGCTCGGCATCCTCGAGACCCCGATTTTCCGCCGGATCGTCGCCGAAGAACGCGTCGAGCGGGCGCCGGCGATCGAGGTGCTCAAGCGCCAGCCCAAACAGGTCATCCTGGCGGCGCTGGCGCGCACCGCGGAGCAGGCGCCGGCGTATATCTACCTCGCCTTCGTCTTCGCCTATGGCACCCAGGTGCTGCACCAGCCGCGCGACTTCCTGTTGACGGCGCTGATCACGGCCGGGCTGATCTCGTTTGTCACGATCCCGGTCGCCGGGCGCGCTCTCCGACCGCTTTGGCCGCAAGCGCATCTACATCATCGGGACGGTCCTGACCGGGATTTTCGGCTTCGTCTATTTCGCGCTGCTCAACACGATGGTGCCGGGCTGGATCTTTCTCGGCATCGTCCTGTCGTTCGTCCCGCATGATATCATGTACGGCCCGCAGGCGGCGCTGATCGCCGAATGCTTTACTCCGCGGCTGCGCTACAGCGGTTCCTCGATCGGCTATCAGCTCGCCTCGATCACCGCCGGCGGTCCGGCGCCGCTGATCGCGGCGGCGCTGCTGGCGGCGTACGGTTCGGGTTACGTGATCGCCGCCTATATCGCCGTCTGCGCGATCATCAGCCTGATCGCGACGATCCTGCTGCCCGATTACACCGGTCGAGACATCTCGCAGGAGCATGCCTGACCGGCGCGCGGCCGTGTAGGGCGTGGCGCCGCCTCGGGGCCGCCATCGGCGCGTTACGAAAACGGCGACGACGGAAACGGATGGTCCGGCTCACGCCTCGCCGTAATGGACGCGGCGGAATTGGCGGGTCGGGATCAGATCGTCGACATGCACGTCCCACAGGCTGGTGCGGTCGGCCTGCCGGTGCTCGGCGAACAGGCGCTCGAACTGGCCCATCTCGGTGACGGTGGCGCCGTTCAGGCCAAAGCCGCGGGCGATCGCGGCGAGGTCGCCGCGGCCGTGGATCGCGTGGCCCGGGTCGACCCCATAGGCGCGGAACTTGTGCGATTCGGCGCCGTAGCCGCCGTCGTTCAGCACGCAGATCAGCAGTTTGAGGCCGTGCCGGCGCACCGTCTCCAGTTCCTGGATGTGCTGATAGAGGCTGCCGTCGCCGTCGATCAGCATGATCTTGTCGGCGCCGCGCGCCGCGGCGACGCCGATCGCCGCCGACAGCCCCGACCCGATCGCGCCGAAATCCAACGGCGTATGGTATTTGCCGGCCGCGCGGCCCCGCAGATGCGTCATGCCGAAGCCGAAGCAGTGGCCGCCGGCGACGACGACGTCCCAGTCCTTGGGCACGGCACCGTCGAGTTCGCGCACCACCTTGCGCGGGTCGAGGGTGCCGGGCGTCGGCACGTAGACCTTGGCGTCGGGCACGTCGGCGGCGATCCGCGCGGCCACCGCATTGCTGCGCCAGCCCGGCCGGCGGATGCCGCGCTCGGCGAGCCGGCGAAGGATCGCCTCGGCGGTGGCGCGGGCGTCGGCCCTGATATGCAGATCGGCGGTCTTGAGCCCCTGCCACAGGCCGCGCGGGGCGACGTCGATCTGCACGACCTTGGCGTTGGGGTAGAGATAGCCGCCCTCGGTCGTGTAATGACCGAGCCCGGCGCCGGCGCCGATCACCAGATCGCTGTCGGCGAAGAATTCGCGGGCGAGGTCGCTCGCAAAGGTGCCGGCGATGTCGAGCGCAAACGGGTTGCCGTCGAACAGCCCTTTGCCGAGGAGGGTCGTCGCCAGCAGCGCGCCGCTCTGCTCGGCCAATGCTTCGAGCGCCTGCCCGGCGCCCGACCAGACCGCGCCCCGGCCGCCGATGACGACCGGCCGCTCGGCCTCTGCGATCATCGCCGCGGCCGCGTCGACCATTGCCGGATCGGGCATCGCCACCTGCGGGCGCGGCATCAGTTCGGTCGACGGCGCATAATCGGGCAGATACGGAAAAATCTCCTTTTGCAGGTCGAGCGGCACGCTCAGCACCACCGGGCGGCGCTCGGCGCGGGCGACGTAAAACGCCTCGCGGACATTGTCGAGCGCCCGGTCGATCGTGCGGATCGGCACGAAATGGGCGCCGGTCGCCAGCGCCAACGGCGCCTGGTCGATCTGCTGCATGTACCACGACGCGCCGATCGGCGCGTCGCCGGAAAACACCACGATCGGCGCGTTGCCGCGGGCGGCCATGACCAGCGCCGTCATGATCTGGGTGAAGCCGGGGCCGCAGGTGACCGAGGCGACGCCGACCTTGCCCGAGGCGCGGGCATAGGCGTCGGCCATCGCGCAGGCGCAATGCTCGTGGCGGGCGTGGATCAGGCGAACGCCCTGGTTGTCGGCCATCGCCGCCGACCAGTACATGTTGGCGTCGCCCATCAGCGTAAACAACGTATCGACGCCCTCGGCGGCGAAGGCCTGCGCCAAGACGTCGGAAACCTGGTTGTCGCTCATCCTGCTTTTCCTTTGATCGGAAGAATCTCTCGCAGCCAGCCGAGAAAGGCCCGCCACAGCAGCCGCCCGCCGCGCAATTCGGCGGCGGCCGGACGGGTTGCGCCGCAGCCGGCGGCGGCCGGAATTGGGCGGCAGCGGCCTCGGCCGCGGCTGCCTCGGCCGCGGCCGTCATCGCCGCGAGATCGGGCACGCGCTCGGCGACGATCCGCGCCATGTTGCCGGCAAACTCGGCCAGCAAGGCCCGCGCCAGATGCACCCCGCCGGCATTGGCAAAGGTTTCGAGCGGTCCGGTCACGTTGAAATTGCCCTTGCAGGCGAGGACCGTCGTGCCGATGCCGCGCGCCGTCACGACGCCCGAGGCCAAGGCCCGCGAGGCGCCGCGCCCGTCGATGCCGCGGCCTTCGATCGTGCAGCGCATCTCGTCGTCGTCATAGGAGAGCTTTGCTTCGCCCCGAAAAATTGCCCTGGTCGGCCCGAACCTGACCTGGATCGTGCCTTGATAGGCGCCGTCCTCGCCCGCGGCGGTCAGAACGGCGCCGGGAATGCACGAGGCGACCAGGGCCGGGTCGCGCAGCAACGGCCACACCGCACCGGGCGGTGCGGCGATCGCGATCTCTTCGCTGAGCGAAATCATGTTGTAAAGCTAGCGGCAATCGGCGGTGTTTGTCGATCGCGGCGGGAGAGCGGAATGGTGCAGGCGGTTGGGCCCGGAGCGACGGCGCCGGACAGACGGGACCGGGGCGTACCGCACAGTTCGCATTGGGGCGCGTTCGGCGTGCTGGCGCGGGGGCGCGACATCGAGATCGTGCCGCATCCGCGCGACCCCGATCCCTCGGCCCTGCTCGGCAACATTCCGGCTGCGGTCTCGCACCCGGCGCGGGTCGCCCGGCCGATGATCCGGCGCGGCTGGCTGGAGCATGGCCCGGCAGCCGACAGCCGTCGCGGGCGCGACGAATTTGTCGCGGTCGCCTGGCCCGAAGCGCTCGATCGGGTTGCCGCCGAACTGCGCCGCGTCTATGCCGCGCACGGTCCGGCCGCGGTTTTCGGCGGCTCCTACGGCTGGGCCAGCGCCGGCCGGTTTCACGACGCACAGAGCCAGATCCATCGTTTTCTGAACACGCTCGGCGGCTATGTCCGTTCGGTCAACAGCTACAGCTCGGGGGCCGCGACGGTAATCCTGCCATATATCGTCGGCCCGCAAGGGGCGGTGGCCGGCAACAACGTCAGCTGGGCCGAGCTGGTGGCGGAGAGCGCGCTGGTGCTGGCCTTTGGCGGCATGGCGCTCAAAAACAACGATGTCGGCGGCGGCGGCACCAGCCGACACATCGCCCGCTCCGGGCTCGCCGCGGCGCGCGATCGGGGCGTCGAATTTCATCTGATCGGCCCGTTGCGCGACGATCTGCCGGCGGAGGCGGGGGCGGTGTGGCATTCGATCCGGCCCGGCACCGATGTGGCATTGATGCTCGGGCTGGCCCACACGCTGGTCGCCGAGGAACGGCACGACCGCGCCTTTCTCGACCGCTGCTGCGTCGGCTGGGCGGAATTCGAGCGCTATCTGCTCGGCCGCAGCGACGGCACGGCGAAGGACGCCGGCTGGGCGGCGGCGATTTGCGGACTTGCGGCGGACGAGATCGCCGATTTGGCGCGGCGCGCCGCGGGCCGGCGCACCCTCGTCACCTGCTCGCAATCGCTGCAGCGCGCCGAGCACGGCGAGCAGCCGGTATGGATGGGGCTGGTCTTGGCCGCGCTCCTCGGCCGGATCGGGCTGCCGGGCGGCGGTTTCGCCTATGCGCTCGGCTCGACCTCGAATACCGGCAAGCCGCCGCTCGCCGTGCCGCTCCCGGCCTTGCCGCAAGGGCGCAACGGCGTCGGCGATTTCATCCCGGTCGCGCGCATCGCCGACATGCTGCTGCATCCGGGCGAACTCTTCGACTACAACGGCCGCAAACTCGCCTATCCCGACATCAGGCTGGTCTACTGGGCCGGCGGCAACCCGTTCCACCATCACCAGGACCTGAACCGGCTGCGCCGCGCCTTTGCCCGACCGGACACCGTGATCGTGCATGAATCGGCATGGACGGCGAGTGCGCGCCACGCCGATGTCGTATTGCCGGCGACCGTCACATTGGAGCGCGAGGATATCGGCGGCTCGGCCGGCGACCCGCTGCTGGTGGCGATGCACCGGGCGGTCGAACCCTATGGCGAGGCGCGCGACGACTACGCGATCTTTGCCGAATTGGCCCGGCGCCTCGATGTCGACGAGATCTTCACCGAGGGCCGCTCGCCGCGAGAGTGGCTGGAGATCGTCTACGAACCGACCCGGCGCGCGATGCTCGATCAGGGCCTCGCCGCCCCCGATTTCGAGCGGTTCTGGGAACAGGGCGAGCTCGTTCTGCCGCTCCAGGCTTGGGATGGCGGCATCGTCAGGGCATTCCGGCGGGACCCCGACAAGGCGCCGTTGCCGACGCCGAGCGGCCGGATCGAGATCAGTTCGGCCACGATCGCCGGTTTCGGCTATGCCGATTGCCCGGGGCATCCGGCCTGGCTGGCGCCCACGGAGTTCGCCGGGTCGCCGGCGGCGGCGCGCTTCCCGCTGCAGCTGATCGCCAACCAGCCGGCGACGCGTCTGCACAGCCAGCTCGATTTCGGCGCCGTCAGCCAGGCCTCGAAGATCGCCGGGCGCGAGCCGGTCCGCATCCACCCGCACGACGCCGCCGCACGCGGCATCGGCGACGGCGATATCGTGCGGCTCTACAACGATCGCGGCGCCTGCCTCGCCGGCGCGGTGCTGAGCGATCTGGTGCGTCCGGGCGTCGTCCAGCTCGCGACCGGCGCCTGGTACGACCCCGAAGACCCCGCCGCCGAGGCGCCGCTCTGCGTCCACGGCAACCCGAACGTGCTGACCCGCGATGCCGGCACCTCGTCGCTGGCGCAAGGCTGCACCGGACAGCTCAGCCTGATCGAGATCGAGCGTTTCGAGCGCCCGCCGCCGCCGGTCAAGGCTTTCGAACCGCCGCCGGCCTGATCTAAAAAAAAGCCTGATGTCCGGGAAAAGCGGAAGCAGTCACGCGGCGAGCGCGGTCGGCGATCTGAGCCGATCGTATTCGGCACGCACCGCCTCGGCGCCATAGGCGCGTTCGAGCCGCCGCACCGCGAAATGGGCGCGCGCCAAACCTTGCAGATGCTCGCTGAAGGCAAAGTTCAGCGCGGCCCCGCCAAAGGCCCCGACCACGGCGACCGCCTGTGCGGCGACCTTTTGCGACACGAGCGCGCCAAACCGGGCGACGACCGGCGCCAGAAACCGTATTGCCATGGCCGAGCTGCCGTGTTTGGCGCCCTTGTGGACGACGAGGTCGGCCGCCTGCGCCAGGCCGCGCGCCAATACCGCGCGGATCGCGAAATAGCCGATTTCGTTGGCTTCGTCGGCGCCCGCTGCGGGATTGCGCGGCCCCGGCCCGCCGAGGGCAAAGACTTCGAGACAGGCGAGCCCGGTCCGCGGATCGGCCAGATCCTCGCCCTCGGCGCGGGCGATCGCGGCGATGGCGCGCAGCATGATCGTCGTCGACACCGGCAGTTCGAGCGTCAATGCGGCGAGGCCAAAGGCGCCGCCGACCGCGCCCGAGGCCGAAGCCAGCGTCGAATGCACGACCCGCCCGCCGCCGAACCGGCGGTCTTTCAGGCTGAACAATGCGATTTCGAGCGCTTGCGCCAAGGCGCGCTCGGCCGCTGCGGCGACGATGCCGGCCGCCGCACCCGGCAAGCGCCGCGCCAACAATTCGGCCGGCCGCCCGGCAAAACCTGCGAGCCGGCCGGCAATGCCCGGCATCTCCAGCCGCTCTACCGCCGCCGCCAACGCCGCCCGATCCGCCGGTGAGAAATCCATGCCCGCATAGCTGTTCATGCGCCCTCACCCGCGCAAGTACGCTTTCCCGCTCTCGTGTCCCGAGGACGAGGTCGCAAGCAGCGCATATGCGCGATCCTTCCCTTGCCCCCACCCGCCGCGCGCGCTACTCCGTCGCCAGCGGATCGAAGCGGAGGAAATGCGATGATTGCGGGCGAATTCGATGTCGTCGTGGTCGGGGCCGGGGAATGCCGGCATGTGCGCGGCCTTGGCGGCGCGCGGCGAAGGCGCGCGGGTGCTGGTGCTGGAAGCGGCGCCGTTCGACGAGCGCGGCGGCAACAGCCGCTACACCGCCGGCGCGCTGCGCTTTGTCTATAACGGCGTCGACGACCTGCTGAAGCTCTGCGACCTCTCCGAGACCGAGATCGCGACCAGCGATTTCGGCACCTACACGCAGGACAAGTATTACGACGATCTCGGCCGGCTGACCGACTACCGCAGCAACCCCGACATGGCCGAGCTGCTGATCACCAAGAGCCAGGAAACGCTGCTGTGGATGCGCGGCAAGGGCATCCGCTTTGCCCCGATGTATTCGCGCCAGGCCTTCAAGCACGACGGCAAGTTCGTGTTCTGGGGCGGGCTGGCGCTCGAAGCCTGGGGCGGCGGGCCGGGGCTCGTCGAGGGGCTGTTCAAGGCGGCCGAGGACCGCCAGATCCAGGTCGCCTACGAGGCGCGCGGCGAGAAGCTGATCGCCGACGATGACGGCGTCCACGGCGTCGTCGCCAATGTCGAGGGCAAGACGACCCAGATCCGGGCCAAGGCGGTGGTGCTGGCCTGCGGCGGGTTCGAGGCCAATGCCGAGATGCGCACCCGCTATCTCGGCCCCGGCTGGGACCTCGCCAAGGTGCGCGGCACCCGCTTCAACACCGGCGGCGGCATCAAGATGGCGCTCGAGATCGGCGCGATGCCCTACGGCAACTGGTCGGGCTGCCACGCGGTCGGCTGGGACTACAACGCGCCCGAATTCGGCGACCTCGCGGTCGGCGACAATTTCCAGAAGCACTCCTACCCGTTCGCCATCATGGTCAACGCCGACGGCGTGCGGTTCTGCGACGAGGGCGCCGATTTCCGCAACTACACCTATGCCAAATACGGCCGCGAGATTCTGAACCAGCCGCACCAGTTCGCCTGGCAGATCTTCGACCAGCAGGTCGTGCATCTGCAGCGCGACGAATACCGCATCCGCCAGGTGACCAAGGTCACCGCCAACACGATCGAGGAACTGGCCGACAAGATGGCCGAGACGCGCGCGGTCGAAAAGGCGGCGTTCCTCAAGACGATCGCCGACTACAACGCCGCGGTGCAGCGCGACATCCCCTACAACCCGACGGTCAAGGACGGGCGCACCACCAAGGGCCTCGCGATCGACAAGACCAACTGGGCGATGCCGCTGGAAAAGCCGCCCTACGAGGCCTACTGCACGACCTGCGGCGTGACCTTCACCTTCGGCGGGTGCGCATCGACACCGACGGCCGGGTGCTCGACACCGCGCAGAAGGCCGATCGCCGGCCTCTATGCCGCCGGCGAACTGGTCGGCGGGCTGTTCTATCTCAACTATCCGGGCGGCACCGGCCTCGTCTCGGGCTCGGTGTTCGGCAAGATCGCCGGCACCACCGCCGGCAAGCAGGTCGGGCGGAATACGTAAGCCGGCCGGCCGGTATGAAACCCTCGAACGTCCTGTTCATCCTCTCCGACGAGCACAGCCGGCGGGTGCTCGGGTGCTACGGCCACAGGATGATCCGGACGCCGAACCTCGACCGGCTGGCGGCGCGCGGGGTGCGGTTTGCCGACGCCTATACCAACTCGCCGATCTGCGTGCCGGCGCGCGCCAGCCTCGCGACCGGGCGCTATCCGCACCAGATCCGCTTCTGGGACAACGGCATCGCCTATGACGGCAGCGTGCCGACCTGGCATCACCGGCTGCGGGCGGCCGGGCACGAGGTCGTCTCGATCGGCAAGCTGCATTTCCGCAGCGAGGACGACGACAACGGCTTTACCGAAGAGATCATGCCGCTGCACATCAACGACGGCATCGGCGACCCGCTCGGCTGGCTGCGCGACCCGCTGCCGGTGCGCAAGGCGACCTTGCGTCTCGCCAAGGATGCCGGGCGCGGCAATTCGAGCTACCAGGATTACGACCAGCAGATCACCGATGCCGCGGTCGATTGGCTGAAGGCGCGGGCCGCCGCGGCCAATGACGGGCCGGCGGCAAGCCATGGGCCTTGTTCGTGTCGCTGGTCTGCCCGCATTTCCCGCTGATCGCGCGGCCGGAATTTTACGACCTCTATCCCGAGGACAAGGTGCCGCTGCCGGCGCTGCATGGCGCCGAGCGGAGCGGCCGGACCATCCCTATATCGCCGCGTTCCGCGAGTGCCAGATCTACGAGCAGGGGTTTGTCGACGAGGCCAATGTGCGGCGCGCGATCGCCGCCTATTTCGGCCTGGTCAGCTTTACCGACCACAATGTCGGGCGGCTGATCGGCGGCGCTCGGCGGCGGCGGCCTCACCGACGCGACGCGGGTCCTCTATTCGGCCGATCACGGCGACAATCTCGGCACCCGCGGGCTGTGGGGCAAATCGACGATGTACGAGGAATCGGCCGGGGTGCCGATGATCGCCGCCGGGCCGGGACTGCCGCAGGGCTTGGTCTGCCGCGAGCCGGTGACGCTGGTCGACTGCTTTCCCGACGATCCTCGACTGGGCCGGCGTCGCGCCGCAGCCCGAAGACCGCGACCTGCCCGGCATGCCGCTCGACGAGGTCGGCGCGGCGCCGCGCCGCGGCGCACGATACTCGGCGAATACCACGCGACCGGCGCGGCGACCGGCGCCTTCATGATCCGCAAGGGGCGGTTCAAGTTCGTCTATTACGTCGGCATGCCGCCGCAGCTTTTCGATCTCGACGCCGACCCGCAGGAAGCCCGCGACCTCGCCGGCGAGCCCGGCTACAGGGCCTCGTCGCCGATTGCGAGGCGGCGTTGCGGCCGGTCGTCGATCCCGAGGCCGCCGACGCGCTGGCCAAATCCGACCAGGCGCGCGCAGCATCGCCGCGTTCGGCGGGCGCGAGGCGATCCTCAACCGCGGCAGCTTCGCCTATTCGCCGGCGCCGGGAACCAAGCGATCTTCGCCGCAGAGACAACCAGCGCGGCGCGGCGCGCACCACGCTCGATGAAAATACGGCGAAGACCAGTAGGCACGCGGGCCGGAGCCATGGCGAGGACAACCGCGGCGGTGGTCGTGTGAATTTATTGCGGTTAGCAATCAATTTAAGGGTTTGTCGTCGGCTTGCAGTTCGCTTCGATGGGGAGGGTTAATCGCAGCGGGATCGGGGTATGGACGAGGCGCCATTGTTGGAGAACCTTGCCGATCAGAATGCCCCGGAACGGCGGCGCGGGCATCCTGGGTTTTAGGTGCCGCAACGCAACCTGATCGAGCTTCGCGTGTTGGATCTGGATGGGCCGGTGGCGGCCGATAACCCGGTACGCGACGTGTGGGCTTATATCGAGACCAACCGTAATCAGACCAAGCAGCAGAGGGAGCCGCGCGCCTCGACCGCCGACCGATAGGCGCGGATGATAAAGATGCCGGATGGCGGCTTCCGGCCGGCCTACGACGGCTAGCTCATCGCCGAGCCGACCTTAAGAAAACGCCTCATCCTCGATGCAGGACGGCGATCAAGCCAAATCGATACATTCACGCGCTCTGAGAGC
>CAVPBN010000036.1:0-56720 GCA_963701815.1 uncultured Alphaproteobacteria bacterium
TCGGCGGTTTCGGCAAAGGCGGTAAAGCCCCGCATGTCGCAGAACAGCACGACGATGTCGCGCCGGTGATGTTCGAGGATCGCCTCGCCGCCCGACGAGACGATGGTTTCCGCGATCTGCGGCGCCAGAAACCGCTTGAGCCGGCCGATCCGCTCGATCTCCTCGATCTGGGCGGCGACCCGTTCTTCGAGGGCGCCGTTCAAGGCGGACAGCTCGGCCGCCTGTTCCTCCAAACGCTGCGCTTGCGTCCGGACCGTATCGTGCAGGCCCTTGATCCGCAGCATCGCCCGCACCCGCGCCGACAGCGCGGCATGGTCGATCGGTTTGGTCAAGTAGTCGTCGCCGCCGCTTTCGAGCCCGGCGACGACGTCCGAAGCGTCGGCTTTGGCGGTGACGAGGATCACCGGAATGAACGGCAGCGACGCGTCGCTCTTCAGCCGCTTGACCGTTTCGATGCCGTCGAGCTTCGGCATCATGATGTCGAGCAATACGAGATCGGGCAGCAATTCGCGGATCTTTTCGAGCGCCTCGAGGCCGTCGCCGGCGGTCGCGACCTCATAGCCCTGCCTTTCCAGCCGCATCTGCAGGACCTCGACATTGTCGGGCACGTCGTCGACGATGAGGATGCGGGCCGGGTCGCGCATCGCCGTCACTCCGCATCGGGCAGGAATTCGCGGATTTTGGCGAGCAATTGGCGCGGGCTGAAGGGTTTGGCGACATAGCCGTCGCAGCCCGCCGCGCGGGTTTTCGCCTCGTCGCCCGAGAGCGCATAGGACGTGACCGCGATGATCGGCACCTTGTCGAGGCCGGGAACGGCGCGGATCTGCCGGGTCGCCTCGTAGCCGTCGATGACCGGCAGCTGAATGTCCATCAGGATCAGGTCGGGCCGCTCGCTTTGCGCCAGGGCTACGCCCTCGGCGCCGTCCACCGCCTCGATCAGCGCGTAGCCGACGCTCGACAACAGGTCGCGGACGATCTTGCGGTTGTCCTCGGTGTCCTCGACCACCAGGATGCGTTTGGTCATTCGGCAACCTCCATCATCGCCTCGACCTGGACCGGCAGCACGACGCGGAAGGTCGAGCCCCGGCCGAGCATCGAGTTCGACCGAGATCATACCGCCCTGCATCTCGATCATGCGCTTGGAGATCGCCAGGCCGAGGCCGGTGCCGCCCTGCTTGCGCGTGTTGGTGTTGTCGATCTGCTGGAACTCGCCGAAAATCCGATCTTGATCCGCCTCGGCAATGCCCGGCCCGGTATCGCGCACGGTCAGCACGAATTGCCTGCCTTCGGTAGCGGCGCCGATCTCGACCTCGCCCTCGTCGGTGAATTTGATCGCATTGCCGACGAGGTTCAACAACACCTGCGAGACGCGGCGTGCGTCGCCGTGCGCGGTCGGCAGACCGGGCTGCACGGTCGCGACGAATTTCAGCCGCTTTGCCGCGGCGAGCGGCTCGGTCGCGGCGACCACCGAGTTCGACCACCTCGGACAGGCTGTAATCCTCGATCGTCAAACTCAGTTGCCCGGCCTCGATCTTGGCCAGATCGAGCACGTCGTTGATCAGCGCCAAAAGGTGCCTGCCGTTGTTCTGGATGCGCTCGAGCACGCCTTTCGGCCGCTCCGGCAATTCGCCGTAAATGCCGTCGACCAGCAATTCGGCATAGCCGAGGACCGCGTTGAGCGGGGTCCGCAATTCGTGGCTCATGTTGGCGAGAAACGCCGATTTGTGCTGGCTGACCTCTTCGAGTTCGCGATAGAGACGCCCGAGCTGCTCGGATGTTCGGTTGATGTTGGCCGCCAGCGCACCCAGTTCGTCGCGATTGCCGACCTTGACGCGCCGGCTGAAGTCGCCCGAAGCAATCTCGTGCAGTCTGGCGTCGATCTCGCGGATCGGCCCGATCAGCGACCGCGAGATCGTCCGCCCGAGGACCAGCGCGAGCGCGATGGCGCCGACCGCGAAGGCGACGACGATCATTTGCGAGGTGCGGTAGGCCGCGCCGGTCGCCTCGATGTCGGCCACGACATCGGCCTCGGCCTTGTTGACCAGTTCGTTGGTCAACCGTTCGAGCCGGTCCGCCAGCGGCCGGGCCTCCTTCAGCTGCGCTTCGCGGGCCTCGGCGACATGCCCGCCTCGGATCAGTCCGACGACCCGCGTCGCAACCGCGATAAACCGGTCGTATTCCTGCCGCACCTTGTGCAGCAGCTTGATCTCGTCCTTGGCGACGAACTGCAGCCGCTCGAGGTCATAGCCGAATTGGTTCAGTTGACGCAGCGCGCCGGCCAAGGTGCGCTCGTCCGAGACCAGGAGCGCCGAAGAGATGCTGTAAAGCTGGCTCGTGGTGTCGTGCTGGACCTGGCGGTAGGCGGCGATCTTGCGCTCGCTGTCGATCAGCTCTTCGGTGCGCCGGTTGACCCTGCTGAGCTCGTACAACCCGATCGCGCCGAGCGCGATCAGCAGTGCGACGATCGCGAGAAACGCCGCCAGCAGCTTTGTCTGGACACGCCACGGCAGGCGCGCGACCGGGCCGACGAGGAGCGAGTTGAGCGAGATCATTCCGTGTCCACGAGGCTCAGCAGATCGCGCCGGAACTCTTCGGGATTAAAGCGCCAGCCGATATATTGCACGCGCATCCGGCCATCGGCATCGACGAGCGTGGTGAGCTGAGTATGATCGACCGAGCCGTCTTCCTTCTTAGCGAAAAATACCCCATAGCGGCGCGTCACGTCCCGGATCGCCGCGGGCGAGCCGGTAAGAAACATCCATCCGTTAGGTTTGGCGCCCCAGGATTGGGCATAGTCCTTCAATATCGCAGGCGTGTCGTGCTCCGGGTCGAGGGTGATCGAAACGAAGGCGATTTTGGCGCCGAATTGCGCCCCCAGCGCGTTTTGGACGTCGACCATCTTTTGCGTCACCAGCGGACAGATATCCGGACACCCGGTATAGATGAAAGTCACCGCCAAAACCTTGCCGCGCAGATCGGCAAGTGCAACCGGCTTGCCGTCCTGCGAGGTCAGGGTGAAGGGCGGCGCCGGCCCGATCACCGGCAGGCGCTGGTCTCCGCCGGCCTCGTGCGTCGCCGCCAACCCCGGGAACAGCGTCAGCGCCAACGCGAGCATAAATACCGTACGCCTAGTCACGCCTTCAACTCGCGTTTCAGTTCGTTTAGAAACCGCCAGTCAGTACCCTCGGCGATTATCGTCTGCGGGCTCGATTTGATCATTCCCGCCTCGTGCAGGCGTAGGGCGTAGAACCGGATCGTGTCCTCGGCATCGTATTCGCGCCATTTGTCGTAAGGTAATTCCTTGAGCGTTTGGTACGCATAGTCGTAGCGAGGGGTCAGCCCGCTATCGACCATGCGTCGCGCAGCACGTGCCGGGTCGGTGACGCAGAGGTCGGTAGCCTTGAGGACGGCGCGCAACACGCGCTTGGTCGCAACCGGGTATTTGCGGACGTAGTCGCGGTCGCCCAACAACATGCAGCAGAAATATTGCGACCAGGGGAGATCCACCGCGATGCTGAAGATCACGTGGCCGATCTTGCGGGCGCGCAGGTCCTGCGGCTCCGGCGGGAAGCCCAGGAAAGCATCGATCTTGCCTTCTACGAACAGTTCCAGCGGCTTGACCGACGGGTCGGTGACCCAGCGGATGTCCTTGTCGGGATCGAGCCCGACCTGCGCAACCATCAGCCTGAGCAGCGCCGCCGGGGCGATCTCGAAACCAACGGTCTTGCCCTTCAGATTTGCAATCGTCCGAACATCATTCCCCACAAACAATTCGAAGCAGCCGACATGCACGCCCGCCAGCACAGTGATCGGCTTCCCGGCGTCAATCCCGGGAGCAAACAACACCGGAAAATCCAGAGCGAAATCGACCTTGCGTTGCGCAATCGCGGTAGAGAGATCGTCCGTAGACGTATCCACATAGCGGACATCGGTAAAGCCTTCGGCACGCAGCAGCTCCCCGGCGATCTCCAGTGGCGCCTCGCAGATCGCAAGATCCTTGGAAAGACGCACTGTCGTCGTTTCGGGCAGGGCTTCGGCGGCCGGCGTCGACGGAGCGCGCACAAGGACGGCGGTGCCGGCCAGTGAAAGATCAGCTAAAAAGCGGCGTCGGGTTTGCGCCATCATGATTGGAGTCCACCCCCTTGCGGCCTTAAGCCTTCAGCTCGCGTTTGAGTCTCGTCGAGGAAGCGCCAGTCGGTGCCCTCGGCGATGATCTTCTGCGGGTCCGACTTGATCATGCCGAGCTCCTGCAAGCGAAGCGCGTAATAGCGGACCGTGTCTTCCGCGTCGTATTCGCGCC
Source organism: uncultured Alphaproteobacteria bacterium (assembly GCA_963701815.1). GTDB lineage: Bacteria > Pseudomonadota > Alphaproteobacteria > ATCC43930 > CGMCC-115725 > AP-15. The sequence continues at coordinate 4,301 of CAVPBN010000036.1, forward strand.
ATTTGTCGTAGGGGATGTCGCGCACCGCCTGCCGCGCATATTCTTCGCGCGCCGGCGTAAAATCGCTCTGCGACCAACCGCTTCGCCGCCCCCGCCGGATCGACCGTGCAGAAATCGGCCGCCTTGAGGATGGCGCGCAATGCGCGCTTGGTCGCGACCGGATGGGCCCGGACGAAATCGCGGTTGCCGGCCCACATGCAGCAAAAATATTGCGACCAAGGCGCGATCGACCACGCTGTTCAGGAGGGCATGGCCGAGCCGGCGGGCTTGCGCCTCCTGCGGCGCCGGTGGAAAGCCGAGAAAGGCGTCCACTTTGCCTTCGGCGAACAGCTCGATCGGCTTCGGCGAGACAACCCAACGGATATCTTTGGCCGGGTCGAGACCGACGCGGGCGACGATGATCGCAGTGAACAGATGCGGGCTCGAATTCAGCGCCGGAACGGCGATGCTTTTGCCCTTGAGCTCGGTCACAGCGCGGATGCCGTCTTGCGCGAACAGCTCGAAGCAGCCGACATGCAGTCCGGCGAGCATCGTGATCGGCGCGTCTCGATCGATCGCCGAGACCAATTCCGAAGCGTAGAGCGAATTGACGTCTATCCGGTTGCCAGCGAGCGCCTCGGCAACCTCCGCGCCTTCACCGGCAACAAAGCGGATCTCGGTAAACCCCTCGGCGTGCAGAAATTCCTCGGCGACGTATTCCGGAGCGGGGCAGATGTTGCCGCCGCGCATCATGCGCAAGCTTGTGGTCTCGAGCCGCTCCTCCGCCGCCGCCTGTGGCGGTTCCCAGCAGCGCCGCGCCCAAGGCCATTGACGTGCTGGTCAAAAAGCCGCGTCGGGTTTGCTTCATCGGCATTAAATTTCCCGTCTTGAGCTCTAAGCCTTCAGCTCGCGCTTGAGCTCGTTCAGGAAGCGCCAGTCGGTGCCGTCGGCGATGATCTTTTGCGGGGTCGATTTGACAAGGCCGAGATCGTGCAAGCCGCAGCGCATAAAAGCGCATCGTGTCTTCGGCGTCGTAATCGCGCCATTTGTCGTAGACGACATCGCGCATCGTTGCGACCGCATAGTCGTAGCGCGGCGTGTAGCCGCGATCGACGAGGTAGCGAGCGGCGCGTTCGGGATCGGCGGCGCAAAGATCGGCGGCCTTGAGGATCGCCCGCAGCGCGCGCTTGGTCGCGACCGGGTTGTTGCGCACGAAATCCCGATTCCCGGCCAGCATGCAGCAGAAATATTGCGACCACGGCTGATCCAGCGAGCTGCTGACGAGAACGTGGCCGATATGCCGCGCCCGCAGATCCTGCGGCACCGGCGGCAGGCCGAGGCAGGCGTCGATCTTGCCCTGGGCAAAGAGCTCCTCCGGCCGCGGCGACCGGCTGGCGACCCAATGAATGTCGTGCGCCGGGTCGAGCCCGATATGCGCCGCAATCACCGAGGCGAACAGATGATCGCTGCCGCCCAATGCCTCTACGCCGACTGTCTTGCCTTTGAGATCGGCGATCGTGCGGATGCCGGCGTTGCCGAACAATTCGAAACAGCCGACATGAATGCCGGCCAGGACCGTGACCGCGCCGCCTTTATCGATTACCGACGCCCATTGCGGCGCGAAATGCATGCTGAGATCGGCGCTGCCGTTGGAGACTGCCTCGTTTACGGCGGCGGTCGAGCCGGCGGCGGCGTATCGGATATCGGTAAACCCTTCAGCGCGCAGCAGCGCCTCGGCGACATATTGCGGCGCCCAGCAGCTCGCGGGTAGGCGCAGCAGCCGCAATGTCGTCGTCTCCAACCGCTCTTCGCCGCCGAGCGCCCGCGGCATGCGGAGAAGGCCGGCCGCGCCCGCCAATGAAAGGGTCGTCAGAAAGCGCCGGCGGCTCTGCATGGTCGACATATCAAATCCTCCTCCGCGCGCGCTGGTCACGCCTTCAGCTCGCGCTTGACTTCGTTCAGGAAGCGCCAGTCTGTGCCGTTGGCGATGATCTGCTGCGGGGTGCTTTTGATCATGCCCAGCTCGTGCAGCCGCAGCGCATAGAAACGCATCGTGTCTTCGGCGTCGTACTCCCGCCAGGCGCCGTATGGGTTCTCGGTCAGTGTCTGCCGCGCATAGTCATAGCGTTTGGCAAAGCCGCCCTCGACGATCAGCCGCGCCGCCACGTCGGGCTCGCGGGCGCACAGATCGGCGGCTTTCAAAACGGCGCGAATCACGTGCTTTGTCGCCACCGGATAGCGTACAGCGTACTCCCGGTTTGCCGCCATCACGCAGCAGAAATACTGCGACCAAGGCGGATCCTCGGCGGTCCTCAGGATGACATGGCCGACCTTGCGCTCGTGTAATTCCTGCACTTCGGGCGGAAAGGCCAGATATGCGTCGAGCTTGCCCTCGGCGAACAGGTCCACTGCTTTGGCGCCGAAAACGTCAAGCAGGGTGAGGTCCTTTTTCGGGTCGAGACCGACATAAGCCGCGATCAGCGAGAGCCAGCGCGAATCCCCGCCCACGCGCTTTCCTTTGAGGTCGGCGATGCCGCGGATGCCGCCATGGACAAACAGTTCGTAGCAGCCGGCATGCACGCCGGTGAGGACAGTGATCGGCAGCCCGCGATCGATCGCGATAGCCCACTCGTGTGCCAAGTTCGATTGGAAATGGAGCTTGCCGGCGCCGAGTTCCTCCGCTTGCGTCGGCACAGTCGTGTCGACGTAGCGGACATCGGTAAACCCGTCGGCGCGCAGCAACGCCTCACAGACATACTGCGGGGCGAAACACATAATCGGCATCCTGCCGAGCCGGACGGTCGTGGTTTCCAGCGCCTGATCGGCCGCCCACCCGCGCCGCAGCGGCAGGATGCCGGCGGCCCCGGCCATCACCGCGCCGCTCATGAAACGACGTCGTGTTTGCGCAATCTGCATTTGGAAGTCCCCTTCCCTTTGTGGCTCACGCCTTCAGCTCGCGTTTGATCTCGTTCAAAAAACGCCAGTCGGTGCCGTTGGCGATGATCTGCTGCGGGGTGCTTTTGATCATGCCCAGCTCGTGCAGCCGCAGCGCATAAAAGCGGACCGTGTCCTCGGCGTCGTATTCGCGCCATTTGTCGTAGGGCAATTCGCGCAAGGTCTGCAGCGCGTAGTCGTATCGGCTGGTGTAGCCATCTGCAACAATGCGCCGGGCTACCGAAATAGCGGCGCAATTCGGACGAGAACTCGAAGCCGATCAGCTTGGTCAGGTGTTCGTTGATCGGGTCGGCCAAACCGGTCATGACCTACTCGACATACCGTTTCGGGCATGCCGTTTCCAAGACTTCGTCGATCTTCACTTGTCCTCCCTCGCCAGCCCGTCACAATGTCATTTCGAAGACCTTCTCGGTCTTTTGGCGCTCACGTCTTCAGCCCGCGTCCGTGCTCGTCATGCGCTACCGCTCCGTGCCGCCGGCGGCTCGGCGCGGCCGCCCGCCGCGTTTGCCGTTCGCGCGTGACGCCGCCGCCTTGGCGGCGCTGCGGACGCGGCCGCCGGCCGCCCCGAGCTGTGTCGCCATCCACCGCTTGGAACCCAGCACCCCTTCGAGCAGCGCCGGCACGTAGAGATCGGCGTCGAGCCTGGGAAAGTGGATGCCGAGGCCGAATCCTTGCACTTCGATCGCCTTGAGATCGTCCGCCGAGGCGTGTTGCAGACCCTCGACATCGCGCGGTGCGAAGCCGAGCTCGACGCCTGTCGTCAGCCGCACGATGACACGGTTGCGACCGGCGTCGTAATGCGCGCTCTCGGCGCGCGGCCCGCGCATGCGCGCCTCGCCGCGGGCCTTGGCGGCTGCAAACTCCTCCTCGCTCAGCTCAACCATGGAATCGCCTCCATGCGTCCAGCAACTCGGCCTGATGGCCCTCGATGAGCCGCAAGGCCCTGCGTGCTTCGTGCTCGCTGCAATTGATCGCCTCCCGAACTCTCGGTCCGATCAGATTGATCACCACCAGCCATCCGGGCCCGAGGACGTGAACATGAGCCGGCGGATGGTCATTGGGATAGATCACGACCCGCAAACCGCCGATGCGCAGGACCGTGGGCATGATCGATCTCGGCGGATAAACCTAAGCGTTTAGGTAATCGTTTGCAACATCCTGCGTCGCCGTGCCTCCTCGCCTCCCTCGCAATCCGGCATTACCCGAAAGCGGTTACCCTCGGCGCCCTCGCCGGCCGGGACTTCCTTGGTCATTCCGCCGCCTCCTCTCCGAGCAACGGAATGCCAGAGCATGGCTTGCGGCGCGCAATTCCGCGTCGAGCGAGGCGAGCGGCAGCGAGCGCCGATGAGCGAACTCCAGATAGGCGGCGTCATAGAGCGTCAGGCGGAAGCGGTCGGCAAAATGCGTCGTCGTCGTCCAGCCGTAAGCGTCGGTATCGCGGATCGGTCCTGATGTCGAGCAAGGCGAGATCGGCGAGTGCGGCGTTGCGGAACTCGATATCGATCCGGCTGCGGCGAACCGCGACCGTCAGGCTGTTGGCGACTTCGAGGCGCCAGAGCGCCGGAACCAGCGCGCCGTCTTCCGCGACAATCTCGAATATCCGACGCACTGCTTCGGTTGTCTCGTCCGCGTAGATCCAGGCGAGCGCCGCCGAGCTGTCGAGCACCAGGCTCACGGCCGGCCTTCGCCCCGGTAGGATTTCCGTTCGGCCCACTCGAACGGCCCGAGCTTGAGCTTCTCCGCACGGTCGCGAATGCGCTTTATCGCGGCCCGCGCCTGGTCGCGGTTGAACGCCTGACTCGGCGGGACCAGACGCGCCACTGCCTTGCCGTACCGCGTAATCATGATCTCCTCGCCCCGCTCGACCAAATCGAGCAGCTGGCCGAGCTTGTTCTTGGCCTCGAAGGCGCCGACCTCTCGCATGCTGTGCCTTCCGCAAATCAGCTGGCCGGATTCTAGATGCAGATCAATGCGCTTCGGCTGTCGGTGTCCTCGACGACGAGGATGCGCTTGGTCATTCCGCCGCCTCCTCCAATGCCGGCTCGACGCGGACCGGCAGTACGACCCGGAAGGTCGAGCCGCGGCCGGGCGCCGAATTCGACCGAGATCATGCCGCCCTGCATCTCCACCATGCGCTTCGAGATCGCCAGGCCGAGGCCGGTGCCGCCCTTTTTGCGCGTGTCGGTATTCTCGATCTGCTGGAACTCGCCGAAGATCCGCTCCTGATCGGCGTCGGCGATGCCCGGCCCGGTGTCGCGCACGGTCAGCACGAACTGGCCGTCGACAGCCGCGGCGCGGATCTCGATCTCGCCCGCATCGGTAAATTTGATCGCATTGCCGACCAGGTTCAGGAGCACCTGCGAGACGCGCCGGGCATCGCCATATGCCCTCGGCACCCCGTCCTCGACGGTCGCGGCGAATTTGAGCCCCTTCGCCGCGGCGAGCGGCTCGGTCGCGGTCACGACGGAGCGAACTACGTCGGACAGCACGTAATCTTCGAGCGTCAGGGTCAGTTGCCCGGCCTCGATCTTGGCCAGGTCGAGCACGTCGTTGATCAACGCCAAGAGATGCTTGCCGTTGTTCTGCACCCGTTCGAGCACGCCCTGCGCCTTTTCCGGCAATGCCCCGTAAATGCCGTCGACCAGCAATTCGGCATAGCCGAGGATCGCGTTCAGCGGCGTGCGCAGTTCGTGGCTCATATTGGCGAGGAATTGCGATTTGTGCTCGCTCGCCAAGGCCAGTTGCTCGCTCTTGTCGGCGATCTCGCGGAACAGCCGCGCATTCTGGATCGCCAATACCGACTGGCTGGCGAGGGTCTGCATCAGCCGCACCGTCTCGGCCGGGAACTCGCCGGCGGCGCGGCGCTGCAACACCAATGCGCCGAGGATGCGTTCGGGACCGACCAACGGCACGATCAAGACGCCGCGGAAACCGGCGGCGAGGCTCGCATCGCGCAACGGCGCGCGCGGCCGGTCGGCGAGGTCGGCGAGCTGGATCGGGGCGCGCCGGGCGGCGGCCTCGCCCATCGCCGTCTCGGCTTCGGGGACGTGCAGATCGCCGACCGAGCGCAACAGCGCCTCGTCCCAGCCGAAGGCCTCGACCAGCCGGAACGAACGCTCGGCCCGGCTGTAGCGGAAGACAGCACCCGCATCCGCCCCGGTCAGCCCGACCGAGCGGCCGAGGACCGTCGAAAGGACCGCCCGCAGATCGAGCGTCGAGCTGACCGCCTGCCCGACCTCGGAGAGCAGCCGCAATTCGTCGACCGAGCGCCCGAGTTCGGCGGTGCGGGTGCGCAATTCGCCGATCAGCCGCGCATTCTCGATCGCAATCACCGCCTGGTCGGCGAAGGTCGTGACGAGCTGCACCTCGCTGCTCGGAAAACGCCTCGACCCGCCGGCGGGCGAGGCCGATGACGCCGATCGGCGCGCCGTCGCGCAGCAGCGGCACCCCGATCATCGTGTGCACGCCGCCGACGCGGGCGTCCTCTTTCGCTTCGTAGAACGGGTCGGTCCAGGCATCGAGGATCTGGACCGTAGCGCCTTCCAGCACGGCGCGGCCGACCAACGTGCCGATGCCGGGCAGGATCCTGACATTGCGCTCGATCCGCTCGTATTCGGGCGACAGCATGTGGCCGGCGGCCCAGCGGTATTCGCCGTCTTCGACGCGATGGATGGTGGCGGAATCGGCGCGGCACAGCCGGACTGCCGTGGTCACCACCGTCTGCAGCACGGTATCGAGATCGAAGGTCGAGCGGCTGATGACCCTGAGCACGTCGCTGGTCGCGGTCTGGTATTCGAGCGACTCCTGCAGATCGCTCGTGCGCTGGCGCAATTCGCTGAGCAGCCGCGCATTCTCCATCGCGATCACCGCCTGCGCGGCGAAATTCTGCAGCAGCGCGATCTGCTTGTCGGTGAACGGCCGCACCTCGCTGGCGATAGATCGTGAACGTGCCGAGCAGCGCGTCCTCCTTGCGCAGCGGCACGACGAGACCGGTTCGGGCGCCGCCGAGATCGACCATGCGCTCGGCTGATTGGGTCGGTGCCGTCGCGATACGGCTCATCGTCCGTCATGTCCGGAAGTGCACGATGTCTTCGCCGCGCAGCACCCGCGCCGTGCCCTCCGACCTGGATCCGGCTGAGCGGGTGTCGCGGCCATGTATTCGACGAAGCGAGCGGGCAGCCCGCGATGCGCGGCAACCTGGAAGCGCTCGCCGTCGAAGGTCATCAGCATGCCGAACGCGGCCTCGCACAGCCGCATCGCCTTTTCGAGCATCGCGTCGAACACCGGCGCAAGATCGCCGGGCGAGGAATTGATGACCTGCAGCACCTCGGCGGTCGCGGTCTGCTGCTCCAGCGCCTCGCGCGTCTCGGTGATCAGCCGCGCGTTCTCCATCGCGATCACCGCCTGCGCCGCGAAATTCTGCAACAGCGCGATCTGCTTGTCGGAGAACGGCCGCACTTCCTGGCGGCAGATCGCGAAGGCGCCGAGCAGCGCGCCGTCCTTGCGCAGCGCGACGCCAGATCAGAGTGCGGCACGCCGCCGCGATCGACCAGCCGCCGTCGCGCGGATCGCCGGATCGGTAAGCGCTCGTCATCGGCGCGATATCGATCGATGTGCATCGCCGGCTGCTGCCCGCTGCAACCGTGCGGATCGGCGACCCGATCCGCCTGCGCTGGCGCAGCATGCTCGACGACATCTGCGACAGGCCGCGGATGCCGTGCGACCGCGCGGATGCAAGCGCTCGCCGTCAAAGGTCACAGAGTACCGCTCGACGCCGTCGCAGAGCCGCATCGCCTTTTCCAGCATCGCGTCGAACACCGGCGCGAGATCGCCGGGCGAGGAATTGATGACCCGCAACACCTCGGCGGTCGCGGTCTGCTGCTCCAAGGCCTCGCGCGTCTCGGTGATCAGCCGCGCGTTCTCCATCGCGATGACCGCCTGCGCCGCGAAATTCTGCAACAGCGCGATCTGCTTGTCGGTGAACGGCCGCACCTCCTGGCGGTAGACGATGATCGACGCCGAGCAGATGCGTCGTCCTTGCGCAGCGGCACGACCAGCACGGTGCGGACGCCGCCAGCTCGACGAGCGCTGCGTGCGCATCGGATCGTCGGCCGGTAGGCCTCGTCATCCGCGAGATCGGCGATGTGGACGAACGGCTCGCCGCGCGAGACTCGCTGCCAGCGGGCCTCCGGCTCGGGCGCGGATCGGACCTTGCGCTGACAGATTCGGCGAAAGCTGCGGGCACGCCGCGGATCGCGACGCGATCGGAAGCGCTCGCCGTCATAGCGTCACAAGCTGCCGATAGCGGCCCCGCAGAGACGCATGCGCCTTTTCCAGCATCGCGTCGAACACCGGCGCGAGGTCGCCGGGCGAGGAATTGATGACCCGCAGCACCTCGGCGGTCGCGGTCTGCTGCTCCAGCGCCTCGCGCGTCTCGGTGATCAGCCGCGCGTTCTCCATCGCGATGACCGCCTGCGCCGCGAAGTTCTGCAGCAGCGCGATCTGCTTGTCGGTGAACGGCCGCACCTCCTGGCGGTAGACGCTGAATACGCCGAGCAGCGCGTCGTCCTTGCGCAGCGGCACGACCAGCATGGTGCGGCACCGCCGAGATCGACGAGCGCCGCGGCCGTCGGGTCATCCGCGCGATAGCCCTCGGTCGTCGGCATATCGGCGATATGGACGACGCGCTCGCCGCCGAGCAGACCCGGCCGATCGCGGTGTCCGGGCCCGGCGCGAAGCGGCTGCGCGTCAGAAACTCGGCGATACGGCGCGGCGACGCCGCGCGACCGCCGACGGCGTGGAAGTGCTCGCCGTCATAGGTGCACAGAGTTGCCGAAGTCGGCGCTCGCACAGCCGCATCGCCTTTTCGAGCATCGCGTCGAACACCGGCGCGAGGTCGCCGGGCGAGGAATTGATGACCTCCAGCACCTCGGCGGTCGCGGTCTGCTGCTCCAGCGCCTCGCGCGTCTCGGTGATAAGCCGCGCGTTCTCCATCGCGATCACCGCCTGCGCCGCGAAGTTCTGCAACAGCGCGATCTGCTTGTCGGAGAACGGCCGCACTTCCTGGCGATAGACGCGACGATCGCGCCGAGCAGCGCGTCGTCCTTGCGCAGCGGCACGATCAGCAGCGTGCGTGCGCCGCCGAGATCGACGCACGGCGCGGCCGCGGGATCGTCGGCCGTAGCGGGCCTCGTTCGGACATATCGGCGATATGGACGACGCGTTCGCCGCGCGATCAGCGCGCGCAAGCGGAGATCCCGGCGCGCGGCTCGAACGGTCTGGCGCAGAGACTCCGCGAACGGCTCGGGCACGCCGCGCATGCGCGACCGCGTGGAAGCTGCCGTCCGTCATAGGTCCACAGCGTGCCGAACGGCGATCCGCACAGCCGCATCGCCTTTTCGAGCATCGCGTCGAACACCGGCGCGAGGTCGCCGGGCGAGGAATTGATGACCTGCAACACCTCGGCGGTCGCGGTCTGCTGCTCCAACGCCTCGCGCGTCTCGGTGAACAGCCGCGCGTTCTCCATCGCGATCACCGCCTGCGCCGCGAAATTCTGCAGCAGCGCGATCTGCTTGTCGGAGAACGGCCGCACCTCCTGGCGAGACGACGATGATCCGCCGAGCAGCGCGTCGTCCTTGCGCAGCGGCACGAACAAGCACCGTGCGGATGCCGCCGAGCTCGACGCGCGCGGCTCGCGGATCGTCCGGTATGCGGTCGATCTCCGTCGCGATCGGCGATCTGGACGAAGCGCTTCGCCGCGCTAGATCGCGCGACGGCTCGTACCGGCGTCGGCGGCCGATAGCCGTGCGCGCAGGATGTCGCGAACGCCGCCGGACATGCCGTGCAGCGCGACCGCGACGGAAGCGCTCGCCGTCATAGAGTTCACAGCGCCGCCGAAGGCGGCGTCGCAAAGGCGCATGCGCCTTTTCCAGCATCGCGTCGAACACCGGCGCGAGGTCGCCGGGCGAGGAATTGATGACCTGCAACACCTCGGCGGTCGCGGTCTGCTGCTCCAGTGCCTCGCGCGTCTCGGTCATCAGCCGCGCGTTTTCCATCGCGATGACCGCCTGCGCCGCGAAATTCTGCAGCAGCGCGATCTGCTTGTCGGAGAACGGCCGCACCTCCTGACGATAGGCGGTAATGGCGCCCGAGCAGCGTGTCGTCTTTGCGCAGCGGCACCGACGAGCCGGCTGCGAGCGCCGCCGAGTTCGACGAAGGCGCCGGCGCAGCGGGCTCGTCTGCCGTACAGCCTCATCCGCGGCAACAGTCGACGAAATGGACGACGCGTTCGCCGGCGGCAACGCGCCCGAGCCCGCTGACCGGCACCGGGCGGAGCGCGTGCTCGCGATCAGGAACTCGGCAAACGCTTCCGGGACCTGCCGCAGCGCGACCGGCATGGAACGCGTTCGCCGTCATAAGTCCACAGATGTGCCGAACGCGGCGTCGCAGAGGCGCGTCGCCTTGTCGAGCATCGCGTCGAACACGGGTGCGAGGTCGCCGGGCGAGGAATTGATGACCTGCAACACCTCGGCGGTCGCGGTCTGCTGCTCCAGGGCCTCGCGCGTCTCGGTCGAGGAGCCGCGCATTCTCCATCGCGATCACCGCCTGCGCGGCGAAGTTCTGCAACAGCGCGATCTGCTTGTCGGTGAACGGCCGCGGCTCCTTACGGTAAATGCAGAAGGCGCCGAGCGGTAGTGCTATCCTTGCGCATCGGCACCATCAGAATGGTACGGATGCCGCCGAGCTCGACGAGCGCGCGCGCCAGTTCGGAGGCGGCATCAGCTGGGTCAGCCGGCGATATCGGGATGTGCCGACGAGTGCCGCGCCACGGCTGAGGTGCGCTGATTGGAACTGAGCGGACGCAGCCCTTGCCGAAGTACGCCTCATAGCCCGGCGCAGCGCCGAGGATTGCCGCGGGCTGCATTTCTGCGCCGTGATAGGTCCACAACATGCCCGTTCTCGGCCTCGCAAAGATCAGTCGCTTTCTCCAGCATCGCCTCGAACACCGGCGCGAGGTCGCCCGGCGAGGAATTGATGACCTGCAATACTTCGGCGGTCGCGGTCTGCTGGTCGCGCGCTTCTTTGAGTTCGGCGCCGCAGGCGTCGAGCTGCCGCCGCAGTTCGCCATTGGCTCTTTCGAGCTCGGCCACACGGTCGTCGATCGTCGTGCGCATTCGATCACCGCATCGCGGGGAGACGGGCGAGCGAAGCTTAACCGAAGCGGGCTTATTTCGCACCCGGCTGGTTTTGGTTTTGAATTGGCCTGCGATTTGACGAAGTAGCCTCTGGAGGCTACTTTATTTCCGTGCATACCGTCGGCCTCAAAATCCTCAAGAACAAGCTCAGCGAATATGTTCGCCTCGCCGCCGCCGGCGAGACGGTCGTCGTCACCGACCGCGGCCGCATCGTCGCCGAAATCGGGCCGCCCCGGCGCGAAGGGGAGTCGGTCATCGAGCGCGGCGTGCGCGAAGGCTGGATCAGACCGGCGGTACGTGGCCCGGACTGGCCGCCGCGGGGCAAACCCGTACCCGGGCTCACCTTCGAACAACTGATGCGTGATCTGGATGAGGATCGAGAAGACCGCTGGTGATGATCTACCTCGACAGTTCGGTTGCCCTCGCGCGGTTGCTCTTTGAGCCGCGCGCTCCACCCGCAGGGTTTTGGCAGCAGCAGTTGGTATCAAGCCGCTTGCTCGAATACGAAATCTGGAACCGGGTCCACGCCTACGATGCGACCGGCACCAATATTGCGCCGGCGCGGACGCTGTTGGCCGGCATACAGCTGTTGCAGCTGGACAGAATCGTGCTGGCGCGGGCCTTGGAGCCTTGGCCCGTCCGCAATTCGCACGCTCGACGCCATGCATCTCGCTACCGTCTACTATCTGCGCCGGCAAGGCGAACCGGTCGAGCTGGCAAGCTACGACCATCGCCTTCTCGCCGCTGCAGGGGGCCTAGGGATCACGCTCGCAGCCCTGTGACGCTGTCGCGACGCGTTGATCCGGTGGCCGCCCCCGCCCTATGTTCGCCCTCGCATGACGCCGCTCGCCCAGATCCGCAATTTCGCGATCATCGCCCATATCGACCACGGCAAATCGACCCTGGCCGACCGGCTGATCGAGGCCACCGGCGGGCTCGAAGCGCGCGAGATGCGCGAGCAGGTGCTCGACCAGATGGAATTGGAGCGCGAGCGCGGCATCACGATCAAGGCGCAGACGGTGCGGCTGCAATACCGGGCGCAAGACGGCGAGACCTATGTCCTCAATCTGATGGACACGCCCGGCCATGTCGATTTCGCCTACGAAGTCAGCCGGTCGCTGGCCGCCTGCGAGGGTTCGCTGCTGGTCGTCGACGCGAGCCAGGGGGTCGAGGCGCAGACGCTGGCCAATGTCTATCAGGCGATCGAGGCCGGGCACGAAATCGTCCCGGTGCTGAACAAGATCGACCTGCCGGCGGCCGAGCCCGAGCGGGTCAGGGAGCAGATCGAGGACGTGATCGGGCTCGACGCCGCCGATGCGGTGCTGATCTCGGCCAAGACCGGGCTCAACATCGAGGGCGTGCTCGAAGCCTTGGTGACCCGGCTGCCGCCGCCCGCGGGCGACGCCGCGGCACCGCTCAAGGCCTTGCTGGTCGACAGCTGGTACGACCCCTATCTCGGCGTCGTCATCCTGGTGCGGGTCAGGGACGGCGAATTGCGCGCCGGGCAGAAGGTCCGGCTGATGGCGACGGGTGCGGTGCATGCGATCGAGCGGGTCGGCGTCTTTACGCCCAAGGGGGTCGCGGTCGATTCGCTCGGGCCGGGCGAGATCGGCTTTATCACCGCCGGCATCAAGACCGTCGCCGATTGCCGGGTCGGCGACACGATCACCGAGGACCGGCGCCCCGCCGCGGCGCCGCTGCCCGGCTTCAAGCCGGTGCAGCCGGTCGTGTTCTGCGGCCTGTTCCCGACCGACGCCGCCGATTACGAGCGGCTGCGCGACAGCCTCGCCAAATTGCGCCTGAACGACGCCAGCTTCGAATACGAGCCCGAGACCTCGGTGGCGCTGGGCTTCGGCTTTCGCTGCGGCTTTCTCGGCCTCCTGCATCTCGAAATCATCCAGGAGCGGCTGACCCGCGAATTCGACCTCGACCTGATCGCCACCGCCCCCTCGGTCGTCTACCGCGTGCATCTGACGTCGGGCGCGGTGCGGGCGCTGCACAACCCGGTCGACATGCCCGATCCGGTGCGCATCGACCACATCGAGGAGCCGTGGATCAAGGCGACGATCCTGGTGCCGGACGCCTATCTCGGGCCGATCCTGGCCTTGTGCGAGGAGCGCCGCGGCGAGCAGGCCGACCTGACCTATGCCGGCAACCGGGCGATGCTGGTCTACCGGCTGCCGTTGAACGAGGTCGTCTTCGATTTCTACGACCGGCTCAAATCGGTCAGCCGCGGCTATGCCAGCTTCGACTACCAGATCGACGGCTACCGCGAGGGCGACCTCGTCTTGATGAACATCCTGGTCAACGGCGAGCCGGTCGATGCGTTGTCGATCATCGTCCACCGCCACGAGGCCGAACGCCGCGGCCGGGCCTTGTGCGAACGGCTCAAGGACCTGATCCCGCGGCAATTGTTCCAGGTGGCGATCCAGGCGGCATTGGGTGGCCGGATCATCGCCCGCGAGACGGTCAAGGCGCTGCGCAAGGACGTGCTGGCCAAATGCTACGGCGGCGACGTGACCCGCAAAAGGAAGCTGCTCGAAAAGCAGAAGGAAGGCAAAAAGCGGATGCGCCAGTTCGGCAAGGTCGAAATCCCTCAATCCGCCTTCATCGCCGCACTCAAAATGGGCGACGGGTGACCGCCGCCAAGTTCGGCAGAAGGCTGAGATCGCCGTGCGCGAGCCGGAATTCGAGGATGATGTTCCGGCCCTCGACCTAGCCGATGTCGCGCAGCCCCTCTCTAAACGCATCGAAGATCAGCGTCTTGTCGCTGTCTGCAAGGGTCAGGACGCCGACGCGGGGATCTTCGATGGCGGTTGCTGACCGGCCGACCGTTCTGGCGTGAGAAGGTATGGGGCGAACCCGGCGACGCTGCCCCGCCTCATTCTATGACCTCGTCGGCGCGGGCGAGGATCGAGGGCGGGACGGTCAGGCCGAGCGCCTTGGCGGTCTTGAGATTGATCACCAGCTCGAACCGGGTCGGCTGCTCGACCGGCAGATCGGAGGGCTTGGCGCCCTTCAGAATCTTTCCGGCGTAAATGCCGAGCTCGCGATACACGCCGGTGAGGCTCGGTCCATAGCTGATCAGGCCGCCGGCCGCGGGGAACTCGCGCAAATGTTGGATTGCCGGAACAGCATGGCGCGCCGCCAGCGCCACGAGCTGCTCGCGGCGGCTGATGAAGAACGCATCGGCGCCAATGACGAGCGCACCGGCTTGCAGTCGGGCGAGGGCGGCGAAGGCGGCGTCGATCTCGCTTTCGGTGCTGGCCTTCAGGATAGCGAGCTGCACCCGCTCCGTGCGCGCCGCTTCCCGCACGTCCATGATGATGCTCTCAGTCAGCGGGTTCTTCGGGTTTACGAGCAGGGCAACCACCTTGGCCTGGGGGACCAACTCGGACAGCAGCTCGAGCAGCTTCGGCATCAGCTCGGCGTACATCATGACGACGCCCGAGAGGTTGCCGCCAGGCCGGGCGAGACTGGCGACCAGCTCGTTCGTGACCGGGTCGCCGCCGCTAGTGAAGACGATCGGGATCTTCGAGGTCGCGCTTTTCGCAGCGAGCGCCGAAGCGGGGCCGCCGCTCGTCGCGATCAAATCGACCCTGCGGCCGACGAGATCGGCGGCCAATGCGGGCAGTCGATCGTAATTGCCCTGCGCCCAGCGGTATTCGATCGCCACGTTTTGTCCATCGATATAGCCGGTTTCGCTCAGTCCCTGGCGGAAGGCGGCAACAAACGGTGCAAACGGGCCGGGCGAGGTGCTGTTGAGGAAGCCGATCACCGGCACCGCCTTCTGCTGCGCCCGCAGAGCGCGCGTCGCCGTCATCGCGCTGCCCAGCAGCAGCACCAGTTCGCGCCGCCTCATTCGATGACCTCGTCGGCGCGGGTGCTGGCCGCACAAGAGCCCATGATGACGCCTCCTCCCTGAACATAGCATCGAACGGCCGGTCGCCTCACGGCCGTCGGCTCCTGATCGCGACAGCCCCCTCGGCCGTCTACCGGGTGCATCTGACGAATGGTGCGGTGCGCACCCTGCACAACCCGGCCGACATGCCCGACCCGGTGCGGAGCGGCCACATCGAGGAGCCGTGGATCAAGGCGACGGTGTTGGTCCCCGATGCCTATCTCGGGCCGATTCTGGCCTTGTGCGAGGAGCTCCGCGGCAAGCAGGTCGACCTGACCTATGCCGGCAACCGGGCGACGCCTGATTGGTCGGCGCTCGTCGTCAACGGTTGACCGTCAAAGCAGCCTGATCAGATCGTCCGCGTCAAGCTCGGCTTGGCGCAGGACCGAGCGCAGTATGCCGCGCTTCACAATCGCGCAGCCATGGTAAGGGACGACGATGCGGGCGGCCGGGCGATCGGGATGTCTCAGAACGTAATGGCTGCCGGTCGAACAGTCGGCCGGCTTCGCTCGGAGGTCACCAATGTCTGACGCCGCGCAAGAGAGCGACGCCAAGCGGCCTGTTTCCCTCGGCGCGCTGTTCGTCGCGTTCCTCGCCGTCTCGCTCTGCGGGATCGGCGGCGGCGGCGGGCTCGTTTGGTCTCGCCGCATCGCCGTGGAGAAACGCCGATGGGTAAGCGAGCTGGAATTTGCCGACATCGTCGGTCTTTGCCAGTTCATGCCTGGGCCGAACATCGTCGGCATCGCCGTCTGCATCGGGGCCAAGACGCGGGGCGTCATCGGGTCAATCGCCGCGATCGCCGGCTTTGTGGCGATCCCGTGGGGGGTCGGCCTCGCGCTCGGCCTCCTCTACCTCAAATATGCTCACCTGACGGTGCTTCGGAACATCCTCGGCGGGGTGGCCCCGGCCGCGGCCGGGCTCCTGATCGCGACCGGGATAAGGCTGCTGATGCCATACCGCGGCCGTCCCGCAGCCATGCTCTTTGCCGCGCTCGCCTTTGCTCTGATGGCCTTCGGCAGGCTGCCGCTTCTCGTCATCCTGTTCAGTCTGGCGCCGCTCGGCATAGCCGTCGCGGTGATCGACGCCGCGACGGCGCGATGAGCAGCCCTCCGGTCGCGCTGACCGCGCATCTTGCCGTGTTGTCGTCGATCAGCTTTGGCGGTTTTCCCACCGTCCTGCCGGATGTCCACAACTTCGTCGTCGCCACCCATGGCTGGCTGACGGATCGGGAATTCGCCGATTTTTTCGCGATCGCGCAGTCCATCCCCGGGCCGAACATGATCCTGATGATGAGTTTTGTCGGCTGGAAGGTCTGGGGATTTCCCGGAGCCGTCGCGAGCGCGCTCGCGACCTTCGGGCCCCCCTGCGTCATCTACTTCGCCGCTTACCGCCTATGGGAGCGGTCCCGCAACTCGTCGTGGCGAGGGATGGTAAGCCTCGGTCTGGTCCCGGTAACCATGGGGCTCGTCATCGCCAGCGGCACGGTGATGGCGCGCGCCGCAGATGCCGGCTGGCGGGCCGCCGCCGTTACGATTGCGGCGGCCGCGATCATGCTCGCGACGCGGCTCAACCCCCTGTGGCTGCTCCTCGCGGGCGGCGCTTTCGGGGGCCTCGGTCTGCTCTGACGCGGCCTTCGATCGACGCCTGGCCACTTTCGACGGTCAACTCGCCGCCGCCGGGCTTTCCTCCGGGGGACGCACTTTCTGAAACTTGATCAGCAGCAGGATGTCGTAAACGCCCTTGATGACGCCGCCGATCAGCAGCGGCCAGCCGAAGCTCGAAAGCGTCAAGAGATAGCCCGAGATCATCGAGCCCGCCGCCCAGGCGAAGGTCTTCGGGACCGCCGTGATGCTCGCGGCGGCCGGCCGCTCTTCGGGCGTCACGACGGCCATGACGTAAGAGGTCCGTGTCGGAACGTCCATTTGCGACAGCGCGCTGCGCGCCAGCAACAGGCCGATGGCGATCGCGAGATTTGGTGCGAAGGGTATCAGGACCAGAAGCAAATTCGACGGCAGGTGGGTGAACACCATCGTGTTGATCAGACCGATGCGCTTGGCGATCGGCACGGCGACGAGGTAGGAAACCGCCGAGCAGACGCCGCTCCAAAACAGGATCGCCGCGGCCGTCGTCACCGAAATCCGGAATTCCTGATACAGCCACAGCGCAAGCAGCGACTGCACCAGGAAGCCGGTGCCGAACGAGTTCATCCCGAACAAAGCCGCCAGGCCGTAGACCAGCCGGCGCGATCGCTGCAAGGGCGTTGTCGGGGCCTCTCCGGTCATCTCGACCGCCGGCGAGAGCGGCCGATAGAGCAGCATCGCGCCGAACCCGAACGCGCCGTAGAGCGCGAACATGAATTGCATGGCGGCGATGCGCGACCATCCGGTCCAGACCGCCGCCGCGTCCGGGAAAGATGCGGCCAGCACGCCGAGCGCACCTGCGAGAGATCCGATCACGCTGTAGCGGGCGAACAGCGCCGTGCGGCGCCGAGGCTCGACCGTCTGCGTCAGGACCGTCTGTTCGAGCGGCAGAAAAATGCTGGCGTCGCCCGAAGTAGGGTTGATCGTGCCGACGAAGGCGACGATCAGAATTGGCCAGAAGCCGGTCATGACCGCAAAGCCGGCGCCGGTGGCCGCCATCAGCAGCGCCGCGGCGAGCAGCAGCCGGCGCCGCGAATAGCGGTTGGCCATCAACCCGATCCACAGCGTCAGCAAGGCGGTCCCGACCAGCGTGCTGGTGACGATCGCTCCGATGGCAAGCGGATTAAACCCGAGCGCGACGAGGTAGATCGGCAACAGCAGCGAGACGCAGCCATCGGCAAACGCCCGCAAACTGCGCGCGGCGAGGATGCGCCCAGCGTCCTTTGACGTCCCCTCAGGAAACAGCCGCCACCACTCGTCCCCGGTGGCGGCTGCGCGCGGCACGCCCCGCGCCGGCGCGGCGCCCTCCACCATCTTCATGGCGACGGCCGGAACACCCAGATCGCCGCCGGCTGGTTCGATCGCGCCCGTACCGCGAGGTAGAGCCGGTCGAGTTCGGGAACAAACAGCGAGGTGCGCGCACCCGACACCGTCGACACGCGCGCAAGTCGGCCGTACCCCGCGCCGCGCTGCTCGAACACGTCGACGACGCCGTCGCCGCAGCTCACATAAACGCGGCGGCGCTTGGCGTCGGCGAATACGTCGTCGGCGTCGCCGCAGGTTTCGGTTCTCGCCGCGACCCGCCCGTCCTGTGTGGAAAACGCCATCAGCGTCGGCGGATTGCGAAAGACCACGAGAATCCGTTGCGCGGCATGATCGATTGCCATCGGGAAATTCCCCCGCAGGCCTTCGGTCGGCAGCGATCGGCCCCTCCCGGCTGCAAAATCCGCGATCTCGATCTCGCGGGCATCCGGCACGTTCACGAAAACCTGGTCACCGGCTTCGTCGATCTGGAAGCTCTCGGGATGCCCCTTCAGACGGATGTCGGCGGACTTGGTCAGGCGAGCCGGATCGATGACCGCAAGCGCACCCTTGCCGTACCCGACCAGCACGCGGCTGCGCCGCCCATCCACCCGCACATTGTCGGCATCGTCGCCGAGCTCGATGCGGCCGACCGGCGTGAGATCCTCGCCGCGCAGAATCCGCACCGAACCGTCGCCGCCGTTGGCGATAAAGACGCTGTCGGCAAAAGGGACGTAGGCGACGCCCTGCGGCTCGCTCATTCCGGAGATCGTCCGCAGCACTCCCCCGGCCGCCAGATCGATCACTCCCAGGCTGCCGTTGCCGAGTTCGGCCACGAACAACCGCCGCCGCTTGACGTCGATGCCCAGGTGATCGATCCGGCCGCTGACCGGACCAAGCCGGATCTCAGCCTCGAGCGCGAGCGGCGCGCCTCCCGTCTGCGCGCCGCCGGCGGCCGCAGACAACACGGTGGCGATCAGCGCGATCAGCAGGACCGCGCCCGTGAGCACACCGCCCTCAGCTCTTTTTGACATTGATCTGCGCCAGCGCCGCCTTCAGCCCTTCGGCAAGCTTCCCGGCGTCGTCATTGGCCCAGAAATGCATGAAGTAGAGGTGTGGTTCGTCGTCGAGCATGTGGTTGTGGATCGCGGTGACCTCGATCCCGTGATCGCGCAGCGCCTTCAGCACCGGATTGACCTCTTTGGCGATCAGCACGAAATCGCCGGTGATCGCCGCCTTGCCGCCGCCGGTCGGCTGGAAGTTGATGGCGATGGCCGAACCCATCGCCGGCGGGACGATCATGCCGCCGTCTCTTATCGGTTCCGCGCGGGGAATTCCGAACTGGTAGACGCCGCCGTTGTTGGTGCCCTTGGCGCCGAGCGCCTGATCGATCGCGGCGGTGTCGAGGTCGATCGGCGGCGGGGCCGCCGGTGCCGCGCCAGGAGCGGATAAGGGCGTCTTGCTTTCCGCGAGCGCCGCATGCAGCGCCGCAGCCAATGTCACCGGATCGCCGTGTCCCAACACGTGCATGTACATCGTGAAAGGCTGGTTGCGGAGCAGGTGATTGTGCAGGGCGGTGATCTCGATCCCGGCCGCGGCGAGTTTGGTCATGACCGGATTGACCTCGTCCATGGTCAGCACGAGATCGCCCATGACCATGCCCTGATCGCCCGTCTTTTCGAAGGCGAGCCAGCTGCCGAGCGCAAAGCCGGGCTTTAGCGCGACGCCGTCGAGCGTGGCCTTCAGATCCGTGCGGGGCAGGCCGACGCGATAGACGCCGCCCGGCATCTTTGCGCCGCTTTTTCCAAGCGCCGCGCCGACGCCGGCCTGCCAGCCGTCATCGGCGGCAAAGGCGAAGCCGGCAGTTCCGATGAGAAAAGCCGCACCTGCCAATCGGGCAATAAGGTGAAGTCCGGACGCGGTGCGGCGGCGCGCGTCGGCGTGACGAGAGATAAAAAATCCATCCATGCGTGCGCACTCCTCGCATAGCGAGTAGCGCAGAGCTTGGACGGCCAACCGTCTAATGGGGTGCCTGCACTACCCCAGCGGGCTCATTTTACCGGTGCACGGCCGGCCGGCAAGCGCTAAATCAGGCACCTCCCCAATATCGTGGTCGGGCCGCCGGTGCGCCCGGCAAGCACCACGACTCCGATAGGCGCCGCTTTCCCGCGCGCGGCTGAGAAACCGAGCCGCCGACCACTTTCCTGAACCGGACAGCCGTGGGGTCAATCCGTGTATCGGTTGATTTGGCGGTTGTAGTGAAGCACCAGTACCCCATGGCCGGGCTAGACCCGTGGGGCGTCAGCCCACGGACTTTGTTCCGTGGGCACCCACGTCTTTTTCTTGCAACACCCCTCCATTGCAAGACGTGGACGGCCGGGTCGAGCCCGGCCGAGGGGAGGATGTGCTTCGAAGAATTTGAAGATCATCGTAAATCCGAACCGGACAGCAGTGGAACGGGTCCGGCCATGACGTGACAATCTTTGGTTGTACCGTCGATACGTCCGTCTCGCATTCTCCACTCTACGAAGCTGAACCGGGCAGCCGTGGATTGACCCCGGCGGCGGAGAGGTTCTGGGGAGTCGTCAACCGCCGAGGTCCCCGTCGGGTCCGGATCGGCGCTGTTCCTTGAGGGCGGCGAGCCGGGTCTTGGCCTCGCGCCGACGCCGTTTGGCGGCGGCGGTGGGCCGCGTCGGACGGCGCGGGGTCGGGGGCAGGGCGGCGCGGCGGATCAGCGCGATCAGGCGGTCGAGCGCGTCCCGGCGGTTGCGCTCCTGGGTGCGGAAGCGGCGGGCCGTGATGACCAGGACGCCGTCCTGGGTCAGGCGCCGGCCGGCCAGGCGCGCGGCCCGTTCGCGCACCTCCGGCGGCAGCGTCGCCGCACCGGCGAGGTCGAGACGAAGCTGCACCGCGGTCGCAACCTTGTTGACGTTCTGTCCGCCGGGGCCCGAGGCGCGGATGAAATTCTCCTCGATCCGGCTGTCATCGAGCACGATATGGCCTATGATCGGGATCATGGTGCGGTGCAGCGCGGCATCCCTGGGAGACATTTGAACATAGCGCTTCCCGCCGCGTAGGATGGTAGTGTAATCGAGAACGGCGCGGTGCTTGGCGCTCGCCCCCGATGCCGCCGCACCGTGCCAGCGTATCTCAGCGGGCCGGGCCGTTTTGTTTCGAGCCCCGCGTCGATAAGGAGCGAACATGCCCAATCTGAGTTTTTCTGCACCGACCAGCGTCGACGAGGCGGTCAAGATGCTCGCCGGCGCTTCCGGCACGGCCAAGGTGCTGGCCGGCGGGACCGATCTGTTGGTGCAGTTGCGGTCGGGCCGGATGAAGCCCGATTTGATCGTCGACACCAAGCGAATTCCCGGAATGATCGGCATTCGCGAGGAGGCCAACCAATTCGTCGTCGGCGCCTCGACGCCGGGGGCCGTGGTCTATGAACATAAGGCGCTGACCCAGGCCTGGCCGGGGATCGTCGAGGGCCTCGATCTGATCGGTTCGGAGCAGATCCAGGGACGCGCCTCGCTCGCCGGCAATCTGTGCAACGCATCGCCGGCGGCCGACAGCGTCCCGGCAATGATCGCGGCGCGCGCCGGCTGCGTCATCGCCGGCCCGAACGGCAAACGCGAAGCCCCGGTCGAGGCGATCGTCACCGGTCCCGGCCGGACCTCGCTCGCCAAGGGCGAGTTCATCGTCGAGTTTCACATACCCAAACCCAAGCCGCACCAGTCCGACGCCTATCTGCGCTTTATACCGCGGACCGAAATGGACATCGCCGTGGTCGGCTGCGCCGTCAACGTCACGCTCGACAACAGCGGCGTATGCGCCGATGCGCGGGTGGTGCTCGGCGCGGTGGCGCCGACGCAGATCGTCTGCGACGAGGCCGCCAAGGCGCTGATCGGCCACCGGCTCGACGAGCCGACCCTGGCCGCGCTCGACGCCGCGGCCGGCCGCGCCTGCAACCCGATCACCGACAAACGCGGCACCATCGAATACCGGATCAAGATCGCCGGCGTCCTGGCACGCCGCGCCGCCGCCATTGCCTTTGAACGCGCTGGAGCACGCTAATGGCCAAACACCACGTATCGACCAACATCAACGGCGAGCCCGTCGAATTTCTGTGCGAGCCGCAGCAGACCCTGCTCGACGTGCTGCGCGACGAGCTGAACCTGACCGGCAGCAAGGAAGGCTGCAGCTCGGGCGATTGCGGCGCCTGCACCGTCATCGTCGACGGGCGGATCGCCTGTTCGTGCCTGATGCTGGGGGCCGAGGCCGAGGGCCGCAAGATCACGACCGTCGAGGGCATCGCCCAGGGCGATCACCTGCACCCGGTGCAGCAGAAATTCCTCGAACACGCCGCGCTGCAATGCGGCTTTTGCACCCCCGGGTTCATCGTCGCCGCCAAGGCGCTGCTCGACGAGAATTTGAACCCGACCGAAGAAGAGACCCGGTACTGGCTGGCCGGCAACCTTTGCCGGTGCACCGGCTATGACAAGATCATCCGCGCCGTGCTCGACGCCGCTGCGGTCATGCGACAGGAGGCGGCGCGATGAGCTTTCTCGACAAAGAAACCCTCAAGGTCGTCGGCACCCGTCCGGTCCGCCCCGACGGCGTCGACAAGGTCACCGGCCGCGCCAATTTCGGCGCCGACATGAAGATGCCCGGCATGCTGTGGGGCAAGATCAAGCGCAGCCCGCATGCCCATGCCCGGATCCTGTCGATCAACACCGACAAGGCGATGGCGTTGCCCGGCGTCAAGGCGGTGACGACCCGAGCCGACTTTCCCCACCTGCCGCCGGATAAGCGGTCTCTCGGCGCTGCGCCGGCCAATCTGTGGGACCTGTCGCGCAACTGCATGGCGATCGGCAAGGCGCTCTACGAGGGTCATGCGGTCGCCGCGGTCGCCGCCGTCTCCCCGGCGATCGCCGACCAGGCGCTCGATCTGATCGAAGTCGAATACGAGGTGTTGCCGCACGTCATGGATGTCGAAGCAGCGATGGCGCCGGATGCGCCGGTGCTGCACGACGACATCTTTACCGACGGCGTCGACCCCAAGCCGACCAAGTCCTCCAATGTTTCGAAGGTGGTGCGTTTCACCAAGGGCGATGTCGAGGCCGGCTTCCGCGAAGCCGAAATCGTCGTCGAACGGCGCTATACGACCAAGCCGGTGCACCAGGGCTATATCGAGCCGCATGCCTGCGTGGTTTCGGTCGCACCCGACGGGCAAACCACGATTTGGAGTTCGAGCCAGGGCCAGTTCATGGTCCGCGGCTACACCGCCCGCATCGTCGGCGCCGACATCGCCGACATTCGGGCGATCCCGGCCGAGATCGGGGGCGGCTTCGGCGGCAAGACGATCGTCTATCTGGAACCGGTCGCCTACATGCTGTCGAAGAAATCCGGGCGGGCGGTCAAGATCGTGATGAGCCGCGAGGAAGTGTTCCGGGCGACCGGGCCGACCTCGGGCGCGGTCATCGACATCAAGCTCGGCGCCAAGCGGGACGGCGGCATCGTCGCCGCCAAGGCCGTGCTCAAATACCAGTCGGGGGCGTTTCAAGGTTCGCCGGTCCAGCAGGGCTGCATTTGCGGCTTTGCCCCGTACGACCTGCCGAATGTCGATTCGGTCGGCTACGATGTGCTGTGCAATCGTCCCAAGGTTGCCGCCTATCGCGCTCCCGGCGCGCCGATCTCGGCCTTTGCCGTCGAAAGTTGCCTGGACGAACTGGCCCGCGAGCTGAAGATGGATCCGCTGGCGCTGCGCCAGAAAAACGGCGCCAAGGACGGCACCAAAGCGGCGCACGGGCCGACCTGGACGAACATCGGTTACGCCAAGACGCTGGAGGAGGCAAAGGCGCATCCGCAGTGGCAGATGCCGCTGGGCCCCAACCAGGGCCGCGGCATCGCCTCCGGCTTCTGGCATAACGCCGGCGGCGAATTGAGCGCCGCCGTGCACGTCAACGAAGACGGCACGGTCACAGTGACCGAGGGGCACCCCGACATCGGCGGCTCGCGCGCCTCTATGGCGATGATGGTGGCCGAAGTCCTCGGGGTGCCGTACGAGAGCGTGCGCCCGGTTGTCGGCGATACGACGGCGATCGGTTTCAGCGCCTCGACCGGCGGCAGCCGGGTTACTTTCGCCGGCGGCATGGCGGTGACCCAGGCGAGCCAAAAAGTCGTCGAGGAGCTCAAAAAGCGCGCCGCGGTAACGTGGGACATCAGCCCCGAGGCGGTCGAGTGGAAGGAAGGCAAGGCGTTTCCGGCCGGCCCCAACGCCGGCAGCTTCGAGCCGCTCGACCTGGAGGCGCTCGCCGCCAAATCGGCGCGCACCGGCGGTCCGATCAGCGCCGAGGTGCAGATCAACGCACAGGGGCAGGGGCCCGGGTTCACGACCCATATCTGCGATGTCGAGGTCGACCGCGAAACCGGCCACGTCAAGATCCTGCGCTACACCGCGATCCAGGATGTCGGCCGAGCGATCCACCCCTCCTACGTCGAGGGGCAGATCCAGGGCGGCGTAGCGCAGGGCGTCGGCTGGGCGCTCAGCGAGGAGTACATCTACGACAAGGACGGACGGCTCGAAAACCCCGGGTTTCTCGACTACCGCTGCCCGGTCGCCTCCGACATGCCGATGATCGATACGATCATGGTCGAGGTGCCGAACCCGCGTCATCCATTCGGCGCGCGCGGGGTCGGCGAGGTGCCGATCGTGCCGCCGATGGCCGCCGTCGCCAACGCGATCGCCGATGCGACGGGCATCCGGCTGCGCGACCTGCCGATGTCGCCGCCGCGGCTGCTGGCCGCGCTCGGCAATGCCGTGCCGCTGCGCCAGGCGGCCGAGTAGCGCGGCGCCAGCGGGAACGACTGCGACTTGATCTTGCCCCTCACCCTCCCGCTGACGCGGGTCCCTCCCTCTCCCCGCGAGCGGGGAGAGGGCTGGGGTGAGGGGCTAATGGGCTAGCAGGAGCGAGATCCTCATGACGTTCATCGCCAAGGAATTTCAAAAAGTCGTCGGCACTCGCCCGGTTCGCCCGGACGGCGTCGACAAAGTCACCGGCCGGGCCAATTTCGGCGCCGACATGGTCATGCCGGGCATGCTGTGGGGCAAGGTCAAGCGCAGCCCGCACGCGCATGCCCGCATCCTGTCGATCAACACCGAAAAGGCAAAGGCGCTGCCCGGGGTCAAGGCGGTGATCACCTGGGAGGATTTTCCGCCGATCCCGTCCGAGGAAGCGTTCGTCGGCGAGGGGCCGATGAATTTCCGCGATCTGTCGCAAAACTGCATGGCGCGCAACAAGGCGCTCTATGACGGTCACGCGGTGGCCGCGGTCGCGGCGACCTCGGCGGCGATCGCCGAGGAAGCCTGCGAGCTGATCGAGGTCGACTACCACGTCTTGCCGCATGTGATCGACGTCGAGGAGGCGATGAAGCCCGACGCCCCGCTGCTGCACGACGATCTGTTCACCCAGGGCGTCGACCCCAAGCCCACCCATCCATCCAACATCGCCAAGCGGGTGACCTTCGCCAAGGGCGACGCGGCAGCCGGCTTTCGCGAGGCCGATGTCATCATCGAGCGGCGCTACACGACCAAGCCGGTGCACCAGGCCTATATCGAGCCGCACGCCTGCGTCGTCTCGATGGCGGCCGACGGGCAATGCACGATCTGGAGCTCGAGCCAGGGCCAGTTCATGGTGCGCGCCTACTGCGCCAAACTGCTCGGCATCGACATCTCGCAGATCCGCGCGATCCCGGCCGAGATCGGCGGCGGCTTTGGCGGCAAGACCCTGGTCTATCTCGAGCCGCTGGCCCTGGCGATGGCCAAAAAGTCGGGCCGACCGATAAAGATGGTCATGAGCCGCGAGGAGGTGTTCCGCGGCACCGGGCCGACTTCCGGCGGCGTCATCGAGGTCAAGATCGGCGCCAAGAAGGATGGGCGGATCGTCGCCGCCGACCTCGTGCTGAAATACCAGGCCGGCGCCTTCCCGGGATCGCCGGTAGGGCCGGGCTGCATGTGCGGCTTTGCGATGTACGACATCCCCAACGTCAACATCGTCGGCTACGATGTCGTCTCGAACCGGCCGAAGGTGGCGGCCTATCGCGCGCCGGGAGCGCCGATTTCGTCCTATGGCGTCGAAAGCTGCATCGACGAACTGGCCGGCCAGCTCGGCATCGACCCGCTGTTGCTGCGCGAGAAGAATGCGGCCAGGGACGGCACCAAGGCGGCGCACGGACCGACCTACGTCAATATCGGTTATGCCGAGACCGTCGACGCGGCCAAGAACCACCCGCATCTGAAGGAGAAACTCGGCCCCAACCAAGGCCGCGGCATCGCCTCCGGCTTTTGGTTCAACATCGGCGGCGAGTTCGAGCGCAGCCTGCCACATCAACGAGGACGGCACCGCGGTCGTCGCTGTCGGCACCCCGGATATCGGCGGATCGCGCGCCTCGATGGCGATGATGGCGGCCGAGATCCTCGGCATCCCGGTCGAGCGCGTCCGTCCGATCGTCGCCGACACCAGCTCGATCGGGTTTTCGTTCCTGACCGGGGGCAGCCGCGTCACCTTCGCCACCGGCATGGCCACGACGCAAGCCGCCGAGAAGGTCGTCGACGAGTTGAAAAAGCGCGCCGCGATGATCTGGGACATCAGCCCCGACGCGGTCGAATGGAGGGACGGCAGCGCGTTCCCGGCCGGCCCCAACGCCGGCAGCTTCGAGCCGTTGCCGCTGGCCGCCATCGCCGCCAAATCGGGCCGCACCGGCGGGCCGATTACCGCCGAGGTGTCGGTCAACGCGCAGGGAGCGGGCCCCGGCTTCGCGACCCACATCTGCGATGTCGAGGTCGACAAGGAGACCGGCTACGTCAAGATCCTGCGCTACACCGCGGTTCAGGATGTCGGCCGGGCGATCCATCCCTCCTATGTCGAGGGGCAGATCCAGGGCGGCGTGGCCCAGGGCATCGGCTGGGCGTTGAACGAGGAGTACATCTACGACAAGGACGGACGCCTCGAAAATCCGGGCTTTCTCGACTACCGCTGTCCGGTGGCCTCCGACATGCCGATGATCGAGGCGGTCATGGTCGAAGTGCCGAACCCGCGGCACCCGTTCGGCGCGCGCGGCGTCGGCGAGGTGCCGATCGTGCCGCCGATGGCGGCCGTCGCCAATGCGATCGCGGCGGCGACCGGGGTGCGCCTGCGCGACCTGCCGATGTCGCCGCCGCGGCTGCGCGCCGCACTCGACCAAAACGGCGGGTGAGCCCGATGCCTCACGTCGTGATCTCGGGACAGGGCGCGCGCCGGTTTACCGGCGGCGTCTCCGAGTTCGACGTCGAGGCCGACAATTTCCGCCGGCTGATCCTCGAACTCGATCGCCGCTATCCCGGCCTCGGCCATCAGGTCGAGGAAGGGATGGCGGTGGCGATCGACGGCGAGATCTACCAGGACGCCTATCTGGCCCCGCTCAACCCGGACAGCGAAATCTACCTGATCCCGAAAATCGGCGGCGGCTGAGCCTCTGGGCGGGTCGACGAGCAGGCCCCGCTTTAGCGGGCGGCGCGCCCGACCGGCGGCGGTCGTCTACGGCACGTTGTTGGCGCTCTGCTTCAACAGGTCGACCTTGTGGTTCAACCTCGTGATCAGACCGCCGACGCCTTCACGCCGCAGGATCGAATAGAACTCCGAGCGTTGCGTTGCGAGCTGGCTGATCGTGCCGTCGAGATACACGTCGGCGACCTGCCAAGACCCCTGGTTCCGGCCCATCAGATAGTTGATGCTGACCGGGTCGTCGCCGGGTTTGACGATCCGCGTCTGGACGATCACCTGCTCGCCGTAGGGCTGCTCGCCGACGACCTGAAGCTGGTTGCCCGAATCCCGGTCGAACCGATCGGCGTAGGTCGCCGACACGTAATGCGCGAATGCTTCGATCACCTGCTGCTGCTGGGTCGGGGTAAGGCTTGCCCATGACGGACCGACGGCGAGCCGGGTCATCAGCGGGATGTCGAAGACCCGATCGACGACCGGCGCCAGCCGTGTGTAGCGTCCATTCTGGCCGAGCGCCGGCCCCTCCTTCATCGTCGCCAGCAAAGTGGCGTAAAAACTGCGGATGGTGTCCTGCGGGCTCGCCGTCGGCGCGGCGGCAGCACCGGCGGCGGCAAGCGCGAGCGGCAGGACGAGGCACAGGCCGGCGAGCGTCGCCTTCCATCGCTGTCGTGCGCTCATCATACTCATCGGGCGATCTCCTGGCGGGGCCAGACCGGCCGAAGCGGCGGGCATCGGCCGTGTTGCAAACGAGGAGGTAGGACGTGCGGGCGGTTCGGACAAGCCCGTCCGCGGCAAAGCCGTTGCCCGGTATTTTCATCAGGATAGGGCGACCTGATCTGCGGTCCGGGCTGGCCGGCCGGGGACGGATCGAGGCCTCGGGCAAACCGTCGAGGGGGTGAAAGGATGCCGACGAAGCAACGGATCGAAGATTACGCGCTGATCGGCGACTGCGCCACCGCGGCATTGGTCGGGCGCAACGGTTCGATCGACTGGCTGTGCCTGCCGCGCTTCGATTCGGGCGCCTGCTTTGCCGCATTGCTCGGCGAACCGGAGCACGGTCGTTGGTTGATTGCCCCGCTCGACCCGGATGCTCGGGTCGAGCGGCGCTATCTCGACGGCTCGCTGATCCTTGCCACCCGGTTCGACGTTTCCGAGGGTGCCGTCGAGCTGGTCGACTTTATGCGCCCGCACCACTCGTCGCCGCTGCTGATCCGTTTGGTCCGGGGCCTGCGCGGGCGGGTCGCGATGCGTACCGAGTTCGTGCTGCGCTTCGACTACGGCGCCGTGGTGCCGTGGGTCGAGCGGCTCGCCGAAGGCGGCCTGTCGGCGATCGGCGGGCCGGACCGGGTGGTGCTGCGCACGCCGGCGGCATTGCACGGCGAGGACCTCAAAACCGTCGGCGAATTCACCATCGGCGCCGGCGAAACCATCCCGTTCGCGTTGAGTTGGGGACCCTCGCACCAGCCGCCGTCCGCGGCCGGTCGACGCCGAGCGCGCCTTGCAAGATACCGAAGCGTTCTGGCGCCGCTGGTCCGGCCGCTGCGCGCCGGCCGGCCCGTGGAGCGAGACGGTCAAGCGCTCGCTGATCGTGCTGAAGGGGCTGACCTTCGCCCCGACCGGCGGCATCGTCGCCGCCCCGACCACATCGCTGCCCGAGCAGCATCGGCGGCCGGCGCAACTGGGATTATCGGTTCTGCTGGCTGCGCGACGCCACCTTTACCCTCCTGGCGTTGATGCATGCCGGCTATTACGACGAGGCGCGCGCCTGGCGCGATTGGCTGTTGCGCGCCGTCGCCGGCAGCCCGGAGCAGTTGCAGGTCATCTACGGGATCGGCGGCGAGCGCCGGCTGATCGAGTGGGAAGCGGCCTGGCTGCCCGGCTATGAAGGGTCCGCGCCGGTGCGGATCGGCAATGCGGCCGTCGATCAGACGCAGCTCGATGTCTATGGCGAGATGATCGACGCGCTGTTCCACGCCTACGGTCACGGTCTGCCCGAGGTCGCGCGCGGCAACGCGATCGGCCGGGCCCTCCTCGGACATCTGGCGACGATCTGGGACCAGCCCGACGAGGGCATCTGGGAGGTGCGCGGGCCGCCGCAGCACTTCACTCATTCGAAGGCGATGGCCTGGGTCGCGTTCGACCGCGCGGTCAAGATCATCGAGCGCGCCGGCGGCGGCGAGTCGGCCGAGCGCTGGCGGCGGATCCGCGACGCGATCCACGCCGATGTCTGCGCCAAGGCGTTCGACCCCGCCCTCGGCAGCTTTGTCCAGGCCTATGGATCGAAGGCGCTCGACGCGAGCCTGCTGCTGCTGCCGCTGGTCGGCTTCCTGCCGCCGACCGATCCGCGCATCATCGGCACCGTCAAGGCGATCGAGCAGCACCTCGTCGTCGACGGTCTGGTCTTGCGCTACGACACCGGCGGCGGCGTCGACGGCCTGCCGCCCGGCGAAGGCGCGTTTCTGCCGTGCAGCTTCTGGCTGGCCGACAATCTCATCCTGCAAGGACGCGTCGCCGAGGCCGACGCATTGTTCCAGCGGCTGGTGGCGCTGACCAACGATGTCGGGCTGTTGGCCGAGGAATACGATCCGCGCGCGAAACGCCAGCTCGGCAATTTTCCGCAGGCATTCTCGCACGTGGCGTTGGTCAACACCGCCTTCAACCTGACCCGCAGCAAAGGCCCGGCCGAGCAGCGCGCCGCCCGGGGCCGGCATCGGCAGGCGGCCGGCCGCCGAAGAACCTTGACGGCGCCTGATTGCGTCCCGGCGTGAGCGGAGCTCAGCCGGCCGCGGCGAATCCGCTGCGCAATGCCGCCGCACAGTCGCCGAGCGCGCGCCTCGCGGTGGCGATCAGCCGGCCATAGCGGATGAAGCCGTGGTTGATGCCGTCATAGGTTTTGAGCGCGTGCGCCACCCCGGCGGCCTGCAAAGCGGCGGCGAGACGTTGGCTGTCGTCCTGTAACGGGTCGAGGCTGCCGACGATCAGATGGGCCGGCGGCAGCCCCTCGAGGTTGCCGAGAATGGGTGCCGCGCGCCAGTCGCTCTGCTGCTCCGGGGTTTCGAGATAGGTCTCCCAGATCCAGCGCATCTGGGTCTGCGACAGGCCGGCGCCCTGGCCGAAACGCTGCCACGACGGGCTTTCGCTGTCGGTCGAATAGACGCCGTAGATCAACAGCATGAAGCGCAACGCGCGGACGCCCTCGTCGCGCAGGGCCAGCGCCGCGGCGAGCGCCAGATTGGCGCCGGCCGAGTCGCCGCCGACGGCGAGCCGGGTCGGGTCGATGCCGAGCCCGGACCCCTCGCGCGCGGCGAGGCGGGTCATCGCGACCATCTCCTCATACGCCTTCGGAAAGCGGTGTTCGGGCGACAGTTTGTAGTCGACCGACAACGCGGCGACGCCGGACTGGCGCACCAACTCGCGCAGCATCGCATCCCAGGACGAGAGGCTCCCCTGCATGAAGCCGCCGCCATGGGCGTAGACCAGCAACGGCGGGCGCTCGATCCCGTCGGGCAGATAGAGCCGGCACGGCACCTGCCCGTGCGGCCCCGGCAGGCGCAGATCGCGCTCATCTTTCAGCGGCACCGAGCCTTCGCCGAGAAAGGCGCCGATCCGGTCCTGCGCCGCGCGCACCTCGGAGAGCGGCGCCTGGGTGCGGTCGGGCGCCACCAGCCCGCGCTCCTGCAACAGCTTCCCGGCCGCCGCCAATTCGGGGTCGATCCACGGTGCCGCGTCGTTCATCTCGCCCTCCGATACTCCGGTCCCGTCGATTTAACCCTTGCGGCGAG
This sequence comes from uncultured Alphaproteobacteria bacterium, assembly GCA_963701815.1. GTDB lineage: Bacteria > Pseudomonadota > Alphaproteobacteria > ATCC43930 > CGMCC-115725 > AP-15. The sequence continues at coordinate 35,591 of CAVPBN010000036.1, forward strand.
CCGCTTCGCAACCCTGATGGTGTTGCTACGCGGTGTGTCACCGTGGCGGTCGGAGAACTCGGCGAACGCCGTGCGGGCAGTGCTCGCTCTCGCCGACTGCTGACTACTCGGCCGCCTGTTGCGCCAGCGGTGGCGTCGCGGTCGCCGGCAGCCGCGGCACCACCTCCTTGGCCATCATCCGGATGCCTTTTTCGGCCTCCTGGTGGTCGAGAAAGCCGGAGCGGCCGACAAAGATGAAATGCGCGAAGCCGCCGACCTTGTCGTAGATGTCCATGATCTGCCGATAGACCGTGTCCGGGTTGCCGGCGACGAGGATGCCGCGGGCGATCGCCTGCTCGGCGGTAATGCCGATCAAGGCTGTCGGCGGGGCGGCGGCGGCCGGGGTCGCCGGGCGGGGGGCGGTGCGGTAGTTCTGCGCTGCGACGTGCGGCGGCATCCGCCCCGGCAGCAGTTTCGACATCTGCGGCGACTGCTTCAGGCTGGTGTTCAGAAACCACAGCAATTTGCTGCCGACCCGCAGGCCCTCTTCGTCGGTGTCGCCGACATAGCACAGTGCTGCATAGGCAAAGCGGTCGGTGCCGGGCGGCGGCAACCCGGCCTCGCGCCGCGCCGCGCGGTACGGCGTCGAAGGCGCGCTTGCTGGCCTCCGGCCCGCGCAGTACCAGCGCGTTGATCATGCCGCGCCGGCCGAGCTCGGCCGAGGTCTCGGGATCGCCGCTCGCCGCCCACATCGGCGGGTGCGGGCGCTGGTAGACGGGCGGCCAGATGTTGACGTGGCGATGAGTGAAGTGCTTGCCCTCCCAGCTGAACGGGCCGTCATGCGAGGTCAGGGTCTTTTTGAATGAGGTCGATCGCCTCCCAGAACCGGTCGACATAGCCGACCGGGTTGGCGTTGCCCGAGACCATCTCGCTGTCGCCCGATTTGACAAAGCCGATCTCGAGCCGGCCGCGCGAGATCACGTCGGCGGTCGCATATTCCTCGGCGACGCGCACCGGGTCGGGCCGGATCGAGATCAGCGTGCCGAGGCTCAGGATGCGGACCTTTTTGGTCTGCCGCGCCAGGATGCCGAGGATCATCGGGCTGGCGCCGTAGAGGCTGTTGATGCCCGAATGATGCTCGATCGAGACGATGTTGATGCCGAGATCGTCGCACAAGAGATGCTCGTCGAGGCATTCCTCGAACAGCTGCGCCGCGATCTTCGGGTCGCAATACCGGTTCGGCAGGCTCGCGCGCACCGACGCCGCCGCGTCGAGGACCTGCTGCGGCACAAAGGGGTAGACGTTTTCGCAATGATACCAGGCTTGCACGATTGCGGTTCCGATCAGGGTTCGAGGAAGCGGGCGACCCGCGCGACAAAGGCCTCGGGCTGTTCGATCTCGGGATGGTGGCCGGCCTGCGCGATCAGCTCGAACTGTGCGTTGGGGATCATCCCGGCATAGGCGCGCCCGTAATCGGGGGTGACGATGCGGTCGCTCTCGCCCCACAGCACCAGGGTCGGGACGTCGATCCGGCCGAGCCAGCGCGGCAATTGCGGGTTGTACATGTAGGGGTGCCAGGCATAGAGGCACAGCGCCTCGCGGTTGCGGGCGTGGACGACCAGAGCGTCGTCCGACATCGCGTTGTAATCGGGAGCATGGCGGTCGGGGTCGTGCCAGCTGCGCTGGCGGACCTCGTCCGGCGAGCGGTTGAAGATGTCGAGAATATCGGGGGTTTCGCGGTCGCTGACTTTGATGCCGAGCGGGTCGACCAGGATCAGCTTGTCGATGCGGTGGGTGCAGGCGACGGCGACCTCGGCGGCGAGCCAGCCGCCGAACGAAAACCCGACCAGACTGATCTTGTCGCCGGGCAGTGCTTCGAGCGCGGCCAGGTAGAGATGGACCAGATCGTAGACCGTGTCGAAATCCTTGGGCCGCGGCGAGTTGCCGAAGCCCGGCGAGGACGGCGCGATGATCTCGGCATGGCGGCCGAGCAGATCGAGAAACCGCGCCTCCGCGTCGATCGTGTCGAAGCCGTGCAAGAGCAGCAAGGGATGCCCGGAGCCGCGCCGCAACACTTCGAGATCGATCCCCAGCACCGACAGCTGTCCGGCTGCCGTTTGCCCGCTCGTCGTCGCCATGGTTTCTCCGGCCAAGTCTCGGCGGCGGATGTATAACCTCGATCGACGCCGGTCCGAAAGCCAAGTTCGGCTCTGCTTTGATCGGAGAGAGAACGCGATGCGCAATCTGCAGGTCAATGGCGAGCGGCTGTGGGCGAGCCTGATGGAGTTGGCGCAGATCGGCGCCACGCCGAAGGGCGGGGTGTGCCGGCTCGCGGCGAGCGATCTCGACGGCGCGGCCCGGCGCCTCTTCATCCGCTGGTGCGAGGAGGCCGGCTGCACCGTCACGGTCGACCGGATCGGCAACATCTTCGCCCGCCGCCCGGGCCGCAACCCCGACCTGCCGCCGGTCATGACCGGCAGCCATCTCGACACCCAGCCGACCGGCGGCAGGTTCGACGGCGCCTATGGCGTGATGGCCGGGCTCGAAGTCGTGCGCACCCTGAACGATCTCGGCTACGAGACCGAGGCGCCGATCGAGATCGTCGCCTGGACCAACGAGGAGGGCTCGCGGTTTTCGCCGGCGATGGTCGGCTCGGGCGTCTTCGCCGGCGTCTTCGTCGCTGGAAACCGCGCTGGCGACCCGCGACAACAACGCGCCCGAGCTGACGCTCGGCGCCGAACTCGAACGGATCGGCTTTGCCGGGCCCGAGCCGGTCGGCGGGCACCCGGTCGCCGCCTATTTCGAGGCGCATATCGAGCAGGGGCCGATCCTCGAAGCGGCCGGGCAAGCCGATCGGCGTCGTCACCGGCGCGCAGGGCCAGCGCTGGTACGAGATCACCGTCACCGGGCAGGAGGCGCATGCCGGGCCGACGCCGATGCCGCGCGCGGCGCGACGCGCTGGTCGGCGCGGCGCGGATGATCGACGCGGTCAACCGGATCGGCCACGCGCCACGCGCCCTATGCCTGCGCCACGGTCGGCTTTGTCCAGGTCAGCCCCAACTCGCGCAACACGATCCCCGGCCGGGTGTTCTTCACGGTCGATTTCCGCCATCCCGAGGATGCGGTGCTGACCGCGATGGACCGCGAGTTGCGCGCGGCCTGCGCCGACGCGGCGGCGACAGCGGCAGGGCCTCGAGGTCGAGGTCAAGGAGTTCTGGTATTTCCCGCCGACCCCGTTCGACCCGCGACCTCGTCGCCGCGGTGCGCGAGGCGGCGGCGGCGCAAGGCTACCCGCACCAGGACATCGTCAGCGGCGCCGGCCACGACGCCGTCTACATGGCGCGCGTCGCGCCGACCGCGATGGTCTTCGTGCCCTGCGTCGGCGGCATCAGCCACAACGAGATCGAGGACGCCAAGCCCGACGACCTCGCCGCCGGCTGCAACGTGCTGCTGAACGCGGTGCTCGAACGGGCCGACGCCGATTCACGAGGGGACCAACCCGCGATGGATCGCTGATGTAGCGGCTGTGTTCGCACGCAGCGATCGGGACCTCGTCCGTCCTACGCCGTCGGTGACCGCGGACTCGGTGGTCCAGCCGCTGTTCGACCCGTCGGCAACTCGGCGCGATCGACGATGGGTCCGGTCCCCAACTGCGAGCGACGATCCGGCGGTGAATTCGCCGTGCAGCATCGCGCTGAACCGCATGTTCGGCGCGATCGCGCCAAGCCATGGCCAGGATCGATCGTCGTCGTCGCTTCTCGCTCCGGATGCCGGATTCAGTCGCAGAGCGCGAACGATTGCTGGGGAATTCCAGTCAATGGCTTGCGCGATCGAGTCGAGGCATCTGTTCGTCGCCGCAGTCGCGATACCCGTGCAACCCAGTCGCGGCGCGTTGCCGGCTGGTTTCTCGCGGCCTCATCCCCTAATTACCGCTGATGACCGATCTCGTCCTCAAACACGGGCTTGGCCTTCGCCGATCTCTACGATCGCGACGGGCTCGTGCGGGTCGATCGCGCTTTTGTCGCCGGCTCTGGCCGAAGCCGATCCGGCACTGCACGAGCGGCTGATGACGGCGCGGCGCGACCCCGACGGGTTCGGGCATCAGGCCGAATCCGACCTCGTGGTCGATCTGGCGCCGCATGTCGAGGATTTCCTCGGCGCGCTGTTCGGCATCGCGCGCCGAGGTGCGGGAATTGCAGGCGCGGCATCACGAATTGGCGCCGCTCTATTCGGTCAAGCGCCTCTTCGTCCAGCGCCGCGCGGTCAAGGGGGTCAAGGAGGCCGATGCCGCCGCACTCGACGGGCCGGGCTTGGCCGCCGAACTGGATGCGCTGATCGGCGGCCCGGCCGACGGCATCGCGGCATGGGAGCGGCGCTATGCCGAGCACGTCGCGCGCTGGCTCGACGACGAAGCCGGCAACGCGCCGGCGCTCGACATCGCGCAGCGCTACGCCGCCTGGGCCGCGCTGTCGCCGCAAGGTCGGCATAAGCACCGGCGCGGCATTTTGTTCCAGGTGCCGCACCGGCTCGACATGAACCATCTGGTGCCGGTCGAGACCGTCGAGCATGACGGCGTCACGATGCTGCGGCTGCCGCAAGACGATTGGCGGCATCGCGAGGGATTTGCGCTGACCGATCGCGGCACCGACCTCGCCGGCGCGCTCGATCAGGCGAATTACTGCATCTGGTGCCACAACCAGGGCAAGGACAGCTGCTCCAAGGGGCTCAAGGAGAAGGACGGGGCGTTCAAAAAGAGCCTGTTCGGCGTCACCCTCGCCGGCTGCCCGCTCGAAGAAAAGATTTCCGAGATGAACCTGGTCAAGGCGCGCGGCTACAGCCTCGGCGCGCTGGCCATCGTCACGATCGACAACCCGATCTGCGCCGCGACCGGGCACCGCATCTGCAACGACTGCATGAAGGCCTGCATCTATCAGCGGCAGGAGCCGGTCGACATCCCGCAGATCGAGACCCGCACCCTGAAGGACGTGCTGGGGCTGCCCTGGGGGTTCGAGATCTATGCGCTGCTGACCCGGTGGAACCCGCTCAACATCAGGCGGCCGTTGCCGAAGCCGGCGAGCGGCAACAAGGTGCTGATCGTCGGGCTCGGCCCGGCCGGTTTCACGCTGGCGCATCACCTGATCAACGACGGCCATTTCGTCGCCGCGATCGACGGGCTGAAGATCGAGCCTCTGCCGGCCGAAATCTCCGGCGTGACGCCGGACGGCAGCCGGCAGCCGTTCCGGCCGATCCGCGATGTCGCCAGCCTGGTCGACGATCTCGACGACCGGGTCATGGCCGGCTTCGGCGGCGTCGCCGAATACGGCATCACCGTGCGCTGGGACAAGAATTTCCTGAAGATCGTGCGCCTGCTGCTCGAACGCCGCGCCCAGTTTGCGATGTATGGCGGGGTCCGGTTCGGCGGCACGATCGGCGATCGACGGCGCCTTCGACCTGGGCTTCGACCATATCGCGCTGTGCGCCGGGGCCGGCCGCCCGACGGTGATCCCGATGCCGAACAATCTGGCGCCGGGGGTCAGGCAGGCCTCGGATTTTCTGATGGCGTTGCAGCTGACGGGCGCCGCCAAAAGCGGCAGCATCGCCAATCTGACCGTGCGGCTGCCGGTGGTCGTGATCGGCGGCGGGTTGACCGCGATCGACACGGCGACCGAGTCGCTGGCCTATTATCCGGTCCAGGTCGAGAAGTTTCTCGCCCGCTACGAGACCCTGGTCGCCGAGCGGGGCGAGGCGGCGGTGCGACCGCGAGTGGAACCCGGCGGAGCGCGAGGCGGCGGCCGAGTTCATCGCCCATGCCCGGGCGATCCGCGCCGAGCGCGAGACCGCGAGCCGCGACGGCCGGGCGCCGCGTCTGGCCGAATTGATCGACGGCTGGGGCGGGGTGACGATCGCCTACCGCCGCCGGCTGCTCGACGCGCCGAGCTACACCCTCAATCACGAGGAGGTGGCAAAGGCGATGGAGGAGGGCATCCGCTTCGCCGAATTGCTGACCCCGGTGGCGGTCGAAGTCGACCGTTTCGGCCAGGCCGCGGCCTTGCGGCTGACGCGGCCGGCCGGCGGACCGGAGGAAACGCCCGAGGAAGTCGTGCTGCCGGCGCGCACGATCCTGGTCGCCGCCGGGACCCAGCCCAACACCGTGCTGGCGCGCGAGGACCCGGAAAATATCGCGCTGGACGGCCGCTATTTCCGCGCCGCTCGACGAGGACGGGCGACCCGGCCGTGCCGGAGCGGGTGGCGAAGCCGGGTGCGGTGCGGGTGTTGACCGAATTGCGCGAGGACGGGCGCGCGGTCAGCTTTTTCGGCGATCTGCATCCGAGCTTTTCCGGCAATGTCGTCAAGGCGATGGGCGGCGCCACCCTGGGCTATCCGGTGGTCAGCCGAATGCTGGCCCGGCTCGAACCGAGGCGGCCGACGCCGGTCGAGTTGCGGGCGCGGCTCGACGACGAATTGCGCGCCCGGGTGCAGCAGATCATCCGCCTGACGCCAAAGATCATCGAGATCGTCGTCAAGGCGCCGATGGCGGCGCGCGCCTTCAGCCCCGGGCAGTTCTACCGGCTGCAGAATTACGAGGTGCTGGCGCCGCGGATCGACGGCACCACGCTGGCGATGGAAGGCCTGGCCCTGACCGGCGCCGGCATCGACCGCGAGGCCGGCCTGCTGTCGACGATCGTCCTGGAGATGGGCGGCTCCTCCGATCTCTGCGCGCTGCTCGAGCCGGGCGAGCCGGTCGTTCTGATGGGGCCGACCGGGACGCCGACCGAGACGCCGCCCGGCGAGAACGTGCTGCTGGTCGGCGGCGGGCTCGGCAACGCGGTATTGTTTTCGATCGCCGCGGCCCTGCGGGCGCAGGGCTCGCGCGTCCTCTACTTCGCCGGCTACAAGACCATCGCCGACCGCTACAAGGTCGCCGACATCGAGCGCGACGCCGATTGCGTCGTGTGGTGCTGCGACGAGGCTCCCGGCTTCACCCCCGGCCGGCCGCAGGATCGGGCCTTTGTCGGCAACATCGTCGCGGCGATCGCGGCTTACGGCTCGGGCCGTCTGGGGCCGGTCGCGATCCCGCTCGCCGAAATCGACCGGATCATCGCAATCGGCTCGGACGGCATGATGAACGCGGTCGCCGAGGCGCGCCATCAGGCGCTGGCGCCCTATTTCCGGCCGGACCATCGGGCGATCGCCTCGATCAACTCGCCGATGCAGTGCATGATGAAGGAGATCTGCGCGCAGTGCCTGCAGCGCCAGCGCGATCCGGTCACCGGCGTCGAGACCGTGGTGTTCTCCTGCTTCAACCAGGATCAGGACATGGACCGGGTCGATTTCGCCGCGCTGCGCCGCCGCCTGTCGCAGAACGGCGCGCAGGAGAAAGCTGACCCGGCTGTGGATCGACCGCTGCCTGCACCACCTCGGCCGCCGCCCCGCGCTGGCGGCGGAGTAAACACCGATCCGACTTGGAAGGATTGCCAGGGCGCCGCCGCGCATCGTCGAGCTGCACGCATAAGTAGAGTTGCCGCATCCGCAAAAATGTGGACCGGCGTCTCGTCTGCCGCCATAATGTAAGGGTTCGGTAAGCCCGTCCCGGCCTGCTCGCGTCCGCACCTTTGACAAGAGGGCGGATCGATCGATCAGGAGGAACCAGCGATGCGCCGATCTCGGAATCTCGTGGTCTGCTTTGTTTCGGCTGTCTTGCTTGCCTTGGTATCGCACGGCGCCGCTGCCGGTGAGACGATTCTTTACAGTTTCAAAGGCGGCCGCGACGGCGCCGATCCCAATTCCCGGCTGGTCACGGACAGCGAGGGCAATCTTTACGGCGCGACCGGCACCGGCGGCATCCGCGATATGGGCACGGTGTTCAAGCTGACGAACAGAAAGAAGACCGTAATCTACCTCTTTAAAGGCGGCAGCGATGGCGGTGCGCCGAGAGGCGACCTGTTCAATGCCGGCGGAACCAAATCGGGTATCACCCTCCTCGGCACAACCGCGGTGGGAGGCGATAAAAATTTGGGCACGGTGTTCCAGGTGACTTCGGACGGCGAGGAAACGGTGCTCTATTCGTTCACCGGTGGTCACGACGGCGCCACGCCAATGGGCGGGGTGGTCATGGACCAAGCCGGGAACCTTTACGGTACGACGTCAGCCGGCGGAGATTTTTCCTTTGGCACGGTGTTCGAGCTTACCGGCCACAGGTTAAAGGTGTTGTATACCTTCACCAACGAGGACGGCGCTTCTCCCCAAAGCGGCCTGATCATCGACAGCAAGGGAGACCTCGTCGGGACGACGCAAATCGGCGGCCCGAAGGCCGGTACGATCTTTATGCTGACGGCGAAGGACCGGAAGCTGAGGCGGCTTCATTCCTTTCTACCGAGCCGCGACGGGGCTGATCCGACCGGCGCCCTGATCGAGGATTCCGACGGCAATTTCTACGGCACAGCCTTTGAAGAAGGCCCCGGTCGGGCCGGCACGGTGTTCCGGCTGGCGCTGCGGCCGCGCAAGTTTGACCTGGTCTTCACGTTCACCGACAACCGCTTCGGCGCGAATCCGGTCGGCGGCTTGACGGGGGGATTCTGCGGCGTGACCAACCTAGGAGGCGCCGGCGGTGGCGGCACGGTGTTCCAGCTGACGCCCGACAAGGGCACGGCGACGTTGCTCCATTCGTTTGGGGGCGCCGGTGACGGTTTTGCGCCGATTGCCGGTCTGCTGGCGGACGATTCCGGCGGTCTCTTCGGCACGACGTCGCGAGGCGGCGACTTCGACAGCGGCACGGTGTTCAAAGTGACGGGCTGTTCTGCCCGATGAATTCGTCGCGCCGGCCGTCGATTTTCCCGCGCGGCAGCGCCGCCTTTCGGTAATGGGGTGTAGGGAAAATTGAGCCGGCTGTGGATCGACCGGCGCCTGCGGCCGGCCGGCGCGAGCAGCGGCGCTCCCGGCGTCGCCGGATGCGCCCCGGATCAGCCTCTTAGTTAATTCAAGACAAAGCGATTTTCGCACGCGATCGGGCGCATTCGCGGCCTTGCCAACCGAAGATTGCGCAGCTAGGTTCGCGCCGCGCTCGCACTCAACGGGTGTGTGCGAACGCACTACCGGGCCGCTCGGCGAAGGGCAGGGCGACGCTGTTCGGTCGGGCATGCCGCCGACAAGCATATCGAGGGAGAGGAACACGTCATGGATACCTACCAAAGCAAGAAGCCGACGCGGCGCGCGCTGCTGCAGGCCGGCGGCGGATTGCTGGCCGGCACGGCGTTCCTGGGGCCGGCCCGCGCCGCCGATCAGCCGCCGCTCGGCACCTGGCCGGCGGGCTCATCGGGAGATTCGGTGTTCATCGGCATTACCGTGCCGCGCACCGGCACCTATGCGGTGCAGGGCGAGGACGAATTGAAGGGGATGCAGCTCGCGGTCGAGCATCTCAATTCGGGCGACCCGGTGATCAAGATGATCTCGCCGAAGACGACAAAGGGTGTGCTCGGCAAGGAGGTCAAATACGTCGTCGCCGATTCCGAGGCGAAGCCCAACACCGCGGTGCAGGAGCAGTCGCGCTTTATCACCGAGAACAAGATCATCCTGATGACCGGCTCGACCTCGAGCGCGGTCGCGGTGGCGTTGAACAAATTGGCGCAGCGCGAAAAGGTGCTCTATGTCGTCGCCATCTCCGGCTCCAACGACACCACCGGCAAGGATTGCGTGCGCTACAGCTTCCGCCAGGATTTCTACGGGCAGACCGCCGCCGCCGCGATCGGGCCGGTGCTGCTCAAGGCTTACGGCAAGGACCGCAAATGCGCGTTCATGACGCCGGACTACACTTACGGTCACACCGTCACCAAATCGGTGAACGACTATCTCACCCAGCACGGCGGCTGGAAGATGGTGACGAACCAGGTCTCGCCGCTCGGCGCCCCCGACTACAGCTCCTACCTGCTCAATATCGCCAATTCCGGCGCCGAATTCCTGCTCAACGTCAATTGGGGCCACGACGCCGTCTTGTCGACCCAACAGGCGGAACAGTTCGGCATCCTCAAAAAGATGCAGCTGGTGATCCCGTACCAGACGCCGTTTCTCGCCAAGGAGGTCGGCGCCAACATCACTCAGGGCGTTCTTGCCGCCACCGATTTCTGGTGGACGCTCGAAGACCGATACCCGGTGGCGAAGGCGTTCGTCGAAGCCTTCTACAAGAAATACGGCTACCGGCCCGAATGGGGCGCCGACAATTCCTATATGCAGTTCGCGATGTGGGCCGATGCTTGCGAGCGCGCCGGCACCTTCTATCCGCCCGATGTAATCAAGGCCTACGAGGCCGGGGTGCACATCAATTCGACGGTCGGCGACGTCTATTTCCGCGCCGCCGACCACCAGCTGGTTCGGCCCGTCATCATCGTCAAGGGCAAGGCGCCGAGTGCGATGAAAAACAACGAAGATTTTTGGGAGGTGACCGAAATCGTGCCGGGCGCCGGGCTGATGCAGGCGCCGGACGCGTTCGGCTGCCACCTCGGCGACTATACCTGAGCGGGGGTGACGGGACCGGCAACCGGCGGTGCGGGGCGCGTGCTTCGAGACGCGCCCTCCGGGCGCCCCAGCATGAGGCAGGCCTCTGATCTACACGCTTGGTAATCCTGAGGAGCCCGTGCAGCGGGTGTCTCGAAGGAAGTACGGCGCTGGTGCGCCTGCGTCGCAAAGCCTGACGAATACGACGCGGCTGGGCGCAAGCAGGCTGCGCCGGCTGTCCGGCCCCGGCCGATGATCACCTGGCCCAATTTTGTCTCGCAATTGTTCAACGGGCTCGCGGCGGGCGCGCTGTTGGCGCTGATCAGTTCGGGGCTGACGATCATTTACGGCACGCTCGGCGTCCTAAACCTGGCGCACGGCGCGATGTTCATGCTCGGCGGCTATGCCGGCTACGTCGCGTTCCAGGCGACGGGCTCGTTTGTGCTGGCGGTGGTCGCCGGCTCGCTGTTTCTGGTCGTCGTCGGCGGGCTGCTCGAACTCGTGGTCATCCGGCATTTTTACGCCCGCCCGCCCGAGGACCAGCTGCTGGTGACCTTCGGGCTCGGCATCGTCATTGTCGAACTGGTGCGCTTCGGGTTCGGCAGCCTGTCGCAGACGGTGCCGCCGCCCGCCTGGGCCGCCGGCGTCACCCCAATGGGGTATCTGATCTACCCGACCTATCGCATCGTCGTGACCGCGATCGCGGCGGCGGCCCTCGGGCTGCTCTACCTCGTCCTCTACCGCACCCGGCTCGGCATGATCGTGCGCGCCGGGATCGAAGATTCGGCGATGGTCGGGATGCTCGGCATCAATGTCTATCGCGTCTTTATGCTGGTGTTCGGGATCGGCGCTATGGCGGCCGGGTTTGCCGGCATCGTCAATGCGCCGGTGGTGTCGCTGACCCCGGATATGGGCGAAGCGATTTTGGTGCAGTGCTTTGTCGTCGTCGTCATCGGCGGCGTCGGCTCGTTTCCCGGGGCGATCCTCGGCGGGCTGATTTCCGGTGAGATCTTGAGCCTGACCTCGATGGTCAACCCGGCCTATTCGCAGGTCATGCTGTTCGCGGTGATGACCCTGGTGCTGCTGCTGCGGCCGCAAGGGTTGCTCGGCGCGGCGAGCCGCGAATGACCGCCGCCGGACGATGACCCGCCGCCGCCCGCTTCTGGTCGAGGCCCTGACGGCGCTCGGCCTGGTCGCCGGCGGCTTTGTATTGCCGGCGCTCGGCGTCCCTCCCAACACCGTCAACCAGATCCTGGTCTGGGGGTTGTTCGGCATCGGTTTCGACATCCTGTTCGGCTATACCGGCCTGTTGTCCTTTGGCCAATCGGCGTTTTACGGCACCGGCGGCTTTTTCGCCGCCTACCTGCTGACGCAAAACCTGATGTCGAGCGTGCTTATGGCGCTCGTCGTCGGCACCCTCGGCGCGGCGCTCGCCGGGGTCGCGGTCGGCGCCATCGCCTTGCGCCGCACCGGGATCTATTTCGCGATGATCACGGTCGCCATCGCCGAGGTGTTTTTCTTTGTCGAGAACTCGCCGCTCTCGGCCTGGACCGGCGGCGAGAACGGGTTGCCCGGCGTGCCGACGCCAAGCTTTGCGTTTGGCAGTTTCGTCTACCGCGTCGGCACCGGCTGGTCGATGTACGGCTTTCTTGCCGCCTGCTATTTCCTCGGCATCGTCATCGCGCTGCGCATCGTGCGCTCGCCCTTTGGCGCGGTCCTGACCGCGATCCGCGACAACCCGCTGCGGGCGCGCGCGGTCGGGCACGCGGTCGGCCGCTACAAGCTGGCGGCGTTTGTGATCGCCGCCGGCTATGCCGGGTTTGCCGGCGGTCTGCTCGGCGTCTTGCAGGGCTTTATGCCGCCCGACGCCTTTACGTTCGACACCTCGGGCCAGCTCGTCATGCAGACCGCGATCGGCGGGGTCGGCACCTTGTTCGGGCCGCTGCTGGGGGCCGCGGTGTGGCTCTTTCTGCGCGACTTTCTGCAGTCGACGCTCGGTCTCGGGGCCAGCTGGAAATTGGTGCTGGGGTTGGTCTTTGTGGTGCTGGTGTGCTTTTTGCGGCGCGGCCTGATCGGCGGTTTGCGCGATCTCGTCGGGCTCGTTGCCCGCCGCGCCCCGCCGCCTGCCGGCGCCGCGGCGGGGTTCGCCGCCGCCGCCGCGCCGCTCGCCAGCATCGGCCCGTCGCGCCGCCGCCAGGAAGCGCCATTCGCCGGGCCGGTGCTCGAAGCGCGCGGGCTCAGCAAATCCTTTGGCGGGATCGCCGCCAGCCGCAACATCGACCTCGCCGTCGAAGAGGGCGAATTGCGCGGCATCATCGGCCCCAACGGCGCCGGCAAGAGCACGCTCTTCAAAATGCTGACTTGCGAGCTGCCGCCGAGTGCGGGCCGGATCATGTTTCACGGTCGCGACATCACCGGTATGGACGTGGCCCAGGTGTGCCAGCTCGGGCTGACCAAGAGCTACCAAGTCAACCAGCTCTTCACCCGCCTTTCGGTGCGCGAAAACATCGTGATCGCAGCGCTCGGCGAGCGGCGCGGCACCTTTCGCCTCGATCTGTTGCGGCGCATCGACCGCGTCCCCGGGCTCGGCATGCAAGTCGAGAGCACGCTCGCCCTGGTCGGGCTCGGAGAGCGCGCCGACAGTCCCGTCGCCGCCCTTGCCTACGGCGAAAAACGCCGGCTCGAGGTCGGGCTGGCGCTCGCCGGCTCGCCTTCGCTGTTGCTGCTCGACGAGCCGCTCGCCGGGATGAGCCCCGGTGAGCGCGCCGAGACGGTCCAGCTCCTCAAAAATATCCGCCACGGTCGAACCTTGGTGGTCGTCGAGCACGATATGGACGCGCTCTTCGAGCTCGCCGAGCGCATTACGGTGCTGCACGAAGGGGCGTTGCTCGCCGAGGGCACGCCGGCCGAGATCCAGCGCAACGGCCTGGTCCAGGAAGCCTATCTCGGCGGGGTGGCGGCGGCGTGAGCGCATTGCTCGAAGTCGAGCGCCTCAACAGCTATTACGGCGACAGCCATATCCTGTTCGACGTCTCGTTGCGGGTCGAGCGCAACGAAGTCGTCGGGCTCCTCGGCCGCAACGGCGCCGGCAAGAGCACGACGCTGAAAAGCCTGATCGGCATCGTGCGCCCGCGCGCCGGCCGGATCGCGCTCGACGGCACGCCGACGCACAGCCTGGCGCCGCACGCCATCGCCGCCCTCGGCTTGCAGCTGGTGCCCGAGGAACGCCGCATCTTCGGCAGCCTCAGCGTCGAAGACAATCTGCTGCTCGCCGGTCTGACGGCCAAGCCGCGCTGGCCATTGGCGCGTGTCTGGGAGATCTTTCCGAGGCTGCGCGAGCGCCGGCGCAGCCGCGGCACCGACCTTTCGGGCGGCGAGCAGCAGATGCTGGCGATCGCCCGCGCATTGGTGCGCGAGCCGAAACTCCTGCTGCTCGACGAGCCGTTCGAGGGGCTTGCCCCGATCATCGTTCGCGACCTGCTCGCGACCTGCCGCGCCCTCGCCGAAGCGGGCCAGACGATTGTTCTGGTCGAGCAGAACATCGCCGCCGCGCTGAGCCTCGCCGACCGCCTCTATGTCCTGAACAACGGTCACATCGTCGAGGAAATGACCGCGCAGACCGCACGCAGCCAGCCCGAAATTTTGCACCGCTATCTCGGGGTCTGAACGCCCGCGCATTCGGGAACGCCTTCCGGACAGATCCGGCGGACCCGGCCCGGACCTGACGAATTCAAGCACAAGGACCGCGCCGAGACCGAGCCGCTTGCCGCGCCCGGCTGCGCCCTCTTAAGATGACCGGCATCGCGCAAGCCGAAGGACGACGATGCCGCACCTCAACACCGATGACGGGGTACGCCTTTTTTACGAGGAGACCGGGTCGGGGACCCCGATCGTGTTCGTCCACGAATTCGCCGACGATTGCCGGGGCTACGAGGCGCAACTGCGCCATTTCGGACGGCGCTATCGCTGCGTCGCCTATAATGCCCGCGGCTACCCGCCTTCGGATGTCCCGGCCGACCCGGCGCGCTATTCCCAGCACCGCGCACGCGACGACATCCGCGCGGTGCTCGATGCGTTGAAGATAGACAAGGCGCATGTCGTCGGGATCTCGATGGGCGGCTTTGCGGTATTGCATTTCGGTTTTGCCTACCCCGATCGCGCCCTGTCGTTGGTTGTCGCCGGCTGCGGTTATGGCGCCGAACCCGGCAAGCGCCAGCAATTCCACGACGAGACCGCGACAACCATCGCGCTGATCGAAGGCTCGGGGATGGATGTCGCCGCCAAGAGCTATTCGCTGGGTCCGAGCCGGGTGCAGTTCCAGAACAAGGACCCGCGCGGCTGGACGGAATTTGCGGCGAACCTGGCCGGGCATTCGACGCAGGGCTCGGCATTGACGATGCGCGGCGTCCAGGCGCAGCGTCCGTCCTTGTGGGAATTGGTCGAGCCGATGCGCCGGCTCGACGTGCCGACCCTGATCATGACCGGCGACGAGGACGACCCGTGCCTCGAACCGGGCCTCCTGATGAAGCGGACGATCCCGAGCGCCGCACTGGTCGTCCTGCCGAACACCGGCCACGCGGTCAACCTCGAGGAACCTGATCTGTTCAACCGCAGCCTCGACGAATTCTTCCACCAGGTTGAGCGCGGACGCTGGCCGCGCCGCGACCCGCGCGCCGTGACCGGCTCGATCCTCGGCATGCGCTGACTTCCGGTTCCGCGAGACGCTCCCGCCGGCGCCGCGCGTCGGAGAGCCGGGACGGAGCGCAAGGTGCAAGGACCAAGGACCGACCGGTGTCGAGGCACGGCGCATGACCGTCGCTGAGCCTACGGGCAGACCGCCAGCGGGCCGCCGGAATAATAGGCGGCGGCGCCGGCGCGGATAAAGCCGCCATCGTCGTCCGTTACGGTCGAGCTGCGAAAGGTGGCGGCGCCGTTCCCCGGATAGATGCCCTGGGCCTGGGTCGGGATGCCGATGGAAGGGGGATTGGTGATCCCATCGCCGCGATAGTCCTCGACATCGGTACCACTCATAGATGAATCGCATTGCGATCCCGGCGACTGTTGGTCCTGGGAAAATATCACGCCGAGGATGCCGGCATTGATCCACGCTTGCAGGTTCGGATTGCCCGGTTGCAGAAAGTATTGGGCCCGGTCATCCTGCCAGTGCATGTTCGTCTGGTTCATCGTCAACATTACCGTGTTGCCGGAAGGCACTTGCCACAGGAGCGATTTTTGTCCGGTCTTTGAATAATAGCCGTTTAGATAATAAAGAAAATTGTTGAAAGCGGCAGCGTTCCACCACGCCCGCGTGCCGGACCCGGCGCCGCCGCATAACGCCGTGTAAAAACCGCTGTCGGTGTCTGATACTTCTTGAAAGCTCATATCGAAACGGGCGCCGAGGCTGTTGTAGAAGGCGCCGGCATCCTGCCCGACCTGCGTCGCATGCGCAGTGCTCGATCGAGTCGGATCGTAGCCGCCCGATGTCGACCAATGCGTGACGTGATAAGCCAGGATCACATTCGGCGCGAATTTGTTGCGGAGCGCGATGTAGGCTTGCGCCAGCCCGGCGAAATTGTTTGGAAGAGCGCTCAGCGGCTGGGTCGAATCGGGCGCGGTGTAGCCGGAAGAAGTCACGGGCGCCGGGACCGAGGCAGCGTTGTCGCAGGACGCGCAGCTGGACTGGGCGAACCCCCACAGATCAGGCTCCAATTGTACGATGACCGGAGTGGCGGAAGTCTCCACTTCGGCGATTTTTTGCAACAACAGGGTAAAGTTGTTCAGATAATACTTCATATTTGTCTTCATTATTCAACCAGGTTACCATCGCAGGACCATACGCGCCGCCGGCCCATGCCGCCACAGAGTAGGTGAAGATCGGCACATATCCGTTGCTCTGACTCTCCCGTGTAAAGATCGAGGCGAAAGCTCCGGACGGACTGTCCCAGTTCTCCCATCCGTGGTTGACATAGATCGACCGATAGTCCCACGGCACTCCGGTTTTCTTCATGTAGGAAGTGGCTTCGCCGGGCTTGCTCTGCAAACCAAAGCCGAAATGCCGCGGCAGCGACGCCATTCTCCCGACCGGGCTGCAAGACGAAGGCAGGGGTGCCGGCGTGCTTCCCGGCCCGGACAGGGCATAACTGGGATTTGATGCCAGCAATGTGGTCAGCAGGCACGCCGCCCGGAATTGGTCCGAAAATTTCATGGCGTGATGTTCCCAACGAGGTCGCCGGCCGTCAGGCCGAAATCTAACGGTTTGTCCACCGACACGAAGGTCAGCCGCCGCCTTCTCGACCTTCTCTCCTCGATCCACGCGAAGGGCCGTCAGCCGCCGATTGTATAGGGTGGTGCGCGCGTTCTTGTGAAGGTTCATCCGAGGCTCCGGTTGGTCGTGCCGATGGTCACCAACCATCAGTGTCATAACCCGGTGCCGCACGAACAATCTTCGCACCGTCACGGTTCCCCCGGGACACCAGTGACATTTTTTTAACACAAGACAGTTTTCCGTAAGCTTCTCTAAGTTCGCCGGCAGCGCGAGCCATCCCAACCTCCCGCCCGGTCCGCGCCCAATCCCAACGGCAATCCTTAGATGGTAGGTTAAGCAAATGAAACTGTTGCCCATTGTCGTCTTCGCCACGATCACCTTGTGCGCTAGTTTCGTAAGTGCGGCCACGACCGCAACGCGACTGGCGATGCTGCCTGCACATTTCGGAATCGGACTAAAGAACGCTCAAAGCGAGATTTGGTGGATGACCTCTTCCGGGGTGCCCTGGGATTATCGCTATGAATACGTCAATCTCGGCTGGAAAAACTGGAATGCCCCGACCGGTGCATGGGCCTACAACTATGCGCAGCAGAGCCAGGCCAGCCGGTACGTGCCGGTGTTTACGTGGTACGAATCGGGTTCCACCGGTCTTTGGGGACAAAGCCAGCTGACGTATTTGACGATCCCTGGCAATATGTACACCTATTACGGCGATTTCGTGCTGTTGTTGCAAAAACTCGCGGCGAGCCCCGTGGCCATCGTCCAGGTCGAGCCGGATCTCTGGGGCTTTATGCAACAAATCTATTGGGACAACCCTGCAATTATCCCGATCTCGGTGGCTTCGTCCGGGTATCCCGGGCTCAGTTGGCTTCCGAATAACGCCAGCGGTTTTGCCCGAGCACTGGTTCAGTTGCGCGACACCTACGCGCCCAATGTTATTTTGGCGTGGCACGCGTCGATCTGGGGGCCGAACAACGGCTACGATCCCACTCTGACCAGTCCTGCATATTATCAGACGCCGCAAGTCACGGGCGCTCGCGTCGCGACCTTCTATCGCAACCTGGGCGCCTCCTTTGACATGATCTTCCACGATCCGTCTGATGCGGATTCAGCGTACAAGATGTATGTTCGCGGCCAATCCGCCAACACCGCCTGGTGGACCACCAACTCCTTTACCAGCTACCTGCAATATATTGCCACCATTTATCAATACACCGGTCTCAAGAGCATGCTGTGGCAGGTGCCGGTCGGCAACACTCTCTATCGGTCCAGTAATAACGCTACTTATCATTACCAGGACAATCGGGCACAATATTTCCTCGGATACGGAAATGTCGGGAATATTTGGAATTACGCAGCGCAGGGCGTGATCGGTCTGCTGTTCGGCGGCGGACAGTGGAACGACGCCGACTATATGGATTATGCAAGGGACGGAGTTACCAACCCGTCGCCCATCGGCGGCAATACATGGGTCGCGACTTATCCGGACGACGACGGAGGATTTCTGCGGACGGCCACAGCGGCCTACTACGCTGCGGGGGCGGTCCCAAGATGAACCACCTTTTGCAACCGCAACCGCCCAATCGCCAAGGGTAACCGGAGGGCCGGGTCGCGGTGAGGACAGGGCCGGGCGGTTTCTGTACTCATCGCGGGACCGGGCAACAGCGGCGCATGGCGCGGCTGTAGTTGAGCGCACGTATCGCTGTAGCGGCCCATATTTCGGATGTCGGTACGCGAAAGAATGGCGGCGAGTCCGCGCGCGGCCGCCCTCGGCCAACCGGCGCAGGGCGACCGCCTTCGGGATGGGTTTTATCCCGCGGCGCTCCCCGCCGGCGCAACTGGTCGCCGGCGGGGAGCGCTGATCCTTCCGCCTTTGTGCGGCTCAGCCGCCGGCGTGTGAACGCCACGACTGGCTTCCGGTTCCCGTCAAACAAGGTCGAAGGCGATTTTATCGGATGGGGAATGATCACAGAGCGGCCGGAAGCATCCGCCTACTCTGACGCGGGGTTTCCTTATCTGATCGCGGTCATTGACTGGGCAAGCCTCATGACAACGAGGCTGCCGCGTGCCCGTGCCTTCCGCAGCAAGCGCGGCTGAGGGTTGGTTCAGTTGAAGATCGCTTGCGTTCCCGGCGCCGGCGAATAGCCGAAGCTGCCGCGGCTGAGGATCGCCTCGCGCCCGCCGAAGGCGGCGATGCGCGCGGCCTGGTCGGCGCGCGCCTGCGCGTCGGCGGCTTCGGGGTCGACGACCTGGCGCAGGGCCGCCTCGCACTCGGCGACGAGGCCGCGATAGCCCGGCTCGCCGGCGAGGTCGCGGGCCTCCTGCGGGTCGGCGTCGAGATCGAACAGCTGCGGCGGCATGCCGACGTAGTGGACGAACTTGAACCGGCCCTTGCGGATCATGAAGGCGCCGGTCGCCGCGCCGGCCGCGTGGTATTCGCTCAGGACCGTGCGCCGCGGCGCGGTGCCGCGCACGATCGTCGAGCAGCGAGGCGCCGGGCAGGTCGCGGTCGTCGGGCTGCGGCGCGACGCCCGGTCCAATCGAGGATGGTCGGGAAGCAGTCGACCAGCGAGACCGGCTCGCGGCAGACAACGCCCTGCGGCACGTCCGGTCCGGCCGAGGATCATCGGCACGCCCGCCGCCTCCTCGTACATCGTCGATTTGCCCCACAGCCCGCGCGTGCCGAGATTGTCGCCGTGATCGCTGGTATAGATGACGCGCGGTTGCGTCGGCGAGGCCGGCCGCCGGCGAGCGCCGTCGAGCAGCCGGCCGACATTGTGGTCGATAAAGCTGACGAGGCCGAAATAGGCGGCGATCGCCCGCCGCACATTGCGCCTCGTCGAAAGCCCCTGGTCGTAGATCTGGCACTCGCGGATCGCCGCGACATAGGGGTGGTCCGGCCGCTCGGCGCGCGCGTAGAGCGCCGGCAGCGGCACCTTGTCCTCGGGATAGAGGTCGTACCATTCCGGCCGCGCGATCAGCGGGAAATGCGGGCAGACCAGCGACACGAACAGCACCCAGGGCTTGTCCGCGGCCGTTCGTGGCTGGCGCGGCCCGCGCCTTCAGCCAGTCGACCGCCGCCTCGGTGATGCGGTCGTCGTAGTCCTGGTAGCTCGAATTGCCGCGGCCGGCGTCGCCTGGCGAGCCGCAGCGCCGCCTTGCGCACCGGCAGCGGATCGCGCAGCAAGCCGAGCGGGTCGCCGATGCCGTCGACGACGTGCAGCGGCATGATCTCCTCGGTGAAGCCGTTGTCGTCGTCGCGCGCTGCGGAAATGCAGCTTGCCGATCGAGGCGACCTCGTGGCCCGGCCGCCTCGCAGCCGGTGGTGCCAGGACGGCACGCTGCCGTCATAGGCGATGGCGTTGTCCCAGAAGCGGATGTCGTGCGACGTAGCGGCCGGTCGCGAGAGCTGGCGCGCGACGGCACGCAGATCGGCGAGTTGCAGTAGGCGTCGGTGAAGCGCACGCCGCGCGCCGCCAGCCGGTCGAGGATTGGGCGTGCGGATCATCGGGTGGCCGTAGCAGCCGAGCACGCGCCGGCTGTGCTCGTCCGACAGGATGAACAGCAGGTTCGCGGGTTTCATACCGCCTGACCGGTATTACGAATTCCGCCCGATCTGTTCCCGGCGGTGGTGCCGGCGATCTTGCCGAACACCGAGCCCGAGACCAGGCCGGTGCCGCCCGGGTAGTTGAAATAGAACAACCCGCCGACCAGTTCGCCGGCCGCATAGAGCCCGGGGATCGCCTTCTGCGCGGTGTCGAGCACGCGGCCGTCGGTGTCGATCCGCAGCCCGCCAAAGGTGAAGGTGACGCCGCAGGTCGTGCAGTAGGCCTCGTAGGGCGGCTTTTCCAACGGCATCGCCCAGTTGGTCTTGTCGATCGCCAGGCCCTTGGTGGTGCGCCCGTCCTTGACCGTCGGGTTGTAGGGGATGTCGCGCTCGACCGCCGCGTTGTAGTCGGCGATCGTCTTCAGAAAGCCGGCTTTGTTCACCGGCGCGTACTCGGCCATCTTGTCGGCCAGTTCCTCGATCGTGTCGGCGGTGACTTTGGTCACCTGGCGGATGCGGTATTCGTCGCGCTGCAGGTGCACGACCTGCTGGTCGAAGATCTGCCAGGCGAACTGGTGCGGCTGGTTCAAGATCTCGCGGCCATATTTGGCGTAGGTGTAGTTGCGGAAATCGGCGCCCTCATCACAGAACCGCTCGCCGGCGGCGTTCACCATGATCGCGAACGGGTAGGAATGATACTGGAGGTTGTCGCCGACCGAGAGGTCGCCGAATTCCGGCGCGCCGTAATCCCAGCCGACCGCGTGGCAGCCCGACCAGTTGCCGTAGGGCATAGCGCCGATATCCAACGCCATCTTGATGCCGCCGCCGGTATTGAACCGGGTGCCGCGCAC
>CAVPBN010000037.1:0-87314 GCA_963701815.1 uncultured Alphaproteobacteria bacterium
ACCTGTTCGACCATCGCGGCCGAAAACCGGCGGCGTGCGTCAACTTCGTCACCGCGCACGACGGATTTACCGTCAACGATCTGGTTTCCTACAACGACAAACACAATGAGGCGAACGGCGAGGAGAACCGCGACGGCAGCTCCGACAACCGGTCGTGGAATTGCGGCGTCGAAGGGCCGACGGACGATCCCGAGGTCAATGGATTGCGAGGCCGCCAGATGCGCAACATTCTTGCCGACTCTGCTGCTGTCGCAGGGCACGCCGATGCTGCTCGCCGGCGACGAATTCGCGCGCACCCAGAACGGCAACAACAACGCCTATTGTCAGGACAGCGAGATCGGCTGGATCAACTGGGACATCGGAGAAAAAGGCCGATCGCTGATCCGCTTTGTGCAAAAGCTGACAGCGCTGCGCCATCAATATCCGATCCTGCGCCGCGGCCGGTTTCTGACCGGCGCGTATAACGAGGAACTCGGCATCAAGGATGTGACCTGGGTCAACGCTTCGGGCGGCGAGATGAGGCCCGAGGACTGGGCCGACGCCAACACGCAGTGCTTCGGCATGCTGATGGACGGCCGTGCCCAACCGACCGGCATCCGTCGGCGCGGCGAGGACGCGACCCTGCTGATGGTGCTGAACGCCTATTACGATCTGGTCGAATTCACCCTGCCGGAAACCGCCGGAGGGTCGCAATGGCGGCTGCTGATCGACACCAACCTGTCCGAGGACGCCGAATTTGGCCGCTTTGCCACCGGCGAGGCGTATGGCGTCACCGGCAGATCGCTGCTGCTGTTTGCGCTCGAAGCCGAACCGCCGGCCTGAGACGCGGGGCTGATCTTCGGTCTGGCCGTGCCGCCCTGCGCGGCAGGAGGGGCGTCATCCGTCGCAACAGCCGCGTCGGACCTGCCGCAGCGCGCGCCTCGATTCTGCGGAACGCAGCCATTCGGTTTGGTCTCGTCAATCACCGCCGGCGGCGATTGCCGAACTCTCGGTGTTCGGCGTATCGATAGTCGCGTGCCCCGGTTCCACGGATGGGTGGCCGAGCGGTTTAAGGCACCGGTCTTGAAAACCGGCGGTGGGCGCAAGTCACCCGTGGGTTCGAATCCCACCCCATCCGCCACTTCAGAACAGAACTGCGAACGCCGGGCGTAGCCGGCTTTACGCCGGCGGCGGCGGTGAGCGTCTGAAGCAGATTGCTTTTCGAGCCGATGATGCGGACCTCGCGGTCTGCGACCTCGACGCGCTGGGCGAGCGCGCGGAGATGGTCGCGGCGGTAGCCGCCGCCGTCGATCCTGATCCGCTCGCGCGCCGTCCTGGCGAACTTCTGGACCATCTGCGGCGTGATCGCCTGTTGGGCTGACGACTCCAGCATCGCGGCGGCACGCGCGGCGTCGGCTTGCGCCTGGTCGCGGATCGCCTTGAGGCTCGCGATGCGCTCCTTCAGCGCCGGGTCGTCGAGATCGGCGACGCCGGCCTCGATGGCGTCATAGAGCCGCTTCAACCGCAGATCGGTCTCGGCTGCGCGCTTGTTCAGCTCGGCGATGTGCTCGCGGCGGCGCTCGGCGCGTTCCTGGCGGCGGTCGAGGACGGACGCCAGGACTTCCTCGAGCCGCTCCGGCTGGAGCAAGCGGTCGGCGATGTGCTCGGCGACAAGGTTGTCGAGCTTCTCCATCGGGATCGAGCGGCCCTTGCAGCCGGTCTCGCCCTGCCGCGCCTTGATCGAGCAGGTGTAGTAGCGATACCGCCCTCCCTTCCCGGTCCTGAGCGTCATGGCGCCGCCGCAGTCGGCGCAGAAGCAGATGCCGGTAAGGAGGGTCGGGCCGCTGACGACGCGCGCCGGCGTGACCTTCGGATTGCGGGCGCGCAGATGCGCCTGCACGGCGTCGAACGTCGCTTGATCGATCAGCGGCGGCACGTCGACGGTGACGATCTCGCTGCGGGCTTCAGCGTCTTGTTCTTGGCGCGCTTGTTGAACTTATTGCGGGCCAACATAGGTCGTTCGCGTCAGGATGCGATGAACCTGGCCGATGCCCCAGCGCCCACCATCGCGGGTAAAGATGTGCCTTCGCGGCACCCTTGGTTATGCCTCCTGCTTGGTCCTCGGTGAAACCGCCAGTCCGAGGAACACGAGCACAGCCTGATTGAGCCGCAGGATATCTTCGTCGTCCAACCTGCCGACCCGCGCGCCGACCTTGGTCTTCGGGACGGTGGTGATCTTGTCCACCATCAGGCGGCAGGTCGCGCGCAGGCCGTTGCGCTCGTTCGGTTCCACCGGCAGGCGGAACAGCGGCGCTTCGGTCTCGTCCGTCGTGAAGGCGCAGATGGTGATCGAGTCCGTCGCGTCGAAGCTGTCATCCTGAACGATGACGACCGGGCGCGGCTTGCCGGCGTAATCCTTGCCGCCGGCGACGGTCCAGATGTCGCCACGCTTCATTCATCGCCCCAATCCGACACCGCGTCGATGAACGCCTGATCCTCGCGCGCATGGGCGCTGGCGGCGACGGCCAGCGACTGGCGGTGCGCCTCCGACCGGAAGGACGGCGCGCGCACGTCCGGCACCCAAATCTGGATCGGGCGCAGACCCTGCGCGCGCAGGCGCTCGCGATGTTCCCGCACCTTCATGCGGGAGGGCTTGGGCTTCGATGCCGAGGCCATGACAATTCTCCATGATTAGGTTACATGTAACCTATCATGGCCCGCGGGTTTTGCCAATCTCCTTGCTGCGCGCCCGCTACCAGTCCGCGTCATCCCTCTCACCGGCCCCAAAAGGCATGGGGATGGCGCTTGGACCCTCGGTTCATTACGAAGGCTGTTTTAAGCGCATCGATCATCGTTGGCTGCTGCAGGCGCCGGTCGGCGTACAGGACGAAGCGGCGCGCTGGTGTTTCGTAGATAATTCGGCCGCGCGGCCACACTTCATACTCGGTTGATGCAATACGATCTGGATAGCCTGCCAGCGCGCGGCCAGCCCCGCCAAGTGCCTGCCACTCCTGCCAGCGATCATAGTGGCATCGGCAGTGTATAGGTCGATTGCGAGCGTCCGCCCGGTACGTTTGGCGGCCCGATAACTCGGGTGCGTTCGCCTCCCCGCTCCCTTCGACCAGCACCATGTACGCATCAAAGGCGGAGTGGTCGGTGAGAATCGGTGTGATATTGCAAGGCCCGACCGAGAACGGTCCCGAGCGGCTGTCCCAGGTTTCAAATGTCCGGGTAAGCGGACGGCGCGTAACGTCGCCGGTGACTGCGATCAGTTTCGCCAAACCCGACCCCGTCCAGACGGGCCACGCGACCGGAAGCTCCTCAACAAGTCCCCAGCTGTCTTGGTGGGGGTGGCTGATTAGCACGGTCGCGGGCCGGCTTCGATCAAGCGATGGAGGCAGCAGGCCGGTTGCGCCATCCGGCGCATCGAGAGGTCGTCCTGCGTCAAGTATGATACGGTCGCCCTGCGGGTGCGTAATCTCAATGCAGCTTCCGCCGATTTGCTGGGTCCCTCGATGGACGGTAAGCGTAAGGCTCACAGGTGCCCCGCAAGCGCCATGTCATTCAAGCCGCTCACCATCTGGACATGAATTTTATGGGGTACGCCGCGCAATTTTTGTAAATGCCCGTTCTGAGTGAAGGGGCCGTTTCCGGTTCGATCGTCGATCAGAAGGCGAGGTTCGTCGTCGACAAGAAGCGGCGCGTCCGCTGCCGCGGCCGCGACAATGCCCGGCCCAAGCTTTTCAATTCCTGGATTCACTTGCTTCGCAAGTTCGCGGAACTCCACTAGCAGTCGGCAGGTGTTCTGATAGGCACGAGCAACCAAGTCACGGTGATCAGCGTGACGCAGCCAGCTTGTGTATTGCGCAAGCTGATCAACGACTTTCGGGGAAACGTCGTCGCCCTGGCAGCGGGCGCGAGCGTCGTCAACGAGCTTTACTTCCCAGAACACGATCTGCCAATGATCGCCGACCGGTTCTAGCGCAACGAGGTCCATTCGGGGCGCTATCCGCTCTTTTGGATCAAGCGAGTAGGCCGGTAGCGCCATTTCAAGGTCAATGGTGTCGGGATTGCGCGCGACGATCAGATCAACAAACCGCTTCTCTTTGCCGACGTGCTTGTTGGCGTTGGCGACCCAGCCCCGCAGCTCTGCAAGGCCCCCATAATCCCGAAATCCGCCCGTATCCTGGTTCGGGAAATCACCGTGCAACGTCAGCGTGACGTACGTTTGGCCGCCACCTTTGTCGCCGTGGACATATTTGTTATGGATACGGGCTTGGAGACACCCACTATTACCGAAGCCGATCTTTGCAACGGACTGACCACCCCGATAGAGGTTCAGATACCCGTTACGGATCGCCAGACGCAGGCGGCCTGGATCCTCCTCGAGCATCTGGCCGTTTGAGACGAGTTTGTGTGCCTCGGTCATGTCGCGGTGAAAGGCGTCGCCAGCCGGTTTCCAGTAGCGGAGCATGTCCTTAAACCAGGGATTTTCCTCAAGAACCTGATCGGTGATCCTCTCGATGGTAAACGTACGCCCAAACGTCGACATGCTCGCTCCATGGCCAGACCCGTATATTCACTTGACGGCGGGAGAAATATACACAATCGGACACGTAAAGTCCCGGTGTGGCGATATCGCCACACCGGGACCAATGGCGCGACGACCGACCCCGCCGCCAAACGCAGCATGCAGCCCCCTATTGCGCGCAAATCCCCTATTCGGGCCGCCCAATGCGGATCATAGGGCTATGGCGTAGACATAGTGCTCATCATCGCCGGGCGTGGCCCGCCAGAGTTGGATGTCGCGGCTATTCCCCAATGGGAGACCGGAAACAAAGCGGCGCGGACGCTGCCGTCACTCACAATGTCGCCGGCCGCGCCTCTCAATCCGCGAGCGAAGGCGCCGGTGCCGCGAGCGGTAGGGCGAGGCGGACGAAGCGGAACATGAATAGGGCGGCAAGACCGAACGGCACCCAGCAGAACAGGTAGACGGCGGTGACCGCATGGCCGACCGCCTGCGGCTCTGTCGCGGCGCCGAGACCGGCGGTGCTGGCGACGACGCCGGCGATTGCTGCGCCGAACGCGGTGCCGAGCGAGCGCACCGAGGTCAGCGCCGAGGCGAGGCTGCGCTGCTCGCCGATGCCGGCGCTGCCCATCGTGCGGGCGACCAGATGCACATTGTAGATGCCGATGCCGAGCCCCATCAGCAGCGTGCTGGCCGCGAGCAGCGCCAGCACCGGCTGGACGGCGACCAGGGTCAGGCATACCAGACCCGCGAACGCCAGCACCGGGCCCGAAGCCAGGGCCAGCCGCTCGCGCACCCCCGACCAGCCCGAGGCGGTGAAGGTGCCGATCGTCCAGCCGCACGAGATGACGATGCTCAAAAAATTGACGAACACCGGCGACACGCCGTGCACGACCTGCAGCAGCAGCGGCAGGAACAGATTCACCGAAGTCTGGGTCATCCCGTGCAGCGCCAGGATCCACAGGCCGAGGCCGATCGGCGCGTTGAGCGACAGGGCTTGCGCCGGGAACAGGTTGTTGGCGGCGCGGCGGTCGAGGCGGAAGGTGAAGCCGACCAGCGCGATCCCGCCGGCGATCAGCAATGAGCGCAGCGTGCAAGCCTTGGGCGGGGCCGGCTGCGGCGACGCAGCAAACCCCTGCCGCGAGCCCCGCCAGGCGCAGCAGCGGCGGCCGGTCGCGCACGGTCTCGGCGCCGAGCCGGTCGGGGATCTTTGCATAGGCGAGGCCGGCGAAGACCAGCATGAACGGCGCCATCGCCCAAAACGACCCGCGCCACCAATGCATCGCCGCGAACATGCCGCCGACTACCGGTCCGCTCAAATGACAGGCGGTGAAAGTGCCTTGCGATATGGCGATGATGCGGGTACGCAGCCGCGCGCTGTAGAGGCTGGTGATCAGCGCCATGCCGCTTCCCGCGACCAACCCGCCGGCCCAGCCTTGAACCGAGCGCGCGGCGATCAGGGTGCCGATATCGGGCGCCAGGGCGCAGCAGACGGTGCCGAGCGCGAAGATTCCGGCGCCCAGGGCATAACCGCGCCTTGCCCCCAAATGGCCCCAGACCACCCCGGTCGATGCGCCGCCGACGATCGAGCCGATCGTGTAAAGCATCGCCGCCCAGGTGTAATAGCCGGCACCGCCGATATCGGCGACGATCGTCGGCATGATGATGGCGATCACCAGCATTTGGGTCGCGTGCATCGCGATCCCGCCGATCACCAGGGCCGAGTAGAGCCCGAGCCCGTCGCGGAAGATCTCGCCCCAGGCGCCCTTCTCGCCCTCGCGCTCGGCGGCTTTCCCCGAGGAATTGCTCATCAGGCCTTCGGCGAATTGCCATCCGGCGGGCGCCCCGCCGGTGCAGCCTGCCGGCGCCGGACAATGGGCGATCGGCGGGCCGACATCGCCGCCGCCGATCATCGCGATCTTGGCCATTTCCCCACCGTGCGCGTTTTGTGGCCGCGCGTTGCACGCGCGGGCGGCGGGCCCAGTATAGCCGAATGCCGCAGGCTGAGAGCCTGTTCGCACTCGATCGCCCAGAGCGGCGTCGGTGCGCCTTGTGCGACTGCATTGCGGTAAGCGATCGCAACTGGGCAAGCTTGCGGCGGCCGCTGATCCGAGCGATCGCGCGATTAGAGGAGACGACCATGAACGACGCGGGCACGTTGCCCCTGCACATGCTGGATATCAGGGAACTGACCCCCGGCGCGTTTGCTCCGTACGGTCAAGTCATTGCGCCGCTGCGAACGGGGGGCCAGGGGGCCGAGACAAAATACGACCCGGAAACCTCGGCGAGCGAAGCAAAGCTTGTTCTCGATCAGGGCGAGCCGCGGCTGTGGATCATGCATCTGCCGCATGTCGGGCTCGGCTTCTCGCGGATCGCACGCCACCGCCGGGTCACGCAGTGCCTCGGCTCTCTGGGCGGCAAGGAATGGCTGATCGGCGTGGCGCCGCCGGGCGACCCGAGCGACGATGCGCGACCGCACCTCGAAGACATCGTCGCCTTCCGGATACCCGGCGACCGGGTAATCAAATTGCATGTCGCGACGTGGCACGCGGGGCCGCACTTCGTCCACGATGAATGCCGGTTCATCAATCTCGAGAACTTCGACACCAATCGGCGCGATTTTCACGCGGTGTCGCTTCCCGCAGAGTGCCGCTACCGGCTCTGAGTCGATCGGGGAGAACCGCAAGCGCCGTCGTCAGAGCGATCTTCGGCAAAGGGGCGTCTCGGGCCGAGATCGATCCGACGATCGCCAAAGCCGGCGCGAGCGGCTGGTCCGCCTTGCGATTTTCGCGGTTGCGCCGAAGCATGCGGCCCCCGCACCTTGCCCAACAAATGGGCATCTCGCCGGCCAAAACAGGGCTGCGCAGCATCACCGCGCGGCAATGGTTGATCCTGCTGGCGGTGCAGCTGTCGAGCCTGCTGTTCGGAATGACCATCACTCTGGCCAACGTGGTCTTGCCCCAGATCCGGGGCGCGCTTTCGGCCACCCAAGACGAGATCGCCTGGGTCATCACGCTCAACCTGGTCGCGACTGCCGTCGCGACGCCGACGACCGGATGGCTGGCGAGCCGGCTCGGCTGGCGCGGCGTCATGTTCGGCGGGGTCGGCGGGTTCACCTTCTTCTCGCTCTTGTGCGGGCTCGCAAACAGCCTCGAAACGCTGGTGCTCTACCGCGTCGGCCAGGGGTTGTGCGGCGCGGTGATCATGCCGATGGGTCAGGCCATCGTGCTGGCCACCTTTCGCCGCGAACTGCACGCCGCGGTCATGGTGATCTGGGGCTTCGGCAGCGTGGTCGGCCCGGTCGTCGGCCCGGTGCTCGGGAGCATGATCGCCGAGACCTATGGCTGGCGAGCGGTGTTTTTTATGATCGTGCCGCCGGGCCTCATCGCGATGGGCTTCGTCTGGTTCTCGCTGGCGGGCGACACCGCCCACACCCGAGCCCGGCTCGACTGGACGGGCTTCCTGGCGCTGTCTATTGCGATGACCGGCCTGCAGCTGGTGATCGATCGCGGCCAGCGGTTGGACTGGTTCGAATCGCCGGAAATCGTCGCCTATGCGGCGGTCGGCGGCTGCGCCTTCTGGATTTTCGCGGTGCACAGCCTGGCCTCGCCCGCGCCGTTTCTCGATCCGCGGCTGCTGCTCAACCGCAACTTCGCGATCGGCCTGTTGATCGCCTTCTTCATGGGCATGCTGGCCTATACCAGCCTCGTGCTGTTTCCGGCCCTGTTGCATGATTTGCGAGGCTATCCCGACGGCACGATCGGCGAATTGCTGGCGGCGCGCGGTGTCGGCAACTGGGTCGCGTTTCTTGTCGTGGTGCCGATGAGCCGGCGCTTTCCGCGGCTGACGGTAGCTTTGGGGCTGACCGCGCAATCCTTTGCCGCCTGGCAGATGGCGCAGCTGAACCTCAATCTGACAAGCTTCGACGTGTTCTGGACCAACGCGTTGCAGGGCTTCGGCTTTGGCTTGGCCTTCACGCCGATGACCGTCCTGGCCTTCGCGACCCTTCGGGTTGATCAGATAACCGAAGCCTCCGGCGTCTTCACCCTGGTGCGGAATTTCGGCTCCAGCCTGTTTATCTCCTTGTCCATAGCGCTGCTGGTGCGCTCGACCGCCGCCAACTACTCTCGCATGGTCGAGTTCATCAACCCGTTCAATACGACACTAAAGGACTTTGCGCCTGCCGCCTGGAACATCGCGACGACCAGCGGACTGATGCGGTTGACCATCGAGATCCAGCGGCAGGCATCGATGATCGGCTATATCAATTCCTTCTATCTTCTCGCCCTGATCGCTGCGGTCGCGGTACCTCTGGTTTGGCTGATGCGCAACCGGCCGGCGGAAGCCTGATCCTCCGCCGAGCGGCGTCCCTCATGCGAAGCGCGGCACTACGTCCGACGCGAACAGTTCGCGGGTCTCGATGTCGTTCCTATAGTCGCTGTTGATCAGCAGCTGCACACCGGCCTCTTGATATTGGCCGATCAGATCGATGGCCTCGGACACCGTGCCGACAAAACCCCGCAACGGCCCGCGAACGGCCAGTCGTTCGCGCTTCGCCGCCACCGCGGCATCGTCACGGCCGAGCAGCCAACTGTTGTTGTGGGTCGTTTCAATCGTATCGTAGTCGCGCTTTGCGGCGTCGCAGTGGCCTCGAAGTATCGCGAGCTTGTGCCTCACCATCTCCGGATCGCCGCCGACGTTGCAGGCATCGGCCAAACGAGCGACCGCGCGCAAGGTCAGCTGTTCGCCGCCGCCGGCGATCATGACCGGCGGGTGCGGCCTCTGCACCGGCTTCGGCTCGAGGATCGCATCCTCGACATGGAAATACCTGCCGTGGAAGGTCGTTCGCGTCTCCGTCCACATCGCGAGGATGAGCCGGACGGCCTCCTCCATCTGCCGGATGCGTATTGCGGGGCGTGCCGGGAACTCCCAGCCGTATTGACGGTATTCGTCCTCGAGATAGCCGGCGCCGATGCCGAGGGTCAGCCGCCCCCGGCTGATCAGATCGACGCCGGCCGCGATCTTGGCCAGGTGCGCCGGGTTGCGGTAGCCGACCGACGTGGCGAGCGTGGCGAGCCGAATCCGGCTCGTCACCGCCGCCAGCGCCGACAAGACGGTCCAGCCTTCGATAAAGGGTTCATCAGGCGCGCCGACGCCGCCGATCTGGATCAGATGGTCCATCACCGAGAACCAGACGAAGCCGTGGTGTTCGGCCCATTGCGCCTTCGCTTTGACCGCCTCGAACGCCTCTGCCGGATCTGGACCGAATACCCATGACGGGTTGTGAATACCGAACTTCATCGACATGACCCCCGTTCTTCTCGGCTCGCCAAACGCCGGCCGGCTGGAGCCGAGCGAGTTTGTAGGTCATGCCCATCTCGCGCGCCACCGCCGAGATCGGGCCGTATCCCGAATGCTTTTCGAGCGGCTTGCCGTTCCGGGGTCGATCCGCGCGCCTAGACCGCCGGCACCTTCTGCGACGAGGAGGCCGATCCCGTCAGTTCGGCGTCGATCTGCTCGATCGAGCGGCGGCTTGTTTCGAAGCCGATGAACCAGAAGGCGAAGGCGCCCAGCACGTACCAGAAGGCGAAGTAGTTGAAGCCTGGGACAAGTGCGTCGAGCGTCGCCTGGGGCTTGACGAAGTTGGACGAGCCGGCGATCACCGCCAGCCCGGCCGGGCCGATGAACTTGCCGAGATTGCCGATCCCGTAGACAAAGCCCATGCCGCTGCCGCGCAGCCGCGCCGGCCACAATTCGCCCATATACGGGCCGACGATCGAGTAGTTGCCGCTGCCGAAAAAGCTCTGCAGCAGCAGCATGACGTAAAATATCGACACGCCGCCGATAAAGACGCTGTGCATGTAGCCGGCGAGCGACATGCACACCGCCGCGGTCAGGCAGCTGAACACCCCGGCCGGGCGCCGCCCCCACGCGTCCGAGATCCACGAGCACAGGAACCGTCCGGCGATCGCCATCAAGGCGATCCAGATGCCCAGCCCGGACGCTTCGGCCGGGGTGATCTTCAGCACCATCACCAGCAGGGTCACCGTCCACAGCCCCAGCCCGACGCCGCCCGTCTGGCTCAGGCCGGTAAGGGCGCCGGCGACGATGCTGCGCGGATACTTGAACAGCTCGAGCCAGCGCGTGTGCTCGACCACGGGCGCCGCCGTCGGCAGGGCGATGTCTTTGGGGTCGATCTGCAGTGCCCAGGCGAGCGATCGGCGCGCGTCCTCGAAGCGCCCCATGCGCATCAGCCAGTACGGCGATTCGGGGACCCAGGCGCGGATGTAGAGGGTCAGGAACGCCGGCAGCAGCCCGACGGCAAACAGGCCGCGCCAGCCGATATAGGGTGTCGCGTAGGCCGCCAGCACCGCGCCGAGCAGAGAACCCGCCGGCAGCATCGTCGTCGTCAGCCCGGTCAGCCAGCCGCGTTTGGCGGTCGGCACGAACTCCTGAATGACCGTGATGTCGACCGAATACATGCCGGTCACGCCAAAGCCGACGAAAAATCGGCAGATCACCAGGTAGATCCAGCCGTGCTCTGGGGTCAGCGCCATCGCCCCGGTGGCGATCGAGGTGTTTAAGACGGTGCCGATCATCGCCTTGCGCCGGCCGATCTTGTCGGCTGCCCAGCCCCACAGCAGCGAGCCGAACGGCGCGCTGATGCCCGAGGCCAGCAGGATCAGCCCCGATTCGCCAAAGGTCAGGCGCCAGTCTTTGACGATGAACGCCAGCACAAAGGCAATCAGCCCAAAATCGAAGAAATCGAGCATGTCGCCGATCGTCGCGGCGCCGGCGATCAGCCATTGGTTCTTCGTCAGTTTTGTTTGTTGTTCGAGTACCTGCAGCATCCCTATCCCTCCCTGCAAGCAACTTTGCAGCGCACGGGGTCAGCGGTTCCTTCGCTTGCACAGCTGCATGTTGCGCATCTTAGTTTCTGTGAACCTGGCTCGATTCCGGTTGTTCAGAAGCTGCGACGCAAGCGTTCAGATGAACGACCGGCAGCCTGATCATCAGCGCGATGAGGCAGGTGACGTACAGGACAACCAACCCGATCGCGACGGCGAACAGGAACGGATTGAGTTGGCTGGTCGCACGGTCGAGCCGACGCATCAGCTGCTTTGGCCGATGATCGTCTCGAGGCGATGTCGGCTGCATTGCCATATTTGGATCCTTCGTATTTTCAGGCCCTTGCGTCGGGCCGGCTCCGGAACCGCCTCGCCGAACGCCTCCAGCTGGACGACGGTCTCCCTGCCGAACAGCACCGCGACGACGGCGCCGATCGACGCAGACCACCGGGCCGATCGACACGACCAACGGGGTTGCGCCGAAGAAGATCGTCGGCGAGCCGACATGCGGCGCTCACCCAACGCCGGGGGTCCCCCGCAGCGGGACTTGCACCGAGGCTGAATTATGCGATGCCGCCGGTGGTGTCTTTTCTCTAGGATTATGATCGAGAGCAAAAACAGGGCATGGAGGCGAGTGTGCGGTCGCAGGTGGGATTGCTCGGCTTTTGTCGGCGCCGAAATCCCGAGTCGTGCCGTCGGGCGCGGTAGAGATCCTGTGGCAAGCGGCCTCGGTATGTTCTCTGTCGAGCTCGAGCGAACTCCGACCAAGCCCACAGCGCATCCGGGCGCGCACCCCGGACGCTCCCCAACCGCACCGGTAGGGGCGAAACCGCCAAATCTCCTTTCCTTACCGGCGAGGACCCGCCCCGGCGCCTCGCCAAATTCAAGGACGCGGACATGATCGAGTGGAACGCGTCCTCAGTGGGCTTGCCGTTTACTCGGAAGCTCGCGCAGCTGGTCGATCTATCACCCGAAGAAGTTACGGTTCTGCAGGACCTGCAATCAAAGACCAGAATAATTCGTCGCAACCGGGAAATCGTGACGCAAGGACGTAGATATGATGCACTTTTCGTGATGATCGACGGCACCTCGATCCGTTATCGAGTTCCTGCACGACGGCCGTCGCCAGATCCTGAACATCGCGCTCCCCGGAGATTTCGTTGGTTTTCCGGCTTGCTTTTTTGAACGCGCGCTCTACCCGATCAGTGCGTTGACCGATGTCGTTGTTGCGCCGATATCGTTTGCCGTGCTGATCGACCTCTTCGAAAGGCACCCCCATCTTGCCGCCGCTATATTTTGGTCGTTCTCCACCGAGGCCGCGATCTATTCCGAACGTCTGACCGATATTGGACGGCGAACGGCGTTGGAACGCGTCGCTCATTTCCTGCTTGAACTTCTGACCCGATTCCAACTCATTGGCTTGGCTGACGAGTGTTCGTTTCCGATGCCCTTGACACAGGAACTCCTCGGCGATGCGCTCAGCCTCAGCCTCCCGCATGTCAACCGAACGCTGCGCCAGTTGCGCGAGGACGGGCTGGTCAGCATCGAGGCGCACCAAGTATCCATAAAGGACGTAGAAGCGCTTTCGGCGTTGGGCGATTTTGAGAAATCGTACTTGAGCCGGTTCAGGATGCCCGATCCATTTGCGGGCATCGGTCGGGCGGCCTCGCTTTAACGTCTCGGTCCGCCTGACCTCAAAGCTACGGGCTGGTTATAAGTTGAATCGAGCCGACCGGTCTTGGCGGAGACACTTTCATCCCGATGAACAAGATCACATCCAGTATGATCAACCCAACCGCGAAGGCGAAGAGATATGGGTTGATCCGATAGGCGGCAAGATCTACACGGCGAAGCAATCGCGCCCCGGAATGGTGAATGCTGGGAGGGAATCGCCGCCTCATGGCTTTCAACGACTTTTGCCTCATGGCCCGATTTGCCGCAGTCGTCAGGCGAGTTCGGGCAGCACCTCGGTGAAGGTTTCGAGATTGCCGAGGGTTTCCCTGCCGAGCGCGAACGGAATGCAGGCGCCGATCACGACCATGACGATCATCGTGCCGAAGAAGATCGTCGGCGAGGCGGTATGCGACACCATAACGTAGGGCACGAGCACGCCGGCGAAGATCCGCCCGAACAATTCGCCGAAAAAGTGCCCCCGTCCGCGTAATGCAGTCGGGAACTGCTCGGACAGGTACATACGCACGGCGGGAAAGATCGACAGGGTCGTGAACCCGGTAATCAGCGCTCCGATACTGAACACGATCGTCGCGGCCGGTCCGGCCCGATGCGCCAACACCATCAGCAACAGACCGGGTATCGACAACAGGAACGCACCGGTAATCGTCCATCGCCGGCCAATAATTTCCATGATGAAGCCGTTGAACAACTTCCCGGGAATGCTCGCCGCGAAGACCAGCGAGCTCAGTCCGAAGCTCAAGGCGACGGCGGCGCCCTGATTGACCAGCGCTTTCGGCAACAGGATCGCGATCAGGTAATAGACGGTGCCGGCGCAGATGCCGCACAGAATGCCGGTCGCGGTCCAGCGGAACTGACCGGGGGCGAACAACTTCCAGAACGGCGGCAGCTGCTCCGGCGATCTTTCGTGTTCGCTGCCAAGGTCTCGGACCGTCATCGGCGGCACCCGGCTGCCGCATCGCCTGATGATCAGGTTTACATTGTCGACCGCGTCCTCGGTGCGGCCCCGGCGCAGCAGCCAGCGCGGGCTCTCCGGGATCAGGAAGTAGATCAGCACCGGGGCGACGAATAGGGTGACCCCGCCGGGCAACCCGACCAGCTGAAAGCCTCTCGGGTGATCGGCCAGGACGAACCCGACGAAGGGCAACAGCGTGAACGCCATAGCCAGCATGGTTTCGTAAATCGCGGCATAGGTGCGCCGGTGCTGCGCCGGCATCAGCTCGGCGGCAATCGGGAACGGCGCCGAGATCGTGAAGCCGAGGAAGAAGCCGGTGATCAGCCGCAGGATGAACAGCTGTTCGAAACTGTGCGCGAACAGGATCAAGAGGGTGCACAGAGTACTGAATACGACGCCGACCTGCATCACCGCCACGCGGCTGATACGATCGGACATCCCCGCCGCCGCAAAGCCGCCGATGACGACGAGGAAGGTGGGCCACGTGGCCAGCGCGCGAACCGCGTCGGCATCCATATGCAGCGGTCCCTTGGCGAGCACCAACAGCGAGCCGGTCAACGCCAGATCGTAGCCCTCGATAAAGCCGACAAAGCCCAGCACCAGGATTATCACGACGTGATAGGCGCTGAACGGGATGCTGTCCAACTTGAGCCCGAGAACGTGGCTGGGAGGTATCAAAATGCCGGTGAGAGGGTTTATCGTCATCGCGTTTTCCTCCGGTGGGCGACGCAACCACGCTTGTTCGGGCCACGAGCTTCGAGCCGACCGCTCTGCCGCCGCTTTTGTCCTCGCTCCCATCAGCGCACTAAGCGTTGTCGGCCCGAGCGTCTTTAATCTGTTCATATGATCTAGGTTAAAGCGCCGCCCGGGGAGTGCCGGATAAGCCTGCGTGGGATCGGCCGCACGCCGGCTTGCCGGGCCGGACCCGGGCCAACACGATCAGCAATCAGTCAGCACCAACCGAGCGGCGATGCCAGCCGAGCCGTCCCGCGACAAGCCCGATCGACGCGCAATGGCCCGGCTTGTTCGGGATCTGCCGAGCGGGAGCTTCGCCTTCGTCATGGCAACCGGCATCGTATCGATTGCCGCCGAGTTGCTCGGCTTTCGACGAAGCGCGTCGCTGCTGTTGGGGGTCAACTCGGCCGGGTTTTCAGCGCTGTGGATTTTGACATTTCTCCGACTTGTCTACTTCCCTTCGGCGGTGATCGCCGATTTCCGCGATCATCGACGGGGACCAGGCTTTCTGACGGTCGTCGCCGGGACGAATGTCCTGGGGGACCAGATCTCGCTCCTGACCCCGTATCAGAACATCGCCGTCACCCTCTGGCTTCTCGGCTGCGCATTGTGGATCGGCCTCGTCTATTGTTTCTTCGCAGCGGTGACGACCCGGGCAACAAAGCCGCCGCTCACCGCCGGATTGGACGGCACATGGCTGTTGATCGTCGTCGCCCCTCAATCATCGGCGATCCTCGGGGCCCAGATCGCCGGCGGATTTTCATCGCCGGAGATCGTTATTTTCGCAAGCATGTCGTTGTATCTGCTGGGCGGCGCATTCTACTTGGTGATCATTACCCTTATTCTATATCGTTGGATTTTCGAGCCGATGGCGCCCGAGCAGCTGACGCCTTCTTATTGGATCAATATGGGCGCCGCGGCGATCACCACGCTCGCGGGAGCGCGGCTCGCGTCGGCGGTGGTCTCCGACCCGGTTCTGGCGGTCACCCGCGGCTGCATCATCGGCGAAACCCTGTTTTTCTGGTCGATCGCGAGCTGGTGGATACCATTACTGGCCGGCCTGACGGTGTGGCGGCACTTGATCGGCCGTGTCCGACTGGTTTACCAATTCGATTATTGGTCGCTCGTATTTCCGCTTCGGCATGTACGCGGCGGCGACTGTGAGCTTTACGCGGGTGATCGGCGCCGAATTCTTGACTTTCGTCTCGAGTTTTTTCTTCTGGGCGGCAATCGCCGCTTGGTGCCTCACGTTTTATGGGATGATGCGGCACCTCGTCGGGGTTGTTCCGATTTTGATCGCAGGCCAGGCTGGTCGGCAGAGAATGGAATAGATCATCGTCCGAGGAAGTAGGGACGCCGGCGCGAATTGCCTCAATCGGGGATGCGGATGCCCGTCGCTTCCCCGATCAGCTCGACCCAGGTGCACGCTTTAGTGGTGCGGATCAGACGCTTGGTGCCGGTACCCGACGTCGAGATTGCTTCGCTGCGCTCGCAATGACCCCGTAAGTGGATGTCATTGCGAGGAGCGGAGCGACGAAGCAATCTCGATCTTATGGTCCGCAACGGGAACCATCTGCCCGGTTCGTACCGCTCGTCAGTGCGCGTGTTCTTTTGCTGCGAAGAACTGGCACCAGCCGTGCGGGGTGATTGGTCCCTGGACGATCTTGCACGTGCTCGGCGGCTGGAAATTGAGGCAGATCTCGCAGCGCTGCTGCCCCTTGGGCTGGTCCTGATACTTGGCGTCCGGTTTCTTGATCTTGTCTTCCTCTTTGACAGGTTCTTCTGCGGTTGCCGGCGGCGTCGGGGCGACGGCAATCGCCAACCCGAGGGCCGCGCCTGCGCTTTCGAACAGCGCGCGCCTGGAGATCGATTGGGACGAGGTCATGCCGACTATTTCGCGACCAGGGACTCCTGGGCCTTCGAGACGTGCCACAGCACGATGTGGTAGTGCGGAACGGGCACGCCGGGGTGGCCGGCATTATAGTAAATGCTGACGTGGTCGACCCTGCCGCCCGGTGAGGCGAGGTCGCCGAATTCCTTTTGGTCCTGCATGTCCTTGAGCGGGATCATGTAGATCGTGCTGACCAGCTTGCCCCGGTGGTCGTACGCCAGGAACGGCCCGGCCGGCAACGTCGCCGGGTTGACATAGAGCGTGCCGAGACCGGGCAAAAAGTCGGGCAGCTTGACCAGCGTGCTGACCTTTTTGTAGTCGCCGCCGGGCGGCGCGCTTGCGACATGTTGGGCAAAGGCGGGAGCGGCGGTCAGCGCCAGGATGCCGAGGGCCGCGATTGCAGTGCGCATGGGTTTCTCCATTCGAGGGGGATGGGGTCGTCGAATTCAGGGTGCGTTCCGCGACCCAGCCGGCCGATCGCTCGATGGCGGTTTGCAGGCGGCGCCGACCGGGAGGCCGAGGCGTGCGAGGACACGCGCGACCAAGCGGTCGCATCTCGCGCCGAGGAACGGAAACGCACCTTCCAGGATCGCGCCGAATTCGGCACTCAGGGCTTGGCGCAACAGCTTGTTCGCGCGGTGAAAGCGCGTCTTGACGGTGTCGTCGGGAATACCCAGGCAGTCGGCCGTCTCTGCGATGCTCATCTGTTCGATCGCGCGCATGATGAAGACCGCGCGGAAGGGGGGCGGCAGCCGGTCGACCGCATTCTCTATCGCGCGGCGGATCTCCTGGCGCGCGCTCACATGTTCGGGGCTCATCTGGTCCTGGACGATCAGCGGCGGATCGCTTCCCGCCTCGGAGCGTCTCCGCCATCTTGTCAATGTCGATGGCCGGATGCCGACGGCGGAGCCGGCCGAGCGCCTCATTGAGCACGATGCGCGCGAGCCAAGTGGCCAGGCTCGATTTGCCCTTGAAACCCTCAATGTGAGTGAAGGCGCGGACATAACTTTCCTGCACCACCTCCTCGGCTTCGGAATCGTCCCTGACGATGCTGCGCGCCAGGCGATAGAGGCGCTGATTGTTGCGCCGCATCAAAACGGCGAACGCGGTAGATTGCCCGGCACGCATGCGGGATAGGAGTTCGGTATCCGGCGCACCACGCTCCAACAGCTCGGTCTCGATCGGCGGCATGGGTCTCTCCAGGCGGCTGAGAGCTTAGATGCGCGATCGAAGCCAAAAGGTTCCCGGCCGCGAACGCCCGGCAGCGGGGCATGGGCGATCGCCGGATTGTCCGCGAGCCTATCGGCTGCCACCCAAGCCTTTAGCGCGACTGGTCCGGGCTTTCGGGGAGAAGCAGCATTGGCCCATAGCACAGGACGAACAGCGCAAAGGCGCCGATCCACAGGATACCCGAGGCGACAAGCAGCGGCATCGTCCAAGTCTCGCCGATGCCGGCGGCGACCCGGACGATCGCGGCGAAATTGACCAGGAGATAGATTGCGGTCGTGGCGCGATCCGCCGCCAAGGCGCGGCCGGTGTGGCCGCGCGTGGCGCGGGTCATCACCGCCAAGGTCATCGTGCCGATCGCGCCGGCGGTCAGGGCATGGATCGCGGCGCTTTGCGGGAGGTGGGCATCGATCACCGCGAGGCCGAGCAAGGCCACGCCCAGCACGAGCCAGCCATAGCCGACATGAAGCACCAAAAGCAGCGGCTCCGCCGCCGTTGCCGCACCGCACCAGCGCAGCAGGCGCCAGAGGTTGAGGGCTGCGCCGAGAAGCAGGATTACGCCGACGGGCCGGAACTCGGGAAGGAAGACCCAGGCGAACAACCCGACATGCAGGACGCCGAGCGCGGCCCGGTCGATCGCGCCGGGTGCCGCGGGAAGATTTACGATCTGCCGCTTCGCCAGCCAATTCCGGGTGAAGCTCGGCACGATCCGCCCCGCCATCACCGAGATCAGCACGATCACGGCGGCAAGCCCGAGACGCCAGCCGAGCCCCGGCGGCACGGCTGCGCCATCGGCCTCCAGGTGCATCAGCAGATCGGCGATGCCGAGAACAGTCACCGACCCGACTATCGGCAGGTTGCGCCAGTTCCCGCTCGCAACGATCTCGCGGGCGACGACGATGGCGAGCGCCGCGGGGAACGCCAGATCGGCCGCGGCGGCAAGCCATGCCGGCGCCAGCGCCGAGATCAGACAGGCGATACGTCCGAGCAGCCACAACCCCGCAAGCAGGGCAAGCGGGAAACCGCGGATGGGAGGCCGCTTGGTCCAGTTCGGGATCGCGGTGAGCAGGAAGCCGGCGATCGCCGCCATCGCGAAGCCGAAGAGCATTTCGTGGATATGCCAGCTGAGCGGATCGAACCGGCTCGGCAACGCCGTCCCCGTCGCCAACATGACGATCCAAAGCGCGAGCGCCGCCGCGGCCCAGAGTCCGGCTGCGAGAAAGAACGGCCGGAAGCCCTGGGCCAGGAATACCGGCGTCCCCCGACCGGCGAGGCCACGGACGGCGCTGCTCATTGGGCGCCGCCGATCGCCTCCGGCGCCGCTTGTGCGCCGGGGATGAAACGCGCGACGAAGCGCGGAAACAGCGGGCGCAGCTTGACGATGAAATCCCAGGCCATCAACAAGGCGCCGAGCGCGAAAACAATGTCGCCGGGCATCCGCATCCACTGCCAGAACAGCGTCGTGTCGTAGAAGTCCTGGCTGCGCGCATAGGCGAGCCCATGCTCGTAGACGGCGTCGAGCTGCGGCCAGCCGATTGGGAAGAAGTTGAAGACGATCCACAGGACGAGGCCGCTATTATAGAGCCAGAAAGCCCACCGCCCGAGTTTCTCGCCGAACGGGTACCGGTCGGCGGCGACGTAGCGCAGGCAGAAATAGATCAGCCCGATGCCCAGCAGGCCGAAGGCGCCGAACAGGGCGGTATGGGCATGGTTGAGGGTCAGGAAGGTGCCGTGCTCGTAGTAGTTGACCAGCGGCGCGTTCAAGGTGCCGCCGCCAAAGACGCCGGCGCCGACAAAATTCCAGAACGCGGCGCCGATGATGTAGGTATAGGCGAGACCGTATTTGAACTCCCGATCGTCCTTGATCAGCCGCCGCTGCTGGATCGCCTCGATGATCAACAGCACCAGGGGCAGCACCTCGATGAACGAGAACATCGTGCCCATCGGCACCCACAGCCCCGGCTCGCCGGCCCAATAGAGATGATGACCGGTGCCGAGCACGCCGCCGAGGAAGATCAGGATCAGCTCCAGATACACCGACCGCTCGGCGAGCTGGCGCGAGACCAGCCCGACCGCCATCAGCAGATAGGCGCTGATCGCCGCGGCGAAGAACTCGAAGGACTGCTCGACCCAGAGATGGACCACCCACCAGCGCCAGAAGTCGGAGATCGTGAAGGACTTCTCGATCCCGGTGAGCGGGATCATGCCGAAGACGTACAGCAGCGCGATATTGACGGTCGACGCCCAGATCAGATGCTCGAGCCGGATCCGCCCCGTCCAGAATTGCCGGGTTGCTCGATATAAGCGTGGCGCGGGTCGGCCACAGCGCGCGGAAGACGAGGATGCTCCAGATCGACCAGCCCGGCGAAGAAGCCGATCTGCCACGCCCGGCCGAGCTGGATATAGGAGAGCCCCTGATTGCCGAACCAGAACCAGCCTTCGCCGATATATCCCATGATGCCGAGATAGTTGCCGACGAGCGCGCCGACGACGACGAACAGCGTGACCCAGAACAGGACATCGACGAGGAAGGCTTGTCCCTTCGGCTCGCCGCCGCTGATCGCCGGGGCGAGAAACAGGGCCGCGCCGATCCAGGACAGGCCGATCCAGACAATCGGCGACTGAATGTGGACATCGCGCAGGAAGTTGAAGGGCAGGAAGCGATCGACCTCGATGCCGTAAAAGCTCGCCCGGTCCGTGTAGTAGTGGGCCATGATCGAACCGACGAGAATCTGCAACAGCAGCACCCCGGCGACGACGAGAAAGTACTTGCCGATCCGCCGCTGGCTCGCGGTCAACGGCAGGAACCGCGCCAGCACCGGGTCCATCGGCGCCTGATCCGGATCGTTCAGATAGCGCTGATAGATGAACAGCACGGCGCCGAAGGCGAAGAACGTGAAACAGAAGCTGATCCAGGTCCACCGGAAGGTGCTGGTGGTCGGCGTATTGCCGACCAGCGGCTCGAACGGCCAATTCTGCGTCCAGGAC
Source organism: uncultured Alphaproteobacteria bacterium (assembly GCA_963701815.1). Taxonomy (GTDB): domain Bacteria; phylum Pseudomonadota; class Alphaproteobacteria; order ATCC43930; family CGMCC-115725; genus AP-15. The sequence continues at coordinate 20,844 of CAVPBN010000037.1, forward strand.
GCAAGCAACTCCCGGTCGCCGCGCAACGGTCGTCAGCGACGAGTAGATCAGAAAGTCCGCGGTCTGCGCCGCGCTCTGCTGATCGAGGCTGTAAGCCTGGGTCCAGCCCTTGGCGAAATCGTGACGCAGCAGCGACTGGACGATCTCGGCCCGGAGCGTCATGATCGCTCCCGCCAGGGCGTCCGGGATGGTCGCGACCGCCTTGGTCAGATCGACGCCCTGAAGCTCGACCTGCATCGCCGCCTTGACCGAGGCTTGCTCGTCCGTCGTCAGATCCGACAGCGCTTTGCCGGTCCTGGCCTTGGCGATGTTGGCCTCGGTCAGCCCGGCGAGCCGGACGAGGTTGGCCGCGGTATAATCCTCCCCGAAATACGACCCCATGCCATAGAGGCTGCCGTAATCCATCAGATCGGCTTTTTGAAAGCCCGCCTTGCCGCCTACGATGTCGGCGGCCGACATGAGGACGGCGCCGTCGGCGGTAACGAACCGGTCGGGGAAGGGGGGCGCCGCTTCGTAGGTCAGCTTGGTCGTCCAGCCGAGGATCGCGAAACTGGCGACGGCCACGACCAGCAGGACCCATTTGAGAACGTTGCTGACGGGATCCTCGGCAGGCTGATCGACCCGTTCTGCCTCTATCGTCATAGGCTCGCCCTCCAACTGTTGAGCCAAGTCGGCTGCCGCCCGGCTGTCTGCTCGGTGGGCAAGCTCTGCGTTTGCCGCACCGTCGAGCCCTCGGCGACCGGCCCTACGGACGCCGGTCACAGCAAGGACATCCCCTGGCTACCCGCGACAGCGCCAAGGATCGTGATCAGGCTCAGCGCAAGCAGCAGCCAGTGAGCCCGCTGCAAGACGGCAAAGGCGCGATCCGGCGCCGCACTCGCCTTTGCATGGAACCATCGGTGCAGGATGAGCGGCTCGGCCACGAAGAGGACGAGCGTAAACAGCAGCCACACGCCGACCATCGCATGCATCCACCAGAACTCGCCCGAGCGGAACCGGCCCCACAGATCCAATCGGTCGGTCAAGTAGAAGCCGCTCAACCCGACGATGACGGTGGCGGCTCGGGCATGCCATGCGAACCGCCGCTCGATGGCCTCGAAGACCTGTAGCCGGTTCGGGCCGGTTTCGCCGTGCTGAACCGCCGGCAGCACGACCATGGTCACCATCGCCACTCCGCCGATCCAGATCACCACGGCGAGAACATGCAACGCCCGGGCGACAGCGACATCAGCCATGGCTCACCTTGTAGGGGTTCATTCGGGACGACCGCGCCACGGATGCGAGCCCCAAGCTGTGGGCGAGCCGGGTGCCCGGGACCAAAAGGTCGACAAGGGTATAGCCGTCCAAAACATGCAAAAACGCCAGCGTCGCCTCGTGGAGCGCGCGCCGCAGCACGCAGCATCCTTCGATCCGGCAAAATCCGGTTTCGGCGAGGCACCCCATGACCGCGAGGTCGTCTTCGGTGTCGCGCACGACCGCCCCAACGTGGATCTCTGCGGGCGAACGCGCCAGCCTGATCCCGCCGCGCCTGCCGCGGATCGTCTCGATATAGCCCTGCCGCCCGAGCCTGTGCACGACCTTCATCAGGTGAGTCTTGGAAATGTCGAAGCTCTCGGCGATCTCGGCGATCGTCGAGAGCCGTCCGCCGTTGGCGCCGACATAGATCAGCGTGCGCAACGCATAGTCGGTCCATAAGGTCAGGCGCATAGCGGGCGTCGGCAGCGACCGTTGACTCGATAAGACTCATATAATATGTATCTTATGGACGGGCGCAATATGACGATGTCCCTCCGACGGCTTCAGTATGAGGCTCAATGATGAGCGCGGACACGCAATCCGACGCACCAAACCGCGACCTGATCATCCGGGACATCGTCGTGCGGACCGGCATCGATGAGGCAATGATCGAACGGCTGGTCCGGACCTTCTACGGCCGCGCCCGGCTCGACCCGTTGATCGGACCGATCTTCGAGAACAAGGTGCACGATTGGGAAAGACACCTTCGCCGGCTTTGCGCCTTCTGGTCGTCCGTCGCGCTGATGAGCGGCCGTTATCACGGCCAGCCGATGGTGGCCCACCTGCCCTTACCGATCGACACGCCGCATTTCGATCGCTGGCTCGGGATCTTCGCCGAGACCGCGCGAGAGGTCTGTCCGCCTGCGGCAGCCGCTCACTTCTTCGAGCGCGCGCAGCGGATCGCCGAAAGCCTCGAACTGGGCATCGCGGTGCAGAAGGGAGAGATCAGGCCGATGCGGATGCGGCCTCGAAGGACTTCGTCGCCGTCGCAAGAGGCAAACGGTCGCTGGTCCATGACTTTGGAGGACATGTCGCAATGGCGAAGCCGACAGATCGCGACCCCTTCGTCGAGGTCAGCTCGCCGGCCTGCTGGATGCACGAGGCCGACAATTCCTATATGGGCTATGCCGGGAAGGACGAATTGATCGCTCTTCTAAACGAACTGCTCGAGGCCGAGCGCGCCGGAGCGCGGGTGACCGGCGAAACCGCCGATGAGGCGACCGACAATGCGCCTGTCGCGGAGCTGATGCGGGCTGTTCAGCATGACGAGGCACGCTGGTGCGCGATGCTGGCCGGCCGCCTCGAGCAGCTCGGCGCAGCGCCGTCTTCCAAGGTCGGGGCCTTCCACGGAAAGGCGATGGCGATCGCCGATCTCGGCGAACGGATCGCCTTTCTCAACCGCGGCCAGGCCCGGGTCGTGCGCAAGTTGCGCGAGACGCTGCCGCGCGTCCGCGACGATCGGCTGCACGCCGACCTTGTGGAGATGCGGCGGTCGCTCGAGGCCAACATCGCATCGGCGAACGAGGTCGCCGGGCGCGACGATTGACCGACCGTAGTCCCTCGCCGGTTCCGCAGCCCGCATACCCCTGCGCTCTGCGGGGGCCTTGCTGCGCTGCCCGCTGCTTGCAGACCGCGAAACTTCGAATGCGCCAAAACCAATTCGGAAAGGGCCGGTATGCCCATCATTGAAACCGCGCTCACCCGGTTGCTCGGCATCGAGCACCCGATCCTGCTGGCGCCGATGGGATCGGCCGCCGGCGGCAAGCTTGCCGCGGCCGTCACCCACGCCGGTGGTCTCGGGCTGGTCGGCTCGGGCTATGCCAGCACTACCGCGATCAAGAAGGAGCTGGCGGAGGCCGGGAACGCGCGGGTCGGGATCGGCTTCATCCTGTGGGCGCTGGATCGCAACCCGGCGGCGCTGGACGCGGCTCTGGACGCCCGCCCGGCAGCGGTGATGTTGTCGTTCGGCGATCCGGCGCCGTACACCGGCCGGATCAGGGACGCGGGCTGCAAGATCATCTGCCAGGTGCAGACCTTGGCCCAGGCCAAAGACGCCGCGGATGCGGGCGCCGACATCATCATCGCACAGGGACGCGATGCCGGAGGGCACTCGGGAACAACGCGCGGCACGATCGGGCTTGTACCCGCTGTTGTCGATGCCGTCGCCCCGATCCCCGTGGTTGCCGCCGGCGGGATCGCCGATGGACGCGGGTTGGCCGCTGCCCTCGCGCTCGGAGCGGCCGGCATATCGATGGGCACGCGCTTTACCGCGACCCGCGAGTCGTTGTGGGACTCACGGATGAAGGCCGCCGCCCTTGCTGCCGGCGGCGACCAAACCCAGCAGACGCGGGTCTTTGACATCGTCCGCGGCGCGCCCTGGCCGGCGATCTACCCGGGTCGTGCGTTGGGCAACGAATTCTCCGCCAAATGGCACGGCCGCGAGGACGATCTGGCGGCGGGTCAGGCGGAAGCGGAACAGGCGTACCTCGCGACGGCGCCCGATGATTTTTCGAACCGCGTCGTCTGGGCCGGCGAGAGTGTCGATCTGGTCAACGACATACCCTCGGCGGCCGAACTCATCGAGCGCATCGTCGCACAGGCGGCAGATACGCTCAGGCAAGGCGCGCGGCTGGTGGGCGAGCGACGCCGCTAGGGGGCAATCGCCATGTTCGCATCGCATGGCGCTGCGGTCCTCCCCTGACGGCCCCTGTCGTATCGCGTCTCACCGAGATTGCTTCCCCGCGGGCCAGGTCCGCGGGGAAGCAATCTCGACGCGGACCTGCGCGAGGTCACTGTGCACCCAGTAGCCCCCTCGAAGGATCGTAGGACCCTCAAAAGTTCCGGTACACACCGATTGCCCAGCCTAAGGCATAGAAAATACTCGCAATGAAGATGCCCCATTGGCGATGACGGAAGGACGTATAAAACCAAAACGGTTGGGTCGCCAAGCCGAGGACGAAGCCCCACCTACTGCCATCACCCAGCAAAATTGCGCCAACAGGACCCATGAATATCGCGGCTTGGGAGACAAACTCCAAGGACGTGCTTGTGTCAGGAGACGATGTCTTTGACGCGAATGCGGATCTCCCGTCACGAGTGAACAAGCGGTAAACCTTTATTTCCCAGTTCCTTCGCAGGTGCTCGCATCGAGTAGCACGGTGGTGCCGCCCGTAGCCCGCCAAGCGTTGGCGAGGAGAACGTATGCGAAGCAATTTCGATGGAATGTGAGGTAAATCACACTAGAGCGCGATTTTCCTCGGGGGGAGGATGGTCGAGGGATGTGCGCGTTTGAATAGTGCTCCGACCGGCGCAACCGCCGGCTCTTCGATCTCGATAATTCCCATACGGCAAGTGGCCTGATGCCGGTGACCCGACATGCTTGAAACCGATGCGGTACCAGAGCGCCATACGGCTCCGTCCGCCTGGACTCCGCTCGCGCTGCCGATTTTCCGCGCCGTGTGGTTTGCCACCGTCGTATCCCAGGTCGGCATCTGGCTGGGGAATGTCGGCACCGCGTGGCTGATGACCGAACTGCGGCCGACACCGGTGATGGTCACCATGGTGCAGGCCGCAACGAGCCTGCCGGTGTTCCTCTTTGCGCTGCCGGCCGGCGCCGTCGGCGACCTGCTCGACCGCCGCAGGCAGATCGTCACCTTGCAGCTCGCCTCGATGGCGCTGTCGGTGTTGCTCGGGCTCTCGATCCTGCTCGGGCACGCCACCCCGACGATGATCCTGGTCGCCTCGTTCCTCTTCGGGACGGTTTTGGCGTTCACCATGCCGGTGTTCCAGGCGATCGTGCCGGACCTGGTGCCGCGCAGCGAACTCGCGCATGCCGTGTCGCTCAACAGCGTCGGCATCAACGTCGCCCGCGTGATCGGCCCCGGATTGGGCGGGCTCTTGATCCTCGCTTGGGGGACAGCCGCACCGTTTTTCATCAACTCGCTGATCTATCTCGCGGTCGTCTTCGCGCTGCTGCGTTGGCTCCCGGCGCTGCACCATCCATCGCGCCCGGCCGAGCGAATCGTCGAGGCGATCGGCAACGGTCTGCGCTACGCCCTCGGCGCACCCGAGATCAGCGCGACGCTGGTCCGCTCTTCCGGGTACGCCTTTTGCGCCAGCATTTATTTCGCGCTGCTGCCGCTGATCGCGCGCGATCGTCTTGCCGGCGGTCCCGGCAGTTACGGTTTGCTGCTGGGCTGCCTCGGGGCCGGCGGCATCGCCGCCGTCCTGCTGCTGCCGCGTCTGCGGGTGCGGTTCACCCCCGACCGGATCGCCCGTGCCGGCAGTTTTGCTTCTGCCGTCCTCCTGGTGGCGCTCGCCGGCTCCGATGTCCTGTGGGCAGCGGCGCCGGTGCTCCTGGCTTCGGGCGCTGCCTGGGTAACGGTGGTGGCTACCATCAACGTAGCCGCGCAGACAGCCTTGCCGGCCTGGGTCCGCGCCCGAGGGCTCTCGATCTTTATGGTAGTCTTCAACGGCATGATGGCGCTGGGCAGCGCGGCCTGGGGTGGTGTCGCGGGCGCGATCGGCATTCCCCTCACGCTCGTCGCCGCCGCGGTGAGCCTGATCGCATTCGACTTGACGACGACCCGATGGCGGCTGCCCCCTGCGCAAAGGCCCAACCCCAAGGGCTGAGGTTGGAAGTCTCGGCCGCACGCGCGTGAGCCGCGGCACGCCAGCGGGCGGGCGCGCGAGATCGCGCCGAGCGAAACCCTCCGCCCAGGTGCGCGGGATACCGCGGACATAGTCGATGATCGCGGCGCGCCCTTCCTCCGCCTCGCCCCCGGCCGACGCAACTGTTCGGGTGTCTCGACCTTGCCGTCTCGGCCCTGGCGCTGCGGCAAGGCGCGGCTTGACAGCCGCCGACCGCCCGACCGATAAGGCGCGATCGCGAGGCGAAACGATAAGCCTCCTAACGGGATGGGAGCCCTGGACATGTCCCACGGTCATGCGCTGGCGCTGGTAGTCGCAGCCATGCTCCTGACTTCGGCGGCTTCTGCCGCCGAGACGATCAAGGTCGGGTTTCCGATCCCCTTGTCCGGCCCCACGGCAGTCTATGGCGAGCCGGTCCTGAAAGGCGCCGAGCTGGCGGTCTCCGATATCAACGCCAAGGGCGGCGTCCTCGGCCGCAAGCTCGAATTGCTGCCGCGCGACAGCAAGGCGAACGCCGACGAGGCGGTGCGCCTGGCGCGCGAGCTGATCATCAAGAACAACGTCGATTTCCTGGTCGGCACCCTGACTTCGGCAGAGGCGCCGGCGGTGTCGACGGTCGCCAAGGAAAACAAAATCGTCTTTATCGCCCCGACCGCGAAAAGCACGCGGTTGACCGACGCGGCGGATATCCATCCGTACATCTTTCGCATCTCTTCCAACACCGATGTCGAAGGGCTGGCGGGGGCGACCTTGATGGCGCGATGGAAGGACATCAAAACCGTGGCCACGATCGCGCCCGATTACGCCTATGGGCGCGATTCGATCGCCGCCTTTATCAAGGCCCTTAAAAAGATCCGCCCCGACATCACCATCGTCGACCAGCAATGGCCGAAACTCGGCGAAGCAGACTTCACCCCGTTCATCACCGCCCAGATGGGTAAAAAGCCCGACGCGATCTATGCCTCGCTGTTCGCCGGCGATTTCGTCACCTTCACGAAGGAAGCAAAACCGCTCGGCTACTACAAGGCGATCAACAACCGAATGGTCGATCCGGCGGAGGTGGGCACTATCGACGAGGCGCGGGCTTTGGGCGGCGATTATCCCTATGGGATCATCGGCAACGCCTACGACCCGGTGATCTGGAACGGCACCGAGCCGCCCGCGCACAAGAAATTCATCGAGGAACTGAAGGCGTCCACCAAGCAGCAATACGCGTCCGGCTGGTCGATCGTCGGCTATCAGGCGATCGTCGCCCTGGCAGAGGGCATCAAGAAGGCCGGCGACACCAAGTCGGACGATGTGGCAAAGGCGCTCCTCGGCCTCAGCTTCGACACCCCGGTCGGCAAGCGCTCGTTCAGCGTCAAGTCCCACGAGACCTTCGCCCCCGAATATTATGGCGAGATGACCAAGAATTCGAACTATCCTTTCGCCGTGATGAAAAATCCCGAAATGCTGCCGGCGACAACCGAGACGAACTGACCGCGGCGGGGGTGCGACCAACCCTGCGAGCGAGGCGCATGCGGGCGACACGAACCTTGGGAGGCTGACCGGCGGTGGCGGCGTCGTTTCTGTTCAGCCAGTTCATGGGCGGCCTGACCACCGCGATGTTCTTGTTCCTGATCGCCTCGGGGCTGTCGCTCGTCTTCGGGGTCATGCGGGTGATCAATTTCGCCCATGGCTCGTTTTACATGATCGGCGCCTATCTCGCTTGGCAGGTGGTGCAATGGCTGCATCCCTCGGCCGAGGGGTTTTGGCTGGCGGCGCTCGGCGCGGCGCTCGGCGTCGCCGTCCTCGGCGCGATCGTCGAGCGCCTGCTGCTGCGCCATCTCTACGGCCGCGAAGAGCTGTACCAGCTGCTCTTCACCTATGCTCTGGTGTTGATTTTGGGCGATGTCGCAAAGTTTATCTGGGGCACCGGTCAGCTGTCGGTGTCCCGCCCCCCGGTGCTCGCCGGCAGCATCCAGCTTTTCGGCACCACGCAGCCGCTTTACAATTTGTTCATCCTGGCGCTCGGTCCACTGATCGCCGTGTCGGGCTGGCTGGTCTTGAACCGCACCGGTTCCGGCCGGCTGGTACGGGCAGCCTCCTATGATCGCGAGATGCTGGCTGCGCTCGGCGCCAATGTCGGCTCGATCTACACCGGCATGTTCGTGGTCAGCTCATTTCTTGCCGGACTGTCGGGCGCGTTGGTGACGCCGATCCAAAGCATCGTGCCGGGGATGGACGTGTTGATCATCGTCCAGGCGTTCATCGTCGTCGTGATCGGCGGGATGGGTTCGATTTGGGGCACGTTCTGGGGGTCGGTGATTTACGGCGAAGTGCTTTCCTTCGGGATCCTGATCTTCCCCGGCTTTTCCCTGTTCTCGGTTTTTGCGCTGATGGCGGTCATCCTGATCGTTCGCCCCTGGGGCCTCTTCGGCCGGCCGCTGCAATGACCCGCCGCCGCAACGCCCTCGCCGCCCATATCCCGTGGACGCTGATCGTGTTCCTCGTCGCCTGCTCGGTGCCATGGCTCGGTTCCCGTTACGACACCTTTCTGGCGGCGCAGATCGCAATCGACGCGCTGTTCGCGGTCAGCCTCAACCTGTTGCTCGGCACCACCGGGCTGGTCTCGTTCGGCCATGTCGCCTATTTCGGTGTCGGCGCCTATGTCTGCGGCATCCTGATGAAGACTTACGGCATGCCGTTCATCGTCGCCTTCCCGGCGGCCGGCCTCGGCGCGGGCTTTTTTGCCCTGGTCTCCGGCTATTTTTGCGTGCGCCTGATCAAGCTCTATTTCGCCATGCTGACGCTCGCCTTTTCGCAGATCGTCTGGGCGATCTGCTACAAATGGAACGACGTGACCGGCGGTGACCAGGGCCTGCCCGAGATTCCCTACCCCAACCTCGACTGGATGAGCGCGATCCCGGGAGTCCGCGATCTGAACATCGGCGGCCGCTTCTACCTCCTCACGGTAGCACTGGTGGCAGTCTCGCTCGCGGTATTGCGGCAGATCGTGCGATCGCCCTTCGGCAGGATGCTGACGACGATCCGCGACAATCCCGAGCGCGCCGCGTTTATCGGCCTCAACGTGCGCGCCTACCAGCTCGCCGTCTTTGTCGTTGCCGGCGCCTTTGCCGGACTTGCCGGAGCGCTGTACGGCCTGTTCAGCCGCGGCGTCTTCGCCGATTACGTGTTCTGGTCGAAGTCGGCCGAGGTCATGATCATGACCATCCTCGGCGGCATGGGTTATTTCTGGGGGCCGCCGGTCGGCGCGCTGGCGCTGGTCTGGCTGAACCAGCAGATCACCGACTATACCCAATATTGGCCGTTCATCCTCGGCTCCCTGCTGCTGGTTCTGCTCTTCGTCTTTCCCGGCGGCATCGTCGGCGGGCTGGTCGCGGGGTTTCGCCTGGTCCGGCATCGCCTGGTCGCACGCGATGCTTGAGGTGCGCGAGTTGCACAAGTCGTTTGCCGGCTTTGTTGCCGTCGGCGGGGTCAGCCTCGCCGTCGAGACCCGCCAGATCGCCGCGGTGATCGGGCCGAACGGCGCCGGCAAGACGACCTTTTTCAACCTGATCACCGGCCATCTGCGGCCCGACAGCGGACACGTGCTGCTCGATGGCCGCGACATCACCGGCGCGCCGCCGCACCGCATCTGCCGCATGGGCATCGGGCGCTCGTTCCAGCGCGCCAATATCTTCGCGCAATTGACCGTGTTCGAGAATGTGCAGGCGGCGATCCTCGCCCATCGCGGCCAGGGCCGCAATTTCTGGTCGCGCTCCGAGGATTTCTACCGCGACGAAACCGCATCGCTGCTGGTTTCGATCGGCCTCGGCCATGAAGCCGGGACCGTCGCCGGGACTCTGAGTTACGGCAACCAGAAACAGCTCGAACTCGGCATCGCGCTGGCCAGCGACCCCACTCTGCTGCTGCTCGACGAGCCCACCGCCGGCATGTCGGCGAGCGAAACGCACGACACGATGCGCCTCTTGGAATCGATCGCCGGCGAGCGCGAGCTGACCCTGCTTTTTACCGAGCACGACATGGAAGTGGTGTTCGCGATCGCCCAAAAGATTGCGGTGCTGCATCAGGGCCGGTTGCTGGCCGAGGGCACGCCCGCCGAGGTCCGGGCCGATCCCGAGGTGCGCCGCGTCTATCTCGGCGTGCAGCGATGACGCCGTTGTTGGCGGTCGAGGAAATACACACCGCTTACGGTCTGAGCCGAGTGCTGTTCGGGGTCTCGCTCGATATCGCCGAGGGCGAATGCGTCTGCCTGCTGGGCCGCAACGGCGTCGGCAAGACGACGACGATGCGCTCGGTCATGGGGCTGACCCCACCAGGCCGCGGTCGCGTGTTGTGGCAGGGACGCGACATCACCGGCTGGGCGCCGCATCGGGTCGCGCGCGCCGGCATCGGCTTTGTCCCCGAAGACCGCCGCATTTTTGCCGAGCTCAGCGTGCACGAAAACCTCGAAGTCGGGGCCCGCGCCGCCCGCCGGGCCGGCCGCTGGACGTTCGAGGCGGTCGGCGAACTGTTCCCGGTCCTGAGCGAACGCCGCAACCAGCGCGCCGGATATCTGTCCGGCGGCGAGCAGCAGATGCTGACCATCGCCCGGACCCTGATGGGCAATCCCGAACTGCTGCTGCTCGACGAGCCGTCCGAGGGGCTGGCCCCGCTGGTCGTCGATATGCTGCGGGTCAAGATCGGCGAATTGAAGGCGCAGGGGCTGACCATCCTGCTCGCCGAGCAGGGCGTCGATTTTGCCCTGTCGCTCGCCGATCGCGTATTCCTCCTGGAAAAAGGCACAGTGCGCTTTTCGGGCGCCGCCGCCGAACTGCGCGACGACCGGGCGCTGGTCGACCGCCTGCTTGCCGTGTAGCGGCAACCCCACCGCTGATGGCGCGTCGATGCCCGCATCCGGATAAACGCCGCTGAATTCGGCTGCCAAATCGACGAGCCATCCACCGATCACATCACCGTGACGGTCCGCTTGCGCGTCTTTCTCGGAATCCGGCTCGCCCGTATCCTCGCCGGTCGTAGAAAGGTCAGTCGGGCGTCATCGAATGAGATCGGGGATTACGCCCGATCGACCGGGAACCCTGGGACCTTGCGAAATTGTGCCGAGCACCGGGGCGACCGTTCTTCCTCGAGGAGGTGATCATGCCAAAGGGTGAATTCGCTGATCGTAACCGCCGCGATTTCCTTCGGATCGCTGCGATCGGCGCCGCAACGCTCGCGTCGGCGGAATGGCCGCTGGGCGTTCTCGCGCAAACCAGCGGCGGCCCTCCGCTCAAGATCGGGATGATCGGTTCCGGGCGTGAAGGCGGCGCGCTCGGTTCGGCCTTCGTCAAGGCGGGCCATCCGGTGATGTTCTCGTCACGCCATCCCGAAGCGTTGAAGGGCCTCGTCGACGGCCTCGGCACGCTTGCGAAGGCCGGCACGGTCGAGGAGGCGATCGCCTTCGGCGACGTCGTAGCGATCGTCGTCCCTTACACCGCGATGGACCAAATCGGCAAAAATTACGCGGGAGCGCTCGACAAGAAGGTGCTGGTGATCGATGTGAGCAACCCGATCGCTCGGCGCGACGGCGACGTTATTGTAAAATGGGTCGACCAGCAGGGGGGCGCCGGTCTCGCAGCAGCAAAGTTGCTGCCCGGTGCGCATCTCGTTCGCGCCTTTAATGCGATCAGCTATGCGAAGCTGACCCAGGACGCACATCGCGCGGGCGATCCGGTAGGAGTGCCGATCGCGGGGGATGACGCCAACGCGGTTAAGGTTGCGTCGAACCTCATTCGGGAGATCGGCTTCGAGCCCGTTCTCGTCGGCGGGCTCGCGATGGGTAAATACCTGGTTCCCGGAACGCCGCTCGGCGGCGAGCACACTCCGGCAGAGATCCGTCAGATCGTCGGCAGCGGCATGCACTGAGGCTACCCTTGACCGATCACGGCGGGGCGTCCGGCAGTCAGAACCCCGTCTATCGTCTGCTGCACCGGTTTACCGAGGTCAGGCCGGAGGAGGTCCCGGTCCTCGGCTGGTGTTGGCTCTATATCTTCTCGATCCAGTCGTCCTATTACATCATGAGGCCAATCCGCGACCAGGCCGGGGTCGCAGGCGGCGTCAACAATCTTCAGTGGCTGTTCACCGCTACGTTGATCGGCATGCTGGCGCTGAACATCCCGTTCGCCTTTCTTGTCAAGAAGCTGCCGCGCAGTCTTTTCATTCCGATCACCTACCACTTCTTCGCCGCCAATATCGTCTTGTTTGCCGGTGCTCTCTACTGGTCGCATGGCGAAGAAACAATTTGGGTCGGGCGCATATTTTTTGTCTGGGTTTCGGTCTTTAATTTATTTGTCGTCTCGGTGTTCTGGCAAATGAACGTCGACCTGTTCAGTCCCGAACAAGGCAAACGATTGTTCGGCGTAATCGCTGCGGGAGCGACAACCGGAGCAATCGTGGGATCCAGCGCAACGGCCGCCTTGGCGCGTCACTTGTCGCCGATGTTCCTGCTGTTCGGCGCCGCGGTCCTCCTTGAAATTGCTGTTTTCGCTGTTGCCCGCCTGTCGCGCCTGTCGCCGGTCCTGCATCGGCGGCGGGTGGCCGGCGAGGAGGCCCCGATCGGCGGGAGCGTGTTTGCCGGGATCACCAACGCCTTTCGTTCCCCCTACCTTGCCAATGTCGGCCTCTTCATATTGCTGTTCGCGATCACATCGACTTTTCTTTATTTTCAGCAGGCGGGGATCGTTGGCCGCAGCTTCGCCGGTCGCGGCGCGCAGACCGCATTCTTCGCGACCATCGATCTCCTGGTCAATGTCCTGACGCTGGTTGTGCAACTCTTCCTGACGGCGCGCATCCTGGTGCTGCTCGGCGTCGCTCTGACCCTCGGCCTGTTGCCGGCGATTACGATTGTCGGATTTGGCGCACTTGCTCTCGCGCCGACGATCGGAGCGGTGGCGGTGTTTCAGGTACTGCGCCGTGCTGCCGATTACGCGATTGCCCGACCGACTCGCGAACTCCTCTTCACAGCTGTCCCGCGCGAGGACCGATATAAGGCAAAGAGCTTTATCGATACGGTGGTCTACCGGGGCGGAGATCAGGTAGGCGCTTGGACGGTCGCCCTATTGGCGCTGCTGGGTTTGGGTACGGCCGAGGTTGCGTTGGCAGCGATCCCGATCGCCGCGATCTGGTTCATCAATGGAGTATGGCTCGGACGCCGGCAGGAACTGCTGGCGGCTCGCCAAAGCGCGGCAGCGGAACTGCCGCCGGAGAGGGCAACGGTCCTGCCCGCCGAGGGCTGCTGACTTCTTTATTCTCAAGCGCCGTATCCACCACAAGCGCCGATGATCCACCTGGACAGCGCGACGAATGCGATCCGATCATGCCGCCGGACCGGCCGCGTCGGCGGGCTTGTTCGTGGCGGGCTCGCGCGCCGGCCGGCCGACGCGCACGAAATCGAACTGGCGCGTCAGGCTCACGACGGTGGCCGCCGCGGCGAAGCAGGCCGCGAGCACGAGCGCGGTGACCGCACCACGACCGCTCGCGCTGACGCCGAAGACCAGGGCAACCATCGCTGCGCCGATCGACTGCCCGAGCAGCCGTGCACTGCCTTGAATCGCGCCGGCGCCGCCGCTGCGCTCGCGCGGGGCGGCCATGACGATCGCGCGAGCGTTGGGCTGTTGGAACAGCCCCATGCCTGCGCCGCACACGGCTATCCGCCACAATATGTCGCCGGTGCCGGGATGCGCCGGCAATACCGCAAGCAGTACGAACCCGGCGCCGACGATGGCGAGCCCGATGCTGCCGAGAATGCCGGCCGGATAGCGATCGGCGAGCCGGCCGGCGAACGGCGCCATCAGCGCACTGGTCGCCGGCCATGGCGTCATCAGCAGCCCGGTAGCTACCGCCGACACCCCGATCACGTCCTGGAAATAGAACGGCAGCGAGACGAAAGCGAGGCCTTGGGCGATGAAGCACAGCACCGAGGTCGTCACCGACACCGAAAAGATCCGCCGACGGAACAAGTCGATCGGCAGCAACGGCATGGTCTGCGCTGCCTGACGCCGCACCAGCAGATACCCGGCGGCGACGGCGCCGACGAACTCGCCGGCGACGGCGAGCGCCTTCTGACCGTGGCCGAGACCGTTGATGCCGCTTATCAGACTGCCGAACATCAGCGCGCACAGGCCCGCGCTCCACAGGTCGAAGCGGTGGCCGCTCGGCTCGGTATGCGGCAGCAGGCGCATCGACAACGCCAGCGTGACGATGCCGATCGGCACGTTGACCGCAAACAACCACGGCCACGCGGCGACCGACAGGATCGCCGCCGCCACTGTCGGCCCCGCCGCCGACGAAGTGGAGACGACGAGGGAGGTCAAGGCGATGCCGCGGCCCAACTGCCGCCGCGGGTAGGTGTAGCGAATCAATGCGGTGTTGACGCTCATTATCCCGGCGGCGCCGAGGCCCTGCAGCGCGCGACCCACGGTCAACATCTCGAGCGAGCCGGCCCGGGCGCTGATCAGTGCCGCACCGGTATAAATCAAGAGGCCGAAGCGATAGACGCGGCGATAGCCGAAGATGTCGCCGAAAGATGCCAGCGGCAGCAGCGAAATCATCACCGCGAGCTGATAGGCGTTGACCACCCAGATCGAAGCCGCCGGGCTGGAATTGAGGTCTTTGCCGATCCGCGGCAGTGCGACGTTGACGAGCGCGGTGTCGAGACACGACAGCGCGACCCCGACCATCAGGGTCAGGATCGCCCAGTAGCGCTGCGGGATCGGCAGACCGTCTTCGGCGGTGTCCATGTCGTGTGATCAAGCTGCGGAAATGGCGCCGAGACGTAGGTAGCCTGTGGCGATGCACGGTGCCAGACCGGGTGTCGCAACCCACCCATCGGGCGAATGCGGGTGACGGTCTCCGATGCGAACCGCATCTCAGCCGGCCATGCATCGCCCGATGACCGCCGGCTGCGGACATGGGAGGCATCCAAAAACCCCAAGAACCTCGTCACGGCGGTCGGTCTACAATCGGGCGTAAGGGGCCGAAAGGGCGCTGTCCGAGGATAGCAAGGTGCGAAATATGGCGACGATCGACACCGTACTCTTCTCTTAAACACCCTGGTCCGCTAAGGGAGAAGGCCCATTGCGAGGTCTACGATCTGCCTGACGCCGCTGATATCCGACACGTCATCGGCATGACGGCCGCAACTGCGACCGGCCGCGCGCCTCCGGCGGCGACGATAGAGACGCGGCGGTCATGGTTGATCGCCATAACCGCGCTCGGCATCCTTTCTGTGTCTTTCGGTGCGCCGGTCATCGCCATCGTGGCGCTGAAGCCGATCGCGGCCGAGTTCGGCAATGTCCGCTCGGTGCCGGCATTTGCAGTCTCGCTCGCCTGGCTCGGGTCCGCTGTCGGCGGGATTTCGATGGGGCGGATCGCCGAGCGGATCGGCGTGCGCTGGACAGTGATGTTCGGCGCGCTGATGATCGCGGCGGGGCTCGTCCTGTCGAGCGTCGGCGGTCGCTGGTCGCTCTATTTCGGGCACGGGGTGCTGATGGGGTTGCTCGGCAATGCCGGGATCAACGCGCCGCTCTATGTCTATATCGCCCGCTGGTTCGATCGCCGCCGCGGCACCGCGCTGGCGCTGATCGCCAGCGGCCAGGCGGTCGCCGGGACGATCTGGGCGCCGCTGTTCGGCTACGCGATCCAGACTTTCGGTTGGCGTTACACGATGCAGCTGTATGCGGGGTTCGCGATTGTCGCGACCTTACCCGCCGCGTTTCTGATCTTGGGCGCCCCACCCGACGCATCGAGCGCCGGAGCGGTCGGCCGCGAACCAATGCCGCGCGCCACGGTGCTCGGCCTTGAGCCGCGAACGGCGCTCGGACTGCTGTGCGGCGCGAGCTTTCTGTGCTGTGTGCCGATGGCGATGCCGCAAGGCCATCTGGTTGCCTATTGCGGCGATCTCGGCATCCCGGTCACGCAGGGTGCAGCGATGCTGTCGCTGCTGTTGGCCTGCGCCTTCATCGGCCGGCAATTCTGGGGCTTCGCCGCCGATCGGTTTGGCGGATTGCGCACAGTGTTTGCCGGCTCGGCCTGTCAGGCCTTGGCAATGGCCGGGTTTCTCTTCACCCGGAACGAGGCCGGCTTGTTTGCCGTCTCGGCCGCGTTCGGGCTCGGCTTCAGCGGGATCATCCCGGCCTATGTGGTGGCGGTGCGCGAGCTGTTCCCGGCCTCCGAAGCGTCGTGGCGGATCCCCACGGTGCTGCTGTTCAGCGGTTCGGGCATGGCCGCGGGCGGCTGGCTCGCCGGCGTGATCTACGACTATGCCGGGTTTTACGCGGCGGCGTTTGCCGCCGGGATTCTCTTCAACCTCGCCAATTTATTGGTCATCGGCCTGCTGGTGTTTCGCCAAAGCCGGCTCCGGTCCCCAGCGCTCGCGGGGGCGTAGGCTGGCGACGGTCGAGGCTTTGGTTTGGGGCCGCCACGACCATATTACGCCCCGGATTACGCCCCCGGCTGGGGAGGCTCAGAGGAATCGACGACGACCAGCATGTTTCCGGCGAGTGGCGTCGGGGTGCGGTCGCGGAGCAGCAAAGCTTCGAAGCGGCGCTGGTCTTCCGCCGCGCGCTCGTAATCGGCGTCGAGTATTCCGTGACGATCGAGAAACCGATTCATCGCCGCCGGGACCCGCACGCATCCTTTCGAGGCAGGCCGCCCGATCCGCGTTTCGAGATAGGCGGGATCGGTCGCATGCATCAGCAGCCTGATTTCGCCTTGCTCCTGCGTCCCCCAGCCTTTCGTCGCGACCTGCCAGCCGAAATCCCAAACGCGCATTCCTTTGAGCCCAAGGCCGCGAATATGCTGAGCATTGAACGTCCCCTCGGCTCGCCAATCGAGGATCGCATCGGTATGCGGAAAGGCCCCGGTAGGGGTGAGGTAATAGTCTCGCCGGCCCATCTCGCCGGTCGAGACCCTTGTGCCGCCGAGGCTCCGCCAGGCCGCGTCGGGCCGCGCCACTACAATGCGCATCTGCTGGACCCCAGGGCTTCGGTCGACGACTACCAGAAGCTGTGGCCGCTCGATCCTCTGATTGCCGCCGGCGATCGCCGCTCGGGATCGCTCGATCCATCCTTGCTCGGCCGCCGGCGTGTCGACGATGGCGCCCGGCACTTCGCGGAGGAGCGCCTCGCGAAGCCGTTCTGCCTCGCCGTCGACGTCGAGCAATGGCGCCGCCCGGGGCGGCGTCGGCGTCGGCACGACGAGCGCTGTGGTTCGCGGCGCGGGTGTCTGGGCGCAGGCGGCGGCCATGGTCAACAGACCGATCGCCGAAACGAGGATGCGCATTGGTGATGACCTTGGTGCGATCGGCTTGGTGATCGAGGGGGGACCGCGCAATTTATGCGGTACCGCCGTGTACGAAGCGTTAAGCGGCTCCGTCACCGGACCCGGCGCCACCCTCGATCGCGGCGCCGGGCCCGGCGAGGCCCTCGGAGTTGCGAATTGGGAGATCGGGCAGGATGAGCGCCGGTGCGGATGTAATCGTTCTCGGGGCCGGAATGGTGGGTGTGAGCGTGGCCCTGCATCTACAAAAGCGCGGCCGCGACGTCGTTCTCATCGACCGGCGCGGCGCCGGGGAGGAAACGAGCTACGGCAATGCCGGCTTGATCCAGCGCGAGGCAGTGATCCCCTACACCTTTCCCAGAGAATTCAGCGTCATCTTGAGCTATGCGCGGAATAATCGCCGCGACGCGGTCTATCATTTGTCATCCTTGCCGCGCATCGCGCCATGGCTTTTCCGATACTGGCGGAATGCAACGCCGGATCGCGTCGAGCGATCAATGCTCGCACTCGCCCCGCTGATGGCGCAATGCGTTGACGAGCATGACGTACTGATCGCCGAGGCCGGTCCCGCGGCGCAACGCCTCGTGCACCACACAGGCTGGCTCAACTGTTTTCGCTCGGAGGAGAGCCTGCAAAAGGCGATCGCGGATGCGCGCAGGCTCGACAGATATGGCATCGATTATGCGGTGCTCACGGGCGCCCAGCTGCGCGAGCTCGAACCGCATGTGTCCGCGGCGATCGTCGGGGCGATCCATTTCCGCGGTTCGCCGACCTCGTCCGATCCCGGCATGCTGACGAAAGCTTACGCCGATCTCTTCATGCGTAAGGGCGGGCGTTTTCTGAATGGCGACGCGCGGCGCCTTGCCGCGGAACCCTCGGGTTGGAGCGTGGCTTCAAGGGAGGGCTCGGTCGAAGCTCGCGAAGCGGTGGTAGCGCTTGGTCCCTGGTCCGAGGATGTCTTTCGGCCGCTCGGCTACGACATCCCCTTGGCGGTCAAGCGCGGCTACCACATGCACTATGGCGTAAAAGGAAATGCCACACTCGGCCATGCCGTACGGGACGCCGATGGCGGCTATGCGCTTGCGCCGATGAGCAAGGGGATTCGCCTGACGACCGGCGTCGAGTTTGCCGATCGGGACGCGGCGCCGAGCCCTGTCCAGCTTGCGCGCGACGAGCCGCTCGCCCGCGAATTGTTTCCGCTGGCCGAACGGTTGGAGCCCGAACCTTGGCTGGGCCGGCGGCCCTGTCTTCCGGACATGGTCCCCGTGATCGGTAAGGGCGAGCGGCATCAGGGCCTGTGGTTCGCCTTCGGCCATGCCCATCACGGCTTTACCCTCGGACCCGTCACCGGGCGGTTGCTCGCCGAGATGATGACCGGGGAGGAACCCTTCGCCGAGCCCTCGCGTTACGCCGCCCGCCGGTTCGGAAACCGAGCCGGCAGCTGACACCTGAGCGGCCGGCATCTCCGGTCGGCTGGTTTGGTTTCTATCCGATAAGGCCCCGGCGATAAATTGAGTTACAGCAGGAGCCGCCGCGCTTCCTGCGCCGGGCTGCGGGTTGCGGCGCGACGACAAGGGCCCGAGCCGATCGGCGCTCGGCCTTCCGGTCCAGCCGATACTTGGGCGCGCTCGCGGCGCAGTTCCTCCATGCGGGCCCGGATTGTCGCAAAGTCATCTGCGGCGCGCGGGCGGGTGGAGCGGTCGTGGCGCAGCTCGTGCATGCGCGCGCGGATCGTCGCAAAATCGTCTGCGGCGCGGGGTCGGGTCATGTTTCCTCCGGTTTCTTGCAGCTGGGCTTGGCTTCTTATACAGCCCGATGCCGCGGAAGCACCCAATAGGAAATCGGCGGGACGGACCGCGGCTGCATCGCGGGGGATCGGTTTGATCTCGCTCGCTTTTCCCAGGCAGGCATCGGGGCTTGCGGTGGAGATGCCGGCGCCGCGGGGCTTCGCCGCCTTCAAACGGCGCCGGGACGGCAATGTTTCGAAATGGAGCACGCGTGCGGCGCAGCGAGGATTTCCCGGGGCAATCCACGGCTGTCCGGTTCACGAAACGCGGTTGCGGAGTTGCGGCCGGTCCTCAACCCCCGCTCGTCATGCCCGTGCTTGTCACGGGTATCCACGTCTTCCCGCCGCCGCTGGGTCCGTGGATGGCCGGAACACAGTCCGGCCATGACGATCTTTGGTTGTGCCGGCGATATGCGCTTATCGTATTCCCACTCGACGAAGCTGAACCGGACAGCAGTGGGGGCAATCCGGCGCCGACGGGAAAACGGCTCGGCCCAGGCCTGGTTTTTTGATACCGTCCCGACGCGGAGGTCGTCGATAGGCACGGACAGAGGTGGAGGCCATGAGCAAGATCCTGGATGAAGTACTGGCTGCGAACGCCAAATACGCAGAAGAATTCGGCGACAAGGCAAACTTGGCGTTGCCGCCCGGCCGGGGTTTCGCGATTCTGACCTGCATGGACGCCCGCCTGGATCCGGCAAAATACGCCGGTTTGGCCGAAGGCGACGCTCACGTGATCCGCAATGCCGGCGGGCGCGCCAGTGACGACGCCATCCGCTCGCTGGTCATCTCGTACAAACTCCTCGGCACCAGGGAATGGTTCGTGATCCACCACACGGATTGCGGGATGCTGCTGTTCACAGACGACGACATGCATAATCTGTTGGCGAGCAGCTTAAAGACCGCGACGCTGGACCAGGCCGGCTGGCGCGATACGGGGGAGGGGCCCGGGTCCGCAGAGGCTGCCTACGTCAAATGGCTCGCCTTTTCCGACAACGCGAAAAGCGTTGTCGAAGACGTCGCCCGCATCCGCAATCACCCTCTGGTCCCGAACGACATCCCGATATACGGGTATATTTACGACGTGAAATCGGGAAGACTGCTGGAAATTCCGGAAGCCGCAAAAGTCGGGCGGGCAAGCTAGCCAAAGCATTGCGGGCCCTACCCGCCGAGGCAGCCGCCAGCAGGCGGGCGCCCCTGGCTCGACGTCGACAGCCGGGCGCCGGCGGGCCGAACAGCGCCGGCGATGTCAGGCAAAAGCGCGCAGGCGCCGCGTCGTCTCCTCGGCCAGGCGCTCGACCAGTTCTGCCGCCTTCGTGGCCCGTGAGAGCGCCGCCGATTGGCCGGCCGTCAGCGCCGTCCATTCTCGGTCTCCGGTGTCGCCGAGCCTCGCGGTGAGGCTTTGTTGCGCCGGGACCGGCAGCGGTTGCAGCCCGGATGCCACAAGATCGTCGATCAGCCTGTTGCGGATATAGCGACACGGCCTGCCGCTGATCACATCGCTGACGACGGTGCAGGCATCGTCCGCCGCGGCGAGGGCGGCGCGATGGGCGTCGCGCACGTCGGCTTCTTCGCAATGCAGAAAGGCGGTGCCGATCTGCACGGCACTGGCGCCGAGCATAAAGGCGGCCGCTGCGGTGCGTCCGTCAGCTACCCCGCCGGCGGCGATGACCGGCACCCGCACCGCGTCGACGACCTGCGGCAGCAGGGAGAACAGGCCCGGCTGCATGCTTGCGTCGACACCGGTGAAGGTGGCGCGATGGCCCCCCGATTCGGTCCCCTGCGCGATGATGGCGTCGACCCCGCTTTGTTCGAGCAGACGCGCTTCGACCACCGTCGTCGCGCTCGACATGATGAAGATCCCCGCCGATTTGAGTGCGCGGACCACCTCGATGTCCGGCAACCCGAAATGAAAGCTCACGATCTCCGGCTTTGTTTCCAGCAGCAGCGCGACGTGTTCGGGGCCGACGTTGCTGACGGTGCCGGTCGGTTCGGGCACGCGGCCCAAACCGTGGGCGTCGTATTCGGCCTGCAAATGGTCCCGCATCGCCTCGCTGATCTCGGCCGTGAAACCTGGATCGGGCCAAATCGGGTAATTGACGTTGAGGCTGCCGCCGCTCTGCTGACGAAACCCGGCGATGCGGCGCGCGGCTTGCTCGGCGCTTCGGTTCCACATGCCCAGACCGCCGAGCCCACCCGCATTGGTCACCGCTGCCGCCAATGACGGCGTGCTCGCGCTGCCCATCGGCGCCTGCAGGATCGGCCATCTGAGGTTCAGTCTCTCGGTCAACGGGTTCGTCGGCCACATGCGTCCATCCTCCCCAATCCCGCCGACCGCACAGGCCGGTCCGAGCGCGCTAAGGAGACACCTCCAGGATCGTGTCTTCGTACCGTCCGGCTCCCATCTCGTCAGGCGGGAAGATGCCGTGGTCCGCGATCCATTCGCGCGCCTCCTCATAGGCCGCGCGCGTGTAGGGCTCGAACACGATCCGCTCGCCGGGCCCCCAGCGCCGCGTATCCATCTGGTCGCGGAACCGCACCGGAAACTCTTCCTTGTAGTAATGCGTGTAGCGCTCCGGCCGCAGGTCGATATCGCTCTGCGCCAGCCGCAACGCACGGAAATACTTCTGTACATCGGCCGGATCGGCATCGCCGGTGACCATCGAGGCCATCATGAAGGTGGAGTCGATGATCTTGCGAAACCCGAGTTGCTCAAGAAAGTAATAGGGGCCGCTGAAGAGCGACGCCGCCGGCACCTCGCGGTCGATCAACTTCTCCATGCGCCGGAACAGCAGCCCATCGGCGAAGGAAAGCGCGATCTCCTCCGGCGGCAGATATTGCTCGAGCGCCTGTATCGTCGAGTAATGGCTGCCCGATTGATAGCCGACCGAAATCGGCACGCCGGCCAGCTGCGCCGGGTGCGCTATCTCCGACTCGGGCGGCACGAACACCGCGGCGGGCGCGACCGAATATGCGTGCGGATACAGTTTTCCGTGGCCGACCGATGCCGCGACATTGATCGTCCAGTGGCAGGCGCAGTTGATGTTCGAGCGGCGGCCGCGCTCAAAGGTCTGGTAGGCGCCGACCTTGTCGCCGAGGTCGTGCAATTTCCCGTCGGCCGAGGTGAGCTGGTCGCTGAGTTCGTAGTCGAGCCCCTCGCGATCGAAATAGCCTTTGTCGCGGGCGACCCATTCGTGCAGCCGCATATGCGGCGCAATGACGAACTTCCCCATGCCGTCCTCCAGGAAAACCGTTTGCGCATGATAGCGGCAGCAGGCCGATCCGCCGAGCCTCCTCGGGGCGCAATCCTGATCTTGTCCTTTCATGTTCGGACGGCAGCGGCAATGGTGCCGCATGTCTTCGGGAGCTTTGGCGCAGGCGGAGGTTTTGGGCCGATCCATAAATGTGCGAAAAGATCCGGCCTCGCCGACGGAATGCCGGAGCGCCCTATGACGACACCCCGACCAGTCGCCTTTTTCTCGGCCACGGCTGATTTCGCGGCCGGCGGCGACACGCCGCGCGCCTTCCTCGAACGCTGCCTTGCCCGCTTTGACGAGTTCGAGCCGATAGTCGGGGCTTTTGTCTGCCATGATGCCGCTTCGGCGCGATCGGCCGCGGATCTGTCGAGCGGGCGTTGGTCGGCTGGACGGCCGCTGTCCCCGATCGACGGGATGCCGGTTGGCATCAAGGACATCATCGAGACCGCGGATATGCCGACCGAACAGGGGTCGCCACTGTTCGCCGGCTGGCGCACCAGGCGCGATGCAGCCAGCGTCGCGGCGCTGCGCGAGGCCGGCGCCGTCATTCTCGGCAAGGTCGTGACGACGGAGTTTGCCGCGTCCGAGCCGCGCGGCACGCGCAATCCATGGGACCCGGCGCGGACCCCGGGCGGGTCGAGCAGCGGCTCCGCCGCGGCAGTCGCGTGCGGAATGGTCCCGGCGGCGCTCGGTACGCAGGTAGTCGGCTCGATCCTGCGTCCGGCGAGCTTTTGCGGCTGCGTCGGCTTCAAGCCGAGCGTCGGCGGGATCAACCGTGGCGGCAGCTATGATTATTTCAGCCAAAGCTGCACCGGCGTGCTCGCGGCCACGCTCGAAGACGCGTGGCTCGTCGCGATCAATATTGCGTCGCGAGCCGGTGGCGATCCGGGCTGTCCGGGGCTGCAAGGACCGCCGGAGCCACCGTCCCCGCGGCTGCCGCGCGCTGTTGCCGTGCTGCAAACCGCCGGCTGGGAAACCGCCGCGCCGGAGGCCCGCCGCGCCTTGGAGACGGCGACGGCGCGGCTTGCCCAGGCCGGTATTACTGTTGCCGACCGCCGTGCAGACTTGGCTGTCGAGGAGGTAGAAACAGGGATCGCCGATGCGCTGGAGCTGACACGCGCGATAAATACCTGGGAGGGGCGTTGGCCCCTCAACACCTATCGCAACCGCGACCGCAGCAAGCTCAGCCGATCCGCACTTGATCGCCTCGCTGCGGCCGAAGCGATGACGCCGGCCGACTACGGCGCCGCGATTGCGCGACGGCAACGCAGTCGCGAAACCTACGCTCGGCTCGCGGTTCGCTACGACGCAGTGGTCACGCTGGCCGCTCCGGGGGCCGCATCGGTCGGGCTCAATTCGACCGGCAATCCGATTTTCAATGTGCCCGCCTCGCTGCTCGGGATCCCGGCGATATCGCTGCCGATCTTCTCGACCGACGGGCTGCCGCTTGGTCTGCAAGTCGCAGCCTTTGTCGGTGGAGATGCTGGACTGTTTGCGATCGCAGCTGGCCTTCGCGACCTCCTTGCTGCGAAACCGACGCCGTAGCGCAGGCAGCCCGGCCGTAAAGCGAGGCCGGATCAGTGGGCTGTCGAGACCCGCGGCCGCACGATCGAGGAACTCGACGCGACGCTTGCACGCCTCGAGCCGGTTGCCGCCCGACCGGGATAGTGCGATACCGGCGTCGGTCGGCGCGCCGGCGCCGTCGACCTCCGGCCTTGACGGCCTCCTGCCGGTGGCGAGGGGATCATCGCTGCCGGGTTGGCTCGAGGGTGCGATCTTGCGTCGAGATGGGTCCGGGTTCGGCAAATGGTCATCGATGCGATGAAGCCGCTTCTGCTTTTTCCGCTCTGCGCGGTCATGTTGGCGGCCCAGGCACAGGCCCAGGGCCTGCTCCCGACGCACCGCGTCGCGGCCGACCTCGCGAACCAGGCGGTCGCCGCAGCGGTCGCGAAATGTACGAGCCAGGGCTATGCGGAAACCGCTGTTCTGGTCGACGCCGACGGTGTGCAACAGGCCCTGCTGCGCGGCGACCGCGCCGGCGCTCACACCCTTGACAGCGCTTTCTTCAAGGCCTTTACGGCCGCCTCGTTCAAGACCGGCACGAGCGCGCTCGTCGAGCGGTCGAAGTCGAACCCGGTGCTCGCGAACCTGTTCAAATTGCCTCATCTGCTCCTGCTCGGCGGCGGCATCGTCATCAAGATCGGCGACGAGGTGGTCGGCGCGATCGGGGCGTCGGGAGCGCCGGGCGGCAATCTCGACGACGCGTGCGCTCAGGCCGGGCTCGACAAGATCAAGGATCAGCTCAAGTAATCTCACGCCGGCTCTGCTCTTTCGCCGATCCCAGCCAAGGCGGCTTTGCACCAATGGCGCGGGACGGGTGCGCGAGCACTGTGCCCGGCCACTGATCGGGGCGGGCGCGCCGATACTGCGGCGGGTAAGCAGCATCGGCGCCGAGGCGGATCGCGGCATGCCAAGCCCAGCGCGGGTTATCGAGGAAGGCGCGGGCGAGCGCTACGCAATCGGCCTGGCGGTTTGCGATGATTGCCTCCGCCTGTTCGGGATCGACGATCATTCCGACGGCCTGCACGGTGATCCCGCTGGCTTTTTTGACCGCGGCGGCAAGCGGCACCTGGTATCCCGGAGAGATCGCCGGACGCGCCCGGGAGCTGATGCCGCCGGAGGACACGCAAACGTAATCGAACCCGATGGCGCGCAGTTCCCGAGCGAAGATACCGGCTTCGTCGGGGTCTATCCCGCCCGGATATCCAATCCGACCCGGTGATGCGCATCCCGAGCGCCTTGCGGCGCGGCCAAACCGTCCGCACCGCCCGGGCGACCGCAAGCGGGAAGCGCATGCGGTCGGCGAGGACGCCGCCATAGGCGTCCGTGCGCTGATTGGCGACCGGCGACAGAAAGCTGTGCAGCAGAAACCCATGCGCAGCGAGCAGCTCCACGAGGTCGAAGCCCATGCGATCGGCGCGCCGAGCGGCGTCTGCGTGCGCGGCGCAAATGCGGGCCAGCCCTGCCTCGTCGAGCGCACGAGGCGTCGGCCAGCCCTCGTCAAACGGGATCGCCGACGGCGCTGCGGTCGTCCACCCGGCAGCGTCGGGAGTCAGCGGCCCACCGCCTTGCCACGGGATGTTGGCCGAACCCTTGCGACCGGCGTGAGCAAGCTGAATGCCCAGCGCCGCCGAGCCCGAGTGTCGGCAAAAGCTGACGATACGAGCAAGCGCCGCCTCGTTCGCGTCGGAATAGAGGCCGAGGCAGCCGTGACTGATCCGGCCTGCCGCCTCGACCGCGGTCTGCTCGACAACCACGAGACCGGCGCCCGATAGCGACAGCGAGCCGAGGTGCTGCAGATGCCAATCATTCGCCGAGCCGTCCTCGGCGCTGTACTGGCACATCGGGGACACCGCGATGCGATTGGCCAGGGTAATGCCGCCGAGCACGAGCGGTTTGTACAGATGACTTGCTGTTTCCATGTGACGCCTCGGCTGCCGCCGCCTCTACTCCGGCCCGGTGTATCACGCCTACAGGCCTGCCGAGCGACGGCAATTGCCGTTCTGCTGCGTCCTCAGCGGCGTTTACCCGGATACGGGCATCGGGAAGGAGCAGATCGTGAGGCCCCCCGAGCTCACAACGATTGAATCAGCTGTACCATCCGCTTGCGCATCGCCATGTCGGGTAGAGGCCCCCGTCCGGCCGCGAGGTTGTCATTCATGTGCCCCGGATTCATCGTCCCCGGGATGACCGCGGTTACCGTCGGGTCGGCGAGCAGATATTTGAGGAAAAACTGGCCCCAGCTCGCGGCGGCGAAATCGCCGGCCCAAGCGGGCAGGGTTTTGCCGCGCACCATTCGGAACAGGCTGCCCTCGCCGAAGGGCATGTTGATCAATACCGCGACTCCCAACTCGGCGGCGGCCGGCAATACCCGCTTCTCGGCCTCGCGATCGGCCACCGAATAGTTGACCTGCAAGAAATCGGGCTTCTCACGGCGCAGCACGGCTTCGACAGCGGCAAAATCGCGGCCCTCCGAGGTGGTTATGCCGATATAGCGGACCAGGCCCTGTGCCTTCCATTCGCGCAGCGGCGCAAGGCTCTGCGCCGCCTGGGTGACGTTATGCAGCTGCATCAATTCGATCCGATCGGTGCGCAGCCGCCGCAGCGAGCCCTGCCGCAGATTGCCGTCCGATAACTCCCCCTCTTCGAGCTTTGTCGCGATAAAGACCCGGGAGCGCAGCCCGGTCTCGGCGAGAGTCGCGCCGAGCACGCTCTCGGCGGGCCCGTAGGTGGAAGCTGTGTCGATCACCCTGCCGCCGCCCGCGAGCAGGGTGCGGACAACGATTTCGGCGCGGTGAACAGCATCATCGCCACGGCCGAATTCGTATGCGGTACCGAGCCCCACGGCGGGAATATATTCGCCCGTGCTCGGGATCGGCCGGCTCAGGATCGCCACCTCGGGTTCGGCCCGCGCGACCGCCGCCAGCGGTGGGGCTGCGGCCGCAATGCCAAATCCGGCGGCAAATGCCAGCGCCTCGCGCCGGTTCGCCGATCGAAAGAACTGCGTCCGGCTTGTTCATCTTCCTCCCTGCGGCATTGTCCCCGCCGCGACGGGGATAATGGCCCGGCTCGGCGGCTCAATCGAGGTGGCGTCGATAAAACGCGACGCATCGCGTCGCCGCAATGACGAGACGGCCGATGACCAGCAAACCGGTCAAAAATGAAAGCCGTTCGGTGCTGATGCGTGCGGCAATCCGGAATGCCCCCCGTCATGACGCCGGATATCGACTTCGACAAAAACCTACCACACCGGGCTGGGAGGTCGTAAGGGCGATAGATAGACGAGAAATCGAGAAACACGGTTGCGCGCAGCATTTCCCGCCTCGAGACTTGCAGCGCTCGGGCTTATGACCATGAATATCCGGGAAAAGCCCGGCCCAGATCGGAGGAAACGATGCGATGGAGCGACGAGCGGATTTTGACCACCCATACAGGCAGCCTTCCACGGCCGCCCGAGCTGACTCGGCTTTACGTCCGCCGCGCCCGTGGCGAGACGATCGACCGGGCCGACCTCGACCGGGTCGGCAAGGCGGCATTACGGCGGATCGTCGACAAGCAGATCGAGGCGGGCGTCGATATCGGCAACAATGGCGAGCAGCAACGCGAGGCGTTTTTCCTCTACGTCCGCCACCGGATGAGCGGTTTCGGCGCCAGCTGGCAGCGCTGGCCGCGCGGCGATGTCGAACGCTATCCGCTCCTCAAGCAACAGATGGCGCAGATGCTCGGCGCGCGCGAGGCGGTCGGCAATTATCAGCCGCCGAAAGCGATTGGGGAGGTGCGTTACGTCGATGACACGGAACTGAATTCGGAGATCGCCGATTTTCGCACCGTGCTCGAAGCGAAGCCGGCCGGGTTCGTCGAGCCGTTCATGACCGCGCCGTCGCCCGGGATCATTGCCGCGGCGATGAAGAACGAATATTACGACAGTGAAGAGGCGTATCTCGATGCCGTCGCCCTGGCCATCCAGGTCGAATACGAGGCAATCGTCAAAGCCGGTTTCCTTTTGCAGCTCGATTGCCCGGACCTCGCGCTCGAGCGGCATCTTACCTACAACGATCGCCCGATCGGCGAGTTTCTCGGCTTTGTCGAGCGCGTCATCGCTGCAATCAACAAGGCAATAGTCAACGTGCCGCGAGACCGGGTGCGGCTTCACGTATGCTGGGGAAACTACGAGGGCCCGCATGATCGCGATGTTCCACTCGCCGAGATATTGCCGCTCCTCCAGAAGGCCAATGTCGGCGGGTTCGTGCTGCCCTTCGCCAATCCCCGGCATCAGCACGAATATCGCGTGTTGCAGAAATTCCCTCTCGCCGACGATCAGATCATCGCCGCCGGGGTCATCGACGATTTGACCGGCTTTGTCGAGCACCCGGAAGTCGTCGCCGACCGGCTCGAAAACGTCGCGCGCGCCGTTGGGGATCCGAGACGCGTGATGGCTTGCACCGATTGCGGTTTCGACACTTCGGCCGGAATGGGCCGGGTCACCGAGGACGTGGTGTGGGCCAAGCTCGCGGCAATGGCCGAGGGCGCCCGTATCGCCACGCAGCGGCTTTTCTAGAGCCGGCCAGGCCGGGAAGGGTCAAGAACAGGCTCGGGCGCCAAGTCTTCCGCGCGACCGGAGTCGCGAGTAACAGCGATGACTCCGGTTGCTCGGAGGCTGCGGTTGCCGAGCTTGGTTTCACGGGAGCGACGAGTGGCGCGTTTGGCCCCGTTTATGCGGCCTCGATCGGAGCGACAGCGCCGAGCCGGCCGGCTGCGCGGCGATCGCCGAAGAAGGCTGTTGCCGCCACCAGAAGCATCGCGATGACGCTGGCGCCAAAAACCCATTGCGGTGCGCCGTGGTCCATGATGAAGCCGAACATCAGCGGCCCGACCATCCCGCCGATATTGAACCCGCTGGTGACAACGCCGAAAGTGCGGCCCATCGCACCGGGCGGTGCTGCGGCGCGCACCAGCATATCGCGCGACGGCATGATCAGCCCACCGAGCAGCCCGGCGCAGCCCATCGCCGCGATCAGCGGCGCGACCCCAAGTCCCACGGTAGCGATCGCCAGAACGATACAGGCGTTGATGCCATAGCCGAGGGCGGCAACTTCCGCATGCCGGCGCGTCTTATCGGCGATAAATCCGCCGGCAAGCACGCCGAGCGCCTGCATCGCCAGATAGACGGTCAGCGCCAGGCTGGCGACCGAGAGCGGCGTGCCGAAGCCGCTGGTCAGCGCGGCTACCGAGAAATTGCTGATCCCGCTTCCCGATAGGCTGAGCAGAGCGAAGAAGCCGGTGAGGCCAATGATCGTCGGGGTGAGAATCGACGTCAGACCGAGGCGATGGCCGGCGGTGGTTTCACCGGGATGACCTACCGCCGGCAGATTGTCGACACCGCGAACCGCAACGAGCGGGAGTGCTGCCACCAGAGCAAGACCGCCGGCGGCGATCAGCGCGAAGGTCAGGCCCGCCTTTGTCGCCAGCGCAAGCACCGTTACCGGCGCGATCGCACTGCCGAGAAAACCGGAAAAAGTGTGGATCGAGAAGGCCCGGCCGACCCGGACAGGGGCGATCCGGGCCGACAGAAGCGCGTAATCGGCCGGATGAAAGACACTGTTGGCGAGGCCCAGCAGCGCGGTCGCCACAAGCAGCCGCGAATAGGACGGCGATAGGCCAAAAAAGATAAAGGCCGCGGCGCTGACTCCGAGGCCCAGTATCAGCATTCGCCGCGACCCGATGCGATCGACGAGATATCCGATCGGCAGTTGCGCCACGACGGACACGATGTTGGCGACGGTCAGCGCCAAGCCGAGCTGGACAAAACCGATGCCGAGGGCCGTCTTCAGGAACGGAAACAGCGGCGGCAACACGAGATTTTGAAAGTGGTTGACGAAATGAGCCGACGAAACCAGCGCAATTGCTTTGCGTTCGCACGATTGACCGATGCCGCCAGCCGAATAAGCCGATGTCTTTTTAGTCATGCTCGCTCTTTTACCCTCTTCCCATGCAAGCTAGCTGTGCCAGTGCTCTTTTGGAAGCGCTGGCTCAGCAAGGCTGATATTCCGGCTTGCGACGAATTAGGCGAGGCCCATCAGGGCCGGCGCCGCGACCCGGCGGATTTGCTGCGCCGGCCGCGCCGCAAGGCGGCGGCAATCATCGGCCGGCGCTCGTTGACGGACGCCCCGATCCGAAGATTTAGAGCTTGATCCACCGCGAGAATTCACCCCGGCACCGGTGCCGGCCAGCTATGCCCGATTACCGGGCATGGATCGTCGCTTGATTCTCGGACAGAGTGCCCGGGAAACGAAGAGCGCACGGAACGGCTTCGACCATGCCGGCAACATCGACAACTGGCCGCGCCCGCACTCGGCAGATCTTGCATGGCGACGCTGCTCGGCATCGCCTCGGCATGCACGGTCGGATCGTCGCTCGGCGCCCGGGGCGCCGGCGCGATCTTCAACCGCTTCGGCTGCGGCGTGGTCCAGATCCCGGCAGGCGGGTCCCGCCGGCGGGGCCCGATCGTCACGGCCCGGCTGGCCCGCTTGCCTCGCTGAGAAAATGGCGCTTTCTCGGTCGATCGGCGCGGCGAAGGAGCGGCGCGGGCTGCTCGCCAATCAGAATTACCTGCGTCTGTGGTTTGCCGGCGGCGTCGGCAACGCAATGCGCTGGCTCGAGCTGCTGGTCGCCGGGATCTTCACTTACGATATGACGCACTCGGCCTTTCTGGTCGCCGTGGTCACCGTCGCCCGCAGCCTGCCGATGCTGTTTATCGGGGCGATCGCCGGGTTGGTCGGCGAGGCGGTAAATCGCAAGCGTATCCTTGTAGCCCAGCTTCTGGTCATGGCGGGAAGTTCGGCCGTGCTCTGCGCGCTGGCAACCTCCGGATGGCTGCGGGTCTGGCATGTCGCAATGGCGGGCCTCATCAGCGGCATCGTCTGGGCCGCGGAGATGGCGGTGCGCCGGCGCATGATCGGCGAAGTCGTCCGGGGCGATCAGGTGGGTGCGGCGGTAGCCTTCGATTCGCTTACCAACAGCGTCGCCCGCGTCTTGGGGCCGCTCGCCGGCGGCGCGGCTTTCGAGAGTCTGGGCCTGGGCGGCGCCTATTTTCTCTCGGCGGCGCTTTACCTGGCGGCATGCTTTGTCGTCGGCGGTCTCGGTTTTCAGCAGCAGCTGAGACCGCTGCGGCTGCATCGCCTCACTGCCGACCTCGCCGAGGGGCTCGCGGTCGCCCGCGCTCATCCGGCGATCTTTGGCGTCGTGCTGATGTCGATCGTGATGAATGTTTTCGGCTTCTCCTACTCGGCATTGATCGCGCCGATCGGTCTCGCTCAATTTCGGGTGTCGCCGATGCTGGTCGGTGCGCTCGCCGCCGCCGAGCCGATCGGCGCGATCATGACGGGCGCCGCGCTCTCGGCCGGATGGCTGCGGCTGGACGGCAGCCGCGCGATGCTGCGCGGTTCGTTGCTGTTCCTCGTCGGCGTCGCCGGAATGGCATTGTCGCCATGGTACGGGCTTGCCTTTGCACTGTTGCTCGCCGGCGGGCTCGGGACTGCGGCGTTCTCCAACATGCAGACGACATTGATCCTGGTCGAAGCACCGCCGGCGATGCGCTCGCGCGTCATGGGGATCGTGACGATGTGCATCGGCACCGGGCCGCTCGGCGTTTTGGCGGTCGGTCTGCTGTCGGAATGGCTCGGGCCGGCGACGGCAATCCTGACTATGGCGAGCTTCGGGCTGGCCGGATTGGGCCTGGTGTGGGCCTGCTTGCTCCTGACGGCCCCCGATCGCAAAAGAAGTGCCGATCGCCGGCCTTTGTCCCGATGACGACTGTAACGACGACCGGCCGCGCGGGCGATTCCCGCCGGCGACGATCGAGACGCGGCGCTTGGAGGCGAACCAATTTTCCGCCATTCGTCGCGGGCTGATCGCTGTGGCGATCGATCGGCAGCCTTGCGAGATGCGATAGAGTAGGATCGCATTTGCGTTGAAACTCGCTGAAGGTCTGGACAGACATGGCGCCGCATCCGCAACGGCTGACGGTCACACGCCGCGGCTGGGCGCTCGCCCGGCCGTTTGCGACCGGGCGAGGGGTCAAGACTATTGCCGACGTCGTAATCGCCGAGATTTCCGACGGCGACGCGCGCGGCCGCGGCGAATGCGTGCCTATTCCGCGGTACGGCGAAAGCATCGACGGCGTCGTCGCTGCGCTCGATGCGCTGAAGGGCGCGGTCTCTTCGGGGCTCGAGCGCGAGGCGCTGCAGCGCGCGGTGCCGCCCGGCGCGGCGCGCAACGCGCTCGACTGCGCGTTCTGGGACATCGAAGCCAAGCGCGCTTATCGCAGCGTCGCGGAACTGGCCGGGCTCGGCGCGGCGACGCCGATCGAGACGGCCTTCACGCTCGCCCTCGATACGCCGGAAAAGATGGCCGAGCTGGCCGCCGGCAATCGCACCCGGCCATTGCTCAAATTGGAGCTGGGCGGCGCCGGCGATGTCGAACGGGTGCGGGCAGTGCGGCATGCGGCGCCGGCGTCGCGCCTGATCGTCGACGCCAACGAGAGCTGGAATGAGCGCCAGCTCAGCGAATTCATGCCGGCGCTGGCCGATTTCAGGGTCGAACTGATCGAGCAGCCGCTGCCGGCCGACGCCGACGACGCGCTGGCGCGGGTGAAGCATCCGATCCCGCTCTGCGCCGACAAATCCTGCCGAACCCTTGCCGATCTCGGCCGGCTCGACGGAAAATACGAAACCGTCAACATCAAACTCGACAAGACCGGCGGACTGACCGAGGCGCTCGCGCTGGCGGCGGAAGCGAAGCGGCGCGGCTTCCGGATCATGGTCGGCGGCATGATCGGCACATCGCTGGCGATCGCGCCGGCGCTGCTCGTCGCGCAGCAGGCCGAGATCGTCGATCTCGACGGTCCGCTGCTCCTGGCGTCCGATCGCTTTCCGGGGCTGCACTACGACGGCAGCACGATCCATCCGCCCGATCCGAATTTCTGGGGCTGATCCGCTTGGCGCCGTCTGCCGGAAGTGCCAGCCGGCGGGGACGCCTCTTCTGTACCGGCACCGGCCTCAGCGGACTCGATCTCACTGTGAGAAGCTGTCTTTTATAGAAGACAAATGTTTTTGGTTGAGGTAATTGGGTAACGCCTGTAAACATGCTGTCGCAACCGCGGTCAACGCGTTAAATGCGGACGGAATCGAGTGGGATCAGGAGGAGCTGTGCCTGCATCAACAGCAGCAACCGGGGAGGACCGGCCGCGTTCGACCGGACACGCCAGGTCGGCCGAGATCACTCAGATCGGCCCTCTGGGAAAACCCGTCGGTGCGGTCGCCGCCGCGGCAAAAGTTCTCCGGGCGCTGCATGCCTCCGAGCGACCGCTGAACGCGAGCGAGATCGCCCGCGCCGCCGGGCTGCATCGAGGGACGGCGTACAACATCCTGCGGACGCTGCAGGCCGAGAGTTTTGTCGGTTATGACGGGGCGACCCGCACCTACGCCGTGAGTTTGCGCATTCTCGAACTGGCGTATGGCGCGTTGCGGCGCAGCGGTTTGATGGACATCGCGCGACCGCTGATGCATGCGGTCTCGGATGCCCACGGCGTCTCGGTCTACCTGTCCAAAGTGTCGGGGCCTTCGTCGCTGCTGCTGTTGGACTGGGTGGGCGCTGCGTTCCAGCCCGACCTCTACGTCACCGTCGGACGTCCTTCCCCCGTTCCGGCCGGAGCATCGGGCATGATCGTCGCCGCGTTCGGCAACAGCAGCAAGGCCGAACTCGAAGCGCTGTTCTCGCAAGTCGCGTGGTACCGGAAACCCTCGTTTTCCGAATTTCTGGCCCGCGTCACAGAGGCGAGGAAGGCAGGCTTTGCCGTCGATCGCGGCGCCATGTTTCAGGGGATCACGCTGGTTTCGGTGCCGGTTCTGTCACCGTCATGGGAGCCGTTGCTGATCCTGACCGCCGCAGCGCATTCGCACGATCTGGATTCCGAAGCGCTGGAGCCGCTCTGCCGGGCGATGCAATCCGCGGCCGCCCGCCTGTCCGAGAGCGCGCGACTGCTGCGCCTCGAATGACGACGGTGACACTACTTCAAGAGAGGACGCCATGATCGCCTCACAGACGGCCACACGCAAGTCGGAGACCGACACGACCTTGGATTTTGACGCCGTCGTCATCGGCGCCGGCGTCTCCGGCCTCTACCAGCTCTACAAGCTGCGCGAACTCGGCCTCCAGGTGCGGGTATTCGAGGCCGGGAGCGGCATCGGCGGCACCTGGTACTGGAACCGTTATCCCGGCGCCCGCTTCGATTCCGAAAGTTGGACCTACGGCTATTCGTTCTCGCGGGAGCTCCTCGACGAATGGGACTGGGAGGAGCATTTCGCCGCGCAGCCCGAGACCGAGCGCTACCTCAACTACGTGGCCGAAAAATTTGACCTGCGCCGCGACATCCAGTTCAAGAGCCGCGTTACTGCCGCGCATTACCGCGAGGAGACACGAAGCTGGGACATCGCTCTCGATGATGGGCGGCGCTACACGGCGCGCTTCCTGGTCACTGCGGTCGGCGTGCTGTCGGCGGCGACGTTGCCGACGATCCCGGGGGTCAAGAGCTTCAAGGGCGCGTCGTTCCACACCCATTACTGGCCGAAAGAGCCGGTCAGCTTCGCAGGCAAGCGGGTTGCGGTGATCGGCACCGGCGCTACCGGCATTCAGACGATCACCGAGGTGGCGAAGACGGTCGGCCACCTGACGGTGTTTCAACGCACGCCGCAATGGGCCGCGCCGCTGCACAACGCCAAGATCACCAAGCAGGAGATGAACAGCATCCGGGCCAACTACCCGGATATTTTCGCGCGCTGCCAGGAGACCTTCGGCTGCTTTATCCACGCGACCGACCCGCGTTCCGCGCTCGAGGTGACCGAGGAAGAGCGCGAGGCCTTTTGGCAAAAGCTCTATGGCGAGCCCGGCTTCGGCATCTGGATGGGCAACTTCCGGGACATCTTGATCGATCGTCAGGCGAACCGGCTGATCTCCGATTTCGTCGCGCGCAAGACGCGCGAGCGGGTCAAGGACCCGGTGGTGGCCGAGAAGCTGATTCCGAAGACCTACGGCTTCGGCACCCGCCGCGTGCCGCTCGAAAGCGGCTATTTCGAGGTCTACAACCAGCCCAACGTCGAGCTGGTCGACATCAACGAAACCCCGATCGAGCGCATCACCCCGGCCGGCATCAAGACCAGCGAGCGCGAATACGAATTCGACATCATCATCTACGCGACCGGGTTCGACGCGATCACCGGCGCCTTTGACCGAATCGACATCCGCGGCGTCGACAACGTGTCGTTGAAGGGCAAGTGGAAGGACGGTCCGCAGACCTTCCTGGGCATCATGGTCGACGACTTTCCGAACCTGTTGATGGTCATGGGTCCGCATGCCGGGCTCGGAAATTTCCCGCGCGCCGCTGAATACAGCGCCGATTGGGTCACCCGGCTGGTCGAGTTCGCCCGCGACCGCGGCCTGACCCGCATGGAGCCGACCGCGGCCGCCTCGACCGAATGGACCGACCACGTTCTCGCTGCGAGCGAGGGGTTGCTGTTCACCGAGGTCGACTCGTGGATGACCGGCATCAATCGCAACGTCGAGGGGAAGCAGGTCCGCCGGATCATGCGTTACAGCGGCGGGCATCCCAAGTTCCGCGAGCGCTGCGAGGCCGTGGCGGCGGACGGCTACCGGGAATTGGCGCTGGCCTAGGTGCGACGGGCGAATGACGGAGAGCGTTATGGACGTTGGCATGATGATGGTGTTCGCCAGCTACGGCTGGGAGAACTGCTCGGACGCTCGTGTATGGGATGAGGAAATCCGGCTGGCCCGGCTCGCGGCCGATCTCGGCTTTGACTGCCTGTGGTCGGCCGAGCACCACTTCAACGACTACTCGTTCGTACCCGACAACCTCCAGCTGATGTCGTATCTCACGGCCGCCTGTCCGGATATCGACCTCGGCACCGCTGCGGTCATCATCCCCTGGCATGATCCGCTGCGAGTCGCCGAGCAGGCGGCCGTGCTCGACCTGCTGAGCAAGGGCCGACTGCGCCTCGGGCTCGGCCGCGGTCTGGCGCGACGCGAGTTTGCCGCGTTCCGTCTGAGCATGGACGAGTCGCGCGAGCGCTTCGACGAAGCCGCGCCGATGATCGTCGAACGCGCTCGAAGACCGGGTTTCATGGAGGGCAACGGCAAGTTCTACAAGCAGCCGCGCATCGAAATCCGCCCGCGGCCGCAGCATTCCTTCGAGGGACGCATCTACGCGGTGGCGTCGAGCGAAGACTCCGTCGTTTCCGCCGCCAAGCTCGGCGCGCACATGGTCATGTTTGCCGACCGGCCCTGGGAGATGCGGTTGCCCGTCATCGAACGCGGGCGCGAGCTGCACCGCCAGTTCCACGACACCACGCCGCCGCAGGTGATGCTGACCGAGTTCGTCGTCTGCGGCCCCGACCTCGCAGCCTGCGAGGACGAGGCGCGGCAGGTACCAGGGCAAATTCGTCGAGAGCAATTTCCATCACTACGAATTCCTCGGCGAACACTTTAAGACCGTGAAGGGCTACGACGCCTACCAGCAGAAGGCCGAGATCGCGCGCAAGGCGGGCCTCGAAGGCGCGGTCGCCGGCTTTATGCAGGCCGCGAGTTGGGGCACGCCCGAGAAGATTCTGCGCGGGCTCGAAGAGCGCCAAAGACTTCTCGGCGATTTTGAGCTCAATGTCGCCTTCCGCTTCGGCGGCACGCCTTACGACGTTTGCGAGCGCAGTCTGAGGCTGTTCGCCAAGGAAGTGCTGCCGGTCCTCAAGGCGCAACCGACCGCCAAGGTTCGCGACGCTGCCGATTGAGCCGGTCCGGCGAGCGTATCAGGCACAAGCCTTGATCGATGGGAGACCCGAAATGTCGGCACAAACCGCGCAACACGGCAGATTTGACGCGATCATCGTCGGCGCCGGTGTCGGCGGTCTCTACGCGATCCATCGCCTGCGCAAGCTCGGGCTCGAGGTGCGCGCCTTCGAGGCCGGTGACGGCGTCGGCGGCACCTGGTACTGGAACCGCTATCCGGGGTGCCGCTGCGACGTCGAAAGCCTGGAATATTCGTATTCCTTCTCCGACGAGCTGCAGCAGAAATGGCATTGGCCCGAGCGTTACGGCACGCAGCCGGAAATCCTGCGCTACATCAATCATGTGGCCGACCGGTTCGACCTGCGGCGCGACATCGAATTCAACACCCGGGTCAAAGAGGCCGTGTTCGACGGCCGGACGAACACGTGGACGATAAAGACCGACCGCGGCGGTGTCGCGACCGCGCGCTATTGCATCATGGCGACGGGCAATCTCTCGACGCCGCGCAAGCCGAACATTGCCGGGTTGGAGAGCTTCGAGGGCAAGTGGTACCACACCGGTCTGTGGCCGCATGAAGGCGTCGACTTCACCGGATTGCGCGTCGGCGTGATCGGCACGGGGTCGTCGGGCGTCCAGTCGATACCGATCATCGCGAAGCAGGCGAAGCATCTCTACGTGTTCCAGCGGACGGCCAATTTCAGCCTGCCCGCCCGCAACGTGCCGATGCCTCCCGACAAGGAGCGCGCGCATAAGGCCGAGTATCCGGCGCGTCGCCGGGACGCCTACGACACCCCGTTCGGGATCGCCGGGTACCCGCCGCCGGTCAAATCCGCGCTCGATGCGACCGAAGCGGAGCGGCGGCGCGCCTACGAGGCAAAATGGGCCGAGGGCGGCAGCATCAGCTTTCTGTATTCGTTTACGGATCTGCTGCTCGACAAGGAGTCCAACGATACGGCTTCGGAGTTTGTTCGCCGGAAAATCCGCGCCACCGTCAAGGATCCCAAGACGGCCGAATTGCTGTGCCCCAACGACCATCCGATCGGCACCAAGCGGCTCATTCTCGATACCGGCTACTACGAAACGTACAATCGCGACAACGTCACCCTGGTCGATATCAGAAGCGGGCCGATCCGGGAGATGACCCCGAAGGGGTTGCGTACGGCCGATGCCGAGTACGCGCTCGACGCGATCGTCTTTGCGACCGGGTTTGACGCCATGACCGGCGCCATGAAGGAAATCGACATTCGCACCGATGCGGGCCTGTCGATCCGAGGGAAGTGGGAAGACGGTCCGCGTACCTATCTCGGCATCATGATCGCCGGTTTCCCGAACCTGTTCATGATCACCGGCCCGCAAAGCCCCGGCGTCAAAAGCCAGATGATCCTGGCCTGCGAGCAGCACGTCGATTGGATCGCGGATTGCGTCCAGTACCTGCGCGCGCACGGGTTCTCGCGCATCGAGGCGGAAGAAGAGGCCGAGGACGCCTGGGTGCAGCACAACAACGAAGTCGCGGACCGTACCCTCTATCCGCTGGCGAACTCATGGTATGTCGGAGCCAACATCCCCGGAAAACCCCGCGTCTTCATGCCGTATGTCGGCGGCGTCGCCGCCTACAAAAAGAAGTGCGACGAGGTCGCGGCCGACGGGTACCGAGGCTTTCGATTCGGGACCGACATCGAGGATCAGCGGGCTGCGGCCAATTGATCGCGCACGCCGCCCCGCGACCACCCCTATCGCGCCGGCGCGGAAACCGCGCGCCGGCCGACCCGACCGCTTTTGCCACCGGGAGGAAACCGCGATGCCGCTGACCGCACGGCAGCTACGGGACTTCGCCGAAGAAGGTTATCTGTTCCTGCCCGGCTGCTTTTCGGAGGAGGAAGTCGCCGTTCTGCGCGACGAGGCCGAGCGGATCTATGCCGAAGACCGGCCGGAGGTTTGGCGCGAAAAAACCGGTGCGCCGCGCACCGCCTTTGCCGCGCATACCTTTAACGAGGCCTTTCGTCTGCTGGGCGCGCATCCCCGGCTGATCCGCCCGGTCGAGCAGGTGCTCGGCGAAAAGCTCTACATGCACCAGTACAAGATCAACGCCAAGGCGGCGTTCGAGGGCGATGTCTGGCAGTGGCACCAGGATTACGGCACCTGGGCGCGCGACGACGGCATGCCCGAACCGCGGGCAATGAACATCGCGGTGTTCATGGACGAAGTGATGCCGATCAACGGACCGTTGATGCTGGTGCCGCGGAGCCACAAGCACGGCGTACTGTCGGCCGGGCACGATGTCGAGACGACCTCCTACCCGCTGTGGACCCTCGACAACGCGACGGTGACCAGGCTCGTCGATGAAGGCGGCATCGTCGCGCCGACCGGCAAGCCGGGCAGTATGCTGATGTTCCACGGCAATCTGGTGCATGCCTCGGCGCCGAACATCACGCCGTACCCGCGGCGCATCGTCTATCTGACGCTGTGCGCGGTTTCGAATTACATCCGCACGCCGACCCGGCCGGCATGGATCGCGCATCGCGACTTCACCCCGATCGAGCCGGTGGCCGACGACGCGCTGCTCGTTTACGCGCGCGGCTGCAAGGCGGCGGCGGAATGAGCCTCTATCGCCTGGCGCAGCAGCGCGCCGGGCGGCCGGTGCGCGTCGGGCTCGTCGGGGCGGGCAAGTTCGGCTCGATGTTCCTCAACCAGATCCCGACCATGCCGAATGTCGAGATCGCGGTCATCGCCGATCTCGATCCCGACCGGGCCCGCGCCGCCTGCCGCACCGTCGGCTGGGATGCGGCGCGGATCGCCCGCACCCGCTTTGCCGCGGCCGGCGCCGAGGCCTGCGCCGATCCCGAGGTCGAGGTCGTCGTCGAGGCGACCGGCAGTCCGCCGGCCGGCATCGCCCATGCCCGCGCCGCGATCGCCGCCGGCAAGCATGTCGTGATGGTCAATGTCGAGGCCGATGTACTGGCGGGGCCGCTCTTGGCCGAGGAGGCGCGGGCAAAGGGGGTCGTCTATTCGCTCGCCTATGGCGACCAGCCGGCGCTGACCTGCGAGCTCGTCGAGTGGGCGTGCGCTTGCGGCTTCGAGGTGGTCGCCGCGGGCAAGGGCACCAAATACCTCCCGGCCTATCACGCGGTCACCCCGGACGATGTATGGGCGCATTACGGGCTGACCCCGGAAGACGCGAAGCGCGGCGGGATGAACCCGCAAATGTTCAACTCCTTCCTCGACGGCACCAAGTCGGCGATCGAGATGGCGGCGATCGCCAACGCGACGCGGCTCGATGTGCCGCGCGACGGCCTCGGCTTTCCGCCTTGCGGCGTCGACGATCTCCCCGAAATCTTGCGCGGCGGCCGCGCGCTCGACCATGACGGCATGGTCGAGGTCGTCTCCTGCCTGGAGCGCGACGGGCGGCCGGTGTTCCGCGACCTGCGCTGGGGCGTTTACGTCGTCCTGAAGGCGCCGAACGAATACGCCCGCAACTGCTTCAGGGAATACGGCCTCAAGACCGACGCGAGCGGCTGGTACGCGGCGATGTACAAGCCCTACCATCTGATCGGGCTGGAGCTCGGCATGTCGGTTTTGTCGGCGGCCTTGCGCGATGAACCCACCGGGCAGGCGCAAGGCTGGCGCGGCGATGTCGTCGCCGTCGCCAAGCGCGCGCTCAAGGCCGGCGAGACGCTCGACGGCGAAGGCGGCTACACGGTCTGGGGCAAGCTCGTCCCTGCCGAGCGCAGCCTTGCCGAAGGCGCGCTGCCGATCGGGCTCGCGCACAGGGTGCCATTGGTGCGCGATGTCGCCGTCGGCGCGGTCGTGCGCTGGAGCGACGTCGCCGTCCCCGACAGCCAGGCGGTACAGGCCCGGCGCGACATGGAGCGCCGCTTCGCGCCCAAGCCGGCGGCGGTGGCCGCGCAATAGACAGGCGGGGGAGCGGCATCGGCATGCCGCTCCTCCGGCACGCGCCGTTAGGGACGGGTTTCGGCCGCCGCGTTACCCCGCGGGACCATGCCCATCCAGAACATTTGCCGCTCGCCGACCTCGACATCGTATTTGCGCGCGAAATCGAGCTTGCCGTCGGCGCCGATGCGGAACAGGGCGAGGCTCGCCGGCACGGTGCGGAGGCCGGCGCCCTCCCTGACCGGCAGGCCATGATGTGCGCGGCGACGAGCAGGCGGCCGCTCGGATCGATGTGGAAGGTCCGGCAATGGATGCCGTGCGTGTCGACATGCTGGATCGGGTTCGGCTCGCCGGTCGCAGCGTCGATGGCAAAGACGGCGAGCGTGTTCTCGCCGCCGGCGAACAGGCTGTCGCCCGTCGATCTGTGCGGTGCTCGATGCGCGATTGGCGACATAGACGAACCGGCCGTTCGGGTGGACATGCACGGTGCCGGCCGCCTGCCTGCCCCGGATATTGCCGGGCTCGGCCAGCGTACCCTTTTGGTAAAGGGCGCCCGGCGACACCCGGCCACCGTCGAGCGCGAACATGTCGAGGCGGTTCTGCCGCTCCAGCGAGACATAGACCCATGGTCTCGACGGATGGAAATCGAGATGGCGCGGACCGAACCCGTAGCCGCCATCGGGTGCGATCGAGACTTCGTCGCCGAGCAGCCCGTCGCGATAGGCGAACACTTTGAGCGCGCCCGGCTGCTCGGGGTTGCCGCCGGCGGCGTCGTGGCCGCGGGTGACCAGGATGACCAGACGGTTATCGAGGCTGACCCGCACCTGATGGCCGTAGATGCCGGGGTCGATCGGCGCCGGCGGCGCGATCTCGGTCCCCGGCGTCATATCCGGATTGACCCGGTACACCCGCAGCCCGCTCGGATTGCTGAAGGCGACCAGCAGATGTTCGGACGGGATGTCGCTGGTCAGATGGATCGGGCGGGTCGGCAAGGCGATCGGTGCGCCGTGCGGCGACAACGCTCCCGAGGCGGGATCGATGCGCAGCGCGGTCACATGATGCTTGTCGCCGATCACGCCGCCGATGCCCGAGGCGCTGTTGCTCGATGCGACATAGAGATACTGCCGGGACGAATGCGGCCAGGCATAGTGCACATTGGCCGGCAGGGTGACGGCGCCGCGTCTGGTCAGCGTGGCGTTGTCGACATCGACCTCATAGTGAGCGAGCTCCGGGCCGACGCTGGCATAGAGCATGACGCTTCTCGACTCGGGCATTCGGACATCTCCGCCAAAGCTGCCGTCGCGCATTGCGACCGGGTCAGCATAGAGGCTGCGGTCCCGCGGACTGAAGCGGCGACGGGGTATGATCGGACCGGTCCTGGCGGCCGGGATCTTCACCGTTGAGTATGCTTCGCTGTTCGGAGAGATTCTGGCATAACGACCCGCCGGCAACTCGACCGGGCGGCCTTTCCGCGTCTCGACACCGCATCGCGCCAAAGCGGGCAATCCCTAAAATCTCCGCGGCGACCGATATTAGCGATTAGATTTGATCCTTGGAGAGATCAATCCATGAAGACGAGTTTTGGCGACAGCCTTAGCCGCGCTGTTGGTGGGAGTTCGCGTTGCGCAAGCGCCTGACGCCGCTACCACAAAAAAGCGCCGGGCGGGCCGGCTCCGAATGGCGAGACCGCGGGGCGGCGGCGCAGGAACGGGCGGCTGCACCGACGCCTCTCGACGGT
The DNA here is from genome assembly GCA_963701815.1 of uncultured Alphaproteobacteria bacterium. GTDB lineage: Bacteria > Pseudomonadota > Alphaproteobacteria > ATCC43930 > CGMCC-115725 > AP-15. Next base: position 63,190 of record CAVPBN010000037.1, read on the forward strand.
GCTCGCCGGCCTTGCCCTCTTACTAGGGGTGGAAGCAAATCCGGCGTGGGCGCAACAACCGCCGATGTTGCCGGGGCAGCCGACACCGCCGCCGAGCCCGCTCGGCTCGAGCCTGCAGGTCATCGTGACGCCGTTTCTGCCGCTGACTGGGATCAATACCGCGATCGGCACGCCGCTTGCCCGCGCCCCGACGGTCAATTCGAGCGTCGGAGCCTTTCAGCTTCTCGGCCACCTCGACGCGGTGCCGTTCACGGGTGCGATCGAGATTAGCGACGGACCGTTCAGCCTGTGGGGCGACATGTTTCACTTCCCGGTCGGCACCGACATCACGACGCGCAACATCTTCTTCAACGGCGGCAATGCATCGCTGATCGCCAATCAGGGCACCGCCGACTTTTTCTATCATTGGGTCGATCAGCCCGTTCAATCGTTGGATGTGGGCGGCGGCTTTCGCGCCTGGTCCTATACCGTCGAACGCGACCTTGAACGGCCAAATCGCGCGCACGGTCAGATTCACTCGCTCGGCCAGCTGGGGCGACCCGCTGATTGCCGCGCGCTATCATCGAGAAATCGGCAACGGCTTTGGGCTGACCGTTTATGGAGATGTCGGCGGCTTTGGTGTCGGCGCGCACAGCGATTGGCAGGTGTTCGGCACTGTCGACTATGCGCTGAAGCCCTGGGCGACGCTGCATCTGGGTTATCTCAGCCTCAATTTCAATTATACCGCGGCCGACAACCTCGACTTCATCGTACATATGAAGGGGCCACTCCTCGCCGCCAGCTTCCGCTTCTGATCAGAATGGTCAAAGTATGCGATCAACTTCGCCCTCCGGCGGGTAAAACTCATCGGTATCAAGGCCGCGGGTATCGAGGGGCACTCGAGGCGGCCATGAAACTGCATGCTCGTCTACTTTTTGCTTCCGTTCTTGCGGCGACGATAAGCCTTGCCCTGGCCCGTCAGATCCTCGCCCAGACCGATCCGCTTCCATCGTGGAACGATGGCCCGGCGAAACAGGCGATCGTCAAATTCGTACACGCCACCACCAGTCCATCGGGTCCGCAATTTGTGCCGGCGGAGGCTCGCATCGCCACTTTCGACCAGGACGGCACGCTTTGGGTTGAGCATCCGATATACACGCAGGTGGTGTACTGTCTCGATCGGGTGCCGGCAGTCGTCAAAGCAAAACCGGCGCTCGCAAAGCTGCAGCCGTTCAAGACCGTGTTGTCGGGAGATCGCGAGGCGATCGCGAAGCTCTCTATCGGCGATCTCGTCAAGATCGCCGCCGCCACGCTGACCGGCATGAGTGTCGACGACTATAAAGCCGAGGTGAAGAACTGGCTCGCCGGCGCCAGGGACGCACGCTGGAGGCAGCCCTACACGAAACTGACCTACCTGCCGATGATCGAGGTGCAGAAATATCTGCGCGCCAACGGGTACCGGACCTACGTCGTCACCGGCGGCGGCCAGGATTTTGTGCGGGTGTATGCGGAGCAGGTGTACGGCATTCCACCCGAGCGGGTAGTGGGGACCGCCGGGGGCACGCAGCTACGGCTATGACAAGAACGGCCGGCCGATTCTGATCAGGGAACCCAATCTGCTGCTGAACGACGACAATGCCGGTAAGCCCGAGGGCATTCACCTGATGATCGGCCGCCGGCCCTATGCGGCGTTCGGCAACTCGACCGGGGACCGGCAGATGCTCGAGTACACCATGGCCGGCGACGGCTCGCGACTCGGGATGCTTGTGCTGCATGATGACGCGAAGCGCGAATACGCGTACGGTCCGGCGCTGGGGCTGCCCGACACCAAGATCGGCACTTTCCCCCAGGCGCTCCACGACGAGGCGACGAAGCACGGTTGGGTCGTCATCAGCATGAAGAACGACTGGAAGCGTGTTTTCGCTTTTGAGCCATAGAGACCGCGACGGCCGAATTGTTGGGTTCGGCGCCGCGCCACCGGTAGCACGGCGTTCGTTTTTTAAAACCGGACGGGAGGATTACCATGCGTGGATATCGTCTTCTTGCATCGATTTGTCTCGGTCTTCTTGCGCTTGCCGGTTGCGCCTCGCAGCCCACCGGGACGGCCGCCCAGGCGCCCGTTGCACCGCTGCCGCCGGGCATGGCGCGGGTCTGGGTTCTGCGCCAGCCGAGCGCGCCGGGGGGCAATGTCGCCGCAGCGGACCCGATGGTTTTCGCCAATGGCGCGCCGCTTGCGCAAAGCGCCCAGGGAACTGTTTTCTTCCACGATTTCCAGCCGGGGACCTACCGTTTCACGGTGCAGCCCTACGGCACCCCCAACAACCTCGTCGACACGCTCCAGCTCGCGCCCGGGACCGAGAATTATGTTCAGGTCGAGGCGGTGCCCAATTGGCAATTGGGTTCTGCCGGGGGCGCCAGCTTTACCGTGTTGAACATGTCGCCGCAGGAAGCCCGGGCCTATTTGCCGACAATGACCAATCTCGGTCAGCGCTGATGTGGCGGGTGCAATGCCATAGGCGAAAGGGAGAAAAGAAATGACCGGAGCTGATCTCGTGCGATTTGTCTTCATCGCCGGAATTATGGGTGGGCTCTTCGCCGGGTGTGCCCAACCAGATCCAAATACCCAGGCAGGCCGTTCCGAAATAGCGGGCGAGAAATGTACTGTGTGTAGATCGGAAAATCCCGGAGACGTTGACGCATGCTACGCAATATGCATGCAGCGTCTGAAAGACGAAGGGGTAATCGCACGATAACCGACGGGGCCCCGGCGCGTCGCAGCAAATTTCCTCGAGCCGAACGCCGGCGCGGTGAGAATGGAACAAAACTTCGGCTGGTCGGGGTGGAATCCGCCCGACGCCGGGAACGCGATCGACGATTTATTGAAGAAGCCCGGTGTCCAACGTGCGGCGCGCGCCGGGTTTCGACAAGTTCTCCCCGATCAGCGGCGCCGAAGCATGACGAGAATATGTAACTTATTACGCATATCTGAACACACTATCCGACAAGAACATGACGATATTGCTTGATATTCGAAGAAACCGGGCTCATCGACCAAAACGATCATCTAAGTCGACACTTCGCGCCATGCGAGGCGGCCAACCCTCTTGTCTTCTGGAGGATTTTCGCCTAGCAATTTTCAACGACAAGGATACGTGAGCGCACGGGTTCGAAGCCGAAGACCGTCAATGATAATTGGGCCTGATAACGGGTGCCCGCTAAACTTGGAGGAAAACGATGAAACGCCTTTTGCTGCTCTGCTCGCTAGTCGCGATGGCTGCCTGCGCTCCGCCGCCCCCGGCCCCCGTCGCGCCGCCACCGGCCGCGTCCGGTGGAAACAGCATGGGGATGCAAGGGCCGAGTACGGGCGGACCGGGCCTGACGCCCTATACCCACTGAAAACCCGCGCAGCGAGCACGGCGAAGACACATTGTCTTCGCCGTCTGCCCCGCCACTTCCCCGCATCACCGATAAAGCCGTATGAGGAGAAGTATTTTAGCACGGCCACCGCCCGGAGGGACCAAGCATCGGGGACGCGACGGTACGCCAAAAAACGCTCTTCTTTGTGGATAATGACAGCTGAGGGGCGCGGCACCCGGATTAACTTCCATTTCGCCTGGTATTTCGGGAACGAGACATGTGAGCCGGCATCCGTGAATTTTACGCTTAGGTTTGGCGGTCACCGGCGTCAAGACAGATTGTCCTGATTATTTGGCGGTCATCGCCGCGCTGCTGGCGATGGCACCGCTCGAACCGCCAAGGTCCAATTCGATCTGATCGAAGGCGCCTTGGCCAAGAAACTGTAGGGAACGATCCCATAGCACGCGCCCGTACACCCGCAGGGCCCAAGTTATGAACTTGCTCGATGCGATCAGGTCGCACATCCTGGCGCTGCCGGATCTGGCAAAGTTCGCCGTCATCATCGCAGTCATGGTCGGCGTTCCGCGGCTGGCGGCCCGCATCAAGGTGCCGCCGATGGTCGGGTTGCTGCTCTTCGGGGTCGTGCTGGGGCCGCACGTCCTCGGCTTCTTCGGCGAGCGCCGGCCGATAGCGGAGTTCTTTGCCGAGCTCGGTAAACTGCTGCTGATGTTCTCGGCTGGGCTCGAGATCGATATAGTCCTGTTTCGCAGAGCGCAGACGCGCTCGATCATCTTCGGTCTTTTTACCACCACTGTGCCGTTGCTGTTCGGCACTTTGCTTGGCCTCGGCTTTGGCTATGCCCTCATTCCGGCGATCGTCGTCGGATCGCTGCTGGCATCCCACACGTTGCTGAGCGTTCCGATCGTGCAACGGCTGGGTGTCATTCGGCTCGAACCGATCGTCGTCGCGATCGGTGCAACCGTTCTTTCGGACACGCTCTCACTGATCGTGTTCGCGGTGTGCGTCTCGACCTATTCGACCGGCTTCTCGCCGATGGGGCTCGCCGTCCAACTCATCGAGATCGCCGTTTTCGTCCCGCTGATCCTGATCGGGCTCAGCCGCGCCGGCGCCTGGGCCTTGAGCAGGATGGGCAATGACGAGGAGGCCCATTTTCTGCTGATGCTCGGGATCATGGTGGTGGCAGGCGCGATAGCCGACCTGATAAACCTGCCCGGGATCGTCGGCGCGTTTTTGGCGGGGCTGGCGGTCAACGGCGCGGTACAGGACAGTCCGGCAAGGGCCAAGCTGGAGTTCTTTGGGAAAGCTCTGTTCATCCCGAGCTTCTTCATCGTCACCGGTCTCTTGATCGATCCGGTCGCCTTCGCCGGAAGCATCGTCGACCATTTTCCTCTGGCTCTGGGGATCATTGTTGCTCTCCTCGCGGGAAAATGGATCGCCGCGGCGGGCGGCGCTCGTGTTTTCGGCTACACGCCGGCAGCAAGATCGACGATATGGGCGCTGACCCTGCCGCAGGTGGCCGCGACGCTGGCGGCTGCGCTCGTCGCTTATCAAACGGTCAACGGGGCCGGGCAGCGGATGCTGGACGGCACGATGCTCAATGCGGTGCTTGTCTTGATGTTGGCCACCTCCATTCTCGGTCCAGTGCTGACTGAACGCTTCGCCCCGGGCATGCTCGATGAGACAACAATGCCGAAGAGGGGAACATGAAGACCTTCCTTCCAGCGCGGATCACCCGTTGCATCCTGCTTATTTCGTCAGTGGCACTCTCGGTACTGCCTGGACTTCTTACGGGAACGTCGGCGACTTCCGCGAAAGCCACAGGATTTGAATGCCCGGAGATTGGCTATACCGGGGTGTCCGATCTTACGAGCAACTCGTGTCGAGCGAAATTGCTGCTTGGCGGCTCCGGCACTGAAAGGCCAGGCTGAGGCTGCCGGTCAGACGCCGACGCGGTTCAAGGGATCGATCCTCACGGCGGCCGCTGGGAAACAGGAGCTCAAATGAGACATTGGATCATTGTCGCGCTGGTTGCGATCGTTGCGGCGGCGGTGGGCGCCGGCACCGCGATTTATTTCGCGTACCCGACCCGGGTCGAGGTGGCTGTCGGCGAAATGCGTGGCGAACTTCTGTCGTTGAACCTGCCCCCAGGCACTCTTACGAGGGAGCAGAATACGGCTTACAAGGGCGCGGCGGCGCCCGCCCCGGCGGCCGGGACAGCGCCCGGCGCTGCGGCCGGAGACTGGCCGAGCTACAACAAGACGCTCACTTCGGAGCGCTTCTCGGACCTCAGCCAGATCAATACGAAGAATGTCGGCAAGCTCAAGCTGTTGTGCACCTACGACACCAGACAATTCACGAGCTTCGAGACCGGTCTGATCATGGTCGCGGGCGCACTGATCGGCACGACCGAATTCGATATATTCTCGCTCGACCCGGCGACCTGCGCGCAGAATTGGCGCACGCACGAGGACTACCCGGGCTATATTCTGCCGACGAACCGGGGTGCGGCCTATCTGGACGGCATGTTGTTTCGCGGGACCGAGGACGGGCGGGTGCTGGCCTATGACTTCAAGACCGGCAAGCGGCTCTGGGAGACCACGATCGCGGATCAAAAAAAGGGCGAAGCCGTGCCGGCCGCGCCGATCGCGTGGAACGGCCTCGTGTTTGTCGGCAACGCCGGAGGCGACTTCAAGGGCGGGAAGGGGCGCATGTACGCGATTGACGCCAAGACCGGCAATATCGTCTGGGAATTCTTTCTGGTGCCCAAGTCCGAGGGAGACACGGTCCGCGGGCCGCAAGGCGCCACGCCGCTCAACAAGTCGACGTGGAGAAACGTGCCCGGCGCACCGATCAGCGGTGGGGGAGCCTGGACTCCTGCGACTTTGGACCCTGCAACAGGGCTCTTGTATGTCCCTGTAGGCAATCCGGCGCCCGACTTCGACATCGGCGCGCGGGAGGGCGAGAACCTCTTTACCAACTCGGTCGTCGTCCTCGACGCCAAGACCGGCGCGTACAAAAGTCATTTCAAGATCGTGCCCAGGGACTGGCACGACTGGGACGTCTCCAACCCGCCCGCTCTGATCCGGACGGCTGGCGGCAAGAAGCTGATGGCGGTATCGCCAAAGGACGGCTTCCTCTACGGCTTTGATCTCGCCGACAACAAGCTGCTCTACAAGACGCCGGTGACAACAATCGATAACGTCGACGAGCCTTTCTCGACCGACAAGGATGTCCATTTCTGTCCAGGCGCCGGGGGTGGCGAGGAATGGAACAGCCCGGCCTACGACCCTCGCACCAATCTCATCTTCACCGGGGACGTCGACTGGTGCACCACGGTGAAGTTGCAGACCAGGCAAGAAATGGTGGCGTCCCCGCTCGGACAACCGTGGACGGCAGAAAAGTCGCTCAATCCATTCAACGAGTTCGGAGCGTTTTCTCGCTCCGACGGCCACTGGGCCGGATGGCTCCATGCAGTCGACGCCGACACCGGCGTCTGGAAATGGCGGCTGAAGACCAACTACCCGATCCTGGGCGCTGTGACGCCGACGGCGGGAGGCCTCGTGTTTTTTGGCGACGTCGGCGGAAACTTCTATGCGGTCGACGCCGCCACCGGCGAGAAGCTGTGGGGTCAGAACCTCGGCGGTGCGATCGCCGGTGGCGTTATCACCTATATGGCTAACGGCGTGCAGAAGGTCGCGGTGGCACACGGCTATATATCCCCCGCGTTTCCCGTTCAAATCAGGTCCGCACGGGTGTCGATCCTCGGTGTCGAGGGCGACGCCGCGAGCCGATAATCAGATAGCCCCGAGGATCCCATGGATCTCGATCCGTTGCTGTTGTCGCGCATCCAGTTTGCCTTCGTCGTCAGCTTTCACATCATCTTCCCCGCCTTCACGATCGGCCTGGCGGCTTGGCTGGCGACGATCGAGGGGACGCGGCTGGCGACCGGCAACCCGGTCTATCGGCGCGTGTTCGACTTCTGGCTGAAGGTCTTCGGCCTGTCCTTCGGGATGGGGGTGGTCACCGGCATCGTCATGGCTTTCCAGTTCGGCACCAACTGGAGCGTGCTCTCCGCGCGCACCGGGTCGATCCAGGGCCCGCTGCTCGGCTACGAGACCTTCACCGCCTTTATGCTGGAGGCGACTTTCTTCGGCGTGATGCTGCTCGGCCGCGACCGCACGCCACCTTGGTTCTACTTTTTCTCGTGCTGCATGGTCTCTCTCGGCACGATGTTGTCGTCGTTCTGGATCCTCTGCAACAACAGCTGGATGCAGGTGCCGCTCGGCCACGTCGTGGTCGACGGCAAGTTCGTGCCGGACGACTGGTGGGCGATCACCACCGGGCCGATCGTGCGCGTGCGCTGGCCGCATATGCTGCTCGCCGCTTTTTTGACGACCGGCATGAGCGTCGTCGCGACCGGCGCCTGGTATCTGCTGCGCCGCACATACTCCGAGGAAGGGCGCGTCATGCTGCGCTGGGGGATTGGGCTGGTCGCGGTGATCATTCCGGTGCAGATGTTCTTCGGCCATCTGACCGGCGAGTACGTACTCCACTATCAGCCGGCGAAATTCGCCGCCATCGAGGCGCGGTGGCACACCCAGCAGCCCGCCAGCGAGGTGCTGATCGCCATTCCCGATGCGTCCGCGCAACGAAACGTGTTTGCACTGGAGGTGCCTAGGCTCGGCAGCTTTATCGCATCGGGCACCTGGGATGCGCGCGAAATAGGGTTGGATACGTTTCCGCCCGACGACCGCCCACCGGTGTTCGTCCCGTTCTGGACCTTTCGCCTGATGGTGGGCATGGGCCTCATTATGCTGGCGGTTTCCTGGTTCGGCACCTGGTTGCGCTTCCGCGGCCGCCTGGAGACGACGCGCTGGTATCTTTGGGCGACGTTCGCGTCTTTTCCCACCGGCTTCGTCGCCGTGCTGGCGGGCTGGTTCACCGCCGAGATCGGCCGCCAGCCCTGGGTGGTTTACGGCCTGTTGCGCACCAAGGATGCGGTGACGCCCTCGCTGAAGACCGGCGACGTGCTGTTTTCGCTGCTGGCCTATATCGCGGTCTACGCGGTCATCTATTCATTCGGCTTATACTACATCTATCGGGTTTTGCGGGACGGGCCGGCGGTCGAGGTGAGTGCCGCCTTGCCCGGGGTGGCAAGGGCCGGCGCCATGCGGGGAGGCGGGCAATGAGCGCTGTCGAGCCCTCCGGCTTGGCGCTGTTCTGGGCCGGCGTCATCGCGGTAGCGATTCTGGTCTACGTGGTTCTCGACGGCTTCGATCTCGGCGTCGGCATCCTGTTCGGGACGACCCGCAACGCGGCTTTACGCGACGAAATGATGGCGGCGATCTCGCCGTTCTGGGACGGCAACGAGACCTGGCTGGTCGTGATCGGGGCATCGCTGTTTGGAGCTTTTCCGTTGGTCTACGCGGTGTTCCTGCCGGCCTTCTACATTCCCGTGCTGCTGCTGTTGTTCGGGCTGATCTTCCGCGGGGTTGCTTTCGAATTCCGCCACGTCGGCACGCGTGGTCTGTGGGACTGGGGGTTTTTTGTCGGCTCGGCGATTGCCGCCTTTGTTCAAGGGGCGGCCGTCGGCGCGATGATCCGCGGCATCCCGGTGGTCAACAACCAGTATGCCGGGGGCGCTTTCGAATGGCTGAGGCCGCTGCCGGTGCTGACCGGGATCGGTCTGGTGCTCGGCTACGCCCTGCTCGGCGCCGGCTGGCTGACCTTGAAATCCGAGGGGGCGTTGCGCGACTGGGCGTGGCGGCGTATCCCCTGGCTCGCCGGCGCCGTGCTGGTGGTGCTCGGCATCGCCGCCGTTGCCGCTTTTATCGAGCGGGCGCGGATGACTGGAAGCCTGTTCCTCGGCCGCCCTTGGGGACTGATTTTTCCCGCGATCGGTTTGTTAGCCATGTACGGCGTCTTCATCGCCGCCGGCCGCCGCCGCGACGCCTGGCCGTTCGCCTTGACCGCCGTATTCTTCGTGGCGGCTTTGCTGTCGCTCGCAGTGATGTTCTGGCCCTACATGATCCCCTACTCGGTCACCGTCGGCAGCGCCGCAGCGCCGGAAAAGTCGCTCTCCTTCCTGTTCTGGGGCGCCGGCGTGTTCGTATTGCCGGTCATCGCGATCTACACCGCAGTCGTCTATTGGCTCTTTCGCGGCAAGCTGCGCAAAGGATACGGCTGAGCGGCGGTCGGTGCGAGGGCGATTGGACCTACGCGGTATATTTCGGCCTGGACGGCAGCAGGCTCGAATACGAGCCGTACAATATCAAGAGCGATCCGGGTCAGATGGACAATCTTCCTCTATGAAGCGCCGGCCCTCGACATCCGAAAGGAGTGGTCGCGTTTGCACCGGATTTTGACCAGCCGCCGCATCGATACAGGTAAGCTGGCCGACGGCTTTCCCTGGCCGGTTGCACCGGTGGCGACGTAAATGCATGGCAGCTTCGGTCTCTATCGGGGCCGGCAATAGGGCAATCAACCGTGAAAGCTGAATTCACCTTCCTGGACATCGCCGTACTGTTCTTTCTGACACTCGGCCCGCTGAAGGCGATCGGGCCCTTTGCCAGGTTGACCCACGGCGCCGAACCCGCGTTTCGCCGAGCAATGGCCTGGCAGTCTACCGCGATCGCAACAATCATCGCGCTCGGTGTCGCGTTGCTCGGATCGATCGTTTTGGCGAACTGGCACGTCTCGCCCCCGGCAATCGCCATCACCGGCGCCATCATCCTGTTTTACCAAGCACTCCACATCATCATGCAGACCCCAACGGGGGTGCCGGCGCCGGCGGAGCCGGCCCCGCCGCCTTCGCCGGCGATTGCCTTCTTTCCCTTGGCCATTCCGGCCCTCGTGACCGCACCCGGGATCGCCGCAATCACGGCAATCGTGATCCTCAACAAGCGCGACTTGGCGCATGATGCGATGATCGTCGCAATCCTGCTCGCAGTAATGGCCCTCAACCTGGTCACCTTGTGGAACGTCGATGCGATCCTCAAGCGCATCTCCCCGGGGTTGTTGTACCTGGTCGGGTGGGTGATGGCCGTGCTTCAAGCGGCCCTCGCCGTGCAGCTCATTATCCACAGCCTGCGCGTTCTCGAGGTGATGCGTTGGCCGGTTTCCCCGGCGTGACGGAACGGCAGCAGCGATGAGCGATAACCAGCGGACCTCGCCCGACAACTCAGCCCGGTTCGAAGTAAGAGCTGACAGCGGCTGATCATTTTGCCTGGGTCCGCACGCGCCTCGCCCTCGAGCGCACGATGATGGCATGGCAGCGTACGGCGATCGCTCTGATCGGTTTCGGCTTTGCGATCGTCCAGTACCTCAACACTTGCAACAGATCGCGGGGGCCCGCCCGCCTATCTTCCGGACGCGCCGGAATTTTTGGGGCTCGCGCTGATCTCGTGCGGCATCCTGGCTCTTGTCATTTCGCTGTGGCAATATTGGTGGACGGTTCGCTATCTGTGGGGCGGGTCCTTCGCGCCGATCGCCGGAATGACCAAGGAGGCAATGCAATCGCCGGTCATCGCGATTGCCGTTCTGCTGATCGCCATCGGCTTATTCGCCTTCTTTGCCGTTCTGTTGCGCCTAACCTAGCCCGAGGCCAAGCAACCGAGACCAATCAGCATTTTCGAAACCGCCCGACCAACGAAAGGAGATCGAGATGGCCAGATCCAGAGCAGCAGCCAAGCCGAACATCCTCGTCATCTGGGGCGACGATATCGGCATCACCAATTTGAGTTGCTACAGCGACGGGTTAATGGGCTACCGGACGCCCAACATCGACCGGATCGCCCAGGAAGGCATGCGTTTTACCGACTGCTACGGCGAGCAAAGCTGCACCGCCGGACGATCCTCGTTCATCACCGGCCAGCACGGATTGCGCACCGGGTTGACCAAAGTCGGTCTGCCGGCCGCCACCGTCGGCCTGCACAAGGAAGACCCGACAATCGCGGAGCTGCTCAAGCCGTTGGGCTACGCGACCGCGCAGATCGGCAAGAACCATCTCGGCGACCGCAACGAATATCTGCCGACCATGCACGGCTTCGACGAGTTCTACGGCAATCTGTACCACTTGAACGCCGAGGAGGAACCGGAACTGCCCGATTATCCGAAGGGGTCGGATTTTCCGCACTTTCACGAGAGGTTCGGTCCGCGCGGCGTGTTGGACAGCAAGGCCAGCGCCACCGACGACGCGACGGTCGACCCGCGCTTCGGCAGGGTCGGCAAGCAGACGATCAACGACACCGGCCCGCTGACCAAAAAACGCATGGAAACGATCGACGACGACATCGCCGGCCGGGCCGAGGAGTACATCAAGCGGCAGGCGCAGGCCGGCCAGCCCTTCTTCCTCTGGGTCAACTTCACGCACATGCATCTCCGCACGCATGTGAAGCCGGAGAGCCGGGGCCAGTCGGGTCGCTGGCAGAGCGAATACCACGACGTGATGATCGATCACGACAAGAATGTCGGCGCCTTGCTCAAGGCGCTCGACGATGCCGGCATCGCCGACAACACCTTTGTCATGTACAGCACCGATAACGGTCCAAATATGTTTTCATGGCCGGACGGGGCGATGACGCCGTTCCGGAACGAAAAAAACACCAACTGGGAGGGCGCCTACCGGGTGCCGTGCGTGGTCCGCTGGCCTGGCAAGATCAAGCCGGGCAGCGTGTCGAACGAGATCGTGGCCCATCACGACTGGCTGCCGACATTCCTGGCCATGGCCGGGGACGCGGAGGTCGCCGACAAGCTCCTGAAGGGCCACAAAATCGGGGACATGACCTACAAGGTCCACCTCGATGGGTACAATCTGGTTCCGTACTTGACCGGCCAGGCAGAGAAGAGCCCGCGCGTCTCGTTCATCTACTGCAACGACGACCAGCAGGTCGTGGCGCTGCGCTACGACAATTGGAAGATCGTGTTCGCGGAACAGCGGGAGCCCGGCACGATGCGCGTCTGGTCCGAGCCGTTCGTCACGCTGCGCGTGCCAAAGATGTTTAATCTGCGCACGGACCCGTTCGAGCGTGCGGATATCACTTCGATCACCTACTACGATTGGCTTGTCGATCACGTCTATTTGTTGGTGCCGGCGCAGGCCTATATCGGGGAATTCCTGCAGACCTTCAGGGACTATCCGCAGCGCCAAAAGGCCGCCAGCTTCAACCTCGACGACGTGCTCCGGAGGCTGCAGGAGAACAAACACTCGTAACCGACCTGAACCGGATAGGGCGGGCGGCCGGTCGGTATTCCGATGGCCGCCCCGTGCCGGCCCGGAGGGGCCGTCGATGGAGGAATGGCTGCATCTGGTCACGAGAGACGCCGTCGTCGTTATCGAGCCGCACCCGGACGTAGCCCGACCTCGCGCATCCGGCGGTGTGTCGCCGGCGCCAGAAACGCTGGCCCATAGTCCGTGTGAAAGATGCCTCGACGGTCCCGGCGACGCATATGGACACCAAAAAGCTGGGCCGCATCGCCGGCGTCGGCCACCGCATCACCGGCCAGCATAGCGGCATGGTGAAGAACCGCGGCATCGGCTGGGAGGTGCTGCACGTCTGCATCGACGACGCCTCCAGGCTCGCCTACACCGAGCTGTTGCCCGATGAGAAGAAGGAAAGCGCCATCGCCTTCCTCGACCGCGCGCTGGCCTGGTTCGATCATCTCGGCGTCACCGTCGAACGCGTCATGACCGACAACGGCTCGGCCTATCGCAGCCACGCCTTCCGCGGGCGCCTCAAAGAAGCCGAGATCAGGCATATCCGCACCCGGCCCTACACCCCGAAAACCAACGGCAAGGCCGAGCGCTTCATCCAGACATCGTTGCGCGAGTGGGCCTATGCACGCGCCTACCAATCCTCCGCCGAGCGCGGCCACGCCATGCTCCCTTGGATCGCCGAATACAAGCGCAGCCGACATCACTCAGCTCTCGCTGGCAAACCGCCGCTCTCAGTTTGTCCTGGCCCTGCTGCTGCTCCTGATGATAAGCGGCGCAATGGCGATGATCATCGACTTCAACCGGCCGCGCGACGGGTTCATCCATGTCGATCCGACACCGCTGGAATGGACGATCCGGGGCTTTGCGCCCGGGCCGCCGTGGTAAATCGGCAGGAGACGAGCGCACCGGCACCCGCCGATCCGGCAGACCGGGTGCGCGCCTTTTACGAGAGCCGCCCGTATCCGGCGCCGATAACCAATTTGGATCGGCACCGCGAGATTTATCGGGACCCGGATCGGCGTCGGGCATTGTTCCATCTGCTGTGGCCAACGGAGGCGCCGCGGGCGGATCGAGAGATCCTGGTCGCCGGCTGCGGAACCTCCCAGGCCGCCATCCATGCGCTGCGCGAGCCCGAGGCGCGGGTGACGGCAATCGACATCAGCGAAACCAGCCTGCGCCACACCCGCGATCTTCAGCAAAAATACGGCTTGCGAAACCTCGATCTCCATCGGCTCGCGATCGAAGAAGTCGGGCAGCTCGGCCGGATGTTCGACCAGATCGTCTGCACCGGCGTGCTCCACCACCTGCCGGACCCGGATATCGGCCTGCATGCGTTGCGCGGCGTCCTGATGACGGACGGCGCGATGCACCTGATGGTCTACGCGGCATATGGGCGCGCCGGCATCTACATGATGCAGGAATACTGCCGCCTGCTGGGGGTCGGCCCGTCGGATGAGGAATTGCGCCACCTCGGCATCGCGATCGGCGCGCTCCCTCCCGACCATCCGATCGCCGGCGTGGCGCGCCGGGCGAAGGATTTCGGAAATCCGGACGCTCTGGCCGACGCGCTGCTTCACCCTCGGGACCGCGCCTACACCGTGCCTCAGCTCTACGCCTGGCTCGAACGCTGCGGTCTGTCGTTCGGGCGCTGGTTCGAGCAGGCTCCTTATCTCCCGCAATGCGGCGCAATGGCGCGCATGCCGCATGCCGCGCGTCTGGCCTTGCTTTCGCCGCCGTTGCAGCACGCCGCGGTGGAGTTGCTGCGCGGGACCATGGCCAAGCATAACCTGGTCGTATATCGCGACGATCGCCCGGCCGAGAGCCAGCCGATCGGGTTCGACGGCGATGCCTGGCGGGGCTATGTCCCACTGCGTCTGCCATGGACCTTGTGCGTCCGCGACCGGGCGCCGCCTGGTTCAGCGGCCGTGCTGATCAATCGGGCGCACACCTACTCGGACCTCGCTCTCCCGATCGATCTGGCCCAGGACCGGATGTTTGCGGCGATCGACGGCCACCGCCCCATCGACGAGATTCTGCGGATCGCTGCGGGGCCGGGCGCTGCGGCGCATGCCCGCAGGTTTTTCGAGCAGCTCTGGCAATACGATCACATCGTGTTCGACGCGACGAATGCACCCTGAGGACTATACTCAGGCCCTGCGGGTGCAAGCTCGATCACTGAGAGGCGGGCCCAAAACGAATTCCGCCTTTGCAACGGGTTATCGCCTGCGAGGCCGGGCCGCCGCGGCAAGTCGGCTTGGTGTCTTCGAGCTGCGCCAGATGACGCCGACGATGCTTCGATTACTGGTCGAGAACCTCGGCGTCCGCGACGCAGCTAACGATGGGCGGCGTTGAAGCGCGCAAGGGCGTCCGGGCCGGGGCAGAGTTCGGCCTCGCCCAGGCCGTTCAGCGGGGTTGCGACCGTGTCGAGGAATTCGTGCATGTCGCCCGAATCCGGCTCGACGAAGAGGAGGCCGGTGACGACCTCGCCCTGGGCGTGCCGCTGCTGCAGGTAGGTCAAAGCCGAGATGCGGTCGTGCGGATCGTAGTCGGGGTCGAGCTTTCTGAGCCGCAGGATCGAGCCGTCGTGCTGGTGCACGGTTTCGACCGTGCCCGGCGCGTAATCGGCGGTGATCTCGTCATGATCGAGGATCACGTCGAGCCGGTTGACCGCCTCGTTATGGGACCGGACATAGTCAAAGCTCTTGGTCGATTCCGGGTTGTTGTTGAAGGCGACGCAGGGCGAGACGACGTCGATGAAGGCCGCTCCCTGATGCTCGATGGCTGCCCTTGATCAGCGGCACCAGCTGCGCCTTGTCGCCCGAAAAACTGCGCCCGACGAACGAGGCGCCGAGCTGTAATGCCAGCGCCACCAGATCGATCGGCGCATCGGTGTTGACCGCACCCCTGCGGGCTTTCGAACCCTTGTCCGCGGTCGCCGAGAACTGGCCCTTGGTCAGTCCGTAAACACCGTTGTTCTCGACGATGTAGACCATGTTGACGGCGCGGCGCAGGCAATGGGCGAACTGGCCGAGCCCGATCGAGGCCGAGTCGCCGTCGCCCGAGATGCCGAGATAGACGAGATCCCGGTTGGCGAGGTTGGCCCCGGTCAGCACCGACGGCATCCGGCCGTGCACGCTGTTGAAGCCGTGCGACTTGCCGAGAAAATAGGTCGGCGTCTTCGACGAGCAGCCGATGCCGGACAGCTTGGCGATCTTGTGCGGCGGCAGGCTCAGCTCGAAGCAGGCCTGGATAATCGCGGCGCTGATCGAATCATGGCCGCAGCCGGCGCACAGCGTCGAAACCGCGCCCTCGTAATCGCGCCGGGTAAAACCGAGCGCGTTGACCGGCAGTTTCGGGTGATGCAGGCGGGGTTTGGTGATGTAGGTCATGCGGTCCTCATTGCGCTCACGGCAGCGCCTTTTTGAGCGGGGCGAGGGTGACGACTGCGAGCATGTCGCCGATCGCCTTGACGATGAAGCGGGCGGTGATCGGCGTACCGTCATAATGCAGAATCGGCACCAGCCGGGCAGGGTCGATCTCGCCGTCGTTCATCAGCAGCGCGCGCAGCTGCCCGTCGCGATTTTGCTCGACGAGAAACACCCGTTCGTGCCCGGCGACGAAATCGAGCACGTCTTCATGAAACGGATAGGCGCGGACGCGCAACGTGTCGAGATGAACGCCGCGCGCTTCGAGTATTTCGAGCGCCTCGCTCATCGCCGGCGCCGTCGAACCGAAATAGATCGCGCCGAACCGGGTCGGCCGGCCGGCATCGCGCCGGATCGGCGCCGGCACCAGCCGCTTTGCCGTCTCGAATTTGTGTAACAGGCGCTGCATGTTGTCGACATAGTCCGGCCCCTCCTCGGAATACCGCGCGTAGCGGTCCTTGGTGGTGCCGCGGGTAAAGAAGGCGCCGCGCGTCGGGTGGGTCCCGGGCAGGGTGCGGTATGGGATACCGTCGCCGTCGACATCGAGGTAGCGGCCAAATTCGACCCCGGCTTCGAGCTGTTCCGCGGTCATGACCTTGCCGCGGTCGTAATCCCGCGCTTCGTCCCAGGCGAGCGGCTGGCACAGCCAGTCATTCATGCCGATGTCGAGATCGAGCATGACAAAGACCGGGGTCTGCAGCCGATCGGCGAGATCGAACGCCTCGGCGCCAAAGAGGAAGCTTTCGAGTGGATCCTCGGGAAACAGCAGCACATGCTTGGTGTCGCCATGCGAAGCATGGGCGCAGGACAGGATGTCGGCCTGCTGGGTGCGGGTCGGCATCCCGGTCGACGGGCTGCCGCGCTGCACGTCGAAGATCACCGCCGGGATCTCGGCGAAATAGGCAAGGCCGATGAATTCCTGCATCAGCGAGATGCCCGGGCCCGAGGTCGCGGTGAAGGCGCGCGCCCCGTTCCACGCGGCCCCGATCACCATGCCGATCGAGGCCAGCTCGTCTTCGGCCTGGAGGATCGCATAGCGCTTTTTCTTGGTCTCGGGATCGATGCGGTAGCGGCGGCAATGGTTGGCGAACGCTTCGGCGAGCGAGGAGGACGGCGTGATCGGATACCAGGCGGCGACCGTCGCCCCGCCATAGACGGCGCCGAGCGCGGCGGCGTCATTGCCGTTGATGAAGATGCGGTCGCCGACCTTGTCGACGGATTTGAGCCGCAGCCCGATCGGGCAGTCCAACTCGCCCAGCGCCCAATCGCGACCGAGTTGCAGCGCTTGCAGATTGGGCTTGATCAAGGTGTCCCTGCCGCGGAACTGCTCGCCGATCAGCTTTTCGATCGCCGCCACGTCCATGTCGAGCAGTGCCGACAGAACGCCGAGATAGATGATGTTCTTGAATAATTGGCGCTGGCGGGCGTCGTTGTAGACGCGGTTGCAGATCGCGGTCAGCGGGGCGCCGATGACGTTGACGTCGTCGCGGAATTTCGACGGCAGCATCGGCTTGGTCGAATCGTAGAACAGATAGCCGCCGGACTCGATCTCGGCGACGTCTTCATCCCAGGTCTGCGGGTTCATCGCCACCATCATGTCGACGCCGCCGCGCCGGCCGAGATGGTCGCCCTGGTTGATCCTTACCTCGTACCAGGTCGGCAGCCCCTGAATATTCGACGGGAAGATGTTGCGCGAACTCGCCGGAATTCCCATCCGCAGGACCGATTTGGCAAACAGCGCATTGGCGCTGGCCGAGCCCGATCCGTTGACGTTGGCGAATTTGACGACGAAGTCGTTGACGCTTTCGATCGCGGCGATCTTGAGGTCTGATTGTGTTGCCATCGGCCTAAAGCCTGTGAGGTACGCTCGTAGTCGTAGGCATCTGCGCAGCGGGAGGCACGGCGGCGGTCAGCGGCTGCGGCATGCCGGTCCGGCCTGAGCCGATTCGAGAAGAAATTTGCGCATGTCCCACGCGCCGGTCGGGCAGCGCTCGGCGCACAGCCCGCAATGCAGGCAGACATCTTCGTCCTTGACCATGATCCGGCCGGTCTTGAGCCGGTCGCCGATATAGAGGTCCTGCTCGAGGTTCAGGGCAGGGGCCATCAGGCGGCCGCGCAACTCCTCCTCGCTGCCGTTATCGGTAAAGGTGATGCAATCCATCGGGCAGATATCGACGCAGGCGTCGCATTCGATGCACAGCTGCCCGGCGAACACGGTCTGCACGTCGCAATTCAGGCAGCGCTCGGCCTCGAGATAGCCGAGCTTGGCATCGTAGCCGAGTTCGACCTCGACCCGGATGTCGGCGAGCGCCACAGCGGTATCGCGCAACGGCACCCGGTAACGCACATCGTTCGAGATGTCGTTGTCGTAGCTCCATTCGTGGATGCCCATCTTCTGGCTGACCAGGGTCACCCCCGGCGGCGGCCGGTCGCCGACATCCTCGCCATGGCAGAATTTGTCGATCGAGATCGCTGCGTCGTGACCGTGCGCGACGGCCCAGATTATGTTTTTCGGACCGAAAGCGGCGTCGCCGCCAAAGAAGACGCGCGGCAAGGTGGATTGCATCGTCTTCGGATCGACCCTGGGCATGCCCCAGCGGTCGAATTCGAGGCCGATGTCGCGCTCGATCCACGGGAACGCGTTTTCCTGGCCGACCGCCACCAGCACATCGTCGCACGGGATATGAACATCGGGCTCGCCGGTCGCGACCAGATTGCGCCGGCCGCGCGAATCGAACTCCGCCTCGACCTTTTCAAACAGCACCCCGGTCAGGTGTCCTCCATCGTGGGTGAATTCCTTCGGCACCAGCCAGTTGAGGATCGGGATGCCCTCATGCATCGCGTCCTCCTTCTCCCACGTCGAGGCCTTCATCTCCTCAAAGCCGCTGCGCACGACGACGGTGACGCTTTCGCCGCCGAGCCGGCGCGACGAGCGGCAGCAATCCATCGCCGTATTGCCGCCGCCGAGAACGACGACCCGGCGGCCGATCCGGTCGATATGGCCGAACGACACGCTGGAGAGCCAGTCGATGCCGATATGGATGTTTGCCGCCGCTTCGTTTCGGCCGGGAATCTCCAGATTGCGCCCGCGCGGCGCGCCGCTGCCGACAAAGACAGCGTCCCAATCCTCGGCGAGCAGCGCCTTCAGGCTGCCGACGAATTCGCCGTACCGGGTCTCGACGCCCATATCGAGGATCAGCTCGACCTCTTCGTCGGTGACCGTTTCGGGCAGCCGGAAGCGCGGGATCTGCGTGCGCATCATACCGCCGCCCTTGGCGTCGCCGTCGAACATCACGCAGCGATAGCCGAGCGGCAGCAGATCGCGGGCGACCGTCAGCGAGGCCGGGCCCGCGCCGATCAGGGCGATGCGCTTGCCGTTTTTCTCGTCCGGGATGACGGGAAGAAACGGCGCGATGTCGCCCTTGTTGTCGGCGGCAACCCGTTTCAGCCGGCAGATTGCGACCGGGTCCTTTTCAACCCGGCCGCGACGGCAGGCGGGTTCGCAGGGTCGGTCGCAGGTACGCCCGAGGATGCCGGGGAAGACGTTCGAGCGCCAGTTGACCATATACGCGTCGGTATATCGCCGATCGGCGATCAGCCGGATATATTCCGGCACCGGCGTATGCGACGGACACGCGAGCTGGCAATCGACGACTTTGTGAAAGTAGTCGGGGTTGCTGATGTCGGTCGGCTGCACTAGGGCCCTCCTGGCGGATGGATCGCCCGGTCCATTATTGCTTCCTGCCGGAATCCGCCGTTCAAATCCGCTTTCCGTTCCGGCACGCTTCGCCGGACACCATAACGATATTTCCCGTGAGCGTCATCGGCCCTGTCGCCGGCCCGCCGCGCCCGCTTCCGACTGCCGTGTTCAAAGTGCGTCAATCTGACCCATCCTTCGACAAGACGCAACCACCTCACGGCTCGGGGACAGATGGGATGACGGCCGCCTGGCGGCCAGATCGGCATACCCTCGTCCCGCGCAACGCAGGGTTGGCCTCGGCGCAATCGGTCCAAGCCATTTTCGGGGAACCTTTTCGGGTATTCGGGATCCAGCGTAATCGACAGATTGGCCGCCCGGCGATCAGCCCGGCGACAGATGGGCGACCTTGGGCATCACCTCCTCGGCCAGCAGCCGCATCGAGTGCCGCCACACGTCGGGCTGCTCGCTGTAGTCGAAGCAAAACAGCAGCAGCGCGCCAAAGCCGCCGACCTCGTCGTACATCCGCTCGATCTTCTCGACGACCGTTGCCGGCGAACCGATCAGCCAATTGTGCCGCGCGCAATATTCCGGGGTGACGTCGCTGTCCGGCACCTCGGGATCGTGCTTGAGGAATTGGATGACGCCGACATCGGTCAAGAGCGGCAGGAAATACTCGCGCATCATCCGACCCATCATGCCGCCGACCGACAGCCGCCAGGCTTCGGCGTCGGTGTCGGCGACAAAGATCTCGCGGACCAGCCGCCATTGCTCCCGCCGCGGCGTGCGGCCGCTGCGCCGCGCCCCTTCCTCGACCGATTCCCAGTGGCTTGCGACATAGGTCGGGTTGAGGTTCAGGCTCATCGGCAGAAACCCGCGCTCGCCGGCCAGCTTCAACGTTTCGGAACCCTTGCTGACGCCGGCGACGCCGATCGGCGGATAGGGTTTTTGCAGCGGTTTGATATGCGGCCGCAGGGTGCGCAGCATCAGGTCGGTCTTGCTGACCTGCCAGTATTTGCCGGGGTAGTCGAACGGTTCCTCTTCGGTCCACAGCTTCAGGATGATGTCGAGCGCCTCCCGCGTCATCTCGCGGTGCTGCCCGGTATTGCCGTCGACGTTGAACATCGCCCAGTCGCTCGGCAATCCGCTGGCGGCGACCCCGAAATTGAGCCGGCCTTGCGCCATGTGGTCGAGCATCGCCACCCGGTTCGCCAGCTCGGCCGGGTGGTGGTAGGGCAGCAGGAATCCGCCCGGCGCCAGGCGGATGTTGCGGGTCTCCATCAATGCCTGGGCGATCAGCAGGTCGGGGGCCGGGTGCGGCTCCCACGGTGCGGTGTGGTGTTCGCCGATCCAGGCCTCGGAAAAGCCCAGCTCATCGGCCCAGCGCAAGGTCTGCAGATCCCAGCGGTGGCCGTCGAAGAGCCCCCTTTCCGGCGGGTGCGAGGGCATCGTGAAGAGACCGTATTGCATGGCAACCCTCCCGGTTTTCTATCCTGTGAGACAACGAGGCGGCTCGAGGTCCAGGCGGTGAATCGCGTTGGGGGGCTGCGGTCGGTCAGCCGGCCGTGGCCGCCACGAGGTAGTCCATCGCCGCGGCGACGCCGCCTTTGCCGTGCGGAACACCGACGAGATCGAGCGCCATCTCGACCGCGGCGATCGACCCGAGAATCATCGGTTCGTTCAGATCGCCCATATGACCGATGCGGAAGACGCGGCCTTGCAACGGTCCCAGCCCGCCGCCGAGCGACACGTTGAACCGGTCGAGACAAGCCGCCCGCACCTTGTTGGCGTCGTAACCCTCGGGGGTCAGCACGGCGGTGACCGAATCGGATTGCGCGCGCGGGTCGACGGCAAAGATCTCGGGCCCGTCATTTTGCCGCCAGACCCGTACCGCGCGCCGCGTCGCCTCGGCGAGGCGGTGGTGCCGGGCGAAGACATTGTCGAGGCCTTCTTCTTCGAGCATGTGCAGCGCCTCCTGCAGCCCGTAGAAGAAGTGAACCGGCACGGTGCCGTTCCACACCGCCTGTGTGGTCCCTTCCACCAGCCGACGCCAATCCCAATAGACCCGCGGCAATTTCGCCTCGGCACCGGCGGCGAGCGCGCGGGCGCTGATCCCGGTGAAAGCCATGCCGGTCGGCAGCATCAGCCCCTTCTGCGAACCGGCGACGACGACGTCGACGTTCCACTCGTCCATCCGGAAATCCATCGACGCCAGGGACGAGATCACGTCGACCAGAAACAGCGCCGGATGACGGGCGGCGTCGATCGCCCGCCGCAGCGCGGCGACGTCGTGCACGACGCCGGTCGAGGTCTCGTTGTGAACGACCAGCACCGCTTTGATCCGATGCGCGCGATCGTCGCGCAGACGGGATTCCAGCGCGGCCGGGTTGGCGGCTGCACGCCAGTCGTTGGCCAAGGTCTCGATTTCGATCCCGAAGGATTCGCAGCGCATGCCCCAATTCAGCGAGAAATAACCGGTTTCGACCACCAGCACCTTGTCGCCCGGCGAGAACAGATTGACGAGGGCCGCTTCCCACGCGCCATGGCCCGAGGCGGCATAACCCAGGATCGTCTGGTCGGTCTTGAAGATCCGTTTCAAGCCGGCGAAACACTCATCCGCGATCGCCCGGAACTGGGCGCCGGTGAAATCGATGGTTGCACGATCCATCGCCCGCAGCACACGGTCCGGGATATTGGTCGGCCCCGGGTTCTGGAAAAAATGGTACCCACGACTGACGGCCATCGATTTGCTCCGCTCAAAACCCGTGCACGCCCGCCCGCGGTCCCCCGGTTTCGAGGAACCGCCCGGACCGAAACCGGGTTGCCCGTACATGCTGCGGGCCAGCCGGTTGTCGGCTGATATCGGACAGGCCCGGAAAACGGCAAGCCCTATAAATCGACAAGGCAGAGGAGGGCGTGCCGCCCAGCCTCTGCCTTGTCCGCCCTCTTTGCACGATCGGGATCGCCCCGGCCGGCGGTCGATCCCTCCCTAAACTCGGGCCGGCGCGCTTGTTCGCGCATCCGGACGGTCGCATCAAGCCATATCTGCGACGTTTCGTCACGTAAAATCTGCACTAATCGGGCCTCGGTTTGCGGCGGTGCATTCCGGCCGCCGATGGACAGGGTTGGAGGGCTTGCCTAGAGTGCCGGCGGGACCGTCCATCGCCGGCCGGACGCGAGGATCGATGCGCCTTTCCGAATATTTTTTGCCGCTCCTGCGCGAGAACCCGAGCGAGGCGCAAATCGTCTCGCACCGCCTGATGCTGCGCGCCGGCATGATCCGCCAGTCGAGCGCCGGCATCTATTCCTGGCTGCCGCTCGGCCTGCGGGTTTTGAAAAAGGTCGAACGGATCGTACGCGAAGAGCAGGACCGGGCCGGCGCGCAGGAAATCCTGATGCCGACGATCCAGCCGGCCGAGTTGTGGCGGGAAAGCGGCCGCTACGACGATTACGGCAAGGAAATGCTGCGCCTTCGCGACCGTCACGACCGCGAAATGCTGTATGGGCCGACCAACGAGGAGCAGGTCACCGAGATCGTTCGCGCCGCGGTCAAATCCTATCGCGACCTGCCGAAACTGCTCTACCACATCCAGTGGAAGTTCCGCGACGAGGTCAGACCCCGCTTTGGCGTGATGCGCGGGCGCGAGTTCCTGATGAAGGACGCCTACAGCTTTGATCTCGACATCAAGGGCGCGCGGCATTCCTACAACAAGATGTTCGTCGCCTACCTGCGCAGCTTTGCGCGGATGGGGCTGAAGGCGATCCCGATGCGGGCCGAAACCGGCCCGATAGGCGGCGACCTCAGCCACGAGTTCATCATTCTCGCCGACACCGGCGAAAGCGGCGTCCACGTTCACACCGATTTCCTCGTCGCTGACCGGACGGGCGTCGATGTCGCGAGCTGGGATGCGCCGGCCTTGCAGAAAATCGTCGACCGTTACACCGGCATCTATGCCGCAACCGACGACGTGCACGATGCCGAGGCGGCCGCAAAATACGGCGACAAGATCGTTTGCCGGCGCGGCATCGAGGTCGGCCAGGTCTTCTATTTCGGCGACAAATATTCGCGCCCGATGGGGGCGGTCGTCGCCGGCGCCGGATGGCGAGCCGGTCGCGCTCGAAATGGGCTCCTACGGGATCGGCGTATCGCGGCTCGTCGGCGCGCTGATCGAGGCCAACCACGACGACGCCGGCATCATCTGGCCCGCGAGCGTCGCGCCGTTCCGGGTCGGGCTGATCAATCTCCGCGCTGGCGACGCCCGCTGCCGCGAGGCCGCCGACGACCTCTACGGCAAATTGCTGAACGCCGGGGTCGAGGTGCTGTACGACGACCGCGACGAGTTGCCCGGCGCCAAATTCGCGACGATGGATCTGATCGGCCTGCCCGACCAGCTCGTCATCGGCCCGCGCGGCATCGCCGCCGGGATCGTCG
>CAVPBN010000038.1:0-43919 GCA_963701815.1 uncultured Alphaproteobacteria bacterium
CGGCGCAACAGGGCGATCCCCTTGACCAGGCAAAAGCCGGCGACCCCGATCTCGACGATGCCGGCGAACACGCCCGGCGAATCGGCGAAGCGCGACGCGGCGATCATCGCCCCGCCCAGCCCCTGCCCGCCCATCAGGATCTCGGTCACGACGGCGACGATCATCGACACCGGCAGGGCCACCTGCAACCCGGTTAAAATCTGCGGCAGGGCCGCCGGCAATACGATCTCCCACAACAGCCGGCGCTCGCCGGCGCCGAGGCTGCGGGCCGACCACAGCATCTCCTTTTCGACCCCTTGGGTACTGGTCACCGTCGCCGCGATCACCGGAAAGATCGCGCTGAACACGATCATCGTTACCTTGGACAGGTCGTAGAGGCCGAACCACAGCATGAAGACCGGCAGAAACGCGATCTTCGGCATCGGAAAGGCGACCGAGATGATCGGGTCGAAAAACCAGCGCGTCGCCCGGTTGCGCGCGATCAGGATGCCGAGGACCACGCCCAAAGCGGCGGCGACGGCAAAGCCGATCGTCACCCGATACAGAGTCTGGCCGAGATTGGCGGCGAGGTCGCCCGACAGCGCATCCTGCCAGACCCGCCCGATGACCTCGGAAAAGGGCGGCAGCAGGAAATTGCTGACCGCGCCGCTGCGGGCAAAGACCTCCCAGGCGGCGAGCACCAGGATCAGGGTCAGCCCGCTGCGCAGGCTGCGGCCGAGGCGCAAAAATGCCTCGACCGCGAGGCGGCCGTAATTGCGCCCCGCCGGGGCCGGCGCGGCGGCCTCGACGACTTCGCTCATTCGCGCCACCGCAAGGCCCGCTTCATCAGCATCAGGTAACCGCGGTCCGCGGCAAAGCCGAGCAACGCCACGGTCATCACGACGGCAAACATCGCATCGTAGACGCCGCCGTCGCCGAGCCAGCCGATCATGTAGCCGAGCCCCTGGCGCGCGACGATCAGCTCGGTCGCCACCAACAGCACAAAAGCAAAGGCCAGCGCGGTGCGGATGCCGGCCAGGATCTCCGGCAGGGCGCTCGGCAATACCACCTGCAAGAGGGTCGCTGCGCGGCCGGCGCCGAGGCTCCGCGCCGACCAGATCAATACCTGATCGGCACCGCGCGCGCCGTTGAAGGCGCTGACCGTCACCGGCAGCATGCAACCGATGAAGATCATCAGGATCTTCGAGGCGCTGCCGAAGCCGAGCCACAGCACCACCACCGGGATCAGCGCCGATTTCGGCATCGGATAGACCGCCTGCACCAGCGGGTTGAACAATATCCGGACCGGCCTGTACCAGGCCATCAATACGCCCAACACCGTGCCGCAGGCGATGGCGAGGGCGAGCCCGGCGGCGCCGCGCGACAGCGACACGACGGCGTTGTCGACGAGGTCCCCGCTCGCCAGCAGGCCCCACCAGGCGGCGATCACCCGGTCGAGCGCCGGCAATTCGAGCGGCGACACCAGACCGAAACGGGTCGCCGATTCCCAGGCGAGCGCCAGCAGCGCGATCGGCGTATAACGCCACAGCCAGGCTCGCAATCGCACCGCCGTCGCCGACCGGGGCCGCGCGGCGGCCCGGGCCGGTCCGCGGCGCCGGCCGGCAATCGTCAGTCCGGATTGTTCAAGCGCCATGGCCGTCGAGACGCTGCTTGGCCGCCTTGATCAACGACAGATCGACGTATTTGGGGTCGATCCGGACGGTCTTCGGCAAGACTTTCAGATCGACGTCCTCGTCGATCTCCTTCTGGATCGCGTCGACCAACGGCATCAAGTCCGGCGGTCGATAGAAATCGCGCCCGGTAAAGGCGAAATCGAGGTCCTTTTCCGGCTTGTGCGTGACCGCGACGGCAATGGCGAGCGCTTCCTTGCGGTTGGCGGGGTTCAGAAACCAGCGCAGTGCGCGCATGTAGTCGGTATAGAAATCGGTCAATGCCGCGCGGTTGGCGGCGACGACGTCGGCGCGCATGCACCAGAATACGCCGTCCGAGACCCCGTGCACCTGGTCGGATGTGAACAGGATGCGATACTTGCCGGTCTCCATCAATTCGCGGGCGAATTGCGGCAACAGCTGGATCATGTCGACCTTGCCGCCCTCGATCATCGCCGGCTGGTTGGCGAAATTGGCCTCGACGGTGGTCACGTCGCTGTCCTGAACGCCGTTCTTGCGGAACATTGCGCGCATCGTCGAGTTGGCCTCCGAGCCGATCGCGTTGGTGGCGACCCGCCTGCCCTTCAAATCCTTGACCGTTTTGACCGGCCCGTCCTTGGCGACGACGTACTCGCCCGACCAGTAGCCGGGCTTGCCGGTCTGCAGCACATCGGCGACGATCTTGACGTTGAGATGCGCGTTGGTGATCGCGAGCGCGAAGGCCGAATCCGAGAACGCCGCGATTTCCAACTCCTTGATCGCCAATGCCTGGATCTGCGGCGTGCTGCCGGCGTAGCGCACCGGCTGAAACACATAAGTCTTGCCGTTGTTGGGCATGATGTCGGGATGCCGCTTGGCCAGTTCGGCGACCAGCGGGGCGAGGTGGCCCGGCGTCTGCGCCCAGCCGACGCGGATCAGCATCGGCGCCGATTGGGCGTCGGCGCGCGGCGCAACCGCCATCGGCGCCGCGCTCGTCGCGATCGCCGCTGCAATAAGGACGATATGCCTCAGACGCATGGCCTCCCACTTCCTCCCGGGTTTTCCCGTTTCAGCCTCGCGCGACACTATCATTCCCTGCCGCCGCGCTGCGCCAGAATCGCCTCGGCGCGCACCAGGTTCCACACATGATCGACCATCTCGACAAAGGGCGGCGAGCGGCTGAGGCCGGGGTCCTCCTTGTCGAAACGCGCCTCGACGATCTCCTTGATCCGGCCCGGGCGCGCCGACATGACCGCGATCCGCTCGGCCAGCAGCACCGCCTCCTGGACATCGTGGGTGACGAAGATCACGGTCTTGCGCGAGGCCTGCCAGATGCGCAGCAACTCGCTCTGCATCAGGCTGCGGGTCTGCGCGTCGAGCGCGCCGAACGGCTCGTCCATCAGCAAGATGCGCGGGTCGACGGCGAGGGTGCGGGCGATCGCCGCGCGCTGCTTCATGCCGCCCGAAAGCTGCGAGGGAAAGCTGTCCTCAAAGCCGCCGAGCCCGACCATCTCGATATAGAGTTGGGCGCGGCTCAAACGTTCATCGCGCGGCAGCCGCTGCTTTTCGAGCCCGTAAAGCACGTTCTGCCGCACGGTCTTCCACGGGAACAGCGCGAAATGCTGAAACACGACGCCGCGATCGGGGCCGGGGCCGGCGATCGGCTTGTCCTCGACCCGGATGATGCCCTGTTCGACCGGCAGAAAGCCGCCGAGCAGGTACAGCAGCGTGCTCTTGCCGCAACCGCTCGGGCCCAGCAGGGCCACGAATTCGCGGTCGCGCACCTCGAGCGAGATGTCGTCGAGCGCCAGCACCGGGCGACCGCGCGGCGGCCGGTAGGTATGGCTGACCCGCTCGATGACGATCTGCGCCGCTGCGTCCACCAGCGTTGTTCTCTCTTTCCCGATCCGGCGACGGGTGTACTCTCGCGCGGTGCCGCGCACAACGCGGCATCGATCGGGAGAAAGCGCGAAATGGCCTGGCAACGCATGGTATTGCAGATCGGCATGGGCACCGACATCCGCGGCGCCGATTACACCAAGGCGGCGGTGCGCGCGCTGCGCGACGCGTTGTGGCACAACTCGCTGAGCGTCGCCGACGCGGTCGGCCTGCCGGTCGAACTCGATGCGGGTCGAGGTCACGATCGGCGTGCCGCAGCCGGATCGGGTCGACAAGGCGGCGGTGCTGGCAATCTTGCCGCACGGCGCCGGCACGGTCGAGGTGGTCGAGGGCGGGCTCGAAATCGCCAATGACGCCGGCACCAACAAAACCGTGATCGCCAACGCCGCCGCAATCGTGCGGCTCGACATCGCGTGAGGACGAGGCCATGGTCGCAAAACGCATTATCCTCGAAATGGGGACCGGCAACGATTTGCACGGCGGCGACTACACCAAGGCGGCGGTCCGCGCGGTCGCCGACGCCCTGCATCACAGCTCGCTGACCCTGATCCGCACGATGAAGCTCGACGCCCGCAGGATGCAGGTCGAGGTCACGATCGGAGTGCAGCGGCCCGACCGGGTCGACCCCGCGATGGTCAAGGCGGCCCTGCCGCATGGCGAGGTCACGGTCACAGTGGTCAAAGGCGGTCTCGACGTGCCTGATAACGAAACCGGCGACATCGCGGTCATCGCCAGCGCCGCCGTCGCGGTGCGGATGGAACTGCCGCAGGCCGGGGGCTGACGGCGCCAATCGGGCGTTCTGCGCGGCTCGGGCCGCCTTGCCCTCAAGGAGCGCCATCTGGTCGAAAACTTCTTCTGTAAACTCAAACAGTTCCGCGCCATCGCCACCCGCTACGACAAAACCGCACAGAATTTTCTGGCGGCCATCCGTGGCGGCGGAGGAATTTCGCCGGCTCAAGGGCGAACGCACTGGTGCTGCGCTGATCGCCGCCCTTCAGGAATCGCCCTACCGCGGCATCGATATCGAACCCCGCCGCGAACGGCTTCCGGTGCGCGACGTGAAACTGTGACCGGCCGGCTGCTCGACGCCTCCAAGCCCCTCGACTCTGCTTAGAGAAGGGCGCGCCGGTCGCTGGGCGCGCCCGACACCGTCTCTCGGTAAATCTTAGTGCGTCCCACGTCCCGAAGCTGCTCCTCGTCTACCCGCAGGTGCTGACGCGGGCGTAGCCGAGACGGCGATTTTGCAAGTGAATTTCGGTGATATCTTGCGGCAAGAGCAACCCCCTCGACCGGGCAGAGCCAATCGGATTTGCCAGAATGGTTCGTGCTATTCAGGTAAAATTAAGGCATGATGCTTGCCGCCCGTACCGCTATGCCGGGGTGATCCCATGTCAGACAGAGTCCTCCTTCCATCTTGCCCGCCGCTAAGGGGCTGAACAGGGGGCAACCGCTGCGGCCTTGCCGGCTCTGGATTCCCGCGCACCAGAAACCGGGACATGCCGCGGTTTTTGATGATGCCGTGCGCCCGTTCGGTCAGCTTGCGCCGCCGGTAGGTTTCTTGGCCTTCCTGGCTCGCCATTCGGGCTCGCCACGCCTGGACCACCGGTGGCTCGCGGCGACGTCTCCAGCGCCGCTTGCGCAGCGTCTCGGCGGTGACGACCGTGCGCTCCGGCGGCGGCGGGCTGTAGACCGTCATATCGGGATGGCGCTCCGCCAGCTTGACGATATCCTCCCGGGTCATCGCCGTGGTATCGGCCAGCAGCCGCTGCGGCGCCCGGCCACAGCGCTCGGCAATCTTCTCGACCACTCTCGGCGCCAATCCGCTGTCCTTGCGGCGATCGGTCGGATCGATCGCGAGGATGAAGCCCTCGGCGGTCGCCACCTGCACGTTCCACGCCGGCGCGACGGCGCCGTCGGCCAGCCGCATCAAGCGCGCCTCGGGATCGCTGACCGACACTCTGGGTTCGCCCTTCTCAGCTTCCTGCTTGGCATGCGTCTTGGTCCGCTCGGCCTGCTCTTGGACCAGCTCCGCCAGCTTCTGCTGCGCCCGCTCGACCCGCCGCGCCCGCTCCTGCGCCGCTTGCAAGGCTCTCCTCTTGCGCCGGCGCTCTGGCTCCCCAGGGTCTTTGTCCAGCTCGCTCTTCAGCGCCGCGACCCGCTCGGCCACCGCCTCCGCGATGCGCTCCAACCGTTTGCGCTTGCTCATCGAGCCGCCGCCCGCCCAGGCGCGCACTTTGGTCCCGTCGATCGCCAGCTCCTCCCGCGGGGGTCCAGAGCCTGCCCCTGGCTTGAACAGGGGGCAACCGCTGCAGCCTTGCCGGCTCTGGATTCCCGCTTTCGCGGCGCTTCCGCGGGAATGACGAGGAAGAACGGTAACACGCTGTTGTTATTGCCGAGGCTCTTTGGCCGCCGAGATCGCGCGTCGTGCCGGCTGCCTTGCAGGCTCGAGATGCATCCTCAATCAACCGACGCCCGATCGCAATCGGCCCCCCGTGGCGCTTTGGCCGGGCTCGACCCACGGCTGTCCGGTTCACCAAACGCGGTTGCGCAGTTGCCCCCGGACCCTCAACCCACGCTGGTCATGCCCGTGCTTGTCACGGGTATCCACGTTCTTCCGGCGCAGGGGCTGGGTCCGTAGATGGCCGGAACAAGTCTACCTGTCCGGTTCGGATATTGGTTAATTTGGCGGTTGTAGTGAAGCACCGGTACCCCATGGCCGGGCTCGACCCGTGGGCCGTGAGCCCACGGGCTTTGTTCCGTGGGCACCCACGTCTTTTCTTGCAAGACCCCTCCATTGCAAGACGTGGACGGCCGGGTCGAGCCACGAAAGCGGGAACCCGGAGGCGGCAAGGCTGCAGCGGTTGCCCCCTGTTCAAGCCAGGGGCAAGCTCGCCGGGACGACGGATCAGCAATCCAGTCGTCGCCGCGCCAAGACCGTGAGATGATATCGAGTGTATAAATACCAACCGTCTTTATCGCACAAGATGGCGGCAGAGCGGACCCGCGCGTGCCCATTCCGCAGGGGGTGGTTGCGGCTGTGCTGTGATCGTCGCGGACGGGGGGAGGGACGATGAGAGAGTCGGTCGAACGCCGTCTCGCCGCGATCCTCGCCGCCGATGCGGCCGGCTACTCGCGGCTGATGGGAGCAGACGAGGAAGGAACGCTGGCGCGGCTCAAAGCCCATCGAAGCCAGCTTACCGACCCGAAGATCGCCGAGCATCGCGGCCGCATCGTCAAGACCACCGGCGACGGCATGCTGGTCGAGTTTCCCAGCGTCGTCGATGCGGTCCGCTGCGCCGTCGAGGTCCAGCGGGCGATGATCGACCGCAATGCCGAAATCCCCGAAGACCGGCGCATCAACTTCCGGATCGGGATCAATCTCGGCGACATCATCGTCGACGGCGACGACATCTTCGGCGACGGAGTGAATGTCGCGGCGCGGCTCGAAGGCTTGGCCGAGCCGGGCGGCCTTTGCGTGTCGCGCGTCGTGCGCGACCAGATCCGCGACAGGCTGCCCTATGCGTTCGAGGATCTGGGCGAGCAGAGCGTCAAGAACATCGCGCGGCCGGTGCGGGCCTTCGCGATGGGCATGGCTGCCGCGGCGGCGACGCCGCTGGTTCCGGCGCGGGCGCTGCCCGGCCCGGCCCGCCGCAGCTCGATCCCGGCGCATTCGGCCGTCGCGGCGGGTCTCGTTGCGCTGATCGCCATCGGGCTCGGCGCCTGGTGGGCATGGCCGCGTGTCGGCTCGTCACCGGCATCGGTCCAGGCGCCGCCGAGCTTGCAAGGCCCGGCCACGGTCGCGGCGAGTGCGGCAAAACCGGCGCCCCGGCTGTCGGTTGTCGTCCTGCCTTTTGTCAACCTGTCAAAAGATCCGGAGCAGGAATATTTCGCAGACGGCGTCACCGACGACCTGACCACCGATCTCACGCGCATCACCGACAGCTTTGTGATCTCCCGCAATACGGCCTTTACCTACAAGGGCAAGGCCGTCGACGTCAGGCAGATCGGCAGGGAACTCGGTGTTCGCTATGCGCTCGAAGGCAGCGTTCGTCGGGCGGGCCAGCAGATACGAGGCCAATGTCCAGCTGATCGACACCGAAACCGGCGCTCATGTCTGGGCGGACCGGTTCGAAGCCGACCGCGCCGATCTTGCAAAAGCGCAGGACCAGATCGTCGCCAGTCTCGCGCGAACGCTGCAACTGGAGATCGTCGAGGCCGCCACCCGCCGGATCGAGCGGGAAAAGCCGGTCAATCCCGACGCCGGCGATTTCGTCATGCGCGGCTGGGCCTGGTATTACCGGCCGACTACAGCGGAATCGCTGCAAGAGGCGCAGCGGGCCTTCGAGCGGGCGCTGCAGATCGATCCGCAATCGGTAGATGCGAAAATCGGCCTCGCCTGGATTGTCACGGAATATGTGGCCGAGGGCCGGCCCCATTTGGTCAACGGCGTCAGCATCCCGCGCGAACAGGACATCGCGCGCGCCGACCAATTGCTTCTCGAAGCCCTCGAAGCCGATCGCGACCAGCCGAAGGCGTATTTTGTCTTGGGGCGCCTTCGGCGGCTTCAGAACCGGCTGACCGAATCCAAAATCGAACTCGAAAAGGCGATCGCGCTGGACCGCAATAACTCGCCCGCGATTCTCCAGCTCGGCATAACGCTGCTGTATTTGGGTCAGCCGGGAGCGGCGCTCCCACACTTCGAATACTTCCTCCAGCTAAATCCACATCGAACAAAAAATATTTGGTTTGCTTACTTCTGGTTGGGTGATGCTCATCTTCTGCTGGCTCAAACCGATCAGGCAATCGAGTTTTTCAGGAAATCGCAGGCGGCAAATCCCCGGGCTCCCCCTTTCTTCCTTGCCGCAGCGCTCGGACTGAGGGGCGATATCGACGAGGCCAAGTCCGTTCTGGCCGAAGCGATCAAACTAAGGCCCGAGTGGAACTCGTTGGTCCAATTGCGCGCCAAGGCTCCCAATTGGAACGCTTCTCCTCAAGTACGCGGCGCTTCGCGAAAAAACCATCGATGTCGGTCTGCGCCGCGCCGGCATGCCCGAGAAGTGACCGCCGACATCCCCAGAGCCTGACCAAGAATAAATCCAGAATTCTCAGAGCGTTACCGTTCCTCCTCGTCATTCCCGCGAAAGCGGCATAGCTGTCCAGTTTCGGATATTGGTTAATTTGGCGGTTGTAGTGAAGCACCAGTACCCCGTGGCCGGGCTTGACCCGTGGGCCGTCAGCCCACGGACTTTGTTCCGTGGGCACCCACGTCTTTTTCTTGCAAGACCCCTCCATTGCAAGACGTGGACGGCCGGGTCGAGCCCGGCCGAGGGGGAGGATGTGCTTCGAAGCATTTGAAGATGATCGTAAATCTGAACCGGACAGCAGTGCGAATGCGGGAACCGAGAGGCGGCAAGGCCGCAGCAGGTTGCCCCCTGTTCAAGCAGGGGCAGGCCCTGGACTTCCCGCCTTCGCGGGGGCGACGATAACCCGTGGCAAAGGCGGAGTTTATTTTGGGCCAGCCCCTCAAGACGATTGCGGGTGCATCGCGAAGCCGGCCGGGCGGCCGGCATGCCGTGCCGCCTCGGCGGGCGGCAATGAGGCGTCCCACAGATTGGCGTCGTAGCGCCAGCCGTTGACCCGGTCGGCGTCGCGCGAGACGACCCACAGCAAAGGCGGCGCCATCTCGTCGGGCTCGACCAGGCGGGCGGCGCGGCCGTCGCGGCTCATCGCCCGCATCTCCTCGGCCATGCCCGGCGTGTTGGCGCCCGCGCCTGGGTTGACGATGTTGACCGTCAGCCCGGTGCCTTCGGCCTCCTTGGCCCACACTTCGGTCGCCATTTCGAGCGCCGCCTTCGTGGCGCCGTAAGGGTGGGTCCCGGCGCGGTTCATCGTGTCGAGCTTGGTGGTGACGTTGACGATGCGGCCCCAGCCGCGCGCGACCATGCCCGGCGCCACCCGACGCGCCAGCCGGTCGGCGGCGAGGTAATTGGTGGCGACGACGTTCTCGACGATCGTCGTCGCCGACCTCCCAGAATTTCTGGATCGTCGGCCGGCGATAGCGCGGCGGATCGATATAGGTGAAGGTCAGCCCGGCATTGTTGACGAGGATGTCGACTCGCGCCGAAGCGAGTCAGCGCCGTCGCGACGACGCGGTCGCATTCGCTTTTGTCGCGCAGATCGGCGACGAGCGGAGAGAGGCGCTGGGCGAGCGGCGTCCCCGCCGTCTCCCGCTCGATCGCGGCGACGTCCTCGGCGATGTGGCCGACGGCCAGCACCAGATGCCCCTCTCGCGCCAACCCCAGCGCCATCGCCCGGCCGAGCCCGCGCAGCCCGCCGGTGACGATCGCAACCCGCTGCTCCATCGCCACCCCTCCGCATGCCGTCCGAGTCGCTTCGCGCGCGGATCGAGCATAGCATGCCGGCGCAGCGCCGCAGCAACGCGCCGACCCGGGAGAAGACACATGCCGATCAAAATATTGCCGATCGCCGTCCTCGGCTTGGCGCTGGCGCTCGTATCCGGGGCCGCCGCGGCGCAAGGCCGCTGGGCCGAGGCAAAGCCGACCCCGCAGGGGGCGAACGAGGTCATCGGCGCCGCCGTCGACGGGAAGCTCTACCTCTACGGCGGCCAGACCTCAAAGGGCCCGCTCGGCATTTTCTGGGTCTACGACCCGAAAACCGACGACTGGGCCAAGCTCACATCAAATCCCGTGCCGGTCCACCACGCCGCCGCCGCCGCGGTCGGCGACAAGTTCTATGTCTTCGGCGGGTTCCGCCTGCCGGACACCGGCAAGAACGGGTGGTATCCGGAAAGCAAGGCCTGGGCCTACGACACCAAGACGCAGACCTGGTCGGCCTTGCCGCCGATGCCGACGCCGCGAGGGGCGCTCGCCGCCGCCGCCGCCGGCGACAAGATCTATGTCGTCGGCGGGGCGAAGATCCCGGCCGGCGCGAGCCTCCCCGACGGCCTCAGCGCCGGCGGCCCGGTCGAGATGCTCGGCACGCTCGAAGTCTTCGACACCGCCAAGAACAGCTGGACGACCCTGAAGCCGATGAGCCTGCCGCGCAACCACCACGGCGTCGCCTATCTCGACGGCAAGCTCTACGTGATGGGCGGCCGCGTCGGCTCGTCGTTCTCGGGCGGCTGGTCGGTCAACGTCACGACGACCGAGATCTACGACATCGCCTCCGATACATGGTCCACCGGCACGCCGATGCCGACGGCGCGCAGCGGGGTCGGCGTCGCCGCCCTCGACGGCAAGGTCCATGTGCTCGGCGGCGAAGCCTGGCTCGACGATTTCGGCGGCGTCTTTCGCAGCAACGAGGCCTATGACCCGAAGACCAACAGCTGGCTCAAGGAGGCGCGGATGCC
Organism: uncultured Alphaproteobacteria bacterium; assembly: GCA_963701815.1. Classification (GTDB taxonomy): domain Bacteria; phylum Pseudomonadota; class Alphaproteobacteria; order ATCC43930; family CGMCC-115725; genus AP-15. Next base: position 10,897 of record CAVPBN010000038.1, read on the forward strand.
GACGCCGCGGCACGGATTTGCCGTGGCCGTGATCGACGGCAAGCTGTATGCGGTTTCCGGGGTCAATGACGCCGGCGGGGCCGGACCGCTGTCGGTCGTGGACGTGAACCAAGTCTACATGCCGTGATCGGACGGCGCGGATCGGCGCAAGCCGCCGCGATCCTTGCGGCGGCGCTCCTCGGCCCGGCCGCCGCCGGCCCGGCCGCGGCGCACGGCCCGGTGGTCCTCGATTTCGGCGACAGCCTGACCGCCGGCTACGGGCTGCCCTCCGACCAGGCGTTTCCGGTGCGCCTCGAAGCCTGGCTGCGCCGGCAGGGGATCGACGCCCATATCGTCAACGCCGGCGTATCGGGCGACACCACCGCCGGCGGTCTGGCGCGCCTCGATTGGGCGCTCGCCGACAAACCCGATCTGCTGATCCTGGCGCTCGGCGCCAACGATGCGCTGCGCGGCCTCGACCCGGTTGCGGTGCGCGACAATCTCGACAAGATGATCCAAAAGATCGAGGCTGCCGGGGTGAAACTGCTGCTCGTCGGCATGCTCGCGCCGCCGAATTGGGGGGCGCAGTACCAGCACGCCTTCGACCGGATCTTTCCCGATCTGGCGCGGGCCCGTCATGTGCCGCTGTATCCGTTTTTTCTCGAAGGAGTGGCGATGAAGCCGGAACTCAACCAGGCCGACGGCCTGCATCCGAACGCCCGCGGCGTCGCCGTTCTGGTCGACCGGATCGGCCCTGTCGTCGCCGGTCTGCTCGGCCGGCATCAGGGAGGCGCGTCATGAGCGCCGGCTTTGCCGCGGTCACCGCGACCGGAAACGCCGCCGGATTGGCGGCCCGCTGCATCGCCGGCCTCGCGCCGGTCGAAGGCGCGACGCTCGGGATCGTCTATGCGACCGAGCCGGCGGCGGCGATCCTGCCGGAATTGGTCCGCAGCCTCGCCGGGCACACCGGCGTGCACTCCTGGGTCGGCGGGGTCGGGCTCGGCGTCTGTTCGGCGGCGGGCGAGGTGTTCGACGAACCGGCGGTCGTGGCGATGATCGCGGCATTGCCGGCGGACGGTTTTCGCGTCTTTGCCGCGACCGACGACCCCGGCTCCGACCTGCCGCGCCGGCACGCCGCCTGGATCAAGGCGGCGCAGCCGAGCCTGGCGTTGGTCCATGCCGACCCGCGCTGCCCCGATCTGATGAAGGCGGCGGTCGACACCGCCGCGGCGAGCGGCGCGTTTCTGGTCGGCGGCCTGGTCTCGCACCGCTGCGAGGCGCCGCTGGTGGCCCAGACCCCCGGCCGGGACGAGCCCGGCGGCAATGGCCTCGCCGGCTTGATGCTCGGCTCGGAGATCGCCGTCGCCACCTCGCTGACCCAGGGCTGCAGCCCGATCGGGCCGGTGCGGCGGATCGACGAGGCGCGCGACAATGTCGTGATGGTCATCGACGGCCGCCCGGCGCTCGATGTCTTTCGCGAGGATATCGGCCCGGAGCTGGCGCAAGACATGCGCCGGGCCGGCGGGGTGATCTTTGCCGGTTTGCCGGTGCCGGGCTCCGATACCGGCGATTACCTGGTGCGCAACCTGATGGCGATCGACCCCGGCCGCGGCTGGGTCGTGCTCGGCGCCGAGATCGGCCCAGGCGACCGGATCCTGTTCTGCCGCCGCGATCCGGAGAGCGCGCGGCGCGACATGACCCGGATGACGCGCCAGCTCGCCGGACGGCTCAACCGGCCGGCCAAGGGCCGGGATCTATGTCAGCTGCGTCGCCCGCGGCGCCTCGCTGTTCGGCGAGCCCGGGGTCGAGACCGCGTTGATCCGCGAGAGCCTCGGCGATTTCCCGCTGATCGGCTTTTTTGCCAATGGCGAGATTTCGCGCGACCGGCTCTACGGCCACACCGGCGTCTTGACCCTGTTCACCTGACGGCATGCTGCGGCTCTTTGTCGGCATCGGGTTTCCGCCCGAGTTGAAATTGCGCCTGTCGCTGTTGTGCTCCGGCGTGCCGGGGGCGAAATGGGTCGACCCCGGCAATTTCCACCTGACCCTGCGCTTTATCGGCGAGGTCGGCGAGGACCGGGCCGCCGACATCGACGATGCGCTGATGCGGCTGCGGGCGCGCCGCTTTGCCCTGCGGCTCGCCGGCGCCGGCGTCTTTGGCGGCGGCAAGCCGCACAGCCTGTGGGTCGGGGTCGAGCGCAATGCCGAGCTGGCGGCATTGCGCGACAAGATCGAGCAGGCGCTGTTGCGCGCCGGGTTGCCGCCCGAGCCGCGCAAATTTGCGCCGCACGTGACCCTGGCGCGGCTGAAGAACCCGGGCGTCGACGGGCTGCGCGATTATCTCGCCGCAAACGCCGGTTTTCGCGCCGACCCGTTGCCGGTTGCCGCCTTCAGCCTGATTGCGAGCTTTCCGACCAAGGCCGGCTCGGTCTATGAGGACCAGGCGGATTATCCGTTGCAGCCCTGACCAAAGAACCGCGCAAGGGGATAGGCGATGGCGTATTGGCTGGTGAAATCGGAACCTTCGGCCTATTCGTGGGACCGGCTGGTCGCCGACGGCAAGACGAATTGGGACGGCGTGCGCAACGCCCAGGCCTTGAACAATCTGCGGGCGATGCAAATCGGCGAGCGCGCCTTTTTCTACCATTCCAACGAGGGCAAGGACATCGTCGGCGTCGCAGAAGTGATCCGGACCTTCTACCCGGACCCCAGGGACAACAGCGGCAAGCTCGGCATGGTCGACATCAAGCCGGTGACGCCGGTCAAAACCCCGGTGACCTTGGCGGCGATGAAGGCCGTCCCCGAACTCGCACACATGTCGCTGATCCGCCAGTCGCGCCTCTCGGTCTGCCCGGTCGCCGACGACGAATGGCGGTTGATCTGCCGCATGGCCGGCATCCCGGCCTGACCGCAGCAGCGAGATACAGCGATCCTTTGCACGGCCGGCCCCTATGCGCAAGTCCGCGGGCTCGCACACCCGAGGAAGCGGGGGCTCCCCATCCGCCACCGCAGCACCGAGCTTACCCCGGCGCCGCGATGAACGAGAGATACAAGGAAGCCCCGAAGGCGCTGCCCGCCCCAGAGCCCGGCAGCGGCCCGGCAACGTCCTGCCGGCCCGCACTTCTCGAATTCAGGCGATCACGCCGGCCTCGCGCAGGGCGCGGATCGCGGCCTCGGGATAGCCGGCTTCGCGCAGGATCTCGCCGCTGTGCTGGCCGACGTCAGGCGCCGGGCGCGGCGGCACTTTTTTCTGGCCGGCAAGCCACAGAGGGCTGTCGACGGTCAGCGAGCTGCCGTCGGCGAACGGCACCAACGCCGCACTGGCGATGATCTGCTCGTCGCGATGGATTTCGTCCATATCGGCGACATTGCCAACGGCCGTCCCGGTGCACCCGGCTATTTAAAGCTGCGGGTGACCACATCCTCGAACACGATGATAACGGCATGATGGCGAAGATGCAGGTCGTCGCCGACTGAGGCGCTCCTCCCGGGGGTGGCGCCGGCGCAGAGGCAGATTCTGAGAACCCGTCCGGCGAAGCCGGTCCGGTGGAGCTTGCACGCGGTGGTTGCCCCGTGGCCGAATTGGCGCGTTCGCTATCGGCTACATATGCGATCGGTTTTCTACCAGAACTAGGTGATGACCGATGCTGGGAACCGTGTTAATAAGCTAACGAACACGCCCGACCGAGGTCGCGACTTGCAGATCGGAGGCTCGCCGGCGGTGCGGCAGCCCGATATGCACAGGAACCATCAGAATGCATTCTCGGCCTAAGATTCTGAGCGTGGCGCCGGTGGTGGCGGTGCTGTTCGCATCCTCTCCCAATACGATCGGCGCCGGTGATCCGATTTGGGGCTTTATCTGCACCGCAACGGGCCATGCGCGCCCGATCAAGCTGGCCGCGCTGACTGCGGCGTCGAGTTTGCCGACAGCGCATTGCGGGGCGACGCCTGCCGGGTTTCATGACCTGACCTCGGTCGGAGCCGGCGAGGATACCAGCGTCAGCCTCAAAATCGGCTATGACCCCGACACGCAGCGCCTGTGCTACGTGACGCCGTCACTGCCGGAAGCGCCGGTGATCCGCGTCGGTGTCAGCCATCGGCTGACCGTGACGCTGACCAACACCCTGCACGACACCGGGCAGCACAACACGGTCAATTGCCCGATCGACGTGTTCGGCGGCGAGCGATCGTGCGCGCCGTTGCCGCATTTTGTCGAGCGACCGGGTGCGGACGGCAAGTTCTACCCGCTGATGGCCAACGAGGCGCACCGGGCGGACGGCACCAGCAATTTGCATGTGCATGGATTGTTTGTCTCGCCGCAGCCATGCAGCGATGAAGTGCTGGACAGCACGATCTACCCGGCGAACTGGGGCGGGCCGGTGGCGTCGTTGCAGCCCTGCCAGAGCGCGCCGAACTCGTTGGCCTATAGCTACGATCTGCCGGCGGACCACCCCGCGGGCCTCTACTGGTACCACGCGCACCGCCACGGCGAGGCCGAGCACGAGACGCAAATGGGCCTGGTCGGCGCGATTGTCGTCGAGGATCGCGGCGACGCCTGGCGCCGCTCGATCGGCGTGACCGACGAGGTGCTGGTCATCGGCGACACGCCACGGAACGGGGTCGTAACAGAACGCCAAGGTTGCCTCGCCGATGTCGCCTGCGACGCGCAACAACAGTCCGCCGCGACGGCCGATCGGACCGCCAGGCTCACCCCGTCCGCGGACGCCGCAGCGGCCTCATCAGCCGCGACCGTGCCGCTCGATCCGCGCATCGATCAGACGAACCAGGCCGGCGAGTGCGCTCAGGGCGCGTACGGCAATGGCAATGCCGGGGGGACCGAATCATGGACATTGGTGCTCAACGGCGCAGCTGTGCCGGATAACGACGGCTTTCATATCAAGGGGATAAACCCGGTTCTGCACAAGACCATGCGGCCGGGGCAGCGGCAGATCTTTCGTTTGGCGAACGCCTCTGCCGACTCGTTTATCGCGCCGCAACTGGTGCTGTCACAGAACGGCGTCAGGACCATCGAGCAATTGGAGGTGTTCGCGCGCGACGGCGTCGGTCTGGCGGATGCGCAAGGCAACCGGCATTTCGGCTATTTCAACGTCTCCAAAGGCCAGCTGATCGTACCCCCAGCCGGGCGGGTCGAGTTCGTCGTGCATGCCCCGCCGGTCGGGGCCAAGCTTTATCTGGACAGCGCCCGGGTCAACCCGGGCTGCGCCGGCAACGCCTACCCGCGCCGGCGGCTGCTGATGGTGACTTCGGCTGGTCAGCCGGTCGACCCCGGCGCGCCGGACGACAGCGACCTGCTCGAGCACACCCCATCATTGCGTCCCTATCTGTCGACGCTGGGCGGCGCGCCGACCGTCCATCGCACCCTGGTCTTTTCGGAATACGGTCGCGGTTTCACCTACGGGGTGACCAAATGGCTCACCGGCCCGCCGACCAAGGCCGACTACGACCCCGACGAGACCGATTTCTACATCACCCAGGTCGCTGCCGACGACGGCGAAGTCGATCCGCAGCGGACTGCGATACGGCCGTTCGTCGCGGGCAACCTCACCCCGCAGGTGGTAGTACATCTGCATGGAAAGGAGAGTGTGACCGAGGAATGGCTGGTCGAAAACTCTACCTTGGAGATCCATGCCTTCCACATGCACCAGATCCACTTTCGCGATGTCACGGTGGCCAGTGCAAACCCGGATTTGCAGCCGATACTCGACACTGTCACGGTACCGGCGGCGCCGCTGATCGGCGATATCGCCACCGGCTATCCCGGCGCGCCGGGATTTGTGAAGCTGCGAATGACCTTCACCAAGGCCGATATCGGCGAGTTCGTCTTCCATTGCCACATCCTCGAACACGAGGATAACGGCATGATGGCCAAGATCCAGGTCGTCGCCGACTGAGGCGCAGCCGCCCCAGCGCCTGACAGCGGCCCGGCAAATGTCTCGCCGGCCCGCACTTCTCGAATTCAGGCGATCACGCCGGCCTCGCGCAGGGCGCGGATCGCGGCCTCGGGATAGCCGGCTTCGCGCAGGATCTCGCCGCTGTGCTGGCCGACATCAGGCGCCGGGCGCGGCGGCACTTTTTCCTGGCCGGCGATCCATAAGGGGCTGTCGACGGTCAGCGAGCTGCCGTCGGCGAACGGCACCAACGCCGCACTGGCGATGATCTGCTCGTCGCGATGGATTTCGTCCATATCTGCGACGATGCCGAAGATCAGCCCGGCCTCGTCGAGGATCGCGCGCCATTCGGCCTGGTCCTTGGTCGCGAAGATGCCGTCGAGCAACGGGATCAGCAGCCGGACATTGTCCTCGCGCGCCGCGGCCGTGGCAAAACGCGGATCGTCGAGCCCGTCCGATCCGAGGCATGCCTTGAACTTGTCCCAGCGCCATTCGTCGGCGGCGATCGACAACAGCAGCCAGCGGTTGTCGCGGCAGCGGTAGTGAATCCGCAGCGCGTTGACGCCGCGTTCGCGCGGCGGCTGCGGCACGACTTTTTCGCCGCACAACGCCGCCTGCACCGAACAGCCGTTGGCCCACAACCCGTTCGCCAGCAGTGACGAACCGACATAACCGCCCTTGCCGGTGCGCTCGCGCTGATAGAGCGCGGTGACGATCGCGCCGTAAGTCCCCATCGCCGAGGGATGGTCGCCCATGCCCGGCAGCGAGCGCGCCGGCGCCGCCTCCTCGCCGGCGCGCACCAGATGCATCAACCCCGAACGGGCCCACCATGCGGTCGCGTCGAAACCGGGCTTGTCGGCCTCGGGTCCGGTTTCGCCGTAGCCGGTGAACGAGGCATAGATCAGCCGATCGTTGAGCGGCGCCAGCTCCTCCCAGGCGATGCCGAGCCGGCGGCGCACCGGCGGCGGATAGTTGGTGATGAACACGTCGGCCGCGGCGACCAGACGGCGCAGCACCGCCTGCCCTTCGGGTTTGCGCAGATCGAGCGCCAGGCTGCGCTTGTTGCGTCCGTCGAGGACGAAGCCGGGATTGCCGGCGAGCCCCGGCCCGATCGGCGGCGTTGCGCGGCGGCGATAGGGATCGCCGGCGCCCGGCGGCTCGATCTTGATCACCTGGGCGCCGAAATCGGACAACACCGTCGCCGCCGCCGGGCCGGCGATAAAACTGGCGCAGTCGATCACCTTCAAGCCGTCAAAGACGCGCTCGCCCATTGCCGCCCTCTCCCCAGCGGGTCAGACGACCAGGCGGAAGGCCTCGCCGTCGCGCACGATCCGGCCGGCGGTGCGTCCGGCGAAATGCGTGCCGATCACCAGAATCGGCGTATCGGCAAGCCCGGTCAACATCTGCTCGCGGGTCAGCCGGGCGCCGGCCGGATCGGAATCGGCGGTCGACGACCAGTCGGGCCGCGCGATCTGACAGGGGTGGTGCATGAAATCGCCGGTGATCAACGCCGCCTCGCCCTCGGAGGCGATGCGCAGGCTGACATGGCCCGGGGTATGGCCCGGGGTCGGCATCAGGCTGACTTCCTCGCAGATCCGGTGATCGGTCTCGACCAGATCGACGAGGCCTGCCGCGACGACCGGCGTCACCGAATCGGCGAGCACGGCCGCCATGTCCTCGCGTTCATGCTGCCGGGTCCAATGCGCGAACTCGACACGGCCGATCAGATAGCGCGCCTGGGCGAAGGTCGGCCGCCATTGGCCGTCGACCAGCATCGTGTTCCAGCCGACATGGTCGACATGGAGATGGGTGCAAACCACCGTATCGATCGAATCCGGCCGGTAGCCGGCGGCGGCGAGATCGTCGAGAAAGCTCGTCTGCAGCCGGTTCCAGCTCGGGATGCGGCGATTCTCCTTGTCGTTGCCGAGGCAGGTATCGACGATGATGCGCCGGTCCGGGGTTTCGACGACCAGCGCATGGATGCTCATCTTCAGCCGGCCGCGCTCGTCGGCGAAATCGGGCCGCAGCCAGCCGATCGGCAAGATCGCGTCGTAGGTTGCCTGGGGTAACAGAAACCGGCTGCCGCCGGTGACTTCGAGCTCGACGATCTTGGTCACCGTGACCGCGCCGATCCGCCATTTCATCACCCGGTCCTCGCGCTGGCGATCCGTTCGGCCGGATCGCATCGAGCCGCGGCAGGACCGCCGCGGCAGGGTCAGGCGGGATTGTTCGGATAGCAGGCGCTCGCGGTCAAGGTTATGCCGCCGCTCGAAATCTTGATCAGGGCCGACATTGGACTGGTAAAGGTGCTGGCGAGCGATACCTGGGAGAAGCCGCCGGTGCCGCCGCAAGCAGTGTTGTTGTTCGGCGTTATTGTGGTCAGCGTCACACCCAATCCTCGGGCAATCCGCTGAATGTAGGTCGTGGTGCTGGATTGGCTGTAGCTGCCGCCCGACGCGCATTCGGTTTGCTGGATCGCCATGCACCGCGCCCCGGCTACAGCGGTTTCCTGCAGCACCTGTCTGGTCCACAATGCGCGGCCAAACTCGACGGTGCCGAACAGCAATGCCAGGAAAATCGGCGTCAGCAGGGCGAATTCGATCGCCGCCACGCCGTCTTGCGCCTGTCGCAGACACCGCATCGCAGGTTGACCTCCAGGGTCTCGGGTCACTGGGTTTCAACCACGGCGCTGCGGCTGATCGTGCCGTTACGGACAAAACCGAAGGACGGAAACAGCGACGAGACGGCCCGGCTCGCGGTGATCGTCACGAACTGGCCGGCAACGCCGCTGGTGCAGGCGGCGCCGCAGATGTGGGTGCTTCCCCAGGTCACATTCGGCACCGACCCGCTCGGGCAATAGCAACTCGTCGCGTCGTTGCTGTTGTTGACGTTGATCGTGCTCGTCGCCCAGCCGGCGCCGTTGACGTTGTCGATGATGGTCGAGATATTGGTCGACAAAGTGCTCGGATTGGAAGCGATCATCGCAGCATTGTTTTCGGCATATTGGGCGCCGGCGCTGACCGCGGCATCGAGCGCCGAAACATTGAAGATCATCAGGCCGAGGTCGACAGTGCCGGCGAGGATAACCAGGAACAGCGTGGCGAACACCGCAAACTCGATTGCCACAACGCCGCGGTCGGCCGAGGCAGCCAACACCTTCGGGACGAAATGCCCGGATCTGGGAAGTTTAAACAATGCTCCCTCGCGGCTCACCTGACCAGGGCGACCGTAGCGCCGCCGGAACTGCCGCCGCTCAACCCGGAGCAGGTCGAACCGGCGGCGGAACCGCCGCTCAGCGTAATTTGCGTGCCGATCAGCTCCAGGCACGCATTCACATCCGCAGTGTCGTGCAGGGCGGCGGCGCCGCTCATCGAAATGGCGCCGTGGGGAAAATAGAAAGCCCCGGAAATCCGCGTATTCGACGCTCCAGTGGTAAAAGCGGCTCCCGCCGTATAGCTGGAGGATTGCGGGCCGACCACCGCCAAACCATCCGTACTGCCCGAACCGGGCGCAGTCAGGTTTACCGTGCTGTAGCCGGCGCCGAGACAGAACGCCGATGCCACTGCGCCGTTGCAGGTGACGCTGCTGGTGCCCGATATCACCAGGCTCACGGCTAGCGCGTTCAGCCCTGTCGTGGTGCCGGCCGCCGGGCAGCTGCTGACATCGCCGCCGCTGCTTTTACCCAAAGCAAAATAGCCGTCGATCGTGTAGATGCCCGAGCCGAGATAGGTCCCCCCACTGGCATCGATACTGCCGTTGATGTCGTGCTCGGCAGCGGCCGGGACGACCAGGCAGCTGCCGCCGCCGCTGCTGATGTTGCCGGCGGTTTGAAAAATGCCGCCGCCGCTTGCGTCAGCCAGGTTCATCATCTTGCTGGTGCCGACATTGATCGAATTGCCGTCGCTGGCTTTGCCGATGTTATAGCTGTTCGAGCTGCTGCCGCTGCCGAGGGTCAGACTGGCGCCGCCGCCGTTGTAGATGCCGCCGGCCAGGACAAAAGTGTTGGGGCCGGCGAAGGTCAGGCTCGTCCCGCTATTGCAGATGCTGACGCTGGTGGGTCCTTTGTTGCCGCAGGAGCTGCTATTGGCACCGAGATTGAAGGTGCCGGCGCCAAACGTCGTCGTCGAGCCGCCGTTTGCGGTGATCCCGGTCGTGACGTTGTAGGTCCCGGCGCCGAAGGTAGTCGTGCCGCCGAGGCTGATCGAACCGACGACATTGTAGGTCCCGGCGGGGAGGGTGGTCGTGCCGCTGGTCGTGAGGCCGGCCTTGAAACCGTAGGTCCCGCCGGAGCCGGCCAGGGTCACACCGCTGATCGGCCACGCCTGGTTGAAGTTGTAGGTGTTGCCGGACGAGGTCTGGAGGGTGACTGTGACCTTGCTCGCGGTGATCGTGCCGAACGTGGCCGTGCCGCTGCAGGTGACCGCGTAGACCTTGGTCGTCGAATTATAGACATCCGAACAGCCGGCCGGCAGTCCGGTGACGCCGCTGGTCGTGAAAGCCGTCGTCGTGCTGCTGGCGGGAATTGTGACGCTTGGAGCGCTCGGCGAGGTGATGCTGGCGACGGTGCCGATGCGGGCGGCGGCGGTCGAGACCGCGCTGTTGCTGCTGAGCGGATCGGCGGTCGTTGACTTGCTGTAGGTGACCGAGGCCGTGCCGGCGGGGGGAACAATGCTGCTGCCGCCGGTGACGCTGTAGCTCGTCCCGTAATCGATGGTCTTGGTCGTGATCTTGGTGCCCCCGGTCAGGGTAACCGCATTGTTGGAAGCGACCGAGCAGTCGTCGGCGGTCACCGTCGTGCCGCCGCTGAGCTTTACGCCGGTCCCGCTGCCGTTCAGCGCGATGATGCAGGCGGGGTTGCCGGCCTTGATCTCGGCATAGGCCGTGGCGCCGACCGCCAGGCTGGTGTCTCTGGTAAGCACCCGCGCCAGATAAAGCGGGACATTGCTTGTCACAGTGACCTGCATCGCCTGATTGCCGTCGCCGGATGGCGAGGAGACCAGCGCGGCGGCCACGCCGCTGCCGATGCCGTTGAGCGCGGCGATGTTGCCGGCGGCCCCGACCCCGGAGCTGCTCGAACCCGACGAGTTGTAGACGAGTGCGGCACCATAGGCGGCGAGATCGGCGACCCGCTGATTGTTCGACCGCTGCAGCAGGCCGCGGCCGAAATCCACCGCCAAGGCGGAAAAACCGAGCACGATCAAAAGACTGACCGCCGCGATAATGCTGATCGCCGCTCGCTCGTCGCCAAACAATTTCCGCAGCATGGTGCCGACCGTATTCTGCCCGACCGATCTCACCCGATTAGTGCTCAGACCCATTCAGACGATGCACCCTCACCGCACTCGTCATGCCCGGCCTGTGCCACGGCTGTCCGGTTCGGATTTACGATGATCTTCAAATGCTTCGAAGCACATCCTCCCCCTCGGCCGGGCTCGACCCGGCCGTCCACGTCTTGCAATGGAGGGGTCTTGCAAGAAAAAGACGTGGGTGCCCACGGAACCAAGTCCGCGGGCTGACGGCCCACGGGTCAAGCCCGGCCACGGGGTACTGGTGCTTCACTGCAACCGCGTTTCGTGAACCGGACAGCAGTGGGGCGAGCCCGGCCATGACGATTGGAATGAATCTTGTGTCTGCGTCTGAGCATTAGCCTCCACCGGGATCAAAAGCGGCCGATGGCGACAACCTAGGCGCACGCCGGTAAAGGCACTGTTAACGGCCTATTGCGTGAGGCGCAGGGCGATCAGGGACTTGGCGATGTCGTTGAACACCTTGGCGATGTTGGACGGGCTCGCCGCTTCGAAAAAACCGCCATTCGAGGTCGTTGCGCAGTTTTGCAACTGTGTGTTGCTGCTGCCGCCGCTCCCGAGACCGATCGTGTAGATGATAAAATCTCCGTTGGCGGCCATGTTGCTGCAAACGCTCGCCAGACGTGTACCCAAATGGGTGACGGCGGTGGCGGTGCTGGACGTGCCGATTTTGCCGTCGGCGATCTGGCCGAGACCGGTCATGTTGTCTGTCGCCGGCCATTCCTCCTCGCCGTCGGTCATCAATATGACCGCTTTCTTCCATCCGGTGCTGGAGGCGTCGCTGTAACTCAATGGATGGCCGTCGACCGGCGTGAACGGGCCGTTGGGCGACAGCGTGCGCCAGCCCCAGATCATGCCGATATGGACCTGGGTGCCGCCGGCGTCGCGCGGCCACATGCTGCTGATGGTATTCAGCACCTGGGTCTTGCCGGCGGTGCTGGTCACATCGGTCAGCGGCAGCATCGGCACCGGGCAGCCCTGGTTGGGCCCGTCTTCGGCGAGCCAGTCGGTGATTTCTTTGCCCTGAAGCTCGGTGGCCGTGCTTTGGGCCTTGACCGCAGGCCAGGTGTTGGTGCCGCTGTCGCTTGGCCACCAGAACGGGTACCAGCTCGGCCAGCTGGTCGGTTCGGTGTAGTCCGGATCGGTAACCGACGAATTGATCACGCCGCTGACGCTGTTGTTCTCATCGGAACTGGTGGGTTCGACGACGCAGCCCATCCAGTTCGACGTCGTATTGGTATTGGTCGTATCGTAGGTGACGGGACTGTAAAACGCCAGCGCGGTGTCGCCGGTTGCCGTCGCGTTATTGCAGATATGCACCTGCCCGGTGCCGCTCGTATACGCGGAGGCAGCGCTGTCGACGCTCGAAATGGCGGTGTTCTTCGGGATGCCGGTACCGGTGATCACCATGCCGACGGTCGGAGTCGTCGCCACCGAGATGCTGGTTACGATATTGCTGCCATTCGTCGTAATGCCCCCGAGGTTGGTGATCGTCAATGCCTTCGCGGTCTGCGAGGATGTCGCATTGGCCGAGATGGTGATGCTCGTCGAGCTGACGATGGTTGCAACGGTAGCGCCGGCAGGTATTCCAGTCCCGCTGACGAGCATGCCCTTTGCAATCCCGGTGGTATTGGGCAAGATGCTGGTGATCGTACTGCTGCCGTTGGTCCAGGTACCCGTGTGCGCGGACAGGTTGACCGACGTGCTGACGGCGGTGTAAGGGCCGATCGTCAGGCTGCCGCCGGTCAGCGTGGCGGTCGCATTGGCCGAGAGGGTGATCTGCGTCGAGCTGCCGACGCTGCTGACCGTCGTGCCCGCGGCTATTCCCGTCCCGGTAATCTTCATCCCGGCATACATGGCCGAGGTATTGGGCGAGATGCTCGAAACGGTTTTGCTGCCGCTCGTCGTGTTGCCGGTGACCGGGATGACCGGGAGGATGTTGCCCCTCTGGTCGGTAAAATCGCCGCTGCAGGAATCGGTCGTGATGTGGCTGCAACTGGTGGCGCCGCTGCAGAATGCGCTGCCGACATTGACCGTCGTCACATAAGGGACGACGCTGACATAGAGCTGTTGGGTGGAGCTGATCGCGCCGGTCAGCGTGTCGACGAACTCGGTGGCGGCGTTGATCAGGGTGCAGATGCGGCTGTTGTTGCTGGAGTTGGTGCACGCGGTATCGGCTGCCACCACGCCGGGGGCGCAGGCGGCGTCGGTCCCGTCGTTGGCGCCGCACAGCATCGAGCCGGTGTTGTCGAGCACCACGGCGACTTCCAGCCCGACGGTCTTTTTGGTTTGAGCGGTGACGGTGACGGTCAAGGAATTGAAACCGGCGAGCTTCATCAAGGTCATCGGCACCGTCGCTTGCGCCTGATAGTTAACGACGGAGGCGGTCAGGTCGGCGTTTGCCGGCACCGGCGCCACCGTGACGTTGGTGCCGAGCGCTGTCGACGGATAGTTGGCGGTGAAATAGTTCTGCAAGGCCGACGTCAGTTGCGTCCCGGTCAGACTGGTCTCGGATCCCACCGCCAGGGCCGCCGCGTCGAGTGCGGCGCCGAGCCGCACTTTGACCAGGTAGGCGCGTCCGACGTCGATCGCCATGCCGGCCGCGACGACAACGGGGATCGCGCTCAGGGCGAAGATCATCGCGACGTTGCCCTCGCGCCGCTCGGTGAGCCGGCGCACACCGGCAAGGACGGCAGTAATGAGCCTACCCACGGATCGGTATCCCCTTTTCATCACGGGCATGCGCTGCCGGTGTTCAAATAGGTCGGCACGCAGTTGATGTAGCGCGGACGGTTGAAGGCCCACTCGGTCAGCGTGTAGGCCGAGCTCATGACATAGCTGATCGGCGAGCTGTAGGCGTAGGTGAGCTGGACGACGATCACGCTGTCGGCCGAGTTGGCGGTCTCGCTGCCGAGATTTGCAAGATTTTCGACACTGCCCGCCTTGGCTACCGTAATCGCGGTCGCGCTGTTCACCTCGAGATGCCAGTCAATGACCGGAACGCCGGTGCTGTAGGTGATGCTGGCGTAGGCGATCTTGAGTTGGGTGCCGCTTGTCGGCAGTGGAGTCAGCACCAGTTTCGCGAGGTCCGCGATGTTGGTGAAGTCGCTGCTCTGAAGCACCGTATTCACTCTGGTCTGGGCGACGAGATCGGCCACCGTCTCGGCCGATGCTTCGAGTTTCATATAGGCGAGGACCAGGTTGGCGGCCTCGTAGCTGCCGATGAACAGAATGAACATGACCGGAACGATCAACGCGAACTCGACCGCCGCGGCCCCAGACCGGTCGCGCGCGAGACTGCCGGCCCGCATCACCCGACGCCGCCAAGTCACGTGAACGGCTCGTTCTGGAAGACGACGATCGATGTCAACGTCGTAGTGCCGGTGCCGGCGCCGGCGCCGTGAGCGCTGGGGCCGGTCCAACATCTGCCGCCGCTCAAGCACGCCCCGACCCAAGGGATCAGAAAGGGCCGGGGATAGCTGACTTTTACCGCGACGATGTTGCCGCCGACACCGGGCGAAAACGAGCAAGCCGTTCCGCCGCCGGTTTGATTAAAGCTGCGCGTGCACGGCGAAAAGCTGACGGCGCCAAAGCTGCTGAAGACCTGGACGTCGAAGACAATGCTGCTCTGGCAGTTCGAAACCGACATCAGGACGCTCATTTTCGAGCAGAGCAGGGTCTGGAAAGCGGTTATCGGGCTCCCTTGGCTCTGGACCTGCCCGGTGCGGATCAGCCGGGCTGCATCGCGCGACGCCCCGTCCAGCACCGTTTGGGTGGTGAGAATCAAGCCGAGCTCGATGATCGCCAACAACAGCAGCAAAAACAGCGGCCCGACGAGCGCCATCTCGACGGCGGCGACGCCCTCGGCTTCGCGTGCGAAACGCCAAAATCTTCGCATCAGACACGCCCACTCGCCTGCTTTGGACCGAGAGCGACGAGAAGGTCCATCCCCGCCCTCGTTGCCGCTTTCGGACGACCCAATCGCGTCTCGACGACGCCGACCTGCCCGCGGAACAAGGCTACGCACAGGCGGTAAAGGCTTCGTTAACTGGAGCGCCCGCGCGATCCTGCAGCGGGCGCGATGGCGCGCTCCCGATCATCCGCTCGCGCGGCGCGATCGTTCGCGATACTCTGGCGAGCTTTCCGATCGCGAAAGGTTGCCGGGTGCCGCGCTGTAGAGATCGATGGCGCTTGTCGCAGCTGGCGGCGGTGTTGGTCCTGGCGGCGCCGGCCGCCTGCGTCCCGCAACCGGAGCCGACGCAGAATCCGTTTGTCGGCAGCTGGACCACGGCTGACAACGACATCGTCACGCTCCGTCAGGACACGGTCGTCGTGCACCAACCGAACGGCGCCCCTGTCGCGCTCGACCGAAACACTTGCGGCGGCGTGTTCCGCTTCGGCTATTCGGTAAGGGGCCGCGAGGCGCTGACCGGACTGATCGGGCGGCAGCCCGATTTGCGGCAGAAACTGGCGGACCTGCTGGTCGAGCGGGACTACCCGGTGGCCGAACTCGATTGCGATCGAGGCGACCAGACCTACGTATTGCTGAACGACCGCCAGCTGATCGCGATCTATCGCGACGGCGACATCGGCGTTCTCGAGCGCCTCGCACGCCGCTGATTCGTGTTATGATCCGCTTCCGGCGGAATGGGCGGGCAGGACTTTGGCGGCGGCGAAGGTCGAGCGGCGGCAGGCGTGGCTGATCCCGGTTCTGATGAGCCTGGGAATCGGCGCCCTATGGGCGTGCGCCGGTCAGCCTGCGCCAAAGCTGTCCCCGACGGCGGCTGTGCTGCCGGCGACACCACCGGTTCCGAGGGCGCAGCCGCAACCGATCCAGCGTCCGGCGCACAAACCCGTCCCGCCGCCGGAGACGAGTGATCAGGCGCCGGGGAGCGTCGCGGCGGCTGAGGCTGAGGCGGAACCGCAGCCGATCCCGCGTTCCGTACCGCAAGCGGCGGTGTCGAGCCAGTTGATCGGGCTCGACCAGCCGACGGCAGAGCACCTTTTCGGGGCTGCCGCGGAGCGATCCGAACAACCGCCCGCCACAGTCTGGCGGTGGCGCAGCGCGAGTTGCGAACTGGATCTGTTCTTTTATCTCGATCTGCGAAGCGGCCGAATGAGGGCTTTGCGCTATGCTTTCAAGAACGACGCCGAAACAACCAAGGGCGACCCCGAAACGACCGACACAAGGCAGGGATGCTTACGGTCTCTGATGGTCGCCGGCGGTTAGTGGTCCGAACCAGTCGCTCGGTCCCGGGGGAACCCGCATCGAGATTGCTTCGCTTCGCTCGCAATGACAGCGTAAGTTATTGTCATTGCGAGGAGCGTAGCGACGAAGCAATCTCGCTGAAGGGTCGCATGGCGGGAGGCATTTGTCTGGTTTGGACCACTGGGACGACAGGGTAGAGACGACAAGTTAGGGACAAGACCGGGTAATGCCGCACTTGCTGCTGGTCGATGACGACGAACTGTTCCGCGAGTCGCTGGAGCTCAATCTGATCGACGAAGGATATTTGGTCACGAGCTTCGGCAATGGCCGCGACGCTCTGGCCTATCTCGCCGATGGCGGCGGCGCCGATGCCATATTGCTGGACTGGCGGATGCCGCAGCTCAACGGTCTCGAAGTCCTGCGCCGCTTGCGCCAAACCGGGATCGCGATCCCGGTGATATTTCTGACCGCGCTCTCGGACGATATTTACGAAGAAGCGGCGCTCGCCGGCGGCGCGGTGGATTTCATCGATAAATCCCGCCGTCTGCCGATCCTCGTCAAGCGCCTTCAGCTGATCGCCGACGGTGCCCGCCCGACCGCGGATTTGGCGGTAGATTTGGCCCCGCCGAGAATGTCGTCGCTCCGCCTCGGCGGGCTCGAGCTGCGTTTTGACACCGGCCGGGCGCTTTGGGCCGGACGCCCGGTCGAACTTACCTTGACCGAGTTCAAGATCCTCGGATTACTCGTAGAAAAGGCCGGGCACGATGTCGGCTACCGGGAGATCTACGATCTGGTCCACGGCAAAGACTTCATCGCGGGATATGGTGACGAGGGCTATCGCGCCAATGTACGAACCTTCATTAAGCGGATCCGAAAGAAATTCCGAGACTGCGACCCAGGATTTGATCGGATCGAAAACTATGCCGGCTTCGGATATCGCTGGCTTGCGCCATAGTGACCTGCGACGGAGACGGGGCTGGGCGGCGTCGCTGACCACCAAGATAGCGCTGCTCGCGGTCATTTTCCTCAGCGTCCCCGCCTTTCTTTATATGGAATTCCAAGCGGCCTATGTCGAAAGTCAATCGCTGCTGCTGCGCAGCGTTCGCGACGAAGGCCGGGTCATCAGCCAATCCCTGCTGCCGCTGCTGCAGACCTCCGATACCGGCTCGCTGCCCGAACTGGGGAGCTATCTCGCCCGCTTTGCCGGCAAAGTGACCACGATCAAACTGCTGCTGGCGCCGGCTGGAGGCGGCAGCGCCAGCGACGGATTTTATTATGTGGCATCGTGGCCGCCGGTGACGCAGAGCAATCTGCAGGCGGAACGCGAGATCTTGATGCGCCAGGGCGTGCTCGACCGCCTCGCGCGCAATTGCGGCACCGAAATGCCGTTCTCGCTGGCCTATCGCCGCCCGACCGGCGGCGCCGAGATCGTCACCGCGGTGACGCCGCTGGCGACGGCGGCCGGTTGTTGGGCGGTCGTCGCCTCGTTCTCGGCCGAAGCCTTCCCATCGGTGCATATCGGCGAACCCTACTGGGAGACCCCGACCGTCCGCGTCGCAGCGCTGATCTATCTCGCGATGGCGGTAATCACCTTTTCGACCTTGCTGAGCGTTCGCGGCGGCCTGCGCCGGTTCGCCCGCCGGGCGCGCCGGATCCGCGACCAGGGACCCGATACCGGGTCCTTCACGGACCGCACCGGTTTGCCCGAACTGGCCGAAGTTGCCGCCGAGTTCGACCGCATGGTCGATGCCCTGCACCGCTCCGCCGCCGATATCCGCCTGACCGCGGAGGAAAACGCTCATGCCTTCAAGACGCCGATCGCGATCATACGTCAATCGCTCGAACCGATGCGGCGCGCCGTTGCCGACGGCAATCTGCGCGCGCAGCGGGCGGTCGGCGTGATCGAGCGGGCGCTCGACCGGCTGGACGGCCTGGTCGCGTCGGCCCGCCGCCTGGACGAAGCTGCGGCCGATCTGATCGATGAACCGCTGGCGCCGGTCGATCTCGGGCGGGTCATCGGCCGGCTGATCCAGAGCCGGTCGCCCGTCCCCGACGGCCGCGGAATGACGATCGTGCTGGCCAGCCGCGACCTGACGATCACAGCGGATCCGCCGCCCCGGCTGTTTGTCCTCGGCAGCGAAGAAATGATCGCTACCGTTCTCGAAAACCTGATCGAGAACGCCGTTTCGTTCGCTCCGGCCGGAAGCGAGATCCTGATCCGACTGTCGCCCGACCGCCGCTTTGCCCATTTGACCGTCTCCGACGAAGGTCCGGGCGTGCCTCCCGGACAGATCGAGCGGATCTTCGATCGCTACTACTCCGAGCGGCACGACGACGCCGAAGGCGAAACCGGCACCACTTACTTCGGGATCGGCTTGTGGATCGCCCGCCGCAACGTCGAGGCGATGGGCGGGACGATCGTCGCCGAAAACCGGCAGCCGCACGGGCTGACCATGCATGTGCGCCTGCCGTTGGCGCCAGGCCGCGGCTGAACAGCGGGGCATTCGACAGCCCGATATGGAAGCGCGGCTCAAGACTGGTCTCTGGATCAAGGCGCTGATCCGGCGTTGCGACATCGAGGCGATCGCGGTTGCCGTATTGGCCCGTGGCGACGCCGATTCGGGGGCGGTGCTGCTCAAATTCAGCGATCGCAGCGGCGGCTCGTCCGTGCTGGCGCAGGCGCGACGGCCCGATGGCGAGCTGGTGTGGCTGCGGGCAACCGGCCCCGTTCCGGTCACCGAGACGGATGCCGATGCCTACATCGCGCGGCAGCGCCGGCGCGATCCCGACCTTTGGGTCGTCGAGATCGAAAGCGGGCGTGCGGACGCCGTCATCGACGGACGGGTTGTTTGAGCGACGCGCCGTCGGCCCCACCGGTGATCGAGACCCGCCGGGCAGCTTCCCGAATTTCCGTTCCCAATATTCCCAAGCTCCCGAAATTCATTGATTCTTTTGCTTTGACATGCGCAAGTGCTCGGCAGCGGTATAGCGAGAGCGGAATGGCGGCGGGCGTAAAGCCGGGATTGGCGCCGAGGTTCTGGAGCGACGGCACCGACAAGGAAATAACTCGATGATGTCCCGGCTGACGATCCGGGCCCGCCTGATCCTGTTGTCGAGTACGCTGCTGTTGGTGCTGATCGCGACGAATTCTTATCTGAACCGCAAGCTCGCCGACAATTCGGCGGGCATGCTGATGGCGGCCGACATGATCGCCGTCAGTCGCGAGGCCAATGCCGCGCAATTCGCTTTCGGAGAGATGCGCTATTGGCTGGCGGACCTTGCCGTCAGCCTGCTCGCGAAAGCCGAAGGCAAGGCCGCCGCGGCCCGCGGGCGATTGGAGAAGCATCTCGACCGGCTCGCGCGCTGGCAACCGAAGACCGTCGCCGAAGTGCGCGGCGAGGTCGAAAAATACGAAGACCTTGCCGGCCAGGCGGTGGAGGAATACACCGCCGACCGCCGGGAGAGCGGCAACAAGCTGTGGGCCCAGGCGGGCGAGCACAGCGCCGCGGCCGACCGGTCGCTGGCCGCGATCGCCGCCGAGTTGACCCGCCAGGCGGACAACGCACGCCAGCAGGTCGTCGACGAGGCGGCGGGCGCGGCCCGGCTGTCGCTCCTGATTGTCGCCGTCGCGTTGTTGGCCGGCGCCTGCTTGACATTCCTGGTGTTGCGCTCGATCGCGACGCCGCTCAAGCGGCTGGTGATCGCGATGGACGGACTGAACGCAGGCAATGCCGCGGTCGCCATCCCCGCCGCCGGCCCCGACGAGATCGGCGCCATGGCCAGGACCCTGGCGGCGTTCCGCGACACGACCGAAGCGCTGCGCCTGAGCCTGGCGCAGTTCGAGGCATTGCGCGCGGTCGGCCGAGCGGTCGGCTCGACCCTCGACCTCGAAACCGTACTGCGCCTGATTGTCGCCCGCGCCGTCGAGTTCTCGCAGGCGGCCGCCGGGATGGTTTTCGAATATGACGAGGAGGCCGGCGAATTCCGTTTCCGGACCGGCGACGGCGCCGAGGCGGCATTGACCGCGCAGCTCAAGGCGCGGCCGATCCGCCGCGCCGAGGGCGCCATCGGCGCGGCGGCCGCAGCCGGCGCACCGGTGCAGGTGCCGGACCTTGCAACCGAAACCGGCGCGCTCGTGCCGGAATTGACCTCCGGTCTTGCTTCGCTCGGTTATCGTTCGCTGCTTGCGGCGCCGTTGCTGCACGAACAGGACATTTTGGGCGGGTTGATCGTCTTGCGCCGCGAAGCCGGCAGTTTTTCGAAGGAAACGGTGAGCCTGGTCGAGGCGTTCGCGACGCAGTCGGCGCTGGCGGTGCGCAACGCCAAATTGTTCGAGGACCAGCGCCGGCGCGAGGAGGAACTGCTGGCCGCGCATGAGCAGCTCAAAGCCGCGCAGGCGGGTCTTATCCAGGCCGAAAAGATGGCCTCGCTCGGCCAGTTGACCGCCGGCGTCGCCCATGAAATTAAAAACCCGCTGAACTTCATCAACAACTTCGCCGATTTGTCGCGGGACCTGTTGGATGAGCTGAGCGAGACGATCGCCGTTGCCGCAAAAGAATGTCGTGTCCCGGCCGCCGACGAAGTCGACGAGCTGATCGCGACCTTGACCAGCAATCTCGGCAAGATCGCCGGACACGGGCGGCGCGCCGACGGCATCGTCAAGAGCATGCTGTCGCACTCGCGCGGCGGCGGCGGCGAGCGTCAGCGCACCGATCTCAACGCGCTCGCCGAGGAGGCGCTGGGGCTCGCCTACCACGGCGCCCGCGCCCAGGACCCGGGTTTCAACGTTACCCTGGTGCGCGATTTCGACCCCGATCTCCCGCCGATCGATCTGGTTGCGCCGGACATCACCCGCGTCCTTCTGAACCTCTTCGGCAACGGCTTCCATGCCGTGAACAAACGCCGGTTGGAGGGCGGCGACCCGACCTTCGAGCCGGTATTGCAACTGAAGACCCGCAATGAACGGGAAGCAGTCGAGATGCGAGTGCGCGACAACGGCATCGGCATGAGCCCCGAGGTGCAGGCAAAAGCGTTCATGCCGTTTTTCACGACCAAACCTACCGGTGAAGGCACCGGGCTCGGCCTGTCGATCAGCTATGACATCATCGTCCAGGAACATCACGGCACGATCGAAATCGACAGTCGAGAGCGCGAGTACACCGAGTTCATCGTGCGTCTGCCGCGTCGCAGCAACGTCGCCGCTGCGGCAACCAAAGGCGCGGCATGACCGGATCCGGCCGGTCGGATCATCGCCCGGATCTCCCCCCGGATCATCCCGATGTCGAGATCGCCGAGACGCGGACGGCGTTCGAGCGCTTTGTGCGGATCGATGTCGTCCGCTTCCGCCATCGCCGGTTCTCGGGCGAGTGGAGCGTGCCGCAGACCCACGATGTGATGCGGCGCGGCCCGGCCATCGCGATCGTGCTGTACGATCCCGACCGCGACAGAGTGGTGCTGGTCGAGCAGTTTCGCGTGGCCGCGCTGATGGCCGGGGCGAGCCCATGGCAGATTGAAGTGGTCGCCGGGCTGATCGACCCCGATGAGACGCCGGAGATGGTCGCGATCAGAGAAACCCGCGAAGAGACCGGGCTCGCCATAATCGGCGACGTTATCCCGATCCAGCGTTTCATGCCGTCCTCAGGTTCCTCCGATGTGACCGTCTTTCTGTTTTGTGCCCGTGTCGATTCGACGTCGGCAGCCGGCGTGCACGGGCTCGTCGAAGAGGGCGAGGACATCCGGGTCGTGGTCAAGACGACGGCGGAAGTCGAGGCGCTGCTCGATGCCGGAACGATCGAGAACGGGCACAGCCTGGTCGGCCTCTATTGGCTGCTGCGCCATCGCGCCGACCTGCGCCGCCTCTGGCTGTCGGCGCCGTAATCATCGAGCCCGCAAGCGGTCGCGAGCGCCTTATCGGCGGTCACCCTGCAAATACCGAGCGACGAGTTCGATTGCGCGTTTGATCAGGCGCTCCTGTTTGCCGAAATTGTCCTCGAGCGCTTCGAGGCGGTCGAGAATTCGGCTGGAGGCCTCGTGGCCGTCTGTCGGCTTCGCCCCGGCCGGGGCGGCCTCGGCCGGGGCCGCGACCTGGGAAATCTCGCGCTGCAGATCATCGGCCACCTGTTCGACGGCACTCTCCGAAAGGGTGTGGAGTTGTTCCATAAACCCGTAAAGCAGGAGCCGAGAGCACAGCGTGTTGATCCGGCGCGGCACCCCGCCGGTGTGCCGGTGGATCTGCGCGAACGAGGCATCGGTGAATTGCGGATCGCCTCGCCACTCGGCCCGGTGCAGCCGATGCTCGACATAGGCCCTGGTGTCGGTTTCGCTCAGCGGGCCCAGATGGTAGGCGGCGGTCACCCGCTGCCGCAGCTGTTCCAGGCCGGGGCTGCCGAGGGTCGCGCGAAATTGCGGCTGGCCGAGCAGAAAGCTTTGCAGGCCCATCGTGTTGTCGACCACGATGTTGGACAGCATCCGCAGTTCTTCGAGCGCCTCAAAGGATAGGTTCTGCGCTTCGTCGACGATCAGCAGCGCGCGCCTGCCGCGGCGATACTGGTCTCGGACGAAATCCTGGATCCGCTGGAGCAGCGATCCTTTGGTGAGCCCTTCCTCGGCGATCCCGAACCCGGCCGCGGCCAGGCTCAAAAGATCGTGCGCGGTCAGCTGAGAGGTCACGATTCTGGCGGCGACGAAATCGCCCTCGCTGATCGTCGAAAGCAGATTGTCGACGAGGATCGTTTTGCCGGCGCCGACGTCGCCGGTAATGATGATGAAACCCTCGGCATGGTGCAGGCCATAAATCAGGTAGGCCATCGCCTGACGATGCACTCCGCTTTCGAAAAAGAAGCGTGCATCGGGGGCAAGTTGAAACGGCCGAGCGGCGAGTCCGTAGAATTCGTCGTACATTAGATCAAAGAAATCTCGGTCGGGAAAGAATGCATGGCTGGATACTCGCAGTTTATCCGGTTTGTCGGGCCGGACCTGCCGGATAGATCGGTCGCGGGCCGGGTAAAGTCCATCCTCGACATGGCCGCATTTTGCCGAATTCGCCGCCGCGGCGGCGCCGCCTATCTGGTCATGAAGTCGGGACTGCCGAGGATCAGAGCGGCGCGCAAGGCCGGCGCGGCCGCAGCGACCGCCTTGCGCGTGCCGTCCGTCAAGGTCGAGCCGAAAATCTGTTCGAGATGCGCCGCGGAAACCGGACCCGACCCGTGCCGCGGCACTGCTCCGAGCGCCGCCTCACTCGGACCGGCGAGCGGCAGCGCGCCGCGCGCGAGCGCGGCGGCAAAGTCGATCCGCCGGATCGTCGCGTCGGGGCTGAGCCAGGCGTCGGCGGTGTTGCTGTAGCCGTTCGGCGTCTGACAGCCGTAGAGCGGCATGCCGAGACGGTTCATCGCGGCCAGCAGCGGGCGCGGGTTGAAGAGCGGTAAGCCGGCCGCCCGCACCGACGAGATGACGAATTGGTAGGGCGTCTTGTATTTGATGCCGACGCCGGCCCAGAATTCGGGGCTGGCGAACAAGGTCCTCAGCACTTCGGTAATGTCGCCCCCGGTCGCGGTAAAGCGGGCGGCGAGCCGGTCGACCAAGACCGGCAACGGCGTGTCGGCGACGAAATACTGCGCCAGCTCGAAAGCGATGTGATGGGCGGTCGCCGGGCTCCGCGCCAGCATGTCGAGCGCCTCTTCGCCCTCCGCCCGACCGGTCGCCAATAAAGGTCTTCCCGAGAAACACCTTTGGCGCGTAATCATGGCGGGTCCCGTCGAATACCGCGGCCTGATCCGGGAATACGCCCGAACCCGGCGGATTGACCCGCCAGCCCGTAAACACCCGGGCCAAGGTGACGACGTCGTCTTGGGTGTAGCCGCCATCGATGCCGAGGGTATGGAGTTCCATCACTTCGCGCGCGTAATTCTCGTTTAATCTGACGGGGCGGCCCGGTTTGCGCGGGGACGAATTCAGCGTATTGTCGAGATAGACGAGCATTGCCGGATGTTTGGCGACCGCGACCAGCAGGTCGCGAAAGCGTCCGAGCGCGTGACTGCGGATCGCCCGCTCTTCGTAGTCGCCGATCCAAACACGTTCGAGCCCGGTCCCATCGAAGATATTAAAATGGTTGAACCAGAAATCGACCATGACCTCCAGCAACTGGCGCGGGCTCAGCACGGCCCGGAACAGTCGCGCCGCCGCGGCCTGGTCGACCACGGCCTGCGCCCGCCGCCGCTGCGCCTCGGCCTCCTGCGATGAGGGTTTGACCCCGAAGATCGCCGGGAGCGGCCCGAAAAGTTGCCGCAGCTGTACGGCATTCAGATCCAGGGTCCCGAGTTGCGCCAGGCGCCAGCGCAGTTCGAAGGGTTCCGCGAGCGACGAGGGATTGAGCTGCTCGGCGATGTAGCGCTCGACCCCGATCGCCCTGACATAGCGGAAATCTTCGAGAGTAGGACCAAAAGCGAGCCGATCGAGGACATGGATGATCCGGCGATCACCCGCCGGATCGGCGCCGTTCGCCGCGAGCGCAGTCAGCGGCAACAGCATCCATGCCGACATCAGAATTCCGACAAATCGCCTTGGTCCCAGTCGCATGCTCTGACACCGTCTTGTCGTGCTATGCGGGCCCTGTTTCTCCCGACACCTTAGCGGGTTACTTTGCTTCGATCCCTTGCTGCCGATGCCAGCGTCGAGAAAGCTGGCGCGAGCGCAAGCAATTGCGGATCTAGTGGTGCAAACCAGATGCTTGCTCTCGGGCAGGTCCGCGTCGAGATTGCTTCGCTTCGCTCGCAATGACAGCCTAAGTGCTTGTCATTGCTAGGAGCAGAGCGACGAAGCAATCTCGGTCAAGGTACGCATCGGAGAAAACCATCTGTCTGGTTTGCACCACTAGATCCGAGATTATGATGGCAAAAGTAAGAACGCCGGGGCTCAGGATCGGCAAATCGCGGCTTGTTTGCCGGAACGCCGACCCGCCAAGAACCGGCCGATCCCGGCACAGGGAAAAACAGCGAACGTCAGTTGGTTCTGGGCGGGTTTCTGTGAGCGGCGCAGCCGGACCGGGCCGCGTCCGCTCGGGTTGCCGCACCCGTGCGGGCGCAGCGCCGGCCGGTTCGCAGTCAGACCGGGATGTCCCAGATCTCGCGGGCGTAGCCGCCGATCGTCCGGTCGGAGGAGAACCAGCCCATGCCGGCGATGTTGCGGACCACCGCGCGCCCCCAGCCCGCCGGCGACCGCCAAAGTTCATCGACCTGCTGCTGCGCGCGGCGATAGGCGGCAAAATCGGCGGCCACCATGTAGCTGTCGGCATGCTCGAACCGATCGATCAGCGGGTCGAAGCGGCGACAATCGTCGGGCGAGAACACCCCCTGCCGCAACGCCCCGAAGACGGCGGCAAGTTCCGGCGATCCGGCGATGATCCCGCTCGCGTCGAACCCGTCGTCGATGCGTCTTGCCACCTCGTCGGCGCGCAGCCCGAAGATGAAGATGTTCTCGGCGCCGACCTGCTCGCCGATCTCGATATTGGCGCCGTCGAAGGTACCGATCGTCAGCGCGCCGTTCAGCGCCAGCTTCATGTTGCCGGTCCCGGAAGCCTCGGTGCCGGCGGTGGAGATCTGCTCCGACAGATCGGCGGCCGGAATGATGAATTCGGCCAGGCTGACATTGTAGTTCGGCAGAAAAACCAGCTTGAGCCGGTCGCCGACCAGCGGGTCGTGGTTGATCGCCGCGGCGATATCGTTCGCCAGCTTGATGATCAGCTTGGCCTGCGCATAGCCGGGTGCGGCCTTGCCGGCAAATATTTTGACGCGCGGGACCCAATTCCGGTCGGGTTCCGCCCGGATCGCCTGCCAGCGGGCGATGGTCTCCATCAGATTGAGGGTCTGCCGCTTGTATTCGTGGATCCGCTTGATGTGGATGTCGAACAATGCGGCGGGATCGAGCCGCAAGCCCAGCCGCTCGCGCACGATGCGGGCGAGGACGCGCTTGTTGGCATGCTTGACCGCGGCGAGCCGTTCGTGCAGCCCGCGATCATCGGCCTGATCGACGAGCCGGCGCAGACGGCCGGGATCGTCCAGGATTTCGGCGCCGCAGGCCGCACACAGCAGCCGGGTCAGCTGAGGGTTGGCCTGATGCAGCCAGCGCCGAAAGGCGATCCCGTTGGTCTGGTTGATGATGCGGTCGGGGTAGAGGCGATGAAATTCGGCGAACACGGTCCGGCGCATCAGTTTGGTATGCAGCGCCGACACGCCGTTGACCCGGTGCGAACCGAGAAATGCGAGGTGGCCCATTCGCACCCGCCCGCCATCGCCTTCCTCGATCAGCGACAGCGCGGCAAGCCGGCTCGGTTCGGCATCTCCCTGTTGCCGAATCGCCTCGAGATGAATGCCGTTGATCGCGTAGATGATTTCGAGGTGACGCGGCAACAACCGCGCGAACAGCGACACCGGCCAGCTTTCCAGCGCCTCCGGCAGCAGCGAATGGTTGGTGTAGGAGAGTGTCGCCCGGGTAATCTTCCAGGCCTCGTCCCATGCCGCGTGGTGCACATCGATCAGGATGCGCATCAATTCGGCGACGGCGACGCTCGGGTGCGTATCGTTCAGTTGGATCGCCGCATGGCTCGGCAGGGTGTAGATGCTGCCGTAGGTACGCACGTGCTGCTGCACCAGATCCTAAATCGAGGCGGAAACAAAAAAATATTCCTGCCGCAGCCGCAATTCGCGCCCAGCCGGCGTGCCGTCGCTCGGGTAGAGAACCTTGGAGATCGCCTCGGCGCGCGACTGCTCCAACAGCGCCGCGACATGGTCGCCGTCATTAAAGACATCGAGGCGGAGCGGATCGACCGCGCGCGCCGACCACAGCCGCAGCAGATTGACGTGTCGGCCGCGCCAGCCGACGATCGGGGTGTCATAGGCGACCGCCTGGACCGTCTCCGCCGCGTGCCAGAGCGAGCGCGGCCGCCCGGCCGCCGACGCCATCGGTTCGAGGTGGCCGCCATAATGGATGTCGTAAACGACCTCCGGCCGCTCGAATTCCCACGGGTTCCCGGACGAAAGCCAATGCTCGGGATATTCCTGCTGCCAGCCATCCTTGATGGCCTGGCGGAACAGCCCGTGATCGTAGCGGATGCCGTAGCCGCATGCGGGAATGCCGAGTGCGGCCATGCTGTCGATAAAGCAGGCGGCCAGCCTGCCGAGCCCGCCATTGCCCAATGCCGCGTCGGGCTCGGCGGCGGAGATGCGAACGAGATCCACACCGATATCGCCGAGCGCGGTGGCCACGACATCGCCCAACCGCAGATTCTCGATGACGTCGTTGAGCAGCCGCCCAATCAGGAATTCGAGCGACAGGTAGCAAACCCGCTTGCGGCCCTTGGCCTGATTCGCCCGGTCGGCGGCGAGCCAGCGGTGGATGATCCGATCGCGCAGGGCAAGCGCAGTCGCGACAAACCAGTCGCGATCGGTGGCCCGGCCGGCATCCTTGCCGACCGCGAGGGTCAGTTTGGCGAGTACCGTCCCCCTGAATTCCTGAATTTCCGCGTCGCTCGCCCGCCGGTCGGCGATCGCCAAAAACGGTCCCGACGGCGCACGACCCGCTCCATTGCTGTCTATCGGCATTGCGGCGCAACCCTGACTCAACCATCGATGTCGTAAATCAGCGGACGCAGCCGATCATCGAAGCGGAGCGTCAACCGTTACGCCAGGAAACCCCGGACAAGCAAGATCCGGCGGCGGGCCTTAAACATGCGTCAACGCCGCAGCCGGCCGGCGCCCGAACCCACCGCAGGATTCGCCGGCAAGAACGCCGCCAAATTCGGCGCGCCGGCTTTCAGTCGAGGACGATGCGTGTGCCGGTGGCGCCGTTGAGCAGGCGCTTCAGGTGAAAGCCGACCAGACGGTCGTCGCTGTTCATGCCGAGCAATGCGGCAAAAGCCGGCATCGCCGCGGGGTCTTCGGCTTCGAGCTTGGCGAACGCGGCGAGATACGCCTGCGTCGCCGGCCCGGCGAAGGCCTCGGCCGACAACGGCTCGAACGCTCGTAAGGGTTCGCTGCGGCCGCGCAACAAGAGGTCGCCGACCGGCCTGCCGGTAAAGCCGTCTACCCGTCTGGCGACGCTGTGGCCGGCGCAGATGCGGATGCCGAGGTCCTTGTTGGCGGCTTCGAGCCGGGCGGCGGTGTTGACCGTGTCGCCATAGGCGGTGTAGTCGAAATACCGCCCGCCGCCGAAATTGCCGACGATCGCCGGCCCCGCTTCGAGGCCGAGACGCGTCTCGCCGAGCACGGTCCCCTGCGCGGCCCAGCGTGCGCGAAAGGCTTGGGCATATGCATCGAGCTCGATGCCGCAGGCGACGGCGCGCGCGGCATGGTCGGGCTGTTCGGCCGGCGCCCCGAACAGAACATGCATCGCGTCGCCGATGATCTTGACGACCGTCCCGCCATGGGCAAAGACGATGTCGGTCATGCCGCCGAGATAGTCGTTGAGCAACGGCGCGATGATCTCCGGCGCCAGGGTCTCGACCAGCGAGGTGAACCCGGCGATGTCGGTGAACAGCGAGGTGATCTCGCGCCGCTGTCCGCCGAGGTCGACAATTCCCGGATCGCTCGCCAGCCGATCGGCCAGATTCGGCGAGAAATAGCGCGACAGCAATGCCTGCGCCCGCTCCGCCTCGACCTGCCGACGGCGCGCCTCGCGCAACGTCCCGATATGCTGCAAGGTCTTGTTGATCGTGACTTCGAGATCGACAAAATCGATCGGCTTGGTGATGAAATCAAAGGCGCCGCGGTTCATCGCAGTGCGGATATTCGCCATGTCTCCATAGGCGGAGACGATGACCGTCGACAGCTGATCGTCCTTCTCGCGGATCTTCTGCAGCAAGGTCAGACCGTCCATCCGCGGCATGTTGATGTCGCTGAGGACCATGTCGACGGCGCTGCCGTTGGCCAGTACCTCGAGCGCCTCGGCGCCGTCGTGGGCGAACAGAAAGGTAATCTCGCCGCCGCGGATCTGACGACGAAACCGCTGCTGGATCAGCGTTTCGAGGTCCGGCTCGTCGTCGACCACAAGGATCGTCGAGGTCATCGCACCTCTCCCGTCGCGACGGCGGCAAGCGGCGCCGACGCGCGCGGCAAAATAATCGTGAACTCGGTGAATTCGCCGGGTTTGCTGTCGACGGCAAGTGTTCCGCCATGCTGCTTGGCGATGATGTCGAAGCTCAGCGACAGCCCGAGCCCGGTGCCCTCGCCGGGCGGCTTGGTGGTGAAGAACGGCTCGAAGATCTTGGCCCTGACCGATGCGGGAATCCCGGTGCCGTTGTCGCGCACCCGAATCTCGACCCGATCGCCGAGATCGCGGGTGGTCACGGTCAAGGCCGGTTCATAGCCGGTCTCGGCGCCGTCGAGCCGATGCTGGTGCATGGCGTAAAAGCCGTTGCCGATCAGGTTCAGCATGACGCGCATGAGCTCCTGCGGGTAGGCGTCGATCTGGCCGATGTCGGAGCCGTAATTCCGGTGCAGGGTGACGTTGAATTCCGGCTTCTCGGCGCGCATACCGTGATAGGCGAGATTTAAGCTTTCCTCTATTATCTTGTTGAGGTCGACCGGATGGTGCTCGCCGGTCCCGGCGCGCGAATGCGCCAGCATATTCTTGACGATGCTGTCGGCGCGCCTGCCATGCTCGACAATCTTGCCGAGATTGCCTTTCAGCATCCGGGTCAGATCATCGATCTCTTCGCGCGCGGCGTCAGGGAGCGCGGTGCTGCCGGCGGCGAGGACGCCATCGAGCTCGTCGACCAGCTCGCCCGACAACTCGGCAAAATTGTTGACGAAATTCAGCGGGTTCTTGATCTCGTGGGCGATGCCGGCGGTCAGCTGGCCGAGCGAGGCGAGTTTCTGGGTCTCGACCAGCCGGTCCTGCGCCTGGCGCAGTTCGGCAAGCGTCTGCTCGGCAGTGAGGCGAGCGTTGCGGGCCTCCTGCTCCTGCGCCCGCAGCGCCTCGGTTCGCGCGTCCACCCTGGCCTCGAGGGTATCGTGCAATTCCTGTACCTTGACGGCCATCTGGTTGAACCGGTCGGCAAGCGTTTCGATTTCGTCGCCGGTCCGGATTTCGATCGGCTGGTTGCGTTCGCCGGAACCCAGGCGCTCGGCGCCGGTCTGCAACTGCCGGATCGGGATCACCATGCGCCGGGCCACCACGGTCCCCGCCACCGTCGCCAGCAGCAGCCCGAGAGCCAGCAGCGCGCCCTCTCGGAACAGCGAGGCGTAAACCGGCGCCAGCGCTTCGGCGAGCGGCAGGTCGACAAAGACCGTCCAGTCGAGCGGCGTTACCGAGGCATAGGCGGTCAGCACCCGCTCGCCACCCGGCCCGTCCGCGGTATGCGCGCCGCCTGCCGCAGCGCCGGTTTGTCGTTTCTCCAGCGCCGCCGCCACCGGCGGCAGGTGCGACAGGTCGGTGTCGCGCAGCACCAAGCTGAGGTCGGGATGCGCGATCAGCCGGCCGCGCGCATCGACAACGTAGGCATAGCCCTTCTGCCCCAGCTGCATCGCCGTAATCAGGTCCCAGATGAATTTGAGGTTGACCTCGGCAATGGTTACCCCGGCGTCGTGCCCGGCATGCGCGACCGAGACCGTCATATAAGGTTCGGACTGGTTGCGGAAATAGACCGGGCCGTACCAGACGCCTTTGGCCTCCGCCTCGGCAAAGCGCGGAGCGGCGGCATCGCCGGCGCCGCTCGCTACGACATCGGGCGCGGTCCGCGACAGCCTGAGTTGTTCCTTTCCCGCGCCGTCGACCTCGGTGATCTCGCTGATCGCCGGCACCTCGCGCAACAGGCGGATGAAGTCGTAGCGTCGCTGTTCGAGCGGCAGCGCATCCCATCGCGGGGTGGTCGTCCAGCCGATCTGCCGCTCGATCTCGGCGATGAACCCTTCAATTCGATGGGCGGCGTCCTGGGCCTTCACCTGCTCCATCTGGCCGGCGGTAAGTTCGGCTTCTCCATAGCCGAGCCATGAATCGATCGCACCGTTTACCAGCAGCACAAAGCTGACCAAGCCGACAAAAGCCAAAGCCAGCTTGCGAGCGAGCCCCAGTCGCAGACGCCGCCGGGCGGGCACGCCCGCGGCGCCCATTACGCCCGGCGCATCTGCCGGTTGGGCGAGCGCCAGACCGCGGCTGGGTTCATTCGATGACATCATCGGCGCGAGCGAGCAGCGAGGCCGGGATCGTCAGACCGATGGTCTTGGCGGTCCTGAGATTGATCGCCAGCACAAACCGCGTCGGTTCCTCAAGCGGCAGCGCCGCCGGATCGGCGCCCCTCAGGATGCGCACGGCCAGCCCCGCCGCGCGATCATACATTTCGCTGACATCCGGGCCGTATGACATCAGGCCCCCTTCGTGCACCAGAAAATCGTATTCGTAAATCGCCGGCAATTTATGCTCGGCGGCAAAATCGAAGACGCGCTTTCGGTTCAAGGTCGTCAAGACGTCGCTGACCATCAGAATCGCGTCCGGCGGCTGACGCATCATCTCGGCGAAGGCGCCATCGAAACCCTCGGGGGCATGTACGCCGAGCGACTCGACTTCGATGCCGAGGCTGCGGGCCCGAGCTTCCGCTGCTTTGTAGCGCAACGACATGCCGAGATCCTCCTCGTTCCACAGCATCGCCACCCGATGGATCACCGGCACCGCCTCCTTGAGCAACGCCAGGCGCTTGGCGGAAAGCTCGACGGCCACCTCCGAGAGGCCGGTCAGGTGACCGCCGGGCCGCGCGAAGCTCGCCGCCAGCCCGTCCTCGACAGGGTCGCCGGCCTGGACCGCGACGATCGGCAGGCTTGCGTGCTGTTTGGCGGCGAGCGCCGCCGGGTAGCCGCTGGTCACGATGATCGCGACCTTGCTCGCGACCAGTTCGTCCACGAGCTGCGGCAGCCGGTCGAGGCGCCCGTGCGCAGCCCGGCGCTCGAAGGCGAGGTTGCGGTCGAGGGTAAAGCCCTGGCGGGCGAAGCCGCGGATCAGCCCGGCGCCGAACGGGCTGCGATCGGTCGGGTCGGCGCCGACCGACAACAAACCGACGCGAAACGTCACGGCGGATGTCTGCGCGGCGGCGCCCGGCGGCCATGCCCGCCGCGGCGAGGACGAGCCAGCCGACGAGCCCGATCCATTTCATGCAGCAACCTCGCAGTGCGGCGCAATTCATCATAGATCTGTGGTTCAATCGCAACCAGGCAACATGCTCATCACGCAACATGTCGTGAATGAGATTCCGCCGCGGCGCTATTGCGTGCCTTTTTTACTCGCCACAGCGCCGAATTTCGGACTTGGAATTCCGCCCAAGCCACCGGCGGAACTCGTCACCCCGGTTCCAATCCAGCCTGACGGTTTGGTGCTAACAGCCACGCGGCGGGTCTTTGCAGGCCGGAGCCCACTGCTGTCCGGTTCGGATATTGGTTGATTTGGCGGTTGTAGAGAAGCACCAGTACCCCATGGCCGGGCTTGACCCGTGGGCCGTCAGCCCACGGACTTTGTTCCGTGGGCGCCCACGTTATTTTCTTGCAAGATCCCTCCATTGCAAGACGTGGACGGCCGGGTCGAGCCTGGCCAAGGGGGAAGATGTACTTCGAAGCATTTGAAGATCATCGTAAATCTTAACCG